>NZ_FMHV01000002.1:2860162-4290243 GCF_900091465.1 Micromonospora rhizosphaerae | reverse complement strand
CCTGGTCGTACCGCTTGCGGACACGGGAGCGGTCCCGCCGGATGATGTACGCGCCGAGAAGGACGTTCTCCTTCACGGTGAGGTTGGGGAAGAGGGCATTCGCCTGCGGCACCTGGGAGATCCCCCGCTGGAGGATCTCCGACGGCGAGCAGTGCCCGATCCGCTCTCCCTTGAGGGTGATCTCCCCTAGGCGGGGTGTCAGCAGTCCGCTGACGGTCCGAAGCACGGTGGACTTCCCGGCACCGTTCGGCCCGACGATGCAGGCGATGGCGCCCTTCTGCACCTCGATGTCGACACCTTGCAGCACGTCGCCGCCGCCGTAGCCGGCGACCACACCCTTCAGCTGAAGCATCAGTTCGCCACCTCCTGCGCCAGCTTGAAGTCGTCGCCGAGGTAGGCGTCGATCACGGCTGGGTCGGTCTGGATCTGGGCGGGCGTCCCACTCGCCATGGTCGCACCACGGCTCAGCACATGGATTGGGTCGCACAGGTCGAGGACGAACGGCATGTTGTGCTCCACGATCAGGAAGGTCTTCCCGTAAGAGTTCAGCTCGCGGATCATCTCGCCCATCCGCTCGATCAGCACCGGGTTGATGCCCCCGGCAGGCTCGTCGAGCAGGATGAGCTTCGGGTCGAGCATGAGCACCTGAGCGAGCTCGACGAGCTTCTGCTGCCCATAGGAGAGGGCGTGCGCCTTCTGGTCACGGAACGCGCGCATCCCGACGAACTCCAGCAGCTCCTCGGCCGCCTTGGCCTCCTTGCCGCTCACCGCGATGCGGCCCAGCTGCGAGAAGGAGAAGGATCGCTGCGCGGCCACCACATTCTCGAGCACCGTCATCTCGCCGAACAGCCGGGTGATCTGGAACGTGCGCCCCAGCCCTCGGTGCGCGCGCTGCCAGGATGGCAGCTTCTCGATGTGCTCGCCGTCGAAGACGATCTCGCCGGCATCAGCCGTGATCGTGTTGTCGATCAGGTTGAAGACGGTCGTCTTGCCGGACCCGTTGGGCCCGATCAGGCCCGTGATCGTGCCCTCCGGCACCACGAACGAGCAGCCGTCCACGGCCTGGAGACCGCCGAAGTGCTTCCGGAGCCCCCGTACCTCGAGGAGCGGACGAGGCTCCGCCGTGGTCCGGTCCACAACGTGCACCCGGTCGGTGAGCGAGGCGAAACTTCCGCCAGTGCCGATCCGCGCGCCCACCAGACCGGCCTTGCCGGCGGTACGACGACGCTGGAGCAGCGACTCGATGGCCGGCAGGATGCCCTTGGGCAGGAAGATCACGACGAGCACGAGCAGACCGCCGAAGAGGTACAGCCGCGCGTTGCCGCCACCGAAGTCGTTGTTGGCGATCTCGTTCAGGGGCTCGATCAGGAACGCGCCGAGCACCGGCCCCCACAGCGTCGCCTTGCCGCCGACCAGCAGCGACAGGACGAGCTGCACGCTGATCAGGATGCCGAACATTCCGCGCGGGTCGATGAAGGTCAGGTAGTAGCCGTAGACGGCGCCGGCCATGCCGACGAAGACGGTGCTCGCCACGAAGGCGATCATCTTCTCGACCGGCAGGTTGATCCCGATCGTCGCCGCCTTGGTCTCGTCCTCCCGGATCGCGATGAGCCCCATGCCGAGCTTGGTCCGGCGGATCCACCACGTCATCAGCAGCTGCAGCGCCAGGATGGCGATGAGGGCGTAGTAGAACGGCCAGTTGATGATGTCCCGGTCCCAGGACGGGAGCGGCAGGGTCAGGCCGGCCGTCCCGTTGGTCAGGCTCACCCAGTTGATCGCGATGACCTGGACCAGGAACAGGAACGCGACCGTGATGATGACGAACGATGGTCCGCGCGAGCGCAGCGAGACCAGACCGAGCACGACGGCGACGGCGGCGGCGACGAGGCCCGCCGCCGGCACCCACACCCAGGGGGAGACCGACTCGAACCGGGCTGCGAGCACGCCGATGGTGTAGCCGCCCAGGCCGATGAAGGCCCCTTGCCCGAGAGACACGTAGCCGGCGAAGCCCGTGATGATGTTCAGTCCGCTCGCACCGATCGCGAACACCAGGGACAGGATCACCATGTTCTGGTGGAAGGCGTCATCGGTGAGCAGCGGGAACGCCAGCAGCAGGACGGTGGCGACCGCCACCAGCAGGCGCCCGATCCAGAGCGGCTGGGTCAGAAGGCTGAGAGACTTGTTCACGCCGGCACCGCATCCTCACGCATCCGGGTTCCGAGCAGTCCCTGCGGACGGATCAGCAGGACGGCGAAGACGATCGCGTAGGGCACCGCCGTCGCCCACGAGGGCGAGACGTACGCCGCGGTCAGTGTCTCCGCCACACCGAACATCACCGCTGCCAAGATCGCTCCGTTCAGACTTCCCATGCCACCGAGCACGACGATCGCCAGCAGCCGCGCGATCCACTGGTAGTGAGCGCCGGCGACGAACGGGTAGAGCACTCCGACGATCGCTCCACCCGCTCCCGCCGCGGCTATCCCGAGGGCGAAGACGAGGGCCGCCACCGCGGCCACCTTGATCCCGACCAGCTCGGCGCCGGCCGGGTTGATGGCCGCGGCGCGGATCGCCCGTCCGAGCCAGGTCTTCGTCAGCACGAGACCCAACGTCACCAGAACCAGCACCGCCACGAGTCCGCCGTACACCTGGGCCTTGGGCAGGAACAGACCTGCCACCGTGAACGACTCGTCCGCGTAGCCGGGACGAATCGCGGTGGAGTTGTTCCCCCAGATGGTGCCCATCGCCGCTTCGATGACCAGGGCCAGGCCGAAGGTGAGGAGCACCGTCGACGCCATCGGCGCCGTCCGGATGGGCGCCACCATGAGCTTGTAGGCGACCCACCCGATGGCGCCGACAACCGGCGCGGTGACGAGGCTGGCAAGCAGCGGGTCGATACCGAGCGCGCTCCACAGCGTGTAGGTCAGGTAGGCTGCGAGGATCAGGAAGGCACCGTGGGCGATGTTGATCACTCGCATTACCCCGAAGATCAGGGTCAGGCCTCCTGCCACGAGGGCGTAGACCCCGCCCAGGAGCAGGCCCAGGATCAGGTTCTGGATGAACTGGATCATCAGCCAGCGCCTCCCGGCTTCCAGCCCATGATGATGTTGTCGGTGGTCGCGCTCTCCTTGGGAAGGACGAACTCGACCTTGCCCTTCTGCCACTGACCGATCAGGAACTGACCGATCGGGCTGCCGTCGTCGTTCCACTCGAGCTTGCCGAGGATCGTCTCGACGCTGTTCTTACGAAGCCAGTCCGCCATGGCGGCCTGGTCCTTGACGTTGCCGACCGCCTCGACGGCTGCCTTGAGTACCTGGCCCGCGGCGAAGGCGTCGGCCGCGTCCTCCGGCGGGAGACCACCGAACATCTCCTGGTACTTCGCCACGAACTCCTTGTTACCGGGGGTGTTCGCCTGGGGAGCATGGCTCACCGCGTACATGACGCCCTCGGTGTTCTCGACACCCACAGCGCTGGAGTACTGGTCACCGTTCGAGGGGGTGCTCGTCTGGTACAGCCAGTGGGGCTTGAAGTTGGCCTTGAGCATCGCGCGGGTCATGCCGACCCCGTCCTCGAAGACCGCGCCGTGCACCACCAGGTCCGGTGCCTTCGCCTTCATCGCGTTCACGATGGTGTCGAAGTTCTTGGTGTCGATCGCGTACGTCTGCTCGTACACGGTCTGGATCCCGGCCTTCTCGAGGATCGCCTTGATGCCCTCGACCGTAGGCACGGCGAACGGATCGTCGATGGTCGGGTAGGCCGCCGTCTTCGGGCGCTGGTCCGCGGGTAGGCCGGCGATCCAGTTGGCGAACACCTCGCCCTGCTTGTCGGCGGTCGCCTGCTGACTGAAGAAGACGTACTTGAAACCGCGGCTGAAGATCTTCGGAGAGGCACCGGCCGGCTCGACGTAGAGCATCTGGTTGCGCTCGGCGACGGCCGACGCGGGGAGGTTCAGTAGCGAGGAGAACGTCCCCAGCAGGAGGTCGACCTTGTCCTGGCTGATCAGCGCGTTGTAGTCCGCGACGATGGTGTTCTGGTTGGACGCGTCGTCCTTGATGACCAACTCCACCTTACGGCCGCGCAGACCGCCGTTCTCGTTGATCATCTTCTGCCAGACCTCGTAGCCCTCCTTGGCGGCCTTGCCCGGCTGGGAGAACTCACCGGTCAGCGGGAGCGACGTACCGATCTTGATCGGTTCGTCGGTGTTGTCGCTGCCCTTACCTTCACCGCCACCACAGGCGGCTAGTCCGAGCGCAAGGAGAGTGCTGAGCGCTACCGCCCTCACCCGACGGCTGGTCGCGGGATTCACCATTCTTCCTCCTAGGTGTCCGCAATCGATTGCGGTCTCGATGCAGTCTTGTGAAGCCCACCACACGCTGTCAAGCATCTTCACGGACCCATTTCGTTGCAAACGCTTGCACAGTCCGGCATCGTGACAACACAACTTCAAGGCGCTGAGGCAGGAGGTCGGCATGGTGATGGGCCACAACGGAGCGGGGGGCTCGGCGCCGGAGGTCGCCGACGTCGTCGTCATCGGCGCAGGGCACAACGGGCTCGCGTGCGCGGCCTACCTCGCGCGCGCCGGCCTCGACGTCGCCGTCCTCGAAGCAGCCGACCAGCTCGGCGGGAACACGCGCACCGAGGAGCTGACCCTGCCCGGGTTCGCGCACGACTCCTGCTCGAGCGCGCACGTGCTGATCCAGTCCAATCCGATGATCCGGGACGACGAGCTCGGGCTGCTCACGAAGTACGGGCTGAAGTACCTCCACACCGATCCGGCGGTGGTGCTGCCCCAGCCCGACGGCACGAGTCTGGTGATGCACCGCGATCTGGACGGGACCGCGGCGGAGATCGCGCGGTTCTCGTGGCAGGACGCCCGCGAGTTCACCGCGATGGTGACCGAGTGGGGCGCCGGCCTTGCCGCGGTGCACGGCCGCTGGAGCTCCGGGCTGGCGCTGGGAGCCGGCGCGGCGGCATCCCGCTATCGGGACCTGCGGCGGCAGAGCGCCTGGGACGTGGTACACCGGCGGTTCGCGCATCCCGCGGTCCGCTCGTTCGTGCTCTGGCTCTCGATGGCGACGATCCAGGACCCGCGGCGGCCCGGCACAGGCGTGCTCCCCTCGTCCTTGACGGCGGGCCGGCTGAGCTTCGGTTGGGCGACACCGCTCGGGGGTTCCCAGGCTCTTCCCGACGCCCTGACGGCCCTCATTCGAGATCACGGTGGAACGGTGGTGACCTCGGCCGGGGTCGACCGCATCGAGGTGGCGCGTGGGCGGGCCCGAGCGGTACGAACCACCGACGGTCGGCGTGTCGAGGCGCGCCGGGCCATCGTCTCCAGCGCCCACCTGGCCAACCTCGCGGACATGCTCGAGGGCGCCGGAACGCCGGGGGACCTCGCGGACGCGCGTGACCGGTGGCGGCCCGGACTCAGCGTGTTCGCGGTGCACGCAGCGCTGCGGCGGGACCTCGAGTACCCGTCGGCGGGCGGGCCGCTTCGCTCGCCGGCGGCAGGGCTGGGCACCACCGACGGAATGGTGGCCCAGATCGATGCGCACCACCGCGGTGAAGCCGACGCCCGGGACCCTTGGCTTCTCGTCGTCGGGCAGAGCGCCGTCGACCCGAGCCGGGCGCCCGACGGCCAGGCGACCTTCAAGATCCTCACCATCGCGCCGCACGCGCTCGCGGATGGACGGAACTGGGCCGACGCCAAGGAGGAGTACGCCGACGCGCTCGTGGAGCTGGTGCGCCGTCGAGTCGACGGGCTCGCGCCGGACGACATCCTGGCGCTCCGCGCGGAGTCGCCCGTCGACGTGGCACGGCACAATCGCCACAACGTCGGCGGGTCCTGTCACGGCGGCGAGTTCGTCACCCCCGACGGAGGCGTCATCCCGGGCTGGCCGACGTACACCACGTCGGTGCCCGGCCTCTTCCTCACCGGCGCCACGACTCATCCCGGCGGCTCGGTCTCCGGACGGCCCGGGCGCAATGCGGCTCGGGCCGTCCTGTCCGCGCTCGGCGTCGACCCGTCCACCGTGATGGGGCCGACGTAGCCGGCTTAGGCCAGGATCCGCAGGGGCCTTTCGAGCAGGCCCACGAACGCCTCCATCCACCTCGCCGCCACGACGCCGTCCACCGGCCGGTGGTCGACGGAGAGCGTCACGCGCATGACCGGTCGCACCCGCAGCTTTCCCTGGCGTGCGACCGGCTCCTCGCGGACCGCGCCGACCGCGAGAATTGCCGCCTGCGGCGGGTTGATGATCGCCGCGAACTCCTCCGTACCGAACATCCCGAGGTTCGTCACGCTGATCGTTCCGCCCTCCAGCTCCTCCTGGCGGAGCCGGCCGTCCCGGGCCCGCTCGGCGAGCTCGCGGGTCGCGCGGGACACCTCCGTCACCGTCATGGCTTCCACGCCTCGCACGACCGGGGTCAGCAGCCCGCGCTCGGTGGCGACCGCGACCGAGACGTCCACGGCGGCATACTGACGGACCGCGTCCGGCGACCAGGTCACGTTCATCTCCGGCACCAGGGCGTGGGCCCGGCCGACCGCCGTGACCACGAGGTCGTTGAGCGACACCTTCACGTCGGCGCCGTCGTTGAGCTCGGCGCGGAGCTTCACCAGCCGACGTACGTCGATGGTCGCGCGGAGGTAGAAGTGCGGGGTGCTCTGCTTGCTCTCGGAGAGCCGAGTCGCGATGGCGCGCCGCATCCTCGAGTGCGGGATCTCCGTGAAGCCGCCAGCAGCCGCCACCGCAGGCTGTGTCGAGGGCTGCTCCGCCGGTGCTCGGAGCGGTTCGTCGGAGCGGGCACTCATCCGTTCGGCAAGGGCGGCTTCCACGTCCCGTCGGAGGATGCGGCCCCCGGGGCCGGTCCCGCGGATCGTCTCGGTGGCCAGGCCCGCCTCCCGGGCGAGCCGCCGGGCGAGCGGGCTGGCGAAGATCCGGGCCCGGTGCTCGCCGTTGGGCGTCGTCACCTGTTCGGCCAGCGCGGGTTCGGGCAGGGCGCCGGCACCGGTGTTCGCCGTGCCGCCCTCGGGATCGAGACGAGCCGCCGGCTCAGCAACCGGCCCGGCTGCGTCCGCGGCGCCGACCCCGAGCTTTGTCAGGAGCGCCTCGAGGTCGCCGACCTGCTCGCCCGGGTCGCCCAGCACGGCGATGGGGGCCCCGACGTCGACCTTCGACCCCGGCGCGACCAGCCGCTTGAGGACCGTCCCGTCGGCATCGGCCTCGATGTCGACCAGCGCCTTCTCGGTCTCCACGGTGGCGATCGAATCCCGTGCCGAGAACGCGGTCCGCTCCTCCACGGTCCAGTCCTGCAGGATCGCCTCGGTGGCGTTCGCCGCGATTTCGGGCATGCGCAGCAGTCTGGCCATGTTCAGTACCTCGCCATCTCGGTCAGCTTCGCCACGACCTCCTCGGTCCGGGCGATCGCGGCCCGTTCCAGCACCTTGCTGATGCTCGGTGAGGCCTCCCCGCCCGTGACCCGTTGCACCGGCTGGTCGAGCCAGTCGAAGAACCGCCGGTGGATCTCGTCGGCGAGCCAGCCGCCGTACGACGTACCGACCGCTCCCTGTTCGGCGATCAGCACGTTGTTGGTCTTCTTGATGCTCTCGCCCAGGGTGTCCCAGTCGAGGCTCGCCCGGTCGAGCCAGCGAAGGTCCACCACCTCGGTGTCGATGTCGACCTGCTCGACCGCTTCGAGCACGTAGCGCACCATCGCGAGGTAGGAGATGACCGTGACGTCGGAGCCACTGCGCCGCACGGCTGCCTTGCCGACCGGCAGGCAGTAGTCCAGGTCGTCGACCGGGCCGAGGCCGGTGGAGCCGTAGAGGTCGACGTGCTCGAGGACGACGACCGGGTCCTTGCACCGCAGGGCACTGTTCATCAGGCCCACGTAGTCGAACGGCGTCGTGGGCGCCACGATCCGCCAGCCGGGCGCGGTGACGAAGATGCCGGCCGGGTCCATCGAGTGCTGGGAGCCGTAGCCGGTGCCCATGGCGACCTTGCTGCGGAGCACGAACGGCACGTCGCCGGCGCCGCCGAACATGTGCCGGGCCTTGCCGATCTGGTTGAACAGCTGGTCGGCCGCCACCCACATGAAGTCGGCGTACATGAACTCCACCACCGGCTTGTAGCGGCCGTCCAGGGCGATGCCGCCGCCAAGTCCCGCGAACGCGTTCTCGCTGATCGGGGTACCGAGCACCCGGTCGGGGAACCGCTCCTTGAGCCCCCGCGTGGCTCCGTTGGTACCGCCGTTGAGCCGGTGCACGTCCTCGCCCATCACCACGACGGACGCGTCGGTCTCCATCCGGCGGGCCATGACGCCGGCAACGGCGTCGATGAACTTCTGTTCGCCGAGCGCCCCGGTGAACGAATCCACGTCGGCCAGCGGGGCATTGTCGAACTCGCTCAGGTCGCCCCGCACGCCGACGTCGACGAACGCGGGGTCGGGCCACTCGCTGTCCTTGATCCGGCGCTGGCCCGGCTTTCCCCCGGGCACGGGCTCGAGCAGGACATCGGTGGTGTCGGCCATGGCCTTCCTGGCACGGGCCACGACGTCGTCGATCTCGGCTTGCGTCATGATGCCGCGCCGGAGGAGCTGAGCGGACAGCTGCTTGATCGGGTCGCGGTCGCGCCAGCGCTTTTCCTCCGCCTTGCTGCGGTAGCCGAAGGCGCTGCCCGGAAAGCCGCCGTTCTGGTGGAAGTACCGGTAGGTGTCGGCCTCGATGATCGTGGGCCCCTTACCGGCCCGCATGTGCGCGACCGCCTCCTGCATCGCCAGGTAGACGGCCAGCGGGTCCATCCCGTCGACCTTCCAGCTGGCGATGTTGAACCCCGGCCCACGAGCGGAGAGCCGGGGCTCACCGGTGGCCTCCAATACGCTGGTGGAGACGGCGTACTGGTTGTTCTCGATGAAGAAGCAGACCGGCAGCTTCCAGGCGGCCGCCAGGTTGAAGGTCTCCAGCGTCGAGCCGATGTTGACGGCTCCGTCACCGAAGTAGGTGACCGAGACCGCGTCCGTGCCGGCCTGCCGGTGAGCCCAGGCGAACCCGGCCGCCTGCGGCACGCCGCCGCCCACGATGGCGTTCGTGCCCATCGCGCCGGCTTCCTTCCACTGCAGGTGCATGGAGCCGCCGCGGCCGTGGCTGAAGCCGCGGTCCAGCCCGCAGATCTCGGCCAGCGTGCGTAGCAGCACCGCACGGATCTCGTCGGTCAGCTCCTTGGCGGGGTCGAGCCCCTTGGGCGCGACGTGGTGCAGCGCCTTCGCGAGGAACTGGTGGTGACCACGATGGGAGCCGTTCACCGCGTCCTGGCTGGTGAGGGGCAGCGCGGAGCCGACCGCTCCGGCCTCCTGACCGATGCTCGAGTGCGCCGGCCCATGGATCAGACCTGCTCCCGCAAGCTCGAGCACCGTCTCCTCGAACGTCCGGATCAGCACCAGCTGGCTGAGCATCGTGGTGAGCAACGCGGGCTCGGCGGCGTCCCAGTCCTCCGTGGTCACCACGAGCTCGACCCACGGCGCCGCGGGCTCCAGCCTCCTGTGGTCGGTCATCTACGCCTCCTCCGGTGTCTGGCGACAGACTGGCACAGCTTTGGATCCAAATCCAGATCCTGCTGGACGCTAGACATATGGCTTGCACGTGATTCAGTATCGGAGACACCGCAGGTGTGGAAGGAAGGGATCCAAAGTGGGGTTGCCCGGGCTGCGTCGACTGGACCACGTCGGCTTCACCGTGCCGGACCTCGAGGAGGCGACGCGCTTCCTCGTCGACGTACTCGGCTGTGAGTACCTCTACTCGCTCGGCCCCTTCCGGAGCGCTGACGACGACTGGATGACCGAGCACCTGAACGTGCACCCGCGGGCCGAGGTGGTGGAGAACCGGTTCTTCCGCTGCGGAGAGCAGGCGGTGTTCGAGGTCTTCTCCTACACCTCGCCGGACCAGCGGCACGCGATCCCCCGCAACAGCGACATCGGCGGCCACCACGTCGCCTTGTACGTCGACGACCTCGACGAAGCCATCGCGCACCTGGAGCGGCACGGGGTCAGGGTGCTGGGCGGACCGACGGCGAGCAAGGGTCCGGCGGAGGGCAATCGCTGGGTCTACTTCCTGTCGCCGTGGGGGATGCAGTTCGAGCTGGTCTGCTACCCGAACGGCAAGGCGTTCGACCGGGAACGTGCCGAGCAGGAGGCGACGGCATGACCGAGGGCATCATCCTGCCGGCCTCTCCCGCTGAGCCCGCCACCGGGGCAGCGAGCGCCCGGGTCGCCGACTTCCTCCGCACGGCGATCTTGAACGGAGACATCGCCCCAGGAGAACGGATTCGTCAGGAGGAGGTGGCCGAGCGCCTCGGTGCGAGCCGGCTACCGGTCCGCGAGGCCCTCCGGATCCTGGAGGCCGAGGGGCTCACCGAGCACGAGCCGCACAAGGGCGCGCGCGTGCCCAAGCTCTCCATGCACGAGGTGGACGTGATCTACCAGATGCGCGAGCGGCTGGAGCCGCTGGCGCTGAGCGAGAGCATCCCCCACCTGGGAGCCGCGGAGCTGGAGCGGCTCGAGGAGATCCAGAGCCGGATCGAGGCCGACACCGACGTGCGGTCGTTCCTCGCGCTGGACCGCGAGTTCCACCTGCTCAGCTACACCGGTTGCGGCATCGAGCAGCTGACCGGCATGGTGACCAGGCTGTGGAACTCCACCCAGCACTACCGCCGGGCGTTCATGGCGCTCGGCGGACCGGGCCGGATGTGGGTGGTCAACGCCGAGCACCGGCTCCTGCTGGACGCGATCGAGCGCCGCGACACCGTGGACGCGGAGCGCTACCTGGGTGGGCACATCCGACGTACCCGGATCGAGCTGCAGCGGCATCCCGAGGTGTTCGACGGAGAGCGGCGATGACCAGCACGTTCCGCTTCACCGTCAACGGCGAGCCGGTCACGGTCGAGGCCGACCCGGACACGACGCTGCTGTCGCTGCTGCGCAACCACCTGGACCTCAAGGGCAGCCGGTTCGGCTGCGGCTTGGGACTGTGCGGCGCCTGCTTCGTCCGCGTCGACGGCAACGTCGTACCGTCCTGCGACACGCCCCTGTGGTCCATGGACGGCCGATCGGTCGTCACCGTCGAGGGGCTCGGGTCGGACGGGCAGCTGCACCCCGTGCAGCAGGCGCTGCTCGACGAGCAGGCCGCACAGTGCGGCTTCTGCATCTCGGGCATCGCGGTGAGCGCGGCAGCGCTGCTGGCGGACAACCCGCACCCGTCGGCTGAGGAGGTGGCGCAGGCCCTGGACCGGAACCTCTGCCGCTGCGGGGTCCAGCGCCGGATCGTCGACGCAGTGGTGAAGGCGGGTGAAGCCGGGTCATGACGCTGACCGACCAGACCACGACCGGGCTGCCCCGGGACCTCGCCGCCAACCCGCGACTGTCGCGGTGGATCGGCGTCACCGCGGACGGCCGCATCGGGCTGAGGGTCGGAAAGGTCGAGCTCGGCCAGGGGATCCTGACCGCCCTCGCGCAGGTGGCCGCCGAGGAACTCGCCGTACCGCTCAGCTGCATCGACCCGCTTCCCGCGCACACCGGCCTCGGCCCGGACGAGGGACTCACGGCGGGAAGCACCTCGATCTTCGACGCCGCTCCGGCGGTCCGGCTCGTTGCGGCGCACGTGCGGGCGATCTTCGTCGCCGAGGCGGCCCGGCGCTGGGGGGTCGACCCGGCGGATGTGGTCGTCGAGGACGGAACGTTCAGCTGCCTGACGGACGAGCGGCGAACGTCGTACGCGGAGCTGGTTGGCTCGGTGGACCTCGACCGCGACGTGGATGCCGGTGTCGCGCTGATGAGGACGCTCGACATGCGGCTGGTCGGCACCAGCGCGGCGCGGATGGACCTGCCCGACAAGGTGGCCGGCCGGCCCCGCTACATCAGCGACCTCAGGCTGCCCGGCATGCTGTTCGGCCGCGTGGTGCGGCCACCGTCCCCGGGGGCGCGGCTCACCGCCGTGGGTGACGTGCTTTCCGGGCGCGCTGAGCTGCAGGTGGTCCGGGACGGGTCCTTCCTCGGTGTGGTGGGCCCGGACGAGTTCCAGGTCGCGCGCGCCGCAGTGCAACTCCGCGACGCGACCGAGTGGGACGAGCAGGACACGCTGCCGGACGAGCCCGACGTGAGCGCCTTCCTGCTGCGCGGCCCGCATGAGGACATCCCGGTGCTGGCGGAGGACATCGGCGTCACCGCACCCACCCGTCGGGTGGCGGCACGGTACAGCCGGCCCTTCCTGGCGCACGCGTCCATCGGCACGAGCTGCGGCGTCGCCCGGTGGGACCGCGGCGGAAGGCTCTTCGTGTGGAGCCACAGCCAGGGCATCCACAAGCTCCGCGACGCCATCGCTCAGGCACTCGGGCTCGACGCCGAGAAGGTCACCGTGGAGCACGCCGAGAACGCCGGCTGCTACGGCCACAACGGCGCCGACGACGCGGCCTTCGACGCCGTCCTGCTCGCGCGCGCGGTGCCGGGCGTGCCCGTCCTGGTCCAGTGGACCCGCCAGGACGAGCTCGGCTGGTCGCCCTTCGGATCCGCAATGGTGGCCGAGGTGGCGGCGGAGCTCGCCGAGACGGGGCAGGTCGCCGGGTGGACCTACGACGTGTACGGCCAGGGGCACACGGCCCGGCCCGGCTACCGGGGAACTCCCGGCCTGCTGGCCGGCGCCTACCTGGAGCGACCGCTGCCCAGCCCGGTCGCCGACGACCCGCCCCTGGCCGCCGGTGGTGGCACCACCCGCAACGCCGTTCCGATCTACGCAGTAGGCGCACGCCGGATCACCGGGCACCGTCTCATCGAGACCCCGATCCGCTCCTCCGCGCTGCGTGCGCTCGGGGCCTTCATGAACGTGTTCAGCATCGAGTCCTTCATGGACGAGCTCGCCGCGGCGTGCGAGGAGGACCCGCTCAGCTTCCGGCTCCGCCATCTCCAGGACGACCGGGCGCGGGCGGTCCTGGAGACCGCTGCGACGGTCGCCCGATGGGGCACGCCGGTTCCCGAGGGACGTGGGCGCGGCATCGGCCTCGCCCGGTACAAGGACCGGGGCGCCTACTGCGCGGTGGTCGCGGACGTCGAGGCCGAGGAGCGGGTCGTCGTCCGCAGGCTGACCGTCGCGGTCGACGTCGGCCGGGTGATCAACCCGGACGGCGTCCGCAACCAGATCCAGGGCGGCGCCACCCAGGCCACGAGCTGGACGCTCAAGGAGCGGGTGCGCTTCGACCGGCGACGGGTGACCAGCGTGGACTGGGAGACCTATCCGATCCTGCGGTTCAGCGAGGCGCCGGAGGTCGACGTACACCTGCTCGACCGGCCCGATCTGCCGTCCGTGGGCGCCGGCGAGGCGACCCAGGGCCCTACCGCAGCAGCCATCGGCAACGCGGTCGCGAGCGCCCTCGGCGTTCGCGTCCGTGACCTACCCATCACGACCGAGGCCGTGATCGCAGCCATCGAGTCACAGACCGACTGAAACTCCGCCCACCCAGAGAGGGAGTACCACCATGGCCGACCCGTACCTCAGCTACGTGCCGCTGGAGAAGATGGACGAGCGGATGCAGGAGGAGATGCACCGCTGCGCCCGCGAGGGCACCCCGCGTCCGGAGAGCTCCGCGGTACGCGCCCACGCACCGAACGCGTTCTGGGCCTTCGCCGACTCGTGGAAGGCGCTGTTCCACAGCGGCGTGTGTGACCACGCGATCAAGGACCTGTGCCGGGTCTACATCTCACGGACCGTGAAGTGCGAGTTCTGCGGAAACCAGCGCTCTGCCAAGGCTGCCGCCGCAGGCCTGGAGGAGGCGAAGTACGACGACCTCCTCAACTTCGAGTCCTCCGACAAGTACGACGAGCGGCAGAAGGCCGCCCTGGCCTACGCCCAGGCGATCGCCTGGGGAGAGCAGGACCTCGACAAGCTGTGGCAGCGTCTCCATGAGCACTTCACGGAGCCGGAGCTCGTGGAGCTCGGCTGCTGCATCGCCTTGACGTTCGGCCAGCAGAGCTGGATCCGGCTGCTGGGCATCGACCACCACCAGTACATGGCCGGCACTGACGCATCGATGGCGCCGGGCTTCCGCACCGCGGAGGAGCTGGCGGCGAGCAAGGCGCGCGACGACTACTGGGGGAAGCAGTAGGAGCCACCGGAACGCACAGCGGCGGCCATCCGCGAGGATGGCCGCCGCTGTTGTTGTGTCTGCTGCTGTTCGTGTCCGCGGTTCCTGTTGCCGCTGTTTCGCGGCCGGTGTCACCACTGCACGGCGATGTACTTCGCCTCCAGGTAATCCAGCATCCCGTGGTGGCCGCCCTCCCGGCCCACGCCGCTCTGCTTGGTGCCGCCGAACGGTGCGGCCGGGTCGCTGACCAGGCCACGGTTGAGGCCGACCATGCCGGAGTCGAGCGCCTCGCTGACCCGAAGGCCGCGCGCCAGGTCGCCGGTGAACACGTACGACACCAGTCCATACTCGGTGGCGTTGGCCAGCCGGATCGCCTCGTCCTCGTCCTCGAACGTCACGATCGGCGCCACCGGCCCGAAGATCTCCTCCTGCAGGATCGGTGCGTCCGGGGTCACGTCGAGCAGCACGGTGGGCTCGTAGTAGAAGCCCTCGCGCTCTGGACGGCGGCCACCGACCACGGCCTTCGCGCCCGCGTCGACCGCGCCCCGGACCAGCTCCTCGACCTTCGAGGCGGTGTCGCCGTTGACGAGCGGGCCTACCTGGTTGGTCTCGTCCAGCCCCGGCCCGAGGCGGAGCGCCTTCATCCGCTCGGCAAGCCGGTTGCTGAACTCGTCGGCGATGGAGGCCTCGACGTAGAACCGGTTTGCGGCCGTGCACGCCTCACCGGCGTTGCGCATCTTCGCGACCATGGCACCGTCGACGGCGGCATCCAGATCGGCGTCGGCGAACACGAGGAACGGGGCGTTGCCGCCCAGCTCCATGGAGCAGTTGACCACCTGGTCCGCGGCCTCTCTCAGCAGGATCCTGCCCACCTCGGTGCTACCGGTGAACGACAGCTTGCGAACCCGTGGGTCGTGCAGCATCGCCGAGACGACGGCACCCGAACGACGGGCGGGCAGGACATTGACGACCCCTGATGGCACGCCGGCGTCCGCCAGGATGCGGGCCATGGCGAGCGCGGTCAGCGGCGTGTCGCTGGCGGGCTTCAGCACCATGGTGCACCCGGCCGCCAGTGCGGGACCGATCTTCCGGGTCGCCATGGCCGCCGGGAAGTTCCACGGGGTGACGAGCACGCAGATGCCGACCGGCTGCTGCAACACCAGGATCTTGTTCGTCCCGGAGGGGGCCGTCACCAACTCGCCGGCTGCCCGGACCGCCTCCTCCGAGTACCAGCGGAAGAACTCGGCGGCATAGGCCACCTCCCCGCGGGCGTCGGCAAGCGCCTTCCCGTTCTCGAGCGTGATCAACCTGGCCAGGTCGTCGGCCTGCGCGGTCATCAACTCGAACGCGCGGCGGAGGATTTCGGCGCGCTGACGCGGCGCGGTCGCCGCCCACCCCGCCGCCGCCTGTTCGGCTGCGTCGACGGCAGCGATCGCGTCCTGGACGGTGCCGTCTGCGACGGCGGTGATGACCGAGCCGGTCGCCGGGTCGACCACGTCGAAGCGACCGCCGTCGGCGGCGGGCACGCCTTTGCCACCGATGTACAGGTCGGTGAGCAGGTTGGCAACCGGGAGAGGGCTGGCGGCAGAGGTGGTCTCGGGCATGGGGTGTCGCCTTTCGAGAGAAGTGGACACGAGAGAAGGAGCAGGACGTGCCACGTGAAGTCGGCTCAGTACGGGTTGGTGACCACGAGGTCCTGGGCCGGGAAGAGGGTGAGGATCCGGGGCCCCTCCGGCGTCACCACAACCTCCTCCTCGATCCGCGCCGCCGAGAAGCCGTCGCTGGCAGGGCAGTAGGTCTCCAGCGCGAACACCATGCCGGGCTGGAGCTCGATCGGCTCCTTCATGCTGTTGAGCCGGGAGATGATCGGACGCTCGTGGAGGCCGAGGCCCAGTCCGTGACCGAACTGAAGGCCGAAAGCCGCCATCTCGTTCTCGAAACCGAACTCCTCCGCCTTCGGCCACACCGCCGCCACCTCGTCGGTGCCGACCCCTGGCTTGATCATGTTGATCGAGGCGTCCATCCACTCGCGGGCCTTGGTGTAGGCGTCACGCTGGCTCGGGGTCGCACTGCCCACGCTGAACGTGCGGTAGTAGCAGGTGCGGTAGCCGTTGAACGAGTGGATGATGTCGAAGAAGGCCTGGTCCCCCGGCCGGATCAGGCGGTCCGAGAAGTTGTGCGGGTGAGGGTTGCACCGCTCACCCGAGACCGCGTTGATCGCCTCCACCTGGTCGGACCCCATCTCGTAGAGCCGCTTGTTGGCCAGAGCGACGATCTCGTTCTCCCGGATGCCGGGCTTGAGGACCTCCACGATGTCCTGGTAGACGCCATCGACCATCGCGGCGGCCTGGGTCAGCAGCATGATCTCGTCCTGGGACTTGATCTGCCGCGCGTCGAGCATGAGCTGCTGGGCGTCCACCACGGTCAGCCCCTGCCGCTGCATCTCGAAGAGGAACGGCGGCTCCACGATGTCGACGCCGACCGGGGCGTCCGCGACCCCGGCGTCCTCGAGCAGCCCCTTGATCTGCCGCACCGCCTGCTCCATCAGGCCAGCGGTGGGGGCGATGGCGCCGCGGAGCCCGAGCATGCCGGCATGGCAGTTGGTCGGGTCCAGCCAGGGCGAGTAGAGGCGGTGGTGTCGTGCGGCGGAGCCGAAGTCCCAGAGCATCGGCTCGCCGCCCCGGGTCAGCAGCGCGTAGCGGGTCATCTTGTCGCCGAGGGCACCACCGATCCAGGTCTGGGTGGTGTACCGGATGTTGTAGAAGTCGAAGAGCAGGAAGGCACCGCACTCGCTGGCCTCCAGGGAGGCCTTCGCCCGGGAGAGGCGGTACTTCCGCAGCCTGTCGAAGTCGACGCGCTGCTCGTAGTCGACGCCCATGTGGCCGGGGGCGGCCATGGGTGCGGCTGCCGGAGCCGACGGCGCCATGGCTAGCTCACCTCGTCCGCTGCGCTCAGCCCGTCGTCGACGACGACGTCCTCCGGCTTGAGCACGAGGCCTGAGGCCGCCGCCTGCTGGTCGAGGAGGATCGCGAAGTCCTCGTCGACGCGGCCGCTGCTCACCGTGGCCTGCACCAGCTGGGCGGTGGCTGCGGCGACCGGCATGGGGACGTCGAGCTGACGAGCCGCAGCAAGACCGAGGTCGAAGTCCTTCCGCAGCAGCGTCGGCGTGAAGGTGGGGGTGTAGTCGAGGTTCACGAACGCCGGCGTCTTGTACCGGGAGAACACCGAGCCCATCACGCTGTTGTTCAGGAAGTCGAGGAAGGCCGCCCGGGAGACGCCGCCCTTCTCGGCCAGGACGGTGATCTCGGCCAGCGACTGGGTCACCACGCCCAGGAACAAGTTGTGGCAGATCTTGACCAGCCGCGCGACATCGCCCTGACCGACGTACGTGACCGACTTGCCGAGGTGCGCCAGCAGCGGAGCGACGAGGTGGTAGGTCTCCTCGGGCCCGGAGACGACCAGGCTGAGCCCGCCGGCCTTGACCACCTTGCCGTTGCCGCTCACCGGCGCGGCGAGGAAGGCCACACCGCGGTCCGTGCAGGCTTCCCGCATCCGCTCCGACGACTCGGTCGAGACGGTGGAGCAGTCCACGACGACGCCGGGGACGTGGTCGCGGTCCGCAAGCAGGCCACCCTCGCCGAGGAGCACCTGCTCCAGGTCGGACGGGGTGGAGACCATCGTGAACACGACGTCGCGGTCCCGCAGCTCGGCGATCGAGTCCACCACGGTGCTGCCGACCTCGGCCAGGGGTTCGGCCTTGGCCCGGGTGCGGTTCCAGGCGGCGAGATCCACGCCCCCCTTGGCGAGCCGGCGGGCCATGGCGAAGCCCATCCGGCCGGTCCCGATCCAACCCACCCTCAGGTCGGTGGAGTCACTGTCGTTTGTCATGAGCCTGCCTTTGCAATCGTTTGTATAACAACGTAGTAACGGCTGGTTCCCGAGTCAAGCCGAGGGTCTGGGGTGTGCGGATCAGGCTCGCCCGAGCTTCCGCGCGAGCCAGTCGGCGGTGTAGGGCCGGTGCCAGGGGGCGACGTTCGCGCAGCCGTGGTTGCCGTTCTCGAGCATGACCAGCTCAACCTCTCCCCCCGCCGCACGCCGCAGTCGCTCGGCGTGCTGCCACGGAATCAGCCGGTCCTGCCGGCCGAAGACGATCAGCAGCGGGGCGGTGATCTCGGACGCGGACTTCTCCAGCGACAGGGTGAGGGCGATCTCCCGCGCCTGCGCCTCGTCGCGTGCCCGCGAGCGGACCTCGAACGTCTTGCGCGTGAGCTCGGGGAGGCCCTCCCAGCACTCCCCGAAGTTGAACGGGCCGGCGAGGGCGACGCAAGCCTTCAGCCGGTCCCCGAGCGCGGCAGCGATCCGTGGTGCGTAGTAACCGCCCAGGCTCACCCCCCACGCGGCGATCCGGTCGCTGTCCACCTCTGGCATCTCGAGGAGAGCCGAGAAAAGCGCCTCGGCGGGCGCGGTCCAGTCGCCCCTGATCGGCAGGTCGTACTCCGCCTCGCCCTGCCCGGGGCCGTCAACGCTGAAGGTGGCCAGGCCACGGTCGAGGAACGTCTCCTCCGTACTGTGCAACTCCTCCTTGGTCGAGTCCAGGCCGGGGACCATGAGCACGACCGGGTGGGGGCCTTCACCCTCGGGTAGCCGGAGTACGCCGACCAGGCTGGCTCCCTCGAACGGGATCTCCACCCGCCGGCCCGGTCGTCGCAGGTGAGGCAGCGCGTCTCGGTAGCAGCGAACCGCCCGCTCATGGGCCCGGCGCATCTGCTCGAGGTCTTCCACGAAGACGAACTTGCCGAAGTGGTAGTAGACGGCCGCCTGGGTCAGGTGCTGTCCGGCGGAGAGAAGCCGATCCTGCGCGAGGGCGTCCCGACCGAGGCGCTCGTGCTCCGCACCCACCTCGGACCATGCCCGGCACCAGTCCTCCCAGCGGGCGACGCTTGCGGTGATCCGCTGAAAGT
This sequence comes from Micromonospora rhizosphaerae, assembly GCF_900091465.1. Taxonomy (NCBI): domain Bacteria; kingdom Bacillati; phylum Actinomycetota; class Actinomycetes; order Micromonosporales; family Micromonosporaceae; genus Micromonospora; species Micromonospora rhizosphaerae. Next base: position 4,271,165 of record NZ_FMHV01000002.1, on the reverse strand, counting down.
CCCAGACGGTGACCCCGTTGGTGGTGAAGCGGGGGGCCCAGTGGGCGATGGCCGAGGCCACCCTTGCGTCCGTGTCTGCCACTCCTCGGCCTCCCGGCATCCGACTCCTGCAAACGACTGCAGTCTCTCTGCGCCCTCCGTGGCATGTCAAGCACAACGATCAGCTCGATTGCAACGTCGGGGATCCGAAACTTCGTAGCTGGACTACTGCAATCGACTGCACGTTGCGCTAGTCTGCCCAGCGACGTCAGGACGGCCGGAGAACGAGGAGACGCAGGTGGAACTGGTTGTCGGATCCTTCACCCCGTCGGTCCTGCTCGCCGTCGCGCGGCGCACTGGGCGGCTGGCGGAGCAGGGTCTCGAGGTGACGGAGGTGGCAGTGCCATCCTCCCCCGCGCAGTTCCGCTCCCTGATCGCGGGCGAGATCGACGTCGCGCTCACCAGCCCCGACAACGTGGTGGCGTACCGGTTCAGCCCGGAGAACCCGTTGGGGGTCACGGCCGACGCCCGCATCGTCAGCGCCGTGGACCGCGGCCTGGGGCTGGGGCTCTACGGCAGGCCGGGTCTTGCTCCCGAGCAGCTTCGCGGGGCTCGGGTGGGTGTCGACGTACCGACCTCTGGTTTCGCCCTCGCGATGTATGCGCTCGCCGAGTCGCTCGGCGTCGGGAGGGACGAGTACGAACTCCTGACCCTCGGCTCGACGCCCAGGCGACTCGAAGCCCTGCTGGCCGGTGAGTGTGACGCGACGATGCTCAACGCGGGCAACGAGCTGCTGGCTGAAGCAGCGGGAGCGGTGACCCTTGCCCGGGTGAGCGAGGTGTGCTCGCCCTACCTCGGCACGGTCGTCAGTGTTGTAGGCGAGCGCTTCCTCGAGCCGGCGCGTCGCTTCGGTGACGCATTGAGGGAAACGGCTCGTGACATCTGTCGCGGAACAGCCGAGACGGCGGCCGCGGAGGAGGCCGCGTCGGTGCTCGGCCTTGCCGGGGATCTGGCCCGGCGCTACGTGGCACGCCTGCGGAGCAGCAGCGAGGGCCTGGTCCTGGACACGGCGGTCGACCTGGCGGCACTCACGACCGTCGTGGACCTGCGCCGGCGCTACCTCCCGACCTGGAGGGACGGTCGGGACGTGCTTGCCGAGGCCTTGGCTCCCGAGTCGGGCCTGACGTCGTACGTCTCCTCGGAGGCCTGATGAGGGGCACCGCCTCCCGGCGCTGGTCCTCGCCGATCCGGCTGCTGCAGTACACCGCGCTCGTCAGCACGCTTGACCGTTTTGCCATGCCCCCGATGCTGGTCGCCATCGCGGTCGACCTCGACGTGCCCCTGTCCCGCGCCGTCCAGGCGGCGGGCGCCTACTTCGTGGCGTACGGCCTCATGCAGCCGGTCTGGGGGCTCGTGTCGGACCGGCTGGGGCTCGTCCGGACGTTGCGCATCACCCTCTTCCTGTCGGCGCTCACCACTGCAGCCTCGGCACTCGCCGGTTCGATGCTCGCACTGGCGGTCTTCCGCTGCCTGGCCGGCGGCTTCTTCGGAGCGGCCTTTCCCGCCGCACTGATCTACGTCGGCGACACGGTCCCCGCACCGCAGCGACAGCGCCAGATCACCCGGCTCATGGTCGGTGTCGCCCTCGGTACAGCGATCGCGTCCGCATTGGCTGGCCTCCTGGCACACGTGGCAACCTGGCGTCTGGCCTTCCTCGTCACCGGGGGCTCCGCGCTGCTGCTGGCCGGCGGCCTGGGGCGCCTCGCCGAGCCGGCGGTGACCCGCACGCACCGGACCGTGGTCGCACCGCTGGTGCAGGCGATGCGGTCGCGGGTGACCGTGCTGGTCCTCCTGCTGGCGTTCATCGAGGGTGCCGTCCTGCTCGGCGCGCTCACCCTGCTGCCGCCAGCGGTGGAGGCAACGGGGGTGAGCTCCTCGGTAGCCGGCGGCGTCACCGCCGTCTACGGCGTCGCCGTCTTCGTGTCCGCGCGCCTCGTGGGGCGTCTCTCCAGGGACCTGCATCCCGCTCGGCTGATCGGTCTGGGCGGCGCCGCAGCCCTCGTGGGCTGCATCGTCATGGCGGTGTCCCAGGCGCCGGCGGTGGCCATGCTGGTCGCGCTCCTGCTCGGCCTTGCCTGGGCCGCCATGCACTCCTCCTTGCAGACATGGGCGACGGAGGTGCTGCCGGGAGCCCGGGCGACGGTGGTGTCGCTCTTCGCCGGGTCACTCTTCGTCGGCAGCGCCGTCGCCGCCGTCGTGGTCTCCGGCCTCGCCCAGGACGACCGCTACCGAGAGATCTTCCTGCTCGCTGCTGCCACAAGCATCCCGCTCGCGCTGCTCGCCGTGTGGGGCCGTGCGACGTGGCGCCGGGCGGAGGAGGAACCGGCGTGAGGGGTGGACGATGAGCAGGCCAATACGCAAAAGGCGCACTATCATCACTGCCGTGCCCAACCCCACCCTCCGCGACGTCGCCGAAGCTGCGGGTGTTCACGCAGCCACCGCTTCCCGCGCCCTGAACCCCGAGACGCGGCGACTGGTGAACGCGGAGACGGCCCGGCGGGTGCTGAAGGCGGCTGAGTCGCTCGGATACCAGCCGAATCCCATCGCACGCAGCCTGAAGACCGCAAAGTCGCGGACGATCGGGCTCGTCATCCCGGACCTGACCAACCCGCTGTTCCCCCCGATCGTCCGCGGCATCGAGGACGTCCTCGGCCCTGCCGGCTACAGCGCCCTGATCGTCAACACCGACCACGACCCGGCCCGGGAGGAGGCCCTCGTGGCCTCACTCCGGTCGCGGCAGGTCGAAGGTCTCATCATCGCCACGGCCCGCCTCGACCACCCCCTGCTGCGGGAACTGCACCAGCAGGGCGTCCCGATGGTGCTGGTCAACCGCCGCACCGAGAACGTCGACGTTCCCTGCGTCACCCCCGACGACGCGGCGGGGGTCGCCATGGCCGTCAAGCACCTCGCGGGGCTCGGGCACACCCGGATCGCACACCTGGCCGGCCCGACCAGCACCTCCACGGGTGTCGTCCGCGCGAACGCGTTCCGCACTGCCCTGCACGAGCACGGTCTCGATGACGACCCGTCGCTGATCGTCGCCTGCGAGTACTGGACGGAGGAGGCGGGTGCGCGGGCCTTGCGGCACCTCCTGGACTCCGGAGCGGACCCGAGCGCGATCGTCGCCGGCAACGACCTGATCGCCCTCGGATGCTACGACGTCTTCGCCGAACGAAGGATCTCCTGTCCTCGGGACATGAGCGTGGTCGGCTTCAACGACATGCCCTTCCTGGACAAGCTGCGTCCGCCCTTGACCACGATCGCGGTTCCGCACCACCAGGTCGGGGTGGAGGCGGCCCGCATGCTGCTGGAGCTGTTCGAGGAGTCCGCCCGCCCCGCGCGGTCGGTTCTCCTCCCCCTGTCGCTCGTCGTGCGCGGCTCCACCGCACGCCCGTCCCGCAGGTGACAGATGACCGCAGGCACGACCAGCCCGTCCGCCGGCCCCCCGAGGTTCAGCCAGGAGGAGATGGCGGGTCGTGCCGCCGCCCTCGACGAGGTGATGCGGGAGGCTGAGGTCGAGCACGTGGTGGTGTACGGCGCCAACCGCTCCGGCAGCGGGGTGCAGTGGCTGACCGGCTGGCCGGTCACCCGGGAGGCCGTCGTCGTGCACTCGATCGGTGAGCAGGACGCGCTGCTTGTGCATTTCTTCAACCACCTACCCCAGGCGAGGCGGGTGGCCACCGAGGCCTCGGTGCGGTGGGCGGGACATACGCCGAGCAGCGTCGTGGAGGAGCTGCGAGCCCGTGGGGCCGGCGGCTCCCGGGTCGGGGTGATCGGGGCTCTTCCGTTCCAGGCCTTCCGTGTCCTGGAATCGGCGGTAGATGGCGTGGTCGACCTGAACGGTGCCTACACAAGACTGCGCCTGCGCAAGTCCGCGGCGGAGATCGAGTGGCTGAAGCGAGCAGCCGAGTTGACGGATCTCTCCTGCGCGGCACTGCAGGAGCGGGCTGCCCCGGGCTCTTCGGAGCACGAGCTCGTCGCCCTCGTGGAGGGAAGCTACCTACCTCTCGGCGGCACCAGTTACATCCACTACTTCTCGATCGCCTCCATGAACTCCCCTGACCAGTGCGTGCCTGCTCAGTGGCCGGGTGAGCGGAGACTCGCGACCGGAGACGTCCTCTCCTGCGAGCTGAGCACCAGCTACGGCATCGACTATCCCGGCCAGCTCCTCCGCACCTTCACTGTCGGAGCGGAGCCAACCCCCCTGTACAAGGAGCTCCACGCGGTGGCGGACGAGGCGCTCAACCGAATCGAGGCTCTGCTCGCGCCCGGCGTCACCCCGCCGGAGGTGGTCGAGGCGGCTGCCGTCATCGAGGAGGCCGGCTTCACGACCGTCGACGACCTCGTGCACGGCCTTGGAGGCGGCTACCTGCCGCCCGTGTTCGGCTCACGGAGTCGGACCCTGGAGCCGCTGCCCGATCTCCGGTTCGCCGAAGGCATGACCGTCGTCGTACAACCGAACGTCACGACGACCGATGGCGCGGCAGGGGTGCAAACCGGAGAGCTCTTCCAGGTGACGACGGACGGGTGTGCCCATCTCCACCGCTTCCCGCGTGGCATGGGGCGCATCGCGTAGTGCGGTGTCCACTAACGTTCACCGGGTTTCTGGTGCCTGTTGTGGATCCTCGCCTTGTGGGCGAGCGACTCCCCACCGGGTGGTGGGGCGGGCCTCCGCGGGCCAACTGATCCTCGCGCCGCCTGAAGTGGGCGGCGGGGGTCACGTCGGGACCGGCCGGCACCGGGGAGGTGTCGGCCGGCTCGACGGAGGTCCCACACCGTCCCGGAGGCCCGGCCGACCGCGACCACGGGACCCTGATCTGTCGGCGGCGGGGCGCTGCCACCTGCTGGGCCGAAGTCGGGAGGAAGGCGGCCGACCGACGGATGGCGGCAACGGGTCGGACGGGTTTAGCTGACGATGAGCGGCCGAAACCCGTAAGCAGATCGTCCGACCGAGAGGCCGCCGGTGGTCTGGTGGTGGCGGACATGTTGGCGATCCGTGGCGGCACTGCGTTCGACGGGGTCAGTCCCGTCCTGGTCGAGCGGCCCCTGGTGCTCATCGACGATGGGCGAATCGTCGACGTACAGGCCAACGGGGCGCCACCGTCGGGCGCCGAGGTGGCCGATCTGGGTGGTGCGACGCTGCTGCCCGGCCTCGTCGACGCCCACGTGCACCTGGTCTTCGACGCCAGCGCGGACCCGGTCGGTGCTCTGGCGGAACTGCCGGACGAGGAGCTGCTCAGTCGCATGCGCACCGCGGCGCGTACCTGCCTGGCTGCGGGGATCACGACGGTGCGGGATCTGGGCGACCGGGGTTATCTGGCGTTGCGGCTACGCGACGAGCTCGCCGCCGACCCGCATCCGGTCCGCAGATCCTCGCGGCCGGCCCGCCCGTCACCACCAGCCGGGGCCACTGCTGGTTCCTCGGTGGCGAGGCGGACGGGGTCGAGGGTGTGCGGGCCGCGGTACGCGCCCGCGTGGAACGGGGTGTCAACGTGATCAAGGTGATGGCGACCGGCGGCGAGATGACGCCCGGGACGCGCTCGCACGAGGCGCAGTACGGGCCGGACGAGTTGCGCGCGGCCGTCGAGGAGGCTCGCCGCCACGGGTTGCCCGTGGCGGCGCACGCCCATGGCGTACGGGGCATTGAAAATGCCCTCGCGGCGGACGTCGACACGATCGAGCATTGCTCGTTCATGACGGCCGATGGTGTGGACTCGCGCCCGGACCTGATTGGGGCGATCGCTCGGGCCGGCATTGCCGTGTCGGCGACCCTCGGGTTTGTTCCAGGATTTGCACCTCCGCCGCGGCTGGCCTCCCGGCTTGACGGTTTCGTGGCCAACCTGCGGCGGATGCGGGATGCCGGCGTCACGCTGGTGTGCGGCACCGACGCCGGTGTTGCGCCACCCAAGCCGCATGATGTCCTGCCGTACGGCGCAGCCATGTTGGTCGAATGCGGGTTCCCGCCGGTCGCGGCGCTGCGCGCGGTGACCTCATCGGCCGCCGAGGCGTGCCGGGTCGGCGAGCACAAGGGGCGGCTGGCTCCCGGCTTCGACGCTGACCTGCTCGCCGTGGAAGGCGACCCCCTCGCCGACGTCACCGCGCTGCGCGCCGTCACTGCCGTTTTCCGAGGCCATCGGGTGCGCTGACGCCGGGCTGGGCCTCAGCCAACGGCGTGCCGCATGGCCAGGTAGGCGACGGACGATCACAAACACGCCGAACCGCTGAATGCAGCGGAACCCGCCCCAGCTTTCCATCGCGTCGCCCTCTAACATGCCGCCATGTCGACCCACCTGAGCCTGGAAGATCACCTTGCGGCTCTTGTCCGTAGCGGCGCCGCCCTGCGCGAGGCCGCCGCCGCAGCCGGGTTCGACGCAACGGTCCCCACATGCCCCGGCTGGGATGTCACCGAGCTCGTGACCCATCAGGGCATGGTGCACAGATGGGCGGCGGCGAACCTGCGCGGCGACACCGACCACGACACCTCAGCATCACAAGCCGAGGGCAAGGCCGCCGCCGATCTGCTCCGCTGGTACTCGGACGGCCTCGCCGCCCTGGTCGACACATTGCACGCGACAGCGGAGGACGCCCAGGCGATGGTGTTCCTCAAGGACGCCCCACCGCCGCGCCGATTCTGGGCCCGGCGCCAGGCCCACGAGACGACCATCCACAGCGTTGACGCGATCTCGGCCGTTCATGGACGGTGGCCGAGAGCGTCGGACGTGGACATCGATCCAGTGCTGGCCGCCGACGGGATCGATGAGCTGCTGACCGGCTTCATCACCCGTGGGACGGGCAGGCTCCACTCGGCCGAACCGTACACCGTGCTGGTGAGGATCGACGATACCGGTCATGCCTGGACGGTACGGATCAGCGAAGGCCCGATAGTGACGACTCCAGTCGAGGCCGATCGGGCGGACGTGGTGTTCTCCGGCAGCGCAGTGCAGGTCTACCTGAGCCTGTGGAACCGGGCCGACGAGATCGCAACGGAGGGCCGATCCGACGTCGTCGATCAGTGGCGATCACAGATCCAGATTCGCTGGAGCTGACTACGAACGGTCGACCTGCCGCGCGAGCCGCCGAGCGTGGCCACGTAGCCACCTCGCGGGTCTGTCGGATGCACGTCACGCGCACGGCCGTCGAGCCCTGCGTTCGGGGCGGATCGGGTGGTGACGGGCGTACCGCCGGCCAAGCGACCGGCGCCCGCGCGGGATCCCACCGCCGGGACCCTTGCACGGCGTACCGGGAGAGGCAACGATAAGATCATGGCCGATGGATTGATCTTGCGGGTGGTGGCCGACGGACCGGTCACCGATGAGGAACTGGCCGAGCAGGCGCGCTATCTGAAGGACCACCTCAACCAGGTTCCGGGTGTCGAGGCGACGGAGCTCGTCAAGGAGGCCGAGCCGGGGACGCGAGATCCGGTCAGCATCATCTTCGGCGCACTCACCCTCGCCGTCTTCAGCTATCCGACCGCGAAGCGGGCGGCGGCGGACATCAGGCACCTGACCGAGGTGATCAAGCGCTACCAGGACCGCAACAAGGGCAAACGCCTGCGGATGAGCCTCCCGGACGGCACCGAGATCGACGTCCGGGACGTGTCGGAGAAGACCCTGACCGAGGTCATCAAGGCAGCATCGGTGCCCCGACAGGGCACGCCCGCAGTGACCCAAAAGGTCGATGGTGAGTGACGCAGAGGCGTCCGGACCCGGTGGGCACCCGCGGTGAAGCGTGCGCTCCTGATCGGTGTGGGCACCTACGCCAGCGAAGCACTGCCCAACCTCGACTCACCCGGCAGTGACCTCAAGGACTGGGCCCGGCTCCTCCGGGACCCCGGCCTCGCCGCCTTCGACGACGTCCGGGACTCCCTCGACGACGACTCCCACACCGCGCAGGTCACCCTGTACGACTTCCTGAAGAGCGCCGATCCCCACGACTTCCTGCTCGTGTACTACTCCGGCCACGGGCGACTGCACAACGGCCATCGCCTCTACCTGACGGCAACCGACACCGACCCGGACCGCCTTCCGCCGACCGCCGTACCGACCGACGAGCTGCGGCTCTGGATCGACGAGTGCCGGGCCAGCGGGCTGGTCCTGATCCTGGACTGCTGCCACGCGGGCGCCTTCGGCGACCTCAAGCAGCGCGGGGACCGCAGCCGCATCGTCGTGGTGTCCGCCGGGGCCACCGAGTTGGCACACGAGGGTGACGGTTACAAGCAGCACGCGCTGCCGTCCGCGTTCTCCGGCCCCTTTCTCGAGGGGCTGCGGACCGGCGCGGCCGACCGCGACGGCAACGGGATCATCAGCGTCCGGGAGGCCTTCGATTACGCGGCGGTACGGATGGTCGACCGGGAACGCCGGCAGACCCCGCAGATGCGGGCCGCCGGCGTCGGGGACCTGATCCTCAGCAACGCGCCCCGGCGGCCCGAGCTGATCCCGGGCGACCTCCTCGCGCTCACCCGCAGCGGGCTCGAGTCGGCACGGGTGCTCGCCGTGGACGAGCTGAGCAACTGGGCGCACGGCAGGAACCGGAGCCGCGAGCAGCTGGTGGCCGCGTTCGAGACGCTCGAGACCCTGGAGCGGGACCCGGCGGAGCGGGTGGCCGCGCGCGCCCGCCAAGCCCTGTCGGGCCGGCTCCGCGTCGCCCGCAGCGAGGTCGAGAACGACCCCGGCCCGGAGCCGCCGGACGACCCCAACTGGGCGGCCGGCAGCACGTTCTACGAGGTGAACGTGCGGTTCTTCTACGACTCCGACGGCGACGGCCACGGCGACCTGCGCGGCATCACCGAGAAGCTGGACTACCTGCGCCGGCTGGGGGTGAACTGCCTGCTGCTGAACCCGATCATGGCATCGCCGGCGCTGGGTGACGGTAGGGCGGCGTCCGACTTCGAGGCCATCGACGCCGGCCTCGGGCAGCCGTCGCACCTGCTGGAGCTGCTGAGCCTCGCCCGTCGGCAGGGCCTGCGGGTGGTGCTGGACCTGGTGCTCAACCACACCAGCGACGAGCATCCGTGGTTCGAGGCCTCCCGGAGCGACCCGGACGGCCCGTACGGCAACTTCTACGTGTGGCGGGACACGGGCGACGCCTACGCCGAGGCGGACGAACCGCTCAGCAGCCGTGGCGCGGGTTGGACGTACGACGGAAAGCGGCGACAGTACTACCTGCACCGCTACAGCCAACACGAGCCGGACCTGAACTACGACGCGCCCGAGGTGCGGGCCGCGATGCGTGACGTGATGGACTTCTGGCTCCGGCAGGGGGTCGACGGCCTGCGCCTGCTCACGGTGCCCTACCTGTTCGAGCGCACCGGCACGTCGAGCAAGGGACTCGACGAGACGCACAGCTACCTGCGGGACCTGCGGTCCTGGTTGGACTCGACGTACCCGAACCGGATCTTCATCGCGTGGAGTGAGGACTGGCCGGAAGGCGCCAGCTCCTACTTCGGCACCGCGGAGCACCCGGAGTGCCACCTCGTGATGTACGCCTCGCTCATGCCGAGTCTGCTGCTCGCCATGCGGCGCGAGACGCACCGGCCGGTGTCCCGGGTGCTGTCACAGATGCGGGACCAGCCGGGTGACCGCCACTGGGCGGTGTTCCTCCGCGACGGGGACGAGATGTCGCTGGGCCTGCTGCATGAGCGGGAACGCGAGGAACTGCTGCACACGTACGCGCCGCTGGCCCGCATGCGGGGCGCGACCGGCATCCGCCGGCGGACGGCCAGCCTGCTCAACGACGACCGGGGGCAGCTCGAACTCGCGTTCGCCTTGTTGCTGTCCATGCCCGGCGTTCCGGTCGTCTACTACGGCGACGAGATCGGCATGGGCGAGAACCTGTCGCTGCCCGGCAACCGGGCGGTCAACACGCCGATGCAGTGGGCACCGGACCGCAACGGAGGCTTCTCGGTGGCACAGCCGGAGAACCTGCCGGCGCCGCTGATCCACGAGTCGATCTACGGCTACATGGCGGTCAACGTGGAGAACCAACTCCGCGCCCGGTCCTCCCTGCTGCACGTGGTGGAGAAGCTGATGGAGACGCGGCACGCCTGGACGGCGTTCTCCCGCCCCGGCTGCCGCATCGTCCGCTCCACCAACCCGGCCGTGCTGGCATTCCTCCGCGGCGAGCGCGACGACGAGGTGCTGTGCCTGTTCAACTTCTCCCGGTACCCACAGACGACGACGCTGACCCTGCCCCCGTACGCCGGTCGTCGGCCCCGGGAGCTCATGGGCGGCGCCGAATTCCCGACGGTGCAGGAGTCCGGCGAGTACGACCTCGGCGTAGCCGGTCACGGCTTCTTCTGGCTCTCCCTGGCGACGGCGGAGGCCCGGCCCTCGCCCGCCTGAGGCCGGCGCTGCCGGCGGCGAATGAGCCGCGCCGCCCCCCGACAGCGCGTCCGTCAGCTTGCGGGCCGTGCCGTGGGGCCGTTGCTCACCACTTGTCCCACGGTACGGTCCAGTCGCCCACCCCGTCGGTGAGTCCCATCCGTCGCGGGGTGTTGCGCACATCGACCACGTCCCCGAGCCGGAACGTGTCGTAGAACCATCGGGCATGGTCCGGTCCGACGTTGATGCAGCCGTGCGAGGTGTTCTCCCTGCCGTGCGCCCCGATGTTCCAGTCGGCCAGGTGGACGAACTCGCCCGTGTACGAGATCCGCACGCAGAGCTTGATGACCTCGTCGTAGTAGTTGGGGTCCTTGGGATCGACGATCCCGTAGCTGGCGGAGGTCATCCGGTGCGCGGGTTCCCGGGTCATCACCACGTGCGGGCCGGAGGCCGTCCAGTAGCTGACGATCTTGCCGTCCGCGCCTACGACGGTGCCGCCCTTGCCCATGCTGACCGGGATGTCGCGCACCATCCTGCCGTCGATGTAGACCTTCATCCGGTGGGTGCTCGCGTCGGCGATAGCGATGCGGGACGGACCGATGGTGAAGTTCGTGCTGGCGTCGGCGCCGCCGTAGACGCCCTTGCCGAGATCACGGCCGAACAGGTTGATCTTCACCGAGATCTTCGTGCCCGGGGTCCAGTACTTCGCCGGCCGCCAGTGCGCGTTCCGGCTGTCGATCCAGCGCCACCGTCCCTCGACGGCCGGCGTGGTCTCCACGAGCATCGCCTGCTCGGCCTCGGCGCGGTTCTTGACCGGCTTGCTGAAGTTCACCATGACCGGCAGACCGACCCCGTACGTGCCACCGTCCCGCAGGGCGGTCAGCGCGTTGGCCTGGAACGTGACGGAAGCGACCCCGGACGGCTTGACCGTGCTGAAGCTGCTGGTGTGCTGGGTCAGCGCACCGGCGGAGTCGGCCGCCGACACCGTCACGCTGTAGGTCTTGCCGTACGCCAGCTTGCCGGTCGAACGCCAGGTCAGACCGTCTCCATCCAGCTCGCCGGCGACGGTCTTGCTCCCGGCGGCCACCGAGACATCCTTGAGCGTGCCGCCCTCCACCGCCACGACGACCTGCTCGAGCGGCGACACCTTCTTGGTATCGGCGGCCGGCGTGACGGTCACTTGCACCTGTTCCGGCGGGGCGCTGGCCGCGGCCAGACCAGGGTGCGACCACGTAGCCCCGGACGACGGTCCACGGCTGCAACCTGCGGTCACCAGACCGGCCGTGACACCCACACCGGTGGCGATCAACTTTCGACGACTGATCATCGCGTTCCTCTCCGCCGGGAGAGTACTTGTTGACGGCCCGCCGCGGGAGCCCGGCGTCCGGGGGATGGTCATCACCTTGTAGCCAAGGATTGAATGGTGGTTCAATCCTTGCGTGGTCTACCGGAGCACCGAGCGGGTGAGAGCCCGCCTGAGCGCCTCCCGGGAGCGGATCATCACCGCCGCGCTGAAGATCATGGCCGAGCACGGATACGCCGGCTGCTCGGTCGCCGCCGTGGCCGAGCGGGCCGGCGTGGCGACCGGCAGCGTCTACCGCCACTTCCCCACCAAGGCCAACCTGTTCGCCGAGGTGTTCCGGACCGCCTCGCAGCGCGAGGTGGACGCGGTCGCGCGCGCCGCAGCGCTGGAGAGCACCACCGCCGAGCGGCTGTCCGCCATCGTCGAGACGTTCGCCGGCCGCGCGCTGCAGTCGCCGCGATTGGCGTACGCCCTGCTCGCCGAGCCGGTCGACCCGGCGGTCGACGCCGAGCGGCTGGTCTTCCGCCGCGCGTACGCCGAACTGATCGCCGGGTACGTCGCGGCGGGCGTGGCGAGCGGCGAACTACCCCCACAGGACCCGGAGCTGACCGCGACCGCACTGGTCGGCGCCCTGGCCGAGGCCATGGTCGGTCCGCTGGCCGCCGGGATGGCCGGCCCGGACACCATCCCCGGCCTGATCACCTTCATCCACCGCGCGCTGGGAGTATCGCCGTGACGACGCACGAGGTGTTCAACCAGGTTCCCCCGCTGGCCGGCTATGACGCGGCGGACGACCCGGCACTGCTCGACGGGCTCGAGCGGGAGGGCGCCGGCTGGGCCGCCGCCGAGCTGCACGAGCTCGGCCGGATCGGCGGCAGCGAGCAGGCGGCGGAGTACGGGCGGCTGGCGAACGAGCACCCGCCGGTGCTGCGCACCCACGACCGCTACGGCCACCGGATCGACGAGGTGGAGTTCCACCCGGCCTGGCACGAGCTGATGCGCACCGCGGTCACGCACGGCCTGCACGCCGCGCCGTGGGCGGACGACCGGCCGGGCGCACACGTGGCCCGGGCGGCCAGGTTCTACACCTGGCGCCCCGACGCCGGCCACGGCTGCCCGATCTCGATGACCTACGCGGCGGTGCCGGCGCTACGGCACAACCCGGAGCTGGCCGCACAGTACGAGCCGCTGCTCACCGCCGCGACGTACGACTTCGGGCTGCGGGCACCGCTGACCAAGCGGGGCCTGCTGGCCGGCATGTCGATGACGGAGAAGCAGGGCGGCTCGGACGTGCGCGCCAACACCACCACCGCCCACCCCGAGCCGGACGGCACCTACCGGCTCCTCGGGCACAAGTGGTTCACCTCGGCGCCGATGTGCGACATCTTCCTCACCCTCGCCCAGGCACCGGGCGGACTCACCTGCTTCCTCGTCCCGCGCGTCCTTCCGGACGGCACGCGTAACCCGATGCGGCTGATGCGCCTGAAGGACAAGCTCGGCAACCGGTCCAACGCCTCGGCGGAGGTCGAGTACGAGCACGCGGTCGCCTGGCGCATCGGGGACGAGGGCCAGGGCGTGCGCACCATCATCGACATGGTCAACCTGACCCGCCTCGACTGCGTCATCGGCGCAGCGGCCGGAATGCGCCAAGGCGTGCTCACCGCCGCCCACCACGCCGCCCATCGGCGGGCCTTCGGCCGGTACCTCGTCGACCAGCCGCTGATGCGCAACGTGCTCGCCGACCTCGCGGTCGAGTCCGAGGCCGCCACCGTCCTCATGATGCGGCTCGCCGGAGCGACCGACCGGTCCGCGCGCGGCGACGACAGCGAGACGGCGTTCAAGCGGCTCGCCCTCGCCATCGGCAAGTACTGGGTCTGCAAGCGCTGGCCGGCGCACGCCGCCGAGGCCCTCGAATGCCTGGGCGGCAACGGCTACGTCGAGGAATCAGGCATGCCGCGGCTGTTCCGCGAGTCCCCACTGAACTCGATCTGGGAGGGGTCCGGCAACGTCGCGGCGCTGGACGTACTGCGCGCTCTCGCCAGGGAACCCCAGGTCATGGAGGCGTTCCGGGCCGAGGCGACCGCCGCTGCCGGCGCCGACCCGCGGCTCGACGCCGCCCTACGCCAGGTGCAGTCCGAGCTGTCCGACCACGGCGACCTCGAACTGCGGGCCCGCCGCGTCGTCGAACGGCTCGCGCTGGTCCTGCAGGGCTCGCTGTTGGTGCGGCACGGCCACCCCGCCGTCGCCGACGCCTTCTGCGCGTCCCGGCTCGGCGGCGACCACGGGCAGGCGTACGGCACCCTGCCGGCCGGTGTCGACTTCGCCGCGATCATCTCCCGCGCCGTACCCAAGGTGGGCTGACCGGCAGCAGGTCTCTTGCGCGGACCGCCGCCGCAGCGCCGTACGGTCTGGGTATCGTCATGCGGTGATCAATGGCGCACACGTGGTGATCTACAGCCGGGACGCCGAGGCGGACCGTGCCTTCTTCCGGGATGTGCTGGGTTACCCGAACGTCGACGCCGGGGGCGGATGGCTGATCTTCAAGCTGCCGCCGGCCGAGGTCGCCGTGCATCCCGCCGACTCCGCCTCGCACGAGCTGTTCCTCATGTGCGATGACGTTGCCGCGACCGTCGCCGAGCTGACCGCCAAGGGTGTCGAGTTCACCCAGCCGGTCAGCGATGAGGGCTGGGGCCTGAGGACGGTGCTCCGCCTACCCGGCGGCGGGGAGTTGGGCCTGTACGAGCCGCGCCACGCCAAGGCGTACGAACTCTGACGGCCGACGCGCGACGTGCTGGACGGCCGGCGACTGATTATCTGGCACACCGAGACGGATCGATGAGCAGACGCGCGACTGGATCTGCGTCATCGCCCGGAGCGACCCCCGTTTCCTCGGCCGGCCGTTCTCCTGCTGGTCGCTTGCCAAGCTGCGCGACTACCTCAGCGAGGCGGGCTACGTAGCGCCGGCCGGTGAACGACCACCGACGGTGAACAGACGGCGGGGGCGGTCAGCCCAAGGGATGTCCTTGGGCCGACCGCACCTGTCGCAGTGCCTGATCTGGCATATGCCGCCGGGTCAGTCGGTGGCGTTGGCCGCTTCGACGATGAGCTCGGTCACCACACCGGGCTGGCTGGCCATGACGCTGTGCGATGCGCCGCTCACCTCGACCACCTCGCGGGCACCAGCCCGCTCGTACTCGAATCGCTCAAGCTCCGCCGGAATCGCCTTGTCGGCGGTGGCGACCAGACCCCAGGACGGGATGGTGTGCCACGCCGCCGCCTGCGTCGGGTCGGCGAACGACTGGGCGCTGAACGGCCGCTGGGTCGCGGACATCACCGTGGTGGTCGACTTCGGCAGGTCGGCGGCGAAGACGTCACGGAACCTGTCCGCCTTGATGTAGAGGTCCGTGCCGGTCGAGCCGTCCGGGTTGGGGTACGGCACGTGGTTGAGCGCAGCCTGGATCTCACTGCCCGGGTACTTCGAAATCAGTTCCCCGAGCGTCTCGCCGTTGTCGGGCACGAAGGCCGCGATGTACACGAGCGCCTTGACGTCAGGGTCGTTGGCGGCCGCATTGGTGATCACGGCCCCGCCGTAGGAGTGGCCGACCAGGACGATCGGCCCCTCGATGCTGTCCAGCACACTGGCGAGGTAGGCGGAGTCGGTGGCAAGACCGCGAAGGGGGTTAGCCGGCGCCATGACCGGGTAGCCCTGGTCCTGGAGCCGCTTCACCACCTTGTCCCAGCTATTGGTGGCGTCGGCGAAGCCACCGTGCACCAGCACGACCGTGGGCTTGTCATTTCCCCAGCCGAACTGGTGCATCGTTGCGGCGGAAGCCGTCGAGGCGAGTACACCAGCCACAGCGACAGCTGCACCGGCGGTTGCAAGCCAGGCGGAAGGCCGCAGGAGACGGCGAAGGTCCATTGTCTGTCTATCTCTCTTTCTGGGTGGAGACACGAGGGCGCAGCGCGGCGCCCCGGCCGGTGGGAACCGGCCGAGTTGGTCAGGCATGAGGAACGGGCCGAATCAGAATCGGCAGGAATCCACCCCGGCTCGGCAGCCGCTGGTCAGCCGGCTGGACGTACCGAGGTGGCATCGGAAGACCTGGCCGCGGGGCCGTCGATCCGACGGCAGGCGACGAGGGTCTCCAGGGGCGTCGAGCTAGGACGCGCTGTTCGCTCTGCTCGCCGCGTCCTTGATCAGCGACGCCACCGCGGCGGGCTGGGACACATAGATCGAGTGGCTTCCGGCAGCCTCCGCCACCGTCGCGCCCGTACGCTCGCTCATCGCCCGCTGCGCCGGCGGCGGGATCATCCTGTCCTCGGTGGCGATCAGGTACCAGCACGGCTTGCTACGCCAGGCCGGCTCGGTCACCTGACCGCTCAGGGCGTCCACGCCCCACGGCACCTGCGAGTCAGCCATGAATGCGGCCTGCTGCGCGGGCAGGTCGGCGGCGAAGGATTCGGCGAACTTCTCCCGGTCGAGCAGCAGGAGGCCGGCCCGGGGCGGCAGGATCGGCGGGACCGGCGCGCCGGGCGGCGGGTCGGCGATGAGGGTCTGGACCGACTCCCCCTTGTCGGGAGCGAACGCCGCGATGTAGACCAGCGCGGCCACGTTGGGGTGGTTTCCGGCCTCGCTGATGACCACGCCCCCGTAGGAATGGCCGACGAGGACCACCGGACCGTCCTGTCCGTCCAGGACCCAGCGGGTGGCGGCCACGTCCCCCTCGAGCGAGACGGTCGGGTTCTGAACGATGGTGACGTTGAAGCCGTCCTTGGTGAGCTGGTCGTACACACCCTGCCAGCCGGACCCATCGACGAAGCCACCGTGCACCAGGACGACGTTCTTGGCCATCGAATCTGCACTCATTGTAATTCTCCTGTCTCTGAGCGCCACCGTGTGGCGCGGCTACGACACTAGGGCGGCGTGGTGATGGCCGATTCAGTCATTTGACTTGCATCTGGGAAGGCCCTGGGCGGACACCTGTCCTGCCCGCGCAGGCCGCATGCCTACGCATGCACGGCCCTCACCCGAGGAGCACGGCATGAATACCTGCTCTTCGCGGCCCTACTCGGTACCGGTTCTAGCTTTCGGGCCCCCTGCGCCCGGCCGCCTATTCGTCCTTCCGCGGTGGTTCGCCGATCTCTTTCGCCGACTGTTCGGTGAGGGCGTCCCGCAGACCGGCGCGAGAAGTGACGCCCAGCTTGGGGAACAGCTGGTACAGATGGGTGGCTACGGTGCGAGGGGAGAGAGCGAGCCGGGCGCCGATCTGTTTGTTCGTCATGCCCTGCGCCGCGAGCATGGCGATCTGCTGTTGCTGGGGAGTCAGCACTGCGAGTTGTGGGGCGACGCCTGTAGGGATGGCCAGGCCCGTTGCTCGCAGCTCGGCGCTGGCGCGCTCGACCCACGGCTCCGCCCCAAGCCGTTGGAAGGTCTCGAGCGCCTGGGTGAGATGCCGTCGACCTTCTGTGGTGGCCTTGGTGCGACGGAGACGTTCCCCGTAGATCAGGTGGACCCGGGCCAGGTCGAACGGCCAGCGCTGCGTACCCGGCACCGAGAGCGCCTCCTCGAACAGCTCGACGTCCCTCCCCGCGGGAGCGGCGACAGCCGCGGCGGCGGCCACGAGCAACGCCAGACGTGGAGAGATGGCAGCGATCCCCGCCTGCCGTGCCGCAGCGGCGTGCGCTGCGGCCTCCCGGTGCCGGTTCGTCCGGGCAGCAGCCTCGGTCAGGTCCAGCACGAGCCACATCGCGTGGGGGTTGTGGGAGGCCAGGACTCCTGCGGGGCTGACCGCAGCCGTGTACTGGTATGCGGCCTCGACGTCCCCTTCACCGAACGCCGCCAACGCCCGCACGTGAGCGGCATAGCACTGCACCAGGGCGACGCCCCTGGGGGTGGCCCATCCGGTCATCTCGTCGGCCTGCGACGACGCTACGTCCGTCCGCCCCCGAGCAGCGTGGATGAGCCCTCGCAGGAAAACCCCGGGCCAGGTCAGCACTCGATATCCGTGGTCGTCACACAGTTTGAGGCCTTCCTCGATCGCGGCAAGGGTCCGGTCCCACTCCCCCGTGAAGAAGCCGTCGTTGCCGAGCAGGAACAATGCCTCGATCGCCGAGGCAACCGCACCGCCGGCACGTCCGCCTTCCACCACTCGCCACAATGCGGCGCGGCATGAGGCCAGCCGGTCGACGTAGGCGCAGGCAATGCCGAGCCGGACGATCCGGCTCGGGTTCGCCTCGCTCTCCAGACCGGGCAGCATGGCGTCGAGCCGGTCAAGGGCTTCTCGTGCGGTACGAGCCGGGTCGGCGACGGTCCTTCTGGTGACCCAGAGGAGCTCGGGGGTCCGGGAGCCGAGTTCGCTGAGCACGGCGTCGAAGGGCGCGTACAACTCCGGCCGGCCGCCAAACAGGCAGACCAGGAGAAGCGTGTGCAACGCCTCGACGAGGTTCTTCTCCTCAGCCAGATCTATGTCGCTCTGCATCTCCAAGGCGCTGACGAGCAACCGGTGCGCCGTGTCGACGTCACCGTCACCGTTCAGCAGGAGCGACGAGGCCGCGACTGCTGCGGCCATGGAATTCGCACGCCCCGGGTCGGTTCGGCGAATCTCGTCGAGCAGTTGGGTAACGCGGCGCAGGTCCCCGGTGATGTTCGCCGCGAGATACGCGGCCTCGGCCGTCCGGCGGCTCCGCTCGCGACCGCGAGGACTTACTTCGACGGCGTGCAGCATGGCGGTGACCGCCCCTACCGCATCGCCACGCTGGAGGGTGGCGTCTGCGACTCCCTCCAGGATGGAAGCGACCTCCGGGTCCGGCGTCACCGCAGCATCCAGCAGATGCCATGCCCGCCGGTCGGGTTGGTCCTGGTAGTGCTCTGCCAGCCACCGGTGCGTCTCTCGGCGCTCCTCGCTTGTGGAGAGTTGGACAACAGCGGACCGCGTCAGCGGATGGCGGAACAGCAGTCGATCCTCATCGCGGTCCAGTCGCACCAGCTGAGCCCGTTCGGCCGCCGCGAGATTCGTCGATAGGTGCCCGACAGGGATGCTGCGCAGTACGTCGAGGTCTCCTGTCCCATCGAGCACGGCGGCCAGCAGCAGGCGGCGGGTCGGCGCTGGCAGGCCCGCGATCCTGGCGGCGAACATGTTCTGGAGCCGCCGGCTCAACGGCAGTAGCGCCGGCAGCCGAGTCTGCGCGGTGCGCTGCGGGCCGGTGAGCGATGCCGGTAGCTCCAGCAGGGCCAGCGGATTTCCCTGAGCTTCCGCTACCAGGCGTTGCCGAACGGGTGCCGCCAGCGTGGGGAACCGATCCGTCAGCAGGGCGGCTGATGCTGCGTTGTCCAGTGGATCAACCTCGTACTCGTCGATGCCGGTCCGATCGAAGAATCCTTCCTCGCCGGAGCGGAGAGCAGCGAGGAATGCGATCCTGCTGGCGGCCAGCCGGTGCGCGATGAACCCGAGCGTGACCGAGCTCGCCCGGTCGAACCAGGGAAGATCGTCGACCATGATCAGCAGTCCGCGCTCGCCGGCCGCTTGGTGCAGCAGGTCCAGCACGGCTGTCGACAGTGCCAGGTGGCCCGGGGGTGATCCGCCGCTCAGACCCAGAGCGACGGTCAGGGCCCGACGGTGCGTGGCGGCGAGCCGGTCGATGTCGTCGAGCAGGGGGTACAGGAGCTGGTTGAGCCCTGCGTAGCTCAGATCGGCCTCGAACTGCGCCCCGGCCGCAGTCAACACTGTCGCGCCGGTTTCCGTCGCGTATTGGGAAGCCGACTCCAGCAACGCTGTCTTGCCCACCCCAGCTTCCCCCGTCAGCACGAGGGCACCGCCGGTGGAGAGGGCCCGGTCGACGAACGCACGAAGCAACCCGACGTCGGCCTCGCGCCCGACGAGTCGGCTGCCGGCGCCACCCCCGGTGGTGTCACGACCCGTCATCGCAGCCTTCCCTGACACCAGCCTTTTGGCTGTCTAGGGTCAAGTCCGACGAGGTCGGCGGCAGCTTCGCCGATCCGGTCTGGTCAGTTGTCACGGGCGTCCGAGGGCAGCTTCGCGAGTGCGTCGCGCAGCTCGGCGCGAGATGTGACGCCGAGCTTCGGAAAGATCTGATACAGGTGTGTTCCCACCGTTCGCGGCGAGAGAAAGAGCCGTTCGGCGATCTGCTTGTTGGTGAGGCCGGTCGCCGCGAGGTGCGCGATCTCCCGCTGTTGCTCGGTGAGCGCGGCGCGCCCCGCCGGCTGGGTGCCGGTGGAGCGCCCGGCCGCCCGTATCTCACGAGCTGCTCGCCGCTCCCACGGTTCGGCACGTAGCCGCTGGAAGATGCGCCGGGCCGCGGCAAGGGGCTCTCGCGCCTCTTCGACCGCCTTGCTCCTGCGGAGATATTCGCCGTGGTAGAGCGTGATCCGGGCGAACTCGAACGGATGGCGGTCCGCGCCGGGCACGGCGAGTGCCTCCTCGAACAGGTCTCGTTTGCGGTCATCCGGCGCGGCGATCGCTGACGATCCGATGGCGATGAGCGCGAGGCGGGGCGAGATCTCGCGGAGCCGGGCACGTTCGGCGGCGGCCGCGTGCGCTGCCGCTTCGCGGTGCCTTCCGGCGAGGGTGGCGGCGTCGACGAGGTCGAGGATGGCCCACATCGCGTACGGCAGGTGTGAGGCGAGGGTTCCCGCGGGGCTGACGGCGTTCGCGTGCTGGAACGCCTCGTCAGCCTGGCCCCGCCCGAGGGCGGCCAGGGCTCTGATGCCCGATGCGTAGGCGGTGACCAGCCCCACCCGCCTCGGCGTCGCCCAGGTGTCCAGGTGGTCGGCAACAGCGCGTGCTTCGTCGTTGTCGCCTCGCGCGGCCGCGATCATCGCCCGTTGGTGCATGATCGGCCAGCTCAGCAGCCGGTAGCCGTGACTCTCGCACAGTTCGAGACCCTCGCCGCACAGCTGCGACGCCCTGTCCCACTCGCCGGCGGTGAAGGCGTCATTGCTGAGAAGCAGGAGCGCTTGGATCGCGGCAGTGATCGCCCCGCCGGTCCTGCCGTGTTCGACGACGCGGGACAGGGCTGCGCGGCAGGCGGGCAACCGATCGACATGCCCCGCCGCGATCGCCACCCGGACGATGTGGCCCGGGTCGGTGTCGCTGGTCAGGCGCGCGACCGCCGTGTCGAGCCGGCCGAGCATGGGCAGCGCGAGCCGAACCGGGTCAGCGTAGGTCGTCGCAAGGAGCGCCAGGAATTCCGGGGCGCGCGGACCGAGCCGGTCGATCGCCGCGTGGACCGGTCGCCACAGTTCGTCACGAGCACCGAACGACGAGATCGCGACCAGGTAGTAGAGAGCTTCGATGAGAGTCTGATCCGGCGCGTCGCGGTCGGGGAGCGCATCGATGGCGGCTATCACCGTACGGTGCGCGGACTCTATGTCCCCGTCGATGTGGAGCCGGTGCGAGGACAGCGCGACAGCCGAGGCCAGGGACTGCGTCGAGGCGGCGTCCGCACGCCGCGCATCGTTCAGCAGATCGGGCACTCCGCGCAGATCACCGGTCACGTCCGCGCGGAGATAGGCGGCCTGGGCAAGCCGGCGGCTCTCGTCCCCGCCGTGCGGGCTGAGCTGTGCAGCCCGACATAGGGCGCTGACGGCACCCACCGGGTCCCCGCGTCGCTGCATCTCCACCGCGGCCCGTTCAAGGAGGCCCGCCACGTACTCGTCCTTGTCGTCGGTTGCCTCTGCCAGGTGCACCGCCCGGCGGTACGGCTGGTCGTGCAACTGTTCGGCCAGTGCCGCGTGTGCCGAGCGTTGCTGGTCCGGGCTGGCCATCTGGACCACGGCAGACCGGACCAGGGCATGCCGGAATTCGAGTCGCGAGCGGCTCGTGTCGACATGCACCAATTCGGCGCGTTCGGCGTGCGGGAGGCTGCTCACACCACCCTCCGCAGCAGAGGCAGCCTCGAGCAGGCCGATGTCCCCGGTGCCCTCGAGGGCGGCGAGCAGGAGCACCTTGCGGGTGTTGTCGGGGAGCTGGCCGACCCGCGCGGCGAACATCCCCTCAAGGCGCTGGCTGAGCGGCAGGACGGCAGGACCTGGCGGCACCACCGCACCCTCCGGTTGGCTGAGCACTCGGGACAGCTCGAGCAACGCCAGCGGGTTGCCCTCCGCCTGATCAAGGACGACCTGACGTGCCCGCAGGCTCAAGGCCGGGAACCGTGTCGTCACCAGGCAGGCAGCGGCGTCGTCGTCGAGTCGCTTGAGCTCCAGCTCGCCGAGTCCAGCGCCTTCGAAGCAGCCCCCCTCCCCCAGCCTGAAGGCGGCGAGGAAACCCACCCGACTGCCGGCGAGTCGACGGGCGACGAAGGCGAGCACCGTGGCGCTGACCGCGTCGATCCAGGGCAGGTCGTCCACGATCACGAGCAGCGGCTTGTCGGCCGCTGAGTCCCGCAGCAGCGACAGCGCCGCGTTCGCCACCGCCAACTGGCTCGGAGGCTGCCCCTCGGTAAGCCCCAGGGCGACACCCAGCGCCTGTTCCTGCGGCGGGCTCAGCCGGTCGAGCCCGGCCAGCAGCGCGGCCAGCACCCGGCGCAGACCGGTGTAACTCATGTCCGACTCGAACTCGACACCCGCCGCGCGGAGGACGCGGAATCCGCGTACCGCCGCTCGCGCCGCAGCCAGGTCCAACAGGGCCGTCTTACCGACACCCGCCTCCCCCGAGACCAGCAGGGCAGCACCACCGGTCGCGCTGCCGGCGAGGAAGTCATCGAGCAGAGCTGCTTCCCCGCTGCGTCCGATCAGCTCGACTTCTGCGTGTTCCTGCGCCGTGCCGTCCCGCGCCGGGAGAGTGGACCTCATCTTGCCGCCCCTGCTCACGGCCTTGATCGTACTCACGGCCGCCCTGACCAGCGGCCGGTTCGCTCACGGGTCCCCCGCAGCCGGGGCCGCAGCGACCAGGCGACAGGCTCCGCACCACGTGGCGGCGTGGGTGCCCGCACCCGCGAGGTAGCAGGCAGAGCAGTTTTCGCAGTTCCCACGTCTTGGGCTCGGTCGATCCCAATCGATCACCGAGGTACTCCGGCGCCGCTCATTACCGCCATGGCCACGCGCATCAGTGTCGATTGCCGCGCCGGGACAGCCAGAGCGCCATTACTACAGCGGGCAGTGCGAGGAACATACCGATCACATGGGCTGCCCAACCCCAAGGAGCGAGGCCGGCCCGGTCGACCATCCCCGCCTGGTCGATGAGCAGCGCCCCGCCACACGGGACGAACAGGAACGCCATCGCAACGGCACCCACCCACAGCAGAGCCATCGAACGACGGATAGCGGCCGTCATCAAGACGATCGTCACTGCGGCCGGCACGCCCAACCACACGCTCGCCTGGCTCCAGTCGATACCCTGCCGGCCGGAGCTTCCAATGCGAAGATCCGCGTCAACCAATGCCCAGCTCCAACCGGCCGCGATGTTGGCCAGGCTGAGAAACGCACCCGCAAACATCAACCACACGGCTCGCATCGCGAAAGCATAATCACGGCTGCCCGCGGGTCCGTTTTCGGCGTTGCGGTTGGCCCGCGCGCTGTAGGCCTTGTCGACGCACAGATGGACCAGCCGCTTGCACGCCGGCCAACGCCTGCGGGCCGGGGCACCGCCACCGCGCGGCCGTTGTCGTCCGCGCACGACGAAGTGGTGTCATCGGCGACGCGGTGTGATCAGCCCCGACTCGTACGCCCACACGACCAGCTGGGCACGGTCGCGGCAGTGCAGCTTGGTCATCGCCCGGTTGACGTGTGTCTTGGCGGTCAACGGACTGATCACCATCCGCTCGGCGATCTCGTCGTTGCTCAGCCCCCGGGCGACGAGCTCGACGATCTCCTGTTCGCGGGCGGTCAGCACGTCGCGTCCGGCCGCCGGGTCGGCCGGCGGCGGGCCGGCGACGAACTCGCTGATGAGCGTACGCGTGACCGCCGGCGCGAGCAGCGCGTCGCCGCGCGCCACGACGACGACGGCCTGCAGCAGGTCGGCGGGGTCGGCGTCCTTGAGGAGGAACCCGCTGGCACCCGCGCGGAGTGCGGCGAAGACGTAGGAGTCGAGCCCGTAGTTGGTGAGGATGAGGACGCGGACCGCGGCGAGGTCCGGATCGGCGGCGATACGTCGGGTGGCTCCGATGCCGTCGAGTCCCGGCATCTGCACGTCCATCAGCACGACGTCCGGCCGCAGGCGTCGCGACAGCTCGACGGCCGAAGCGCCGTCGGCGGCCTCGCCGACGACCTCCAGGTCGTCCTCGGCGTCGAGCAGCGCCCGGAATCCGGCCCGCATCAGAGCCTGGTCGTCGGCGAGCAGGACCCGAATCACGCCGGACCGTCCAGCGGGAACGTGGCCCGTACCGCGAACCCGCCGCCGTCGCGGGCGGCGACGTGCAGCGTGCCGCCCAGTCCGGTGACCCGTTCCCGCATGCCGCGCAGGCCCACGCCCGGTGTCACCGGCCGAACCGGCGACGCCTGGCCGTCGTCGGTCACCGAGACGGTCAGCTGTGCCGGGGCGTACTCGACGTGGATCTGGGCGGAGGCGGGGCCGGCGTGGCGGGCCACGTTGGTCAGGGCCTCCTGGACGACGCGATACCCTGCCTGGCCGACCTCGGCGGGCAGGTCCCGGGGCTGACCGGTGACGGTCACCTGCACCGGCACGCCGGCCGCCCGGGTCCGCTCGGCGAGCTCGCCCACCCGGGCCAGCCCGACGCAGTCCCCGTCGGTGGCTGAGCGCAGGACGCCCAGCGTCGCCCGCAGTTCCCGCATCGCGGCGCCGCTGGCCTCCTGGATCGCCAGCAGCGCGGCCGCCGGTTCCTCCCCGTGCTTGCGGGCCAGATGCACGGCGATCCCGGCCTGCACTTTGATCACGGAGATGCTGTGGGTCAGCGAGTCGTGCAGATCCCGGGCGATGCGCAGGCGCTCTTCCCCGGCGCGGCGCAACGCCATCTCCTCGCGGGTGCGTTCGGCCTCGATCGCCCGCTGCTCGACCTGTTCCAGGTACGCCCGGCGCTGCCGCGCCACGAGCCCGGCGACGTTGGCCGCCACGAACCAACCCAGCAACAGGGAGGTCCGCTCGGCGATCAGCTGGCCGGGCCGGTCGGCCGGCGCGACCGAGATGTCGCGGGCCAGGAAGCCGCCGAGGAATACGAGGCTGGCCAGTGCGGCGGCCGTTCGGTGTCCCCGCCAGGCGGCGACGTAGACCGCGCCGAGGACGGCGAACGCGGCGGACACCCCAGGGTGCACCCGGACGTGGAGGGTCAGCATGGCGACGGTCACCCCGCTCAGCGCCACCACCGGATACCGCCGGCACACCGCCAGGGCCGCCGCCATGACCAGGACCAGGGCGACGTCGACCGCCCGCACCGGTGCAGCGTCCGGCGCGAGCGCGGCGTTGCCGAGCAGGAAGACGCCGAGGGCGAGGCCGCTGAGGGCGTACGGGAGATCGCGGCGCATGATCGCACTGTAGAACGGGGCGTCACCAGGGAGCATCCCGCGTCCGCGGTAGATGAGGCGTACTGCGGACGCGGTATCGACGCCGGGCAAGTGTCTGCGGCGGCACGACGCTTTCCCGGTTCGCCGAGGCAAGCATCGAGCCCATGACATACCGCTTCTTCACCCCCGCTCCGGTGAAGGCTGCGACCGGTCTCACCGCGGAGGTCTACCGGCACCTGCGGGACGAGTTCCTCGGGCCGGTGCCCACCTTCCAGGCGCTCTCGGCCGCGCCGGATTTACTGGCCGCGACCTGGGCGCTGCTACGCGAGGCCCTGCTCGCCGGGGACGCGTCCCGGGTCGACCGCGAACTCGTCGCGTCGGCGGTGTCGCGGGCCAACCGCTGCCGGTTCTGCGTCGACGCCCACGTGATGCTGCTGCATGCGCTCGGCGAGCACTCGCTGGCCGAGGTCATCGCCCGGGGCGAAACACCACCGGAGCCGAGACTTGCCCAGCTCGCCGCCTGGGCCGAGGCCAGCCGCAGCCCCCGGGCCGCGGCCTGGAGCAGCCCGTACGGCCCTGAGGTCACCGGCACCCTGCTCGCCTTCCACTTCATCAACCGGGGCGTCTCGGCGCTGCTCGACCCGGATCTGCTGCCCGGCGGCCTGCAGCGCTCCCCGATAGTGCGATCAGTCGGAGGCCGGCTCTACGCCAAGAAGGCCCGGGAGCCGAAGGAGCCCGGCCGCAGCCTCCCGCTCCTCGGCGCCGGCACGACGGCGCCACCGGGTTGGGCCGGGGGCAGCCCGGTCGGCGTCGCGTACGCGTCGTTGAAGAACGCCGCCATGCAAGGCGGAAGCCTCCTGAGTGACCTGGCGCGCCAGACCGTCACGGCGACCGTGCGCTGGGAGGACGGACGACACCCGGCCCGGCCCGCGGAGTGGGCCGCCGATCTGATCCGGGACCTGCCCGGCCCGGACCGCGTCGGGACGCGGATCGCGCTGCTGGCGGCGTTCGCGCCCAGCGCGATCCGCTCGGGCGACGTCGCCCTCTGGCGGCTGTCCCATCCGGACGACGCCGACCTCGTGCGGCTGGTCGCGTACGGGGCGATCACGGCCACCGATCACGTCGCCCAGGCATTGTCCCCGGCTCACCTCTAGGAGGTCACCATGCGCAAGGCCCTCGTCATCGTCACCACGGTGCTGCTCGTCGCGTTCGCCCTGCAGTTCGTCTTCGCCGCCGTGGGCGCGTTCACGAAACCCGCGGGTGAGGGCGCATACGCCCTGCACAGCGTCACCGGGATGGTCGTCATCCCCGTCCTCACCCTGCTCACCATCCTGCTCGCCGTGCTGGCGAAGGCGCCGGGCCGGCTCATCGGACTGGCGGCCTTGCCGCTCGGTCTCGTCGTCCTGCAGGGGCTCATCGCCATGCTCGCCAACGCGTCCACCGACGCCGCCGGCGCCAGCACTCCGTTCGGCCT
Organism: Micromonospora rhizosphaerae; assembly: GCF_900091465.1. Lineage (NCBI taxonomy): Bacteria > Bacillati > Actinomycetota > Actinomycetes > Micromonosporales > Micromonosporaceae > Micromonospora > Micromonospora rhizosphaerae. The sequence goes on along the minus strand of NZ_FMHV01000002.1, from coordinate 4,244,619 downwards.
GACCATCGCCGGGCTGCACGCGGTCAACGGAATCATCGCGGTGCACGTCGTGGTCGCCGTCCTCCGGGCAGCGCGCAAGCTGACCCACCCGGCACCGGCCGACGCCACCCCGGTGACCGTCCGGGAAGGGGAGCCGGTATGACCGTCGGTTCGCTGCTCGCGGCCGACCTCGTGATCGCGGTCCTCGCGGCCGCCGGGTGGCTGGGCGGCGGCGCCGCGTCGGCCGCCCGGCACCGTCGGCCCGCGCTGGGACTGGCCGCCTTCGCGCTGCTCGCCACGTTCGCCCGCGCGATCACGATCACCGCGCTCGCCCGCGCCGGCTGGTGGTTCGCGGCGGAGAAGGTCCTCATCGCCGCGCCACTGTCGCTCGCGGCGGTGGTCGTCGCCGGGCCGCGGCTGCTGCGGGCCCCGGGCGACATTCGGACCGTCGCCCTCCCGCTTCTCTTCGCCGGGTACGCCGAGAGCAGCGCCCTGCTCGTGACCGTCCTGCACGGCTATCCGGCGTCGGCAGGCGTGGGACTGCTCGCGGTCGCCGGGGTCGTCGCGGCGACCGCGGTCTCGTGGCGCGTCCTCGGCGCGCGCCCGTCCCGGACGGTGTCCCGGGCGACCCTCGTGGTGGCGGTCGCGGCGCTGGTGACCGGAACCGGGCTGGCCGCCGCCCCGGGCGCTGCTCCTGCCGTACTACATGATCATGAATATCGGGATGCGCGGACCGTGGGCGAACCGACCAGGCGGTTCACCCTGACGGCCGGGACCGCCACGGTGAGCGTGAGCGGCCGTGACGTGGCGGCGTGGGCGTTCAACGGGCAGGTTCCCGGGCCGGAGCTGACCGCCACCGTCGGCGACGTCCTGGAGGTGACGCTGCGCAACCGGGACATCGCGCGGGGCGTCACGCTGCACTGGCACGGGTACGACGTGCCGAACAGCCAGGACGGCGTGCCCGGCATTACGCAGGCGGCGGTGCTGCCCGGACAGGAGTTCGTGTATCGGTTCCGCGCCGATCAGGCCGGGACGTACTGGTACCACACGCATGCGGTATCCGACGTCGGCGTGCGGATGGGACTCTACGGCGTCCTGGTGGTGCACCCGGCGCCGGTGACCGGCGTCGACGTCACGGTGCCGGTGCACACGCTGGCCGGCCTTCCGCTGCCCGCACCGAGAACGGAGCCGGTCGAGGCGGGGATGCCCGTGCGGCTGCGGCTTGTCAACACCGACAGCACGACACACCGGTACGCCCTGGCCGGGACCCCGTTCCGGGTCGCCGCGATCGACGGATCCGACCTGCAGGGCCCGACGCCGCTGGTGGACACCGCCGTGCTCATCCCGGCCGGGGGACGCTACGACCTGGTGTTCACCGCGCCCGCCACGCCGGTGGCGCTGTTCGTCGACGGACGGGCGGTCTACTCGACCGGACCGGTGTCGACGGCGACCGGCGGCTGGCCGGTGCTGGATCCGCTCACCTACGGCGTCGGTTCTCCGGTGCCGTGGTCCCGGTTCGACAGGGAGTTCACCCTCGTTCTCGACCGCGGCCTCGACCTGCGCGGACTGCTTCCGCGGTACGCCCACACCGTCAACGGCGCGGCCGATCCGGACATCCCGCCCCAGGTCGTACGCCTCGGCGACGTCGTCAAGTTCACGATCGTGAACCGATCACTGGTGGTGCACCCGTGGCATCTGCACGGCCATCACGTCCTGGTGCTGTCCCGCAACGGAAAGCCGGCGACCGGAAGTCCGTTGTGGCTGGACTCCTTCGACGTGCGCCCCGGCGACGTCTGGGAGGTGGCGTTCCCAGCCGACAACCCCGGAATGTGGGCCAACCACTGCCACAACCTGGCACACGCCGACGCCGGGATGACGCTGCACCTGATGTACGCGTGAGCCTCCGTTGTGGACACGGGTCGCGGCTCACTCAATCTGCCCGGACCGGTGCCTCCGCCCATGCAGTCCGGCGTCGACGTGGTCTGCATCGGGCGCGGTGCGGAGATGGAGGAAGTCCGTCACGCCGATCATCCCGACGACCTGGCGGACGACCGGCGGCATGTCCTGGCGGGTGGGGTCGTGCACGAGGCGGGGACTCGTGAGGCGCGCTCGCCGGCCACGGATCTCCACCTCACAACCGCCGGCCGCGAGCACGTTTCTCGCCCAATCGGTGACCCCGTAGGTCAGGGCGGCGACGTAACCGTCGGACGTCCGGAAGATGTTGATCGGCGTCCGGTACTCGCGACCGGAGCGGCGGCCCCGATGGATGATGACGCCGAAGCCGGGCAGCCACCCGGCCAGCGGACCGGTCACGCGGTTGGTCACGACCCGGTTGAACCGCGCCAACCGTCTGGATAACACCATGGCCCCATGGTCCCGCGTTCAGGTGCCGCTCACCGTTCACCGCGCCGACCCGATTGTCCGTTCGCGCGTCTCCGCGCCGCCGTCGCCCACCCGGGCGGTTGCTACCATCTGGAGCCACTCGACGCGCCGCTCTGGCGCGGCCCTTCGGACACCAGACCGCCGCCGCAGCGCCACTGCCCGGTCATCTCGGCCGTGCAGGCTTCGCGTCGGTTGATCTACCTGGAGAGGAAACCGATGCGACGCGCTCATATCGCAGTCCTTGCCGGCTCCGTCGTTGCGACGGTCGCCATGGTCGCCACGTCTGCTCAGGCAACGGAGCAGCAGCGAGACGACGCGGTCACGGTCGCCTTCGCGAAGACCACGCGTTCGGCCGCCTGGCAGCAGGTGCAGAAGATCCCGCTGCGCTTTCCGACGTACCACCCGCAGGGCTTCGCGCTCGTCGGCGACAAGATCTTCATGTCGACGGTCGAGATCATCGAGCGGCCGGTGCCCTATCCGCAGCCAGTCGATGGATACGACCGCACGCCGGGCAGGGGTGTCGGGCACGTGCTCGTCCTGGACCGACAGGGCAACCTGCTCAAGGACGTGCAGCTCGGCCAGGGCACGGTGTACCACCCGGGCGGCATCGACTTCGACGGCGAGTCCGTGTGGGTACCGGTTGCGGAGTACCGGCCGAACAGCCGGGCGATCGTCTACCGGCTCGATCCGCAGACCTACCAGGTCACCGAGGCGTTCCGGGTCGCCGATCACATCGGCGGGGTGGTCCGGGACCGGGTGAGCGGCGAGGTGCACGGCGTCAGCTGGGGCTCGCGCACCGAGTACTCCTGGACGGCGAACGGCCACCAACTGAGCAAGCAGGCAAACCCGGACCACCTCGTCGACTACCAGGACTGTGACTACAGCGGCTGGCGTAAGCAGATCTGCTCGGGCATCACCGCGCTGCCGCGTTCGGATGGCGGAAGCTACGAGCTGGGCGGACTGGCGCTGCTGGACCTGCGGGACAACCAGATCCTGCACGAGATCCCGTTCCCGAAGTTCTCCACGGCCGGGCACGTCGCGACGCGCAACCCGGTCGCGCTCGAGGTGGCGGGCGACAAGCTTCGGCTGTTCGCCGCGCCCGACGACGGCGAGGAAGTCGCCGGCACCGAGCTGCTGGTGTACGAGGCCCCGATCGGCTGACCCTGTTCACGGGCGCCAGCGGCGCCGTACGCACGAGGGCTCTTCCCCGCGACAAGCGGGGAAGAGCCCTCTGCCGCAGCGCGGTGCTCGCCCGGCACGGCCCGGACCGGTGCCTCGGCCCACGGCCGAGGCACCGGTCCCTGGGTCAGACCGCGGCCGGGGCCGGTGCGGTGACCCGGCGGCGGATCAGGGTCGCCGCGCCGCCGAGCACGGCCACGCCGGCGCCGAGCAGCAGGACCACGTCGGCGCCGTGGGCCGAGAAGCCGGCGGTCTGGCCGGCCGGCAGCAGGCTGGAGGCCACGGTGATGCTGGCGGCGACCCCGAAGGCGGAACCGACGTAGCGGGCGGTGTTGTTGGCGCCGGAGCCCATCGCGACCCGGTCCAGGGGGACGCTGGTGACGGCGAGCCGGGCGAGTGCCGCGTTGAGCAGCCCGCTGCCCGCCCCGGAGATGAGCAGGCCGGGGATGGTGCGGGCCCAGGAGTGCGCATCGGCGTAGCCGAGCATGGCCAGGTAGCCGGCGGCGGTCAGGGCGAAACCGAGAGCGAGTTGCCGGGTGGGCGCGAAGCGCGTGCCGTGGTGGCGCATCTGGTTGCTGACCACGAACGAGGCCCCCGCCCAGAGGAAGGCCAGGCCGGCGCCGCCCAGCGCGCTGATGCCGACCAGCCGCTGCACCAAAACGGGCAGGACGGTGCTCGGGCCGATCGCGGCGAGCCCGGTGAAGAACGCGCCGATGGTGGCGATCCGGAAGTCCGGCCGCCGGAACAGGGCGAGGTCGAGCATCGGCGCCCGGCCGCGGGCCTCGATCACCACGAAGGCGGCGAGCAGCAGCGTCCCGAGCACCAGGGGGATCAGCACCGCGGGCCGCAGCCAGCCGATGCGCCCGGCGGTGATGGCGACGAGCAGCAGCGACAGGCCCGCGCCGAGGGTCAGCACCCCGGGTACGTCGATGCGGGCCGGCCGCTCGGCGCGGGACTCGGCGAGCAGCCGGCCGGTGAGCGCCGCCAGCACCGCGGCCACCGCCGCGAGCATCAGGTGGGACCAGCGCCAACTGCCGAGGGCGGTCAGGACGGCCGCGGTCAGCGGTCCGAGGGCGATGCCGGCGCCGAGCATCGACGCCCAGCGGGCGGTGGCGTGGGACCGTCCATGGTTGGTGTGGAAGGCGTGCCCGAGCAGGCCGAGCCCGGCGGCGAGGATCGCGGCGCTGGCCACGCCCTGCAGCACCCGGGCGGCGACGAAGGTGCCGGCGTTGGGGGCGACGGCGGCGCCGAGGGTACTGGCGGCGAGCAGCGCGAGGCCCGCCCGGAATATCCGGCGCCGTCCGAAATCGTCGCCGAGGCTGCCAGCCACCAGCAGGGTGGCCGCGAGCCCGAGGGTGATCGCGTTGATCAGCCAGGTCTGGGTGGTGAGGCCGGCCCCGAGGCTCCGCGCGGTCTGCGGCAGTACGGCCACCGGTGCGGTGTAGTTCATGAGGACGAGCAGGGTCGCGGCGCAGACCGCGAACAGGGCCCGGGAGCCGGTGCGGGTCGCGTCCGCGACCGGGGCGGCGGACCGGGCGGTGGCGCCAGCAGGTGTCGACATGCAGAAGGCCTCTCGGTTCGGTGAGTGAACCGACCTTACCAGAGTCGGTTCGTTGAATGAACCAACCAGGTGTAGGATCGATTCCATGGCACTGGGGAAGAACTACGAAGGGCAGCACTGCTCCCTGGCCAGGGCGCTGGAACTGGTCGGCGAGCGGTGGACGCTGCTCGTTGTCCGCGACGCCTTCTACGGCGTACGCCGCTACGGCGACTTCCTCGCCCACCTGGACATCCCCCGGGCCGTGCTCGCGGACCGACTCGCCACCCTCGTCGAGGCGGGCATCCTCCAGCGCCACCGCTATCAAAACTCCCCACCCCGGGACGAATACCTGCTCACCGACCGGGGCACCGAGCTCTGGTCGGTGATCTTCCCGCTGATGCGCTGGGGCGAGCGGCACTTCGGCACCGGCGAGCCGCTGCGGATCTTCCGGCACGCCGCGTGCGGCGCCGACCTCGACCCGGCCGGCCGCTGCCCGGCCTGCGGCCACGCCGACGTGCCACCCGGCGACGTCGAGGCCCACGCCGGGCCGGGCGTCCCGGCCCAGCCGCGCCCGGACCCGGTCAGCGTCGCGCTGCGCCAGCGCCCGCACCGGCTCCTGCAACCGCTGCTCTGAGCCGGCCCAGCCGTCGACGCGGTCGCCGGGGCGCGATCGGGCTCATCGACGATTGCCGCACGAGTGCTGGGGCGCTGTCGCTGAACATCCGCTATGCCGCCGACCGGCTGTCACGGTACGTGCGAAGAAGCCGCAAGGAGCGGCAGCGCCCGATGCGCGGTCGTGCCGAGACCAGTGCGTTGGAGGTATCTCGGTTGCCCAGACGGATCTTGGCCAAGAGGATGCGGGACATACTCGCCGATCTGTGGCCTCAATACGGTCTCACCATCGTCACACCGCACCTGCAGCTGCGCCTACCAGGCGGGGCGGAACTCGCTGAGCTTGCCGACCTCGCAGGCCACGGCGTGGATCGTCCCGGCGAGCGGCCGTTCCTGACCCCATGGACCGACGGCACCTATACGGACCGGGCGCGGTTCGTCTTGCAAGAACACTGGCACCAGCTTGCCTCCTGGAACGTGGCAGCGTGGCGGCTCGGGATGGGCGTCTTCCGCGCGGGCCGGCCGATCGGCGTCGTCACGCTTCGCGCACGGGACTTCCCGGTGGTGAGACAGGTGACGACCCCGGCTTGGCTCGGCATAGATCATCAGGGCAAAGGCTATTGGAACGGAAGCGAGGGTCGGACTGCTCACCCTTGCTTTAAGATCATCTCGGCGCCACCGCCGCACTGACCGAGGTGTTCCAGGACAACCACTCATCTCAAGGCGTCTCGCGCAAACTCGGCTACGAGCACGACGGGGTTTCCGTCGATGCGCGCGACGGTGAGGCCCGTCGTCTCCGACCGCCTGCGTCTGACTCTCGTTCGGCCTCTGATCCAGCATCCGGATCTGCCGCTGGTCGGGCGTTGGCAGCCCAGTGAGCCCGGCACGTCCAACTGTTGGCGCCGGTCTGCGGTGCGTCACGCCGGGGTGGCTGCCAGCCTCCCCTCGACAGGGAGGCTGTCCATGAAGGAGCTTACCGAGAAGACCGCGTTGCCGGCGCCGGGTGGGCCGTAGCCCGGCGGGCTGGACAGCCGGTTGGCTTCCATCGTCGCCCGGTAGACCTCTAGCAGGCGGATGTGGTACTCCAGCGGGGCGCCCTGCGGGTTGGTGCGGCCCAGCGGCGTCGTCGGCTCCGGGCACCAAGTGGTGAACCGTGGGGTGATACCGCGGGACATGAAATACTGCAGGCCCTCGGCGGTCGAATCGATCGCCTCGTCAACCGTCGCGAACCCGAACGGCGCGGCCATTTCGACCCCAGCGACGAAGTTCGGGATCACGTTGCGCGGCCCGAAGATTTCGGCGGAGTCGAGGATCCGGCGATGCCACTCCTCGCGTCCTACGTACCGCTCCTTGCCCGGGCAGTACAGCTCGAAGAGCCGCTTGTCCCACACCTCGTAGTTCGGGTGGTAGATGCGGATGCCGTAGTCGTGGAAGCGCTGCACGTCGTCCTTCGGCAGCGCCTGGGCGACGACCTTGCCGATCCACCGGCCCGGGAACCGCTCCTCGATCGCCTTGGCGTAGCGGCCGTAGAAGTCCGCCTCGGCCAGCCCGTCGACCCTGGAGGTGACGCTGCCGCCGGTGAGGGTGTACGCACGCGAGGCCCCGGCCGTGTCGTACCGGTCGATGATCTCCATCGCTTCCAGCACCTCGTCGATCGGCTTGACCCCGGTGTACGGTCGGCCGGCCGCCTTGTGCTGGCGCCAATTGTGGTTGATGTCGCAGTACTGGCACTCCTCCTTGGCGCCGAAGTACTGGCAGACCCGGAACACGGTCAGGTAGACCAGGTAGCCCCATTGGATCGTGGGCGCGACCTCCATGACCGACTTGCCGTTGGCGAGTCGGTGCCGGTAGTACTCCGGCATCGGTGGCAGACCGACGTACGCGATCGGCCGGTCGTCCAGGAACAGCTGCAGGGCGCCACTTCCGTCGTCCTTCACCCGGTACGGCGAGTCGGGATTGACGCGCACCGACACGACGGTGCGCCGCAACCCGTACGGGCCGCCGGTGAGCACGATCTCCTCCGGTGGCCGGCGCAGAGCCGCCGTGCCCAACTCCGGCAAGGTCCGATGGTCGAAGGAGAAGATGAAGTACGACTTTGGCTTGACGTCGCCGTTCTCGTTGTCGGTCAGCGCCGAGTCGTCGAAGGCCATGCCGCCACGCAGCAGGTCCTCCTTGATGACCGCCTCTGGCGGAATGTGCGGGAACCGCCCCATCAGGTCCTCGATGAGATCCGTGCGGGTCTGCATGCGCGCTCCCTCGGTCCGCCGTGACTACGCCGCCGCGACCACAGCATCAACCAGGCCAGCGGCCGCGAGCATCGTTATGCCCCGCCGACGCTACCCGCTCCCACGCCGCGAGTGAGGGGTCACCTCCGGCGCTCACCGGGCCTGGTCGACGCGATCTGCTCCGCGCCCCACCCGTCGTAGCCGCCGCACGGGGAATTACCCGGGCCGAACGCACTGACATGCCGAATAGCGGATGTGCTTCAATCCGCTCCGGTTCCGCGGCCATCTCGGGAGAGCCGGTTCTCAGCCGCTCGTTACCCACGTCAGCATCGCTTGCCAGTGGGCCGGAGACGGCGTGTGGGCTGCGTCCTCGCTGATGCGAATCTTGACGTTGGGCATCCGTGCGGCGATCAGCGGTGCGTCGGGAACGGCTCGGCCGGGGTCGTGTCGACCGGCCCAGATGAGGACGCGGCAGGGCACCTCGCGCAGGCCGAACCCCCATGGGCGGATGTCGGTGGCGAGCCAGTCGCCGGCCAGCCCGGCCGCGCCTTGGCGGGCACCTTCGCGGTTGGACTCCTCGTGGGGCCGCATCCAGGGGTCCTGGCCCGCGGCAAGCAGTTGCCGGTGCTGCTTGAGCGGATCCTCGGCGTACCATGCGGCGGCGCGGGTCACGTAGCGGCGCCCGAGCCCCGGAACGGTCCGCAAGGCCCACGCCTGAAACCGCTGCCAGCCACGCACTGTGCGCAGTTCCCGATACGGGCCGGTGAAGCCTGCGGCGACCACTCCGGTCAGTCGATGCGGGAACCGGGCCCCACAGGCCACGGCGTACGGCGCGCCACCAGAGAACCCGATCAGGCCGAAGCGCTCGATCCGCAGAGAGCTCATCACCGTACCGACGTCGTCAGCGACGCCGAGGAGCGTTGGCTGTCGGACAGGTGTGGACCGACCGTACCCGGGCCGGTCCACGGTGATCAGGCGGACGCCCGCCAACGCCGTGTCGTCCGGGCGGCTGATCCGAGAGCCCGGCGTGCCGTGCAGGAACACCACCGGCGGCCCGGCCGGATCGCCGTACTCCGCCCAGCCCAGGACCCGGCCGTCCGGCAGCGCAAGATCCATATCGCCTCTCCGCTAGATACCCGACGCAGCACCCAGTACAGCGCATAGACATTAGTCGCCGTATTGTGCAGTGTGGCAATGCCGAAGCGCACTGACATGCCGCGATCAGCGCGCTGAGTCGTCGCAGATCAGTTGGCGGCCGACTGTCGCGCCTCAGTCGACGGAGGACAGGCCGACTGCCGGCGTGTCTAGTCCCACCACCTGCTTGACGAATCCGTCCCAGCACATGCACGACAGTCGGCCTTGGTTCCTCGGTCGTCCTGGTTACAGTCGGTGACATCTGAGTGCCTGGGGGCCCACTCAGGCTCAGGCAGAGAACGAACCAATGCCGCCAAGTCGCCATGCACGAGGGGAAGGCCGTCCAGCTCGCTGATCCCGACCCATGCGATGTCGTCATGCTCGTCAGGTGCACGGTTGGTGGGAGAGCCAACCCAGTCTCCGATTTGCCAGACGCCCACGTGAACGGCGTCCTCACCACTGCCGGCATGCAAGTCGCCCAACCGCCCAACCGTGAAGAGGACTCCGCCACAATGTGAACACCGAGCTCCTCGCACATCTCACGCGCGAGGGCTTGTAGTTCCGACTCACCCGCTTCGACATGCCCCCCGGGCAGATCCCAGAGATCTGGGTATGCCCGGCGGGTCGGGCTGCGGTGTACTAGCAGGACCGCGCCGTTTTCAACGAGTGCGCCTGTGACGATGACGTGCATGACGGGATTAGAGCACAGGGATAGGACAAGCTCGCTCCAGCCAAAGGGGACACCCAGACATCCGGATCTGGCACCCCTCTGTGTCAAGCGGCCGCGGCGTGGGTTGTTCTAGGCTGGGGTGTGGCGGGTCCGGGAAGTGACTTTTCCGAAGTGTCGATCTCGGGGTTCAGGTCGGCCGCGCTGGATTGCAGAGTCGCCCCCGCGTGTCCTCCCGGGCCCGTCTTGACCAGCTTCGCGTCGGCGACCATCTGCCGGTAGACGATGTCGGACAGGCGCCGCTTCAGTGCCCGTAGGGCCTCCATCGGGGTCTTGCCCTCGGCCAGTCTGCGCCGGTGGTAGCGGCGCTCTTCGGTGTCACGGCGCAGTTGGACGATGGCCATGATGTGAAGGGCCCGGTTGATGCGCCGGTTCCCGGCTCTGGAGAGCCGGTGCCGGTTCTGCTCGCCGGACGAGGCGTCGATCGGTGCGGTGCCGTTCCACGAGGCAAAGTGGGCGCGGCTGGTGAACCGGGCAATGTCTCCGATGTCGCCGAGCAGGCGGGCCGCGCCGGACGGTCCGGTGCCGGTCAGGTCCATCAGCCGGCTTCCGGTGCTGTTGACCAGGTCGGTGAGCTCCTGTTTCGCGATTTTGATCTTCTTGTCGATGACGACGAGCTCGCCGATCAGCTCGCAGGCCAGCCGGCGACGGGTCTTGCCGACCACGTCGCGCGGGCGAACAGTGCCCAGCAGGGCGCGGGCTTGCTGGGCGGACAGATCCTTCTTCGCGCCGCCGGGCACCAACTCGAGTAGCAGGTGATGCAGCCGGGAGACCACTTCGGTGCGGGCCCGGCCGAGCTGGTCACGCCGGTCGACCAGCAGCCGTAACGCGACCGTGGTGTCGTCGGTGACGACCTGCCGCAGACCTTCGGTGCGCAGGGCGACCACGGCGACGCTGCGGGCATCGACCGGGTCGGTCTTGCGGCCCTGGCCGGTGGCGAACACGCGGGCCCGGGCGGACAGCTTCGCGGGAACGTCCACGACGGTTTCGCCGTCGGCGACCAGGCGTTGAGCGACGTGCCGCCCGATGCCGTTGCAGCCCTCGACCGCCCAAAGGCGGTCTTTGTGCTTGCGGCCGGCGGCGAGCATGGCCTGGTAGCCGTCGCGGTCGGTGCCGAACCGGCCCTGCCCGACCGTCTTCTCCCGCGCGTTGATGATTTCGATGGTGGCGGAACGCTTGTGCGGGTCCACGCCGATGATGACCTGAGCCATCCTGTCCTCCCTCGATCCGACGGTGTTCGTCGACGGGAGGGCAGCGCTACCTTGAGCCGGGCAGTCCCCTCTTGAGCCTCTCTCCGCCGCGGTGACCGGCGGGGCGCACGCCAGATGAGAGCCACACCAAACAGCGGTGGGCAGCCGCGATGAGAGCGACCCCACCGGTCACCTCGACCAAGCCTGGCCGGGCTGCGGTCGTACCACAGTCAAGAGGTAGCCGCGATCCGCGCGCTACCCGGGTGACGGCGTGCCGGGGCCGCTCACACGCGAATCCGTTGGAATGAGGGGACGGGCCGTGCTGCGTCACTGTTGCGGCTCGCCGTAGGACACGGCTACACGGCCGCCAGCCAGGCATGTCCCGGATGCACTTGCGTTAGTAGCCTGGACAGCGTCTCGCGTTGGGTATGAGTCAGCAGCGGGAGGACGCCGTCGAAGTCAGCCTGATCCTTTGGCCGTACGTGCTTGGCCTTGAAGAGAAGAACGAGCTCAGGGCTTAAGTACGGGATCCGGTCCGAGGTATGCCGGATGATCTCGGCGTAGGGCAGCCTGATCGTCTCGTCTCTCCGGTAGATCCACACCTCGCCGTCGTGCGGCTCACGGAAGACATCAAGCAGGTAGTGTCCGGTCGCCGGCTCGCGCAGCCAGGTCTGCCGAGTGGCACTCAGCACCTGTGGCGTCGCCGATTCCCAGATCCGAGCCGCGCCAACTGCGTCGAAAGTGAACTCGGCAAAGTGTTCGCGGATCTCCGGGAACTGCCCGGCTGGGACGCCGATCTCGATGTCGTGGTGCTCGCGGGTCTGCTCACCGCGGAACAGGTCCAGAGCCCAGCCTGCCGCGATATACCAAGGCGCGGAGATCCCGGCCAGGCGGCGTGCGACATCGTGCGGCTTCCAGCATTCCGCCCAGCGGGCTTCGAGTGCCTCGACGTCGCCGGGCGATACCTCGATACCGCCGCTGGGTAATTCGTCGTTCATCCGCCGAACGTATCTGGGATCGACTTCCGACTCGCCGTAGGCATCCTCATCTGCCGCTGGTCGCGCGTTCCTCAAGGCACACAACTGCCGAGACAGTGCGTGTGATCATGGCGAGGTCGAGGCTTGGCCTCGCGCGCCGATGGCCTGGTGCTGCAACGGCAGTCGGGCGGTTAGCCGGCGTAGCGGGGCTCGCTGAGCCGGCGGCGGAATTCCGCGTGAGCGGTCTGGAAGACGTCGTTGAGCCGCTCGAGCTCGGACTCGGTCGGTTCTCGCCGCAGCCCGACATCGATCTTGAAGTCGCCGTCCACGATCGCCACGTCGAGGCGGTCGAGCAAGTCCGCGGGAAGCCTGGTAATGACGAACTCGCGGAACGCGTCGGCGATCGTGCCCGCCATGTCGCCGCACCCGCAGGTGCGGCCATCCAGGACCGCACCGAGGTGGCTGCGGCCGATGATCGCGTCCGGGTGTACGGGATCCATGATGGTCAGGCCCTCCTCCAGGACCGTGCGGGCCTCCGACAGCCGACCCTCATGCTGGTGGAACAGACCGAGGGCGATGCAGGCCCGCCCGACCGTGTCATGGTCGGTGCCGCGGCGCGCCTGGCTCACTGCCTCGGTCAGCCGTTGCTCCGCCGGGCCCACCTGGCCGGCCTCCTTCAGCGCGAGACCCCAGTTGCGCAGCACCTGACTTCGCAGCTCCGGACGACCGATGCGCTCCGCCCTCGCGTGCGCCGACGCGTACGTGCGCAGCGCCGCCTCGGCATCGCCGGCTTCGTCCTGGGCCATCGCCAAGCCGAGCCCCGCCATCAGCGCCTCCTCCTGCCGTCCCTGGCGGTCGTACGAAGCGAGCACGCGCTCGATCGCATCAACCCGCCCCGCCTGGTCACCGAGATCACGGCCGAGGTTCGCCAGCGCGGACAAGGCGTTGAGCGTCGCTTGGTGGTCAATGCCGAGCCGCTCCTCCAAGGCGACGACCAGGGAGGTGAGCAGGGGCTTGGCTGCCGGATCGTCGTGGTCCAGCATCTGGGTGACGACTCGCCCGACCTGCTCGACGACCTCGTCCGGCAGTTGCTGCAGGCCCACGAAGAGCGGCTCGCGGGTGCCACCGGCGTGCACAATCGCTGCTCGCAGCGCCAACGCGGAGGCCACCCGCTCGTGCCCGTTGCGCCACAAGTTGGCCACCGCCTCCTCGACGACCTGCCGGGCACCTGCCACGTCGCCACGCTGCCGCAGCAGGTCCGCCAATGGTTCGAGGCCGAACGCGTACCCGGCATGCTCGCGACCGTAGAAGGCGAGCCGCTCCTGAACGCCCTGGCGTAACTCCGTCTCGGCCTCGTCGAGTCGTCCAGCCATGCGCAGCGCCAAGCCCAGATTGAGTCGGTAGGTCAACTGGTCCTTGCGGGACTCGTGATCGCGCGGCGTCGCGGAGACGGCGCGGCGGTAGCACTCGATCGCGCGGTCGCGTTGATCGGCGTCCAGCAGCACATTGCCAAGGTCGCACTGGGCCGAGGCCCATTCCGGGCTGCCGTGACCGTGTTTGTCCGTGGCGGCCTGCAGCTCGCGCGTCATGAGGTTCTCGGCGTCGCCCATACGGCCCTCGCGCAACAGCGCGAAGGCCACCTCGGCCGGGGTGGGGGGTGTCGTCACGAGCCGCAAGTTTAGGGCCCGCCTACTGGCGTTCGCGCACCCCTGGGAACACCTCGAGCGAGGCCCCGCCCGACGCGATCAACCAACCATGATCGGACATCCGCATCTGGTTCCCCCTCTAGCCCGTGTTTCATAAGGCTCGGAGCCACTGGTTGATGACGGCGATGGTGACGGTGGCTTCGAAGCGGACGGCGAGTTTGTCGTAGCGGGTGGCCATGGCGCGGTGCTGTTTGAGCTGGTTGATGCCGCATTCCACGGCGTGCCGCAATCGGTAGTCGACCGGGTCGAAGGCGGGTGGTCGTCCGCCTTTGGATCCCTTGGCCTTACGGTGGGCGTCCTGGTCGGCCTTGCTCGGGATGCAGACCCGGATCTTTCGGCGGCGGGCATACCCGCGGTTGCCGCGGCTGGTGTACGCCTTGTCGGCCAGGACCAGGTCGGGACGTGTGCGGGGCCGGCCCCCGCCGACCCGGTACACCTTGATCCGCTGCAGCACGGTGATGAACTGTGGGCTGTCTCCGCGCTGCCCAGCGGTGATCACCACGGCGAGGGTCTTGCGGCCCTGCTCGCAGGCCAGGTGCGTCTTGGTGGTGAACCCGCCCCGGGAACGGCCCAGCCCGTGATCGGCAGGCTCGGTGGCAACGCCGCCCGGCGGTTCTTTCTGCAGGTGACCGTCCCGGCGGGCACCCGCAGCGTGCTGGTGGGCGCGGCTGATCGTGGAGTCGACACTGACCGTCCAGTCGATCTTCCCGGCGGCGTCCGCCCCGGCCTGCAACCCTGCCAGGACCTTCGCCCACGTGCCGTCACGCTGCCAGCGCCGGAACCAGCGATACAAGGTCTGCCAAGGCCCATACACCTCCGGCACATCCCGCCACGGCGTCCCGGTCCGGACCCGCCACCGGATCCCGTCGATGATCTGCCGTTTCGTCCAACGCGGCGGACGCCCCCGGCCCGGCTCCACAGGCAGAACAGGCCGCAGCCCCGCCCACTGAGCGTCGGTGAGATCGTGCCGCCTCGCTGCCGCTACCCTGGGCACGAGGTCTCCGGTCGGTCTTCGGTTTGCTTGGTCGCTAACCGATCTACCGGAGACCTCCTCTCTTATCGATCACCGCCACGCCGGCTCTTCTCACCGCCCAGCGCCCTTACGAAACACGGGCTAGTCAAGGGGTTGCGGCGAGGTTGTTTTAGGCTTGTTGTCGGCGGGTCCGGGCTGTGACTTGTCCGAAGAGACGGCCGTCGGGATTGGGTCGTCCGCGCTGGATTGCAGAGTCGCTCCCGTGTGTCCTCCCGGGCCCGTCCCTGCGGTTCGCTTTGGCGTGGCGTCGCGAAGCATCCGCTTGAAGACGACGTCGGACAGGTGGCGTTTGAGCGCGCGGAGCGCTTCCATCGTCGTCTTGCCTTCGGCGAGGCGGCGCCGGTAGTAGGCCCGGCCGGGGGTGTCACGGCGGAGCTGGACGATGGCCATGATGTGCAGGACTCGGTTGATACGCCGGTTGCCGACCCGGGAAAGCCGGTGGCGGCGCTGGTCGCCGGAGGACGCCTCCAGCGGCGCGGTGCCGTTCCAGGACGCGAAGTGCGCGGCGGTACGGAACCTGCTGATGTCACCGATGTCGCCGATGAGCCGGGCTGCGCCGGAGGGGCCGATCCCGTACAGGTCGGTCAGGGTGCTGCCGTGCGCGGCGACGAGCTGGCGCAACTGCTTGTCCGCTGCCCGGATCTTGGCGTCGATCGTGGTGAGTTCCTCGATGAGTTCGCGGGCGAGATCGTGGCGGGTCTGGGCGACGATGCCGACCGGTGGCGGCGCTGTGCGTAGCAGGTAGCTGGCCTGGCCGCGGGTGAGGAATTTCTTCGCCCCGCCGGGGATCAGCTCGAGGAGCAGGTGGTGGATGCGGCTGACGGTCTCGGTGCGGGTCCGGCCGAGTTCGTCGCGGCGGTCGACCAGCAGCCTTAGCACGACCGTGGCGTCGTCCACGGCCACCTGGCGCAGGCCCGGGCTGCGCAGCCCGGCCACCGCGACGCTGTGCGCGTCAACCGGGTCGGTCTTGCGGCCCTGACCGGTGTCGAACACCCGCACCCGCGCGGACAGCTTCGCGGGCACGTCCAGGACCGGCTCGCCGTCGGCGACCAGGCGCTGAGCGATGTGCCGGCCGATTCCGCCGCAGCCCTCGATCGCCCAGACCCGGTCGGTGAACCGGCGGCCGGCCGCGAGCATCTCCTGATAGCCGACGCTGTCCGTGCCGTACCGCCCCCGTGCGAGGACCTTCTCCCGGTCATCGATGACCTCGATCGTGGCCGACCGCTTGTGTGGATCCATCCCGATTACTACACGACCCATGTGCTGGCTTCCTCCTGGCAAATGCTGGACATTCGACAGGGAGGGCAAAGCTACTTTGAGCTGCACAAACCCCTCTTGAGCCACTCCCCGGGCGGTAGCCGGCGGGCGCACCCCAGATGAGAGTCACACCCATGATGCCGTGGACAGCCGCAGAACAGAGCAACCCGCCAGCCACCTCGACCCAGCCTGGCCGGGCACAGGTCGTAGATCAAATTAAAGAAGTAGCCGCGATCCGAGCGGTTGGCAGAGCTGGGCGGGGAAACAGATTGGGAGCGGCGCTCCGCGCGAGATGCGGGACCTGTCGGCGCATCTCGTCGACGGCTGGCCGCGTACGGGGACTCGAGCCGTTAGGACGGCGAGTTCGCCAAAATTTGCCGTGCCCGGGCTTCGTCGGCCGGCGCGACCAGCACGCGCACTCCCTCCAACTGGAGTGAGCCCAGTTCGCCACCCGCGTCGTCGGCGGTGACCCAGGCGTCGATGCCCTCGCTCTGCAGCAAGCCCGCCACAATGTCGCCCTCGGCGCGGCTCGACACGCTGGCCACGGGCACCGTCCGGTTGGTCACGAACCGAACCATACTGCGTACGGGGGTTGTGATAGTCAGGAACCGCATCCGCTTACGGCAATCCGCTCGCCGCGGCGGCTGGGCCGGAGCGGGAAAGTGCCGCCTTGTAGGGCGCTTCGGGGCCCTGGCGGTTTCGTCGTAGGTTTGATCGGGTCGCCTGTCAATCTCTACTGTCGCACCGTGGGTGTGGACTGGAACGCAGAGCTGGTCGACCAACTTGAGTGGCACTGGCAGCATCAGCTTCGGCCACGGCTGGACGGGCTGACCGATGACGAGTACTTCTGGCAGCCGGTCCCGGGCGCCTGGACCCTCAGCCGGTGCGGCCAGAGTTCTGCGCCGTTGTCGGTCGGCGCAGGCGAATTCACCTTGGACTACGCCAGCCCGCCACACGACCGCGCGCCGGTCACCACGATCGCCTGGCGGCTGGCGCACCTCATCGACGTGTTCGGACCACCGACCGCACCCCACTTCGATGGCTCGCTTGCCTGTCACCGGGCCGTCGCCTACCCGGGCACCGCCGAGGCAGCACTGCGCCAGCTCGACGACGGGCACGATGCGTGGATCCGCGATGACCGCCACCTCGGCGCAGCCGGATCGCTCAGCCGCAAGGCGCCATCTCACCGCCGGAGTACGCGGATGCACCGATGGCGAAGCTCATCCTGCACGTACACCGCGAGGTCATTCACCACGGCGCCGAGATATCCCTGCTGCGGGACCTCTATCTATGGAAAGGCAGCCGAGGTCACCTATGACCGGGTAGTCCTTCCGATCTGGTGCACGCTCACTGCGCAGACTCTTCCTGTCGGCGGTCTCGTCGGGCACCGTGTCTGGTGCCGGCGATCTCGGGTCGTCGGCGCACCTGGTCTCCACCGGGCCACCGCCTTGCACGCTTGACCGTCAGAGGTCCGGCATGAGTTCCGCGGGGCCCGGTGGTCCCAGGACACGTATGACTGGCGACAGGGCTGAGCGCCGTCGAGCGCCGATCAGTGAGCGACCGGCTTCCGTGTCCTGAGACCACTGGGTGCCCACCTGCTGCTGCAACAGCAAGGAGGACACTATGAGTGTCGGACACGACTCCTCGATGCGTCGACCCACTGCGGGCATCGACTGGGCCAGCACGGAGCACGCCCTCGCGATCGTTAACTGCGACGGTGTTGAGGTTCAACGGATGCTCGTCGAGCACACCGCTGCGGGGCTGCGGAAGCTGCTGCGATGCCTGCAGCAGGCCATGGTGCTCGAGGTCGTTATCGAACGCCCCGACGGGCCCCTCGTCGAGGCCCTGCTCGATGCGGGGCTCACGGTCTTCGTGATCGCCCCGAACCAGATCAAGCACCTGCGCCGCCGCTACGGCGCAGCCGGCAACAAGGATGACCGCTTCGATGCCTACGTCCTGGCCGACACCGTCCGCACCGACCGCCATCGCCTGCGTCCCCTCACCGTCGACTCTCCCGCGACACTCACGTTGCGGATGACCGTCCGCGCCCGCAAGGACCTCATCGCCGCCCGGGTCGCGATGGCCAATCAGCTCCGCGCCCACCTCGAACACGTTCTGCCCGCCGTGATCGGGCTGTTCCGCGACATCGACTCCGCGATCACCCTGAGTTTCCTCACCCGGTTCGCGACTCAGGACAAGGTCGACTGGTTGTCGCCACGCAGACTGCAGAACTGGCTGCGCGGCGTCTCCTACCCCAACCCGGCACGAGCCGGGCTGCTGCACGCCCATCTGCTCGCGGCTACCCGCGGGACCACCGGTCCTGAAGCCACCGCCCGGGCGCACGTCACCGCTGCGTTGGTGGCTGGGCTTACCGCCCTGCGGGAGCAGATCAACGCGCTGGAAGAGCAGATTGAGCTCCAGCTGCTGCAGCATCCCGACGCGGCAGTGTTCACGTCCCTGCCCCGGGCGGGGATCGTGCGAGCGGCCCGGCTTCTGGCTGAGATCGGTGACGCCCGCGGCCGCTTCCCGACGCCCGAGGCACTCACCTGCCTGGCCGGCGCCGCGCCCTCGACCAGGCAGTCCGGGAAGGTGAAAGTCGTCAGCTTTCGCTGGGCCGTCGACAAACAACTCCGTGGAGCAGTCATCGACTTCGCCGGCGACTCCCACCACGCCAACCCCTGGGCCGCCGACCTCTACCGGCGGGCCCGGGCTCGAGGCCACGACCACCCCCACGCCACTCGAATCCTCGCCCGCGCCTGGCTGCACGTGATCTGGCGCTGCTGGCAAGACCGTGTCGCCTACGACCCCACCCGCCACCGAGCTCTGCAGGCCGTCCTCGCCCCTCCCGCTTGACACAGGGCTACTCATGCCGCTGACCGCGCGTCACGAGGTGTGGCCAGCTTCGATCGGGCAAGGCGTCCGGACGTGCCGAAGTGAGGACGTCCCTCAGCCTGCGGTGGTCCTTGCAAAGCTAGACTCGCGCAGTGCTCGATGTCCTGAGGCTGGAGCCGCTGCTGTTTCCCGCCGAGTTCACGTCACACCGTACGCGGATCCTCGTCAACGGCCTTGACGTCGTGGCAGCGGCCTACCCGCCCGACGGCTTCCACGGGAAGCCGGTAGCCGGATTCACGCCCTCGTGGTTGCTCGGGCCGGATGGGCTGGCTGTCTCGCCGGATGTCCGAGAGGTCGGACTGGGCGGCTCGGACACGACCGAGGACGAACTTACGGTCCGGATTGATCGGGCCGGCTCTGAGGTGATCTGGGACTGCTGGCGCCTGACAGGCATCGGAAAGGTGATCAAGAAGGGGCCGGAGGTCGGGCTGGGGATCTTCCGGTTCGACGCGCAGGCATACGCGTCTGAGATCTCCCGGGCGAATGCGCGGGCAAGCCGAATGTGGCCAGCACGGTCGGTTGCGAAGAACCTGCAGGCGGTGTTGTGGCGTGAAGGGTATGGGCAGGACGGCGGAGCCTGGATTCGCAGCTACGTAGCGATCCGCGCGCCGGAGGAACGCCCTGAGATGGTCGAGATCAGCTACTACGCCCTCGATTTGAGCGGACTGCGGTATGCCATGCCGGGCACATACGTAGTCACCTTTGCGGTCGACCGCACTGATCCTGACGCTCAGGCCCAGGCCATCGCGCACCGACTGGGCCATGAGGACCTGAAGCCGCTGTCGGTCCACCAACCGCATCGACAACGCCACTGACCACACTCATCTAATGGGTTCTGTCAGCCTGCTGCGGCAGGATGGCTCCGGTAGCGGCTGGCGGGTCAGCACTCCTCTCATCTGGCCTTCAAGGTCTTGCGGCAGACCGTGCGCCCGCTGGTCGTGAGGAGGCTGGACAGCTGATGGAATGACGGCCCTGCTTCTGTGCGGTGTGAGTCCCTAACACGATTTGCTGAATAAATGTTGATCAGCGCCACGATGTGAAAATCAGCCTCGCTCGGTGGAGCTCGAGTGAGGCGCGGGTCGTCGACGACCAATGGGATCTAATCGAACCGTTGCTGCCACCCAGGCCTGACAGAGCACCTGGGCCACGGCCGGTCCCGGACGAGGTCTACGCGCCGACCGTGGGCGAGTTTCTCCCCGGGTTCGCCGCGCTCCCGCCGTCCGCGTTCAGGGATTCGGCCGACGTGGCCGACGCGATCGACGGCATCCGGGCCGCGCTCGAGTCTCGGCTGGCCGAGCTGGAGAAGTCAGCCCAGCGTGGCCGCCTTGCGCAGCAGCACTGAGCGTTCCCGCTGGTTGGCGCACAGCCGGGCCGCCAGCTCCAGCTCGGCGCGCGCCTCCGGTCGCCGTCCGAGCCGGGCCAGCAGTTCACCGCGTACGGTCGGAACCAAATGCGAACCGGGGAGCCGGTCCGAGGCGATCAGCTCGTCCACGATGGCCAGGGCTTGCGCCGGACCCGAGGCCATGGCCACGGCGACGGCCCGGTTGAGCTCGACCACCGGCGAGGGCGCGACCCGGCCGAGCGCCTCGTAGAGCACTACGATTCGGTCCCAGTCGGTCGCCTCGACGGAGGGCGCCGACGCGTGGGCGGCGGCGATCGCGGCCTGCAGGCCGTAGGGGCCGAGGCCGCGAGTCGATGCCTTGGCCAGCGCGGCCAGCCCACGGCGGATCGCCGAAAAGTCCCACCGCCGCCGGTCCTGGTCCTCGAGCAGGATCGGTGAACCGTCCGGGCCGGTCCGGGCCGGGAAGCGCGCGGCCGTCAGCTCGAACAGGGCGAGCAGGCCGTGCACCTCCGGCTCGTCCGGCTGCAGCGCGGCCAGCGTACGAGCCAGCCGGATCGCCTCGTACGCGACCTCAGGGCGCAGCAGCCGGTCGCCCGACGTGGCCGTCGACCCCTCGGTGAAGATCACGTAGATGACGCTGAGCACGCCGCCCAGCCGTTCCCGGCGCTCGCCTGCCGCCGGCAGTTCGAACGGCACCCCGGCCGCCGCGATCGTCTTCTTGCCCCGGGTGATGCGGGCCTGCACGGTCGGCACGGGTACGAGGAACGCGCGGGCGATCTCCTCGCTGGACAGGCCGCCGACCACGCGCAGGGTCAGCGCCACTCGGGCCTCGGGGGAGAGCACCGGGTGGCAGCTGACGAACATCAGCGCAAGCACGTCGTCATCGATCTTGTCGGGATCGATTTCTTCGTCAACCGCCGAGTCGACCGCCAAGTCGGCCGCCAGCAGGGCGTATCGGTCCTGGAGGGCAGCCCGGCGGCGGATCGCGTCGATCGCCCGCCGCCGGGCCGTGGCCATCAGCCAGCCGGCCGGATTCGCCGGAGAGGCGAGCGGCCACGACACCAGCGCCTCGGCCACCGCCTCCTGGGCCGCGTCCTCGGCCAGCCCGAAATCGCCGGTGAACCGGGTCAGCGCGGCGACGATCCGCGCCGACTCGATCCGCCAGACGGCCTCGACGTCGGCCGTACCCATCAGATCTGGCCGTTGCTCTCGCGCCCGGCCCAGTCCTTGACGATCACTCGTCGACCTGCGGGACCTCGTCGCTCCCGGGCACCCGCCGGACCTCGATCTTGGACCCGGGGGCCGCCGGGACCCGCTTGGCCCATTCGACCGCCTCCTGTTTCGAGGCGACGTCGAGCAGGAAGAAGCCCCCGAACAGTTCCTTGGTCTCGCCGTACGGCCCGTCCGTGACCACTGGGGCCTCGCCGCTGAAGTCGACCACGACGCCCCGGCCCGGATCGTCCAGCCCTTCCGCCGCGAGGAGAACGCCGGCCTTGACCATCTCCTCGATGAACTGGCGGGTCGTGGCCATCATCTCGTCGATGTTGGCCATCATGGCCGCGTTCGACTCGTCCGTGCCCCGCATGATCAGCAGGTACTTCGGCATCGCGTTCTCCTCGTCCGGCGGGGCCGCCTCTCGGCCCTCGCACCCACACGTCGAACGACCGGCCCGCGGATCGACACGGCCCCGGAGAAATCTCTCGCCGCGACGCAGCCGATCCCTCCGACCCCCGTTTCGCCCGTCAGAGCGGCCCCTGAGCGATGGCTGACGCGGACGCCCTGCTGATCAGAAAGCTTATCGTCGCATCTTTGGAAGGCGGCGACGAGATGCGACAGCGGTGTCGGCGACCAGCTCGAAGCCGGACACCGATACCGCTGTCAGTTCAGGCCGGTGACGTGCCTACCCGGCCGGAATGCCGGACCAGGAACCGGGCCGAGTCGTCGCCTCTATTTCCGATCCAGGTCGGAGACCGCATTCTGATTTCGGCGCGTCGCCCAACGCTAGGTCCTGTACCGGTAGAGGATCCGGCCGCGGGTGAGGTCGTACGGGCTGAGTTCTACGAGCACCCGGTCATACGGCAAGATCTTGATGTAGTTCTTCCGTATCTTCCCGCTGATGTGCGCCAGCACCTTGTGCCCGTTCTGGAGCTCCACCCTGAAGGTGGCGTTGCGCAGGCACTCGATGACGGTGCCCTCGAGTTCGATGCCGCCTGATGTTCTCGCCATAGTTAGCACCTCCTCTGGTCGTATTCCGATGCGGCCGTGACGCGGTGGG
Organism: Micromonospora rhizosphaerae; assembly: GCF_900091465.1. Lineage (NCBI taxonomy): Bacteria > Bacillati > Actinomycetota > Actinomycetes > Micromonosporales > Micromonosporaceae > Micromonospora > Micromonospora rhizosphaerae. Next base: position 4,222,169 of record NZ_FMHV01000002.1, on the reverse strand, counting down.
GTGTCAGCGGAGGACCAGTTCCAGGTTGCTGCCGGCACGCCGGGCGCCGACGCCCTCGAACAGCGCCGTGGCCGCCCCGTTGGATTCGTTCACTTCGGCCGATGCTGTTTCGATCCCGCTGTAGTGCAGCGAACCCAGTACGTGGGCCAGCAGCGCCCGAGCGATACCTCGGCGGTGCCGGTCGGCCCGGACTGCGATCAGCCCGATCCGTGGCTGCCGGGTCACCGGCGCCACCCGGACCAGTCCCACGTATTGATCAGGCCGTGCTGCCACCGCATACTTCGACGAGTCCAGCAGGGTAGCGCCATCCGGGCGGGGCAACACCTCAGCCGGCATTTCCTGCCATCCGACGGTGGCCTCGACTTCGTCGCGAATCACGCGGTCCAATGTGCGTAGAGGGGCCTCCTCCGCCTCGCCGACGGCCACAATCGTCACGCCCGGCGGCGGTAGCACTGAGCCGAGTCCCGTGACCCGCGGGTCGGTGGGCACGAGGTACTCCCACTCGCGGCGTCGGGTCGTGAAGCCGGCTCGCTCCCAATGGGACGTCAAGTCGAGGTCAGCCTCGTCGACCACCGTGTACAGCGGCTTCGGCAGGTCCGCCAGCATGGCATCGGCGAGTTGGTCGAAAACCGCGCCGTGCCACGCGTCGATGCTGAGGAAGATCCGCCCGTCGGGCCTGCGCGAAGCGTCGCCGCGGCCGACCACCCGGTCGTCCTCCACAGCGTGCCATTGGCTCTCCGCGACCCGCGAGATCACTACGGTGTGCTCGCCCATGCCCGAAGTGAAATGCAAAGCATTCATAGGTCGTTGCCTTTCGGGATTGCCTTGTCGAGGCGCTCCCGGCGACACCTACGTCAATCGCCCGACCGTGACGACGAGGGGAGCACCCACATCGATACAGCGTTCATGGGTCTCACCTCCTCGCGCAATGTCACGGTCCGGGGCAAGCTATCAGCCCGACCGTCCTCCCGTCCAACCATTTCGCCCGGCCAACTCGGCCGGCCGCCAATGCGCTCATCTGCCGCCGAGCGGGCGGAGTTGCCTGCCGGTGTTCCGTCAGTAGTGACTGAAGACCTGGCGAACCGTGCTGCCGAGCACGGTCGACACTTGCGCTGCCTCGTCGGGCGACAACCAGCCGCGGCCTGGATTGCGAACCTGAAGTTCGAATCGCGCAAAGGCGGCCGGCCAGTGGTACTCCAGGTCGTTGAGCGAGACGGTGGCGCTGCAGCACGGTGTCACCGTGTCCAATGTTGCGAAGCGAGTGGCATAGGCATCGTCCATGCGCTCCTGCCACCAGTCGCCATCCAGTGGAGCCGTGCAGACCGGGCAGCCGACCGCCTCGAAGTTGGCGCCCTGGTCGATGAACGTAACCTCGGCGTACCGGCAGGCGACCAACTCTCCCGCGCCCGGACACATCGCCGAGACGACCAAGGCCGCAGCATCCGCGGCGTCCTGCGCCGGCACCCAGTCCGGCACGGTCGGCACGACACGAAGGAGACTTTCGCTCACGCCCATATCCTTACCAGCTGACGCCAAGCCGATATCCGCACAGCCGCCGATCGGTCCCATCGCCACGCGTAGGTGTCAGGGTTCGGCCGCGAGCGCGTCCTGGCGCGGCTTGAGCCTGACCTCGACCCGAGAGAGGGGTCAGATCCCGGCTCAAGCCGCCGTGCAGGAGCCGAATCCACGTGGGAGGCGCGCGACGGCGGGGTTGGCCAGGGTGAACGCGACCGGGGTAGCCGGTGCGCCCGACCGAAGCGGATGGCGTTTGGTCTTCATCCCGCAAGGTGCCCTGTGCTTCTTCGCACACGCGACTCAGCTTTCGAATTGACCAAGAAAAGGAACCTGGAATGGGGGGTGGCAGCACCGGGGGCCACGTTAGTGCGCTCGCGCACGCCCTTGCGCCGCGCGTTGTCCCGTTGCGGGATCGTCAATCGGTCCGGGTGCGGAGGCTCCGCGCCAGGGTGGGGATCATCACCGTCGCAGGGACGAGGTGTAGCCCGAGGAGGGCGGTGGTGGTGGCGGTGTTTGCTCCGGAGAGGAGGGGCGGGACCAACGAGATCGCGGTCAGCGACACTGCCGTCCACACGAATCGCTCGGCGGGGCGAGCGCTCCAACGAAGAAGAGCGACGGCAATGACGATGCCCACGACCGAGAAGAAGCCGGTCACCACGGCGAACCCGGACAACGGGATCGTCTCGCCACCATCGGGGACCTCGAAGTCGACGCCAACGGCCTGGGCAAGCGCAGCGGCGAGGGTGGTGGCCACCATCGCCGCGAGCGTGGCAATGAAGCCGGTGCCGGCGAGCCCGCGGAGTCGGTGAGTGTGGCTGGTCTGGCCCGATGCCGGGCCTGCGACGACCCCGGTGTCATTCATGCTGTTCATGTCGTTCCTCCATCGTTCGGTAACTGGCGTACGGGGTGTGTTGACTGGCAGGTGACGGTCCTGGCCCTGGGCGTGACGATGCGCACCCTCGCCGTGCGACGGCCGGGGTTCCGCAGGGCGCGGACGCCGGTGCCGCGGAGCCAGAACCCGGCGTCGGGTCCGAGGACCGGCCCGGGCTCGCCGTCGCGCAGCTCCAGCTGCACCCGCCCGCGGGTGACGACGCCGAACGCGTCGCACCACTCCGCCGCGACCACCGCGACACGCGCGCCACCGCGCAGCGCGAGCGTCCACACCGGGACTACTCCGTGCCGTCCGCCGGCAGGCGCTCCGGCAGCCCGAGCCGCGGGAACTGGTCGTCGTGGAAGATGACGACCTCGGTGATCGCTCCGCCGGTGACGCGCAGCACGTCGACCGTCAGCGGCAGGTACGCGCCCTCCCTCTCCCGCCAGAGGTAGAAGGCGACCGCGGGCTGCCGGTTCACGGAGGTGAGGACGGCGCGCAGGCCCTTCAGGTCCTCGAAGCCGTCCTCGACCCAGTCCCTCACCACCGCCTCGCGGCCGACGTACAGCCCCGGCGTGGGCGGCATCGAGCACCGGACGTCGTCCCGCAGCATCGAGGTCAGCGCTGGGATGTCGGTGGCCACGCTGGCGTCGGTGAAGCGGCGCACGAGCTCTCGCGTCCCGGCGTCGTCCTCGGCGCCGGTCCAGTCCTGCCGCTCGGCGGGCAGGTGCTGCCGCATGCCGGCGCGGGCCCGTTGCAGCGCGCTGTTCACGGAGTTGACGGAGTCCCCGAGGAGCTCCGCGACGTCCTTCGCCGGCCAGCCGAGCACGTCCCGCAGGATCAGCACGGCCCGCGGGCGCGGCGCGAGGTGCTGGACTGCGACCAGGTACGCCAGCTCGATCGTCTCCCGCGCGACGGCGACGGTCTCCGGCTCGTCCGCGTCGGCCGCGGGCAGCTCGTCGAGCAGCCGGTCCGGGTAGGGCTGCAGCCACAGCACCTCGCCGCCGGTCGCAGGCTCCGGGCGGCACTTGGCGAGCAGGTCCAGGCAGGCGTTGGTGGCGATCCGGTACAGCCAGGCCCGGAACGTCGACCGCCCCTCGAAGGTCTCCCGCCGCCGCCAGGCACGGAGGAACGTCTCCTGCACGGTGTCCTCGGCGTCCTCGAACGACCCGAGCATCCGGTAGCAGTGCACGTGCAGCTCCCGCCGGTGCCGCTCCGCCAGCCCCGAGAACGCCGGCTCGTCGACCTCGCCCAGACCGCTCACGCCCAGCCCGCTCTCGCCCAGACCGCTCACGCCCAGCTCCTCCAGCCGCGTGTCCGCACTCATCACGTCATCCTTCCGCCTCGTCGTGTCCCGTCGTAGGTGTGACGAGTGCGGGCGCGACAACTCATCACTAGGGTCGGTCGGCATGGCTGCTCCAGTGACGGATCCGGTGGCGGAACACGACGCGCGGTACGGCCGTCCGGCACGCACTCGGCGCGGCGGGTGCGGGTCCGGCCCGAAGCGGGTGAAGGGGATAAATGGCTTGCACAGGCGCCGGGCTGAGAGTTTGACTGCTCGCCATGCCTTTTCCCTCACCGATCTTCGTTGCGGGTACGGGTCGTTCGGGAACGTCACGGATCGCCGACATCATCGGCGAACATCCGCTGATCCATCGGATTCCCATGGAGACCCGGTTTCTCATCGACCCGGGTGGCCTGCGGGACCTGGCCGACGCGCTCACCGATCGATACGACCCCACCGTCGGTGAGGACGCCCTGCACCGGCTGAGCGACTTCCTCACCGTACGAGTGCCCGGCCGGCGCGACGATCGCGGCAAAACCGTTCCCGAGCTGGTCGGCGAGCGGCGCTACCGGGACGCGGTGCAACAGCTCTGGCCGCAGTTGATCGCGTACACATACGACGAACCTGCGCCCGCGGAAGGCTTCGAGCACGCCGACCGGCCTGCCGGGCCGTTCGAGCCGCTGAGCCGCCGGCGGGTACTTCCCAGGTATTTCAGCGACCGGGGCGAACTGCTCGGAATCTTGCGGGGCCTGATCGACACCATGTTCGGCGGAGCAGCCGCCGACGCGGGCAAGCCGACCTGGTGCGAGAAGACACCGTTCAACCTGCTGTGCATGGAGTTCCTCTGGGAACTGGTCCCCGAAGCGATCATCGTGCACATCAAGCGTCACCCGGTCTCAGTGCTCGCATCCCACCTGGCCCAGCCATGGGCACCGCCCACCGTCGACGGCGCGCTCGCCTACCTCAAGCCGGTCTACCACCGATGGCTCACCTGGAAGAACACGGTCGACCTGACGGGCAGGCGATACATCGAGGTGAAAGCAGAAGATCTCGCAGCCGACTGGCCCGGGCAGCGCCGCGCCCTGTTCGAACGGCTCGACGTCGACGACTTCGCCACCCCTTCAACGTTTCGGTCGCACAAGCTGACGAACCGCAACGACCAATTCGACGACGAAACCCGCGAGTTCATCGAAGAAGCACTCGGCAAGGTCATCCCGGCCATGGGATATGAGTGACGGCTCTGGCTCTCCACCTTGACGACGCCGCGTCGCGCCCCTCGAACGCCCGGTAAACGCTGCTTCAGCCGAACCGCATCGCAGACCACTCGTTCCCAACTTTCCGCCCGTCTTTTGAGCCCGCGATTATGGGCGGGTGTTGCACGCTTCTAGCCGCTGAGCACGCGCGACCCCCTACGAACTAGAGGTGGTCGCAGTACGGAGAGCAACGACGGCCAAGGGCGTGGCCCAGGTCCCGCAGAAGAGTGCCCAGGCGCTCGACCTCCTCGGCGGTGGGCGGAGTGATGGCTGCGCCGGCCGCGATGTGCTCTCCGGCCTCGTACAGCGCGACGTACAGATCTTCGGCGGTTGCGCGGTCGAGCCGCAGAACGATGTCATCCTCCATGCGCAGACCCTAATCGCACGTCTCGCGGCACCGGTTGGCCAAGGTCAGGTGCGCGGATCTGCCGCCCAACCGCGCGCTCGTTCTCGCCGCTCGGTGCGCAGTCATGCCGAGTTGTGGACGGTCACACGGTGACGACAGGCCTCCTCGGTTGGCCTAGATACTGTGAACGCCGCCTGCCGTGGCAGAAACATGTTCGATACGACGACGGGAGCACGGTCCATGTCATACGTACGACGCTTCGACCACGTCGGCATCACGGTCGCAGATCTCGATGTCGTGAGCGCCTTCTTCGTGGCGCTCGGCCTGGAGGTCGAGGGCAGGGCGTTCGTCGAGGGCGAGTTTTTGGAGACGGTCTGCGGCATTCCCGACTCCCGCACCGAGATCGTCATGCTGAAGTCGCCCGACGATCGTGCGCGCCTGGAGCTCGCGAGCTTCGTGCGGCCCGACTCCGTGCCGGGCTCGCCGGCCGCCATGGCCAACGAGCTGGGGTTGCGAAACGTGTCCTTCGAGGTCAACGACTTGCAGGCCGCTGTCGATTGGGCAGCGAGCGAGGGCTACGGACTGGTCGGTGGCATCGGCGAGTACGAGGGTGCTTGGCGGATGGCCTACGTCCGGGGGCCCGAAGGGATCATCGTCTCGCTGGCTGAGCGCATCGGCTGAACTCGCAACGCCCGCGTCTGCCGCGATCCGAGCGCTACTCACTGTCACGGTGATCGGGTCAGCGGTCGCTCGGTCATGCCGAGATGAGTGTGTTGCGGGCTGGCGAAATAAGTCGGTCGACTTCTGAGGTTCTCGGCCTGGGAGGGCGGCGGAGCGACCTGCTGTCGTCTGGTTGACAATGCTTTGCGGAAGCCCGTGCCTACACTCCGGGCGCCGGAAGGCCATCGACCGATGAGTGCACCGATCGCCCCGACCGGCAGTTCGCGCCCGACTGATCCGGCAACGGGTGCCGAAGTTGGTCGCCGCGGGCGCGAGGGTCGTTCGTGACGAGTGGTATGGCGACGTCCTTGGTCATGTCGTCATGCAAGACACCGAGGGCAACAAGTTCTGGGTCGCCTGATGCCGGATCGACGCCACATCGCGGGATGATCTCGTCCTGGAGAACGAGGTCGCCATTGGCTGGGCGTCCGTCTTGCCTTCGATGTTAGTTTCGCCTGCATGACTGGGCAGATCACGGCTGGGCAGTTCCACGCGGCCGACGGTGTCGAGGACTGGCGCTGCCTCTACCATGTGGTCTCGGCCTATTTCCCGACCGGCTCGTTGGACAAAGGCATCGAGCTCGTCGCTGAGATCGGCCGGCTCGCCGACGAGCACGAACAGCAGTACCTCGCTATCGATCTGCGTCGCGCCGGCGTTACCGTGAGCCTGGGAGTGCGCCACATCGCGCTGGCCCGGCGGATATCGGCCGCGGCCAAGCAACTGGACATCCCGGCCGACCCGAGCGCCGTGCAGCTCATCAACGTCACCCTTGACGCGCTCGTCGGTGCGGATGTGCTGCCGTTCTGGCGAGCGCTGCTCGGTTATCGCCAGCTCGGCGAGGACTACCTGTTCGACCCAGCGCGTCGCGGCCCCGGCTTCGGTTTGCAGCACATGGATGCGGCGCGCCCACAACGCAACCGCATGCACCTCGATGTCGCCGTCCCACACGATCAGGCTGAGGCCCGCATCGCCGCCGCCTTGGCTGCGGGCGGCCGCCTAGTCTCCGACGCGCATGCGCCGATGTGGTGGATCCTGGCCGACGCCGAGGGCAATGAGGCCTGCGTCGCCACCTGGGTCGGACGCGAATAAGGGACCCACTCCGGGCAGCAAAGACTAATGGCGCACCGCTACCCCTTCCGCGCCGATCGGCGAACCGAGCATCCGCTTCTGCCGCGATCCGCGCGCTACGCAGCGTCACGCCGAGCTGACCTGGTTGCCGTCCGGACATGCCGAGTTGAGGACGTTATGGCGGACGCCTAGCGGCAGGCGACAATGGGATCGGCTCTCGGCCAACGCTCGACGTCATCTCCTGCCCGCAAGTATGCCGCGTCTGGATCCGACGGTGAGAGCCAGAGCTCAAGTTCGCCGTTGCGGTATCCGGTGTCCCGGGCATCATCAGGCAGGTCGGTGGCGATCGCCAGTTTGTCGCGAACCCCATAACCGATGACCCCTTCGGGGTCACGGATGAACTGGCGGATCTCGGCGGTCGACTGAGAGACGGTGCCCAGCGGCCACCCGAGGTGCATCATCACCGCGCTCTGCCAATCGCAGTGATCCGGTCCGGCGATGCTGTTCAACTCTCGCCCGTCGACCGGACGGCCTCCCTTGGTCCACGTCGGGCCCGGGTAGGGCTGCGGAGGGGAGAAGTAGTACGCGACCGACCCCCGCGTCGACGACGTGTCGTCACGTTCGCCTACAGCGGGTACGTGCCGGCGGACCTCGCGCTGACCCCCGTGGCCGGCGGGGCTGCAGGCAGTAAGCAGCACCAGACTCAGGCCGGCGGCGAGGATACGCATCATTCCACTGTGACGGATCGCCGGCGGCACAGGTTCCATCGGCGGGACGTGACCATCCTGTTCTGCCGCGAGTGGTGGCGCCAGACGGGCCGCTGCGCTGACCAGCTGACCAGCTGACAACGAAAGTGTGTGACCCCGGTGGTAGGACGAGACCATGTATCTCGTTCACCTGTCGCACGCCGGCCCGCATTGGGATCTTGCGAGGCCGATGGAAGAACAGACCGACTGGCTCGCGCACGCGTCGTACATGGACCTGCTGGTCGACGAAGGGATCATCGTCTTGGGCGGTCCGCTCGACGACGTGCGCGTGGTGCTGGCTATGGAGGCGGAGTCCGAGGAGGCCGTCCGGGCGGTACTCGGCCGGGATCCGTGGAGCGGTACCCACCTGCGGATCGACAGGATCGACCCGTGGACGATCCGCCTGGACAGCCGCCATACCAGGGCTGACCGGTCGAACATCCGCTCGTAGCCGTGTACCGCACCGACCCCGTCAACGCCGGCCGGGTGGGCGTGGCCGAGCAAGGTAAGGCCCGCCCGCGCACAGCCGCACGCACGACCGCTCGTAGCCGCTGATCGGGCGCTCGCCTCTGCATCTCGATCAGGAACGCGCGGCGCCGGCCTTGAGGCTCCGCAGCTGTTCGACCTTGCGTTCGGCATCCTGCCGTAAGTACGAGTCGAGCGCCGAGAGAGGCATGGCGTCGGCGTCGTCACCGAGACGGAGGACAGGAGCGTAGAGCGGCAAGCCTCCCCGTACGTCGATCTGCACGCAGTCGACCGACTGGATTGCGCTCCCGGGGTGCCGCTCAGCCGGCGCCGTGCGACGCGGTAGGCGCGTCGAGGGCCGGCGCCACGACGGCGAACGCCCGGTCGGTCAGCTCGGCCAGGTGCTGCTCGTCGTCGCCCGCCTGCCACTGCTGGAGCACCGTGTCGAATGCCAGCAGGGCCATCCCGGCGGCCATCCGCGGGTAGGGGTCGGTGTCCGGGTCGAGGCTGCGGCGGGCGGCCAGCTCGGCGGCTAGACCGGCGCGCCACTGGATCTGCCGTTCCAGCCAGCGGGCCTGCAGGGCAGGGGTGTCCAGGATCAGCCGGACCACGACCCGGGCTCGCTCGGCGTGGTCGGGGTGGTCGGTGCAGGCGGCGAGTGGCACCCAGACGGCGTGGCGCAGCGCGACCGACGGCGGCTCGGTGCGCGGCCGCGCGGCGAGTTCGGCGACGATGTCCGCGCCCATGTCGGCCAGGAACCGGACGACCACGTCCTCCTTGGACGCGAAGTAGCGGAAGAAGGTGCGCCGCGACATGCCGGCCGCCGCCACGATGTCGTCGACGGTCACCACGTCGAAGCCCCGGGTGGCGAGCAGCATCAGGGCGGCGTCGCGCAGCTCGTCGGCGACGAGCTGGCGTTTGCGTTCGGCCATGCTGCTGTCCGCACGAGATCTCATTCGCCGATGCTACGTCATGCCCACCATGACATCTAACGCACGCCTTGACACATGGTGTCACCGACAGCACAGTGGGACGCATGACTGCTGATGGCTGGACCGAGGAACGGATCCCCGACCTGAGCGGCCGCACCTTCGTCGTCACCGGAGCCACGAGCGGACTCGGCCTGGTCACCACCCGGGCGCTCGCCGCCCGCGGCGCGCGCGTGGTGCTCGCCGTCCGCGACGAGGAGAAGGGCCGCCGTGCGGCCGCCGGCATCGCCGCCACCCGGCCACGCGTCGATTTGCAGGTACGGCGGGTCGACCTGGCCGACCTCGACTCGGTGCGGGAGTTCGCCGACCGGATGCACGCCGAGCATCGCCGGGTGGACGTACTGATCAACAACGCCGGGGTGATGGCCCCGCCGCGCACCCTCAGCCCGCAGGGGCACGAGGTGCAGTTCGCCACCAACCACCTCGGGCACTTCGCCCTCACCGGGCTCCTGCTCGAGCTGTTGCTGGCCGGCCGTGACCCGCGGGTGGTCACGGTCACGTCGGTCAACCACCGGCGCGCGAGGCTGCCCTTCGCCGACCCGACCGGCGAGCAGGGCTACTCCCCGATGGGCTTCTACAACACGTCCAAGCTGGCCAACGCAATATTCGGTTGTGAGCTGCACCGCCGGCTCAGCGCCGCGGCCAGCCCGCTACGTAGCATCCTCGCCCACCCCGGCTACACCGCCACGAACCTGCAGACCAGCACCACCACCCCGATCTGGCGGATACTGCTGGGCCGGATCGGCAACCCGCTGCTCGCCCAGCCGGTCGACCACGGCGCCTGGCCGCAGCTGTTCGCCGCCACCGACCCGACGGCGCGGCCGGGCCAGCTCGTCGCCCCCGGCGGGCCGGCCGAGCTGCGCGGCCACCCCGCGCCGGGAAAACTGTCCGCGGCCGCGACCGACCCAGACCACGGCCGCCGCCTGTGGGAGCTGTCCGAACAGGCCACCGGCGTACGGTTCAGCTCGCTGCGCCCATCGAGCTGACCGGCCACACGTCTCTCTACACGACCCGTCGCCTACCTCGGGCCGTCGGCCACCGGTGCCGCCTCGCTCCACTACTCCGCCGGATCGGGGCGGCAGATGCGCCCCGCCCGCGATTCAGGGATTCTCCCGGCATGGCACTCTGCGCTCACAGCGGGCTCATCGTCGGCTCAAAGAGGTCAAGGGCTTCAGCGCCAGAAACCGGACGTAGACATGGGGCCCTCACCCGAGAGACTTCCAGGAGCACCGACCAGGGCGGGCCGCGACACCCCGCACCCCTACCGCAGACTAGTTCGCGTCCTGGGCGCAGATCGCGGTCATCTCGGCCAGGTAGCTGGCCAGCGGATCGAGGCCCGCCGCCGCTCGCCGCTGGTCGACGCCGGGCTCGTCCCGGATCGGGGTCGCGGGGACTGGGGTCCGGGCCGCACCGCATTTGCGTCCCGTACACCTGTGGCTCCCCCTTCGCGACTGCCACCCGATCCTCGAGATATGCGAGGTTGCCCGGCGACGCCCGACCGTGTGCGGCGGCCTCGCGCAGCAGTGCGAGCGCCTCTTGCTGGAAGGCGAGGTCGAAGTCGGAGTGCTGGGCTATCGCCCAGGCGGCATCCTCGCCGTCCTTGCCGACGAGATCGATGGTCGGCCAGCCGTACTTGTGGACGATCTCCTTCAACCGGGCGGTGCGCTGCTGATCACTCTCGCCCTGGGGACGGCCCTGGCGCTCGTCCTGGTCACGCTCGAGCATCTCGATCAGCTCGTCGTGCAGAGCCTTGTCGAACCTTGCCGGAGAGCGTGATGGGGACGGCACGGCCGACGCGGATGGCTCGACAGGCCGGGGCGAGGTCGAGCAGTCCGCCAGCGCCACGAGGGCGGCCAGCGGCAGCAGGACTCGCAGCAGGACTCTCATAGGCACACTCCGCCCGCCGATTGTCGCCGGCCGCGCCGGCAGTCACAAGGAGGTTAGGTCTCATTAGCAACGGCGACAGCAACCGACCTCGGACCAGGATGGCCGTCGGCGAAGGAGCGCGGACACTCGCCCGAGGTCGACGGACACGGACGGACACCGCCGGACGGCGCGCGCAGTTCTTACAGACAGAGGGGTCACCGGGTCGCGGGAGGCGCTTGTGCCGAGTCGACGAGGACGATGTCTAGGCGGCACTCGGATTCATCAAGCACCACACGAGGAGGCCGGCCGTGGTCGAGGTGCCGCAGTCGCGTATCGATTGGAACCTTCGGCGGTTCCGGTCCGCGCTCGTCGAGCTGCGCGAGCTGCTACGCCGGCATGACAACGAGCACTGGGCACAGTGGGCGGACCGAGCACTTACCCGCTTGGATGCTGGGGATGCGGCTGGCCTTGATTACTGGCTGGACGCATACGGCGGCATGGGAAGCATCAACGATCTGTCGATCAACTGGAGCGGGTCGCTGTCGCCGGATCGAGAGCAAGCCGTCTACGAGCGGATCGAGGAACTCCGAGGATTGTGTTACAGCCTGGCGGCTCAGCTCAAGGTCGACATTCAGGAATCTCGGCAGCAATGACCATTCGAGCGGCGGAGACCAGTCGCCCGCTGGGCGACACGGACGCGGTGCGCGAGGTGACGCAAGTCCGCCAGCAGCCGGCGGGGGTCGCCGCCGGCGGAGCGGCCCACGCCGAGATTGCCGGCGATTGCGGTGACTGACCCGCCGCGGGCTTGGCGGACGCGGGCGATGTCGAGCTGGCCGGCATGACCGCGACCGGCCGGCGCCCGCAGCGGCTGCGGCGCGCAGTCCGTCGATGGTGCGTTCCCGGACCAGCTAAGGCTCGGCCTGCGGCATCGGGGGAGCCGCTACCGCGGCCTACTGATCGGCTCTGCTCAGATCCGGGCTCAACGAGTCGGTGCCGTCATCGAGGTCACCGACGAGCGAGTCCGGGGCACGCATGCGCCACGCGTCGGTGACGAGCTCCTTCAGGCGATCGACGCTCACCTGCGTCAACCTCAGCATGACCAGGGGCAACCCGTCATACGCCGGCGTGGTGAAGAAAGCCTCGGGCTCGCCGAGGAGCAACGCCTGCTTCTCCGCTTCGTCGCCGACGTACAGCACCGCGATGTCGGTCCGGATGAGGCGCGGCGTACCGGGTCTGCGCTCGGGGTAGGACCAGACGAACCCTTTGTCGGCGACCCGGAAGTCGAAGCCGTCACTGTCGATCTCGACCACGTGCGGCAGCGCCAGCGCCAGCTGACGAACATCATCGGCATCAGCCATCGAGGTCGCTCCAGCACACCGCCCCCTGCATCCGGACAGCCTAACCACCCCGCCGCTCCGCCGGCCCACAGGACTCGACAGCGAGACGACCCGCCGGAAGCGACGCCGTAGAGCAGTGTGAGCCGATCGTCAGGCGGTGGCGGCCCGACCCATCTCGGCCAGGATCCCGGTGCCCTGACCGAGCTCGATCAGGTAGCCGTCCGGGTCGCGCAGGTAGCACCGGATCTCGACGCCATGATCCTTCGGCTCGGTCAGGAACTCCCCACCCCGTGATCGCCATTGCTCATAGACTGTACGGACATCGGTGACCCGGACGTTCATCGCGCCGCTGAGTGTGTTCGGATCCGGCGGGGCTTGGGCTTGGATGGCCGGCTTGTCGTCGGTCGGACCGCCTTCGTTGTTGATCACGATGTAGCTGTTGTGGAACCGCAGGATCGCCGGCTGGCGTTCCCGCACCACCGTCGCTCCCAGCACCCGCTGGTAGAACTCCCGTGAACGGTCCACATCCCGCACGATCAGCAGGTGTGTGAGCACCAGCCCACCCTCGGGCTGGAAGTAGTCCGGCGCCTCGCTCGCCATCCACGCCTCCTGGGTCCAGTTGGCAACGGCGTACCCGCGTGCGGCGCGGGCACACCTGCTCCTGCCTCGACTGTGCGTGCTACGAGCCGGGGCGCGGCAGGCCACCGGCACCCACCGGTTCGATCACCTGCCAGAACTCCTTCGGAAGCTGGGCCACCGTGTCCTCGAACTCGTCACGGGAAACAGCCTCACGTAGCGTGGTGAGCGCCGCGCGGACCCCGGCAGCGGCGAGCGCACGGTCGACGCCCGGGCGTTCCGCCACCCGCTGCACGAAATCCTCGAGCCCGAGCAACGAGTTGGGCTGTTCCCGCCTAATCGCTTGGCGCAGGCAGTCGTCAAGCCCTTCGGGAAGCTGATAGGCAAGGTCCTCAGCCTGGCCGGCGCTGATCCGATCTGCCAATGTTTCCAACGTCGCGCGGGTGAGTGCCGCCGCCTGATCGGTCGACACCTTTGCCCGCGTGGCCACTGCGTTGATGAAATCCTGGTATTCCACCTGATTCTCCTCTCCGGCCGGGTCGCCGTTCAACCGTTGCCGACGCGTCCATACCGTCAAGGGCACTTCACCTCAAGGGCCCGGCGAACTCCTGCCTCGCTCGACAGCCTTCCCGGAAAAGGGTGACGGTGCCTCATCCCGATCGGGCGAACCAGCAAGGTGCCCCCCGACAGCGGCCTCCTCGAGATCCGATGATCGGGAGGGTGAGCTGTTCGACCGTGAGGCGGCCGCGAATTGCCGGGTTGGCGGTTGAGCCGTCGAGCCCGCCCCCGCCGCGTTCAGCGGCGGAGGCGACGGGCGCAGGAGCCGTCGTGGTCGGCGCGGAGGGGCGGCGTGCGTCAGGACGCCGCTTCGATGATGCGCAGGTCGCGTTCGGCTCCGTCGTCGAGCGCCCGCAGCGCCTGCTGGTAGGCGGGGCTGTTGTAGGCGGCGACAGCGGCGTCGACGCTGTCGAACTCGATCAGCGTCGTGCGCTCCACGATTCCGGACTCGAACGCGTGAGCCGGGAGTCCGCGCGCCAGGAACTTGCCGCCCGCGGCGCCCAGCGCCGGCCCGGCCAGCTCGATGTAGGCGGCGAGCTTCCGCTCGTCATTGATGGACCGGAAGGTGTTGATCCAGTAGGCCTTCGGCATCGTCCCTGTCTCCTGTTCGTTGTGTGTCCAACCCTACGGCCGAACGCGGGTGGCCATCCGGGCACCACCGGTGGATCCCGTCCAGCAACGCTGAACCCTTGACGCAACCGGTCGATTGCAATAGCGTGAGTAGCAACTGAACGGTTGCTACTCACTGGAGGCTGTCATGGGGTTCCCCGATCGCATCGAACGGACCGTCGAGCTCGCCCACCCACCGGCCAAGGTCTGGGCCGCGCTCACCACGGCCGAGGGACTGGGCACCTGGTTCGGCAACCGGGCGACGATCGACCTACGCCCGGGCGGGTCAGCCCAGGTGACCTGGACCAGCGGCGACCGGGCCGACCTGCGTATCGAGCGGGTCGAGGAGCCAACGGTTTTCGGCTTCACCTGGCACATCTACGGCTTGCCCGACGACGATCCGCGCCGCACCTACGTCGAGTTCACGCTCGAACCGGTCGGCGCGGGCACGCGGCTGACCGTGGTCGAGTCCGGCTTCGCCCAGTTGCCGGAAGACGACTACCGCAAGGCGTACGCCGGCAACACCGAGGGCTGGGCGAGCGAGCTGGGCGAGTTGGTCGAGTACCTCAATGCCGCCTGACATCGAGGCGATCGCCGAACAGGTCTTCATCGCCCTGGCCGACCCGAGCCGGCGCGGCATCCTTGCCGCGCTGGCTTCGGGCGGTCCTGCCACGGCCACAGACCTGGCCGATCGCCTGCCGATCACGCGGCAGGCGATCGCCAAGCACCTGGCCCTGCTTGCCGAGGCCGGCCTGGTGACGGCCGAACCGGGAGAGCGGCGCCGGGTGCGGTACCGACTCCGCTCCGCCCCGATGCAAGTGGCGCAACAGTTTCTGGCCGCGCTGGCCCGCGACTGGGACCGCCAACTCGACGCGTTGAAGGACCACCTCAGCGATTGAGCTCGGTTCCCCCCTGCTCGGGCAGCAGGCGCGACCACCTCCTGGTTATGAAGCTGCCGTCACGGTACGGGTCGACCGGCGTGCACCGCCGCCCTGTGGCGGACCAGCTCCTCACCGCGATTCGGACAGGTCCTCCGGGTACTCGACCTCGATGACGGTCGGCTCCGCAGCTGTGGCCGACGGTCCGACCATCCCGGGCCCGTCCTCCCTGCCCCGCGTTGCCTCAATTCGCGGCCCGTCCTGCCACCAGCGGTCTTGCACGCACCGACCGCGCCACAGCACGGTCGTCTGCCGCTGGCTGGTGAAGGTGGCAGCCAGCCCGCGAGAGGATCCGACGCTGACGCCCGTCCCGCCGCCGGCCAGTGGTGCCCCAGCGGCCACCGCCTTCACGCCGAGGTCGACCACGGCCTCGCCGTCCGCACTGGCGGACACCAGGATCAGCACCGGTCCGCCCTGCGCGACCTCGGTCACCAGCACCCACTCCCGGCGCCAGTCGCCGCGCTGGTAGCGCTGCACCAGCAGCCCGTCGAGGGTGTCCAGCTCGACGATCTGTCGGGTCCGCACCGCTCCGGCCTTCAACACGAACGCGCCCGCGCGGGAAAAGCGAATGCGCAAGCCAGCGTTGCCGGAGACCATCCCTGGCAGCGGCTCACCGTTCGCGCCCACCCACGATCTCACCTCGGCACCGTCGCTGGAGGCGTAGTCGAAGCTGGTTGGCACGCCGACGGGCCCGACCGAGAACGGGATGCCCAGGGCGGACAGGGTTGTGTGCGTGGTCCAGCCCCCGTCGCCGAACACGCCGATGTCGCCCAGGCGCATGGACGTGCCCGGCAGCCAGACCGGGAGTCGGTCGAACCCACCGCGGGTCTCGTGCCACAGGTCGCTCAGGAGGGTCTTCATGCGTCGCCTCCCGGGACGGGTACGGCGTACGTCGGTACCGGCGCGACCCGCAGGCCGGCGTACGCGTGGACGGAGTACAGCAGCCCGAGTGGGTTGCCCCAGTCCTGCAGCAGCCGCCACTTCGCCGCGTGCAAGGCCTGCCCGACATCCATCCCGTGGGCTAGAAGGTTGGTGTAGAACCAGCGGGACACCGCGGCCGCGGCCCCGTCCGGGACGTTCGCCGCGGTCCCTATGATGCCCCGGTTGCGGTTCTGGGCGAAGGGCTTGAGCAGCGACGTGGCAGTGGCCGGGTCGAGCGCAGCGGTCCCGCAAGCGTTTAGGAACACCAGCGGCATTGGCGGCCGCCGATCGGGTGGCGGAGAGGAATCCGGGTCCGCCCAGATCCGCATCAACTCGTCGACCAGGTCGTCCAGGAGGAGCATTACCTCCCGGCCCTGCTCGTCAGCGAGCCGGTACCCCGGCATCCGGTCTCCATCGCCCACGCCCTCGCAGTGGCAGGAGAAGTGCACCACTTGGTCGAGCGGGCCGTCGGGGCGCCCGTCCACGCCCAGTGTGGGATCGCAGAGCTGCCGGGCGACGGTGGGAGCCGTCTCGTCGCCGACGTCGCGCGGGTACGGACCGCGCAGCCGGACCAGGTCCCCCCTGCCCCGGAAAAAGCCCAGCTCCTGCTGGGCGCCCGGGTAACGGGAGTCGTACATCATCCGCAGGGGCAGCCGGTCCCAGCCGTCCAGGGTGGAGTCGTCCACCGGCCGGTCAGGGTCGCTGCGCTCGACCACGACTGCGAAGCCGGTGAAGGCGGACGCGACCTGGGCCAGCTCGGCGACGTCCCGGGCCCGGCCGCGGGTGACCGGGTCGAACAGCGGCACCAGTTCCCACGGGAAGTACTGGTCGGAGCGAGCCAGCACGTGAATCAAGGGGGTGTGCGGGGTGCGGGTCCGCCAGGTGGGGCACGACTCCCGCAGGAAGCGCGACATCCGGTACAGGTCCGCTTCGGGGTCCAGCAGCGCCTCCGACAGGAAGACGCGGCCGGCCCTCGCCATCGTGCTCAGCGCGTCCGCGGCGGCGTTGACTGGCAGGGACCGGCCGGTTCGGCAGCGGTCCGCTGCCGCCCCGATGGCGCGGCCGAATTTGTGGTGACAGGCGCGCAGCACATCGGGGGCGGCGAGTCCGACGGTGAGGGAAGCCGACCCGTCGGCGGCGGTGAGCCGCAGCTGGACGCCACCGTCGACCGTCCGGCACCACACGGTCACGTCCGGGCGGCGTTCGGGCCGGCCGCTCACGCGCCCTCCCCCGGATCCTCCGCCATCAGTTCGATCGGCAGGGACTGCACCAGCCGGCCCGAGGCCACCAAGCTGATCCGCAGGTCGTGCCCGCCGGGCGTGGTGGCTCGCACCGACGTCCGGTGCCAGATTCGGCCATCCTCCACGGGGCACCCGGCCGTGAGTTCCGGTTCGGCCACCTCGACGAACGGCGCGTCCACCAGCACGGTCAGGTCGACGTGTGAGGCCGGCGTCCCCACAGCGGCCACGACCTCCCGCCACACCTGCACGCCGACCAGGTCGGGCCGGCCCCCTGGCTCACCTGCGTACGCCCGCCAGCCGGTGGCCACCAGTACGGTCAGCTCGCAGGTCTCCCCGACCGGCACCCGCCAGACGGGTGCCGCCCCGTGTCCCTCGGCGAGTTCGGCACCATCGAGCCCTGCCCCCAGCGCGCCCCGGAAGACCACCGGCTCCTCCCGTGCCAGGTCCTGCCGCAGTTCGTCTTGCACCCGCTGGACCACCTGACTGCCCAGCCGCGCCGCTAGCGTGTCCGTCACGGCCGGGGCCAAGGCCAGTGGCCCCGCCCCCGCGGCTACCAGCACGGGCATCGCCTCGCGAGCCGGCCACCATGGAGCCGTGATGGCCGCCGGACCACCGTTCGCCCCGGGGACCGGCCCGGCCGGGGTGACCGACTCGAGCAGGCGCAATACTCCGCGCAGGCCCGCCCAGTCCTTCTGAGCGGAGAATGCGGTCGCTGCATCCACCAGCAATTGCCGGCCACCGGAACGGTCCCCGGCGGCCAGCCGGATCTCACCGGTGACCCGGCAGAGCCGGGCGACCAGCGGGGCCAGCACCTCCGGCATCTCGTCCGTTGCCAGCAGAGCGTCCAGGTCCCGTTCCGCCGTGCGGACGATCTGGTCCGCCTCCACCGGGTGTCCCAGGGCGAGCACGGCGCGGGCGAGCAGGCACTGGGCTCGGACCACGCCGATCGGATTAGCCATCTGGCGGAAGGCGACCACGGCGCCGGCGGCCCGCCGGACGGCTCCCTCGGCGAGGCCCGGCTTCGCCGCTCGCGGACGTGGGCCGGCCGGCGATGCCGCGCACTCCTCGAGCAGCAGCCGCGCCCGGCGGTACCGCAGAGTCGCGGTCCGGCGCTGGTCGCCCCCCATACAGCGGGAGGCTTGGTCGAGGTACTCCGCGGCGCTCTGCCAGTCCCCGCGGCGCCTACTGGCCTCCGACATGGACAGCCGGATCCGGTAGCGGGTCGACTCGGTCAGCTGATCGTAGACGATCTCGTCACGCACCGCCTCGGCCCGGAAGTCCACGTGGTGGGCCTCGGCCAACAGGATGCCCACCAGCCGCTGCTCCATCTTTTCCCCGGCGACCTCTGCCAGCCGCGCGGCCTCCTCGAGCCGCTCCACCGCGTGCGTATAGGCCCCGGCCTGCAGGAAACCCTCGCCGATCTTGCGGGCGGCCACAGCGAGGCGACGCCGGGCTGCCCCCACGGTCGCCGGGTCCCCGGCTAGCCGTCGCGCCCGTTCGACTGCCCGGCCGAAGCACGCCTCCGCGTCCCGGTACCGCTCCACGGCCACGAGGTACGAGCCCTTGGCCAGCAGAACGTCGACCACCCCGAGGTCGACGCCGTTCTGCTCGGCCGCGTCCACGGCCCGATCGTATGCACGCAGGGTCGCCTCCTGGGAGATCTCCTCGGCCACGCAGCCGTCGAGCCACGCCCCAATGCGCCAGCACAGCGGGCTGAAGTCCGCATCCCGGCCCAGGTCGCTCTCGATGACCTTCAACAGGTTGGGGTACTCGGCGCGCACCCAAGCGACCGGGTGGTCGGCGATCAGGGCCGGCAACTTCGAGTGCGGGTCCGCCTCGGCCCAGGCGTTGCCGGACAGGTCCGGTTCGAGGATCGCCAGCGCGGCCCCCGCCATCGCCGCGTATGTCCGCACGAGCCGCTCCTGCGCCTCCTCCACCTCGTACGCTGGCAGTTGCCGAACCTGCTCGGTGGCGAAGAGCTTGACCAGCGGGTGCAGGCCGTACCGGGCGACGGGGGAGATCACGTCGGGCCCGAGGTCCTCCAGCAGTTGCGCCGCGGCGAGCCGGTCCACCAGCGCCTCCGCCTCGGCCGGGTCGAGCTCCAGCAGCGGGCCGAGTACCCATGGGACGAAGGTGGCCGAGGGAATCAACGCAAGCATGCACAGCGCCCGCTGCTCGCGCGGCAGCAGCCGGTCGTACTCGGTCCGCAGGTGTCCGTGCAGCGAGCGCCCCGGCCGGTCCAGCCAATTCAGCCGGGAGCGGGATTCCCGTAGCAGCGCGGCGATCTGGCAGATGTCCGCCCCGTCTTTGGAAACCCGTTCGCCGGCCGCCCGCAGCGCCAGCGGTAGCCGGCCGCAGAGCTGTACGACCTCTGCCGCACATTCCGGCCGGACGCTCTCGCCGGTGCGGGACACCGCGCGGAAAATGGCCAAGGCCTCGTCCTCGTCGGGCGGGTTGAGCGAATAGGACGGTTCGACCAGCGGGTCCGGCCAGACCAGGGCCCGGCGACTAGTGATGATCACCGCGGCGGCCGGGTCGCTGGGTAGCACGGGCCACACCTGGTCGGCGTTGCGCGCGGCGTCCAGGATGAACAGGATCTTCTTCTTCGCGGTCAACGAGCGGAAGATCATGGCCCGTCCCACCGCAGTGTCCGGCATCTCGCTTTCGGCCCACCCGAGCGCGATGAGGAAGTCCTTGAGGATCTCCGCCGGGTTGCGTGCCGCGCCTCCTGTGCCGAGGTTGACGACGATCTGACCATGGGGATAGGACCGGGCCAGCCGCCGCGCGAGCTCGTCGGCCAGGCTGCTCTTGCCAACCCCCGCCATGCCGTGCACCAGCAGCACCACCGGCCCGGCGGCCCGGCGACGGGCTCGGCGGTCCGGACCGTGGCGCAGCAGCGAGCGAACGCCGGATGGGCGCTGGGAACGCTGGATGTCGTGCAGGCCCTGGAGCTCCCTCAACTCGCGCTCCCTTCCGCGGAACAACTCGTCCGGGGACGGCAGCGTGGGTACCCTCCTGCGCCGCCATCCGGCCAACCACCGACGGGCGGGGTCGAGCCTCGACCGCTGGCGGCGCGACCGCCGGTCCGAACGCTTCCGCGGTGCCTGCGGAGCACCGACCGGGATCTGCTCGTAGTTTTTCTCGGGAGGGTCGGTCAGCAGCACGGCGAGGCCGCCGAGCAGACCCATCAGCAGTAGGGCGGGCAGGTGAAGGACGGCCGGGATGGCGTCGTACGCGGTGCCGAGCAGGCTGCCGAGGCCGGCTACGGTCGCGGCGAGGGCGATGCGTACCTGTCCGCGGCTGCGGCGCAGCCGCTGGACAAACGAGCGTAACGACAAGGATCCTCCCCTCGAAGCCGGTGGTGCGGGTCAGCCGCCCGCCTGAGAGGTAGTGGCGCCGGCCCTGGTTTTTGCAGCTGAGCGCAGCAGGGCCGGGCCCTTCGACCCGACGGTCCCGGGTCCGCGATCCGGCGCGGGAGCCGACAGTAGATCGCCTGATGTGCGCGCCTCCCACAGCGCCCGGCTGGCGCGCTGCAGGCCCCGCTCGTCTCCCAGATTCGTGAACGCCTGCTGGGCGGCGGTGAGCAGCTTGACCACCTCGCCGGTCCGTCCCGTCCGGTGGTAGACCACGGCCAACCGGGTCGCCGCCTCCGCCTCGATCCACCGGTCACCGCAGCGTCGAAGGGTGCCGAGGCACTCCTCGAGTTCCTGCGCGGCCAGCGGGAGGTCGTTCTCGGCGAGGTGGGCCAGGCCGAGGGCGAGCCGGGCGTGTGCACCGCCGTAGCGGTGGCGGAGGTTGGTGAACCCGTCGAGAGCGGCCACGGCGAATTCTCGGCTCTGGTCGAACCGCTCCAGGTCGAGCAGAACGAGCGCCCGCTGCAGTCGAATCCAGGGGCGGCGCAGGCGCTGACGGCGGTTGCCCGTGAGCGACTCCGCCTCCTCGAGTACCGAGTCGGCGGTGTCGGACAGCTCCGCCCCGTCGCCCGCTGACTCCGCCATGCCGTCGACCGACCCGCCGCTCACAAGGGCACTGCCGGCCAGGCCGCATGCCCGCAACAACTGGGCGTACGCGAGGAGGACGGCAGGTCGCTGCCGGACGCCGGTCTCGCCGAGGTCGGCGCAGAGCTTTTCAGCCTGCAGGTAGTGTCGCCTGCCGGCGTCCAGGTCGCCCCGCTGGGCCTCCAACCGGATCAACTCCCGCAGCACCCGTATCTCCTCATCGCGATCCCGGGCGTCGCGCGCGAGCTCGAACGCGGCTGACAGGTCGTCCGCGGCCGTCTGGGTGTCGTGCAGCTGCTGGCGGAGAGCACCCAGCACCCGCAATGCGCGCGGCCCCGCCACCTCGGCGCGGTCCCGTGCCTCCTCGGCGCAGGTGATGCCCTCGTCAATCCACCCCAGTTCGGCGTACACCTCGCCCAACGCGGCGAGAGTCAGGGCCTCCTCCGCCGCGAGCGGGAGCCATCCCGAGTCGTCGGGTTCCAGCCCGGCGGCCCGGTTCCGGCAGAGCGCCAGCGACTCCCGGGCGGTGTTCAGCGCGTCGTCGAGCCGACCCTCGTCGAGGGCCTCGAAGACGCTGTGCCGCAGGTCCTCGTTGATGTCCTGGTGAATCCGCCGGTTACGTTCCGCGTGTAGGGCCCTCCGGGCGCTGCGGCGTTGCGGGGCCAGGATCAGGCCCTTCAGCCGGTTCAGCGCGTATCTGTGTACGTGCGCCGGAACCCGGAAGACCAGCAGCCCGGTATGGTCGTCGAACCGGCGTTCCACGAAGCGGGCGGAGGCCAGCCGATCGAGCAGTCGGCCAGCGATGGCGTCGGTGAGTCGCCGGTCGTCGTGCGCGCCGTTGTAGAGCGCCGTCAGCATCCAGCGTTCCACAGGACGCCGCTGGTCGGTCAGGCCCAGCAGCGCCAACGCCTCCCGTTCTTCGCTGGTGAGCAGGGCGAACGCGAGATCAAGGATGCCTTGGAACGGCACTTCGAGGGTGGAACCTTCGGCGCGCGCCGGGTCCGGGATACGCCGCACGACGTGCTCCAGGGTCCAGTTCTTGCGCACGGTGAGGACAGCACCCGCGAGTTGCAGCGCCACCGGGTAGCCGCCGGAGGCCGTCACGACGCGTTTGGCGGACGCCCGCTCCTCAACGACCCGCCTGCCGCCGATCAACCGGTCCAGCAACTCCATCGCGGCATCGAAGCCGAGCGGAGCCAGCCCGATCGACAGGTGCGGGGCTAGCTCGGACACAGGGCTACGGCAGGTCACGATCGTCAGGCACTTGGCGCCCGCCGGCAGCAGCGGTTCGATCCGGTCGAGGTCGCCGGTGTTGTCGAGGATGAGCAGTACCCGGCGATGGCGGGTATGGTTCCGGTACCACCGGCTCAGTTCGGCCGGTCCCGGCATCCGTTCGCGCGGGCCGCGCAGGGACCGGACCAGGCTCTCCAACCGCTCCTCCGGCAGCCGGTTGTCCGCCGTGTAGAAGCGCAGCAACAACTGACCGTCTGGGTACTGATCGGCGACAAGGTGCGCCACGGTGAGCGCGAGCGCGGTCTTGCCGACACCCGGGTCGCCGTGGATGACAACCAGCCCACCGCCGTCGCGCCCGTGCTCGGTGAGGTACTGGCAGATCCTGTCGATCTCGACGTCCCGACCGACGAGCAGGCCCGGCGGTGGCGGCACGTCGGCGGGTACCACGCGCTGGCGGCGCGGGCTCCCGGACGGGTGAGCAAGGCCGCCCGGCACTGCGGCCATGGTGGGCAGCGGCCGGCGACGGACGACGACCAGCGCGATGCGGGTCAGAACGCCGACCGCGATGAAGGTGAATACGGCAGCGGCGAATTGGTACACCAGGGGCGGTGGATCGGGAAAGGCAGCGGGCAATGCGAACGAGGTCGCCTCTGGAACGGCGTACGCATGCATGGACTCTCCTCGAAGGGGTCCATTCATGATGCCTGCCGGACGCAAAGCGAAGCCAGGTGATTGGCACCTTTAGATCAACGGAAAGGCGGCCGGTGGCGCGGAAACTGGCTGTCGAGCGCCGGCGACCGGCCGGACGGGGGATGCCCGGGCGGACGCCGCCGTCCAGTGGACAACCGCCACGACTCGCAGTTCAATTCGAGGCCGCCGCCATACGCCGCCATCACTGGTGCCGCCTTCAATCACGCTCGATCAACTTGCGGATGAGTGCGCCAGGCTCGATGCCGCGAGCTTTCGCTCCGGCGAACAGGGCTTCGGTTCCACGTACCCTACGGACGGTGCGGGAGACGTCGCATCCTTGGCCCGAACCGGTGTCAGCGGCGGAGGCGGCGGGAGCAGGGGCCGTCGTGGTCGGCACGGAGCAGGCAGCGCCGCCCGCCGGGCAGGAGCCGGTCGCAGAAGACCCGATGGCGTAGGTTCTGGTCGTCCTCGGCCGACACGGTGGTCTCCCCCGGGTCGGCCTGCGGCAGCATCCCGGTCCACCGGGCCACCACCCGGGCCAGGCGCTGCGCGGCGGGCAGGTCGGCGGCGGTCACCGGCAGGTGGATTACCCAGCGCTCGGTCACCGGCGCTCGCCGTTCGCCCGACGGGCCTGCTCGGACTGCCAGCAGCGCAGCGCGGCCTTGATTCGCAGCGTCTCCTGGCGGTTCTTCGTGATCTCGGCGTAGAGCGCCAGCATGTCGCCGGCGACCCGGTCGAGGTACGCGTACACCTCGACCGGGTCCAGGCCGCGGCGCCCGAGCCGCGCCAGCGGGAAGCGGCGCTCGCGCACCTGCCATGGCAGCAGCCAGGGGTACGCGGACGAGCGGTAGGCGGTCGCCTCGCTCCCCTGCCCCGGTCGATCGTCGCGGACGCTCATCAGCCTGCCCCTCCTGCTCGTGGAAGGGGTGGGCCCGCCCGCCCAGCTCCGCACGGGCGGACACACCCCGCCCTGACACCGCAGCTTTCCTCAGCGGTGCGGCACCAGGGCTGCTCAACGGATTGCCGATCGAGAGGCGCGGCGGCCGGTCGGGGAGATCGCCCGGCCGCCGCGCCGGTAGTCATCCTGTGACAGTACGAAGTGGACAGGCAACGTTTGACAGCGGATTTTCTGGGACAAACCTTGACTTATTTTCCTGAAACCCAAAGATGTTCCAGGGGCGTGTCACGCGGTGTTGCGGAATGGAACCAGGGAGTGCCCGGATGGCAGAGGACATCGGCTCGACCGTGCCACGCCGACAGCTCGGCCGGCTGCTGCGACAGTTCCGCACCGAGGCGGGCGTGACGCTCGACGCCGCCGCCGAGGCGCTCGAATACAGCCGGCAGAAGATCTGGCGGATCGAGTGCGGCCTGGGCGCGGTCCGGGCGCTGGACGTCAAGGCGATGTGCGAGCTGTACAACGTGTCGCCGGAGATGACCGAGGCGATGCGCGGGCTGGCGGCCGAAACGAAGTCCAAGGGCTGGTGGCACGCGTACGGGGACGCGGTGCCGAGTTGGTTCGAGCTGTACGTCGGCCTGGAATCCGCCGCATCCCGTCTCCGCGGCTATGACGAGTCCCTGATCCCCGGCATCTTTCAGACCAAAGAGTACGCTCACGCGCTCTACCGCCTTGGGCGGACCTTGAGCGATGAGGAGCGTGAGCGCGCCGTTCAGGTACGGTTACAACGGCAGGCGCTGCTCACTCGGCGACTCCCCGCCGCTCCTCGACTGGAGTCGGTGTTATCAGAGGCGGTGCTCCGCCGAACCGTCGGAAGGGCGGCCGTCATGACCGCCCAGCTCTATCACCTCATCAAGCTGTCCGAGCTGCCGAACGTCTCGGCGAGAGTGCTGCCGCTGGCGGCCGGCCCTCAGCCCGGCGCGGTCGCAGGCACCTTCATGATTCTCGACTTCCCCGCGACCAAGGGCGGCCGGGCGGCGCCGGAACCGCCGATTGTCTACAGCGAGTCGCTGACCGGGGCGCTCTACCTCGACAAGCCTGACGAGCTGGCCGCCTACGAGCGCGTCTGGAGGGGTCTGGATGCGCTCGCCCTCGGCGAGGCAGAATCGAAGGACATGATCAAGAGAGTCATCGGGGAGATGCGGCATGACTGACCTGACCGGCGCCGTCTGGCGCAAGAGCACCCGCAGCGGCGACAACGGCGGCGCGTGCGTGGAGGTCGCCGACAACCTCCCCGACATCGTCGCCGTACGCGACTCCAAGGACACGGACGGACCGACGCTCACCTACGCGTCACAGGCATGGATGGCCCTTGTCGCGGCCATTAAGAGCGACGGCCTCACGTCATGAGGTTCAGCCCCGATGTCGTCGGGGCGGGGAATGCGCCAGCCACGCCGATGCGGTCAGGATGTCTGCCACCCTGTTCGAGCACCGGTCCCGGCTGACGGGCCTTAGCTGCCACTGCCCGCATATGCCGCCACCGGCGAGCCAGCGGCGCAGCCAGAAGTCGTTCAGCGATCTGCGCTGCTTGAGCAGCTACCTGCCGGCCTAGGGCGACAGCGAGCCACTGCTTGGCACGCTCTGTCGGCCACCCGACTCATGCTTCGTGATCGTCAACCTTTGCATGAAGATAGCCCTTCCATGACTAACGAGGCGCTAGCCATACCAGGGGAGCGTTGTGGCGAGCGACGGTGAGGAAGTCCAGCGGGAAACGCCGCCTGCGCCGGCCGCACAGCCGGTCTCAATTCAAGCAAATCGCGTACCCCGCAACCTCTCATTTTCAGCTTCAACCACGGTAAAGGCTCTAATTGCTTCACCGATCGTCATCCTGCTAGCCACGGGGACGCGGCTTATCTTAATTGCCAACTATGATACGGCAACAGCAACATCAATAGCTTCAGCCAATGGTGCCGCTAATACGATTTTAGGCACGGTTATTCCTCTTCTTCCCGCTTTCTTTCCGCTTCTCTTTCTGGCCTTAGTTCTCTACCGGAAGGCATTGGCGGCACTCCTGACCGGTGTTGCAATGATGCTCGTGTCACCGGCGTACTCGTCTTTCACAGCAGCTCTGCATACGGGGTCGCGACGCTTCTTGGTGATTGTTACCGCCCCGGCACATTACTTCGACTGGGTGGCCGAAAATGAGCGTCATCTGCGCTCATTCCCTGCAATGTGGCAGGCATTAACAGACGGCGTCGAGTCACCCCGCGACCTTCTACTGGTGGCGGCAGATTGGCGAGTCCAGACGCTCTTCTATGCTCTCGGCGCAGTCGTCCTGGCCCACAATGCCGGGCGTCGCTGGCGTCACGCACGCGAAGACAGGTCATTCTCTTGGACGGGCATCAAGTTTCGCCTATTGCCGCTCGGCATGGCCTTCACGGCACTTTTCGTGCTGGCATTCGTCGATCAAATCTATCAGCCGCCGAGCAAGCCGCGCGTAGTGGCCGAAATTCTGCGACAACCGTGGGTCCCACCCGAGAAGCTAACGCTTACGAACGGTGCATGGCGGGTGGGATACACGCTTTCGTACAAGGATGGGTGGCACGTCCTACTGGAAGAGGAGAGTCGTACGATTATTTACATCAGAGCAACTGACGTCAAGAGCCGGACCGTATGCAGCGTCAGCACTAGCTTGAAAGGTGAAAGACCACCGCTCATCCGGCTCGGGCCGCCCGTGCCGGACGGGGTCCCTGAATGCCCCAGCCGCGACAACTCCTCCCGCCCCAAGTGACCTACCAAAATGGGTTTACAAATGAGCATTTCCGTGGATTGGACGGGGGCGTCGCTGCTAAAGCGCTGGATTAGTGGACTCGAGAACGCAAGGAGAGAGCAACACGAGCCTTGCCGCCGAACCTACGCAGCGGCACCTCCACCTACGTCCACTCTGGAGGCCGCTTGCGAGGTTATGCCGACGATCAGAGGATGCCGTGCGAAGCGCCGGGCATGCCGCGGTGTCTGATCGGGGAACCCCATCCGAGAGTTAACGGATGGCGGGCGGCTCAGCGACTGCGGTTGGCTCGCCCAACTCGAGCTGGCAAGCCGTCGCCTGTCGCCGGCACTCTTCAGCAAGATGGTCGTCCTCTGACTGGTCTAAGGCTCGCGCCAGCGCCTCAAACGCCTGACGGGCCTGCCGGAAGTCGCCTGCAAGCACGTACAGGTTGGCGAGATCGAGCCTTAGAGCGAGGATCTCTGCAGCGGGCGGTTCCACACGGGGCTGTGAGCGGAGAGCGTCCTCCAACACGTCGGCCGCTTGCACGAACCGTTCGTTCTCGGCCAGTTCCCGTGCCCGTGCCCGCAGCTCGACCAGTTCCGGCTGGGACCTCTGCGGTGGCAGGAAATCGGCTCCGGACGGAGGTACAGGCGCGTGGGGCTTGACCGTCCGCGTGGCCACGACCCCGAGGCTGTGAGCGCCTTCGAGAAAGGGCGTGAGGAGCTGCTGGATCTCTGCAGCCGATGCCGGCCTATCTGCGGGGTCTTTGGCCAAGAGGCAGAACAGGAGATGCGCCAAGTCGTCGGGCACGTCCGACCGGTACTCGGTGACGATGGGGACCGGTGATTGCATGTGCCGGCGGAGCATGTCGGGAGCGTTCTTGGCTTCGTAGGGCGGCTTCCCGGCGAACATCTCGAAAAGGATGCACCCGAGCGCGTACAGGTCCGCGCCAGGTCCGACGACGCCGCCTGAGGCCTGTTCCGGCGCGATGTACGCCGGAGTGCCCAGCGTATGACCCGTGGCCGTCAAGCGGGATGCCTCGGCCGGGCCGAGCAGTGCGGCTACACCGAAGTCGAGGACCTTGACCACTCCGGAGGGCGTAATCATCACGTTCTGGGGCTTCAGGTCACGGTGCACCAGCGAAGCGTCGTGCGCCGCGGCGAGCACCGAGCAGATCTGCGCCGCGATCGAGGCGGCTTGTCCTACGGGTAGCTCCTCCTGCTCGGCGATAAGATCGGCGAGCACGACGCCGGGCACGAGTTGCATGACGATGTAGAGGTCCGGACCGTGCTCACCCAAGTCGTGCACAACTGGCACGCCAGGGTGGTCGAGCCGGGCGGTGACCCGTGCCTCCCGTCGGAAGCGCTTCACCGCGACCTCTCGCTCGTCCTCCGGCACCTCCATCTGACGGAGGAACTTTACCGCCACCGGTCGGTCGAGCCGTTCGTCGTAACCCGCCCAGACCTGACCCATCCCGCCGCGCCCGATTGGGTACGTCAGCTCGTACCGGTCGCCGATGCGGTCCCGCGCCTGCACGTCTCGCCTCCCCAGATGTCCTGCCTACCCCCGCCCAGGCAGGGGTCGGCACTCACGTTAGCTGTCGCTGCACGAGCCGGCTCGTGAGGAAGGGGCTGGGCGTCCCGTGCCAGAACACCGCCAGCTCGTCTCGGGGCCGGGTCGCGGCGACGAAAAGCAGCGATCGGTCCCGCTGACGCTCGCGCTGGTAGCGCTTGGGGTCGCTGTCGCGGTACCGGTTGATCATCTGCCGCGGCACGAGTCCGTCGGACACGCCGGCGATGATCATCCGCTGGTACTCCAGGCCTTTGAACCGGTGCATCGTCCCGACGTGGATGCCGTCCGGCTGCTTCGGCCCGTCCGGGCCGATCTCCACGACCGCCAGGCCCTCCGCCTCGAGCCGGGCGATCACGTCGCCGGCCAATTCCTTTGTCGGTACGCAGATCGCGACCGAGCCGTCCGTCGGGTTTCCCCAACTGTTCAACTGGTCGACAACCAGATCCCGCTCCTGGGCCCAGGTTGCCGCGCCTCGGAACGTCGGCCGGCCGCCTCGCAGCAGGGATCGGTAGCCGGCCAAGTCTTCCTCGCCGCCGTCCAGGTCGTCGTAGACCTCGCCGGTCATGATTTGCAACGCGTCGGCCAGGATCTGCCGGGTGGTGCGGTAGCTCAGGGTCAGCCGCGACGACCGGCCGCGGATGTTGATGCCGAGGCTGCTCAGCGTCACGTGATTGTCGTAGATGCGCTGGTGGGTGTCGCCGGTGAGGAACATGTCGTCCTGACCCGGAGCGACCATGGCGCGCAGCATCTTCCAGTGCGCGGCGCTCAGGTCCTGCGCTTCGTCCACAACCACGTGTCGGTAGCGGGGACGGTAGTGGCCGCCCGAAGACTCGCCGGGGCCGTTGGCCGCAGCGCGGTCCATCTCCAGGCGCGCTGCCCGCTGCGCCACCTGACGCCAGGTCCAGACACCGCGACCTTCGAGCCAGGTTGTGAAGCGCTCGGTCAGCTGCCAGATCTGGTCCCGCTCGACGCGGGTCAGGCTGCGGCCTCGGTTGGGCCGACGTGCCTTGAAGTACTCAGTCCGGGAGTTGAGCACCTGACCGAGGATCACCTGAGTCCACTCGGCGGCGAGGAACTCCGCGTCCCAGCCGGACTCGCCGGTCTCGAGGAGGAACTCGCTCCACAGCTCGGGGACCCGGTTGTCGTCGACGACGCGACGGCTCCCGCCTGCCTTTGCCTCGGTCACCACCCGGCTGGCCAGGCGGTCGATGTTGACGATGTCGACGCGGGCTACCAGGTCCTGGCCGCCGAGTGCCAGCAGCCGGGTCCGCAGGTCGGCGGCGAGGTTGCGGTTGAAGGTGGTGAGCAGGATGGGTTTGTCCGTGCCGGGCGGCAGCTGCCGGGCGAGGTGCGCGACCCGATGCAGCGCGACGATCGTCTTGCCGGTGCCGGGACCGCCGCCGACCCGGGCAGGGCCGTTGTACTTCTTCTCGACCAGCTTCCGCTGAGTGGGGTGCAGGAAGATCTGCCACCGCTCGAAGGCCTCGCCGATGATCGCCTGCAGCGCCTCGTCGTCCGAGGTGACCTGTGTGGCGGGGCGTTCCACCGCCGCTTCGAAGTCCTCCGGGTCGACCGGCTCGTTGGCGCGCACCGGGTCGGTGACCTGCTTGAGTACCTCGTCGTAGGGGGTGCCGTCGAAGAGCGCGAAGAGCACGTCGGTGGTGAGCTGCGGCGCCCGGTCGAGCAGCTCCAGCAGCTCGGCCTCGGTGGTGAGTTCCCGGATCTGCGGCAGCAGCGGCTCGGAGACACCCAGTTCCAGAAGCTGGGCGTCGGTGTACGCGTCGAAGAGCGGCTTTTGCGCGGGCGCCGGCTCGGCGTCCGGCGGTACGACCCGGCCGACGATGCTGTCGCCTACGGGTGCCAGGTCGACTACTTCGATGCCACCGGTGATCCGGTTGATCCGGTACGCGTACCGGGACAGGTCGTCGTACACCTCGCCCCGGTGCTTGACGGCGACGAGCAGATAGTCCCGGTCGGCGATGTGCAGGAGCAGCGCCCGGTAGTCGCGGTTGACCCGGGCGGACATCAGCCGGGAGTCGCCGTTGAGCGACTTTAGGTTGAGCCCCGGGTTCTCCGGGTTGTGCCGGAACTTGTGCATGAACTCGTAGACCGCCCCGATGTCGGCGCGGGTGAGCTTCATAACCTCCTTGTCGGCGCGGTCCAGCATCCGCAGGGTGGCTCCGGTGCTCATCAGCTCTCTCCCCCACTCGTCCCCGTGAGCTGTGCTGCCAACTCTTCAAGCGACCAGTCCCGCGCCGTCCGCGCGTGCCAGCCCGCTGCGGCGTACGCCCGGTCACGGTCTTCCGTCTCCGGGTCGCCGGCCGGGCCGGTGAGCACGATCGCGATCCGCCGGTCGGGCCAGGCGAGCTCGGCGGGCCACGCCTGGTCGCCCAGCTCGTAGCCGACGATCGGTGCGGGCAGGTTCTGCCGCGCGAGCTGCTGTACGAGGAGCTCCAGCGTGTTCTCGTCGCGATCCATGTATTGCAGGACCTCGTGCCAGGGCGACTCGTCGTCGACGGGCTCCGGCTCGGCTGGCACCGGCTGTCGCGCGACGCCGAGCCAGGTGGCGGTTTCCTCGTCGAGCGGCAGTGCGCGCTGGGCCAGTACAAGTCCGGTGCCTTCGGTGACCGCCATCGACGCGGGATCGAAGGTGTCCAAGGTGGAGACCGCAAGCTGGCCAGCGTCCCCGCCGCCGTTAGCGAGGAACTGGATGACGTTGCCCCAGGCGAGCCAAGCGACCCAGCGTTCCTTGTGTCCGTCGCCGGCCACCGCGGCCGGCAGATCGTCGACGACGGTGAGCGCCGACCATGTCGGCAGCGGCTTGCTGCGGCCGTCGACAACCACCGTCACTGCGCAATCCGCGTTGTCGCGAGCGCGGCCGACGATGATGTGGCGTTGCAGGGAGGGCGCGGGCAGCGATTCGCCGCGCAGCGAGGCGAGCAGCCGTTCACCGACGCCGGCGGAGTCGGTGGGGCTGTTGTCGCGGGCCTGCTTGAGCATCCCTGCCAGGGTCGCTTCCGCTCGACGCTGCCATCGCACGAGATCAGGGTCGGCAAGGAAGCGCATCAGCTGCTCGACCGGGTTGGTCCAGATGGTCTCCTCGAGTTCGTCCGGATCCGCGCCCGGGAGGAACTTCCGATAGTTCTCCCGGGCCGCCTGCTTGCAGACCCCGCCGTACGGCATCCAGCGCCCCTGCCCCTCGGCGCTCCCCCAGGTCTTGACGTCATCCCAGGTGGCGGCGAAGACCAGGTAGCCGTGGGCGCGCAGCCGGGCCCGCTTCTCGGCGTCGTCGGCGAGCCGGTTGTACTGGGGCGAGGCGTGGTATTTGAAGCCGTCGAGGTAGACGGCCACCTCAGGAGAGGGTGCGTCGAGGCGCTTGAAGTGCACGTCGGGCCGGGTGCCCTTGACCGTGTTCTGCAACTTCATCTGCCAGTGCGTGACGCTCTGCCCGCCGTCGCGGATGAATCGCAGGTCGGCGATGCGGGCGCCGTCGTGGTCCCGGCGTCGGTCGATGCGCAGTCCGGAGCCCGGCGTCTCGCCGAGGGCGAGCAGCTTGGTCAGGAACTGCAGCTCCAGTTCGCTCTCCACCTGCTGGATCAGCGAAATTTCATCGGTACGGGTGCCCTCCTCGACACCCCAGCTGTCGAGAAGCTTGTCGAGCATGCCCAGCGCCTCGTCTCGGCTCATCAGCGCGAAGTGCTCGTTGCGGGCGTAGCGCAGCAGGCAGCGGTGGCACACTGGCTTCGCCTCGTGCCGGCAGTCGCAGTCGGCGATGCGCTGCCGGGCCAACTCCAGCACCGCGCGGAACTCCTCCGGCCTCGCCAGGCGGTGAAGGTAGCCGGTGCCCTGCGGTTGGGTGTCGTAGACGACCACGAAGTTGCGGGTTCCGTCGCTCTGCCCATCCGGCATGGTGGCGGATACGGCCTGCAAATGGGCCGGCTCGCCGCCGTACTGGGCCGAGATGCCGAGCTTGATCGCGGCGGCGAAGGACAGCAGTCGCTCCTGCACCATCGCGGTCGCCGCCGGAATGAGGATGCGCAGCGCCTCGGTCTCCAGCTCGTGGGCCAGGACCAGGTCCACGTGAGCCTCCGGCGCCGCCGGCGAGCGCCGGTACGGACACCAGGGCCGGTGGTGCTCCGCGCCCTGCACGACGGTCGCACCAGAGGCCTGCGCAGCGAGTTCCTGGCTCGCCGCCGGCAGACCGTCCAAGGTGGTGCCACCGCAGGAGGTGCAGGTGTGGAACCGGTTGATCCGCACCTCGTCGCCGGCGAAGAGCTCGGCGGCCCGGTCGTATCGCTGGGCGCCGAGGTTGAAGTGGCGGATCATGGCGTGCCGGCTGTAGTCGACGCCGAAGGTGTCGTGCGCGTGCCGCCACGACGAAGCGACCTTGGCGGGGTCGATGTCGACTGCGACGGTGGTGGCGTAGAAGCGGCGGTCCCGGTCGTCGCTGTCATCCCGGATGCGGGCGTCGTCGCGCTTGTCCCGGCTGTAGACGCGGGTCGGCTGGAGCACCCGGAACAGTCGACCGTGATCGGCGATGCCCCGGTCCCCGCAGCGCGGGCACGGACTGGTGTCCTCCTTGGCCAGGTGGGTGCGCACGTACCCGCACTGGGCGCAGACCCGCCACTGCTCGTGCGCGGGCCGGTCGGCCGGGCCGACGTCGAGGCCGGAGATCTCGTGCTTGTAGCCGCGGATGTAGTAGCTGTTGCCAGGGGCGATCTCGACGAGGGCCTGACGGGCGGGGCGGGCGTACTCGCGCAGTTCGCTGTGGAACCGGCGGTCGTCGTCGGTCTGCTCCTCCCAGGTCAGGGTGGCTTCGAGGTCGGTGCGGCTGTCGGTGAGTGCGTAGTTCGGCAGCAGCCCGAACTCGACCATGGTGCCGTGCGCGGCGGCGGCGCTGACCTCGCGTAGGCGGCGCCGGACTGCGGCTTCCTCCGCCTTGAGCATCCTGATCTCGCGGGCGTGGTCCGGGTCGCTGGGCACCAGGGTGCCGCGGGCCGTGGCGATCTCCTGGAGCCGGCGCCGCAGATCGGCCAACCGTTCCTCCCAGGTCTCGTCGGCCTCCTTCACCCGGTGCAGGATGCCGCCCACCGCGAACTCCCGGAGCTGGTCGGCGGGGGCGCGCAGGACCTTGTCGCCGAACAGCGCCAGGAACTCCTCCACCAGCCGGGCACCGTCTCGGCGGCCGGCTTCGGCGAGGTTGGTGAGCCAACCGCTGGGCCCGAAGAGGACGTGCGCCCGCCGGGGCATCGGCAGCACCCCGGGCAGCCGGCCGCGCGCGGCCAGGTCGATCAGGTGCGCCAGGTACTGCCGGCGCAGGATCTCCACGGCGGACAGGAAGCAGCCGGGTGGCACGATCTGCCCGGCGATCATGTCCCTCGGCTCGGTCAGGTAGTAGCGGTCCCGCTCGCTGCGCCCGATCAGGGTGAGCACGAGGGCGTTGCCGCTCTTACGGCCGGCCCGGCCGGCCCGCTGCACGTAGTTGGCCGGTCCGTGCGGCAGGGACGCCAGCACGACCGCGGAGAGCGCCCCGATGTCGATGCCCATTTCCAGGGTGGGCGTGCAGGAGAGCACGTTCGGGTCGGTGTACCGCTGGCCTTCGCGGAACTCCTTCTCCACGGTCTCCCGCTGGGCGCGGGTAAGCATGCCGGTGTGTTCGCCGGTCACCACCCGGAAGACGGGGCTCTCCAGGTAGAGCCGCCGGTAGTAGTCGTCGGGTGCGGTGCCGTCGTAGGCGGCCTGGAGCCGGCCGCGGCAGCGGTACTGCCGGCACGGCTGGCCGATCCAGTCGGCGACCCGGTCGGGGTGCTCGGTCTGCTGCCAGTGGCAGGTGTCGCAGCCCACGCCGGCCTGCACGGCGGCCGTGTCGTCGAGCCGGGTGACCCGCAAATGGCCGGGCATCAGCCCGTACACCGTGTTGCCGTCCTCGGTGTCGCCGGCGGCGACGATGTCGGCGGCGGCCAGGGCCGGCAGCAGCCGGGTGAGGTAGCTGGCGGCGTCACCGAGGTCGAGGCCGAGGCACCGCGAGGTCCAGTCCTGGTACCAGTTGCCGCGCGCGGTGATCGCGTCGAACTCGGAGCGGGACTTCGGTGTCGCAAGCAGGAACGCGGGCGCAGACACACCCTTCGGAAAGGCCGGCATGCCGGCCGGGCGACCACCCCAGACCTGCCACCGGGTGCCGCCCCGTTTCAGGTACGGCACCAGCCACTCGTGGTAGACCGCACCCCGGGTCCGCAGCCGCTCCAGCAGGCCGCGGAGGAAGGCCAGGTAGCGGACGTCGTCCGGCGGCGTGCCGCCGAGCTGCGCGGGGCCGGTGAGGTGCACGTCTCGACAGATCGCGGCGGCTTTCGCGGGGTCGTCGAGCGCGACCTCGACGGCGACGCTGCGGGTCAGCTCCAGGGTGCGGCCCTGCCGGGAGCGCAGCCCAGTCTCCATCACGGTGGCGAAGACGAGCCGCTCGCTGATCAGCGACCAGGTCTCCCGGCTGCCGGTGTGTTCCCCGGCGAGCAGGCTGTCGACCCCCGGCTGGTCGTGCAGGTCCGGCGGGACGACGGTGGAGAGGATCTCCGGCCGCGCCGCCGCCTCGATCATCTCGGCGAAGAGGTCGTCCAGCCCGACCGGCTGCCCCGGTTGCAGCCGGCTGGCGAGCAGGGAGCGCAGGGAGAAGGCGTACGACCGGTTGGCGACGAAGCCGGCGCGGTGCGCCGCGTCCTGCACCGAGTCGTTGAAGAGCAGCGTCTTCTTCTCGCGCTCGTCCAGCTCGCCGCCGGTGAAGAGCTGGGTGACCGCCACCGAGGCGAGGGTGGCCAGGCCGGCGCCGAGGAAGCGGATGCCGTGATCCATCTGGCAGGACGGGCAGCGGTCCTTCTCGGCCGCGTCGATGCCGAGGATGTCGCCGAGCACGACGATCGCGTCGTCGCTCGGCTCCCGGTCCCGCTGCTCGTCGAAGGGGCGCACCCGCCGGCCGTACCTCAGGACTAGCAGGCCGCCGGTGCGCTGCCGGATCTCGTCGTCGGTCGCGGCGATCAGCGCGCGGACCCGGCGCTTGTCCCGGCCGACGCTGGCCCGGTAGATCTTGTCCGGGTCGGTCTCCAGCTCCTGCGGGTCCTTCTCCGGCGACAGGGCCATCCAACCGGAGCGGCCGCAGTGCCGGCAGTAGATGGCGGGCAGGCGCGGGTAGCGGTTGTCGGCAACCACGACGTCGGCATCGGGCGCGTACGGGTCGAGCTCGCGGGGCGGTTCGCCGTACCAGCCGAAGGCGGGCTGGTTGGAGGTGCCGCGCAGCAAGCGGGACACGGCTCGTACCCACAGGTGGGTCTCGATGTTGAGCAGCGGGCGGCCCGGTGCCTGCGGGTTCTGCGCCATCGAGAGCAGGCCGACGAATCGGGCGAGGGCCCTCGCGGTGACCTCGGGGCGGGTCTTCATGGCGCTGCCCCAGCCCGTGGCGTTCTTCCTGGGCAGCACGTCGATGATCTCGTCGAGGGTGCACGGCCGCGCCTGCAGCGAGTCGAGCACCGCCTTGGTCAGCGGGTGCTGGCGCAGCAGCTCACCGAGGCGTGCCGGGTTGTCGAGGCAGGGCTCGCCGACCACCAGCTCCGCAACCTCGGCCATCATCCGCTCGGGGTTCCGGTCGTCGACGGCGGCGAGCTGCTCGGGGCTGGGCAGCGGCAGGCTGAAGTCCTGGCGAGCCATGAACTCGCCCGGCTCGTAGCGGTCCTCCCCCACCAACGACTCGGCGCCGAAGGCGACGCCGAAGACCTGCTCGGCGACCTCACGGATGGCCGTACGGCCGTCCCGGCCACCGCCCTCGCCGAGGGTGGCGGAGGTGGCGACCGGGCAGATCGGGCCCAACGGTCGGTCCGGCCCGTCGAGACCGAGCGCGGCGGCGAGCCGGCGCAGCAGCATCGCCACGTCCGTGCCCTGCGCAC
Source organism: Micromonospora rhizosphaerae (assembly GCF_900091465.1). Classification (NCBI taxonomy): domain Bacteria; kingdom Bacillati; phylum Actinomycetota; class Actinomycetes; order Micromonosporales; family Micromonosporaceae; genus Micromonospora; species Micromonospora rhizosphaerae. Next base: position 4,185,779 of record NZ_FMHV01000002.1, on the reverse strand, counting down.
CGTCGTAGGTGTGGAACTCGTCCAGCACCACGTACGCCGGCTCGGCCCCCGCCCAAAGCGGGAGGTCGTCCGCGCGCTGGAGCAACAGGTCCAGCATCTTGTAGTTGGTGATCAGGATGTCCGGCGGGGTGCGCCGCATCTCCGACCGCTTCGTCATCACGTGCTGGTACTCGATGGCCGCGACGTCGCCGATGTAGAGACCGGCGGTGACGGCGCTGAGCGCCGGGTCGGACAGCAGCTCGTTGATGCGCTGCGTTTGGTCGGTCGCCAGGGCGTTCATCGGGTAGAGCAGGATCGCCTTGATGCCGGTCTTCCCCTGCTGCCGCTGCCGCCGGCAGTGGTCGAGCACCGGAATCAGGAACGACTCGGTCTTGCCGGAGCCGGTGCCGGTGGTGATCAGGGTCGGCTCGGCCACCTTGCCCTTGGTCGACAGCCGGACGAACGCCTTCGCCTGGTGCAGGTAGGGGGTGAAGTCGGCTGGGGCCCAGTCCAAGCACGCGCGCCAGTCCCCGTCCGCCGAACGGAAGGGGGTGCGGATCCGCAGGTACGGCCCGCGGAAGATGCCCTGCTCCGGGTGGGAGAGGAAGCCCTCCAGGCCCTGGCGTACGCCCTCCTCGGTCAGGCCGAAGGTGGTCGTCAGGTACTGGGTCAGGGTGCGGCGCAGGGTGTCGGCGGCGATGGTTGGTCTCATGACGGCTGCCAACCCGCGTCGATGGCGTCCTGAAGCCGCTTGCTAAACACGGCGTGCGCCTGCCGATACTCGTTCTCCCGATCCGCCTTATAGAATGGGGTGGCGTAGCCATCAGGAACCGGATTCCGATCAGGATCGTCTAGGTACGCTATCAACTGATCGTAGTGCTCCTTGGTTTGTCCGAATCCAAAGGCGTAGGGGTCACCCGCAATTTTTCGACCCCGAGAGTCGAACCACATTTGCCTTTCTCGGTCCACGACAATTGGATAGCGGGACCGCAGGACAGCAATTAGCTCCTCGACGCCGATCCCTAGCCACACCGCCACAAGTGAATCGATCTCAACCAAGGCCGCTCGCCGCTCGTGCTCGGTCCGAAGCGGAGTGTCCCAACTCCATTCTTCGTTCACGCTCGCCAGCGGTTTCACGCTCTGCCAATCAGCCGCCCAGTTCTCGGCTTCCCATCCGGACTCGAAAAGCTTCGCCCAAAGACTTCTGTAGTCATCGGTCAAGCAGTTCAAACGCAGGGTCCTGAAAAGCAATGGCGCACCCAAGGGGTGGCCCAGCAGAGGAGCCGGCATCGCTCTTGCTTCGCCCGTCACGAGATGAGTCCGACCCGTAATTCTCAGTAGATAATCCAAGGGCAACGACGCCCAAAACCCACTCGACAATGCTGTTTCTTCGTCCGTAGGTAGAGCCAGGGAAAACACAGTAAGAACATGCGCTGGTCCGGGAGGAATGAGCGCCGCGAAGAGAGATCGCTCACTGCTCTTTGGATTGATCATGGCGCGCCAAGCAAGCCGGTACCGCCCGGTATAGCGCTGACCACCCCACATGTCCTGACCTGCACGTGTGAGCGCCTCTTCCGGACCAAGCACATAATTCGTCAACGGCTTGAAATCCTGGGCGATGCTCTGCGGGTCCAAGGCATCCCAGTCTCCCTGGCTACGGCACGGTACTCGCGGTTGCTTAAAGAAGGGGTGTGCGATACCAAGGTGTGGCCCCTGAATGACGAGGGAAGCCACTTCAGTCGGCCGAGACTGCTCCCAGACAATCAGACCAGACTTCTTGGCGCTCGCCTCGTCGTAGCCGCGGCTAATTCGCGGCGCATCCCCTAGTCGCCGTGAATACTTTGCAATAGCTGCGATAGCACCGTTCTCCCCGGTACTAATAGGGTGCAGGAGTGCGGTTTGCGCCACCGGCGAGGTCTCGCCCCGCAACTGTCGCCATTGGTCCAACACATCGGCGTTCACCTCGACCACCCGCGAACGGTGCGGCCTGACGTCCCAAACGCCGTTGAACTTTTGTCCGGGAACTCCGCCGGAACCGTCGTGCGTCAAAGAATCAACTAGCGGAGAGGCCGCATAGAGCTTACTCAAATGCAAGAAGCTGGGAGATGCGTCTTTTCCGTAGATGTGGAGCCCAAATTCAAGGTCCCGGCTAGCATCAGCGAAAGCCCAGTTTGCCCCGTTAACAAACCCGCCGTGAAGTCGAAGGTGCCGATATGCGGCCGCGCGGAGTTGCCCCTCCTTAGCTCCCCCGAAGTGAGTATCCGGGTGGATGAGGCCAGCAGTTCCATTGATACCAAGGTGAGCCCATACCTGACACATGAAGGCCCTGTAGAGGTCGGGCTGCGTCCCTACCAGCAATGGGTAAACAGTCACGTGACCTAGGAACGCGGCCATGCCAATGTTGACGGCGAGTTCGCCGACATACTGAGATCGGACAACACCCAATCCAACCAGGGCGTTCCTGCGAGCGTGCCACACCTCAGCTGGCGTTTTTTCGATCAGCCGAAACCAAGGATCGTGCTCAGCAAGCACGATGTCTTCCATCCACCGAGGTCGCACCCACGGCGGGTTGCCCACTTGGAGGTCAAAGCCACCCTTGGCGAAGGCTGGGGCGAAAGTTAGTTCCCAGTGGAAGAAGCCCTGCTGGTCGGCGATCTGGTCGGCGGCGAGGAGCCAGGGGAAGCGGTCGGAGAGGGTCCAGGGGGCGTCGACGCCGATGACGCCGTCGAGCTTCTTCTCGAAGTCGCTCATTTCGCTGAGGCTCGTGAGCTTCCGGCCGTAGAACCTCTCGGTGTTCTCGTCCGGGTCGCTCCGGCCGATGAGCGCTTCGGCGAAGGTGAGCCAGTCGTCGAGGTTGGTCAGCGGCACCTGCTGGCGGAGCTGTTCCGCCACGGTCATCCGCCGGGTGCCGGTCGGCTTGGTCGTCAGCTTCATCTGCTGCGGCTGCACGTTGCCGAAGATATCCGGGGCCTCGTAGACCACCTGGTCCTCGTACGCTGGCACCTCCTTCACGTGCGACACCTGTACGGGCGCGGCCGGGTATGCCGGGTCGGAGCCGTCGAGCAGGCCGACCTTGTCGAGCGGCCAGAACCACAGCGCGCACCAGACGTCCATCAGCGTCTTGAGTCGCCAATACGGCGTGCCGGGTGCGGTCAGGTCGGCGAGGATCTTCTCCCGGGGCACCGCTTCGGTCACCGGCGGCAGGTCGTCGGCGCCCCAGACCTTGATGTCCCGCCGGATCTCCCGCTCAGAGATGGCGAGCCGCTGCAGCACCAGGCCCCACAGGAATTCGACCCGCCGCCCGAGCGCCTGCAACCGCTTGACCTGCGAGTTCTTCCCCTTGGCCGACGGCACCCGCTTCATCGCCGTACGCCATGCCTTGAGCTTGGCGGTCTCCTCCGGCGCCAGCTCGCGGGCCTCCTTCTCCCCCGCGACCGCGCCCCACCCATCGGCGGGGAGCAGGAAGTGGTGGATGGTGCCCTCGTCGATCGGCCCGTCCCGGAACGGCTTCTCCGCCGGTGCGGTGGTAAGCCACGACTTGTCGGCGAGCTGCTTCGGGTCGTAGAGCTTGCGCCCGCAGCCGATAAGCGAGTTGCCGCGCTGCAGGTGCAGGCCGAACCAGGGCGCCTGGAGGCCGGCGTGCATGACGTTGAGCCAGAGCGACACCTCGGCCAGCTCGACGGCGGTGCGGTTGAGATCGACGCCGTAGCAGTTATGCAGGGCGATGAACGCCTTCACCCGCTGGAGTTCCAGGTGGTACTGCTCGGGGTCGAGGGTGACGTCGAGTTCCTTCTGGCGGCGGCGCAGGTATTCGGCGGCGACCTGGTTGATCGCTTCGTTGAGGAAGGCGCCGGAGCCTAGCGCCGGCTCGCAGATCGTCCAGTCCAGCAACTCTCGAGCGGGCGTGACCGTGCCGTCCTGGTCGAGGCGGTACTTCAGGGCGAGCTGAACGGTGACCTCGGTCAGCGACTGCGGGGTGTAGTAGGAGGCGCTGGTCTGCCGGTCCCGGCCGGCGAGCCGGTAGACGAACGCGCCGGGGGCGTAGCTGACCCGGCTACGCACGCCCGTGTACGGGTCCTCCTTGTAGACGAAGACTCCGTCGTCGTACTCGTCGGCCTTGGACGCCGGGATCATCCACGAGCCGTCCTTGGGGTCGCCGTTCTTGGCGACCTCGTAGAGCTGCTCGGTGGCGACGAAGCCGGTGTACGACATCAGGCCCTCGTAGACCGCGCCGAGCTGGTTGATGCCGAGCTGGGCGTACGAGATGAAGCCTCCGCGGCGTTTCTTGGCGCCCTTGGTGAGCATCAGCCGGCGCAGCACCTGGTAGAGGACCTTGTTGCGCAGCCGGGTGTCGATGGTCGGCGCGTCGAGGGCGTCCGGGTCGTCGCTGTCGGGTCTGGGGATGAACTGACCGATGAACTTGGTCTTCTCCGGCAGGAACAGGTCCGACTTCATCGGTTCGAAGCGCAGGCCCTCGCCCTCGCTGGCCTTGACGTCGACCTCCGCGCCGCCGCGCGGCCGGTGGCCCTCGTTGACCATGCGGAAGAGCAGGTCGAGCGACTCGTACAGGTGGAAACCACCCTCGGCGGAGGGAGCGAGCCGGCGGGACACGAGATCGCCGATGCGGGCGAGGCTGTAGCCCTCGACGTACTCGCGGTCGTTGACCGGGAGCACACCCAGTTCGGGGCGGGCCTCGGCGTAGAGCAGGAAGAGGATGCGATAGAGGTAGCGCAGGGCCTCCCGGCCCAGTTCCTTGGCCAGCTCGTCGAGATCCATCACCTGCTGCGGCTGGTAGCCATCCTGCCGGATGCGGTCGAGGACCTCGTTGGCGATGAGTTCGACGGAGACCTTCAGGCCCTCGCGGAGTTCGCTGGAGACGCCGACGGCGTGCTGGCGGGAGCCGGCGACCAGGTCGGCGAGGGGTTCGGTGCCGCCCTCCGCTGGCGGGCGCAGCGAGTCGGCGCCGAAGAGGGCGGCGACGACGTCGTACTCCTTGTCGTCGTTGCGGGCGTACGCGGTGTCAAGGCTGACGGCGAGGTAGCGGCCCTCGCCCCAGGCGCTGCGGTCGGCGAGGGTGATCACGCCGCCGAGAAGCATGAGCACGTAGCGGGGCGGGTTCTCGGCGGCGAAGAGCCAGGAGGCGAGCTTGGCGCCAGTCTCGATGGTCTCGTTGGCGGCCAGGGTGACCGGGTCGAGCAACCGGCCGGCGTCGTCCGGGTCCTGGGCGGCCTCGGTGTCGACGGCCCAGCCGCAGTCAAGCGCGACGAGGCCGTGCGTGGTGGTCAGCTCGGCGTGGGCCACCTTGATCTCGTGCTCCTGGCCGGCCCGCTCGACGGTGATGGTCTGCGGCTGCGGCTCGAACCCGAGCGCCCCTAGCAGCTCCTGGTGCAGCTTACGCAGCCGCTCCGCGTCGAAGAACTCGTCGTCGGCCAGCTCGGTCTTGGCGTCGAAGTAGGGCCGGCGCATGCCACGCAGCCCGGCGCGCGGGGTGACTCGGCCGGCCTTCTCGTCCTCCGACCACTGCTTGAGCAGGCCGCCCTTGAGGGTGGTGGGCAGGATCTCGGCGAGGTAGTGGGCGGAGAGGTATTCGCCGCGGTTGGTCAGCGACTCGAAACTCATCCTGCACTCTCCGGGGACGGTACGAGGACGGCGAGCACCCGCAGCATCGGTTCGCCGACGGTTTCCAAGCGGTCGAGCAGGTCGTGCTGCTCCTGGACGGTGGCCTGCACTCGCTGGCGGCGCCTCTCTCGGTGCGCGCCGGGCAGCTCGTCGAAGAGGCTGGCCTGCTGGTAGTGGTCGAGCTGCGCGCGGTACTTCTCCAGCGGCTCGGCGTTGGCCTGCGCCCACTCGTCGCGTTTGCCCTCCAGATACTGTCGGGCGACCTCGACGGCCTGCGGCAGGATCCGGGTGAGCGGTTCGAGCGGGACAGTCTCGGCGCGGTTGACCATCGACGGGCCCACGTTGGCCTCGCGGAGCACCTCGTCCATGGGCCGGATCTCCGGCGACGCGGGCAGGCCGGAGACGGCCATCCACTGCACCACGGTCGGCTGGCCGAGGCGGTTGGCGTAGACGCCCTGGATCAGGTAGGTCGGAGCGGCCACGTCGGCGGTGAGCACGGGGGCCTGCTGGCGGCCGAGGCGGATGAGCACCTTGTCGACCAGCCAGTCGACCATCGGGTGCACGTCGCTGAGGAAGGCGATCTCCGGCCACATCGGGGTCTTGCTCTGCCGGGCCTGGTCGAGTTTGCGCTGGGCGAGTTTGCGGTCGAAGGTGACCTTGAGTCGCAGGTCCTCGCCCTCGCGGTGCGCGCGCAGGTAGGAGCGGGGCAGGTCCGTGAGCCGGTGCACCAGGTCGTCGGGGGCGAGGAAGGTCAGCAGTTCGTCCTCGCGGCGCAGATCGATGTGGTCCTCGGGCCGGTCCTCGTAGATCTCGTACAGGGCAGCGTCGACGAAATCTTCAGTGGAGGTGAAGAGCTTCGGCACTCGGGCCTGGGCGACTTCCGCCGCGACGGGGGCGGTGCCGACGTCGCCGAAGAGATCGGCCATCACGTCGATCTCGGCGTGCGCGGTCTCGTAGGACTCGTCCACCGACTTGCCGTTGAGCAGGTCGCGGACGAGCCGGTCCTCCTCGGCCTTGGCGTCGTAGAGACCGGTCGCGGCCTCCACGCTGCCGAGGCTGCGATGGGCGACCGCCTCACGGTTTAGGAGCTTCTCGGAGACCGTACGATCGTCCTTCGCGTCCTCGCGGTCGGAGGTGAGGATGAGCGCGCGGAACTGGGGCTGATGCTTCTGCCCGTAGCGGTCGATGCGGCCGTTGCGCTGCTCGATCCGGATTAGGCTCCACGGGATGTCGTAGTGGATCAGGTGGTGGCACTGCTGATGCAGGTTGACGCCCTCGGAGGCGACGTCGCCGGTGAAGAGCAACCGTACCTCGCTGCCCGCCAGCTCGAACTCCTGCAGGATTCTCTGCTCCTCAAGGTCCGGCACGACGCCATGCAACACCCGCACGGCGTTCGGCTTGAGGCCGAGCATTCCGGGGACGACGTCGGCGAGCCATTTGATGGTCGGCACCCGCTCGGAGAAGACCACCGCCCGGGTGTCGCTGCCCTTGCCGACGCCGATCTTCTTCAGCTCCTCAACCAGCTTCTGCAACTTGCTGGAGTCACGGTCGGTCATCGCGGAGGTCAGCTCTGCGAGCCGGTCCAGTGCCGCCCGCTCGGCGCCGGTGGCCTTGTTGCGCCGGTTCTCCACCGTCACGTGCAGGGCGCGGTGGGAGGAGAGGAAGGACTTCAACAGCGTGTACGGGAAGAGCCGGTGCTGGCCCGTGATCGCCTCGTCGCTCCACTTGCCCGCGAGCCACACGTCGGTCAACTCGTCGAAGATCTGCTCCTCGATCCGGCCGGCCGGGCAGTGCACTGCCTGGGACGGGCCGCGGTCGGCCCAGCGGTCGCCGATCTGGTCGCGTACCTCCGGACTGATCTTCGTGCGCCGCAGGTAGAGGTGGGCGATGTCCTTGGCCTCGTAGTCCTTCTCGTTGGCGATGGCCGCCGGGTCGAGCAGCGAGATCAGCTGGGCGAAGGACTCCCGGTTGCCGTTGTGCGGGGTGGCGCTGGCCAGCAGCAGCGCGTCGGTCTTGGCGGCGAGCCGGCGGGCCAGCTCGTTGCGCTGGGTGCCCTTGTTGATGAGGTTGTGCGACTCGTCGATGACGACGACATCCCAGGTGGTCGCGTCGAGGTGGTGGCCGAACTGGCCGGCGTCCTTGAGGGTGTCGACGGAGATGATGGCCCGCTTGAAGTAGGTGAACGGGTTCCGCCCGGCGGGGATTTCCTGCTGGATGCGCTGGATGCCGGTCGAGTCGAGCCGCACCAGCGGGATCGCGAACCGGGTCCAGAGTTCCCGCTGGAACTGCTCCAGCACCTGCTGCGGGGAGACGACCAGGATGCGGTCGCCCCGGCCCCGGCGGATCAGCTCGGCGAGGATCAGCCCGATCTCCAGGGTCTTACCGAGACCGACCACGTCGGCGAGCAGGATCCGAGGCCGCAGGCCGGAGAGGGCCAGCTCGACCGGGCGCTGCTGGTAGGTCAGCGGGTCGAGCAGGAACCGGTCGGCCAGGGCCAGGCCGCGCTCGGTGCGGGGCAGCGGGGTACGCCGAAGTACGGCCTCCAGGAAGAGCCGGCTCTGCCGGAACCGCGAGGAGGTGTCCAGGACGAGTTCTGTCTCCTCCGGGACCAGCGGCGTGATGTCTTCCAGTTCGGTGAAGAAGGTCGCCTCGACGTCCTGCACGAACTCGGAGACACCGACGGCCTTGATCATGGTGCCGTCCGCGGTGCCAGTCTTCACGCTGCGGACCAGCCACTCCTCGTCTCGCACGACGATGCGGGAGCCCGGGGCGAAGGTGGCGTCCTGGGAGGTGGTCATGGGTGGAGCCTTCCTACAGGGTCGAGCGGCGGGCGTACTGGCGGCGAATCTTGTCGACCAGCCAGGTCACGTCGGGGCGGGGGCTGGCGGGCCGCTCGGGGTCGACCTTCGTCGGCGTCGTCTCGGGCACCTCGGCCGTGCTCTCCTCCGCGACGACGGGCAGGTCCTCTGGGTCCTGTGTCGGATCGACCAGGTCCGGCGGGACCAGCAACTCGGTCTCACCGTTGTAGGTGAGGGCGGCGACCTCCTGGCGCAGGTCGAGGGCCGTCTTGCCGCTGCTCGCGGAGGCGACCGCCAGCAAGCGGGCCCGGACGTCGTCGAGCCCGGGCCGGGCGGTCGGGTCATGGGCCAGCATGGCGCCGAGCAACTGCACCAGCTCGTCCGGAACGCCGGAGAGGTCGGGCAGGTCGGTCGGTTCGGTGATCCGCAGCAGGAGGTTCCAGGAGTTTGTCGGCGGGTAGAGACCGTGACCGGTGAGCGCGAAGACCAGCGTGGCCGCCAGGCCGTAGATGTCGACCGCCGGCGTCAGTTCCCGCTCGCCCCGGACCTGCTCCGGCGACATATAGGCGGGCGTACCGACGAGCGCACCGGCTTCAGTCAGGTAATGATCGCGATCGATCAGCACCGCCAAGCCGAAGTCGATCAGCTTCGGCCCGTCCGGGCCGAGGATGATGTTCTGCGGTTTAAGGTCCCGGTGCAGGAGGCCGACCTGGTGCACCTTGGCCAGACCGTCGGCGAGCATCGCCCCGACCATCGCGGCCATCGAGAGCGAGAGGGGGCCCCTGGCGTCGACGTGCTGGCGCAGCGTCGCGCCCGGCACGTACTCGACGGCCAGCCAGGCGGGGTCGCCGGTGGTGTCTGCATCCTCCAGACGCGCGACCCGGGATCCGAACACCAGCTTCAGGCTCTCCACCTCGGCGGCGAACCGTTCCCGCATCGTCGGCGCCTCGAGCAGCTCCCGCTTGATCACCTTGAGCGCGACCCGGTCGGCGGTAGGCGAGACCGCGAAGTACACCGTTCCCATGCCGCCCGAGCCGAGCGGCCGGACCACCTCGTACCCGCCCACCTTCTGCAGCGCCATCAGACCCCCCACGCGATGACACCCACATGCGCCGATGCGACCGCCGCCGGCCCCACGCCTCGCGGACGCATGACCGTACAACGTCGCATGATCATGGGGCTAGCGGTCGTTCGGTGATTCCTACTGGTCGGCGAATTCATACTTCGCTAGGCTCCCGTGTATGAGTCGGCGTGTGACGATCTCCGTCCCAGACGACGTGGCCGAGCAGCTGGACGCTCTCCCTGCCCGCCAGGTTTCCGCGTACGTCACCGAGGCGCTGCGCCGCCGTCGGATATCCGACGACATGAGGGCCGCGCTGCGGGCTGCGGGTCACGGCGAGCTCCCGTACGACCCGATCGGCGCGGCCCAGAAGCTGGCCGCGCGGCAGGTTACGCCCGAAGCCCGGGAGGCTGCCATCGCACGGGTCGCGGAGCTGCTGGGACGCCCGGCCGACGAGGTGCGGGCGGAGCTGGACCGGCGCGCGGCGGCGTGAGCCGGCCGTACTGGGTGCTCGACACGGGCGCCTTGATGGCGTACGCCCACGGAGTGGAGGCGGTCGGCGAGGTCCTGGTCGCGGTGGCCGACGCGGAACGCACGGTGGCCCTGCCGTCGATCTGCCTGATCGAGGCGTACTGCCTGCTCGACCCGAGCGAGCACGAACTGCTGCGGATGCTGCGCCGCAACCCCGCCGTTCACACGGTGACGCCCGCCCTCGATCTCGACCGCGACGACGAGGCGCCCACCATCGGCAGCATGGCCCGGCACACCGGACGGCTGGGGGCCGGACATGCCGCCTGGGTGGCGCTGGTCAACCAGTCGGCCGTCGTCACGTCGCGTCCCGACCAGTTCACCAAGGTGCTCGGCGAGGGCTGGGAGATCCTTGAGGTCTGACCTCACCGCGGCTCCCCCTCGGGCCGGATCGATCCCCGCGCCAGGCCGTCGGCGGTGAGCTGCACAAGTTCCGCGCCAAGGGTCGCCGCCTGTCGGATTGCCGACTCGAAGGCGTCCAGCCGCCGGAACGCCTCCCGGTGCGCCCGCTGCTCGTCGAGCGGCAGCCGCCGTACCTGCGCCCGCCGGATGTCGAAGCGCAGCGTGCCCGCCAGGCTCGACGCCTGCCTCTCATTGGCCGAGGTGCGCAGTTGTCCGGCAAGGAACCACGGATCGAGCGCCGCCGGATTCGGCCGCAGCAGGTAGAGGTTCCGCCCGAGCAGCGCCCCCTCTGACGTGATGACCCGGGCGGTTAGCGTCCTGGCGATCATCGGCACCACCACGTCCCCGACGGCGAGCCGGATCTCCTGGCCGAGCCGCTCGTCGACCTGCCCCGACGCCTCGGTGCCGTTGAGCACGTCCGGCACGGTGAGCACCGGCGGCCCGCCGGCCTTTCCCGCTGACGGCTTCTCGCCGGCGCCGCCAACGACCCGGACCGGCCCGATCAGTTGCAGCGCTCCGGTGCGCGCCAGCTCGGCGATCGACACGGTGAGTGGCGCAGTTTTCCCGTCGGGCTCGGGCGTGACCTGCGGCATCAGCGCCGGCAGGTCGCCAACGATGGCGGCGAGCCGCTCTCTGGTGCGTACCAGATGCTCTCCGGTCGCCTCGACCCCGACGGCGGGTTGCCGGCGCGCGGGGGTGAGGTCGACCTCCTCGTCGAGCAGCTCGATCACCGGAACCGCGCGGGCGAAGCCGGCCTCCTCGAGGTCGGCGTCCGGCGCGCCGGCGAAGGCCCGCCAGGTGGCCACCACCCGCGCGTACAGCTCGGCGAGGTCGCCGTCGGTGGCGTCGACCAGCAGCGCCCGCGCCGGCGCGGGCGCGTCGGCCGCAGGCCTCCGCAGCACCCACAGGTGCAGCGGTACGCCGTGCGGCGCGGCCACCCCGGGCGGAAGCGCGATGACGGCGCGCAGCGCGCCGCGGCGCAGCAACTCGGCCCGGATCCGCCGGCCGGCCCGGCGGCCGGCGGCCGTGGGCGGCATCAGCAGCACGGCGTGCCCGCCGGGACGCAGGTGGGCCAGCGCGTGCTGCACCCAGGCCAGCTCCGGTTCGGTACGCGGCGGCACCCCGTACTCCCAGCGCGGGTCGTAGCCAAGCTCCTCGAGACCCCAGTTGGTGACGCCGAACGGTGGGTGGCAGACCACGGCGTCGACGGTCCGTCCGGGGAACGCGTCGGCGCGGAGTGAGTCGCCGGGGCGGACCTCTCCGGGTACCTCGCGCAGGGCGAGCCACAGCCCGGCGAGCTTGGCCAGGTCCTCGTCGAGCTCCTGCCCGTATGCCGCAGTGCAGCCGGCGCGGACGGCGGCCCGGAGGGTGGCGCCGGTGCCGGCGGCCGGGTCGAGAACCGAGCCGCCACCGACGCCGGCGATCCCGACCATCAGATCGGCCAGGTCGTCCGGAGTCGCGAAGTGGCGACCCGGGCCGGGTGCGGAGAAGCGCTGCCAGAGCTCGTCGAAGGCGCCCTGCAGGCCGAGCTCGTCGGCGAGAGCGTCGATCTCGGGGAGCAGGCCAACGAGCTGCTTGTCGAGCTGCTTGCGGGCTGGTCGCTCGCCGCGTTGCCGGGCCAGCAGGTACGCCCCGACGGTGGCGAGCGCCGTCGCGGGGCTCTCCTTTGCCGCGGTCAGGTGCTGCCAGAGGTGGTCGGCTCGGGACAGCTCGGGGAGCTTGCCCTGGTCGCGTAGCCACTGCTCGACCTCGACCAGGTCGAACTCGGGGCTGGCCGCCGTGCCGCCCACCGGGGCGGGGAAGTCGGCGTACCGCTTGCGCCAGTTGCTCACCGCGGCGCGGCCCACTCCCGCGAGCCGGGCGATCTCCGCTGCCGTGACACTCGGGTTTTCCTGCACTTCCGCAGTGTGTCATACCTGTCAAGCAGCATGCCTGTTGACAGCGTTCACAGCGTCTGCTCTCATTGACGCCGCAACGTTCACATCAGGAGGACAACGATGCGCAAGGCCACCACTCTCGCTCTGCTCGCCACCGGTCTCGTCGCGCTGGGCTGCGGCGCCGGCAGCACCGACGGGGCCACCAGCAAGGCCGACGCCGGCGGCGCCAACGGCGAGGACAAGCCGAAGACCGCGAAGATCGGCCAGCCGGCCCGGGACGGGAAGTTCGAATTCACCGTCAAGTCGTCGAAGTGCGGCGTCGCCAAGATCGGCACCGAGATGCTCGGGGCGAAGGCGCAGGGCCAGTTCTGCCTGGTCACGATCAACGTCAAGAACATCGGCAAGGAAGCCCAGATGTTCGACGGCAGCAGCCAGAAGGCCTACGCCGCCAACGGCACCGAGTACTCGGCCGACGGCGGAGCCGCCATGTACGCCAACAAGAACGCCGAGACGTTCCTCAACGACATCAACCCCGGCAACCAGGTCACCGGCGTGGTCGTCTTCGACATCCCCAAGAACGTCAAGCTCGCCAAGCTCGAGCTCCACGACTCGCCGTTCTCCGGCGGCGTGACGGTCTCCCTCACCTGACCCACCGCTCGACCCGGGGCGGGCGCCACCGCCCGCCCCACCCTTCCCCCACACCCCTGTTCACAGAGGAGACCGCCATGACGGACCCGACCACCCCGATGACGCTCGATCAACCCGCCGACCAGGCCGGCATACCGCCGGAGCCGACGCCGACGCCGGCCGAAGCCCCGCCCCCGCCGACCGCTGATGAGTCGGAGAGCGGCGCTCCCGACGACCCGGCGGCTGCCGCCAAGCGCTTCAACGCTCGCGCCCTGGCGGCGGGTGGCATCGCCCTCGTCATCGCCTTCGGTGGTGGTGCCGTCATCGGCGGTCTCGGCGACGACGATGCCGCCAAGCCGGTGTCGGTCTCCGTTACGTCGGCCGCCCCGAGTCCCACCAGCGCCGCCTCGACCACCGCCGCGCCCAGCACCCCGCCCCCGACCGCCGCGGCGCCGTCGCCGACGAAGACGACTCCGCCGCCGAAGCCGCCGTCGTACAAGACGCTGAGCGCCCGGCAGTGGAAGCTCATCGCCAAGAACCCGGACGCGTACCTCGGTAAGACCTACGTCGTGTACGGCAGGGTCACCCAGTTCGACGCGGCGACCGGCAGCGACACGTTCCGGGCCGATGTCGCCCACCGGCGGATGGCCGACGAGTGGGACTACGACACCAACACCATGCTCTACGGCGTGGAGTCGGACCTGGCGAACCTCGTCGAGGACGACATCTTCCGCGCCAACGTCACGGTGCTCGGCTCGTTCAGCTACGACACCCAGATCGGCGGCGAAACGACCGTGCCGTTGCTCAAGGTCGACTTGATCAAGGTGCTCTGACTCTTTCCCCTGCTCGCGAGACGTCAGGAGGCGTCGTGCGTCCCGATGAGTTCCTCCGCGCCCTGGACCTGCTCCCCGCTCCCCTGCACGACCGCGCCCTCGCCCTCCGCACCTACGTCAGGCCGCGGCGGTGCGAGACCTGCCAGGCCGTCGGCGACGCGGTCCGGGTGGCGCTGACCGCCGCCCAGTACGACCAGTTCGGCTCGGCGGGGCGGCTGCTCGACACCGCCGAGCAGCTCGCCACCCGGCACGACCTCGCCTGCCGGCCGGAGCACCAGCCGGGCCGCGGCCAGGTCCGCCGCTGGGCGGAGACGTCCGCGCCGCTGATCGCCGCGACCGACGCCAGCTGGAAGGGGCGCGCCGGCGGCATCGGGTACGTCGCCAGCGACGGCCGCTACGGCCTGCGCAGCCGCCGTCCCGGACGGACCGACCCGACCGGGTTCTCCCGGGTCCTGGTCAGCGAGCTGCGGGCGGTCGAGTTCCTCTGCACCGCGTACGACACCCCGCCGGTCGGCATGACGGTGCTGGTGGACAGCCTGCCGGCGCTGAAGTACCTGCACCGCTGGCAGGGCGGCGAGTCCGGGGCGATGCCCGCCGGCTACGACCTGCGCCCTCGGCACGCGGGCATGCAGCCCACCCTGGTCCGGCTCGCCGAGCTGGTCGCCGGGCGTCCGGACCTGACCTTCGCGCACGTCAAGGCGCACGCCCACCACGCCCTGAACGAGGCCGCCGACAGCCTGGCGCACATGGCGCGCCGCCGGGTCGAGGAGCCGTTCGATGTACGACCCCGGGCGCACGACCTGGCCGAAGCGTTCCTGCGCGACTGGCACGCCGCGCTGGCCGTCTGACCGCCGATCCATCCACGACATCAGATTCACATCGCCGCACCACCACCGCCAGCGGGCCGGTAAGAGCCGCGACCGCCGGCACCCCACGCCCTCCCCCACCCGCAACAGCGGAGGTCGCCTGATGAACCGCACCGAACCCCTGGTCGAGCTGATCTTCGACCGGCTCGCCGCCGACCGCGTACCCGATGACACCGCCGACGTGGTCCTCGCCGCGCTCAGCGGCGAGGCCGACCTGGACGCGGCGCTCGCCGGCGAGCGGACCGCGCTGGCGCCGCAGCGCCTGGCGACGGACGAGCCGCGAGAGCGGATCTGGCTCTCGTCGGTCACCGTCGCCGGCTTCCGCGGCGTCGGCCCGGAGCGGACCCTGGCCATCGAGCCCGGCCCCGGGCTGACCGTGGTGGTCGGCCGCAACGGCTCCGGCAAGTCCAGCTTCGCCGAGGCGGTGGAGCTGGCTCTCACCGGAGACAGTGCCCGCTGGGTCGACCATCGCAGCGTCTGGCGTACCGGGTGGCGCAACCTGCACGCCGGCGACCCGTGCCGGATCGCCGTCGAGCTGGGGGTCGACGGCGTCGCCACGCCGACCCGGGTGGTCCGCTCCTGGCCGTCCGGGGCGGAGCTCGGCGAAGCCGAGGTGACCGTCACCAGCGAGCGCGGCAGCCACAAGGATCTCGCCGAGCTGGGGCTGGCCCGGCCGCTGGAGCTGTACCGGCCGTTCCTCACCGCCGCCGAGCTGGGCCGGCTCACCGCCGGCACGCAGAGCCAGCTCTTCGACGCGATCTCCGCGATCCTCGGCCTGGAGGCGATCACCGACGCCGACCGCCGGCTGATGGCCGCCGCGCGCCCCATCGACGCCGCGATCAAGGAGGTACGCGGCCAGCGCGCCGCCCTCGCCGCCACGCTGGCCGGGGTGCCGGACGACCGGGCGCGCCGGGCGGCGGCGTTGCTCGCCGCGACCCGCCCCGACCTGGCGGCGCTGACCGCGATCCTCGACGAGCCGGAGGAGCCGACCGCGGACGAGGCCGTGCTGCTCTGCCGGCGACTGGTGGCGATGCAGCTGCCCGACGCCGACGAGGTAGCCCGGCTCGCGGGGCAGCTGCGCGAGGCCGCCGCCGAGGCGCGCCGCCGCGACGGCGGGCGTTCGCGGGCGTCGCTGCTCAGCGCCGAGCTGCTCCGGCTCGCCATCGAGCACCACGACGACCGGGGTGACGGGCCGTGCCCGGTTTGCGCGACCGGCAGCCTCGACAGCGACTGGCGGACCAGCGCCGCCGCGTCCCTGGCGGAACTGCGCGACCGTACGCTCGCGGCCCAGGCCGCCGCCGCGCGGCTGACCACGCTGCTGCAGCGGGCGCACTACCTGATCGACGACCTGGCCGTGCCCGACGGCCGAGCCGTCGGGGTGCCGGTCGACGGCCTGCACGCCGCCGCGGCGGCGCTCCGGCTGGCGCCAGGCGGACCGGAGGAGCTGGCAGATCACCTGACCGCGCGGTACCCGGCGGTGATCGCGGCGGCGCAGGCCGCGCAGGCGTACGCGAAGGGTCTGCTCCGCCAGCGCGACACCGGCTGGCAGGCGGCGGCCGGCGAGCTGCGGGCCTGGGTCGCGACGGCCGGGAAGCTGCCGGAGCGGGAACGCGCCCTCGCCCGGTTGAAGGCCGCGCGAGCCTGGCTGACGGCGACTGGGGCGGAGCTGCGCAACCAGCGGGTGGCGCCGTTCGCGGAGCACTCGCGGCGGATCTGGGCGCAGCTGCGCCAGGAGAGCAACGTCGAGCTGGGCGCGATGACCCTGGTCGGTAACAACACGCGCCGGCGGGTGGAGATCCCGGTCAGCGTCGACGGCACCGACAACGGCACCGCGCTCGGCGTGATGAGCCAGGGCGAGATGCACGCCCTCGGGCTGGCGACGTTCCTGCCGCGCGGCTGCGCGCCGGAGAGCCCGTTCCGGTTCATCGTGGTCGACGACCCGGTGCAGAGCATGGACCCGGCCAAGGTGGACGGGCTGGCCCGGGTGCTCGCCGAGCTGGCCGAGCAGCGGCAGGTGGTGGTCTTCACCCACGACACCCGGCTGCCCGACGCGCTCGGCCGGCTCGACCTCGGTCAGTGCCGCATCGTAGAGGTGACCCGCGCCGAGCGGTCGGTGGTGACCCTGCGGCCGGGCTCCGACCCGGTGACCCGCCACCTGGACGACGCGCATGCGCTGTCGCGCAACGAGGAGATCGCCGCCGAGGTACGCGGTCCGGTGGTGGCGGAGCTGTGCCGCTCGGCGCTGGAGGCGGCCTGCCACCGGATCGTGTGGCGGCGGGTGGCCCGCGGCGTGCCGCACGACGAGATCGAGGCGGCGATTGTGGACGCTTCCCGGCGGTTGACCACGGTCTTCGCGTTGGCGCTGTTCGACGACGCCGGCCGGGGCGGTGACGTGCTCGGCTATCTGAGTCGCAAGCACGGGTCGCGGGCGGTGGGCGCGTACAAGGCGTGCAAGGAGGGCGTGCACGGGGCGTACCTGGCGGACCTGCCCGGCCTGGTCGCGGACGCCCGCCACCTCGCGGAGCTCGTGGCCGGGATGCTGGTTCGCACCGCTGTCGTGCCCGCGCCTCGGAGTGGCGCGGAGGTCCGGTCGTGACCGCGCCGACGCCGCAGCGCTGCCTGGCGGCGGCCGACCAGCTGCTGCGCGGCGCCGGCGCGTTCGGCGCATCGGCGGTGACCGCCGGCTGGTGGCCGCGGGCGTGCGCCTGCCTGATCCGGCTCGCGCTCGAGGGCGGCATCGACGCGTACTGGCGGCGGGTCAAGCCGACCGTGGCCGCGTGCCGGCAGGGCCGGGCAAAGCAGCTGATGCTGCGCGGGCGGCTCGGGCCGGGCGTGGGCGTCGCCCGCCGCATCGCCTTCACCTGGGCGACCCTGTCGGCCGCCGCCCACCACCACTGCTACGAGCTGGCGCCGACGGCCGCGGAGCTGCGTCGCCTGCACACCGAGGTGAGCGTCCTGCTCACCCAACTCGACGGAAGAACGGAACCCGAACGATGACGTACCCGCAGCCTGGCCCCGATGCCACCCGCCCGCAGCCGCCGGTCTCCGGCATCCCGGGGCCGTACCCGCCGGCCGCCGGTGTCGAGGGGCCGTACCCGCCGGTGTCCGGCGTTCCGAGGCCCTACCCGCCGATGTCCGGCGTTCCTGGCCCCTACCCGCCGGTCTCGGCGATGCCCTACCGGGCCGGCGGCTACCCGGAGGGCGGGCAGCGGGTCGCCGGGCAGCCGCCGCTGACGTCGGGCATGGCGACGGCGTCGCTGGTGCTCGGGATTCTCGGCGTGCTCGGCGGCTGGTGCCTGTTCGGGCTGCCCTGCATCCTGGCCGTCGTTCTCGGCCACCTCGCCCTGCGGGAGACCCGGGACGGCACGCGGTCGGGGCACGGCATGGCGGTCGCCGGTCTCGTCCTGGGCTACGTCTTCGTCGCCCCGATGATCGCCTTCACGTTCATGGTCTTCTTCGGCAGCGTCCTGGGCGCGGCCACGCCGACGCCGACTCCCTGACGCCTGCCCTCGACTCCCTGACCCCTGGCCAAAGCCGGACGGGCAACAGGTACGGCAGCGGCCGCCACCGCGGCAGCGCAACAGGCGCCCAAAGGTGCCGGAAAGAAAGGTATGCATGTCCCAGGAGAATCGCGATCGCGCGGCGTCCGACCGGGACGTTGAGCTGTCCCGCGAGGACGAGGGCTGCGTCATCACGGCGCGGTGGCGCACCGGCGTCGCGTCGACCGCCATCACCGGGCCGGACGAGGTCGTCATCCGCGTCGCCGACAAAGCGGCGCCCGAGGTCCGCGAGCGCGGCGTCACGTCGGCGGTCCTGCATCGGATGGGACGGCAGGTCGACGACATGGTGGCCGAGTTCCACGTGCTGCCGAGCGTCGGGGCGTACCAGGTGATGGTGCGGCGCTACATCGAGGGACGGCTTACCGAGCTCGCCCAGGTTCGGGGCGCGACGGCGGCTGGCTTCGAGTCCGACCTGCTCACCGTGTTCGATGACATCGCCCGGCGCGGGAACCCAGACCCGCTCGGGGCGCTCGCCACGGCAACCGGTCGGCAGCGGGAAGCCCTCGAGCAACTGCTCAGCGTGGCCCGCGAGCGAGACGATCATGACGGGCATCAAGTGTGAACGCCACGCCCACCGGTACGGATATTGCCGGGTGACATCGTCGAAGCAGTGCCGGGCCTAGGGAGTGTCCTGCCGATCATGTAGGGGTTGATGATCCGCTATGCCTTGGTGGTCGGGACGATAGTCCCGTCCGCTCGGCGGGCTTCCATCACCCAGGCATTGATCGTCATCAGGCTCACGAGGTTGTACGTCTGTGTCAACATGACGGCGTGTTGGTGTTCACGCGGTCACCGACGGGCGAATGGATCCCGTGGCGGGTAGGCCGGCAGCGCCTCGCATGGCGGCCAGTCCCGCGCGCGCCGTGGCGGGCGCCCTGGTACCACTACGAGCCGTTCGGCCCACGAGACCGTGAGCTCTTCGACATGCTGAACGTGGTGAGCGCGCTGCTCGCGACGCTGGTGGTGTGGCCGTGGCGCGCCGTAACGAACAGATGGCCAGTGATCGCCTATGTGCCCGACGACCCTGAGGGCAACATTCAAATGCACCGCACTCCACCGATGCGTCGCGCCCAGGCAAAGGCGGTCGCGCGTGATTGGGCCGAACACATCAAGCGGTACGGCGAGCCGCCCGCGCAGTAGCTCGAAGGCCATCGACTAGGGCGCGCCCTGTCGATCTTGTAATGGTTGATCGTTGACGATGTGCCGCCGGTGCGTCGTGGTGACTTGACCGATGAGGCGTGGGCGGTGATCGCTCCGCTGTTACCCGAGCCGGGTGTTGCTCGTGGGCGGCGGCGGGATCACCAGCAGGTCATCAACGCGATTCTGTGGAAGCTGCGGACGGTACGTGGGATCGGATCCTGGCCGCGGCGCAGGTGCATGACGATGGCACACCGGTGCAGTGGACGGTCAGCGTTGACTCGTCGATCGTGCGGGCGCATCAGCATGCTGCTGGCGCCCGCAAAAGGGGCTCCCCGACAAGTCCGGCGACGCCTGGTGCGCAAGATGGTGAGGCCATCGGCCGATCCAGAGGTGGGCTGAGCACGAAGATCCACCTCGCCGTCGACGCCGACCGTTGTCGATCCTGCTCACGCCAGGCCAGGCCGGTGACAACCCTCAACTGCTGGCACTGCTGGACCAGATTCGCGTCAACCAACCCGGACCGGGCCGGCCCCGCAAGCGTCCCGACATGCTGATCGCCGATAAGGGCTACGCCCACGACTCCACCCGGCGGGCCTTGCGACAACGCGGCATCCGCCACGTCATCCCCGAACGCTCGGACCAGGTCGCCCGCCGGGCCGCCAAGGGCAGCGCCGGCGGCAGGCCACCAGCCTTCGACAAGGTGACCTACCGCAAGCGCAACGTCGTGGAACGGTGCTTCAACCGGCTCAAGCAGTGGCGTGACCTGGCCACCCGATACGCCAAACGGGCATCGCTCTACCGGGCCAGCCTCGTCCTGATCGCCGCGATCATCTGGCTTCCATGATCGGGGCTGGATCCCTAGTTGCCGAACCGCTCGGTGAAGTTGTGGATGAATGTCTCGGTCATGCCTCCCGCGAAGACCCGGCGAACCGCGCCGAACTTCGCCAGCATGGCGCGAGCCTCGGGCATGTCGCCCAACAGCGCCAGACAGACAGCCAGAGATCCGTACTCGACTTGCGACTTCGGCCGTTCGAGCAGGGCTTCGATCACCTTCGGCAACGTTTGATTGCCGACCAGGAACGGCTCACCATAGGCCGTCAGGTCGGCGACCACCTGGGCAACAGCGTCGTCCACCTGTTCCGGCAACACGACCCACCAGCGAGACAGCGAGACCTTGGACGTCTCCGCGTCGTTGACCAGATCCCTCATGCTTGCACCCACCTGACACACGGTGCCCGTGCGACCAAAGAGTTGCCTCTGCACCTCGGCGGCGGCGACATGTTCGACGCCGACGCTGGGGCTGAGCAAGACACCGTCGCGCCCGGCGAGGTTGACGCTGAGGTGGAAGACGACCCCGTGGACGGGCTCGCGTACGAAGGCAACCTCATCGTCAGGCACGAAACGATGCCGCCGCCATCCACCGGGCGCCAACTGCTCGGTCAATCGATCGGCCACCCGCAACGGGATCTGGGCGACTTGTTCCCGTCCTGACGTCACCGAGGAATCGTGACACGCGAGGTAAAGGCTCTTGCAGCGGCACAGGCAGCGCGATGCCCGGCCCGGATGCGCCCCGAGCGCGCAGCTGGGGTGTGCATTCACGTGATCGACAGGACACGTCCTAGTCGGAGGTCTTCCGCCGGAGCCGCAGCTCGCCCCACGTGTTCGTCGTCGCCGAGGCCGCCGCGAAGGAGGTCGACCAGACCGTCGCCGGCGCCCTGACTTCCGCTTCTGCCGGGCTGCGCCATTCGGCCTGGCGTCCAGAGCAGACTGCTATCGCGGGTTGTGGCGGGGACACTCTACTCCCTGCGGGGATCATGACCCCAGCGCACATCGAGAAGAAACTCTATGGCGTCGGGCGCTTACGATGGTGTCAGAACGTCTGCTGCGGCTCGAGCGGAGCAGTCCATGGGCACATGGATGAAACAACACCCCATGTCAACCTTCGCCGCAGCCGCGGCAATGGTCCTCCTTGCGGCGTTGGCTGGCCTGCTCGTCGTACGACCTCCGGCCCCCTCCGCCATCGGATCAGCCGAAACGGGGCCCCCCGCCAGCAACTCCCCCTCGGTCACCCGTCCCCCTTCCGCGCAACCCGGAGTAACGCCCAGCAGCGGCCGACGGCCGGTCACCTCGGCCCGCCCGAGTCCAAGCCGACTTGGCCCGGGGAGCAGCACCGGCGGAAAACCAGGTACCGGCGCACCGTCAACGCGGGCAACTCCCACGCCTGTCAGCTGGGTGCCCTTTGGACCGGCCGATGTCGGTTCGCCGGGACAGCCGCTCACTGCTTACGCGCGGTTGCAAGAAAGAAACTGTGACGGAGTGATCAGGGACGTGCGCATTGACCAGAACTTCAGCTCGGCAACGCAGGAGGAGAAGGAGTTGTACCTGGCGGCCGGACACGCCTGCTTGGCGGTCCGCAGCAACTCGATGTCCGACTGGGCGGATGCCTCGGCGCACCTCGCCTCGGCGCCACCGCCGGACACCGAGCATTGCATGAACGCCGCCGTCCGACGCTTGGTAACCGCCCTGCTCGCGGCCCACGGTGAACATCCCACGGAGCAGGTCAGGGTGATCGACCCCCCTGCCCGGACTACCGCCTGCCCCTACCGGTTCGACGGGTTCGCCCCACGTAGCGGGCCGACGGCCGGCGGGACCAAGGTCCGTCTGTTTGGCGACGGCTTCTGGCTTGAACATCAGCTCTACGTGGGTGACGAGCCCGTGACACTGTCTTACGAGGATGGTGGGTATTACTTCGTGACACCCCCGACCGACACTTCGGGAGCGGTGACGCTGACGTTCAACCCCGGAGCGCACCAGCTTTCCCCTCCGTATCCTTTCACCTACCTCGGATGAACCCGTGCGCCCCGTACCCAGGACCAGCCGGGGAATTTCGTTATCGCGATCCCCCAGGATGCCCATCGGTGCCCGTGACCGGATCACCGACCAAGACTCGCCAGTTTCCGGGCTGTCGTTGCGAACGATCGCCGAGGCTGTTCCGCCGGTCTCGATGGCCACCGCCTTGTTGTTCTATTTTGGCTGGGCGCGTAGTGACGTCCAGGCGCGTGCGCTCGGAATCAACGAGTCCGTCCTACGCATGTCTGTCACCGACTACCTGCTGCGGAGCATCTCGTCGCTGTATCTGCCGCTGGTGACCTGCATCTCGGTCGCATTGATCTGCATCGCCGTGCAGTACCGATTCCGCCGGCTGTTGGCCACTCCCGCGTTCCCTCGCGTCTGTCGCCGTGTCGCGGTTGCCCTGGGGGGTACCGCCCCGGCTTTGCCGGTACTGGCGCTCTGGTTGGAAAGAATCCATCCGCCACTGCGTTCTTTGCTCGTCCCGCTCGCATGCGCCATCGCGGTCTTGATGGCCGCGTACCTCGGCTGGATTCTCCGAACGATCGCCGCCCTGCGGATCCGCCAGCTGCCGGAGCGGGCAGCCCATGATGCCGCGTACCGCCCCACCACCAAGCTCCTTATCGGGCTGCTCGTCGGGCTGCTGATCTTCTGGGAGCTGTCGGGATATGCCGCTGTGGTGGGGCGCGGACTTGCCCGGCAGATCACCGACAATCTTCGCGCGCTCCCTGCGGTCATCGTCTACAGCCAGACGGATCTTCTGATCTCCGCACCTGGTGTGACTGTCGACGCGTACCAGGGAGAGCATCTCGCCTATCGATACGCCTACGGTGGCCTGCGATTCCTCCAGTACAGCGGAGAAACCTATTATCTCCTTCCGGAGAACTGGACACAGGACCACAAGGTCGTCATCGTCATTCGGGACAGCCCTGAGCTACGGATCGAGTTCCACGGCACCGGGTGATCGGGAGCCGCCGCCTGATCGATGCGCCGGGCCGACATTGAAGTGCTGCTGGCCCAGCCTCATGCGGCGACGGCGTCAGCCATTCCTGTGGTGTCTTCGGTAGCGCGATGTGGGCGCCATGTACGTTCAGCCGCGTACTTCCGATGTCGTTGCGTGACTGACGACGGCACCAGTGCCGGCGGGCGATGCTCGGGGCGTACGGCAAGCAGGAGCGAGCCCGATGCCAAGGAGATTGTGATGTTGGCGGAAGTGATGAGCTACGGGGCGTACGCCCACCCGGGCCCGGGGTGGGCGGATGGACACGGCCCTTGGGACGGTGGGCCGGGCTGGTGGCTGATCTTCCCTGTCCTGTTCTGGCTGGTCGTGCTGTCGTCCATCGGTTACCTGATCTACCGCCGGTCGCCGGTGCGGTCAGCGCGGAGCGCGGCAGAGCGCATCCTGGCCGAACTCTACGCTCGCGGTGAGATCAGCGAGGAGGAGTTGAGGCAGCGCCGAGCCGTCCTGCGGGGCAAGTCCTGATGACCGCCGCGGCGTGGCCGGCCATGGGGCGGGTCAGCGGCCCGCCATGGACGGGATCTTCACGCCGTGGTTGGCGCACGCCGTGGACAGGGCGTCGTACGCCCTCATCAGCCTGGCGCCAAGGTCCCTCGTGGTATTCACCACGTTGCTGCCGGTGGCGTTGGTGCCCAGCTGCCAGAACGTGTCCAGGAACGCGGTGCCGGCGTCGCGGATGTCGGCATACCGCGAGTCCGCGAACTGTTTGCGCATGCGCCGGTACGCGGCGGTGTTCGTATCGACACCACCCGAACCCGAGGTTGACACGGTGCCCGCACCCGTCGGTTGGCCGTTCGTATCGCGGATCTGCGCGCACATGGCCACCCCCGGGTCCTCCGAGGTCGCCCCCGGCGCGACCCCCGACGTGTCCGCTGCCCTCGAAGAACCGAGGGCACCCGAAGGACTCGGGATTGCCGTCCTACCCGGGGACCCACCGGCGGTGACCGCCGCGACCCCGGACGACCCGGTGCCGCGCCACGCGTAGGCGGCCGCCCCGCCACCGGCGACGACCAGAACCGCGACGATGCCGGCCACGATCAGGCGGTGCCTGGGGCGCGGGGGCGGAGTTGCCGGCCTGCCGTGCCTGTGGCCGGGGTTCGGGTGAGCATTCCCGGATTGCGGCTGGCCGTACGGCGACGACGCCGCCGACCTGTAGACCGTCCCGGGCGGTCCAGGCGGGTCGGTGGGCCCGTCCGCCGAGGGGGTGCGTGGAGGCGGATACCCGAAGCGGTCCTCCTCCTGGCGGGGCCGCTCGCCGTGGTACGGCGGGCGGCGCCCGTACCGTTCCGGTGGCTGTGTCATGACTGCCTCCGCACAGCGGGTATCAATGAACAGGCGTCCAGAGTCCCACGTCGACGCCGGGCGGGATGGCCCCGACATGCCGGGTTGACGCCGGTCACTGCCGGCGATCGGCCGCCACCTCCCCCGCCGCGCCACCGAAACTTGCTGTCCGCATCCCGACAGGTGGTATCGACGTACGGCTCTATTGACGATCATCAAGCGCTGTTACCGTGTTCGGCAGTTCACCGACAGTACTCATTGCGTGCGGTGCCGTCCATTGGGGAGCGGTGGCCCCACCGTCCACGGGGACGCGAGATCGCGCGTCCACGGGCGGAAGAGGTGTCGCGGTGAAAGTGCACGGGTTACTCCCCCAAATCCTGTCCGGCGTCACGGTCCTCGGCGTCGTGGCCAGCGGTATGGTCGCCGGCACGCCGCGTCCGGCGTACGCCGCGGCCGGCCCCGACCAGGCGGCCACCGACGTCATGAGCGGGCTCGACAACTGGTTCAACCTCATCGGCGAGTTCGGCGCCGTCGGCGCGATGGGCAAGCCCTTGCCCAGCCTGAACCTGTCACCCGGCGGGCCGTCCGGTGCGGACCTCGCCGGGTTCTACCCCAAGTTCCGCAGCGGCCTGCTGCACGACTGGGCGGGCGCGCTGTCCACAGCGGACGTCAGCCGAATGCTGGACACCGCGGACGGGCTGCTGACGGACCGGTCGGTGAGCGCGACGGCCACCGACACGGTCACCGGTGGCCAGCATCGCCTCGCGGTCGACCTGACCGTCACCAGGCACGTCGACGCCGGCCTGTCCATCTCCGGCGGCCCGGCGAACTTCAGTTACAGCTCCACGGCCGGCCTCAAGCTTGTGGTGCAGGAGCACCTCACGTTCACCGCCGTCTACGACGAGGACACCCGGGCGTTCGGCATCCAGCACGACGGCGCCAGCAGCCCGACAGTCCACGTCTCGGTGACCGCCGACCCGATGGATCCGGTTGACGCGGCCGGGTCCCGCGGCGCACTCGGCATCCTCGGCGTTGAGCTGGGCAACGACAGCACGTTCCAGTTCAACGCCTCGCTCACCGGTACGCTGGCCGACCCGGACAACAACCGACTCCTCAGCCTCACGGAGCCGGGCGGGAAGCCGGGCGAGCTGGCCGCGTCCGGCGCGCTGGCCGGGCTGGCCACGGTGGCGCTGGCCGGTAGCGCGCGCGGCACGCTGGTGATCACCGGTACCGCGACCGGCGCCATCGCCGACCTGCCCAGCGTGGCACGCGTGACCGTCGAGGTCAGCTGCCCCGACCTGGCCAGCGCGCCGGTCACCCTCGACTACGACGCGCACGCGCTCGACCCGGTGCAGGCGTTCCTGACGATGGGACCGCATGACCTGGCCAATGCCCTGGCACAACTGGCCACCGCGCTGCGCGCCGCCGGCTCCGCCAACGGCACCGCGCTGCCGCTGATGCGGGGTACGGTCGCGGACGCGATCCCGTTCGAGCAGGCGCTCGAGGAGTTCCTGGCGAAGCACGTCGTCCAGGCACCGCCGGCCGGTAGCGGCTCGCCCACGGACCTCACTGACGTGGGGAAGACGGATTTCTCCTCGATCCAGTCGCTGGTCGAGCAGCTGGCCGCGGAGACCGGCCTGCCCAGCGGCGCGAGGATCTCGGTCAGCGACGGACGGTACGACCGCAGCGACGCTGCCAAGCCCAAACTGCGCCTGACGCTCACGCTCAGCCGCGACCCGCCGGCCGACCCGCAGCCGCTGGACGTGGTCGCCACCCTGCTGTCCGGCTCGGGACCCTCGGTGACCTACACCGACACCACGCTCGTCGACACGTCCAAGACGTTCACCGACCAGGTCGCCGGCCTCCAGGTGAGCGCCGGCACCTCCACCGCGCGCATCGACAAGGTGGACCCGGCCGATCCGGGGCACCACACCCTGCTGCTGGACAAGGACGCGGTCCTGCCGGGTTCGGCGTCGCGGTGGAACGGCGGCACGCCGGCCAGCAACCCCAAGCCGCCGTACAGCATCAGCGGCAACGATCCCCGTACCGGCCAGGTGGAGCTCGCGGACGTCCTGGCGCCCGCCACCGGCATCCGGGCGGCCAACGGCACGGTGCCGCAGGCGACTGTGAAGCCCAGCTACACGGTCACGGCGCCGCTCGTGCTCAACCTGCAACCGCCGGACACCACCGACTGCGACCCGGGGCCCGGCGCCGCGGCGTGCCCGTTCAAGTACGTCAACCCGGGCGGCACCACCACCATCATCAACTCGCTACCCATGCCCGGGCAGCGGGTGATGCTGCACACCGGAACCGGGCTGATCGCGGCGGACGCACCGATCAGCACCCCGGTGAACCTGACCGCCAACACCGGGTACCTGAAGGTGCTGGTGACCGGCTCGCTTGCCGAGTGCACCGCGGGCGCCCCGGCGGACTGCTCCGGTGCCGCGCCGACCGGCAGCCACCTGCTGACCGTGGGACTGAAGCCGGGCGGTGACGGCGCTGGAGACATCTCCATCCCGGACCTGATCACCGCGCTGCGTACCGACGCCGGCGCCACCATCGACGGCGGCGTCACCGGCCAGGCGCGCGCCGAGCTGACCTTGTCGGTACCCGGCAACCCCACGTTCTTCGGCGGCCCGACCGCGAACCTGGCGCTGACCATGCCCGACCTGACCCACCCCGACCAGATCGCGGTGGACCGGCAGTACCCGTCGTTGAAGGCCTTCGACGGCCTCGACCCGAACCCGCAGGCCCTGTTCGGCACCCTGGTCGCCGCGCTGGGCGAGGTGTCCACGCAGGTGCACAACCTCTCCGGCCGTGGGTTCGACACGACCGTCCCGTTGGTCGGCCGCAGCGCCGGGGACCTGCTCGGCGCGACCGAGAGTGGCGGCGGTCCGGGCGTCGACTACGGGGTCAACACGCTCAGCGACACCAGTAAGACCTTCACCAAGGACCGGTACCTGGGCCGGCGCGTGGTGATCGGCTCGCAGGTGCAGATCGTGACGGACGTCGTCAGCGGGCACCTGGTCTTCGGCGACGACTTCGACGTCCGGCCGGACGACGGCACACCGTACGTGGTGGGCGACGAGCTGACCATGGCGATCGACCGGCTGACCGCAAGCCCGGCGACCAGCATGCAGGATCTGGTCGGCGTGCTGAACGCGTCGCTGGGCAACGACAGCACGGTCACCTACGCGGTGGACACCGCCGGCACCCCCACGCTGCGGCTGGCGGTGGACTGGAAGCGGGCGTACCACACCGAGGTGCCGCTGGCGGTGACGTTCACCCTGGACGGCGTCGAGCGGACGCTGCTGGGCACCAGCGCGCAGGGCATGCTCACCGCGGACCTGACCGGCACCGTCTCGCTGGTGCTGCTGCTGCCACTGACCGCCGCGACCGTGGCCGACCCGGTCGGCAACCTCACCGTCGACCCGGCCGGCAAGCTGTCGGTGCGCGCCCAGGTGAACGCCCCGAACCGGCAGGCGCTGATGGCGACGGTGGACTCGCTGGCCGTGGCACTGGGTGACCCGACCGCGAACCCGTCCGGCGCGCAGCTCAAGGCGGACGTCGAGTTCGCCGCGACCGCGCCGGGCCTGACCGCGCCGGTACCGCTGGCCGACCTGCTCGACCAGGCGTCCGTCGCGGTGACCGGCCACGAGGTGACCTGCCCCGGCGTCGACGGCGGCGGATCGCTGTCGATGTGCGCGAACCTGCCCGTCTACACGCGGGAGGACGGGGTGTGGACGCCGCTGCCGCCCGACCCCGGACTCCGGGCGGGCACGGCCACCGGCACCGTGCAGGTGACCGCGACGACCAGCAGCCCGAGCACCTCCACGGCCTCGGCGCCCAGCACGATGACCAGCTCGATCGTCAACAGCGCCCTGGACCTCACCGTTCTCGGTGACGGGCTGGACAGCTACCTCCGGTACCTGGACGTGGCCATCAACCTCGCCGACAAGGGCGGCAGCCTGCCGATCGTCGGCTCCGACCTGCAGGAGGGCAAGGCCTTCCTGCAGAAGCTGCGGGCCGACCTGGCGTCGGTGCTGGGCACGGACGCGAACGGCGGCATCCTGAAGTTCAGCGAGTTCTCGGCGGTGAACAGGTACCTGACCGAGCAGGTGGGCAGCGTGCTGCCCAACGGCAAGGTCGCGGTCGGGGCGGTGTGCACCGGCCAACTCGACCCGGTCACCGGCGTCACCGCCGCGGTGGCGTCCGGCAGCGGGGACACGACGTACCGGTACAAGGTGATCGCGACCCGGGACGACGGGACCGGCGACACCGCTCCGGCGGAAAGCGGGGAGATCAGGAACGCCAGCCCGCTCGGGTCGTCCGCCTCGAACAAGATCACTTGGACGCCGAGCGCCCAGGCCACCGGCTACAAGATCCTCCGCAACACCGGCGGCGCCGGGTACAAGCTGATCAAGGAGTTGACCGGGCAGGCGACCGCCGAGTTCACCGACAACCTGGACCCGGCGGCCGAGCAGGATGCGCCGGCCGAGGTCCAGACCCCGCCCGCGCTGAAGGGCTGCCTCGGTGACACGTTCGACGCGCTGACCATCAGCCTGGACATGGGCCAGGGCGACGTATCCAACCCGAGCTCCTGCGGCGGCGGCGCGTTCTGCGCGGTGTCCCGGCCGCTGGACATGGGGCTGCCCGGGCTGTCCATCAAGCCGATCGCCGGCGACCCGGCGGCGAACCGGATCACCGGCGGGATCGCGTGGCAGTTGCACATCAAGGTGGGCCTGGACCGCAACGGCGGGTTCCGGCTGCTCACGAAGGACACCAACAACCCAGAGCTGCGACTGGGCCTGAGCATGGACCTCAACGCCAAGATGCAGGCGCAGCTCAGCTTCATCAAGGTGGACGTCACCAAGCTCGGCGGCAGCGGACCGCTGTTCGCCGGCGTGGCCGGCGTCGACGCGCATCAGCCCGGCGGCGACGACAGCTGCAACGCGTCCAGCTGCAAGCTGACGCTGACCCAGCTGAAGAGCCTCACCACCATGAAGCAGGCGCTCGGCCTCCGGCTGACCGCCACGGCATCCATCGCCTGGCAGCTCAAGGCGGCGGCCGACGCGTCGCTCCCCGGCGTCTCGGCGAAGTTCCGGCTGCACTGGAGCTGGACCTCGCAGGAGCCGAAAGACCTGAGGAACTTCGACACGCTGGCGTTCGACGACATCACCATCGACCCCGGCGGGTTCCTGAACTCGGTGCTCGGCCCGATGTTCACGCAGGTCGCGGAGGCGTTCAAGCCGCTGGCGCCGGTGGCGAAGGCGATACAGACGCCGCTACCGGGCCTGTCGGCGATCGGTGCCGGCGGTGACGCCAGCCTGCTCGGGTTCGCGCAGCAGTTCAGTACCGTCGGCGACAAGTGGAAGACGGTCAGCCAGTTCCTGACCCTGTTCGTCAAGGTGGTCGACATCGCCGGCACCATCGGCAGCGACCCGTCCTGCCCGGCCTGCGTCACGGTCGGCAGCTTCCACGTGGACACGTCGCGGGCGCGGAACACCAAGAACTCCCCGGACACCGCGGCAAGCCTGATCACCAACTCGCAGCAGGGCGACCCGTTCACCCAGTTGAACAAGGCATACACGGATGCGCATCCAGGCCACGGCGGCCTGAAGGTGACCCGGCCGGACGTCAGCGGCGTAGGTGTGTCGTTCCCGGCGCTGGAGCACCCGTTGGAGCTGTTCGGGTTGCTGGTGGGCCAGGACGTGACGCTGATGCGATTCGACTCCGGCCCGCTGACGCTCGGCCTGTCGATGGATTTGCAGCTCGGCCCGCTCTGGCAGGTCCCGCCGGTGTATCTGACGATCCGGGGCAGCGCCGCGGTGTCGGCGCGCATCGTCGCCGGGTTCGACACGTACGGGCTGCGCACGGCGTGGCAGCAGCACACCGGGCTGAACATCCTCGACAGCCTCTACTTCGAGACCACCGACGAGACCGGGAAGCCGCTGCCGGTGGTGCAGTTCACCGGCGACCTCGCGGTCGGCGTCGCGCTCGGGCTGGGGGCGATCGCGAGCGTCGGGGTCGAGGGCGGCTTCGAGCTGACCGTGGCGATCAGCTGGAACGATCCGGACAACGACGGCAAGTTCCGGTTCCAGGAGTTCCTCAGCAACGCGCTGAACGCACCGCTGTGCCTGTTCAACGCGAACGGGAAGTTCAGCGTGTTCATCCGGGTGCGCGCCCAGGCGCTCGGGCTGGAGAAGGACTGGACGCTCGTCAAGATCACCTTGGTGGACTTCTCGTACCGCCCGGACTGCGGCACCGTAACCGGCGAGCCTGGCGGCGGCGACGGGCCACCGGTACTGGGCGTGCTCGACCCCAACACGAAGACGCTGTACCTGGCCATGGGCCGACTCGGCCGCGGCGCCGGCGCCGACGAGCAGGCGGTGGTCCGCGCCAGCGGTGACCCGTCCGGCGGCGGCGTCGTCACCGTCGAAAAGGACGGGCAGAGCACCGACTACCCGTCCGACGCGGTGCTCAACGTGGTGCTGGACGGACGCGGGTACCAGGGCGCCCTGAACGTGGCCTTCGTCGGCGACTCCGGTACGCCTTTCGACAAGAAGGTGATC
The DNA here is from genome assembly GCF_900091465.1 of Micromonospora rhizosphaerae. Classification (NCBI taxonomy): domain Bacteria; kingdom Bacillati; phylum Actinomycetota; class Actinomycetes; order Micromonosporales; family Micromonosporaceae; genus Micromonospora; species Micromonospora rhizosphaerae. Next base: position 4,154,769 of record NZ_FMHV01000002.1, on the reverse strand, counting down.
GCCTTCGGCGGTGAGAAGAACGACACCATCCAGACCGGCGCCGGCGAGTCCTGGGTGGACGGCGGCGGCGGTAACGACGTACTCACCACCGGCGACCGGCCTGACCTGGCCACCTCCGGTTCCGCCGCGGCCAAGGCCGCCGTGGCCGGCGGCGCGGGCGACGACAGCATCACCGTTGGCAACGCGGACGACTGGGTGGCCGGTGACGCCAAGCTGGCGCCCACCGACGGCGCGCAGCTGGAGTTCCCGCAGCCGAGCGGCACAACCAGACTGAGCGTCATCGACCCCGAATCGATCGCGACCGGTGACACGACCCCGGCGCCCGGCGACGGGGGCGACCTGGTGTCGCTGGGTACCGGTATGGACCAGGTGTTCGCCGGTGGCGGCGACGACCTGGTCAGCGCGTCCGGGGACAGCCCGCAGGCGGGCCTGCCGGACCTGCCGGCACCGCCCGGCAACTACCGGGCCGCCAACCTGAGGGTCACCGGCGGGCCGGGCAGTGACCGCGTCTACACCGCCTCGGGCGACGACGTCGTCTACACCGGACTGCCGGCGGGAGACGCCGACACCGGGGTGGATGCGGCGGGTGCCGGGGACGTACCGGGCGACAGCAACACCGTCGACACCGGTAGCGGCAACGACGTCGTCTACGGCGGCAACGCCGCCGACGCGGTCACCGGCCACTCCACCACCGGGCAGAACGACCTGTTCTACGGTCACGCCGGCAACGACGTACTGATGGGCGGGTACGGTCCGGACGTGCTGTACGGCGGCCCCGGCGATGACTACGTGATCGCCGAGCCAGCCAACCTGGGCGCCCCGGGTACGGCCACCGACGCGCTGGGCAGCGCCCGTGCCGTGGCCCACCTGCCGAACCCGAACGCCCCGTCGTTCAAGACACTCGTCGGCGGCGGCGGTTCGGACCGCGTCTACGGCGGTGACGGTGGGGCCGCCGTCTTCGGCGACCGCCAGACCGACGGCTGTGCCGCCGGTACGCCGCTGGCCTCCGACCCGCCGGCCGAACACCCGGGTGCCGACGACGGTCCGGACCTCATCATCGGCGGTACCGGGGTCGAGACCGTCAACGCCGGTGGCGCGGACGACCACGCCAGCACCGGCGGCGGTGACGACCTGGTCTGCGGCAACCAGGGCGGGGACTCGATCGACGCCGGGTCCGGCGTCGACCAGGTCTGGGGCGGTACCGGCAACGACAGGGTCAACGGCGGTGACGGCGCGGACCTCCTGTACGGCAACGCCGGGAACGACACCGGCTACGGCGGCGCCGGCGACGACTCCGTCGAGGGCGACGGCGGCAGCGACACCCTGTTCGGCGGTACCGACGCCGACATTGTCGTCGGCGGCACCCCGGTCGATGGCCGCCCCGACGTCGGCGACACCCTGTACGGCGACACCGGCACCGACACGCTGATCGGTGACAACGCGGTGGCCCGCCTACCGGCCGACCTGTCCGGCACGGACGCCTCGCTCGGCGGCCCGGACACCATGTCGGGCGGCGACGGGGTGGACCACCTCTACGGCGGCCTGTCCGGGGACACCGTCTCCGGCAACGCCGGCGACGACTACATCGAGGGCAACAACGGCGCCGACACCATCAGCGGCGGTACCGGCGACGACGACATCCTCGGCGGCAGCGCGCAGACCGCGCTCACCGGTCCGTCGGTCATGATCGGCCGGCCGGACTCCGGCGACACGATCGCAGGCGACGCCGGCATCGACGTGATCGCGGGCGACAACGCGCTGTTCAGCACCGTGGACGCGCCGCTGGCCACCCCGGCCATGCTGGGTCGGGGCGCGGCGGCGGGACGGCTGCGACTGGTCCAGCTGTACGACCTCGGAACCGCACCGGTCGCCGGTACCTCCGGCGGTGACTTCATCGACGGCGCTGCCGATCCTGACGTGATCTTCGGTCAGGGCGGCGACGACCGGATCCTGGGCGGCGACGGCGGCGACTACGCCGAGGGCGGGCCGGGTACCGACTGGGTGGAGGGCGAAGCCGGTGACGACGAGGTCGTCGGTGGCAGCTCCACGATGGACGGTGCGGACCCGGACGTGACCGCGAAGGGCCAGCCGGACGCGGGTGACGTGCTGTTCGGTGGGGCCGGCGACGACGTGGGCATCGGCGACAACGCGCAGGTGAGCCGGGTCGGCTCCCTGGACCCGCAGACGCTGCGGGTCAACCCGGCCGGCGCGGTGACCCAGCGCCGCTCGATCCGGTTGCTGGACCGGCAGGTGGCGGCGGACGACCTGCTCACCGTGTCCACCGGCCGTTCCGGGCCGGACCAGATCTCGGGCGGTTCCGGGGTGGACGTGCTGCTCGGCCAGGACGGCGACGACGCGATCTCGGGTGGTCGGAATGAGGACTACATCGAGGGCAACGGCGGCGCCGACCGGATCGTTGGCGACCGCAGCCTGGCCGGAATCGGGGTGGCTCCCCCGACGGTGGCGTGGCCGGGCTCGCCCGGCCCGGCGCCGGACGGCGACCTCAGCCAACCGGACGGGCAGGACGACATCATCGGCGGCACCCCGGTGGCGGGGTGGCGCGACGGTGGTGACGTGATCGACGGTGACGATGCCGCCGACTACGTGGTCGGCGACAACGGCACGGTGGTGCGGGACGTGCTGGACGCATCCGGCAACGCCGTGCCGGCCGATGCGGCGACCGGCAGCGGCCCGGTGCACGAGCGGGTGTATACGCTGCGGTACGCCAGCCCGGCTCCGGCGGGTGCGGCGTTCACCCGACACGGTGCGCCGGGGCAGTCCTCGACGCGGTTCTGCGCGGTGCGCACGGAGAACACATGTGAGCAGCCGGGTGCGTACGGTGCGGATGTCATTCGCGGTGGTGCCGGCGATGACACCCTGTACGGCCAGGACGGCACCGACGTGCTGGCCGGCGGGGACGGCGACGACGACATGTACGGAGAGCTGGGCAACGACCAGCTGTCCGGCGACGCGGGTGACGACGCGATGGTCGGTGACCGTGGTGGCGTGGTGGACCGGCGGGAGGACGGTTCCCGGGCGTTCACCGTGGACATGAGCCAGGTACCGAAGATTCACTACGTCGGGCTGCTGGACGGCTCGGTCACCAGGCAGACGGACCTGCTGCACGACGTCAACGGCGACGCTTTCGTGGGTACGTCGACGGAGGCCCCGATGCCGTACGACGGGGTGAACTTCGGTGGTGACGACCGAATGCGCGGCGGAGCCGGGCACGATTCGATGCACGGTGGGCCGGGCGACGACCTGCTCAACGGCGACAGCGGCGGCGACACCGTGTTCGGTGATGACGGCGCGGACGTCGTGTGGGGCGGTAAGGGTTCCGATGACCCGAACAACCCCAACGACCGTGGTACCAACGATTCGCTGGTCGACTACCTGTTCGGTGGCAAGGGCGCAACGACCGGCCCGTCGCTGGACCCCGTCACCGGCGTGCTGGGTGCGGACATCATCGACTTCCGGCCGCGTGGGTCGTACCCAGACCACTGCGCCGCGACGCCGTGGCCGGGCCCGGACCTCACCGGTGCGACGGTGGATCCGTGCTCCTGGTTCGAGATGACCAGCACCGACAACGCGGAAGCCGGCGACAACCAGCACCACCAGGGCATCGACTGGATGTACGGCGGCTGGGACCGCGACGTGCTTCAGGGCGACGTGGCGGACAACGGCCCGAACGACGGTGACCGGATGCTGGACTGGAACGGTGCCTACAACCTCTACACGCACTGCAACGCGGCGTACGGCGGCTTCAACGACGTGCGCAGCCACAGCCCCGCGATGCGGGAGTTCCTGTGGGCCTGGTCGGCGTCGGTGGGCGCCGGGCAGAACCTGACCGATGTCCAGGACGAGGCGACGTCTGCCGGCGACGAGGCCGCGGTCGTCCGCAAGCCGACGCGGGACCACGCGAACGGGCCGGCGTTCCCGGAGACACCCGGGCACTTCGACCAGTTCGCCTGCCAGGAGTAGCCCGGGCGACAAAACGGGTCAGGTACGGGCGGCGCGGCGGTGCGCCGCCCGTACCGTGCCGCACGCTGGCCGGCACTCGGCGCCGCCTGCACCCTGTGCCGCCGAGTGAGCGGCGGTCAGCGCTGGTCACGGCGTTCTGCCGGGCCCCGGTGCGGTAGTGGCTGGCACAGCGCGCCACAGCCCGGCGGAGAGGGCCACCATCCAGACGATGAACAGGCCCGCGCCGACAAGCGAGTAGCCACCCTCGACGCCGCGCCCGACAAGATTGGAGACCGACGCCAACAGGAAAACCCCCGCAAGGACCAGGCCGCTGATACCCAGCCACCGCCACAGCAGCCCGGTACGCAGGATCGCCAAGGAGATCGTTGCGGCCAGGGCGGCAACGGACCAGACGACAGGCGTGCGGCCCTGCAGCTGGTTCAACGCGTCGACTGCGCCGGGCTCGTTGCTCTCGGCGACGCCGACCAGGGCGGTCTCCGCGGCGGTCGACATGAATCCCAGGGCCAGGAAGACCGTGCCAGCGACCAGCGCGGCGACCGCCGTCGTCTCGTGCCCAGCCCGCCAGACGACCACCACGAGCGGGGCGAGGAAGGCGATGAACGCCAGCAGAGCGAGCCCGAGCGCGACCTCACTGCCCAGCAGGGCGCCGCGGTGGGCGACGTTGTACGCGGCGACCTCTGCCGCCGATGAGCTGACCGGTCCGGTTCCCTGCGCACATGATGGACCACGAACAGCAGGCCGAACACCAGCGCGCCGATCGCGGCCAGTCGTAGGGATGGTCTGCGTAGAGCGTCGGGCGTACCAGGCGATGGTGCGGCGCTGCGACGAATTTCCGACATTTGATCCTGGTTCCGGTCAGGAAACTGTCGAAGAATCGGTCCGCCCGATCGAAGTAGTCGACGCGGCCCCAGCCCGAGCCGAGCGCCGCATCTCGCCTGGCTCGAAGTCGTTCTGGCCGGTGTCGCCTTTCCGTCCAAGTCGGATCGCAGGACCATGTACTTTCCGCCGGGAGCGTCGCATCCTTTCTTGTAGGCAATGAGCAATTATCGACTCGGCATCCCCGAAGGAGGGGCCATGCCAGCGGAACGTCGGGCGCGACGGGACACACCTAGTGCCGACACAGCACTTTATCGACCTCCCGGTGTGCTAACCGTAACCGCCCCCGAACCGCACACGGGAAGATCAGTGGCGGTGGATCCGGCGGGCACCGTGTTGGGGCGCGACCCTGGCTGTCACCTGGCGCTCTCAAATGAGCACATCAGTCGCCGGCATGCCGTGGTGCGATCAGGCGACGGCGGTTATGTGGTGGAAGATCTCGGATCCCGAAACGGGAGCATGGTCAACGGCAACCCCGTACTGGGCGTAGTTCCGCTGCACGACGGTGACCGACTGACCCTTGCCGACGTGGAGGTCGAGTTCCGGTTGACGGGAGCGCAGAGCACAACGCCGGGTCGGTCCGAGCCGCCGCCAGGGGAGGCATGGTGGCCAGATGAGCCGACCCAGCCGTCACCGCATGTGACTCGGTCGGGGGAAGACTCGCCGCGGTCGCTGCGGCATGAGCTGCAGGACGCGCCGGGCTTCTCGGTCCCCGCACTGCTGTTGGCCGTCGCAGGATCGGTCGTCGGCACGGTCCTCACGAGCGCTGCCGGCACCGGTCCGTGGGGGAGCCTGGCGGGAGCCGCCCTTGCACCGGTTGTCGGCACGGCGTTCACCACCAAGCGCGCCGGCGAGAAGGGGCGGGTAAGAGCTGCGGCGATCATCATGCTCAGCGCAGCGGCCCTGTTCATCACATGGGCTGGTGTCTCTCTCGCCGACCTCGCCGCCGGCAGCTCCGTACTTCCGGGCACCGGCGAGCGCCCGAACACCTTCCCGGCGCCGAACGTCAAGGATCCGATGCCGCAGACCGCGCCGACCGTCAGGCAGGAGCTGCGTATTGAGGCGATCGCCGAGCTGGATTGTGGTACGGCCGCCATCGGCTCGACCGCCTTGTGCCCGCACCCGGTCACGATCAAGAACACTGGCACTGGACGGCTGCATATCACCTCCGTTGAGTTGACCGGATCCCACATGACCGACTTTACCGCCGGACAGGAATGTGCGGATGTATGGCTCGCAGTGGACGAGATCTGCGCCATTACTGTGCGGTTCCACCCGTCGGCTGCCGGTCCGCGACGCGTCACGTTGGTGATTCATCAAAATTTGCCTCCCCCCGACCGTGGCACCAACGTTTCCATCACCGGCGTAGGCGGCCAAAAAGACCCCGACGCCTGCATCGAGGGATACGTGTGGCGTGAGGCGGTTGCCGGCGACCATGTCTGCGTAACCCCGGAAACTCGCCTTCAGGCCCAGCGCGACACCCAACTGGCCGAAAGCCGCCGTAGTCCGAATGGCGGAGAGTATGGTCCCGACACCTGCATCGAGGGATACGTGTGGCGAGAGGCAGTCACCGGTGACCACGTCTGCGTGACGCCAGCCACCCGCGCCCTCACTCAGCAGGACAACACTCTCCGCGACAGTCGTCGAATGGGCTGACAAGCCCGCCGGTGGTGGCTTGGTCGAGACGAACAACAAGGAGCGGAGGGCCATGCAAGCGACGACTGGTGACAACGGTGGAGAGCTGACCAGCGACGAGGAGCTGCAGCGAATCCGGGTGGGTGAGCTGATGCCCCACAACGCCCCGATCACCCTCGTCAACTACGACCCCGAATGGCCCCAGCTCTTCGCTCACGAAGCGGACCGAATTCGTGCCGTGCTCGGCGAGGCAGCTCTTCAGGTCGAGCACGTCGGCTCCACGTCAGTCCCCGGACTGATCGCCAAACCCATCATCGACATGTTGCTGGTCGTTCCCGACTCCGCCCACGAGCCGTCGTACGTGCCTGCTTTGGAGGGTGCTGGGTACCTGCTGCGTGTCCGGGAGCCCGACTGGTACGAACATCGCCTTTTCAAGAGCCCGGACAACACCATCAACCTGCATGTCTTCAGCGCCGGTGCGGCCGAGATAGCCAGGATGCTGCGCTTCCGGGACTGGCTGCGCGCCACGCCCGTGGACCGGGACCACTATGCGGCCGTCAAGCGGGACCTGGCTCGGCGGACGTGGCGGCATGTGCAGCACTACGCCAACGCCAAGACCGCAGCAATCCACGAAATCATGGACCGGGCTGAGCGCCAACGATCCTGACTCGAATCGAGGACGCACCTGTTCGCCGCGCAACCTCCTGAGCTGACCTCTGCCCGCAACCCTCCTCCGCGAACTCGCCGGTGCGGGCAAGTTGACGATGCGGGTGAACGTGTGCGGGCCCAGCTCCCGCGCCGGGCCTAGCGTACGCAGCCGCCTTCGCCGGCGGGCCGGACATGCGGGCGCATGACGTCGGTGATGCCCTTGAAGGCGTACGGATCTTCGCCCGCGACCACCACGATGTCACGGTGGTCGACGGTGGCCATGCTCTCGCCGGGGCCGGGCGGGAACCAGGGCAGCAGCGAGTCCGCGCTCATGTAGTGGGTCACGTAGGCGCGGCGCATGCCGTGGCGTCCGGTGTTGGGCAGTGACCGGTGCAGCAGGTGCCCGTCGAAGACGAGCGCGGACCCGGCGGGCAGCTCCACCGGGATGGCGTCCTCGTCGGTGAAGCCGTGCGCCTCCTTGGTGCAGTCGAAGCGTGGGTCGTGCTGGTCGCGGTCCGGGTACAGGAAACGGCGCCGGTGTGATCCGGGCAGCACCCACAGGCAGCCGTTCTCGACGGTGGCGTCGTCGAGGGCCAGCCACACGGCGGTCAGGGACTGGTCGCGGGTCGGAATGTGCGTTTCGTCCTGGTGCCACGCCTGGCCGGGCTTGCCCTCGGCCTTGATGAACAGCATCGACTGCATCATCTTCACGTTCGGCCCGATGACGCCGGTGAGCGCGTCGGCGACCTTCGGCAGCACCGCGACATCGTGCAGCAGCGGCGAGATCTTGTGCGGGAAGTGGATGCACAGGTATCGGCGCAGCACCTCCGCGTCTTGCTCGTGCGACCCCGCCGGCTGCACGCCGTCGATGTCCCCGCGAAGTCCCCGGCAGATGGCGGTCGCCTCCTCGCGCACCCGCGCCAGCGCCTCGGGCGAGAGCACGTTGTCGAGAATCAGGTACCCGTCGTCGTCATAGTTGCTCATACGGGCACACTAAGCTGACGCTGCTCGTGCTCACCATTCATGGAGGAGGCCGCTTCTTGTCCAGATGTATACCGGCGGTCGCCGACTACCCGGCGGGCGCGCGGCTACCCATGCGGGTGATCGACGACTACGAGTTCGTCTGGATGTTGCGCGGCCGTGCCCGCCTGGTCACGCCGGACGACTCGATCGTGGTGGCGCCGGGACACCTGTTGTTGATCCCACCGGGTTTCCGGCACGGCTTCGAGTGGGACCAGCAGCACCCGAGCCGCCACGGGTACGTCCACTTCCCGCCGGAGTACGTCGGCGCACCCGTGGCGGCGCCACGGCTGGTGCGCATGTCCGGCGACAACCCGATCGGGGGGCTGTGCGCGTACCTGCTCGCCCTCGGCGAAGGCGAGCAGATCGACCACACAGTCCGCTATCTGGTGTCCGTGGTACTCGCCGACGCGCCGGAGCGCCCGGTCTCGGGTCCGCTGCTGACCGCGGTGTCGCATCTGCGCCGTGAGTGGGCGGATCTGCCATTGCACCGGGTGAGCGTGCACTCGCTCGCCGCCGCTTCGTCGGTCACCCGCGGCTATTTGAACCGCTTGTTCCAGGCCGAATTCGGCCTCAGCGTTGGGTCCGCGCTGGAGCGCGTGCGCTGCTCGCGGGCGGAAACCTTGCTGACCCGCACCGACCTCACCGTCGACGCCGTCGCCCGAGCCTGCGGGTTCGCCGACGTCAGCCATTTCTCGCACCGGTTCACCACGATCCACGGCATGCCGCCCAGCGCGTACCCCGGCAACCCCAGCGTGCTGGACCACCCCGGCGTTCGCCGGCTCACCCGCCTACTGTGGCGGTGACGCACCCACCAGGCCGGGCTCAGCGCTCCCGCGCTGGCATCGTGGAAGGTCCCACGTGCCGATCGAGCCAGTCGCCGAGCGGCCGGGTCGAGTGCAGGAACTCCACGATCCGCCGCTTGGCCGCGGCCGTACCAAGCCAGCTGGCGACCGGCCACTGCTTCCAGGCAACCAGGCCCTTGTTACGGAGCAGCTCGGCCCGCGGATGATCGCGCGGATATCCCCGCGGCGCGGTCTTGAGCGTCTCGCGGCCACGGACCTCGATCCGGTGACCCTCAACCTCCGCAATGATCTTTTGCAACTCTCCGCCGCTGGTGTCGTCGGCCACCGCCCGGCGGTACCGCTCCAGCTGGTCGGCGGCCATCATCCACATCCCGTTGCCGGCGGCCAGGCCGTCGGCGGAGAGCTGGACGTACCCGCGGTGCTCGAGCACCGCCCCGATAGCGGTTTTGTACGGTGACTTGTCGGCGCTGAACCGGACGTCTCGAAATGGCCGGAAGATCTTGCCCGTGCCGAACTCCGGCTCCAGCTCGGCGAGCAGCTCCGTCATCGGAGCGCACACCTTGTCGTCGTAGATCGCCTTATGCGCAGTCCAGTATGTCTTTGAGTTGTCGGCCGCGAGCCCCTCGTAGAACTCCAGAGCCTCGGCCGGCCATCCCCGGAACACCACGATGCCGAGGGTATCGCGTGGCCGGCGACCTCCGGGATCAGCCGCTACGCGTCCACGGGTTCCCGCGGACTCGCCGGCCCGGACGGGTGACACCGGCACCGCCGATGGGACGGCGAGCTATATATCGTACGAAAATGGCGAAGATGCGATCCCGGCGCTCATCTTCGCGATCGACGGAGGGGACTGTCCGCGTACCACCGAAAAGACGGCGATGGACGGCGGTCGGGGCCGCCGCGTTGCTCGCGCTGGTCGGGACGTCGGGGCCGACCGCGGTGGACCGCCTCGGGCCGGCGCCCGCGTGGGGGCCGGTGCGGGGGGCGGCCAGCGCTGCGACGTGGATGGCCTTTCCCGGCGGGGTGTTCTCGGTCGACACCGCCGAACGCACCGTCCGCTACCGGGCCTGCGACGGCGACACCGGCCGGGTCGCCGACCCGCGGATGCGGGTCGCCGGCGGCACCGCGACCGGCCAGGTCACCGCCGGGGGTACGACCTACGCCTACCGGGTGCCGCTGGTCGGCCGCACCCAGGGCGTGGTCGAGGTGTCCCGCCCGCACCGGCAACCGGACCGGCGGATCGGTGAGGTGGTCACCGATCCGCAGCCGCCCACCGACCCCGCCGCCGGCCGCCGGCTGTCCCCGCTGACCGGGCAGCTCGCCCGAGTCGCGGCCACCGCGACCAACAACCGGGCCGGCGTCGCCGTGCGCGACCTCTCCAGCCGGTACGGCCACCAGCAGATCGCAGTCAACGGCGCATTCCGGCCGAAGGCGGCCAGCGTGATCAAGCTGTGGATCCTCGTCGAGCTGCTGCGCCGGGTCGACTGCAGGCAACTGTCGCTCGACCGGGCCGTGCGGGTCACCCGCGATGACGTGGTCGGCGGCACGGGCAAGCTGAAGTCCGAGGCGATCCCGCAGGTGGTGACCACTTCCCGGCTCGCCGAATACATGATCGAGTACAGCGACAACACCGCCGCGAACGTGCTGATCGACCAGCTCGGCGGGTTCGCGCCGGTCAACGCCCTGATCGACTCGATGAACCAGCGCGAGACCGTCCTGGCCCACAAGTTGTTCGACGGCGCCGCCGACCGGGGCGGGGAGAACTACACCAGCCCGGACGACGTCGTCTCGCTACTCGGCGCGGTCTGGGACGCCCGGATCCTCACCGAGTCGTCCCGTGACCTGATGATCGGCTTCATGCGCAAGCAGACCCGCAACTCCAAGATCCCCGCCGCCCTACCGCCCGGCACCCCCCTCGCGCACAAGACCGGCGACGATATCGACGCCTCCCACGACGTCGGCTACTGCCTCACCCCGGGCGCGGAGACCGCCGTCGCGTTCCTCACCGCCGGCCCTTCCCGCACCGGCAGCGAGACCGTTCGACAACTCGCCCGCACCGTCCACGACTACATCACCCCGGGGTGCGCCCCGGGGTGAGCCCGGTGCCGGTGCCAAATCTTCCTCGTGTGGGTCAGATCCGTGGGGCGGGTAGCTCAGGTGCGCGGCCGCGGGCGCGCCAAGCATCCGAGCCGGCGATTCCGGCGAGTATCGCAACGGCGGCGCCACCGGCGGCCAGCGGTGGCAGATACCACGTGGCCGGGAGCAGGAGGCCCAGGGCGAGGAGGCCGGCCAGCCGCGACCGGGAGATCCGGCTGAAGACCAGCAGTTCGAAAAGTGACCGCCCGGCCAGGAACAGCGCGGGCCCGCCGAGGACGGCGATGAGCCACTTCGGTTCCGGCCGGCCGAGCGGCTCCATGATGTACAGCTCGAAGCCGACACCGGCCAGGAAGACACCGGCGATCATGAGCAGGTGAGTCCCGGCTACCGCCACGGACTGCCGGACCGGGTTCCGGGCACCCGTGATGGCCACCGGCAGGACAGCGCCGGCCCGGTAGAAATAGACCCGCCAGAGCAGCACGATGGCGACGAACGCCAGCCCGAACCCGACCGCATGCGGGGTGCCCAGGTTGCTGCCGCTGAACGCCATGCCCGACACGAGGACCGCCTCACCCAACGCGATCAGATAGAACTGCTGCAACCGCTCGGCCATGTGCTCACCCGCGATCGGTGCGCCAGCCAATCGTTTAAAGCCGGCCGCGAACCCGATGTAGCCGATGGCCAGCGCGAGGGCCCAGAGCACGGCGCGGCGACCCTGGTCGTGCACCAGCGCGCCCACGATCCACAGCACCGCGCTCACGGCAAACGGGAGCAGCGCCGGGGTAGTGGTCGTTTCACGGCGGAAGACCAGGAGGAGCAGCACGCGGCTTGTCCGGGCCACGACGTAGGCGCCGGCGAAGACGAGAGCCCGCTGCTCGAACCCCTGCGGTACCGCGACGGCCATCACCACGGCGCCTGCCATCGACACGAACACTGCGGTCTGGATCACCAGCGATTCCGGACTTCGTCGGCTGGTCAACGCGACCGTCGACAGCCACAGGACCCAGAACGCCAGGAACAGCAGGAAGGCCTCCACCACCTCGCCGAACCATTGCTGACGCCCGGCGCTGAGGTCATTGTTCAGCCGCAAGCTGAGCTGATTGAGCGCGAACACGAAGACAAGATCGAAGAGCAGCTCCAGGACGGTCGGCCGCCGCCAGCCGGCTTTCTCGCGCATGGGCCGCTCGCCGCCCGGCTCACCCATCCGTCATCAGCCCGGCGCAGGGTCCCAACATAGTCGCGGCGTTTCCTCTCGTATCAGTGACCACTCCATACAAACGAGCCAGGAGCGCGAGGAAGCGGGGTGTCAAGTTAACGGCTGTGGCGCAAATCCGGTGATGGACCGGCCCTCGGCGGAGCGCCGTGGTGCGGCAGGGCTACCGACCGCCTCTGCCGAGCCGGGACAGGGCGGGCTGACACAATCGCGCCATGAGCGCTCCCGAGCTGGTATTGGTGCCGCGTGACCGCAAGGCGGGCATGCGGGCCCACTTCGGGCCGCTGTCGTGACCGATGTCCTGAGCCAGCGTGGTCTCAACCGGGCCACGCTGGCTCGCCAGTACCTGCTGGAACGCGTGCCGACCCGGGCGATCGACGTGATCGAGCACCTGGGCGGGATGCAATCCCAGGCGCCGCTCGCCCCGTACGTGGGACTGTGGACCCGCCTGGCGGACTTCGCGCCGGACGAGCTGTCGGCGCTGACCGAGGAACGTCAGGTGGTACGGCTGCACCTGATGCGCAACACCGTGCATCTCGTCAGCGCGCGCGACTGCCTGAACTGGCGCGCGCTGTTCTACCCGCTGCACGCCGCGGAGTTCAGGGCGCACTTTCGACGCGGCACCGAGGGAGTGGACCGGGACACCCTGCTCAGCCAGGCGAGGCGGCTACTGGAGGAGCAGCCGCGAACCCGCAGCGAGCTCGGCAAGCTGCTCGCGGAACGCTGGCCGGACGCCGATCCGAGCGCACTGGCCTACGCGGCAACGCATCACCTCGGGCTGTGCCAGGTGCCACCACGGGGCATCTGGGGCAGGAACGGTCCCGCGAGGTGGGCAGCGGTGGAGAGCTGGCTGGGCGCGCCGCTGCGTTCAGTGCCGGTCGATGCGCTGGTACTGCGCTATCTCGGCGCGTTCGGTCCGGCCAGTGTCGCCGACATCCAGTTGTGGTCCGGGCTGACCCGGCTGGGCGAGGTGGTCGAGCGCTTGCCATTGCGGACGTTCCGCGGTGAGGCGGGGCAAGCGCTGTACGACCTGCCCGACGCGCCCCGGCCTGCTGAGGACACGCCCGCCCCGCCGCGCTTCCTGCCCGAGTACGACAACCTGCTGCTGTCACACAAGGATCGCACCCGAGTGATCCTCGACAACCGCTCCGTGCCGCTACCGCCGGGCAACGGCGCGACCGACGGTACGTTCCTGGTCGACGGCATGTGGCAGGGCACCTGGCAGATCCGCGACCAGGCACTGCGCCTCCAGCCGTTCACCAAGCTGCGCCGCGCGGACCGCGACGCGCTGCTGACCGAGGCCGCACAGTTGTGCGCTTTCGTTGCCCCGCGAGCGACGTACGACATAGTCCTCGACAAACCGTAGGTCGTTGCCCGGTGGGGTCCACTGACGTCGGAGACATCGCTGGAGCGCCGATGGGACGGGATGAAACGCCTGCCCCCGATGAGGGCGCCGCGTACGCTCGGTGGGTGGAGATCAGCACCGGCCGGTTGCGGTTCGGCCCGGACAACGGGCGCATGCTGCTGCGCACCGGCCGCAAGGGTGTCGGCTCGACCGTCGGCCACGACCTGACCATCGAGGTGACCGACTGGTCGGTGGAGCTGGACGTTCCCGAGACCGGGCCGGCGGATGCCACCGCGACGGCGCGCGTCGAGTTGGGATCGTTGGCCGTGCGGGAGGGTACCGGCGGTGCCGTGCCGCTGACCGACAAGGACCGGGGCGAGATCGAGAACAACGCCCGGCGGACGCTGGACGTCGATCGCCACCCGACGGCCACCTTCGAGTCCACCCGCGTCGTCACCGGCGACGACCACGCCACCATCAGCGGAAGGCTCACGCTGCACGGGGTCGCCGCCCCCATCGACGTCGAGGTGCGCGAGGTGACGCCCGACCGGTACCGCGCCACCACCGCGGTGACCCAGTCGGCACACGGAATCAAGCCGTACTCGGCCTTTCTCGGCGCGCTCAAGGTCCGTGACAACGTCGAGGTGGAGATCGAGGTCGACCTCCGGCGTTGACCTGCGGTCAGCCGCGCGCTGTTCTTGCAAGAACCCGAGCCATCGCGCCCCTCACCCCGGGCGACCGCCGTGGCCAAGGGCCCAGACCACCAGAGCACCTACGAGGAAGCCGATCGCGTACGGCGCGACGCGGCGGACGGCGGGGCCGGCGCTCACGCGCAGCAGGTCGACCGGCGGGGCGGCGGCCGGCGCCTGCTCGACGGCCGGCTCGGGAACGGCCACCGTAGGCCCACCCGCGGGCGCGCCATCGCCCGCCGGCACAGCGCGAAGCCCGTCCGCTGCCGCCACGAGCTCGGCCTCCTGCGCCGTGGGGACGTCGCCGGCCGGCGGCCGGCTCTCGGCCAAGCGCTGCGCCAGGCAATCGGCGAACTGGCCGACGAGCTTCCCGCCCACATCGGCGATCATTCCGCGCCCGAACTGCGCCGGTCGCCCGGTCACCGACAGCTCGGCTTGCACCGCGACGACGGTGGACGCCCCGTCAGTGGTGGGCGTCATGGTCATGGTCGCGGTCGTGGTCGCGGTGCCCCCGCCTCTGGATTCCCGGCCCGACGCCTCGATGACCACCCGGCCGGCGTCCTCGTCGCGCGAGACGAACCGCCCCTTGCCCTGGTAGGTCAGGTTCACCGGGCCGAGCTTCACGCGGACGGTGCCCGCGAACGCATCCCCGTCGTACGAGGTCAGCGTGGCTCCCGGCAGGCAGGGCACCACCCGTTCGAGGTCGAGCAGCACGGTCCACGCCTGGGATACCGGGACCGGCACGGTGAATTCGTACTCCAGCTGCATCTCGCTCTCCTTGCGACAGGCGGGCCGGCCGCGCACGCGGCCGGCCCGACCACGAACCCTTAGCGCCCGGCCGCCGCGGCGAGTGCGCGCCGGGTGAGCACGCGGGCCAGGTGCTGCCGGTACTCCGCCGACGCGGCCAGGTCGCTGACCGGGTCGGTGCCCTCGGCGGCGTGTGCCGCCGCGCCGGCCAACGCCTCGGCGGTCGCGTCCGCGCCGGCGAGCGCCGCCTCGACCGCTTCTGCCCGCACCGGGCGCGGGCCCATGTTCGTCAGGACCACCCGCGCCTCGGCGATGGAGCCGTTCATCCGGCGCACGGCAGCGGCCACTCCGACGGTCGCCCACGCCTGGGCCGTGCGATGGAACTTCTCGTAGTGCACGCCCCAGCCGGAACGGCGCGGCAGCCGCACCTCCGCCAGGACCTCGCGCGGGTCGAGGGCGGTGGTGAAGTAGTCCACGAAGAACTCCGCGGCCGGGACGCTACGCCGGCCACCCGGACCGGCGATGACGCACACCCCGTCGAGCGCCACCAGCACCGCCGGCAGGTCGCCGGCCGGGTCGGCGTGGGCCAGCGCGCCGCCGATCGTGCCCCGGTGGCGGACCTGCCGGTCGCCGATCAGCCCGGCCGCGGCGGCGAGAAGCGGCGCTTCGGCCCGCACCACAGCGGATCCGGCCACCTCGGCGTGCGTGGTCAACGCGCCGACGACGAGATCGTCGCCGTCGACCCGCACGCCGCGCAGTTCGGTCAGTCCGTCGAGGTCGACGAGCAGGCTCGGAGCGGACAGCCGCAGCCGGAGTACCGGCAGCAGGCTCTGGCCGCCGGCGAGCACCTTGGCGTCGTCGCCCGCGTCCGCGAGCGCGGCCACGGCGTCCTCCACGGTGGCCGGCTTGAGGTAGTCGAAGGCCACCGGGATCATGATGTCGCCTCCTGGATGGCGCGCCAGACCCGCTCCGGAGTGCAGGGCATGCGGACGTCCGCCACGCCGAACGGCCGGAGCGCGTCGACGACGGCGTTCACGACAGCGGGGGTCGAGGCGATGGTGCCCGCCTCTCCGACCCCCTTGACGCCAAGCGGGTTGGACGTCGCGGGCGTCTCGGTGCGGTCGCTTTCGATCACCGGCAGGTCGGCGGCGCTCGGCAGGGTGTAATCGGCGAACGAGCCGGTGAGCAGGTTCCCGTCCGCGTCGTACACGGCCTCCTCGAACAGCGCCTGCGCCACGCCCTGGGCCACCCCCCCGTGCACCTGGCCTTCGACGATCAGCGGGTTGACCACCCGGCCGACGTCGTCCACGGCCACGTACCGGCGCAGCCGCACCTGGCCGGTCTCGGTGTCCACCTCCACGGCGCAGAGGTGGGTGCCGTGCGGATACGAGAAGTTCTGCGGGTCGTAGACCGCCTCGGCGTCGAGCGTCGGCTCGGCGCCGTCGGGCAGGTCGTGGGCGGCGAAGACGCCGAGAGCACAGTCGGCGATCGTCTTCATGGCGCCGGGCGTGCCGCGTACCCGGAAGGCGCCGTCGGTGAACTCCAGGTCGTCCGGCGCGCACTCGAGCAGGTGTGCCGCGATCGGCCGGGCCTTGGCGAGGACCTTCTCACACGCCTGCACGAGGGCGATCCCGCCGACGGCCAGCGACCGGGAGCCGTAGGTGTCCAGGCCCTTGTGGGAGACCCGGGTGTCGCCGTGCAGCACCGTGACGTCCTCGAACGGCACCCCGAGCCGGTCGGCGACGATCTGGCTCCACGCGGTCAGGTGGCCCTGGCCGTGTGGGCTGCTGCCGGTCACCACCTCGACCTTGCCGGTCGGCAGCACCCGGACGCTCGCCGATTCCCAGCCGCCCGCGCCGTAGCGCAGCGCGCCCAGAATGCGTGAGGGTGCCAACCCGCACATCTCGGTGTATGTCGAAACGCCGATGCCGAGCTGCACCGGGTCGTTCGACGCCCGCCGGGCGGCCTGCTCCGCGCGCAACTCGTGGTACCCGATCATGGCCATCGCCTTCTCGGTGGCCGCCTCGTAGTTGCCGGAGTCGTACTCGAGCCCGGCCACCGTCGTGAACGGGAACTCGTCGTGCCGGATCCAGTTGCGCCGCCGCACCTCCAGCGGGTCGAGGCCCAGCTCCGCGGCGAGCTCGTCCATGATCCGCTCGATGGCGTACGTCGCCTCGGGGCGACCGGCGCCACGGTAGGCGTCGGTGAGGGTGGTGTTGGTGAACACGCCCGTGCACTCGAACCGGTACGCCGGCACCTTGTAGATCGCGTTGTACATGAAGGCGCCGAGCAGCGGTACGCCCGGCGTCACGATGCCCAGATAGGCGCCCATGTTGGCGAGCAGCCTCACCGACAGGCCGGTGAGGGTGCCGTCCCGCTTCGCCGTCAACGTGATGTCCTGGATCAGGTCGCGGCCGTGGTGCGCCGACACCATCGTCTCCGACCGGCTCTCCGTGTACTTGACCGGCTTGCCGGTGCGCCGCGCCGCCAGGAACGCGATCAGCTCCTCCGCCGTGACCTGCAGCTTGCCGCCGAACCCGCCGCCGACATCCGGGGCGATCACCCGGATCTGGTGCTCGGGCGTCCCGGTGATGAGCGCGAGCATGACCCGCAGGATGTGCGGGATCTGCGTCGCCGACCAGATCGTCAGCTGACCGGCGGTCGGGTCGACGACCACGCTGCGCGGCTCCATGAACGCCGGGATCAGCCGCTGCTGCACATACCGGCGCTGGAGGATGACCTCCGCCTCCGCGTCGGCCACGTTGCCGCCGGTGCCCGCCTCGGCCGAGTCGAAGACCCAGGTGTAGCAGGTGTTCTGGCCGGCCGCGGAGTGCACCAGCGAGGCCCCGTCGGCGACGGCCTCCTCCAGGTCCAGCACGACCGGCAGGGGGTCGTACTCGACCTCGATGGCCTCCAGCGCGTCGACGGCGGTGGCCCGGTCCCGGGCGACCACGACGGCGACCGCCTCGCCGACGTGCCGCACCTCGCCGACCGCCAGCGGCGGGTGGTCGGGGTGGATCATGTCTTCGGTGACCGGCCACGCGCAGGGCAGGCTGCCCTGCACGTCGGCGACGTCGGCGCCGGTGAACGCGGCCACCACGTTGGGCCGCTGCAGTGCCGGCCCGACGTCGAGGTGCGTGATTCGGGCGTGCGCGAGCGGGCTGCGCAGGATCGCCAGGTGCAGCATGCCGGGCAACGTGACGTTCTCGGTCCACATCGTCCGGCCGGTGAGCAGGCGGTGGTCCTCCTTGCGCAGCCGGGCGCGGCCGACCTCGGGTTCGAGCACGGCGGTCATGTCCTGGCCACCTCCTCGACCTGACGCTCGCCGCCGACCGGCGCCGCCGGGTCGGGGATCGTGGCGCCGGCACCCGGGCGCGCTGTCCCGTGCCCGTTGGCGGCCGCCACCCCGCGGACCTCAGCCGCCGCGGCGAGCACGGCCCGGACGATGTTCTGGTAGCCGGTGCAGCGGCACAGGTTGCCCTCCAGGCCGCGGCGCACCTCCTCCTCGGTCGGGTCGGGGTTCTCGGCGAGCAGGTCGACCGCTGCCACCACCATGCCCGGGGTGCAGAAGCCGCACTGCAGCGCATGCTTTTCGTGGAACGCCCGCTGCACCGGATGCAGGGTGCCGTCGGGGGCGAGTCCTTCCACGGTGGTGACCGTACGACCGTCGGCCTGCACGGCGAGCACGCTGCAGCTCTTCACCGCTTGGGCCCGGCCGTCCGGGTCGGTCATCAGCACCGTGCAGGCGCCGCAATTGCTGGTGTCGCAGCCCACCACCGTGCCGACCTTGCCCTGGTCGCGCAGGTAATGGACGAGCAGGGTACGTGGTGGAACGTCGTCGGCGTACCGGATGCCGTCGACGGTGACGCTGATCCGAGCCATTAATCCTCCCGCGCAGATCGACGGGGTTGCCTTTCGATCAGCCAACTCCGTCGCGCGGGTGTGCGCAAGGGCCGACGCGCCAGATTGCACCGTCGCCGTCTCCGGCGGCTAGCGGATCGGTCGGGCGCCGCCGGTCACCTGCACGCGGTCGTCATCGCCGGTCACGTCTACGAGCAGGCGGCTGGGGCTACCCATGTCCACGCCCTGCAGGACCGTGATCTGCGCCGGCGGGTCCACGAGGTGGAGTGCCCGAAGGTACCCGCCGAGGGCGGCCGCGGCCGCTCCGGTGGCGGGGTCCTCCACGACACCGCCGGGCGGGAAGGGATTGCGGGCAGAGAAGAGCAGCGGCGTGTGGGCGTGCACGAGTTGGAGCGTGGTCCAGCCGCGCTCGGCCATCAGGGCTGCCAGCGCGTCGTAGTCATAGTGCAGGTCCGCCAGGCGGGTGCGGTCCGACACGGCGAGGACGAGGTGATCGTTGCCGGCGTACGCGACGTGTACGGGGTACCGGGGGTCCAGGTCGGTGGAACGCCAGCGTAGCGCTGCGAGGGCGGCGGCGAGCTCGTCGCCGGAGGCGGGCCGGGTACGAGTGGGGACGCTGGTGAGCGTGGCGGTCGGGCCGGCATCGCTCTCACCGGTGTTCACCTCGACGGCGCCGGCGAGAGTCTGAAACAGCAGCGGCCCGCTGCCGCGGCGTTCGGCCAGGGCAACGGCGGCGGCAATCGTCGCGTGTCCGCAGAACGCTACCTCAGCCAGTGGGCTGAAGTAGCGCACCTGGAACTCCCCGTCCCGCCTGGTGGGTTCGAGGAACGCCGTCTCGGAATAGCCGACCGAAGCTGCGACGGCCAGGCGGCTGGCGCCGTCGAGGCGGGTCGCATCCAGTACGACACCCGCAGGGTTTCCGCCGACGGCCCCGTCCGGGAAGGCGGCGTAGCGCAGCACCTCCACGTCGGCGGCCTCGGGCCGTGCGATGGTCGCGTCGTCTGTCTCAGTCATCAAGGACCTCCCAGGGGCTAGTCTCGCCGGGTAGCGCCATCGAGTCCAACGATGAGTCATGATGGCATCAATCGAGGAAAGGAATGGCCGTGGAGACGGACCTGTTGCGGACCTTCACCGCCGTGGCCCGCACCGGCAGCTTCACGGCGACGGGGCGGGAGCTGGGCTACGTGCAGTCCACGGTGACCGGGCATGTGCAGGCCCTCGAGCGGTACCTGGGCGTCCGGCTGTTCGACCGGCTGCCGTCCGGGGCCGTGCTGACCGACGCCGGCACCCGGCTCCTGTCGTACGCCACCCAGTTGCTCGATCTGGAGGGCCGCCTTGCCTCCGAGGTGCCCGCCCGAGACGGCCGGCCGTCTGGCCGGGTGCGGCTCGTGGCTCCGGAGTCCGTGTGCGCCTACCGGCTCCCCGCCGTCCTCGGCAAGCTGCGCCTCATCGCGCCCCAGATCCGGCTGTCGCTCGCACCAGGGGGCACCGCGCAGGCGCTCCAAGCCGTACGCGCCGGCACCGCCGAAGCTGCCCTGCTTCTCGAACCCGACATGTCCGCCGTCGACCTCCATCTGGAGGTCCTCGGCGCCGAAGAACTCACCATCGTCGCCGGGCCCGACCTCGACCTGCCGGCAGGGGCAGTCACCTGGGCGCAGCTGGCCGAGCACGACGTACTCCTGCTCGAGGACGGCTGCAGCTACAGCGACCAGGTGGCCCGCAGCCTGTTCGCCGTCGGGCAACCGGATTTTCGCCGCGTCCGGTTCGGCAGCATTGAAGCCGTCAAGCGCTGCGTCGCGGCCGGGCTCGGATGGGCGGTGCTTCCCACCGCCACCGCCGGCGCCGAGCTGCGGGCAGGCGAGCTCATCGCCGTTCCCGGGCCACTCCCACCTGCGCCGAGCGTCCACCTCGTCACACACCCCGATCGCACGCTCAGCGCCGGCACCACGGTCGTCCTCGACCAGCTCCGCGCGCTATGGAACCCGGGCTCACCGCAGGAGCCGTAGCCCCCTCTGCCTGGCTCGCACACCGGGTCCGGCGCCGCGGCGGACCTCGATACCGGCCCTAGTCGGCGTCGTGGTGGATCCGCCCGTTCAGCGTGGAGAGCCTGGCGCCGCCGCCGCGCCACCGGGTCGCGATGATTTCGGCTGCCACGCTGACCGCCGTCTCCTCCGGCGTACGGGCACCGAGATCCAACCCGATCGGCGACGACAGGCGGGCCAGTTGGTCCGGCGGCACTCCGGCCTCGATCAGTCGGGCGAGTCGGTCGTCGTGGGTGCGCCGCGAGCCCATCGCCCCGACGTACGCGACCGGCTGCGCCAGCGCCACCTGCAGCACCGGCACGTCGAACTTCGGGTCGTGGGTGAGCACGCAGATCACGGTGCGCTCGTCCACCCGGCCGGCCTCGACCTCGGCCGCCAGATACCGGTGGGGCCAGTCCACCACGACCTCCGTACCGGGGAACCGCCGCTGGGTCGCGAAGACCGGCCGCGCGTCGCAGACCGTCACCCGGTAGCCGAGGTACGTGCCGAGCCGGGCCACGGCGGCGGCGAAGTCGATCGCGCCGAACACCAGCATGCGCGGGGGCGGGGCGAACGACGCCACGAACAGGGTCAGTTCGTCGCCACGGCGCTGCCCGTCCGGGCCGTACCGCAGCGTGCCGGTGCGGCCGGTGGCCAACATCCCCCGGACGTCGTCGGCGGCGGCGTCGTCCAGCCGGTCCGAGCCGAGGGTGCCGGCCCACCGGTCCGGCCACACCACGGACCGGCGCCCCACCTGGTCGGGCCGGCCTTCGACGATGGTGGCCACCGCGACCGGCTCGCCGGCGTCGATGGCGGCCGCCAGGTCCGCGAGTTGCGGAAAGGACGCATCATCGACCCGCTCCACGAACAGGTCGATGATGCCGCCACAGGTGAGCCCGACCGCGAACGCGTCGTCGTCGCTGACGCCGTAGCGGGTGAGTACCGGCCGCCCGGTCGAGAGCACCTCCTGACCCACCTCGTACACGGCCGCCTCGACACAGCCGCCGGAGACGCTGCCGACCGCGGTGCCGTCCGGCCCCACCAACATGGTCGCCCCCGGCGGGCGCGGGGCGCTGCGCCAGGTCCCCACCACGGTCGCCATGCCGACCGGCTGGCCATCCCGCCACCACGTGAGCAGGTCACTGAGCACCTCGCGCATCGCTACCTGCTTCCTACTAGTTGCTCATCGCTGAGCGGTTCGGATGGTTCGCTCTCCGCTCGGTGGTGGCCGGGCTGGAGTCCTGGACCGGCAGTCTGGTCCGGTGGCGATCGGTCCTGTCCTGCAGGATCTGCCTCACCGCGCGGTGCGGGGTGTGCAGGGCGATGTCGGGGTCGCCGGCTCGCTGCAGGATGTTGATCGCGGCGTTCACGTCGGCCTGCCACACCACCCCGCACCAGGTGCAGTGAAACCGGTCCCCACTACGGCGACCCAAGCCGGCGCACCGATGACAGGTTTGTGAGGTGTAGGCGGCGTTGACGTGAACGAGCGCAGAACCTCTGCGCTCCGACACGTTTGTTAGGGCCTCGGCGGTGACCCCTTTGGTCCAGGCGGCGAGGCGCCGGTTGACGTTCCTGCCGAGCCTCTTGCGCCCGGCGAAGCTGGTGGTGAGGTCCTCGGCGACCACGGTGGCGGCCTTGTCGACGACCCGGTGCACGGCGGTGAAGATCTCCGCGCGCACCCGGGCGCGGTGGCGGGCGGCCTGCCGGTCCCGTTTGAAGGTCCCAAGGTTGTTTACCGTGATCCGTTGCGCTTTCGCGTGGTCACCACGACGAGCGGCGTTGTTCGCTATCGAGCGCAGCCTCGCCCGACGCCGGTTGCGTTCCTTCAACCGGTCCGACTCTGTGGTCAGGAGCCTGCCGAGCCGAACGCCGTGTCGCTGGCCGTCGGAGTCGGTCAGGGCTTCGGTGTAGCCCTTGTCCACGCCGACCGTCGCATCGCCGCACGGCCGCTGCGACGACCGCAGCTGCGACGCGTCGATCTGGTAGTGCACCTCCACCCGGCCGCCGCGCAGAATCAGCCGCAGCGTGCCAGTCGGGGCCACCGTCGTGGACAGCGGAATCTTGACCATCTGGCGGCGTTGCAGACCGGGAACCGCCAGCCACAACAGGCCCCGCCCGTCCACGACGGTGTTGTGCTGGTCAGCGCGCACCACGATCTGATCGTGCGTGCGGTTCTTCCCACGCTTCCACTGTTTGCGCATCTGCCGAGCCAGGAACGGATCGTCGGCCCACTGGTCGGCCTTCAGCGCGGTGAACATCCGCTTCCGCTCGCCCGGATCGCCCGTACGCCGGATAATAGCCCGACGCACCTCGACCTTGGCCGACGCCAGGTTCGCCCCGATGTCCGCCATCGCGTCGCGGACGGTTTCCTTCCACGCATTCGCCAGCACACCAAACCGCACGTGCGTGCCGTCAGCCAGCCACCGGTCCCGCACCTGCCGGTCCCTCAACCCGGACCCGACACCGCCGATCGAGCCGTACCGCTGCCACACCTCGCTGCGGACCCGGCCCAACCGGCGAGCCTGCTCCAGCAACGCCGCGTACTTGCCCGGGTTCAGGCGGGCCGAGTAAGCGATCCGGGTAACCTTCACCGGTCGCCCTCCGCGGTCAGACCCGCCCTTTTGAGTTCCTTGTCATAGCGCCGCAGCCCGTACAGCCGACACGAGAAGGTTTGCACGATCGCCAGCAGGTCCTCGACCAGATCCTGCTGCGGGGACCACGCCTCCTGATTGGCCACGGCGATCTCGCAGCCGCCGCGCGCCGCCACGTGCTCTAGGAAGTCGAAGCCGAACGGGGCCAGCCGATCCTTGTGCGCCACCACGCGCGTGGCGACCTCCCCCCGGTCGACCGCGTCCATCAGCGGCAGGAACTTCTCGCGGCGCAGGTTCATCCCGCAGCCGACCTCGCTGACCCACTCATCCACCGCGAGGCCGCGTGCCAGACGGAGCTGCTGCATCGACGCGGCCTGCGAGGCCAGGTCGGCTTTCTGGCCCGGTGACGAGACCCGCAGTAAACCACGACCTTCCGCCGCCCGGTATCGAAGCCAGGCCGCAGCACCGTGCGCACGTCGGAGTCGTCGAAGAAACGCTGCCCGCACGGCAGACGCCGGGCCGAGATCCGGCCCTCCGCCTCCCACCGGCGCGCCGTACTCACCGAGCGGCCCACCCGCTTGGCAAACTCACCGATCCGATAGACGCTACCCACAACAGGCAAGCATAGATAGATATGAAGAAAAAGCCGACAACTAGTCACTGCTCCCGATGGTGTCGGCGAGTTCGGACAGGGCCGCCAGGCTGTGGCCGGCAACGAGATCATCGACGTTGGGCAGGACGGCGGCCAGCCCGCCCGCGGTGGGAGCGAATCCGGGCCGACCACGGTGCGGGCTGACCCACACCACCCGGTGAGCGAGGCGGCGCAGCCGGGCGGTCGCATCGGCCAGCGGCGCCGGGTCGCCGCGCTCCCAACCGTCGCTGAAGACGACGACCACCGCGCGGCGAGCGAGCCCCGGATGGGCGTACCGGCGGACGAACACGCCGAGTGAGTCACCCAGCCGGGTGCCTCCGCTCCAGTCCGGAATCGCGGCGCCCGCCGCCGCGAGCGCGGCGCCCGGGTCGGGGTGGCGCAGCGCCCGGGTCACCCGGGTGAGCCGGGTGCCGATGGTGAAGACCTCCGTCGCGGCGGGCCGGCAGTGGACCGCGGCGTGCGCGAAACGCAGCAAGGCATCGGCGTACGGCGCCATGGAGCCGGAGACGTCAACCAGCAGCACCAGCCGACGCGGCCGATGCCGACGGCGGCGGTGGGCGAGCAGCGCGGGCTCGCCGAGCGAACGGCGCAGAGCCGCCAGACTCCGGGGCGGGTCGATCCGGCCGGCGCCTGCGGGTCGGTACCGCCGCGCCCGCCGCAGCGGCGTCGCCGGGCGTAGCAGGGCAACGAGCCGACGCGCCTCCGCACGGTCCGCGGCGGACAGGTCGGCGAGGTCGCGATGACGCAGCAGCTCGTGGTCGCTGGCCCGGGTCGCCACCGGCGTGGTCGCCGCCTTACCGACATCCCCTCGGCGGGCACCATCCAGCCCGAACGGAACGACGTACCGGCGGGGCGGGCCGACGGGCACGGTGCGCGCCGGCCGGACCTGCCGGCCGGAGAGCCACGCACGGTAGGCCGTGTCGTAGCGGGCGATGTCGTCGACGGTGCCGCACAGGGTCAGCCGGCCGGCCCAGTAGAGCCCGGTCGGCCCGAGCGCGTCGACGGCCGCGGCGAGGGCCTGGACGCGGTCGGGGCTGGCCGGTACGCCGGCGCGGCGCACCGCACCGGCGAAGTCGACGATCATGAGCGCCGCGTCGCCCGCCATGTCAGGCCTCGCCCACCAGCGCCGCCAGGCGCGGCCGTACCCGGTCGAGGTCTTCGCGGACCTTGACCGCCGCGCCGAGCGTCGCGTCGGCCAGCGGGGCGGTGAGCTGGTCCGCCCCGAGGGCCTGCAGGGCCGAGGCCCAGTCGATGGCCTCGGCCACGCCTGGCGGCTTGACGAGGTCGAGCCTGCGTAGCCGGGCGACCGCCTCCGCCACCTGGGTGGTGAGCCGGCGCGACACGTCGGGCAGTCGGGTCCGCAAGATCGCCGCTTCCCGGTCCGGATCGGGGTGATCGACCCAGTGATAGAGGCAGCGGCGCTTGAGCGCGTCGTGCACCTCACGCGTCCGGTTCGAGGTGATGACGGTGGTCGGCGGCGTGGTGGCGGCCACCCGGCCCAGCTCGGGAATGCTCACCGCCCAGTCGGCGAGCAGTTCCAACAGGTACGCCTCGAACTCGTCGTCGGCTCGGTCGATCTCGTCGATGAGCAGCACGCACGGCGCCGCCTCCAGCGCCCGCAGCAGCGGCCGGGCGAGCAGGAACCGGCGGTCGTAGAGGCTGGTCTCGAGGCTCGACGCGTCGGTGACGCCGGCCGCCTCCGCGGTGCGCAGGTGCAGGATCTGCCGCGGGAAGTCCCAGTCGTAGAGCGCCTGGGCCGCGTCGAGCCCCTCGTAGCACTGCAGCCGGATCAGCTCGACACCGGTCGCCGCCGCCAGCGCCACGGCGAAGGCTGTCTTGCCGACGCCTGCGTCACCTTCCAGGAAAACCGGCCGGTGCAGCCGCGCCGCGAGGAACCCCGCGATGGCCAGCCCGGTGTCGGCGAGGTAGCCGGCGCGGGAGAGGGCAGTTACGAGTGCTTCCGGCGACTCGGGTGCGGCCATGCCCCACTATGGCGCGGCGCGGCCGCCCCGGCTACCTGTCGGGCCCACCCGGCTTTCTATGCCGTCGGTCGCGGGTCGCATCGGGGGACTAGCCAGGCGGCATCGCTCGGTGCAGCAGGCCGGGCACGTGCGCTTCACCGCTCGGCGCACCGCGTCTCCGCCGTGATCCTCGCCGAGTGCCCTCGATGATCAGCCAACCGATCCAGAAGCAGGCCGGAACGGCGAGCGCTCCCACGACGAGGGCCTTGGCCTCGGCCGGCAGGGGTAGCGGCCGGGCCGCGATCGCCAAGGTCAGCAGGACGGGTCCCTGCAGGGCGAATGCGGCGTACGCGGCGCGGCCGCAGGCCATCAAGAGCCGGCTGCTGGTCAGTAGGCGGCGCTGCGCCGTGCCGAGCGCCCACACCGATCCCGCAACCACCAGGCAGGCCTCCACGCTGGCCAGCAGCAGCGCCTGCCAATGCCAGCCGCCGAGGAACGGGGTGGCAGCTTCGGCGAGACTCGACACACCCAGTGCGACAGCCAGCACCGGCACGACGGCCAGCGTGACCACCACGGCGAGGCCGCAGGCGTGCCGCACGCCCTCCGGCACCTCGCCGATCCACCCGTGACGCGCGACCACGACGCCCAACCCGAACATCGCGAGGGATTGCGGCCACTGCCACAGGTGCAGATCCAGGATCTGCGTGCTCCGGGCGGGGAACCACAGCCGGATCACGAACGAGGTGACCACGACGGCGACGGCGAGCGCAACCAGGTGGCCACCGCCCCACGGTTTGGGCGCCGGACGAGGTTGGCGACTCAGCCGGGTAGTGGCCCAGCTCCACGCCGCGTATGCGAGCGAGAAGTACAGCAGCACCTCGGCGAACCACAGCGGGCCGGAATCCAGCAAGGGCTGGCGATGCGTGAAGGCCCACCAGTACGACACGCGGTAGCCCGCCGCACGGTAGGCAGCCCACATGAACAGCGGCCAGATCAATCCCATGTAACACAGGAACGGCACACCGAGCCGCAGGATCCGGTCGCCCGCGAACCGTGCCGGGCCCTTGCCAGCAACGGCGGCGGGCGAGAACAGCCCGGCCAGGAAGAAGAATGTGCCGACGACGAAGAGTGCGGACGGACCGATCACGATCGCCAGTACCCACTCTGATCGAGGATCGAACGTGACCTCGTTGACCTCGTCGTACGGCCAGCCGCCGATCGACGTATAGCCGAGCAGGGCGTGCCCGGCGATGATCCACGCGACCATGGCGGTCTTGAGGTTGTCGATCTGAGGCAGGCGCTGTGAGCCTCGGGCCTGGACGACCGTGGACATATGTCGATTCTCTCCGGCGCGGACCAAGGCATCGATGGGTCCCTTGGCCCAAAACATTGGCCGCATGACCGCTGCCCATGCCCGCCGGCTCCACTTTCGTCAAGCTAGAGGAAAGTTCGGCCTTCTCCCGGCAAAAGCTATGGACTTATCGACATGTCTTTTGTAGCGTCGGCCGCATGACGATGTGCTTCGTCGAGGTGGCCCGACACCCGGTTAGCCCCTCGACGACGGCCCCGGACGGCCCGCCCGTCTGGAGCGCAGTCGAGACATCGGCGCGCAGCAACGGCTGCTGGCAGCCGGTCAACACCTGACTCAACACACCCGCCCCCTACCCTCAAGATCCTTCCCCCGTCCCCCATTCGCAGCTACGACGCCTCGGCAACCTGTGTAGCTGACCGCACACATGCGCAGACCGGACTGGTCGGCGCCGCGGTCGGCGCGTCCCCGCGCGACGGGCTACTCAGCCGTGCCCAAAACCCACACCGCCCACAGAGGAGGAAGCAGCCGTACGTCCCCGACCTGCCCCGATCAGTCCTTCGTGAAGGAGAGGCAGATGAAAAGACGACTCGCGCTCGCCGTAGCGGGCCTGACGACCACCGCGCTTGTCGCCACGCCAACCGTCTCGATCGCCGCGCCCGGCACGACAAGCGCGCCCCCGGAGACGGACTTCCAAAAGGTGACCCTCAACGACCACCCGGGCGAGCCGATGGACCTCGCCGTGCTGCCCGACAGCCGGGTGCTGCACGTGACCCGCCCGGGTGAGGTCTGGTTGCACGACCCGGCTACGGGCCGCAACACCGTCGCCGCGACCCTGGACGTCTACCGGCACGACGAAGAGGGCCTGCAGAACGTCGCGATCGACCCCAACTTCGGCAAGGCCGGAAACAACTGGGTCTATCTGTACTACTCCCCGCCGATGAACACCCCGGTCGACGACCCGTCGACTCCGAACGTCAACGAGGGCGACGCGCCGGCCTGGGGCACGGCTGCCGACTTCGAGCGGTTCAAGGGAGCGATTCGGCTCTCCCGGTTCCGGCTGGTCAAGGACAAGCTGGACCTCTCCACCGAGCAGCAGATCATCGACGTGCCGGTCGACCGGGGCATCTGCTGCCACGTCGGCGGGGACATCGTCTTCGACGCCAAGGGCAACCTGTACCTGTCCACCGGTGACGACACGAACCCGTTCGAATCCGGCGGCTACGCGCCCATCGACGAGCGCCCCGGCCGCAACCCGGCGTACGACGCGCAGCGCACGGCGGCCAACACCAACGACCTGCGCGGCAAGATCCTGCGCATCAAGGTGGGCGAGAACGGCGGGTACACGATCCCGAACGGGAACCTCTTCCCGGAGGGCACGACCGGCACCCGGCCCGAGATCTACCTGATGGGCCTGCGCAACCCGTTCCGGATCGAGCTGAACCGCAAGACCGACGAGCTGTACGTCGCCGACTACTCGCCGGACGCGGGCCAGGCCGATCCGCTGCGCGGGCCGGCCGGGCAGGGCAAGTGGGCCGCCGTCCGCAAGGCCGGCAACTACGGATGGCCCTACTGCGCCACCGCGCAGCTGCCATACGTCGACTACGACTTCGCCACCGGCCAGTCCGGGGCGACGTTCAACTGCTCCGCGCCGATCAACGAGTCACCGCACAACACCGGGCTGCGAGAACTGCCACCGGTGGAGCAGCCGGACGTGTGGTACGGCTACGGCCCCTCGGCGCAGTTCCCGGAGCTGGGCACCGGCGGCATCGGACCGATGGCCGGGCCGGCGTACCGGTTCGTCTCTCCCACGACGCGGGGACGCGCCCCGGTGGCGTGGCCCGCGTACTACGACGGCATGCCGCTGTTCCACGAGTGGACCCGGGACTACGTGAAAAGCTTCCGGCTGAACGGCAGCGGCAGCCTGAGCGGGATCGAGCCGGTGCTCCCCTCGTTCACCTTCGACAACCCGATGGACCTGGAGTTCGGCCCGGACGGCGCGCTGTACGTGCTCGAGTACGGCGACGGTTTCTTCAGCGAGAACCCGGACGCGCAGCTGGCCCGGATCGACTACATCGGCTGGAAGGGCAACCACACCCCGGTGCCCCAGGTTTCGGCCACGCCCACCAATGGGCTCACGCCGCTGACCGTCACCTTCTCCAGCGACGGCACCACGGACTACGACGGCGACCGGCTGTCGTACGCGTGGGACTTCGACAACGACGGCAAGGTCGACTCGCGCGCGGCGAACCCGACGTTCACGTACCAGAAGAACGGCCTCTACCACGCCACGCTCAACGTGAGCGACCCCGGAGGCCTGTCGGCCGCCGCATCGGTCCGGGTCGTGGTCGGCAACGCCCAGCCCGTGGTGGAGCTGGTCAAGCCGGTCGCGGGCCAGCCGTTCAAGTTCGGCGACACCGTGCAGTTCGAGGTGCGGGTGACCGACGACCAGCCCGTGGACTGCTCCCGGGTCAGCGTCACGTACGTTCTCGGCCACGACACGCACGGCCACCCGCAGACCACCGCCAACGGCTGCACCGGCTCGATCCAGACGACGGTGCCGTCCGGCCACGACCCGGCGAACGACAACCTGACCGCCGTGTTCGTCGCGTCCTACACCGACGCCGGTGGGAATGGTCTGCCCTCCCTGACCGGAACGGACCAGGTCGTCCTGGTCCCCACCGCGTAGATCCACCAAGAAGGAGTCACCATGTGTTACGGATACGACGGAGAGGCCGCGCTGCGGCAATCCCTCGTTGACCGACGGAGCCTGCTGCGCGGCTCACTGGCGGTGCTCGCCGGTGTCGGGCTCGCGTCGTCGGGGATCGGCGCGACGGCTGCGGCTGCTACCACCCGTACCACCGGGAGGCAGCAGGTGCCCCCGGGCCTGATCAGCATTCAGCTGTGGACGGTACGCGACGCGCTCTGGGGTGCCCCGGGGTACGACGCGACCCTCACTCACCTCGCCCAGATCGGCTACCCGCGCGTGGAGCTGGCGCTCGGCTACTTCGGGCGCACCGCTGCCCAGCTGCGCCAGTTCCTGGACGGCATCGGCATCAGGGCCAGCTCCAGCCACGACGGGATCAGCGGTGACGCCGCCGCCCTGGAGGAGAAGATCCAGAACGCGGTCACCCTGGGCCAGTCGTTCATGGTGGTGCCGTACCTGTACTCCGAGCGCGAGGACGACTGGAAGCGCTGGGCGGAACAGATGAACGTGGAAGCTGCAGCGGCGGCCGCGGCCGGCCTGCGCTACGGCTACCACAACCACGCCCACGAGTTCACCATCGACCTCGGCGGTGGCAAGCGCCCCTGGGACGTGTTGACCGCGGAGCTCGATCCCACGCTCGTGCACCTGGAGGTCGACATCTACTGGGCCGTCACCGGCGGCATCAACTCCGGCGACGGGGTGGCCGACCCCGAGGGCTTCACGCTGGACGTCATCCGCTCCGCGCCGCAGCGAGTGCTGCAGTACCACGTCAAGGACCGGCACGAGTCCAACGGCGACATGGCCGACCTGGGCACCGGGATGATCGATTTCGCCCGGATCTTCAACGAGCACTCGGTGCTCGAGTACATCGTCGAGAACGACACCCCCGATGTGACACCGCAGCAGACGGCCGAGGTCGGCTACCGCTACCTGCGCAAGCTGCGGTTCTGAGGAACCCAGGAGGTAAGGGCTGATCGACACCAGGGCCGGCGGCTGCCGACGTGGCAGAACCGTCGGCCCTGGTGTTCGGCAAGCCACGACCTATGGCCGGATGTCCAGGGCGCGCGTCGTCGGTGAAGCAGGCGACGAAGGCGTCGATGTCGTTCTCTCCACCTCTGAGCGCGCGCCGATCCCCGAGGCAGGACCTAGCGTCGTACGACTCGCCGTCGCTGCTTCGCATCCACGATCCACGGCGGGTTGGCGGCGCCGTTCGGGTCGTACACGTCGGTGCCGGGCGGGACGATCGCATCGAGCCGGTCAAGCACGTCATCGTCGAGTACGAGGTCGGCGTGTTCGAGCGTGGATTCGAGTTGTTCGAGCGTGCGGGGTCCAATGATGACCGAGGTGACGGCGCGGTGCGCGAGCGGAAATGCCGTCGCCAGCGCGGGCAGCGGAACGCCGAGCTTGTCGGCCACCTCCACGAGCTGCTCAACGACGTCGAGCTTGCGCGCGACGACCGGATCGGCGGGATCGAACCAGGCGGGCCGAAGGGCGGCCCTCCCCTCGGCTCCGGCCTTGATGCCGCGGCGGTAGCGGCCGGTGAGAAAGCCGAAGCCCAGCGGGCTCCAGGTGAGCACGCCCATGCCCCACTTCTCGGCGACCGGGAGCACGTCGCGTTCGATGCCGCGGGCCAGCAGACTGTAGGGCGGCTGTTCGGTGCGAAACCGCATCAGGCCGCGGGCGTCGGCGACCCGGTGGGACTCGACGATCTCGTGCGCGGGGAACGTGGAGCATCCGAACGTCCTAATCTTGCCCGCCCGGACCAGGTCGGTGAGCACGCCGAGGGTCTCCTCGAGGTCGGTGTCCCAATCGGGGCGATGCACCTGGTAGAGGTCGACGTAGTCGGTGCCGAGCCGCGTCAGGCTGGCGTCGACGGCGTGGAGCAGATGGCGTCGCGAGTTGCCGCCTCTGTTCAGGCCCTCCTCAAGGGCGAAGTGTCCCTTCGTGGCGAGGATGACCTGGTCACGGCGGCCGCGGAGGGCCTTCCCGACGATCGACTCGGACTCGCCGGCTGAGTACATGTCGGCGGTGTCGATGAAGTTGATGCCCCGATCGAGGGCGGTGTGGATGATCCGGATGCAGTCGTCGTGGTCCGGGTTGCCGGCGGCGCCGAACATCATCGCCCCGAGCGTGAAGCGGGACACGGTCATTCCGGTGCGCCCGAGCGGCGCGTAGCTCATCGTCATGCGGGAATGCTCCTTTCGAGAGGCCGCGAGGGCCGGGGTGGCGGTGCGGGGAGGTCGTGCCGGCCCTTGAGCGGGCCGAACGGGTCGCGCGCGACGACGCCGACACCGGCTCGGATTCTCTGGACGAGGGACTCTTCGGGCATGGCCACGGCATCATCGGGCGGGCGGGGCGCGAGGCGCGCCCGTGCCAGGCAGACCGCCGAAACGAGGAAGCTGATCGCGTCGAGAAGCACGCCGACCGCAGCGGACACCGCCTGAGCGAGGATCAGCCAGGGCGACCAGCTCGCCGCCGCCAGGACGCCCATCCAGCCGGGACCGGCATCCAGCTCGGTCGCCGCAAGCATCGACAGCAGCGTCGCGGTGGTCGCCGTCCCCAACAGGCTGACGGCTTTGCCGAGCCAGAAGATCCGGAAGGCGTGAGGGAGACGGGGCATGCCCGCCACTCTAGGCTCGCAAGCAGATTTGCGCAAATCTAGTTGTATACTCGACTCATGCGTGATGGTGAACCGGGGGATATCCGGCAAATCGACGATGTGCGCGCCCTGACCGCTCTCGCCCACCCGGACCGTGCGCGGCTGATGGACGCCCTGGCCGTGTATGGGCCATCGACAACCACGGCGCTGGCGCGGTCGATGGGTCTGGCGACCGGCAGCGTGTCGCACCACCTCAAAGTGCTCGTCGAGGCAGGGCTGGTCGCTCCCGCGCCAGCAGCCGCCACGGACCGCCGAGAGCGCCGATGGCAGCTCGTCACGCGCGGAATGCGCTGGACGATCGGCCAGTTCCGCGACCAGCCGACGGCTCAGGCCGCCGCGACGTCCGCCGAGGGCGCCCTGCTTCAGCGACAGTGCGAGCGCGCGCGGGAGTTCCTGGAGACCGCAGAGCAACCCTGGGACGAGGTCGCCTACGCAGGCCACGTCTGGCTCCGGCTGACCCCGGACGAACTCGCCGAACTCGGGCAGCAGATCGACGAGCTCCTACTCGGCTGGCGGCGCCGCCAAATCCCCGAAGACGGGCTGGAACGACACACCGTTCTCGCCTTCGTTCACGCATTCCCCACGGAGCCTTGAGATGCGGCCGCACGGGTTTCCGCCGCAGCCTTGCGGGAAGAGCGCATGCATGGCCGAGCCATACATGGGACCGGTCCTGGCCAAGCTGGGCGAGACGGCAGGGTGCACCGGCGTACTGGATCCGGAGCCCACCTGCCGGGACCGATGAGGCGGATGCGGCCGGGCCGGTATCTGCTGCTCGCAAGCGCCGCCGCCATGGCGCTCGGGCACTGGGCGGCCGACTGGAACCGCGGCCACACCTTCGGGCCGGGCTACGGGCCGCACGCCCGCTGGCACGGTACGACAGAGGTGGTGAGTGCGACGCTCGACGCCCTGCTCATGCTGGCGCTGCTGACCCGGACGTCCGGTGCCGAGCGTCGGCTCGCCACCACCGTCGCCGCCCTGGTGCCGCTGCTCCGTTACGGGCCCTCGAACCTCACCCTGGCCGTCGCGGGCACCTCGCCCTACGCGGAGGGCCGCCCGCCGATCCGGCTGCTCGGGCTGCCAGCCTCGCTGGTCGCCCAGGACACCGTCATCGGGCTGGCCCTGTGCGGCTACTGGCTGGAGCGGCGAGCCGGCCAGGCTGCATGATCG
This sequence comes from Micromonospora rhizosphaerae, assembly GCF_900091465.1. Classification (NCBI taxonomy): domain Bacteria; kingdom Bacillati; phylum Actinomycetota; class Actinomycetes; order Micromonosporales; family Micromonosporaceae; genus Micromonospora; species Micromonospora rhizosphaerae. The sequence goes on along the minus strand of NZ_FMHV01000002.1, from coordinate 4,120,784 downwards.
GCAGCGGCCCACGCCCGGGTGCACCTGTCCGTGACTGACCATGCGGATGGCCGCGCCGGTCGGAACACCCGACCGGCGCGGCCACCTTTTGCTTTCACGGCGGACGGCCGAGCCCCGTTGCGACCGGGCGGCCGCCGCACTACTTCAGCGTGATGGTCAGAGTGTGCGCCCCGCTGCTGGTCTGGACGACCACCTCGATGCCGCGGCCGGTCTGCACGGTGCGGTAATCGGCCTTGTGCCCGTCGAGCTGGACGTTGGCCACGGTCGCGCCGGACGGCAGCACCGCGCCGAGGGTCAGCTGGCACGGCACGGCGGCGTCCACCGTGACCTGCAGCGTCGAACCGCTGCGCGTCTCGGCCACGTCCACGTGCCCCGTACCGACCCTGATGTTGCTGCCGGAGATGCGGTGCTGGCCGGACGGCAACTGTGGCACCACCGCCAACTGGCCCCGCCCGATGTCCGGGGCGACGCCGAGTTGCTGGTTGATCACTGGCCAGAGGGTGCCGTACGAACCCCAGGTCTGCAGCACGCTGGATCGGCTGAGGAAGTCGCGCTCCATGTTCGACCCGAAGTCGGGCGACGGAGAGATCTCGGGCATGGCACCGGGCATCTCCCACACGGTCGGGTCGAGTTGGGTGCGCGCGTTGGCGTTCGTGTAGTGCCGCTGCTGGGCCAGCCGGCCGTAGTTGCCCTCCGCCACCGCCATGACCGCGGCGCCCAGCGTGAAGACGGTCCGCTCGGACTGCACCGAGGAGACCACGCTGTCGCAGGACGGCCCCTTGTTGCCGGCCGGGTCGCTGGTCGGTCCGGTGCCGGTGTGGTACAGGCCGAACTCGCCGGTGTAGCAGTCGCGTTCCCGCTGGGCCAGCCCGGTGTCGGCGTGGTCGGTGGCCGCGAGCGGGTGCCCCGGAACGGGCGGTCCGGCGACCTGGCCGGGTCCACCCGACCGACCGGGCGAGCCGGGCAGCACGGCCTCCATCGGCGTGACGCCGGTCCAGTAACGCTGGAACAGTTTGACGTTGCCCGGGTCGGACAGCGAGTCGGCATAGCCCTTGGCGTCGCCCCCGTACCACCAGGTCTTCTCGAAGATCTTCAGGCGTTGTCGTGCCTGCTCGGTGGCCCAGGCGGCCGTGGCGGCGTCGTGCTTGGCGGCGGCCAGGTCGGCCAGGTCGAGCAGGCCGCGGATGGTGTACACCGCGACGTCGAGCTTCTCCTGGCCCATGCCGGCGCGCTCCACGTTGCCGGAGCCCTCCGGCCAGCCGTCGCCGTCGGCGTCCAGCGCCACGGCGTAGCGCATGTTGCGCACCGCGAAGTCGTACATCTGGTCGCGGAAGGCGTTGTCGCCGGTCCACCGCCACACCAGCGCGACCGCGCTGGGGAACTTCACCGTCTCGTCGGTGTTTCCGGGGTCGGCGTTGGCGCCGTAGTACACCTGGCCGTCCGGGGTGACCTCGTGGACCACCTTGCCGGAGCGGTGGTTGGCGATGTCGCTGACGTCGCGCAGCGCCGTCAGGTGGCTCTTGACGGCGTCGAACTGCCCTGCCGCCACGGCGGGGAAAGCGCTGTACTCCCCGTCCGTGGCGAACAGCCACGGGTAGTCCGGCCAGCCGGCGCCCAGCCACCGGGCCACCGCTACCGTACCGGACGGCGGCGGGTACTGCCGGCCCTCGCTGCTGGGGAACACCCGCAGGTTGCGGGATTCCTGTACCGAGTCCGCCACGTTCTGCTTGGACCACTCGACGCTGCGCGCCAGCATCGGGTCGCCCGGCAGGTCCACCCTGCTCTGCGCCGCGATCTTCTGCCGCGCGGCCAACTTCGCGGCGGCGGCGCCCGCCGGGTCGCGCAGGGCCTGCGTCAACTCGGCCTGTGCCTGGCTCGGGCCCGCGTCGGAGCCGGCGACCGCGAACCACACGGTGCGGCCACCGGCCGGCACGGTCACCGGGTACGTCAACTCGCCGCCGGTGCCCTTGCCGTACGGTCCGTCGTCGCAGACGGCCGGCTGGGGGTCGCCGCAGACGACGTCGCCCTGGGGTCCCCGGAACCCGGGACCGAGGGTGGCGGCCGAGGGCGTCAGCGTGCTGCCGACCATCGCCGCCCAGTCGTGGGTCGGCGCGCCGGGCACCGGCGGGGTGCCGTTGTCACGGAACACCAGATTGTTCCCGTCGAAGGAGCCGGAGTCCGGCAGGTTGAACTGCGCCTGGCTCGGCGTCGCCCAGCCCCACGGGTACGCGGACAACAGTTCAGAGTGCGCGTGGACGGTCAGCTTCACCTGCGAGGTGCCGCCGCCCGCCGCGCCGGGGAGGTTCAGGCCGACCAGCGTGGCCCGGCCGTCGTCGGGTACCACGTCGAGTCGCCGGACCGTGGCGCCGTTGCCGGCCGCCATGTCCATCCGGGTGTAGCCCTCGCCGCTGGTGAATGTGGTGGTCTTCAACCACTTGCCGTCGACGGCGAACCACAGACCATCGAGCAGCTTGATCGGTGGCGACCAGAAGCCGCCCATCTCGCCACGGATGTGCCAGCCGGTGCCGGGGTACGTGCCGTCCGCCGCGCCGACCTCGTAGGCGCGGTCGCCCGTGACGACGAAGCGCCGATTGCTCAACTGCGTCTTCTCAGACAGTTCCGCGCCGCCGCTGCCGGTGGCGACGACATCGCCGCTCGGGGCGAGGGCGGTGCGCGCGGCCGATGCCGGTGCGGCGGTGACACATAACGCGAGAGCGCTACCGGTGGCGAGCGCGATGGCGGCGGCCCGGGCCCGCGGGTGTTTCCCGGGCGGGCTGGTCCGGCGTACGGAGTCGATCATGCAGTCCCCCTCGGGGTGCGCTGACGAGTCCCGCTCAGCCTGTTACAGGCACAGTTGCGGCGCAACCCGACATCGACATCGCCGAGTGGGCAATCCGGCGACCGTACCCCTTCAGGGACTACCCCTTGGTTAAGGCGCACCGTTAGGCTCGCACCTCCCGCAGACTGCCGACCCGGCGGAGGCCCCGTGGACAGCGGCGTCATCTTCGACCCGGACACCTACACGCGGCGCGTGCCGTACGAGGAGTTCGCGCGCCTGCGTGAGGCGGCGCCGGTGTCCTGGGTGGAGGGGACCGCCGTCGGGCCGTGGTCGGCCGGCCCGGGTTTCTGGGCGGTGTGGCGGCACGCCGACGTCAAGGCGGTGCTGCGCAATCCGAAGGTGTTCAGCTCGTACCTGGGCGCCACCCAGATCCGCGACCCCGCCACCCCGGCCGACCTGGCCTACGTCCGCCAGATGATGCTCAACATGGACCCGCCCGTGCACTCCCGGCTGCGCCGCCTGCTCGCGCGGGCCTTCACCCCCCGCGCGGTCGCCGCCCTGCAGGACCGCATCAACGCGCGGGCCCGGGAACTCGTCGCGGCCGTGCCCGACGATGGCGTGACCGACTTCGTCAAGGTCGCCGCCGACCTGCCGCTGTGCACGCTGGCCGATGTTCTCGGCGTACCCGGCTCCGACCGCTACCTGCTCTTCGACTGGGCCAACCGGGTCATCGGCTACCAGGACCCCGAGTACTCGACCAGCGATCTGGCCGCCACGATGGTGTCGACCACCCCGATGGCCCAGGCCGCCCTCGCCGTACGCCCCAAGCCGGACGGCGACGGCCGGATGCCCGACCCGCGCACCCGCGCCGGCATCCCCGACCTGTACGCCTACGCCCACGAGTTCGCCGCCCAAAAACGGCGCAACCCGGGCGAGGACATCATGTCGATCCTGCTGCAGCAGGTCGACGACGAGGACGGCCGGGTCAGCGTCGAGGAGTTCGAGAACCTCTTCTGGCTTTTCGCCGTGGCCGGCAACGAAACGCTGCGCAACGGCATCCCCGGCGGCATGGCCGCCCTGCTCGCCCATGCCGACCAGTGGGAACGGCTGGACAAGGACCGCACGCTGCTGGGCACGGCCGTCGAGGAGATGCTGCGCTGGTGGACCCCGGTCGTCCACTTCCGGCGTACGACCACCATCGACACGACGCTTGGCGGCGTCGACATCAAGGCCGGTGACAAGGTGGTGGTCTACTTCGCCAGCGCCAACCGCGACCCGCGCGCCTTCCCCAGCCCGGAGGCGTTCGACGTCGGCCGCTCCCCCAACGACCATCTCGCCTTCGGCCACGGCCCGCACTTCTGCCTCGGGGCAGCCCTCGGACGGCACCAGATGAAGGCCATGTTCGCCGCCGTGCTCGACCGCTTCGCCGCCGTCGAGCCCGCCGGCGAGGCCGTACGACTGCGTTCGAACTTCCAGAACGGCCTCAAGCGCCTCCCGGTCCGGTTCACCCCGCGCTGAAACGCCGGACGGTTCGATGCCGTCGATCACGGATCGCGTCGGGAGCACAAACCAGGCGGCACGGCTCGGTGCAGGAGGCCGGGCAGCGGCGCGAGGAGGATGAGTTCCTCCAGGCACATCGCGCACCGCCGCAGGTGGGCTTCGAGTTCCTGCCGCTCGAGCGGGCCGAGGGCGCCGATGAGCAGGGAGGCGACGGAAGTTGTGAACGGGCACGGCGGCTCAGCTGTCATGGTGTACTCCGCGTTGCTGCTCGAGCCAGCCCGGCCAGACCCGCTCAGCGACACGTAGCGGCAGACGGCCACCGAGGTGCATGGCTCGGGCCACGCCGCGGTACCCGGGCGGCAGGCCGGCAGCGATGACGATGTGTCCGATGACGACCGGCGTGATGAGGTACGTCGCCCAACGGTGCACCCGCTGGAGCCAGACGAACCAGAGGCCGCCGGCGACCAGCATCAACCCGATGCCGCTGCCGATCAGGGCGGTGAACAGCCCGACCATCAGCAGGTTCGCGACGCGCTGGCCCGGGTCGAAATGGCCCTCGTGCCGGGCGAACCGGCCGGTCACGAGTGCGCCCGGCCAGCGGGCGAACCACCTCAGATCCCCGTGGTCGTAGCGGAGCGACTCGCGGACGAACGTGCGGGTTGCCCGTAGCCCCAGCGTCACCGCACCGGCGGCCAGTGCCGTCAGCACCCAGCCGGCATACCGGTGCAGGCTGGTGTCGGCGACGCCGGTCAGCCGGGCGGCAGCACTGGGCTGCCCCTCCCGCCCGGCGACCAGCCACCAGCCGGTACCCAGCAGGACCAGCACGGTGAGATAGGTGAGTGCGTGAAACCACCGCGTGGCGCGGGAGTAACGCCGAACGGTGCCTGGGTCGCTTGCCATGCGGTCAGTAGCTGTACGGGCCGGTGTCAGAGGACGTGGGCGGCGCGCCATCGCCGCCGGCGCTCGGCGAGGGCGCCGGCCCGCCGCCGCTCCCGACGCTGATCGGAGTGGTGGCCTCGGCCCCGGCCGGGGAATGGTTGGCGTTGCGCAGCGACACGTGCATCGTGTGCTGCCCGGAGGGCGCGTCCGTGATCTGGGTGGTGTCCGACTCGACGATGACGTAATCGGATTCGTTGTCGTCGAACCAGATGTGTACGTGGTGCTGGCCGGACTCGGTGGGGCCGAGCGGCACGCTGCTGTCGATCTTGACGGTGAACGGGTTGGACACGGTGGCGCCGCTGACGGGCTCGACGACGATGACGGACAGCTTGCCGCCGTCGCCCCCGGCTGCGCCGTTCGTCCCGGTGCACGCGGCCAGCGTGGCCAGCATTGCCACGGCTGTTGCGATCTTGAGTCTCATACCAGTAATACCTGCGTCGACCCGGTCCGGGATTTATCGCGCAGGAGAGATCCCGGACCGGCCTGTCGTGCGTAGTACTGAATGTGGGTGTCAGTGACGAGGCGCTGGTCGCCGGGATGGCGGCCCGCGACCCGCAGGCCACGGCCAGCTTCGTCCGCCGCTTCCAGGCCCGGGTCTTCGGCCTGGCGGTGAGTGTCGTCGGGGCCACGGCCACGGCCGAGGACGTCGCCCAGGAGGCGTTTGTGCGGGCCTGGCGGTACGCCGGCGGCTACGATCCCCGCCGTGGCGCCGTGCTGCCGTGGCTCTTGTCCATCACCCGGAACGCGGCGATCGACGCGATCCGGCTACGCCGCGATCGCCCCTACGAGCCGGAGGTGATGCTGGCACTGCTCACCGCCGCCGGAAATGACACCAGCGAACCGACGGACGAGGTGGCCGACGCCGACCGCATCCGCGTCGCCCTGCGCGCGCTGCCGCCCGAACAGGCCACCGCCGTCGTCCTGGCGATCTTTCACGGACTCACCGCGAAGGAGATCGCCGAGCGGCAGGGCCTACCGCTTGGCACCGTCAAGACGAGGATCAGGCTGGGCATGTCCCGGCTGCGCGACCATTTCGAGGTACGTGATGAGTGAGCTGCCGCAGTGTCGCGACGTGCACGACCTGCTCCCGGAGCTCGCCACCGGTGCGGCCGCCGGGGATGATCGAGCTTGGGCACTGGCCCACGTCTCGCGCTGCCACGACTGCCGCCGAGAACTCAGCCAGTTGACCGCGACGGCCGATGCCGTCCTGCTGCTCGCGCCTCCCGTTGATCCCCCGCCGCGGTTCGAGAGCCGCGTCCTCGCCCGGCTGCACGCGGCTCCCGCGCCGCCACCCCGGCGGCGGCTCCTGGCCCGTCGGCGAGTCGTGGCGGCCCTGGCGTTCGCGGTCTGCCTGCTGCTCGCCGCTGCCGGCGGGGCGCTGTTCATCCAGTCGCGGACCGCGGAGGACCGGCGCCTCGCTGACCAGTACCGGCGGACGCTCGCCGTTGCCAACGGTCGGTACCTCAAGGCAACCGCCCTGACCACTGCCGACGCACGACCGGCCGGCACCGTCTTCCTCTACCAGGGGAACCCGTCCTGGCTGTTGGTCACCGTGACCGCCGCGCCGGCCGACGGCGCGTACGCGGTCCTCGCCGTTGACCGTGCCGGCGCCACGCACGCGATCGGCACCTGCCAGGTCGTCAACCGCACGGGAACCTTCGGGTACCGGCTCCGGCTGGCGGTCGCCGAGGTCAGCCAGATCCGCCTCCAGTCGGCCGACGCCATGCTGAGCGGCACCCTGTCGAGACGCTAGGCCGCAACGCATGGTCGGCCGGCTCGTCGCGCACCGCCGGGTGGTTCCTACTGCAGAGAAGGGCCCGGCAGCTGAAGCTGCCGGGCCCTTGCGTGTTTCGTGCCTGCCGAGGTCAGCCCACCGTGATGAAGGTGACGTTGGTGGCGCCAGCGTAGGAGATCACACCGAAGTACCGCTTGGCCGGGTCGAGACCCGTCCAGGTCGCGGTCAGCGTCACCGGTATGCCGGCGGTAACCGGGCTGTCACTGACATTCAGGTTGCCCGCGGCGCTGTTCGGCACCACCCAGTTGCTGAGACCGTACGAGGTCGAGCCGCCGGGCGTTGCGAACCCGTTGACGTAGACGTCGTACGTGCCCGGAGCCGGTGCCGTCAGTGTCACCCGTTCGTCCGACGAGCCGGAGGCCGACAGGGCCACGAGCGTGCCCGCCTTGTAGACGAACAAGTCGAGGTCGGCCGTCTTGTCGTTGGAGACAAGGTCGAACCGGGCCGCCTTGGTGTCATTCGGAACCGTCACGTGGTAAACCTTCGTGCCGGCACCCACAACCGGGTTGTTGGTGTCGAACGGTCCGGTCGTGACACTGTCGGCGACCGGCGTCACCCCGGCCATCCCGGCGACAGATGTGCCCAGCGCCGGGGCCGTGGAGCCGGGCGTGACGGCGAAGGTCGTCGACCCGGCCGTGATCGCCCCGGTCACCTCGCTCGGCGCCTTCACAGCCACGGGCCGCAGCGCGATTGGGCTCCGCGCGCTGTGGGTTCCGTCCGACCACGTCAAATTGCCGGTGGCATACGCGCCCAGCGGAGCCGTGGTCCGGCTGAACGTCACCGTGAAGGTCTGCGTCGCGTTCGGTGCCAGCGTGAAGCTGGACGGCGACACCACGGTGGTGAAGCCGGGGACGCTCGCCGTGGCGGTGTAGGTCGCCGTCGTGGAGCCGGCGTTCCTCACCGTGCGTGTCACCGTTTGGACGCCGGCCAGTCCGCCGATCGCGATCGACGCCTGGTTCAGGTCCGTGCCGGAGACCGGCGGAAGGGTGTCGAACGGCGGCGCGAACTGGACACCGAGACTGATCATGTAGCTGCGGTAGTCGTTCGGACCCACCGGGTACACCAGTCCGGGATCGGCCGCACGATTCGGGTTCACGAATCCGGCGCCCTGGGCGAACGGGCTCGTCGTCGTCTTGGTGTCGATCGCCGACGTCATGAGCGCGGACTTGATCTCAGACGGCAGCCAGCCCGGGTGCAGCTGCTTCATGAGCGCGCCGATGCCCGCGATATGCGGCGAGGACATCGAGGTGCCCGAGTAGAAGTCCCAGTCCCGGCCGTGGTTGCTCGGCGGCGCCACCGCGGCGACGACATCGTTGCCGGGTGCGGCAATGTCAGGCTTGAGGATGTCGCCACCCGTGGTCGTTGACGGTCCCCGCGAGGAGAAGTCGGTGACATCAGGCACGTCCGGCGCCGCCGCGAGCTCCGCCGGGGTCAGGTCCACGATGCTCGCGGTCGCGCCCGCCGTGTCAGCGTAGGTCTTGACGGCGGCACCATCGACGTTGTTCAGGTGGACCGACGGGATCGGGTGGTAGTCGCCGTTGAGCGAGTTCGGGCTGGTGTTGACCATCACCATACCGACGCCGCCGGCGCGCTTGACCTCGAAGCTCTTGTCAATACGAGCGTTGACACCCCGGTCACAGACCACCACCTTGCCGGTCACCTTCACCGGGTCGAGGGTGCCGTCGAAGCAGAGCTTGGCGTCGTTGTCGCTCGCACCGGCCAGCTTCCCGCTCAGTGCGGTGATCAGCGGCGCTGGTGTCGTCAGCGCCGGGGTGGTCGAAGCGCCCACGTACCGCGCCCCGTTGCCGAGCGCAACCACTCGGTACGCCTTGCGGAAGGTGGCGGCTGCGACAGTGGTGACCCACGGCGCGGGGTGGTCCAGGGTGCTCGCACCCGGTCCGCTGTTGCCGGCCGAGTTGGCCACGAAGACACCGACGTTGGACGCCGCCCGGAACGCCTGCGCCACCGAGTCGAGCACCGACGACTCGGACGAGCCACCGATGGAGTAGTTGAGTACGTCGACGCCGTCGAGGACGGCGTCGTTGATCGCGGCGACGCTGTCGGAGTTGAAGCATCCGGCCGGCACGCCCGGCGCGCCCTCCCAGCACACCTTGTACATCGCGATGGAGGCGGCCGGAGCCATGCCCGACGCGGTGCCGATCTGCTTGCCGTCGATGGTCACCGTGACGCCGGCGTTGCCGGCGGCCGTCGAGGAGGTGTGCGAACCGTGGCCGGACCCGTCGCGCGGCGACAGGAAGTCCTCGTTGGCGATGTTCTTCTTGCCGAATCCCTCGACGTAGTACCGCGCGCCGACCAACTTGTTGCCGCACAGCGACACTTGGAAGTTCTCACCGGCGACGCACGCGCCGTGCCAGTTCTTCGGCCGTGGGTTGATCTTCTCGTTGGCGAAGGCGGGATTCTCGGGCCAGATGCCGCTGTCGATGACGCCGACGACGATGCCGGCGCCGGCGTTGGCCTGACCGCCTGCCTGCGACCACACGCCGCCCGCGGCGCTGAGGCCGAGGAACTCCGGCGAGACCGTGGTGTCGAGGTGCGACACCTGGTCGCGCTCGAGCCCGACGATCCCCGGGGTCTTCGCGAGCGCGGTTGCCTGAGCCTTGGTGAGGTTGGCGGCGATGCCGTTGTTCGTGATCGTGTAGTCGTAGATCTTGGTCGCGCCGACCTTGGCCAATGCCGCGTCGTGCTTACCGGTCAGATGCGCGCGCCACGCCTTCACCGCCGACGAATCGGGGTCGAGCTTGTCGCCCGCTTTGGGCTTGGTGGCCTTGAAGCCGGAGTTGTAGCCCTCGTAGCTGCCGACCGGGTCATCGGCGAACGTAACAATATAGCGGCCATCGGTGTAGCCGCCCGAATTCCCTGGCGACGACGCCGCAACGGACGTGGTCGCGACAGCGATGCTGCCCGCGATGGCGACAATCGGGATCACGGCCAAACTTGCTCGCCGTAATCCCTTCGACCTGAAGATCATTTTGTTCTCCTCAGCGGGGGTGATGCCCGGGTCAGGGGACCATCGGCATCATGACTTAGGAGACGATCGCTGTCTATCAGGCGTTCCGCCCGCAAGCGTGTACCGGCCAGGCCCCCGGGACCGCGTCGAACCAGGCCGCGAAATTGACGTGCGGCTCCCGGCTCGGCGCTCTACGTTTCCGCCGTGACCCTCGACATCGTGAGCCTGGCGGACCGCCCCGACCTCGCCCCGCTGCTTGACGAAGACTTCGACGGAGCGTGGCCGCCGTTCATGCTGTGGGACCCGATGGGCGCCGTGTACTACAGCGTCGCCCACGACCTGTACCCCGAGTTCGTGTTCGCCGCCGTCGACTCGGCCGAGCCGGGTCGTGCCGTCGCCCGCGCGTACGCCGTGCCGCTGCGCTGGACGGAGGCGGAGCTTCCCGACGGCGGCTGGGACCGGGTGATCCAGCGGGCCGCCATCAACCGCCTCACCGGCGCCACCCCGAACATCGTCTCAGCCTTGGAGATCTGCATCCGCCCTGACCGGCGCGGCGGCGGGCTGTCCGCGCTGATGCTCACCGCCATGCGCGAGGCCGTCGCCAAGCTGGGCTACGACACGCTGGTCGCGCCGGTCCGCCCGAGCGGCAAGCACACCAACCCCGACCTGCCGATGACCGAGTACGCGGCCCAGGTCCGCGAGGACGGCCTGCCGGTCGACCCGTGGCTGCGGGTGCACGTCCGCGCGGGCGGACGCATCGAGCGCGTCGCCCCCCGGTCGATGACGATCACCGGGACGCTCGCCGACTGGCGCCGCTGGACGGGCCTGCCGTTCGACACGAACGGGCCGGTCCATGTGCCGGGCGCGCTCGTGCCGGTGCACTGCGACGTGGCGCACGACCATGCCGTCTACGTCGAGCCCAACGTCTGGGTCAGGCACCGGCTGTAGCCGCTGCCGGCACGCAGCCGCAATGTGGGAGCCTCTCGCCGGGCACCTGGACCGAGGCTGGCCGGACACCGATCCTGCAGGAAGTCTCCAAGTAGCCGACGGTCGCGACCGCGTTGCCGGTGACCCGACAGCTCGAGTGCGTCCAGAAGTCACCGCTCAAACACCGTCCGGCGACCAACAAGTCGCGCGCGGCCGGCCTCGAACCGGCTCGCCCTCTCGCGGCCGGATATCCGCGGCGTGGGACTCGCGGTCCGGCCGAGGTGGGGGTACAAACAAGACAACCGATGAATAGCGGCACGGGGAGGGCCAGATGACCCGGTTCAAGTACTCCCTCGGCGGGCGGCCCGGTGCTCTGGTGGCCGCCATGATCACATGTGTGACACTTACCATGGTGTGCTCGCCACCGGCCTCGGCGGCCGGTTTCCTGGTGCCACCGTCGAGCGTGAGCGCGCGTGCCTCCGGCCCGAACACCATCGTGGTCTCGTGGAACTCGACCGCGTCGACCTCGTACTACCGGGTGCTGCGCGCCACCGTGTCCGGCGGCCCGTACACCGTGGTTGGCGAGGTCCCGACGGCGTCGTTCACCGACACCGGTCTCACGCCGGCCACCCGGTACTTCTATGTGGTCCAGTCGGGATACAGGAAGAAGCTGTCGGCGTACTCGATGGAGGCCAACGCCGTGACGGCGTTTACCGCGCCCGCCAGCGTGCACATCAACGCCACGGGATCAGCCATGGACGTGCGGTGGGAGGCTGTCCCGGGCGCCGCCCGTTACGAGGTCCTGCGGGTCGCACCGTACGAGACGTGGACGGCCATCGGTTCGACCACGGCGATCATGTACCGCGACGAGAACGTCGTCAGCGGCAGCTACTACGGATACGCGGTACGTGCCGTGGCGTCTAACGGGGTGACCGGGACCTCCCTGAACGTCTCCGGTCATGCGGGTCCGGCGACGAGGATGGACTTCACGGTGTACCCGCCGAAGGCGGAACCGGGACAATGGGTGCTGCTCAGCGCCGAGGTGCGAAACGCCGACGGCTCCCGGCCGACCGGCCCGGTGGACTTCTACCTCAACGGTTCCTGGCTCCAGCAGGTTGAGCTGGGCGTCGACGGCCGGGCGGAGTACGTGGTGCAGATGGGCACGCAGTCGCTGACGTTCTCGGCCCAGTACCAGGGCGATGTGCTGCCGGTGACGGGTGCCAGCGGGTCGGGGCTGGTCGCCTCCGCCGCCTATCCGGCGTACGGGTCGCTGACGCTGCAGCCGGCGCAGACACGGGCGGTGGGCGGGCAGGCGATGGCCCTGGCGAGCGGGGACCTGACCGGTGACGGCCTGAACGACGTGGTGGTCACCAGCCATCGGACCGTGGAGCAGTCCTACCAGGTCGGGTTCGACCTGTTCGTCCAGCAGGCCGATCACACCCTGGCCGCGCCGCAGTACCACGCCTTGTCGCCGACCGGGGGCGGCCTCACCCCGACCATCGCCGACGTCGACGGCGACGGCCGAGCGGACCTGGTGATGAGCGGCGGGGACGGCGTCGACGTCTACCGGCAGACCCCGCAGGGGTTGGCCGCCCCGACACCGGTGTCGTTCGGCACCTCGGTCACCGCCGCCCGGGTGCTCGACCTCGACGGTGACGGCGTGCGTGATCTGGTGGTCGACGGGGCCGCGGGCGCGATGGTGCGCTACGGCACCGGTGGCGGCGCGTTCGGCGGACCGGTCAACCTGTTCCCGTACTACGGCGAGGTGGTGGTCGCGGACCTCGCTGGGGACGACCGGCCGGACGTCGCAGTCCTCCGCGATCATGTGATCTCGGTGCTCACCCAGCTCGCGCCGCGGGAGTTCTCGACACCGGTCGAGTACGCCGTACCGCCGGACCCGTGGGAGTTCATCGGCTCGTTCGCGGCGGGCGACGTCGACGGCGACGGCCGCGCGGACCTGGTGGTCAGCGTCGGGGGGAACAACCCCTCCGGCCGCGTGGAGATACTGACCCGGGATGCCGCGGGCACCCTCGGCACGTGGCGGGTGTACCCGTCCCGGGACAACCCCTCGGGCGTGCTGCTCGCCGACATGAACGGCGACGACCTGCTGGACGTGTTCACCACGCACACCGGTTTCCCCGGTGTCGGCGGGATGCTGCAACGCCCGGACGGCTGGCTGGGACGCCAAATCATCTACCAGCCGTACTCGGCCGCCGACATCGGCAGGTACGGGTTCGCGGCCGCCGACATCACCGGCGACGGCCGGCTGGACCTGCTGCTCGCCGACCCGTGGGTCGGTCTGGTCACCCGCATGCAGTAGCTGGCCGGTATCTGGCGTTCCTGGAGGATGTGCCGGAGTGGGAGGATGCATGGCACTGAGGCGAGTGTTGGTGGTCGGTCTCGATCCCGTCAGGATCCCGGGCTGGGATCCTGAGCCGGTCGTGGCGGCGATAACACGTGGCCACGCCCGCTTCGGCGATCATGGTATCGAGGCCGACTTGTGCTTGGTAGCACCCGACGAGAACGCCGAAGGAGCGATCGTCGAGGCGCTAACCCGAAAGGACTACGCCTGCGTGGTGGTTGGAGGCGGAATCCGCAAGCACGAGCCGTTGCTCGAGTTCTTCGAGAAGCTGGTCAACCTTGTCCGGCAGCATGCTCCCGACGCGGCCATCGCCTTCAATAGCAGCCCCGAGGACACCGTGGACGCCGCACTGCGGTGGCTGCGGTAGGCCAGCAGGGCACAGCGTCCGGCCCGCGCCACCAAGGCCGGTTGCCACCACCCGCAAGGCGGGGCTGCAACGCGATGTTCGCCGAGAAGCGAGAAGGGCCGGACCATGGAGTCCGCGGCCGGCCGCGGGCAAGACGGCCTCCACCCTTTTTGGCAGTCGCTACCGGCGGTCGCGGTAGATTGCACAGTCATGGCCACGACCGCCGACGTCCGTCACGAACTCGCCAGCCTGGCCGACCCGCGTCGAGCGGAGCAAGCGAGCCGGTTTCTGCAGATGATTCCAGGCGGGTACGGCGAGGGCGACCGGGCCATCGGCGTTTCCGTGCCGGAACAGCGCAGGGTGGCCGGCCGGTACTGGCGCGATCTCTCGCTGACCGAAACGGCAAAGCTGCTGACCAGCAGCGTGCATGAGGAGCGGCTGACATCGCTTTTCATCCTGGTGCGAAAGTTCACCAAGGGGGACGAGGAGGAACGGGGCCGGATCTTCAGCCTCATCCTGGCCAGCACCGGCCGAATCAACAACTGGGACCTCGTGGACTCATCGGCGCCGTACATCGTCGGTCCGTGGCTGATCGACAAGGACCGCAGCGTACTGGATCGGTTGGTCGAGTCGACGTTGGTGTGGGACCGGCGGATCGCCATCATGGCGACGCTCGCGTTCATCAAAGCCGGAGACTTCCATTGGACCTTGCGGCTCAGTGAACGGCTCCTGCGCGACCCACACGACCTCGTGCACAAGGCGGTGGGCTGGATGCTGCGCGAGGTGGGCAACCGCGACCGGGCGGCGGAGGAGGACTTCCTGGCCCGACATCACCGGGCCATGCCACGGGTCATGCTGCGGTACGCGATCGAGAAGTTCGAACCGCAGCGACGTGCGGAGTACCTATCCGGCGTGGTCTAAATAGGGGCACCTTCGCGATTGCGACGGCGAACGCACGCATCTACCGCAGTGCCGGCGTGCAAACCGTCGGGCAGCATGCCTTAGCGCCTTTGCAGTACAACCACGGGAATCCGGCGGGTGGTCTTCCGCGCGTACCCGTCGTAGCCCTTGTACATGTCGGCCATCTGCTGCCACAGGCGCTCGCGGTCCTCGCCAGCGGTCTCGAGGGCGCTGACCGGGTACGTCTGCCGGCCGATCTGTACGGAGGCGTCCGGCTGCGAGCGCAGATTGAGCCACCAGGCGGGGTGCCTGGCGCTGCCGCCGTTGGACGCGATGATCACCCAGTGGTCGCCGTCGGTCTGGTACATCAACGGAACCGTCCACGACCGCCCCGACTTGCGCCCGGTCGTGGTCAGCAACAGCACCGGTGCGCCGAACATCTTGCCGCCGAGCTTCCCGCCGCTGCGCCGGTACAGCCACACGGCCGTACGCAGAAAACCCCGCGTGAGAACTCTACCGAATCCGCCAGACCGTTTCGCCATGGTCACTATCTACCAGACCAGGGGGTCGGTGGATAGCCGGGTTAGGTCGGCAAACGCGCGTTCATCCGCTCATCGCGCACGCGCGTACGGTCCTGGGCGCGCCATCGGCAGCAACTCGCGGCACCGTCACTGCCCGCCACTCGTGCCAGCCGACCACGACCGACGCGAGCGGTGATCGGAGCGGGCTCCCACTGTGACGACGGTGGGTCGTCGGCCGTTCAGCTTCCCTGCAACGTGTCCGACGCGCCGGGTCTGGGCTCCAGGACCACCACTGCGGTCTCGGACGACCGCAGCGCCGCGTAGGCGTCGAGGTTCGTGTCGATCTCGCGCCAGCGGGCCCACAGCCGCAACCGCTCGTCACCTGTTGCGGCGTGACCACGTACCAGCCGCTGCCCGTCGACCAGATCGACGGTCGCGTCCGGATGCGTCTGCAGGTTGAGCCACCAGGCGGGCTCACCCTCACCCCACCCGTTCATCGCCAGCGAGACCAGGTTCGGCCCATCCTCGACGTACCCGATGATGACGCTGCGCTGCTGGCCGGTGCGGCGCCCGGTAGCGGTCAGCCGTAGGGTGCCCCAGCCGCCGGCGCGTGGCCGCCACAGTCCGACCCGGCCACGAAAGACCCGGTACAGGCCCCGGTGCACCGACCAGGCCAGACGGATGAACCAGCGCGGCGGAAGCCACGGCTTTTTCGCCCGGTTCTCGACAGACACGACGACCTCCCACACCTATGCGGCCATCGTACGAACAGGACGCCAGTGCGGTGTCCACTAACGTTTGCCGGGTCGGCCGCAGCTGTGAAACCTGTCGTACGGGTGGTGTTGGCTTCGGTTCATGCCTCGTCGTCGCGATCCGTGCGCGCCGCGGGTGCACCGCACGGCGCGCAGCGCGTTGCGGGTGACGCCTGGCCTGTACCCGAAGTACAAGGGCGGCCGGCCAATGACCTTCACACTGCCCGAGCGCCGCGAGATCAAGAAGATCGCCAAGTCGAAGCCGACCGACCACGACCTGCCGTTCTCTACCTGAAGCCTGACCAAGCTGGCGGATTTCCTGATTGCCGAGGGGGCGGTCGACGACATCAGCCACGAGGGCTTGCGCATCCTGCTCCGCGAGGAGGGCGTCTCCTTTCAACGCCTGCAGATCTGGAAGACCTCCCGTGACCCCGACTACGCGCCCAAGAAGGCCCGTGTCGAGCACCTCTACGCGATCGCCGACGGCGAGGTCATACCCGAGGAAGGCGAGCCGGGAGTGGTCTTCTGCATGGACGAGTTCGGGCCGCTCAACCTGATGCCGCACCCGGGCCGGCAGCGGGCCGAACGCGGCGGCAGCCACAA
Organism: Micromonospora rhizosphaerae; assembly: GCF_900091465.1. Classification (NCBI taxonomy): domain Bacteria; kingdom Bacillati; phylum Actinomycetota; class Actinomycetes; order Micromonosporales; family Micromonosporaceae; genus Micromonospora; species Micromonospora rhizosphaerae. The sequence continues at coordinate 4,104,392 of NZ_FMHV01000002.1, read as the reverse complement.
GGCCCCCGAGCGGGAATCACGCCGCAGGCGCCGCGCCACCTACAACGTCGCGCGTTCCTCGTCGGACAACACCAGCGGCGGGGTGGGACGCCCGGTCCTCGGCATCCCACCACCCAACACCTACTTATAAGGCGAATTTCCGGCGCAGAACACCAGCCGTTCCGCTACACCTCAGCCGAGACGCCGTGAACGCTGTCGGCTCACGGCGAACCCGTCACACCAAAACAGGGCAAACGTTGCCTGATGCGGCACTAGACAGCTTCAAGGCCTATCGCCAGGCCCGGAGAGCCATCCACGTGGCGGATCGCGACGCACACATCTGCGCTGTCCGCGCGCCCGCCGTTGTGGATGCCCTGGGGCTGCCAGCGCCACGGGGTGAAAGTGTTTCCTGGGGCGCGCTTGCGGGCTCCTTCACACTGTGGAGGTAGCCGCCACCCCTCCGGAGGGCAACATGACCGACCAGCCGCCGACTCAGCAACCCCCACCGGTGCCAGGCCCGCCGCCGGGCTACCCGCCGTATCCGCCCTTTGCGTACTCGCCGCCGGTCAACATGTACGCGATCCTTGCGCTGGTCTTTGGCGCGATGGTGTTCCCGCCGTTGGGCATCTATTTCGGCAACAAGGCCAAGAAACAGATCGCCCAGACAGGCGAACGCGGGGTTGAGCTTGCCACGGCCGGTCTCGTGGTCGGCTGGATCTTCACCGCCATCTACGGGCTGTTCGTCCTCGTCTGGTGCGGCTTTGTGGGCACGATGATCATCGGCTCTACTGCAGGGAGCTAACGTTCAGGCGCGAGGGCTTCGATACGACGAGGTGCTCGGCTCGCTGCGTGAGGCGTACGACGCGCGCGCGGCCTGGCGTGACGGGCTCGTCAAGGAGCCGTGGAAGCTGGCGGAACGGCAGGCGTTCCGTGACCGGCTGGCGCCGGGCGCGCGGCTGCTGGAGATCGGCGCTGGCACCGGGCAGGACAGCGCCTACTTCCAGCAGGAGGGCTTCGCCGTCGTCGCGGCTGACCTCTCGCCGGTGATGGTCGATCACTGCCGGGCCAAGGGCATCGAGGCCCACGTCATGGACTTCCTGCAACTGAACTTCCCGGCCAGCTCGTTCGACGCGGTGTTCGCGATGAACTGCCTGCTGCACGTGCCCAACCACGACCTGCCCGCGGTCCTGGCGGCGATCCGGGCGGTCCTGTGCCCCGGCGGGCTCTTCTTCGTCGGCGTGTACGGCGGTAACGAGAGCGCCGAAGGCCCCATCGACGACGACGAGCACGTGCCGCCGCGCTTCTTCTCGTGGCGCACCGACGAGCAGTTACTCGGCTTCGCCACCGCATGGTTCGACGTCGTGGACTTCCACCCCGTCGATACCGACCGCGGCCACCGGTTCCAGTCGCTGACGCTGCGCCGCCCGGACCCCGAATAGCGGGAGCACGGCGCATGAGGCTGTGTTCGTAGGCGGGTCAGAGCCATTCGTCGATCGCGGTGATGTGCAGTGTGGCCTGGTAGCGCACGGCGAGCTTGTCGTACCGGGTCTGAGGCCGCCGGCGCGACGATGCGTCCGGCCTCGTGCTCGTTGAGCCGGCGGAGAATCTCACCGATGTCGTAGGAAAGAACGAGTCACGGGGCCCTGACCTCGCGACGGTGGTGAGGAAGGCGAGGCCGCGGTCGATGGGGAAGTCGATGAAGGCCCAGCCCTTGCGGGAGGCTGCGGAGCTGGCCATACGAGGCAGCAGGCCACCCAGCCGCGGTACGTCACCTGCCGTGCCGAGCCGTTCAGCTCTGTGTCGCTCCGAGCCGTAGCCGGTTGCCGTCGGGATCGCGTACCTCGATCTCGGGTCCCCAGGGGGCCTGTTGCACGCTCAGGCCGAACTCCGCGGCCACCGCGTCGATGTCATGGACGCTCAGGTAGAGCAGCGTGTCGGGGCGGGCGTCGCCCTTGTGCTCGGACAGGAAGATCCGCATGGGCCCCCGCGAGATCGACACGAACAGCGGAAGGTCCGGCTCGAAGCGGTGCTCCCAGTCTTTGGTAAAGCCCAGCCGCCCGTACCAGGCCACGGCAGCTTCGGCGTTGTCGGTGCGAAGGATCGGCGTGATCTGCTCGTCCACGAGCCCATGGTGGCAGACGAGGCGGGGGGACGTGGTACCTCGGCCACTCGGCCGAAGCTAGTGGGCCCGCGGGATGCGGTAGACGGACACGTGGGACCGGGACTCGGCGGTGAATTCGGCTCCGGCCCAGTCCGCATGCCTGGTCTCCAGCTCGAACCCGGCCGGTTGCGCCATGAGGTCGAGCTCGGCCGGCCAGATGTAGCGGTGCGGGCTGCGGGTCAGCCGAGCCTGTCTGCTCTCATCGAACATGAAGTGGTGCGATACGACGTGCTGACGCAGAACGTCGTAGGTGTCCAAGCCGATGTAGCCCGGCTCGGAGTGCCAGACCGTGGCCTGCTGCCCCGGGGGGAGCTTGCGCAGCTCGGGTACCCAGAGCTCGATCACGAACCGGCCGCCGGGGGTGAGGTGGCGGGCGGCATTGCGGAAGCACGCGACCTGCTCGGCTTGGGTGAGCAGGTTGGAGATCGTGTTGTAGACGAGGTAGACGAGCGTGTATTTGCCTGGGGCGACCGCGGTAGCCATGTCGCCGACGATCACGGGGATCGTGGCTTCGTCCGCCTTCGTTCGCAGTTGGTCGATCATCGGAGGTGACAGCTCGATGCCGGTGACGGCCACACCTCGCTCAGCAAGTGGGACGGCCACGCGGCCGGTTCCGACGGCGAACTCGAGCGCCCGTCCGTCGCCGGCAAGTTCGGCGAGGCGGTCCACGGTCGGCCCCAAGACCTCGGGCGCGAACATTCCGGTGCCCGGCGTGTCATAGCGCTGGGCGGCATCGAGGTCCCAGATGTCTTCCTGTCGCATGCCGCCAACTTTGGCCATCGGCGCGCACGTCGTGCAATCCAATTTGCCACCCGTAGGGTCGCCAACGCCCGTTGGCAGCTCAACGGGCGGGGCCATCCCAGCCTGCCGAGTGAGTACGGTGCTGCCATGGATTTTCAGGATGTTGTCCGGCGGCGACGCATGGTGCGCAGCTATGACCCGGACCGGCCGGTTCCCCCCGACGTGATCGAGCGCATCGTGCGTAACGGCCTGCGGGCGCCATCAGCTGGCTTCTCGCAGGGCTGGGGCTTCCTGGTGCTCGACAATCCAGCCGACATCGCGCGGTTCCGGACCGCGGTGCGCCCCGAGGAACGGCCCGAGAACTGGTTCGCGGCGAACGTTGCGGCGCCCCTGCTGATCGTGCCCCATTCGAACAAGGACGCCTACCTGGACCGCTACGCCCAGCCGGACAAGGGATTCACCGACCGGTCGGACGCGTGGTGGCCCGCCCCGTACTGGGACATCGATACGGGAATGGCGTCGCTGCTGATGCTGCTGACCGCCGTCGACGCCGAGCTGGGCGCGTGTTTCTTCGGAATCCCGGTCGACCGGATCGAGGCCTTCCGCGAGGCTTTCGGAGTGCCGCCGCAGTTCACCCCGATCGGCGCGATCTCGATCGGTTACAGCGACGAGCCACCCCGCGACCTGCGCAGCCGGCGCCGACCTACGGAGGAGGTCGTGCATCGAGGCCGGTGGAGCCAGCCGGTCGGGTACGCCTAGACCGGCCGGCCGTAGGTGACCGCTTCGCGGACGAGCCGAGGCGCCATCTCAGCAAGCTGCGGATCTGGCCGCGCTCCCAGCGCGTCATTGATGGTGGAGAACGCCATCCGGAACGCGATCCAGGTCGTCGCCTCGAAGATCTCCTGGTCACTGAAACCCGCCTCGCGCAAGCGGTCCACGTCGGCCTGCGTGGTGGCATTCGGGTCGTGGACGACCTGACGAGACCAACGCGCCAGTGCGGCCTCCCGATCGGACAGGCCACCGTCAACGCCTTGCAGCACCTTCGCGGCGGTCGGCTCGTCGCTGAGCTCGGCCAGCCTGGATCCCCACGCCAGCGCACAGTAGGCGTCGCTGCGGGCTGCGGCGGTGGCGGCGACCATCACGGCCACCTCCCGTGGCGACAGGCCTGACTCGGCCAGGAGGTCGGCACGCAGGGTCTGGAAGGACGCCAGCAGGTCAGGACGCCAGCACCAGACACGAGTGAGGTTGTTGATGTAGCCGTCGGAGGAGAGATCGGCCTCGTAGGCGGCAGTCACCGCCGGGCTTTGCGGCGGCTCGGCGAGGAACGCAGCGGGAGGGCTCATATGGTCAGTGTGCTCCACCCGGTCCAGCTCGTCCGCTGGCAGGAGCGCCACCCAGCGACCGATCAACGACAGCTGGGAAGTCACGTTCGTCTGCCGCCTGGCGGCCGCTCTGCTCGTTGCTGAGATGTGGGTAGCGGAGGCGAGCGTGGTTGATGGGTTGGAACTGGCGATCTTGATCGGTCTGCAGGCGTCGGGCAAGACAACGTTCAATCGCCGCATGTTGGCCGACGGCCATGTGGTGGTGAGCAAGGACGCGTTCCCGAACGCGCGGCATCGGCAACGCCGGCAGATGCGCCTGGTCAATGAGGCTCTGGCCGCGGGGCGTTCTGTCGTGGTGGACAACACCAATCCGTCACCTCGGGAATGGCAACCGCTGATCGAGGCTGCCCGCGCCCATGGCGCGGCGGCGGTCGGCTACTGGTTCCCGCCCGATCTGTCTGCGGCGCTCGACCGAAACGCCGCGCGTGAGGATCGAGCCCGGGTGCCGGACGTTGGGCTGTATGACACGCTCAAGCGACTGCGACGCCCTCGGCAGGTCGATGGATTCGACCGGCTGTACGAAGTCCGGCTCGACGGCAGGGGCGGGTTCCAGGTAGAGCCGATGGAGGGTTGACAGTCGTGAAGGCCGAGGAGTTCGAGGCCCGGCAACGGGCCCGGGAGTACTTTCACTCGTTGCGCGTGCTACCAGGTGCCTGGACTGTGATCAGGGTCGACGGGCGGGGCTTCACCCGGCTCACCGAGCAGCGTTTCGACAAGCCGTACGACGCCCGGTTCTGCGACCTCATGGTGGTCACCGCGCAAGCGCTGCTGACGGAATTGGGCGCCCGCTACGCCTACACCGAGAGCGACGAGATCTCGCTGCTGCTCGATCCTGCCTCCGACCTTTTCAGCCGCAGCGTGGAGAAGCTCGTGTCGATCTCGGCAGGCATCGCCTCCGCGGCGTTCACCCACGCGGCCACCCAGCCGGCTCATTTCGACTCCCGCCTGTGGGTCGGAGTCGGTGTTGAGGATGTCGCCGACTACTTCTCGTGGCGGCAGTCCGATGCAACCCGCAGCGCGCTCAACGGCTGGTGCTACTGGACCCTTCGAAAGGACGGCCAGTCGCCTCGGCAGGCCAGCCGCGCGCTGGAAGGAGTCAGTGCGACGGACAAGAACGAGTTGCTGCTCCGCCACGGCATCAACTTCGACGACGTGCCCACGTGGCAGCGGCGTGGCGTCGGACTGTGGTGGGAAACCTACGAACACCCGGGGTTTGATCCCGTACGCCGTACCCCGGTCACCACCACCCGCCGGCGCATCAAGATTGAACGCGAGCTACCCGCGAAGGAGGCCTACCGCCAGCTCATCACGGCCCTCGCCGTCGGCCGTAAATAGACCCTGATCCGGACCGGGCCTCAGAGGTTGAGCGGACCCGGATCGGTGGCCAGCTCCTGGAACCGCTCCCGCGGGTTGGGCACCAGCCGCCGGGCCGCCAGGTCGAGCAGCCCGCCCACCCCGGTCAGCGTCGCGACCTGCGTGCCGTCTGGGCGGGTGTAGTCCTGGTCGATCTGGAAGGTCTTGCCCTCGCCCCAGCGGAACTCGCAGGACACGTCCACCTCGTCCCCACCGCGCAGCTCTCTCAGGTATTTCAGGGTGACCTCCAGGGCGACGGGTCCCACTCCGCTGGCGATGAGCCGGTCCTGCGAGATGCCGGCAGCGCGCAGGCACTCCCACCGGGCGTGCTCGCCGTATTGCAGATAGACGGCCTGGTTCAGGTGGCCCTGGGTGTCGAGCTCGTAGCCGCGGACGGTGATGCGTACCCGGAACGGATCTCCCATGCACCCGAGCGTAGCGGGGGGCACGACACCGCCAGATCGGACGCCCGCCGGCGGCGGTGAGACCACAACGGCTGCACGGTGCCCCTGCATATGATCTCCACATGGCAACCTTCTCCGCTGCCGACGGCACCCGGCTTGCATACCACCAGGCCGGCGAGGGCGACCCGCTGATCTGCCTTCCCGGCGGCCCCATGCAGGCCTCGGCATACCTCGGTGACCTGGGCGGGTTGTCGGCGCATCGCTCGCTGATTCGCCTCGACCTGCGCGGAACCGGGGAATCGGCCGTACCGGCGGACCCGGCCAGTTACCGGTGTGATCGGCTGGTCGACGACGTCGAGGCGCTACGCGTCCATCTCGGGCGGGACCGGATCGATCTGTTGGGACACTCGGCTGGTGGCACTCTCGCGGTGCTGTACGCCGCCCGCTACCCGGACCGCATCGGCCGCCTCGCTCTGGTCACTCCCAGCCCGCTCGTGGTGGGCCTGGAGATCACCGACCTGGATCGTCGGCACATCGCCGAGCTGCGCCGAGGCGAGGCCTGGTTCCCGGACGCCTTCGCCGCGCTCGAGCGGATCTGGTCGGGCGACGCCACCGCCGCTGATGCGAAGGCGATTGAACCCTTCAAACATGGCCGATGGGATGCCAACCGCCAGGCCCGCCTCGCCCTTGAGGCGAGCCAGAAGAACGCAGAACCAGCGGCGGGTACTACTCGGCCGGCGCCCTTGACCCGGAAGCCACCAGATCCGCCCTCGCCGGCCATCGGGCGCCGGTCCTTCTCATCGCGGGCGAGTACGACGTCTCGCTTCCGCCGAAGCGCGCCGCCGAGTATGCCGGCCTGTTCCGTCAGGCCGAGCTGGCCGTGCAGCCGGGCGGCGGACACTATCCCTGGCTCGACGATCCGCAGTGGTTCGTGCAGACCCTGGCAGGGTTCTCGCACTGACAGCTCGATGCGAGGCAGGCAGCCCGCGTTCGCGGAACGCCGGACCACTCACCGATGACCAACAGCGGCGACCGGGCGACAGTCCCGGCCGCCGCTGCGGTCTCCCCGTCAGGACGTTGCGGTGCTGGCCACGGCGTAGCGCAAAACGGCCCCCATGCCGTGGTTCAGCGGCACCTCGCCGCGGCCGACCAGGACGAGGCGGGCTCCCGTGCCGACGATCGCCCGCAGCAGCGCGGCGTCGGCACGTACCTCCCGCGTCGCGTCCAGATACACGGACACCCACGGGCCGGGGCGGTCGAAGAGCGGGCGCAGAAAGCTCAGATCCATGGCAAGCCACCTCTCATCGGTCGTCCCGTGGCCTCCTACCCTGGCGTCTCGCGATATCACGCCGGGCCGAGTGGCGTACGCACGGTCCCCGCTCCGCTACCGCGGGGTGTGGCCGCGGCCGGTATCACGGGGCGCCGTCGTGCGCGGAGAGGTAGTTGCGGTAGATCTGGGCGCCGACGACGAGATCCTGCCACGCCATGCCGGTCCCCTTGAACAGCCTGGGTCGGCCGGTGGGCAGCTGGGCGCTGCCGGTCACCACGTCGCGCAGCGGGTACAGGTCCCCCTCGCGCACGACGCCGGCGGCCAGGGGGATGACGATGTCACCCGCCTCGCGCAGGGCGTTCGCGCGGGATTCCACGACGACGCCCGCGCGCTTTACCAGGGTGTCATCTACCTCCCGCATTCGCGGGGAGTGCGAACCGATGGCGACGACAACGGCGTCCGGTCTGACCAGGGTGCCGTCGAAGAGCGGCGCCGGGGCGCTCGTGCAGCAGCAGATGATGTCCGCCTGCGCCACCGCCGGTGCGGACGCGTCGGGGCCGGACACCCGTACCGGCACGCCGGTGTCGGCGAGGTGCGCGGCGAGACGGTCGCGGCGTTCGCTGTCGCGTCCCACGAGCGATACCTCACCGATCTCGTGCAGCGAGAGCATCGCCTCGGCGTGGCCGCGCGCCTGCGGCCCGGTGCCGAACACCGTGAGCCGGAGCGGGTCGGCCACCCCGCCGGGCAGGAGGTGTCGTACGGCGAGCGCGGAAACCGCCGGGGTACGCAGGTTCGTCAGCGCGACACCGTCGATGAGGGCGGCCGCCCGCTGCTCGGGACCCTCGAAGAGGGTGAAGTTCCCCTGGATGAGCGGCAGTCCGTGGCGCGGGTTGTCCGGGGTGATGGAGAGCAGCTTCGAGCCGGAAAGGGTGCCCAGGGTTGACGGCATGACGAGCAGCTCGCCGACCTGGGTGGCGACCCGGGAACGGGCTGTGTCCTGCTCGGGGTCGAGGCCGCCGCGAAGGGCGGTCTCCAGGGCGTCGACCGCGCCCCGGATCGGCATCTGCGCGACGGCGTCTGCGGAGATCAGGTGCATCCCGGCGAACCGCCGGGCAGGAAGGGCGATCGGATCCTCGTTCATGTGGCTGACGCTATGCGAAGAGCGCGGCGTGCCGTCCGGCCGATCCGGTGAGTGCCTAAAACGGGCAAATTCTTCAATATCCGGTCCGCCTTTTGTTGCCTCAGGACAAATTACGGACATCGGTAGGGCGAGCACCTGTTGCCTGGGGAAATCAATCAACCAAGGCCTATTCCACGTGGTCCCTCCCAGTACTAACGTCTGCTCAGCCCACATACCGCGGGCCTCCCACCTCCCAGGAGGCATCCCCATGGCCTTGCTGCTCACCAAGCGCAGGCGGATCGCGGCGGTGACCGCCACCGTGGTCGCCGTCGCAGCGGTCGCAACCGCCGGCTTGCTCGCCAACATGGACGACAACGAGCCGCACTACCGCGGCTACCTCGAAAGGATAGGCGGCGAGGAAGAGGAGGAAGGGCACGGCGTCGAAGGCATCGTCGGCGACCCCGAATCCGAATCCTCCGAGATCCTGAGCTCGATCACTTCCGTGGCCAACGCGCGACTGGCGCCCTACGGGTCCGTCGCCGCCGGCCAGCTCTCCTCCAGCCTGGGCGACTTCCGATCACTCGCCTCCAACGGCAGCAGCTGGACCGAGGTCACCAACCTGCCGTACGACGCGGACGACCCCAACTACCGGGACCCGAACTTCTCCAACTCCTCCGGCGGCTCCGGCTACGTCGCCGGGCGGGTGACGGGCCTCGCCGCCGGCGACGGCTACCTCTTCGCGGGCGGCGCCAACGGCGGGGTCTTCCGCAAGAAGCTCAACAACCCCAGCGACCCGGCCGACGACGGCCAGTGGCAGCCGATCTCCGACAGCATCCTCTCGCTGTCCACGGGCGATCTCGAGTACCACGACGGCGCCCTCTGGTACGCCACCGGTGAGGCCAACACCGGCGCGACCTCGTACGTCGGCGCGGGCATGTTCCGCAACCCGCGGGCGGCCAGCGCCGACCTGGCCACCGCCCAGTTCAAGGACAGCGACCGGCTCGGGGGCACGGAGCTGGAGAGCCGCGGCATCAACAAGGTGCGCTTCGACGACGCCACTCACTGGGCGTACGCGGCGACCACCCGCGGTCTCTGGCGCTACCCGCTCGACGCGAGCAACCGACCGGTCCCGGGCAAGGCGTGGATCAACATCTTCATGCCGAACCCGGCCGCTGACAGCAACATCAGCCAGCCGTACAAGAACATCGTCAACGACGTCGCCATCGACGACGCCGGCGGCGTGCTGGCCAACGCCGCCTGGCGCAGCGGGGACGCCAGCTACAACGGCTTCTACTACAGCAGGACCGGTGCGGCGGACAGCTTCGCGCAGGTGAACCCGCAGGGCGCCCTCGGGTACCAGCAGGTCGGCAACACCGAGTTCGCCTGGGGCACCGACGCGGCGGGGAAGAAGAGCGTCCTGTACGCCGTGGTGGAGTCGCCGACGAAGCTGAACACCTCGCCGATGAGCGTGCTCTACGGCGTCTTCAAGTCCGCCAGCGGCACCCTCGCCGGGCCGTGGACGCAGATCGCGGACAGCGGCAAGCTGCAGTCCTCCGGCTCCGCCCTGAGCGGCGGCAACGGCGTCTTCTACCGGCCGGGCGTGCAGGCCTGGTACAACAACTTCATCCTGGCCGAGCCCGGGCACCCGGATCACGTCTGGCTGGGCCTCGAGGAGGTCTACGAGACGAACAACGGCGGGACGAACTGGACCACGCCCGGTCCGTACTGGAACTTCGGCCTGAAGTGCTGGGCGATCTCCGACGCGGAGAACACCTGCCCGGAGACCACCCACTCCGACCAGCACTCCGTCCTCACCTACGAGGGGCGGGTCTACGTCGGCAACGACGGCGGCGTGAAGTCCCGGCCGATCAACGGAACCGTGGACAAGCTCGGGCACGCGAACGACTGGGCCAACCACTCCCAGGGCCTGGGCACCCTGCAGTACTACTCCGTCGGCGTCGGCGTCGACCCCGCGCGGGGCGGCTACGCGATCTCCGGCGGCCTGCAGGACAACGGCGGCTCGCTGCTGCGCGGCGATCGCAAGGACAACCAGGGCAACACGGAGATGGTCTCGCCGTTCGGCGGCGACGGTGGCGACATCATCGTCGACCCGAGGAACGGTTGTCACATCCTCGACGAGTACGTCTACCTCGAGCTGTGGATGACCACCACCTGCGGCCAGACCGACGGCTCGAAGAACGCCATCATCGACCTGGCCGTCCCGGACACCAACCCGCGCTTCACCGCGCCGTTCCGCGCGGTCCGGGGCTCGGAGAACACCGGGGACCACGGCAGCGAGCGCTGGGTCGCGGGCGGCAACGCGATCTGGACCCACGACCTCGCCTTCTCCACCACCGAGGAGCAGGCCGAGTCGCTGGCCAACCACGGGTGGACGAAGCGCGCGACGCTGGGCACGGCGGGCCGGATGGTGGTGGGGCTCGACGCGGTCGCGGACCCGGCCGCGAAGCGGGACGCCTCGAAGGACGTCATCGTCGCGGCCTGGTGCGGGGAGAGCAACTGCAACAGCGGCGGCTTCTCCCGCGGCGTGCAGACCAACTTCGGTGGGAGCTGGCACGAGCTGGACATGACCGGGTTGCCCTCGCGGTACCCGAGCGCCGTCCACATCGACAGCGTGAACAGCAGCAGCGCCACCGTCTACCTGGTGTTCAACGGCTACAACCGCCGCTTCATCGAGGGCCCCGGCGCCGCGCAGGACCATGTGTGGAAGGGCGTGCTCACCAAGGACGGCGGGGTGACCTGGACGAACGAGTCGGCCGGTACCCCGGACGTACCCGGCACGGACGTCGTCCGCTACGGGAGCAAGCTGGTGGTCGGGACCGACTACGGCGTGATGGTCGGCACGGTCGACGGCGCCGGCGACGTGAGCGACTGGAAGCGGATCGGTGGCGTCTCCGGCACCACCGGTGCGCTGCCGCTCACGACCGTGTTCGATCTCTCGATCGGACCGGACGGCTACCTCTACACGGCAACCCACGGCCGTGGCGTCTGGAAGACCCCGCTGAGTCGGCTGTAGCGGGACGGCGTCGAAGCGGTGGCCGGGCGCACCAGCGCCCGGCCACCGGCATGTCCGCGTCGTGGCGCCGTCGGCGCCCCGGATCGTCGGAATGTGAACCGGTCACGGCGCATCGCGGTCGAGCGGTACTCCGTTGCGCTGCCAGTTCCAGACCGGCGCGAGCCCCGGCTCCGCCGCGAGCACGGCGACGAGCAGCCGTAGCTGGTCCTCCGGCAGCGGCAGTCGCCCGACGCCGTCCGGTGCCCGGTAGCGCCGCCGCGGCAACCCCGTACCCGGATCCTCGCCGTCCTCGGTCGAGAAGACCTTGAGCAGGTCGGTGGCGGTGCGGATGCCGGCCCGGCGCAGCCGCACCCGGGCCGCGGCGCCGCCGTGCGCGGTGCCGCAACCGTCCTTCCGGCGCTCCCGCCGGACCTCCCGACGCTCCGCCTGCTCGAGGTGGATCAGCAGGAACGCCTGGTCCACCCAGTCCACCAGGCGGCCGGTCGGGACCCGGGTGTGCAGGATGACGTCGACGAGATTCATCGTGGTCAGGTTCTGCATGTCCTCGACCCCCTCCTCGACCAGCCGCGCCTCGTACCAGAGGTTGAGCCCGTCGAGCTGGTCGAGGGGGTAGTCCGGGGCGACGGTGGGCACGGCGAACCGCAGCACCCGCGACGTCAGCCGCTCCAGGAACTGCAGCCCGACCAGCGGAAAGAAGCCGATGACGAACGCGACCGCCATCTCGGCGCTCTGCGCTACCGCCGCCGTCGCGCCGACCACCTGGTGCACGACCGTGACGACCAGGAGCACCAGGATCACGCGGAGCACCGCGCTGGCGTACGCGCTGGGGCGCAGGTCGGTCTGGAAGTACCGGCGCAGCAGCATCCCGGTGACGAAGGCGTACGCGCCGAGGAAGGCGTACTTCAGCACGTCCCAGACCCCGGCCGGGGCGACCACGAACCGGGTGTCCCACAGCACCGCGGCCCAGCCGGCGGCGAACATCGCCGTCGCGAGGAAGACCGGGAACAGGGACTCGCTGCTGACCAGATAGTCGTCCCGGTCCTCGTCGGGCGCGTCGCGCAGCGCCGCCCGCGGCACCTGGCGGCCGTAGTAGGACTCGAACTTCTGCCGGTAGATGTTGTCGGTCCGCAGTGCCCGCCCGTCCGGTCCACCCGGGACAGCGTCAGAATCCGGCCGCAACGCCGGCAGGCGGCGGTGACTGTCCCAGCCGAGCCGGTGCAGGTTGAGCACGTACTCGTGCCACAGCACCTTGGCCCGCATGCCGAGGAACCGCACGTACAGCCACCCGGGCAGGAACGACAGACACCAGAGGACGAAAAGCTTCAGCGCTGCGACGCCCCACGCCTGAGGCGCCGGCCAGCCCCCCGCGGTCAGGGCTGCGACCGCGACGGCCAGCAGGATGATGACGTTCATCCACAGGCCGACCGCCTTGCGCTGCAACCAGATCCGGGTACGCTCACCGGTCAACCAGCCGATGAACCCGGGCCGGGTCAGCCCCTGCGTCAGCGTGCTCATCTCCGCTCCTCACGGCACGCCCGACCCGGCGACGACGGCGCGCGCCACCCGCGGGTCGGACAGGTACTCGGCGATGCTGTGCGCCCGGTCCTTGGCGTTGTCGGTCACCACGTCCACCACGTCGGCACCCCAGGCCCCCTGCAACGGACACCCGATCGCCACCGCGTCGGCGGCGCACCACGCGTTCACCCAGGTCCGGACGCGGTCGGGGCGGCGCGGTCCGCCGACGAGCAGGCGCTTGTACACGGCGTCCATGCCGAGCGGACTGCCCGCCGTGACCAGGGTGTCGACGGTGAGGCTGCCCGGCAGCCGGGTGAGCAGGTCCATGGCGACGACCGTGCCGAGGCTGTGGCTGACCAGCACCATGCGGCCGCCGGGCGGCAGGCAGCCGAGCACCGCGTCGAGCACGCGGTCACGGACGGCCGGCCGGTCGAGGTACGCGGCCACGTCGGCGAAGACGGCGGCGATGATCGCCTCGTCCAGTCCGCTGCGGTTCGCCAGCCAACTCAGCGGCCGGTGCAGCCGGCCGACCACGGAATCCAGCAGCCCCTCCTGCTCGCCGGGCAGCGCGAAGGCGGGAGGAAGCACCGCGAGGGCCGCCGGCGTCCCGGGCACCGCGAGGGCCGCCGCCAGATCAGGCATCGTGAGGTCCGCGGACGGGCCGGACGCGACGAGGCCGGGCGGCATCCCGGCCCGCTCCGCCGCTTCGCACACCAACTCCTCGTACAGGGACGCGGTCGACGGGTCGGCGAGCGCCTCTCGCCCGTCCATCCCCCGCTGCAGCTCCCCGGCGTAGAAGGGGAACCAGACGTCCGCGGCGTCGACCGGGCTCAGGCCCGCGGCGCCGAGCCCCGCGGCCAGGCCGGCGGCCCACCCCGCCCGCAACCGCTGCGAATCCCGGCCCAACTGGCCGCGGCCGTGCAGGAACACCAGGTGGGTGTCGCCGGCGAGCGCGGGCCGACGCGCCCGTAGGCTGCCCGCGACCGCCAGCCCGGCCCGCTCCCCCGGCCCGGCCTGCCCAGGGATGCCGGACAGCGCGGTCGCGGAGGGCGCAGCGACCGAGGGAGCGGCGACCGGCGGCGCCGGAACATTCACCGGCTGGACGCCGGCCGGGACCGCCTGCGGCCCGAGGCTGTCCAGCACGGCGCGCTCGGCGACCGTCAGGGGGCGTCCGAAGAGATGGCCGAGCAGCGCGCTGACCCGTACCCCCTCGTTGGCGATCCATTGGACGGTGCCGTCGCCGTCCGACGGCCGCCACCGGCTGCCGTCGGCCTTGAGCCAGTTGCCCTCGGCGTCGGTCGCCGGGATCCCCGAGTGGTGCAGGGCGACAACCTCCCACTGGTCGTTGAAGACCGGCGAGCCGGAATTCCCGGGCTCGGTGTCGGTGCGGTAGTGCAGGAAGTGGTCGAGCTCGTTGACCAGCCCGTTGTTGCGCAGGGCCACCTCCTTCAGCCGACCCTGCGGGTGCCCGACGATGTTCAGCCACTCGCCGATGACCGCCTTGCCCTGCTGGTGGACCAGCCGGTTCCAGCCGAACTCGTCGCCGGGGGGCCCGGCGGCTCCGGGCGCGACGGCGACGAGGGTGTAGTCGAGCTCCCCGTCGGTGAGGAAGAGCGGGCCCGGGTCCAGTCGGTACAGGACGACCTGGCCGGCCTCGTGGTCGATGCCGTCCTCGCAGTTCAGTTCCAGCACCGCCTCGGCGGCCGCCGTCTCGTCGGGCAGGACGTGGTTGTTGGTCAGCAGCAGGGCCGGGGCGACGAGGAAGCCGGTGCCGATCGGGACGCGGCGCCCGCGCAGGTCCGCCCCGATCCGCCCCACCGTGCGGGCGGCCCGCGCGCCCCGGGAGAGGAAGTTGACCGCCTGCAGGTCGTTGGTGTCGGCGATGATGCGTTCCAGCAGCGTCGAGCGCGCGACCTGGTCGCCCTCGGGCAACGCCCGGAGGATGGCCTCCGGCGTGACCGCACCGGTGCGGGCCAGCCGCCGCACCCGCGCCTCCACCTGGTCGCCCGTGGCTACCACGCGGGTGGCGCCGGTGCGCTGCCGGCGCTCGATCTCCGTCCGCTGCCGCTTCGTCCGGCGGTACCGCTCGGTCGCGGCCTGGATGTGCACGGTGTTCTCCATGGTCTTTCCCCCTGCTCAGCGCTCGTCGAAGAAGAGCTGCTCGGGCGGGTGCGTGAGGCGGATCTTGTTGCCGTCGACCGCGACGATCGTGTCGAGGCTGGTCCACTGGCCGGTGGGCAGGAGGGTGATCCGGTCGTCGCGGGCGTCCAGGTAGTCGGCGAACCCGGCCAGCGAGGGGTCGCCGTCGTTGAGCGCGAAGTAGCCGGCGAGTCGCCGGAAGAGCTTGGGCAGCAGGACGACGTCGCGTTCCAGGTCGGCGAGACCGGCCGGCAGGGCAGCCCCGCTGGCGGTCTGGTCCGCCCGCCACAGCGGCCCACCCGCCGCCCGGGCGGTGACCACCGCCCGGGCCATCGCCTGGCGCAGGTCCGCGTACAGCTTGCGGTAGAAGGTCGGGTACGCCTGCCCCCGGGCGAGCTGCCGGTAGTTGACGGTACGGCGAAGCATCGGGACGGTGACGTGCACGCGCTCCCCGCTCGGCTTGTCCGTCGGCGGGGCACCGCGGCCGGCCAGCGCGACGCAGCGGCCGTACACATCGGCGCCGCGGGTGAAGAGGTAGCCCGGCACCTCGACGGGCCAGGCGTCGGTCACGGTCTCCCGCTCGTCGCGCCGCACCGTGCGGAAGCCCAGCCCGGAGAGCAGGGCCGACGCGCTCGCCCGGCCCAGGTCGAGGGGTTGGTGGGTGCGGACGCGGCCGGCGGTGTAGTGGGTCTCCAGCGCGTCGATGCCGTCCAGGCGCAGCTGGGCCCCGCCCGAGGCGTTGCGTCGCACCCGGTGCGGGCCCTCCACCCGGTCCCAGTGCGCCGGGTCGGTGGGATGGAACCGTACCGAGTCGCCGTCCGGCGCCGCGCCGACGACGCGGAAGGACCCGGTGATGACCAGCATCGGCATGGCGGTGCCTCCATTTCCGTTCGCTACCGGAATGGAGGCGGATGCCGGCGGTCAGATACCTCGCCGGAGTGTCGCCTTTCCTACTCGGGCAGCAGCACCGCGCCGACGCCGGGCTGTGCCTGCTTGCGCGCCTTGCGGATGAGGGACCGGGCGGCCGTACGGCCGTTCTCGCCAGTCCGCGACATCCGCGCCGCGATCAGCCCGGCGACGACCGGGGTGCTGAACGAGGTGCCGCTCCAGCGGGCCATGCCGTGGAACGTCTCGACCCGGGGCGGGTTGTCGTAGGGCGGCTCCCGGTAGGTGTAGGTGCCGGTCGGGAAGGCGTTGACCAGGTCCTGGCCGGGCGCGTAGACGTCGACCCAGCCGCCGAAGTTGCTGAAGCCGGCCCGGCCCCGGCCGGTCGCCGCCAGGGCGCCCACCGAGACGGTGTACGGCGCCGCCGCCGGCCAGAACGGCTTGCGGTCGGCGTCGTTGCCGGCCGCCACGACGAGGACGACTCCCTTGTGGTGGCTCAGCCGACGCTCGTGGAACGCCTGGAAGGCCAGCATGCCGGATGCGTCGTACGCGTAGGTCCCGGCCGACATGCTGATGACGTCCGGGTGGTCGCATACCAGGACCGCGTCGAGCGCCTGAATGAGGTCGGATTCCAGGACGCCCCCGCCGAAGTTGATCACCGATCGCACGTGGACCTCGGCCCGGGGCGCGACGCCGCGTACCACTCCGGCGATGAAGGTGCCGTGGCCCGCGTACTCGTTGAGGGTGTGATTCGCTGTGTCGACGCCCGGGTCGGGCTGACCGGTGACCCCAGCGAGCCAGGGGCTGCGGACGGCCGCCTCCGGGTCGAGGCCGGTGTCCACGATGACCACCTTCACGCCCTCGCCGGCCCCCCGGTCCAACGCGTAGCCGGGGTCCGGCGGGCTGCCGGCGGGCACCGGCTCCGGCTCCACCGCCGGGCAGGCAGCGGCGTCGCCCGAGATGTGCACCACGTGGTTCAGCGACGCCGCGCCGGTCCCGAACCCCTCGATCACCTCGGTCCGGCGCTCGTCAGGGCGGGAGGGGTCGACGACCTCGACCCTTCCGCCGTCGAGCAGCAGCCGCAACGCCCGGATCGTGTCGTAGCCGCGGAGGTCGTCGTCGCGGTCGCGGAACGCCAGCCGGATCGCCCGTACTCCGGCGATGACCGGCTCCACCACCGGCTCCTCGGTCGGCCGCGGCCGGCCCTGCGCCGTCTCCCGCTCCGGCTCCGGGCGCCGCCGCCCGGGCAGCAGGTAGAGCCGGTCGAGGATGTCGCGCACGGCCGCGACATGCTCCTCGCGGACGAGCAGCCGGCCCGCCTCGTAGAGGAACTCCGCGTCGGCGTCGCGGCACCGGCCCGCGCCGATCTCGACGGGTCGGCCCGCCGCGGCGAACGCGCCCTTCAGCAGCTCCCACTGAATCTCCTGCCCGCTTGCGCCCATCGGTTGCCTCCTCGGTCGGCTGGGGATGCGTTTCTAGACTTGAGTGGTGTCACCTGCCGGCGACCATGTGCGGGCGGCCCCTGCGGGGCTCCCGGACCGCCTGCTGCCGCTGGCGTTGTCGCGTCCCGCCGAGGCGTTCGCGGCGGCGACGCGGCTGCTCGAAGGGCAGCCCGATCCAGCGACCGCCTCGGTCGCCTGCCAGGTCCGGGCCATCGTGCTGCGCGACGCCGGCCGCCACGACGAGGCCATCGCCGAACTGCGCCGGGCGCTGCGGTTCGCCGAGGGGTCCGGGGCGGTCGAGCGGCTGGTCGACGTCCAGGCGACCCTCGGTGTCACCCTCGGTCTCGCCGGTCGCAGCACACCCGGCCTCGAAATGCTGGACCGGGCGGTGGCGAACAGCACCGGGGTCCATGCCGGGCGCGCCCTGACCCGCCGAGGCCACCTGCTGCGGGTGCTCGGCCGCTACGACGAGGCGCTGGCCGATCTGCGCCAGGCGATTCGGGTGCTGCGCCGCGGCGGCGACCCGGTGTGGGAGGCCCGCGCCCGGATGAACCGTTTCGTCGCGTACGCCGCCCTCGGGCAGGCCGCGCGCGCCGACCGGGACCTGGTGGTGGCCGAGCGCCTGCACGCGGCCACCGGACAGGATCTGGAGTCCGCGATCGCCGTAGCCAACCGCGCCGACCTGGCGTTCCAGGTCGGCGACATTCCCGCCGCGCTCGGCTTCCTGGACGAGGCGTCCGCTCGGTACCAGGCGCTGGGGGCGTCCCGGCCGGCGCTGGCGATCGACCGGTGCGCGGTGCTGCTGGCCGCCGGTCTGGCCACCGAGGCCGTCGCCGCAACGGAGGAGGCGCTGCGCCGCCACGTCCGGGCAGGCGCCAACGGCACCAGCACTGCTGAGCTGCTCTTCGCCGCCGGCCAGGCCGCGCAGGCGGCCGGGCAGCCGGCGCTGGCGGCGGAGCGGGCGGCCGCGGCGCGCGACCTCTTCCGCCAACAGGGCCGACCCGGCTGGCAGGCCCGGGCATCGTTCGTCGCGCTTCAATCGCGATACGCGGCCGGACATCGCGGCGGCCGGCTGTCCACTCAGGCCAGCCGGCTCGCCGACGAGCTGGACGCGCTGCGGGCGCCGGAGGCGGCGGCGGCGCACCTGTTCGCCGGACGGTTGGCGGCCGACCGGCGGCCGGCGGACGCCGACCGGCACCTCGCCCGCGCGGCCCGCTTCCGCCACCGGGGTCCCACCTTCGGCCACGCCGCGGGATGGCTGGCCCATGCGCTGCGGGCCGAGGCGCGGGGTGCCACTGCCGCGGCCCTCGTCGCCGCCCGGCGGGGGTTGGCGGCGGCCGGCGATCACCAGCGGGCCCTGGCCGCCCCGGAACTGCGGGCGCACGCCGCCGGGTACGGCGTCGAGCTCGCCGCGCTCGCCGAGCGGCACGCGGTGCGGCGGGGCGACGCCCGCATGCTGCTGCGGTGGAGCGAACGATGGCGGGCCAGCGCGCTGAGCCTGCCCGCGATACGTCCGCCCGACGACCGCGAACTCGCCGGCGAGCTGGCCGCCCTGCGCAACGTGGTCAAGCGACTGGACGCCGCCCACGTGGCGGACGCGCCGACCGAACGCCTGGACCAGGAACGGCGCCGCCTCGAGGCGGCGATCCGGTCCAGGACACGCCGGACGGCCGGCGCCGCGCAGGGGCGGGCCGACGACGGCGACGTCGTGGCGAAGCTCGTCGCCGGGCTCGGCGACCACCGCCTCGTCGAGCTCACCGCCCTCGACGGGCTGCTCTACGCGATCACCGTGGTGGGGCACAGAGTACGGATGAGCGCCGTCGGGCCGGTCGACTCGGCGGTACGGGAGTTGGACCTCGCACGGTTCATGCTGCGCCGGCTGGCGCGCGGGCGGCCGCCGCCCGGGGCGCTCGCCGCCCTCGACGCCGCCGGGCACCGGCTGCAGGAGGCGCTGCTCGGCCCGGCCGCCGCCCTCGTCGACGGCGCGCCCGTGGTGGTCGTACCGCCGGCCCGCCTGCACGCGGTGCCGTGGGCGCTGCTGCCCGCGCTGCGCGCGACGCCGGTCGTGGTGGCGCCGTCCGCGGCGACGTGGTTGCGGGCCGGGCGCCTCGGGGCACCCCGGCAGCAGCGGGTCGTCCTGGTCGTCGGCCCCGGCCTGAGCGGCAGCGCCGAGGAGGTCCGGCGGATCGGCGACGGCTACCCGGGCGCGGTCGTCCTGGCCGAGGGCCGGGCGACCGCCGAGGCGGTGCTCTCCGCGCTGGACGGCGCGTGGACCGCGCACGTCGCCGCGCACGGCAGCTTCCGCAGCGACAACCCCCTCTTCTCCGCGGTGTCGCTCGACGATGGTCCGCTGACCGTCTACGACCTCTGCCGGCTGCGCCACGCGCCGCGGCGGCTGGTCCTGTCCAGCTGCGAGTCCGGTGTGGCGGCCCCCGTCGCCGCCGACGAACTGCTCGGGGTGGTCAGCGCGCTCGTCCCGCTCGGCTTGGCGAGCCTGCTGGCCAGCGTGGTGCCGGTCAACGACGCCGCGGCCGCGCCGCTGATGGTCGACTTCCACGACCGGCTCCGGGCCGGTCGGTCCTTCGGCGACGCGTTGCACGGGGTCCGCGAGTGCGTGGCCGGCGATCCCGTGGCGGTGGCCACCGCGCTGTCGTTCGTGGCGCTCGGCCGGTGAGCCGCTCACAGGTTGACCCAGGTCGTGGTCACCGGCTCGTCGGCCAGGGAGCGACACCGGAGCCGGATCGGGCCGGGTGACACCCGGTCGAGGACGAACCGCCCCACTGCGTCGGGCCGCAGGACGTCGCGGCGGCCGTCGCCGTGTTCGAGCACGCACTCGCCGGGGCGCGCCCCGATCACCTGCCCGATGAGCGTCAGGCCGTCGGCGGCGCCGGTGACCTCCAGCTCGATGCGCAGGCCGCTCCCGTCGAAGGTGAGGAAACGATCGTCGACCGGGTCCGCTCGCCGTACCGGTTCGTAGGCGAGACCCGGGGAGGTGGCGGCGGAGTCGGCGACCAGCCGAGCCAGCTGACCGTCGAGGTCGCGCGTGTCGAGGGCCACGTGCGCCGCTCGCCGGACGGCGTCGGGCACGGGATCCACCTCGGCGGCGATGCTTCGCAGCCGGGCCAGCAGGTCGTCGTCGGTGTCGTGGCGCATCACGGCCGTCCCGGGGAGGCGTCGGCGGACGGGATTTCACATGTCGCGGCCCGCATGAGGGTGCGGAGCTTGCCCAGACATCGTTGGCGCCGGGGACCGATGCTGCCGACCGGGGTGTGCAGGGCCTCGGCGGCCTCCCGGTAGCTCGGCGGTGGGTCGGCCATCAGCACCCGCAGCAGCGCCTGGCAGGGTTGATCGAGCCGGCGGAACGCCCGCCACAACGCGACGTCCCGCTCCCGCCGCAGCAGCGCGCCGTCGAGCGGGTCGGCGTCGTCGGTCACGTCGTCCCAGCTGTCCGTCGGCACCTGCCGGGCCCGTCGGCGCAGGACGGCTAGGCACTCCCGGCGCATCGTCGTGGCGAGCCAGCTGCCGAGCCGCTGTGGATCCCGGAGGGTGTCGAGCCGCTCCACCATGTGCAGCCAGGTGGTCTGCACCGCGTCCGCCGCGTCCTCGTCGGTCAGCCGCATGGCGCGCGCGATGGACCACAGGAGACCGGTGTACCGATCGGTGAGAGTGACCCAGGCGGCCTGGTCGCCGGCGCGGACTCGCTCCACCAGCGTCTCGATCTCGTGATCGCGCAACCGGTCCATCCCCGCCCCTCGTG
The DNA here is from genome assembly GCF_900091465.1 of Micromonospora rhizosphaerae. NCBI lineage: Bacteria > Bacillati > Actinomycetota > Actinomycetes > Micromonosporales > Micromonosporaceae > Micromonospora > Micromonospora rhizosphaerae. Next base: position 4,083,210 of record NZ_FMHV01000002.1, on the reverse strand, counting down.
CTCCGTCCGCGGCGCTGAGGCGTCTCGATCCACCCGGCCCTGTCCGAGGTGACCGTGGTACCCATTCTCCGGACTGCAGTCGATGGCGTCCACCGCCGCGTGACCGGCGGCCCGCCGCCGCTGGCCGGCTCTGACACCTCAGTGAGGCGCGGGGCCCTGGGTCTGATACGTCGAGCCGGGGAAATGTCGGATCAAGGACCCTCCGTGCTGGACGTGCTGTCCCACGTCGTATCAGGCCGGGCCGCGGCCGACTCCTACCTGACGTGCTGCGCGAGGCGGAGGCGTCCCCGATCCCGGACGTCCGGCTGGAGCTGATGGGCGGCTTCCGGCTGCTCGCCGACGGGGCCACGGCCGACATCGTGGGCAACGCCGAGCGACTCCTGGCGTACCTGGCCCTGACCGGGCCGGTCGCCCGGGCGGTGGTGGCCGGGACGCTCTGGCCGGACGTGCCGGAGCCACGCGCCCTCGCCAGCCTGCGCACCGCTATCTGGCAGTGCAACCGGGCGGTCGACGGGCTGGTCGACGCCGGCGAGAAACGCATCGCGCTGGCCGGCTTCGTCCGGGTGGACACCGCCGCGCTGGCCGACCTGGCGGCGCTGCCCGACGACGGCGCGGCGAGCGTGCTGCGGGGGCTGCGCGGCGAGCTGCTGCCCGGCTGGTACGACGACTGGGTGCTCCTCGACCGCGAACGGCTGCGCCAGCTGCGCCTGCAGGGGCTGGAGGACGTCGCGCTCCGGCTCGCCGCACGTGGGAGCTTCGCCGCCGCGTACGAGCTCGCGTTCGAGGCGGTGCGCGGCGAGCCGCTGCGGGAGAGCGCCCACCGGGCCGTCATCGCCGTGCACCTCGCTCAGCACAACATCGTCGAGGCGGTACGCGAGTACCACCGGTTCCGCCACCTGCTCGTCGACGAACTGGGCGTCGAGCCGTCCGCGGAGCTGGCCGACCTCGTCTTCGGCCGCCGGCCGACCCCTGGCAGGCGCGCAGCCCACGACCTCCATTCGCCGACCCGGGCCCAGCCGGTGGGCGCGCGGTCCGCGACATCGCGTCGCTGACCGCGCGCCCCGTGCCGCTCAGAACCGCGACACCCACACCCCGGCATCGCCGAAGCCGACCACGTCGGCGCGGCCCTCGCCGGTGATGTCGGCCAGGAAGCGCGGGTGCTTCTCCACCCGCCAACCGCCGGCACTGTAGGCGAAGTTGGCGATCACCCGGCCGGGATTCTCGAAGCCACCGCCGGCCAGCGACCGGGACACCCAGACCCCGGCGTCGCCGAAGCCGACGATGTCGCGGCGGCCGTCACCCGTGGTGTCGGCCAGGAACCGCGGGTGCCGCTCCACCCGCCAACCGCCGGCGTTGTAGCCGAAGTTGGCCACCACGAGCTGCGGCGCGCTGAACGTGCCGTCCGCCTGCCCGTACGACACCCGCACCCCGTCGTCGCCGAACCCCACGATGTCCGGCCGACCGTCGCCGTTGACGTCCACCACGAACCGTGGGTGCCGCTCCACCCGCCAACCGGAGTTGTAGCCGAAGTCGGCGAGGACGAACTGGGGTGGGCTGAACGTGCCGTTCGCCTGCCCGTACGAGACGTACACGCCGGCGTCGCCGAACCCCACGATGTCCGCCCGGCCGTCGCCGTTGACGTCGACCACGAACCGTGGGTGCCGCTCCACCCGCCAGCCCGAGGTGTAGCCGAAGTCGGCGAGGACGAACTGGGCCGGGGCGTACGTGCCGTCGGCCTGGGCCCGGGACACCCAGACGCCGGCGTAGCCGCACCCGATGATGTCCGCCCGGCCGTCCCCGGTGATGTCGGCGACGAAGCGCGGGTGCAGCTCCACCCGCCAGCCGTCGTCGACGTACCCGAAGTTGTGCACCACGAACTGCGGTGCGCCGTACGTCCCGTCCGGCTGGGCGTAGGAGATGTAGACGCCCGCGTCGCCGAACCCCACGATGTCCGCCCGACCGTCGCCGTTGACGTCCACCACGAAGCGCGGGTGCCGGTCCACCCGCCAACCGCCGGCCGCGTATCCGAAGTCGTGGACGATGACGTGCGGCGTCTCGAACCGGCCGTCGGGCTGCGAGCGGGACAGGTACACCCCCGCGTCGCCGAAGCCGACGATGTCCGCGCGGCCCTCGCCGGTGGTGTCCACCACGAACCGCGGGTGCTTCTCCACCCGCCAGCCGCCGGCGCCGTAGGCGTAGTCGCGGACCGCCAGTTGCGGCGCCCAGCCGAGGTGCCCGGGCGTGTACCCGCACAGCTCGAAGGAGTTCCCCTTCATCAGGCAGGGGACGCCGCCCTCGGCGGCGCAGTTCTGGCAGTTGCCGTTGACCAGACCGAACCGCCCCCAGCTCCCGCCGCAGTTGCAGCCGCTGCTGGCGTACTCGTCGGGGCAGTTGAAGATGTGACCGGTCTCGTGGGCGAACACCCGGTCGATGTTGTCCGGCCCCCAGCCGTCGTTGTTGTAGTCCATGACGAGGTACGGGCCGCCGAGCCAGGCGTACGCGAACCAGCCCAGGGGGTACTTGGTGAAGAACGCACAGTACGTCCAGCGGGTGCCGAACTTGCCGCGCAGGCTCTCCACGTAGGCGGTCACCCCGGCCGGGTCGGCGCTGAAGCCGATGGCGGCCATCGCCGGGTTGCGCCAGTGCGCCTCCAGGTCCGGCGCGTTCGGGTCCGCCGGCAGGTCGAGCACGACGTCCTGGATGTCGTACGCGAAGCTGATACCGGCCAGCGGGTTCGTCACGGCGTAGAACCCGAGCCCGTTCTGCACCTCGGCGATGACCTTCGTCCGCTCCGCGTCGGAGAACTGCAGCTCCGGCGTCGGGCCCTCGACGATGACGATGCCGACCGCGACCGTGCCCTCCAGGTAGGAGCTGGTCGGGGCGGGAGCCGCCGCCCGGCCCGGCGCGGCCGCCTCCTCGGCGGTCGGCTCGGCCCGGGGCACGACGGTCGTGCAGTCCGGCATGTCCCACTCCTCGCCCCGGCGCGGGCGGTTCTCCTTGGCCGACCGGTACCCCGTGCTCTCCCGCAGCCCGAGCGCCGCGAGGCCGAGCCGCTCGACCTCGCTCAGCCCGCCGGGCAGCGCGCTCAGGTCCGGCGCCTCGACGGCGGCGGGCCGCCGGGCCCGGCGCGCGGTGTCGGCGTAGATGCCGACCCGGCCGTAGCGGTGGATCGGCATGCCGCGCTCGGGCCGCGCCGCCTCCCGCCGTGCCTGCGGGGTCTCCTCGACGACCACCCACTCTGCGATGTGGAGATCTCCAGCCATGTCCAGCCCCAATCCCTTGCGGGCGGCGGGAGCCCGCCGCCGGTCAGGAATGAGTGCACCGGGCTGGCGTCAACGCGGCGTCAACGGTGCGGCGGCAGGTCGGGCGGGAGGTGGCCGGGCGCGTCCCACGGGAGCCCTTCACCTGGACGGCGTTTCCCCGCGCGGCGGGATCGCCACGCGGCGACGAACGCGCGCTCGGCCGGGGAGAGCTCGTCGAGGACGGCGTCCGGCACGTCGTCGGCGTAGGCCGCCGCGCCCGGCACGTTCACCGGCCCGTCCGCGAGGACCAGCGCCAACCGCGGCGGCAGCACCTGCGTCACCCGGGCGACCCGGCGCAGCGACTCGAGGACGCGGTCCGCATCCGCTCCCCGGTCGATCAGGATTAGCACGTCGCGCTGGCCGTCCATCACGCACACCTCCCGCGCTCGATTGTTCCCCAACCCGACCAACGCCAGGGAGAAACGCGCCCGCCTGACCGCCGCCTCTCTCCCACGGCCGCGGACTCAACAATGGACCGGCGGCCGATTCCTCAGGGCTACGCAGCCAGTTACGCTCCGCATGGATGCGTAGCGCCCCTGGTGGTGGAGGCGAGCCATGTTACGCAAATGTCTGGCGGTTCTACTGGGTGCGGCGTTGGGAGTAGGCGGACTGGTCGGGGTTGCCGCGCCGGCAAGGGCGCTGCCCACGCCCCCCGGATACCCGATCAAAGGCGTCGATGTGTCCTACTTCCAGGGGCCCTCGCTGGACTGGGCCGCGGTGGCAGCGGGCGGTGCGACGTTCGCCTACATCCGCGCCAGCGAGCAGGACGGCCAACCAGTGCCGCACAACAATCCTGATCCGTACTACGCCACCAACTACCTCGGCGCCCGGGCCAACGGCCTCTACACCGGGGCGTACCACCGGGCCCGGCCGGATCTCAGTAGCGGCAGGCAGCAGGCCAACGTCCTGCTCAACTTCGCCCCGTACGCCGCCGATGGACGCACGCTTCCGCCGATGTTGGACATCGAATGGCCCCGGGCCGATTGGGGCCTGAACGACTGCTACAACATGACGCCCGCCCAGTTGGTGGCGTGGGTCCGGGACTTCGTCACCGAGATCGCTGTCCGCACCGGCCGGCAGGCCATGATCTACACCAACACGAACTGGTGGAACCCCTGCACGGCCAGCAACACGAGCTTCGCGGCGAACCCGTTGTTCATCGCCAACTACTCGCAGAATCCGCCGCCGCTGCCGGCCGGGTGGTCGTCCTTCGCGCTCTGGCAGCACGCTGCCGGCACCCCCATCCCCGGCTCCGAGTTCTCCACGCCCGATCTGGACGTCTTCAACGGCGACTACGCGGCGCTGGCTCGCCTGCTCGGCGGTCCGGCGACCAGCCTCCTGGCGACGGTCAACAACCGGTACGTGACCGCGGCAAACGCCGGCACCTCCCCGCTGATCGCCAGCCGGACCGCCATCGGGCCATGGGAGCAGTTCGACCAGATCGACGTCGGAAGCGGGTTCGTGGCCTACCGATCCCGGGAGAACGGCCGATACGTCACGGCGGAGAACGCCGGCGCCTCCCCGCTCATCGCCAACCGGACGAAGGTGGGGCCGTGGGAGAAGTTTCGGATCATCAACAATGCCGACGGCACGGCCAGCCTGATCGCGAACGCGAACAACCGCTACGTCACCGCGGAGAACGCCGGCGCCTCCCCGCTCATCGCCAACCGGACGGCAATCGGCTCCTGGGAGAAGTTCAGGTTCGTCACCCCGCCGGCCCTGGTGCATCTGCTCGCCAACGTGAACCTGCGTTACGTCACGGCCGAGAGCGCGGGCACCTCTCCGCTGATCGCCAACCGCACCGCTGCCGGCGGCTGGGAGCAGTTCGACCGGATCGACGCGGGTAGCGGATTCGTGGCATTCCGTGCGCGCGTCAACGGCAGGTACGTCACAGCGGAGAACGCCGGTGCGTCCGCATTGATCGCCAACCGGACGGCCATCGGTGCCTGGGAGAAGTTCCGGATCATCACCAACGCCGATGGCACGGTCAGTCTGCTGGCCAACGCGAACAACCGCTACGTGACGGCGGAGAACGCCGGCGCCTCCCCACTGATCGCCAACCGGACGGCAGTGGGGTCCTGGGAGAAGTTCTTCTGGCTGACCCGCTGACCTGCCGGGCGGTCGTGCCCCAGGGCAGGTGCAGGTCGCCGCTCATGCGTCCTGCCGGGCCGGCAGCAGCGAGTGGGCCAGGTCGACGGCGGCGGCCACGTCGTCGTCCGGCGGGTAGAGCAGCGCCCGCCCGACCACCAGCCCGCGCACCCCGGGCTGCCGCAGCGCGCGTTCCCACCGGGCGTAGACCACGTCGGGGGCCTCCGTCGGATCCCCGCCGAGCAGCAGGACCGGCAGCGTGGTCGCGGCCATCACCCGGTCCATCTCGTCGATCGCCGGCAGCTTCAACCAGGTGTACGCGGACGTGGTGCCGAGCGCCTGGCCGACGCTGACGCCCTTGATGACCGCCTCCGGGCGCAGGTCGACGTGCACCCGCCCGTCCGTGCGGCTCACCCAGAGCGGCTCCACCAGGGCGACCGTGCGCTGGGCGGCGAGCGCGCTGACCGCCTGGGCGCAGGCGTGCAGGGTGGCGGCGGTGCCGTGGTCCTCCGGGTCGATGCGGCAGAGCATCTTGCCGCCGTCGTAGCGCATCGCGGCGATGCTGTCCGGGTCGTACGCGGTGAACCGGTCGTCGAGTTCGAAGGCCGCGCCGGAGATGCCACCGCGGTTCATCGAGCCGATGGCCAACCGGTTTTCCAGGGCGCCCAGGAGCAGCAGGTCCTCGAGGATGTCCGGGGTGCCGAGCACGCCGTCGACGCCCGGCCGGGACAGCGCCAGCCGCAGCCGGTCCAGCAGGTCGGCCCGCCCGGCCATCGCCATCGGCCGGTCCCGTACGCCGAGGATGCCCCGGGCGGGATGGTCGGCGGCGATGATGAACAGCGGTTGGCCCTGATCGGGCCAGGGTCGGCGGGTCCGCCCGGCGGCCGCCTCGGCGATCGCCTGGGGCCGGTGGGCGCGGGTGAGCGTCAACGCCTCGTATTCGGTGTTCACCGCTCTCCTCCCGGTCCGGCGCGGGCCGGCTCCCTAAGGGCTCTTGCTCGGCCAGCGCCGCGGTCTCCGCCTGGTCCGGCATGGCGGCGAAGCAGGCCAGGCGGGAGTCCGTTGTCCCGGCCGGCGTCGGCGTGACCGTCAGCTCGATCCTGTCCTTGATTGGTAACAGTGGCCAGGAGTTGTGTCAATGTGTTGTCCTGACATCTGCCATGCTGCGGACCGTGTCCGCTTAGGTACAGTGGCCATCAGCGCGTCCTCGACACCGCGCGTCCGCCCCCGAGGAGGTCCCGTGACCGGCCCCGAGATCGCGGTCGACCGCAGCAGTCCGGTCCCGCTCTACTTCCAGGTCGCGGAGCAGTTCGCCGCGGCGATCCAGCGCGGCGAACTGGCCCCGGGCGACCGGCTCGACAGCGAGCTGCAGCTCGCCGACCGGCTCGGCCTGTCCCGCCCCACCGTCCGGCAGGCCATCCAGCATCTGGTCGACAAGGGACTGATCGTGCGCCGCCGCGGCGTCGGCACCCAGGTGGTTCGCAGCGAGGTGCGCCGCGCGGTGGAACTCACCAGCCTCCACGACGACCTGGTGCGGGCCGGTCAGCAACCCTCCACCTCGGTGCTGGAACTGGCCGCCGTGGCCTGCCCGGCGACCGCGGCGCAGGCGCTCGGCGTGCCGGCGGGCGCCGAGGTGCAGCACCTGCGCCGGCTGCGCTTCGCCGACGGCGAGCCGCTGGCCGTGATGGAGAACTGGCTCCCCCTGGACCCGGTCCGGCTCACCCTCGACGCGCTGCAGTCCCGCGGCCTGTACGCCCTCCTGCGCGCCGCCGGCCTGCGGATTCGCACGGCCCACCAGCGCATCGGGGCACGCGCCGCGACGGCGGCGGAGGCGCAGATGCTCGGCGAACGGCGGGGCGCCCCGCTGCTCACCATGACCCGGACCGCGTACGACGACCAGGGCCGCCACGTCGAGCACGGCGCGCACATCTACCGGGCCGCCCGGTACGCGCTGGAGGTCACCGTCGCCGAGCGGTGACCCGCCTGTTTCGGGCTCATTTCAGTGACAGGTATTTACGTCGTCAGGCTGTCATGACATTGTGGCCGCTAAGCATCGCCGGCACGAACCTGCGGCCGGCGGGCGATCCGCGAGTCTCTTCGAAGCCGCTCCTTGCGAAGGGAACAGCCCCATGTCAGTCACGCCGAGACGCGTCACGGGTGTGCTCGCCGCGCTCACCGCCGTCACCCTCGCCACCACGGCCTGCGGTGGCGGCGACGAGCCCGCGGGCAAGGACGCCAAGAACATCACCCTCACCATCGCCGCCAACGCCATCGCCGGCGGCAAGAACTCCGCCAGTGCGGAGTGGATCGAGAAGTGGGTCATCCCCCGGTTCGTCGAGGCCCAGAAGGCCAAGGGCGTCACCGCGAAGGTGTCGTTCGTGCCCAGCGGCGTCGACGACGAGCCGTACAAGACAAAGCTGGCTCTGGACCTGCGGTCCAAGAGCGGCGCCGACGTGATGTCGGTCGACGGCATCTGGGTCGGCGAGTTCGCCCAGGCCGGCTACCTCAAGCCGCTGTCCGAGGTGGCCGGCGACCAGGTCGACAGCTGGGACGGCTGGTCCCAGATCCCGGAGAGCGTGCAGGGCCTCGGCACGTTCGAGGACAAGAAGTACGGCATCCCACAGGGCACCGACGGCCGCGTCCTCTACTTCAACAAGAAGCTCTTCGCCAGGGCCGGCCTGCCCGCCGACTGGCAGCCGAAGAGCTGGCAGGAGATCCTCGACGCCGGCACCAAGCTGAAGGCGCTGCCCGGCGTGACGCCGATCCAGATCAACGCCGGCACGGCGATGGGTGAGGCGACCACCATGCAGGGTGCCCTGCCGCTGCTGGTCGGCGCCGGCGGCGAAATCTACAAGGACAACAAGTGGGCCGGCGCCAACCAGCCGGTCAAGGACATGCTCGACTTCTACACCAAGGTCTACGGTGGCGGGCTGGGCGATCCGAAGCTCCAGCAGGAGGCCAAGGGGCGCGACAAGTCCTTCGCCGAGTTCGCCGCGGGCAAGATCGGCATCCTCGCCGAGGGCGACTACTTCTGGCGCGGCGTGGTCAACCCGAAGGACGGCGTCGCCAAGATGCCCGACCGGGACACCACCGTCGGGTGGGCGATGATTCCGGCCAAGCAGCCCGGCGCCGGCATCCGGGGACAGGACTTCGTCAGCATGTCCGGCGGCGGCGTCGACGTGCTGAACCCGAACTCGAAGTACCCGGCACAGGCGTTCGAGCTGCTGGCCTTCATGCACTCGGCGGAGGCCACCAAGGAGCAGCTCGCCGGCGCGGCGCGGATCACCTCGCGGATGGACGTCAACAAGGAGGTGCTCGCCGGCGACCCCCTGCTCAGCTTCGTCGCCGAGAAGGTCCTGCCGCTCACCGCGTACCGGCCGCCGCTGGCGGTCTACCCGCAGGTGTCGGTGGCGCTGCAGGAGGCGACCGCGGCCGTGGCGTCGGGCAAGAGCGTCAACGAGGCGGCCTCGGCGTACCAGAAGAAGGTCGAAGGGATCGTCGGTGGTCCAGGTAACGTCTCGTCCTGACGAGACGGTCGGGGGAGCGGGCCCGGTCACGGGCCCCTCCCCCGCCCCCGACGCGGCCGGGCTGGGCCGGGCCCGTGCCGCCGGGTTCCTCGTCCCGAGCATGGTGCTGATCCTGCTCTTCCTCGTGGTGCCGGCCGCCTGGACGATCTACCTGGGCATCACGAACTACCGGCTCACCGGCCTGGCCGCGGCCAACCCCGAGATCGTCGGCCTGGACAACTACACCAAGGCCCTGACCGACGAACGCTTCCGAAGCTCGCTGCTGCTGACCCTGCAGTTCGTGCTCGGCTCGGCGGTCATCGGCCAGGCCTGTCTCGGTTTCGCCATCGCCTTCGCGCTGCGCGACCGGCGCGGCCCGGTCCGCCGGGTGGTCGAGGCGTTCATCCTGCTGGCCTGGATCCTGCCCAGCTCGGTGGTCGCGTTCCTCTGGATCGCCCTGCTCGACCGGGACGCCGGCACCCTCAACGCGCTGCTCGGCATCCCGGGCACCGCGTGGCTGCTCGACCACCCGATGCTGTCGATCATCATCTTCAACACCTGGCGGGGCACCGCGTTCTCGATGATGCTCTACGCGGCCGCGCTGGAGAACGTGCCCCGCTCGCACCTGGAGACCGCCCGGCTGGCCGGCGCCTCCACCTGGCAGCAGCTGCGCGACGTGGTGTTCCCGCGCATCCGCGGTCACGTGCTGACCAACCTGCTGCTGATCAGCCTCTGGACGTTCAACGACTTCACGCCGTTCCTGATCACCGCGGGCGGTCCCGAGCAGCGCTCGGAAACCCTGCCGGTCTACGTCTACAAGGTGGCGCTCTCCGGCGGGGAGCTGGGCATCGGGGCGGCCATCTCGTTCATCATGCTGCTGATCAACCTGGTCATCGCGCTGGTGTACCTGCGCATGCTGGGCCGGCGGAGGGAGGCGGCGTGAGCATCGCGACCCAGGACGCCCGCACCGACGGCGCGGCGACGGCCGCCATCCGGCACGTGCTGGCGCGGATCGGCCGGTACGTCTTCCTCTGCCTCGTCCTCGCCTTCTTCGCCCTGCCGCTGCTGTGGCTGGCCACCGCGCCGTTCGACGAGACCCCCACGATCGCCACGTCGCTGCCCCAATTCACTCTCGACAACTTCCGCATCCTGCTGGACAACCCGTACGCGATGACCTCGCTGCTCAACTCGGTCTGGCTGGCCGGCGGCACCGCCGTGCTGGTGGTGGCGTTCGCCGCGCTGGCCGCGTACGCGCTGAGCCGGGTCCGGGTGCCGGGGCGGGACGCCCTGCTCTACGGGCTGCTGCTGCTCTCCTCGATCGTGACCGGCACGGCCACCATGGTCCCGCTGTTCGAGCTGGCGTTCCGGCTGAACCTGATCGACTCCCGGCTCGGCGTCATCCTGATCCTCACCGGCGGCCTGCTGCCGGCCGCGATCTTCATCCTCAAGGACTTCATGGACGCCACGCCGACGTCGTACGAGGAGTCGGCGCGGGTGTTCGGGGCCAGTCCCCTGCAGATCCTGCGGCACATCGTGGTGCCGGTCGTCCGGCCGGGGCTGGCCACCGTCGGGGTGTGGGCCGTGGCGAACGTGTGGGGGAACTTCCTCGTCCCGTTCCTGCTGCTGCGCGGGCCGGACAAGGCCCCCGCCGCGGTGATCATGTACACCCTCTATACCGAGGGCGGGCAGGCCGACCTGCGGCTGCTCTCCACGTTCTCGCTGCTCTACTCGCTGCCGGTGGCGCTCATGTTCGTCTTCGTCAGCAGCCGGTACGGATTCCGCTTCCACGGAGGGATCAAGCGCTGATGTCCGCCATCACCATGCGCGAGCTGACCAAGGTCTACCCCAACGGGGTGCGGGCCCTGGACGCCCTCGACCTGGAGATCGCCGACGGCGAGTTCTTCGCCCTGCTCGGCCCCTCCGGCTGCGGCAAGACCACCCTGCTGCGCACCATCGCCGGGCTCGAGGTCGCCTCCGGCGGCAGCGTGCGGATCGGCGAGCGTACGGTCACCAACCTGCCGCCCGGGCAGCGGGACGTGGCGATGGTCTTCCAGGACTACGCGCTCTTTCCGCACATGACGGTGCGGGACAACATCGCCTACCCGCTGCGGATCAAGAAGGTCAACAAGGCGGTCCGGCAGGACAAGGCCGCGAGCACCGCCGACGAGCTGGGCCTGTCGGCGCTGCTGGACCGCCGCCCCGGGCAGCTCTCCGGCGGGCAGCAGCAGCGCGTCGCGCTGGCCCGGGCGATGGCCTGTCACCCGCAGGTCTTCCTGCTCGACGAGCCGCTGTCCAACCTGGACGCCCGGCTGCGGCTGGAGGCGCGCACGTTTCTCAAGCGGCTGCAACGCGAGCTGGGCGTGACCACCGTGTTCGTCACCCACGACCAGGCCGAGGCGCTGGCCCTCGCCGACCGGATCGCGGTGATGGAGGGCGGGCGGATCCGGCAGGTCGGCACGCCCACCGAGGTGTTCCGCCGCCCGGCCAACACGTTCGTCGCCGGCTTCATCGGCTCCACCCCGATGAACCTGATCCCGGCCCGGGTCCGCGGCGACGACCTGACCGTCGCCGGGGTGCGGCTGCCAGTGCCCGACGACGCTCGCGGTCAGGTGGTCGACGGGGAGAGCCTGGTCTACGGCGTCCGCCCCGAGTACCTCGACTACTTCGCCGAGCCGGGGCCCGACGCGCTGAGCGGGCAGGTCGTGGTGGTGGAGAACCTGGGCAGCTTCTCCCTGGTCTCCCTGGACGTCCCGGCGGAGGACGACGCCGCGCCGACCAGCGTGCAGGTCGTGGTGCCTGAGGGGCGCGAACCCGAGCCGGGTGACACCGGCTGGCTGGTGCCCCGGCCCGGTCGGTCGCTGCTCTACCGGGACGGCGAACTGGTGGGCTCGGCGGCCACGGTGCCGGCGCCGCGTACCGGCGTCGGGGCGGACGCTTGACCATGGTGGTACACCGGGGCAGGTGGACCCTGCGGGACCGCGCCGAGAACGTGATGCGCGCCGTGCCGGTCACCGTCGCGCCGGGCACCGCCGCGCTGACCGTCCGGCTGGACTATCCCCGCGCCGACGGCGTGCTCGACCTCGGCTGCGTGGGCCCGGCCGGCTTCCGCGGCTGGTCCGGCGGCGTCCGCGACGGGTACACCGTCGCCGCGGACTGGGCCACCCCCGGTTACCTTCCCGGCGAGTTGGAGCCGGGCGAATGGCACGTCCTGTTGCGGCTGCACCGCGTGCCGCCGCAGGGGCTGGACTTCGAGGTCACCGCCACCACCAGCACCAGCCCGCCCGCCCCGCCGCCGGCACCGGAGGCGCCGCCTCGGCCGGAGCGGCCGCCCCGCCGGGCGGTGCCCGAAGTCGACGGGCGGCGCTGGCTCGCCGGTGACCTGCACGCCCACACCGTGCACAGCGACGGCGCGCAGACGATCGACGAACTCGCCGCCCTCGCCGTCTCCCGGCGCCTGGACTTCCTCGCGGTCACCGACCACAACACCGTCAGCCACCACCCGTGGCTGGCGGACGCCGGCCGCCGGTACGGGATCACGCTGGTGCCGGGGCAGGAGGTGACCACCGACCGCGGGCACGCCAACGTGTTCGGCCCGGTGGGTTGGGTGGACTTCCGCCAGCCGCCGGACGAGTGGCTCGCCACTGCCGAGCGCGCGGGCGGGCTGATGTCGATCAACCACCCGCTCTCCGGCGACTGCGCCTGGCGGCAGCCGGTGACCACCCGCACCCGGTTCGTGGAGGTGTGGCACTCGAGCTGGTGGGACCGCACCTGGGGCGCGCCGCTGGCGTGGGCGCAGGCCTGGCGGCCGGACGTCGTACCCATCGGGGGCAGCGACTACCACCGGCCCGGCGCGGACGCGCTGCCCGGCGCGCCCACCACCTGGGTGCTCACCGACGGTGACCCAGGCGACGAGGCGGCGGTCCGCGAGGCGCTGGGCGCCGGCCGCACCGCGATCTCCGCCGGACCGGACGCTCCCCTGCTGCTGCGGTTGGGCGACGAGTTGCTGGCGCTCGACGCCGACGGCGCGCTGCTCGGCTACCCCGACGGCAGCCACCGGGTGGTCCGCGGCGACCGGTGCCTGCTGCCGGCCGGCGACGGGCTGCACGTCCTGGAATCCCACCGCATGGAGGTGATCGCACTGTGCAGCTGACCGGACGAACGCGGGTGGCCGGAGCCCCCGTCAACTACGGCATCTACCAGGCGATCGACCCGGAGGTCGGGCCGGAGGACCTGCTGGCGGCGCTGACCGGGGACGGCTATACCGGGGTGGACTCCGGGCCGATCGGCTTCCTCGGCACCGGCGAGGTGCTCACCCGGCGGCTGGCCGGGGCCGGCATCGGGCTCGCCGGTGGTTGGGTGGACCTGCGCTTCGCCGATCCGGACGGATTCGCCGCGGACCTGGCCCAGCTCGACGCGGCGCTGGACGTGTTCACCGCCGTACCCGTCGACGACCCGCGCTTCGCGCCCCGGCCCACCCTGGCCTGCTCGGCCAACCCGGCCCGGATGGCCCGGCCGGGCACCCCGCCGGACCTGGCGTCGGCGCTGCCCGCCGCCGCCTGGCCGGGCTTCGCCGCGCGGGTGCAGCAGGCCGTCGACCGCTGCCGCGACCGGGGACTGGAACCGGTGTTCCACTACCACCTCGGCACCGACGTGGAGACCGAGGCGGAGGCCGACCGGCTGCTGGAGCTGACCGACGTCGCGATCTGCCTGGACACCGGGCACCTGACGCTGGCCGGCGGCGACCCGGTCGCGGCCCTCCGCAAATGGGCCGGACGGATCGGTCAGGTGCACCTGAAGGACGCCGACCTGGCCGCGCACGGCCGCGTCCGGGAGGCCGGTGGCGGCCTCGCCGAGGTGGTCGCCGCCGGCGGGTTCTGCGCGCTGGGCACCGGCGACGTCGACCTCGCCGGGGTGCTGCACGGGCTCGACGAGATCGGCTACGCCGGCTGGCTGGTGATCGAGCAGGACGCGCCTGAGCAGGGCCGCGACCTGGACCGGGTTCGCGCCGACCAGCGCGCCAACCGGCGGTGGCTGCAGGAGGCGCTGCGATGACCGAACCGGGAAAGCGGATCAGGATCGCGGTGGCCGGTCTGGGCGTCATAGCCCGTACGGTGCACCTGCCGCTGCTGCAACGCCGCGCCGACCTGTTCGACATCGTCGCGCTGAGCGACCTGTCCCCCGCGCGGCTGGCCGAACTCGGCGCCCGGTACGGCGTCGAACCGGCCCGCCGCCACACCGACGCGGCCGCGATGCTCAGCTCGGGCGGCTGCGACGCAGTGCTGCTGGCCACGTCCGGCTCGCACGGCGGACTCGCCGCGACGGCACTGCGCCACGGGCTCCCGGTGCTCTGCGAGAAGCCGCTCGCCTACACCCTCGCCGAGACGGGCCGGTTGACCGGGCCCGACGCCGGGACCGCACCGCTGATGGTCGGCTACATGAAGCAGTACGACCCGGCGGTGGCCGAGGCCGCCCGCCTGCTGAAGGAGATCGGCGGCGCGGCAGCGGTGCACGCGGTCGAGGTGACCGTGCTGCACGCCGGCGGCGACCAGCAACTAGCGTTCGCCAACCTGCCCCCGGCGCCGCGGGACCTGCCCGCCGAGCAGGCGGCCCGGCTGCGCGCGGCGGACGAGCGGCTGCTCGACGCCGCGGTGGGCGGGGACGCCGGCGCCCGCACCCTCTACCAGATCCTGATCAACAGCATCTCGCACGATCTGTCCCTGCTGCGGCTCTTCACCGGGGCGCCGGCCACGGTGGACCACGTCGCCACCTGGCCGCTGGCGCCGGACGGGCCGCCCGAGCCGTCGGTGGAGATCTCCGGGCGGCTGCCCGCCGGCGGGCGGTACGGCATCCGATGGCTCAACCTGCCGGACTGCCCGGCCTACCGGGAGACCGTGACCCTGCACCACGCCCGGGGCGCCCTGGAACTGGTCTTCCCATCGCCGTACCTGCTCAACGCCCCCACCACGCTGACCGCGGTGGACCGGCACGGCGGCGGCGAGCGGCGGGCGGTCTTCCGCTCGGTGACCGAGGCCTTCGAGCAGGAACTGGTCGCCTTCCACGCGATGGTGACCGCGGGCGTGCGGCCGCTGACCGGCGTGGCGGAGGGCGCGGCCGATCTACGGACCAGCCAACAGGTGGTACGCCGCTACGGTGAGCTGACCGGGGCGGCGATCGGCGGAGAGGCGGCAAGCTGATGGACCGGCCGGCAGAGATCATCGTGGTCCCGCACACCCACTGGGACCGGGAGTGGTACGAGCCGTTCCAGCGGTTCCGGCTGCGGCTGGTGGCTCTGCTCGACGAGGTGTTCGACCGGATGGAGCAGGACGACCGCCAGCGGTTCACCCTGGACGGTCAACTCGCCGCGGTCGACGACTACCTGGAGGTCCGGCCGGAGCGCCGGGAGCAGGTCCTCGCGCTGGTGCGCGCCGGGCGGCTGGCGATCGGGCCGTGGCAGATCCTGCTTGACGAGTTCCTCTGCTCCGGGGAGAACATCGTCCGCAACCTGGAACGCGGGCTGGCCCGCAGCGCCGCGCTGGGCGGGGCGATGCCGGTCGGCTACCTGCCCGACATGTTCGGCCACATCGCGCAGATGCCGCAGATCCTGGCGGGGGCGGGGCTGGCCCACGCCTGCGTGTTCCGCGGCGTACCGGAGCGGGTGCGGTCGCACGCGTTCGCCTGGCAGGCCCCGGACGGCACCGCGATCCGCACCGAATACCTGCCCGGCGGCTACGGCAACGCCGCCGGCCTGATGGACGATCCACGCCTGGTCACCCGCCGGGCGACCGACCTGGCCGACCGGCTGCGCGGCTGGCGGCCCGACGGCGACGCGACCCCGATCCTGGCGATGTACGGCACGGACCACGCCGCGCCGGCGCCGGACGCCCCCGACCTGCTGGCCGCCGCCCGGGTGGCGGGCGTGCACCTGCGGCTGGGCACGCTGGCCGAGTACTTCGCCACCCAGCCGGCCACGGTGGACGGCCTGCCCACCGTGCGCGGCGAGCTGCGGTCGCACGCCCGGGCCAACATCCTCCCCGGCGTGATCTCCGTCCGCGGCCACCTCAAGCGGGCGATGGGCCGCGCCGAGCGGCGGGTCGAGCGGTACGCGGAACCGGTCGCCGCCCTCTACGGCGACCCGTCGGTGCAGCGCTTCCTCGACATGGCCTGGAGCCGGCTGATCGACGCCAGCTGCCACGACTCGGTGACCGGCTGCGGCTGCGACGAGACCGCCGAGCAGGTGGCCGCCCGGCTGGCCGAGGCGGACCAGCTCGGCCGGGCGGTCTGTGACCTGGTCGGCGCCCGACTGGCCGCCGCCGTGCCGAACGACGCCTACCTGCTGTTCAACCCGACGCCGGCGGCCCGGACCGCGCTGGTCCGCCTGGACGTCGAGGCGCCCGTCGGCGGCGGGCCGGTGGGTCTGGTCGGCGCCGACGGCGAGGTGGTTCCCGTGCAGGTCCTCGACCGGGCCCGGACGCTGCTCGCCGACGACCTGGTGCCGGCGGCCGACCTGCCCGCCGTGCTCACCCGCGTGCACGGCTGCGAACTGTACGGCCAGGAGATCACCGCCTGGTCGGTGTCACCCGACGACGCCACCCTCACCTTCCACGTGGCCCAGCACGGCGATCCCGCCTTCGACGTCGAGGACGTGCGGCTGGCGCTCGCCGCCGCCGTCGGACCGGACCGGTGGCGGGTGCGCATCCTCGCCGCCCCGCGGCTGACCGTCGCCGCGCCGGTCGGCGTACCGGCGCTCGGGCACGCCGCGGTACGCCCGATGTCCCTGCCGGCGAGCGGCCCCGCCCTGCCGGCGAGCGGCCCGGCCCTGCCGGCGAGCGGTAGCGCCGTGCCGGCGCCCGTGACGGTGGTCGACGGGGTCGTCGACAACGGCCTGCTGCGCGTCGAGGTCGCCGAGGACGGCACGCTGCGGGTTTCCACCCCGGACGGGCTGAGCGTCGACGGCCTCGGCCGGATCGTCGACGGCGGCGATGTGGGCGACAGCTACAACTACGCCCCGCCGGCCGTGGACGAGCTTGTCGACAAGCCCCGCGCGGTGCACATCGACGCCGTGCACGAGGGGCCGGTGGTCGCCGTCCTGGACGTGGTCCGCGAGTACCGGTGGCCGGTCGGGGCCTACATCGACGCGGGTTCGAGGGCGGTCGACCGGGAGGCGATCACCGTGACCACCCGGGTCGAGCTGCGCGCCGGCGAACGGTTCCTGCGGCTGCGGATCGACTTCGACAATCGCTGCGACGACCACCGGGTCCGGCTGCACCTGCCACTGCCGTCGCCCGCCGCCTCCTCGTACGCGGAGGGCCAGTTCGCGGTCGTCGAGCGGGGGTTGACCGCCGAGGGCGGCGGCGGCGAGGTCCCGCTGCCGACCTTCCCCGCGTCCGGGTTCGTCGCCGCCGGAGGCGCCGAGGGCTCGCTCGCGGTGCTGCTGACCCAACCCACGGAGTACGAGCTGACCGACTCCGGCCGGGAACTCGCCGTGACCCTCCTGCGGTCGATCGGGATGCTCTCCCGCAACCGGCACGCCCTGCGCGACGAGCCAGCCGGCCCGCAGCTGCCCACGCCGCTGGCGCAGTGTCGTGGCGTCCGCAGCGTCGAGCTGGCGATGCTGCCGTTCCGCGGCGAATGGCACTCCGCCGGGGTGCTGGAGGCGGCCGAGGCGTACCGGCACGATCTGCTCGCCTTCCCCGGCACCGCCGAGGTGTCCAGCGCGCTGCCGGCGCCGGTCACCGGGTTGACCGTCGACGGTCCGGGGGTGGTGCTGACCAGCGTCCGGGACCGGGACGGCCGCGCCGAGCTGCGGGTGGTGGCCCAGACGCCGGCGGAGACCACCGCCGTCATCGGGGCCAGGCGGGGCGTATTCGGGGCCTGGCGCTGCGACCTGCTCGGTCGCCCCGGCGAGCCGCTCTCCGTCGACGGCGACGGCCTGGTCCACCTGCCGTTGCGCGGGTGGGAGATCGCCACGGTGCAGCTCGACCTGGCCGGTGCCGCCTGATGGGTGATCAGCAACAATTCTCATCGATGGCCCTGATCGGGCGGACGCCCGTCCGCGGGCCTACGGTGTGAGCGTGTGGGAGTCCATTGCCGCGCCGGTGGTGGGCATGACGGCCGCCGTGGCAGGAGCTGTGGCGCCGACACCCTCACCTGCGGTCGACGTCGCACCCGCGCTGACCTCGACACCGTTCGGCGCACTGCCTGGGCAGCGGGTGACCCACACCGTCACGATCTCCGGCGGGGGCGCCCTCACCGCCGCGCGGGTCACCTTCACCACGACGGCCGATCTGGACGGCGTGACCGCGCGCGCGGAGCCGGGGCGCTGCGCGGTCTCCGCCCGTACCGTGGTCTGCGACCTCGGCGACCTACGCCTGGCGGCTGGCTCGCCGGCACCGCAAATCACGATCACCGGGAGGATGGGCCCGGGTACGCCACCCGGCACGCTGATCCGCAACCGGGTCAGTGTCGCCTCGGCGCAGTCCACTGCGACCGGAGCTGCGATCGCCAGCAACGCCTATCTGCTGCCAGGATCGGCGCCCACCGCACAGCCGCGGCAGGAGTCGCAGGCTGCAACGAGGGTCCAGCCGCCAGCCCGGTCGAGGTGGGTGACGGCTGTCGCGGCGGTGGTGGTGGCCGGCGCGGTCGCGGCGGCCGCGCTCCTGACGCGTCGCCGGCTGCGGCGTCGTCGCGCCCAGCCAGGGTCGCCGCGCCGGCTGTGACAACCGGGCATCGGGATCCGATGTAGAGGAAGAGACGAGCAGCGGACACGGGCAGGAGTCCGGGATGAACGGACAGGGGCCGAGAAAGGCAACGCTGGCGGCCGTCGCCGGGGCGGCGGCGCTGATGATGGCGTCCGTCTGGCTGGACGTCGGCGCGGGGACGGCAGCGGCACGTTCCTCGGCGCAAGGGCCGCTGCCCCTGCCTACCCTGCCCATCCCTTCCGTGTCGGTGTCGCTGCCCCCGGTGAATCCGCCGCAGGTCACGCTCTCCCCCATCAAGCCTCCGCTACTCGAGCCGACGCTGGAACCATCAACCGCCCCGACGGCTGCCCCCACGGCCGGACCGACGGCACCGACCGTGGATACCCCGCCGACCGGCGGCAGCCCCGTGGGCGTCCGGCCGGAGGACGGCGGGCCGATGGCGAGCCCCGGTTCCGCGGCCGCGATCATCGCCGCGGACCCCGCCGCCGACCTGTATCCCCAGCCCCCCGTGGACGCAGCCGTCACACCACAGGCACGTCAGGTCGCCGCGCTCACCGAGGTCCAGCACCGGATCCAGTACCTGCACAACATCCTTGCCCGCACCCGCGACGACCTGACCAGGCTGCAGCGCGAACCCGATCCGATGCTGCAACTGCTGACCGCCCTGACCGCCGGCGCGGCCCCGGCTTCCGGGGCGGCATCCCCCGCGCCCCTCGCCGCAGCCGACTCCGCGGACGTGGTCGACACCCCCACCGGGCGGGCCGTCGCGCTGTCCGCCGCGATCACCTCCGGCCAGGCCGAACTGACCCGCCGCCAACAGGAAGAGGCGAGCCTCCGGCAGGAGATCGACCGGCGGGTACGCCCCGCGCTCGCCGTCGAGGAACCGGCCGGTGCCGCCTACGGTGGCGGGCGCCTCGGCCGTCCCCTGTCGGGCCGGCTCACCAGCAGGTTCGGCACCCGGTTCGACCCCTACTACAAGGTGTGGCAGCTGCACCCCGGTGTGGATCTCGCCGCCCCCATCGGCACCCCGATCCTCGCGGCCGCGGACGGACGCGTCACCCGGGCCGGCTGGTACGGCGGCTACGGCAACTACACCTGCATCGATCACGGCAGGGCGGACGGGCAGCGACTGTCCACCTGCTACGGCCACCAGTCCAGGCTCCTGGTGTCGCCGGGCCAGCGGGTTCGGGCCGGACAGGTGATCGGGCTGGTCGGGTCGACCGGCGCCTCCACCGGCCCCCACCTGCACTTCGAGGTGCGGCTCGGCGGCCGTCCGGTCGACCCGCTGCCCTGGATCTGAGCGGCACCCGTCCGGCTGAAGCCGCTCGAAGCCGTGAGGCCGGTGCACCTAGTCCTCGAGTATCGGGCCGAGCAACCGGATCTCCTCGATGTCGATCGCGGCCTGCACCTCGCGCAGCACCACGTCGTCGATCATGTTCTCGCCACGCAGCCTGGTGAGCTCGCGCCGCTTGTGCTCGAGCACGCCGAGCCGCAGCCGCCGCGCGAGGTCCCGTTCCTGGTCGGCCCGCGGGTCCCCGGCGGAGCGGACGGCATCGAGGTGCTCCTCGTAGTCCGACCGGAGCCGGTCGACCGTGTCCGGCGTGGCGCCGATCTCGGCGGCCACCTGGGGCAGGGCGGCCAGACCGGCCTCCGTGGCCCGGAGCCGGGTCAAGCGCACCTCGTCCTCGCGTTCCCGGTCGCCCCTCAGTCCCGCCCAGCTCGCGACGGCCGGCAGCGTGGTGCCCTGGACCAGCATCGTCACCACGATGACCGTCACCGTCACGAAGATGATCAGGTCACGCTCGCGGACGGGCGCTCCGCCGGACGTCGTGATGGGCACCGCCAACGCCGCCGCGAGGGAGACCGCGCCCCGGAAGCCCGCCCAGCCGACCACGGTCCGCACCCGCCAGTCGAACCGACTGCCACGGCGGGCACGGGGGCCGAGGGCCTGCAGCGCGGGCGTCGCGAGATGCACCAAGACCATCCGGGTTGCCACGACCACACCGACCACCGCCATCGCGATGCCCAGCGCCTGCGCAGGGGAGTGGCCGGTGATGCTGCGCAGGGACCGCGGGACCTGCATACCGAGCAGCACGAAGAGGCTGCCGTTGATCAGGAAGGTGGAGAGGTCCCAGAAGTTGTAGGCCATCTGGCGGGAGCGGGCCCGGATGATCCGGGGCGCGGCGTAGGAAAGGAGGAGCCCGGCGACCACCACCGCCAGGACGCCGCTGGCGTGCACGACGTCGGCGAGCAGGAACGCGACGAACGGAGTGAGGACGCTCAACGCGCCTTCCCGCTGCGGGTCGTCGAGGCGTCGGCGGATCAGGATGACCACGCCGCCGACCACCAGGCCGGCGGCGACGCCACCGGCCGCCGAGACGACGAACCGCCCGGCCAGCTCGAGTGGCTCGGGCGGCGCGCCGCCGACGATCACGCCGACCGTGACGGCGAAGAGGACCAGCGCCGTACCGTCGTTGATCAGGCTCTCCGCGCGGAGGGTGGTCAGGAGATCGCGCGGCATCCGTTTGGCCAGCCCGGCGACCGCCGCGGCGTCGGTCGGCGCGAGCACCGCGCCGAGCACCCAGGCCGCCGCCGGCGCGACGCCGAGGGCCTGCGCGGTGTACGAGACGGCGACCCAGCTCAGCACCACCAGCGCCACGGCCAGCAGCGCGATCACCAGGAGGTTGGCCCGGATCTGGCGCAGGCTGATGACCAGGCTCTCCCGGTAGAGGATGGCGGGCAGGAAGAGCAGCAGCACCACGTCGGGCTCGAGCGTCACCTGGGAGAACGGTGGCAGGAGCCCGAGCAGCGCCCCCATCGAGATGAGCAGGACCGGTGGGGCGACGCGGTACCGCCCGCCGAGCGTGGTGCCGATCAGCACCGTCGCGCCCAGCACCGCGATCAGCACGAGGACTTCCACGTCGCACTCCCGTCACCCGATCGCCGCGGTGCGGCGGCGGGAGGATCATGCGTACGCCGCGAGTGCCCTCGTCCATCGCCGCCCCAACATGGTGGTACGGCAGGTGGAGCGCGCGTGGTCGAACCGACGAATTGGCGGTCCGGCTATTCGAAACGCGAGGGGTCGCCGGCCCCGCGACGCAGGATCTCCGGTTCGTCTCCCGACAGGTCGATCACGGTGGTCGGCTCCGTCCCGCAGTCACCGGCGTCGACCACCGCGTCGAGCAGGTGGTCGAGCCGTTCCTTGATCTCCCACCCCTGGGTCATCGGCTCGTCCTCGCCGGGCAGCACCAGGGTGCTGGACAGCATCGGCTCGCCGAGTTCGGCCAGGAGCGCCTGGGTGACGGTGTGCTGCGGCACCCGGACCCCGACGGTGCGCTTGCGGGGTTCCTGCAGCCGGCGCGGCACCTCGCTGGTGGCCGGCAGGATGAAGGTGTAGCTGCCGGGTATGCACGCCTTCACCAGCCGGAAGACCGAGTTGCTGACCTTGACGAACTGGCCGAGCTGGGAGAAGTCCCGGCACACCAGGGTGAAATGGTGTCGGTCGTCGAGCCGGCGGATCTCCCTGATCCGGTCCAGTCCGCTCCGGTTGCCCAGCTGGGCGCCGAAGGCGTAGCACGAGTCCGTGGGGTAGGCGATCAGGCCGCCGTCCTGGATCAGGTCGACGACCTGCCGCAGGACCCGAGGCTGCGGGTTGTCGGGGTGTACGTCGTAGTACCTCGCCACACCGGCAAGCCTATGTCGGCGGCCCGCCCTGCCCCGGACGGCCGGTGCGGAAAAATTTTTGGATCTTCAGGTTTGATCGACATTCGCACTGGAAATGGTGGGGCCCGCTTGAAAGGGGGACCCACTCATGTCCGGATCCAGCGCAGAGCAGGTGGGCGGCGCCGACCGGCCCGCCGACGTGACCGACCCGCTGCTGTGGCGGCTCGCCCTCGCGGTGGCCGACGCGCACCAGCCCGACGACGAGGGTGCCTGCGACAACCCCAGCTGCGTCGGCGCGAGCTGGCCCTGCGCGGCCTGGAACAGCGCCCAGGAGGGGCTGCGGGCGGCTCAGGTTGCGCCGCGTACGGGATCGTCGGCGACCGACGGCGACGCCGCTCCGGACCACCACGAGCCCCCGACCGCCCGGTCCACCAGCCTGATGTCGGCCGCGTGAGGCCGGCCCGGGCGGGCAGGCGCGACCTGCTCTGACGTTGACGTAGCAGCGGCGGGCGAATCCCCGGCTCGACCGCCGCCGACGCCGGCACGTCTGGCCGGCGGCGCGCGCCCCGGCAGCCACCTCGGCGGTCGGGGCGCTCTGCGTTGCGCCGCGCCCTCGTTCAGTCCCACCGCCGGGCGGCCGAGGCGAACAACTCCGGACCGCTGGCCACCGGGATGACGCAGAGCAGGCGCTCCGTGCACCGGCGCGACTCCGACGCGCCGTGGATCCGAGGCGACCCGAATGGAGGTCGTCACATCGCGCCGAATGGCTGTTGCGCTTTGGCCGCTCCGCGCGATGAAGCACCCGTAGGACCCATACGACGAGTGCAGCGCGGGCCGGACGGGACAACGCCGGGAGAATGTGAAAACCACCCCAAGTTGACCTTGACCGTTGCTATCGCCACAAGACGGTGGTTGACTGCTGCACCATGCCAAAGCGCAGGATCAGCGATAGGTCGGTATTTTCGTGAAACATAACGCCGTGTCCATAGTGCAATCGGCGGATCAACGCCGTGTGACATGGCGGCAGCGCGCGGCGCGCTGGCTGGATCCGACGGTCGCCCAGTGGTCCGTCGCACCGCAGGAGGCACCCCCACCCCCTCCCCCGGCCGTCGAGGAACCCCCGGCCGGCCCGTGGCCGGTGATCTGCGAACAGTTCGCGATGCGGATCCTCGCCTCGGCGTACCAGATGGGCGCCCACCTGGAGGCCGTCGAGGCCGACGAGCAGGACCCCGAACGCCTGGAGCGGCTCTACCGCATCGACCACGCGAACACCCGGATCCGGCGGCACGCGGAGAACCTGCAGGTCCTGCTGGGCCGCCGGGTCGAGGACGCCGACTCACAGACCGTCACCCTGGTCGACGTCATCCGGGCCGCCACGTCGGCCGTCGAGCACTACCCGCGCATCCGGGTCGGACACGTCGTGGACCTGGCGGTGGTCGAGTTCGCCGCCGACGACGTGATCCGGGTGCTCACCGAGCTGCTGGACAACGCCACCCGCTTCTCGCCACCCACGTCGACGGTGATCGTGTCGGCGTACATCACCGAGGACGGCAGTGTCCTGCTGCGCGTCGAGGACGCGGGCGTAGGCATCCACCCCGACCACCTGCCGACCCTCAACGCCATGCTCGCCGGCCAGACGCCCATGCCGGCCACCGTGGATCCCGCGACCCACCTGGGTCTGGCGGTCGTTGCCCACCTGGCCGTCGCGCACCGCCTGCGGGTCACCCTCACCAACCGGCCCTCGGGCGGAACGACGGCGACCGTGCTCGTACCCGGCGAGCTGGTTTGCGAGACCGCACCCTCGGCGGGCCTGACCCCCGCCGGCCCCGCCGCGCCCGAGCCGCCGGCGGCCTGGCCGCCCCCGCAGCCGCCCAACGGGGGCGGGGTCCACCCATGGAGTACGCAGATGGCCTCGGCCCGCGACAGCGCCGACTCGCCCACCGTCCGCCTGGCCACCATCGCCCCTCAGCCGACGGTCGAGCAGCAACCGGCAGATCACGCCCGGTCAGCCGGGCCAGCTGGGCTGCCCCGCCGGGTTCCGGAAAGCGTCCGCGCGGACAACCCCATCGCCGGCGCGCACCAGCCCGGCGCGACAGGTCAGCACCGAACCTCGCCCGACGACAGATCCTCTCCCCAGGTCTGGCCGGACGAGACGGCGGCGTTCGCCGCCGGCATCAGCGACGCCCAGGCAACCACCGACGAAGGACAGCTGCGATGACCCACGGTTTCCCCGGCAACGGCACGGCGACGACGGGCCAGGGAGTGCCGGACTGCGCCTGGCTGATCCGCCAGTTCGCCGACGACGTACCCGGTGTCACGCACGCGCTGATCGTGTCGCTGGACGGCCTGCAGCTCGCCGCCTCCCGCGGAGTCAACCGCGACCTGGGCGACCAGCTCGCCGCACTCACCGCGGGCCTGCTCAGCATGGCCGACCGGAGCGCGGGCCTGCTGGACCTCGGCACCTCCGAGTACCTGACGGTGCGGCTGCCGCGCGGGCACCTGCTGTTCATGCGCGTCGGAGAGTCGGCGGGGCTGGCGGTGGCCGCCGCTTCCGGGTGTGACCTGCGGGTCGTGTCCTACCGGATGACCCAGTTCGTCACCGCGGTGTGGCATGCCCTGACCCCGCAGATCCGCCACGAACTGCATCGACTGACCGCCAGCCAGCCGCACTGAAGCGGCCGGAGTCAAGGAAGCTGATCATGCCGATGACGTACTGGAAGGTGCGGCCCTACGTGCTGACGGCGGGTCGCACGCGTACCCGGCAACCGCTGCTGGTGCACACCCTGGTGTCGGTGCCCTACTACGACGCGGTCTTCGCCTCGGGGCTGCTGCCGGAAGCCCGGTCACTGTACGAGCACGCCCGACGGGCCCGGTCCGTCGCCGAGCTCTCGGCGGTGTGCGGGATGTCGCTGGGCGTGACCCGGGTCGTCGTCGACGACCTCGCCGCCACCGACCGCCTGATGATCCACACCGACGCTCACCTGCTCGACTTCCGCCTCCTGGAGAGACTGCGCGATGGCCTCCGCAAGCTTGCCTGAGAGCCCGCTGCTGACGTCAGCGAAGATCGTCATCGCCGGTGGCTTCGGGGTCGGCAAGACCACCTGCGTCCAGTCCATCTCCGAGATTCCGCCGATCAACACCGAAGCCTGGATGACCGCCGCCAGCGAGACGGTGGACCGGCTCGATCCGGGAATCGACAAGACGACCACGACGGTCGCGATGGACTTCGGTCGGTTGACGATCGGCCCCGACCTGGTGCTGTACTTGTTCGGCACGCCCGGCCAGCCTCGCTTCTGGCCGATGTGGGACGACCTGTGCCGGGGGGCGGTCGGGGCGCTGGTGCTGGCCGACACCCGGCAGCTGATGGACTCCTTTCCGGCCGTCAACTACTTCGAGCAGGACAGCGACGTGCCCTTCGTGGTCTGCGTGAACGTCTTCGACGGCGTGCTGCACCACCCGCTGGAGGACGTCCGCGCCGCGCTCGCGCTGCCCGCCGACGTACCGCTGATCGCCTGCGACGCCCGCGACCCGTCGTCGGTGGCCCGCGCGCTGCTGGCGGTGGTGGAACACGCCATGACCCGCACCGCCCGGCCCGTCGCCGGCGCGCTCGCGGCCCGATAGCTCAACCTGGAGGAAGCAGATGCGCAAGATTCTGATCATCGGGGCCGGGCAGTCCGGACTGCAGCTCGGGCTGAGCCTGCTCACCGAGGGCTACGACGTGACCATCATGTCCGCCCGCACCCCGGACGAGATCCGCCGAGGCTGGGTGATGAGCACCCAGGCGATGTTCGCCAAGGCGCTGGACACTGAGCGCCGGTACGGGCTGGACCTGTGGCAGGAGCAGGCACCCCGGATCGAGGGCCTGCACGTGTCGTTGTCCGCCCCACCGGGCGAGCGGGCGCTGCGGATCCCCTGCCCGCTGGACGAGCCGGCGCAGAGCACCGATCAGCGGCTGAAGATGGCGACCTGGTTGGAGCTGTTCGAGCAGCGGGGTGGGACGGTGCACTACCAGGGGGTGACCACCGCCGACCTGGACGGGCTGACCCGACTCGGCCGGTACGACCTGACCATCGTGGCCGCCGGCAAGGGTGACCTGGTGGGCTGCTTCGACCGGGACCCGGAACTGTCGATGTACAGCGCGCCGCAGCGGGGGCTGGCCGTCGCCTACGTGCACGGCATGACGCCGGACCCGCTGCTGCCGGTGCCGCACGTCAGTTTCAACGCCGTGCCGGGGCTGGGCGAGCTCTTCGTCATTCCCGCGCTGACCCTCTCCGGGCCGTGCGAGATCCTGTTCTGGGAGACGGTGCCCGGCGGGCCGCTCGACCTGTGGACCGAGCGGCGGGACCCGGCCGAGCACCTCAAGCTGACCCTCGACCTGGCCCGCCGCTACACGCCGTGGATCTACGAACGATGCACGGGCGTCGAGCTGACCGACGGGCGGGCCACCCTGTCCGGCCGGTACACGCCGACCGTACGTCGCCCGGTGGCCGAACTGCCCTCGGGCGGTGTCGTCCTCGGCATGGCGGACGTGGTGGTGGCCAACGATCCGATCACCGGTCAGGGCAGCAACACCGCCGCCAAGTGCGCCTACTCCTACCTGCGGTCCATCCTGGAGCGCGGCGACCAGCCGTTCGACCGGGAGTGGATGGAACAGACCTTCGAGCGGTTCTGGACGGGTGCCGGGCAGGCGGTCACCGCGTGGACCAACGCGATGCTTCAGCCGTTGCCGCCGCACGTGCAGCAGATCCTCGGCGCCGCCGCGGAGAATCCGACCATCGCCCGGCGCTTCGCCAACGGCTTCAGCGACCCGAACGACCTGACGGACTGGTTCATGACGCCGGAGGGCACCGACCGCTACCTGGCCTCGGTTGCCGCCGGCTGACGTCCGTCCAGCCGGGCCTCGTGGGCCGGCATCTGGCCAGAAGACTGGCTGGATGCCGGCCCTTGGCGAAGGTTTTTTACACCTCCACGCGGCCCATCGCAACCCATTGACAGGGCGGCCCGCCGGGACAAGGGTGACCCCTTGAGCCCACCCCCCCGAACGGAGGCCCCATGCCCCGATCACAAGCGCCGATGGGCAGGCGGATCCTGCTCAGCACCGCGCTGGTCGGCGCCGCGACGCTCGTGCCGGTCGGCCCTGCGCCCGCGGCGAACCCGACGCCCGACACCAGACAGCAGCAGTACGCGGCCGCGGCCGCGAAGTACGGCGTCCCCGAGTCCGTCCTGCTCGCCGTCTCGTACCTGGAGTCCCGCTGGGACACCAACGCCGGCACCCCCAGCACCAGCGCGGGGTACGGCCCGATGCACCTCACCGACGCCGACTACGTCCGTAGCCTGCCGGCCTCGGAGCACTACGACGAGGAGGACCCGCGCGGCGACGCCTCCCGCCGATCCATCGTCGCCGACCATCCCAAGGCTGCCCCGCCGGCCGAGGCGGCGCTGCAGACCCTCGACGCCGCCGCTCGGTTGACCGGCGCGAGCAAGCAGGCGTTGCGGACCGACGCGGTGACCAACATCCGCGGTGGCGCCGCACTGCTCGCGTCGTACCAGCAGGAACTCGGGGCCCCGGTCGGCGCCGGCACCGATCCCGGAGCCTGGTACGGCTCGGTCGCCCGTTACTCGGGCGCGGACGACAAGCACACCGCCGCCGTCTTCGCCAACCAGGTCTTCGCGACGATCCGGAGTGGCGCGGGTCGGCTCACCGACGACGGCGATCGCGTCGCGCTCGCCCCACGCAGCGTCACTCCCCAGCAGGCGTGGCTCGACCGGCTGGGGCTGCGCACGGTAGCCCGGGCCGACGACGTGGAATGCCCGGACGAGATCGGCTGCGAGTGGATCCCGGCGCCGTACGAGCAGTACGGCCCCGGCATGTTCGACTACGGCAACCACGACCTGGGTAACCGCCCGACGCAGCAGAAGATCGAGTACATCGTCATCCACGACACCGAGGAGACCTACGCCCGGACGCTGGAGTTGGTGCAGGACCCGGAGTACGTGAGCTGGCACTACACCATGCGCTCCGTCGACGGCCACACGGCGCAGCACGTGAAGACGAAGGACGTCGCCTGGCAGGCCGGCAACTGGTACGTCAACGCGAAGTCCGTCGGCATCGAGCACGAGGGCTTCGCCGCCCAGGGCACCTGGTACACCGAGGCGATGTACCGCACGTCGGCCAAGCTGGTGCGCTACCTGGCGGAAAAGCTGGACATCCCGCTGGACCGGCAGCACATCATCGGTCACGACAACGTGCCCGGCACCGTCGCTGGCACCGTGGCCGGCATGCACTGGGATCCGGGCCCGTACTGGGACTGGGCGCACTACTTCGACCTGTTGCAGGCGCCGTTCTCCGGCACCGGCCGGGCGGACGACGGACTGGTCATCATCGACCCGGACTTCGCCAGCAACAAGCCGGCCTTCACCGGGTGCAAGAAGGACAAGAACCCCTGCCCGGCTCGGGGTTCCTCGGCCGTGATCCTGCACAGCGCGCCCAGCGAGGACGCACCACTGGTCACCGACCTCGGCCTGCATCCGGACGGTTCGCCATCCACGATGTACATCTCCGACCACGGGGCGCGCGCGTCAGCGGGTCAGACGTACGCCGTCGCGGACCGGCAGGGCGACTGGACCGCCATCTGGTATCTCGGCCAGAAGGCGTGGTTCTACAACCCCGCCAAGGCGCCGAGCGCCAAGTGGGCCAGCGGGCTCGTCGTCACCCCGAAGCCGGGCAGGGCGACGATCCCCGTGTACGGGCGGGCCTACCCGGAGGCGGCGGCCTACCCGGCGGACGTGCCGTACCAGACCATCAGCCCGCTGCAGTACACGCTGTCGGCCGGTCAGCGCTACGCGGTCGGCGGCGTCCGGCCGAGCGAATTCTACAAGGCCTGGACAATTGACGGGTCGTCGCCGGGCGACTGGACGGTGATCCGCGGCGAGATGCAGTACGTGCAGATCCAGTTCGGCCACCGGATCATGTTCGTCAACTCCGACGACGTGGACATCCTGCCCTCGGCGGTGGGTGCGCCCAACTGAGTCCCCGGGCGAACGTGCCCCCTCTCCGCGTCGAGAGGGGGCACGTTCCCGCCCCTGGCACGGCAGACTGGGCCGGTGGACTCGGAGCGGAAAGCAATCCTCGGGGTGGACCTGCCGGTGGTCGCGGCGCCGATGGCGGGCGGGCCCACCACCACCCGACTCGTCGCGGCGGCGGGCGCCTGCGGCGCGTTCGCCTTCCTCGCGGCCGGCTACAAGCCGCCGGAGGCGGTGGCGGACGAGATCGCGGCAGCGCGGGCCGCCGACGGCTCGTTCGGGGTCAACGTCTTCGTGCCCGCTCCGGTGCCCGTCAGCGAGGCGGAGTTCCGCCGCTACGCCGCCCGGATCGCGGACGAGGGAACCCGGTACGGACTCGATCTGGCCGCCGCCGCGCGGATCGAGGACGACGATCACTGGGCCGACAAGATCGACCTGCTGGTACGGGATCCCGTACCGGTGGTCAGCTTCACCTTCGGCCTACCATCGGCGGCCGTCGTCCGCGACCTGCGGCGGGCCGGCAGCCGCGTTCTGGTGACGGTCACCGACCCGACGGAGGCCGGGCTCGCGGCGGAGCTCGGGGTGGACGGCCTGGTCGCCCAGAGCGCGTACGCCGGCGGCCACTTCGGCACCTTCACCCCCGCCGCTCCCCCACCGGCCCGACCCCTGGCGGAGCTGGTCGGCCTGGTCCGCGGCCGTACCGGGTTGCCCGTCCTCGCCGCCGGCGGCGTGGGTGGCGGCGACGACGTCCGGACGGCGCTCGCCGCCGGTGCCACCGCCGTCATGGTCGGCACGCTCCTGCTGTGCGCCGACGAGAGCGGCACGAGCAGTACCCACCGCGAGGCGCTCGCCGACCCGCGACGGGACCGGACGGTGGTGACCCGGGCCTTCACCGGGCGGCCGGCCCGTGGACTCCGCAACGACTTCATCGACCGGTACGAGGGGGACGCGCCGCTGGGCTATCCCGCGCTGCACCACCTGACCCGGCCGCTGCGGAAGGCCGCGGCCGAGGCCGGCGACGCCGATCGGGTGCACCTCTGGGCCGGCACCGGCTACCGGGCCGCCCGCGCGGCTCCGGCAGCCGAGATCATCGACGAGCTGACCCGGGCGCTCTGAAGCGTTCAAGTTGGCACCAGCGCCGGACAGGCGACGCCTGCCGCGCAGAGGATCAGCCGTTGAGGACGGCGACGAACTCTGCGACGTAGCGCAGGTCGCCGGCGCGGGCGAGTATGGCGGTGATCGGCCCGTCGAGCACGTTGCCAGCGATGAAGTCGCCGTATCGTGGGTCGGTGATGCCGAGCAGCTCCGGTGACAGCAGCACCACTTGCCCGTCCCAAGAGACCGTGGGAATTGGCTCGTAGGGGGTGTGGTGGTCGACGTGCCCGACACGGGTGGCTGCGAGGTAATCAGCCAGGCGGTCCAGGTCGCGGATACGCAGTGGGCTGCCGTCGACGCGGCATTTGACGAGGTGGTGCCAAAACCGGTACGCGGCGTCCTCCGAGACCGGTGTCCGGTTGGCGCCCTCCTGCTCCTCGATGTTGAGCCCCACCGACTGGCAACCCGGCAGACCGGTGAAGAAGTCAACGAGAGCGTCCGCGTCGTCAATGGTCTCCGGCGTGACGACGCAGATCACCGAGTACGCCAGACCGGCGTCGTGCAAGGTCTGCATCCCGCGAAGAGCCCGGATGACCGTTGAGTTGCCGGCCCGGTCGAGGCGGTTGCGGTTCAGGGAGCCGGGCCCGTCGATGCTGACGCCGATGCCGAACTCGTAGGTGGCGAACAGCTCGCACCGCTGGCTAAGCAGCGTGGCGTTCGTCTGGATCTCGTGACGCACCCGTCCGACTCTCCGCAGCGTTTCGAACGGGGTCAGCAGATCCCGGAACATGCCGATGGGCGTAGCAGTGGGTTCGCCGCCGTGCCACACGACGCTCACGGGACAGTCGCTGTCCTGGCGCTCAATCGACCCGGCGCACGCCTGCGCGACGGGGACGGTCATGAGGCGGCGGGACCTGCGGTCGGGCAGGTAGCAGTAGGTGCAGTCGAGGTTGCAGAAGCTGGTCGGCTGCACGACCAGGGTGTGGAAGGTTCTCGCGATCGCCGGTGAACCGTTCGCTCTGATGACGCCGATGCCGTTCACGGTGACGTCTCCTCGCCCTAAATGCCCCCGACCGTGGTGACCCGGTAGGAGCGGGTGTGCCGGGCGGGCCAGCTGAGGAACCGGTCGAACATATCGGCGGCGCTGCCCGTCTCACTGGGGTTAAGCCGGTGCAGATCGTCGATCGCGTCATGCAGGCATCCGGCCAGGTAGAGGAACAGGCTCACGGGGGTGTCCTGGTACTCGGCGAGGAGAACGAGTTTTGCCGCCCCGCAGGGCCACGGCTGCCCGCACCGGCGGCACAGCCACAGCGGGCGCAACGGCAGATGCTCCACGGGCTCCCCCGCGATCGGATACCCCAAGACGCGGCGCTGCTCCCCCGTCATCGGCGATCGGTCTCTCGGGCCTGCTGCTCGAACAGCCGGCGCCACACGTGGGTGAGCAACGGCGGATCAGCGGGCCGCGCCTGCTGCCGCGCGGGAACGTGCGTAACGGGTTCAGATTGCCAGGACTGGTCGGCCGACGCGTGGCGCGAGACGTACACCGTCATGCTGGCACCCCCAACCGAGCCGGTGAGCGGTGGGCTCGCCGGGGGAAAGGCAAGCCCACCGCCGCACCGCGGCGGCTGGGAGCAGGCCGCCGGTCACCCGCCCACGCAGCCCTCAAGGCAGTACGCAGGCGAGGAAGACTCAACCAGCGCGACAGATCGCTGCATGGCGGTCCGGACCAGCGACCAAGGCCGTACTCCGGTGTGCCGGTCATCGATCCCTCCATCTGCGACTCCCTGCCAGGCGTTCGGACACCGGCATCGACATGCGCCGGTGATCTGATGTGAACTGAACGTAGGGGCGACCTACATGGAGGACCGGGAAAATCTGTACCGGGTCCGGTGGCCATCAGCGGGCAAGATGATGTTGTGCGAGGCATGACGGACGACATGACGCTCGGCCAGCGCGTCGCCTTCTATCGGCGCCGCCGAGGACTGTCGCAGGAGGTGCTGGCCGGCCTGGTCGGCAAGACCCACGAATGGCTCCGCAAGGTCGAGACGAACCGCGCCGACCTGGACCGCCTCTCGGTTATCCGCGCGATCGCCAAGGCTCTCGATGTTTCCCTCGGAGACCTGATCGGCGCACCCAGCCTGTTCGAATGGTCCGACGAATCAGGGCGCGAGACCATCCCCGCGCTGCGAGCCGCGCTCCACGATTACCGGCACCTCGCGCCCGCGCTGGCAAATCCGACCGCCGTCGAGGCCCCCGCGCTGGAAGAGATCGAGAACGACGTCGCCGAGATCTGGAACGCCTACCAGCACTCGCGCTACGGCACCCTCGCCCGCCGCCTCCCCTATCTCATCCACGACTGCCTCACCGCCACGGAGGCCTACGACGGGGACGACGGCCAACGCGCCCACGCGATGACCGCCTACACCCACCAGCTCGCCGCGCTCTTCCTCACCAAGCTCGGCGAAGGCGACCTCGCCTGGACCGCCGCCAGCCGAGGACTCGCGGCAGCCAACGCCAGCAACGACCATGTGACCATCGGCTCACTCAGCCGCTCCGCAGCGCACTCACTCGTTTCCATCGGCGAGTACACCCAGGCCCTGGGCCTTGCCGCCACGGCGGCGCAGTTCCTCGAACCGCGGCTCGCCAGGCCCACACCGCAGCTGCTGTCGGTCTACGGCAGCCTGCACCTGGTCTGCGCGCTCGCTGCCGCCCGTGACGACGACCGCGCCTCCGCCGACACCCACATCAACGAGGCGGACGCGGCAGCAACCCGGCTCGGCGCCGACGGCAACCACCTGTGGACCGCTTTCGGGCCAACCAACGTGGCGATCCACAAGACGACCGTCGCCATGGAACTCGGTGACGTGCAGCGCTCCATCGCCATCGGCGCCCCGCTCGACACCACCGCACTTCCGATCGAGCGCCAGGTTCGTCACGCCATCGAGACCGCGCGAGCCCTCGCCCGATGGAACCGCATCGACGACGCCCTCGCCGCTCTCCTGGACGCCGAGACCATCGGCCCCGACCAGGTGCGCTACCACCAACTGTCCCGCGACCTCGTACGGGAGATCCTCACCCGCCCCCGACCACCCCGCCTGGCCGTCGAACTCAGCGAACGCATGGGCGTCCGGCCAGGAGCCCCATGCTGGTAGCCGACTCAGACCAGCCGGCTCGTGTAGCCCGCCGCCACCAGGCGCCCGAAGGCCGCCCGCACCTCGTCCGGCATCTCCTGCGGGATCGCGAAACCGCGGTCCGCGTACACGTCGATCCGCTGCGTGTCGCCGACCAGCATGTCCACCACCCGCCGATGGTCGCCGATGCTGCTCACGTAGTCGTCAAGCCCCAGGGGATTCGACGCGCACACCACATCGACCTCCGGCCAGATCTGCCTGCAAGTGGCATAGGCCCGGCGCTGCTGATACGGCCGCGACATAATCAGCACCGAGCGCACCGAGATCCGTTGCTCAGCCAACAGCTGGCGCGAGTACTCAAGATTCTGGGCGGTGTTCGTCGCGCGCGGCTCGACGAGGATCGACTCCGCAGGCACGCCATGCTCGACCGCGTGCTCTCGGTAGTGCACCGCCTCACCACGCGGGAAGGTCTCCACCGTCGTCGGCGCGTTCGCACCGGTGAACACGATCCGCGGGAACAAACCCTTGTGGAATAAGCGCGTCGCGATCACTGCGACGCCGAGGTCATGACTGCCCAACCCAATCCCCACGTCGCACGGGCGCAACCCGTGATGCATGTCGTGGTAACGCCACAGCGTCGCCACGTCAGCCCGAATCTCGTCGGGGATCATCTCGGCCGATGCAGCCGCACGCCGGTTCATCAACGCCCACCACCCAGGGCCTGTCTCCGGATCCCCTCATCGGACCTTCCCAGGACCGCTAAACCTGCCTTCGCCTCCAGAGAAACGACGGCAGCGACCGGCTCGTCCCGTTCACTCGGGTAGACGACCTCACCCTCTCGCACGCACGCACCCAGCAGTCCGGGCAGCACGGCGGACATTGGGAGTTTGGCTGGAGTGGAGTAGGTCCGGCCCGCTCTGGGTTCCCTCATGCGGCAAGCGTAGGGGTACCAAGGCCGTAGGGCGATGCTGACTCCACACAACCGGTCTTAGCTCGAGGTCCACGTAGTCACACAATCAAAGGTGACGGGTAGACGTTATTTGTATCACCAGTGAGTTGCGGCCGGGTGGGACACCTATCGGCGGCAGATCAGGGGAGTTATTGCTCATTTGGCCGCAGCCACCCCTCTGCCAGCATATTGATGTCAATTTGAATAGTTGCGGCTACAGGCTAGGGCGGTACCAGTCAACGGGTGGCCTGTTCCAGGAGTTCGAGCAGGTGGCGGTACGGCTGACCGGTCGCCCGGGCCATGCCGATCTCGCAGGTCCGGTTCACCGAGGCGTACCCGTCGAAGTGCCGCCGGGACACCGAGCGGGCCTCCTCCGAGGTGGCGGAGGCGGTCAGCTCGGGGTGCAGCAGGCCGCGGTCGCCGGCGAAGCCGCAGCACTGCCAGCCCTCCGGCACCACGACCTCGTCGGCGATCGCCCGGGCCACGGTGAGCAGCGCCTCGTCGAGCCCCAGGCGGGTGGACGAGCAGGTGGGGTGCAGGGCGAGTGAGGCGAGCCGGCGGCGGACGGTCAGCTTGGGCAGCAGCTCGGTGGCGGCGTACGCGACGGCGTCGACGACCCGCACGACGTCGCCACCGTCCGCGACCAGTCGCGCGAAGCCCTCCGTGCAGGACGCCGCGTCGCTGACCACCGGCAGCGCCCCGTCGCGGCTGGCCTCCCGCAGCGTCGGCGGCACCCGGTCGCGGACCGCCTGGTAGCCGTCGGTGAGGCCCTTGGAGGACCACGGGGTGCCGCAGCAGAGGTCGGCGACGGCGTCGGGGACGAGCAGGCGTACCCCGGCGCGCTCGGCGAGGGCCATCAGCGCGGCGGCCGCGCCGGGGCCGCCATCGGCGGGGGCGAACAGGGTGCCCAGGCAGGACGGGACGAACACCGCGTCCGGTTCGGTGATCGGGCGGGGACGGCGGACGCTGCCGCCCTTCGGCAGGTCACGCCGCCACTGTGGGACCCGATCGGGGCCGAGGACGGCGCGGGCGGCCCGGGTGGCGGCCTCGGGCAGCGCGGGCGGGAGGCTACTGGCCAGGTCCAACCCGCGGGCCATCCCGCGGGTGGCGGCGCCCCACCGCGCGGCGGCACCCCGCCAGCCGGACTGTGCCACCCTGCCGTTCCGCTCGGTGCGCAGGCGTTTCACCAGGTCGCCGGTGTTGATGAGCACCGGGCAGGCGGTGGCGCACATGCCGTCGACGGCGCAGGTGTCGACGGCGTCGTAGTCGTAGTCCTCCTGCAGTTCGCGGGCCAGCCGCGCGTTGCCGTCAGCCTGCGCGGCGGCGATCTCCCGGCGCAGCACGATGCGCTGTCGCGGCGTGGTGGTCAGATCCCGGCTGGGGCAGACCGGTTCGCAGTAGCCGCACTCGACGCAGCGGTCCACCTCGGGCTCGACGGTCGGCACGGTCTTGAGGTGCCGCAGGTGGATGTCGGGGTCGTCGCTGAGCAGCACACCGGGGTTGAGGACGCCGTCGGGGTCGCAGAGCGTCTTCAGCTCGCGCATGACGTCGTAGAGTTCGTCGCCGAACTGCCGGCGGACGTACGGCGCCATCACCCGGCCGGTGCCGTGCTCGGCCTTGAGGGTGCCGCCGTGGGCGAGGACGGCGTCGACCATCTCCTCGGTGAAGGTGGCGTAGCGCTCCGGCGCCTCGCCGCCGGAGAACCGCTCGTTGAGCATGAAGTGCAGGTTGCCGTCCTTGGCGTGGCCGAAGATGACGCTCTCCTCGTAGCGGTGCCGGGTGAAGAGGTCGGAGAGTTCGGCGCAGGTGTCGGCGAGGGCGGCCACCGGAACGGCGATGTCCTCCAGCAGGGCCGTGGTGCCGGAGGGACGGGCGCCGGCGACGGCCGCGTACAGACCCTTGCGGATGTGCCAGAGCGCCGCCCGGGCCGCCGCCTCACCGCTGAGCCGGGCCGGGCTGGACAGCGGCAGGTCGGCGAGGACGGGCCGGGCCGCCGCCACCCGCTCGGCGAGCACGTCGGGATCCGACTCCTGCCACTCGACCAGCAGCGCGGCGTGCTCCCGGACGGCCAGGCCGCGCAGCGCGGCGTCCGCCTGCGGGTCGAGCTGGGCGACCCGCAGCGCCGCGGCGTCGAGCAGCTCGATGGCCGCCGGGCCGGCGGCCACCAGCGCCGGCATCGCGGCCATCGCCTGCCCCAGGGTGTCGAAGACGAGCAGGCCGGTCGCGGCGTGCCGGGGCACCGGTACGGTGCGGAAGGTCGCCGCGGCGACGAAGGCGAGCGTGCCCTCGCTGCCGACCACGAGCCGGGTCAGCAGGTCGCTCGGCGAGTCGTGGTCGAGGAACGCGTTCACCCCGTAGCCCATGGTGTTCTTCATGGCGTACTGGGCCCGGATGCGGCGCACCGACTCGGGGTTGCCGCGTACCCGGTCGCGCAGCGCCAGCAGGCCGGCGTGCAGCTCGGGCTCGGTGGCGCGCAGCCGCTCGTCGGCGTCCGGGGCGCCGGTGTCGAGGATCGTCCCGCTGGGCAGCACCAGCAGCAGCGACTCCAGCGTCCGGTAGGTGTTGAACTCGGTGCCGCAGGTCATCCCGCTGGAGTTGTTGGCGACGACGCCGCCGATCGTGCAGGCGGACTCGCTGGCCGGATCGGGGCCGAGCTTGCGACCGTACGGGGCGAGCCGGTTGTTCACCTGCCGCAGGACGACCCCGGGCTGCACCCGGACCCGCCGGCCCTCGTCGAGGACCTCCAGCTCGCGGAAGTTGCGACGGGTGTCGACGAGCAGCTGGTCGGTGACCCCCTGACCGCTGAGGCTGGTGCCGCCCGACCGGAAGGTCAGTGGCGTACCGGTTTGCCTGCTGTGCCGCAGCAGCGCCGAGACCTGCTCGGCGTCGGCCGGGGTGACCACCGCGCGGGGGTGCAGCAGATAGTGCGACGCGTCGTGCGCCAGCCGCAGCCGGTCGGTGGCGCGGGTCCGCACGGCGCCCGGGAGGGCCGCTTCGAGTGCCGCCAGCGCCGGATCGGCCGGAGCGCCCCCGGTGCGGCTCATCCGAGGCGCCGTCCGGTGCGTGGCGCTGGTGATCTCTGACTTCATGTCGCACCTCCCCGAGTGACAGCGTAGCGGCGGACCGGCGAACCCTCCTCCGATGATCGTTGCCCCTTGCGAAGCAATCGACCATGGTAGATACTCGCCGCCACAGCGTTCGCCACGGCCACCCCCGTCGATGCGACACCCGTGACGACTCCTGGGAGCCGACCCCCGCGGCCCTCACCCTCAAGGAGGAGACAGTGAGAATCCGACCCACCCCCGGCTGGTTCGCCCCGCTACTCGCCGCGACCGTCGGCCTGGTCGCCGCCGGCGCCTTCACCGCGCCGGCCACCGCCGCCCCGCCGAGCTACGACGCCAGCCAACTCGCCCAGGCCGACGACGCGGTGCAGGCGTCGGGTGTGGAGGGCATCGCCTGGCGGGTGGACGCCGCGTCCGGTCGCGTCGTGGTGACCGCCGACGACACCGTCTCCGCCGCCGAGATCTCGACCATCAAGAAGAGCGCCGGCCGCAACGCCGGCGCGATCCGGATCGAACGGGCCCGCGGCGTCTTCCGTCCGCTGCTCTCCGCCGGTGACGCCATCTACGGCGGTGGCTACCGCTGCTCGCTCGGCTTCAACGTGGTCAAGGCCGGCACCTACTACTTCCTGACCGCCGGGCACTGCGGCGACGTGGCCAACACCTGGTACACCAACTCCAGCCACACCACGCTCATCGGCCCGACCATCGGCTCCAGCTTCCCCGGCAACGACTACGCGCTGGTCCGCTACGACAACGCGTCGCTGAGCCACCCCGGCGGCTACACCGCCGCGAACGCCTTTGTCGGCGAGTCGGTCAAGCGGACCGGGTCGACCACCGGCACCCACAGCGGCACCGTGACCGCCCTCAACGTCACGGTCCGCTACGTCGGCAGCGGCACCGTCAAGGGCATGATCCAGACCACCGTGTGCGCCGAGCCCGGCGACTCCGGCGGCCCGCTCTACGACGGCACCAAGGCGCTCGGCATCACCTCCGGCGGCAGTGGCGACTGTCGCTCCGGTGGCACGACGTTCTACCAGCCCGTCACCGAGGCGGCCAGCGCGTACGGCGTGACGGTCTACTGATCCGCGGCCCGGTCGCCCC
Source organism: Micromonospora rhizosphaerae (assembly GCF_900091465.1). NCBI lineage: Bacteria > Bacillati > Actinomycetota > Actinomycetes > Micromonosporales > Micromonosporaceae > Micromonospora > Micromonospora rhizosphaerae. Next base: position 4,044,592 of record NZ_FMHV01000002.1, on the reverse strand, counting down.
GGCGCGTTGCCGGGGCGACCGGCCGCTGTCAGGCGTTTTTGCGGCCGACGGCGCAGTACTCCGAGGTGGGGGTGGTGTCGTTGCCGTTTGGCCGCCACTGGGAGCAGGTGACCAGGCCGGGTCCGAGCAGTTCCAGACCCTCGAAGAAGCGGGCGATCTCCCGCGGGCTCCGTACGCTCATCTGCGCGGAGCCGCCGTCGTTCCACATCGCCAGTGCCCGGTCGACCGCCTCCGCGTTGACCTCCCGCGTGGGATGCGAGACGACCAGGTAGCTGCCGGCGGGCACGGCGTCGACCAGCCGCCGCACGATCCGAACCGCCTCGTCGTCGTCGACGATGAAGTTCATGATGCCGAGCAGCATGATGGCGATCGGCTGCGAAAAGTCCAACGTGCGGCGGGCCTCCGCCAGGATCCGCTCCGGGTCGCGCACGTCTGCGTCGATGTAGTCGGTCGCGCCCTGCGGGGTGCTGGTCAACAGCGCCCGGGCCTGCACGAGGACCATTGGGTCGTTGTCCACGTAGACCACCCGGGACTCCGGCGCGGCGGCCTGGGCGACCTCGTGGGTGTTGTTCGCGGGCAGCCCGGTGCCGATGTCGAGGAACTGCCGGATGCCGAGGTCACCGGCGAAATGACGGACCGCGCGGCCGAGGAATTCGCGGTTGAACCGGGCCGACTGGACGAGTTCCGGCATGAAGGCGAGGACCTGCTCGGCGGCCTGCCGGTCGGCGGCGAAGTTGTCCTTGCCGCCGAGGAGCAGCGACTAGTGGTTGCTTTCCTTTCTAGGGCTGTCGGCAATTGGCTGTCGTGGGTAGCGTGTATCGGATCGGCGAGTTCGCCAAGCGGGTGGGCCGCTCGGTGAGTACGGTGCGCCGGTGGGAGGCGGAGGGTCGGATCGCGGTCCGTCGTCTGCCGTCGGGGCAGCGGTACTTCGACGATTCTGATGTGCGCCGGGTGCTGCAGCCGGGCTTCGACGCCGACCGGCGGAAGGTCGTGGTGTACTGCCGGGTGTCGTCGCCGGGTCGGAAGGCTGACCTGGCCTTGCAGGTGGCGGCGATGCAGCAGTTCTGCCTTGCTCGCGGTGTGGCGGTGGACGAGTGGGTCAGCGAGGTCGGCGGCGGGATGAACCTGCGCAGTAAGTAGTTCCTGGCGTTGATGGACGCGGTCGGCCGGGGGGGTTGGCATGCTGGTGGTGGCGCACGAGGACAGGCTGGCCCGGTTCGGCTTCGACTTGCTGGAGCACGTGGCGGCATGTGGCGGTTGCGAGATCGTCGTCGCCGATCAGGAGTCACTGTCCTCACAGCAGGAACTGGTGGAGGACTTGTTGGCGATCGTGCACGCCTTCTCGTGCCGCCTGTACGGTCTGCGCCGCCACGAGAAGGAGCTCCAAGGGGCGGACCTGACCGTGGGGGATGACCGGTGAAGGTCACCCGCATCGCCTACTCGTCCCGGATGAACCCAGGTAAGTACGCCGCCCTGGCGGAGCAGGCCCGCCGGTTGGGTTGGGTGCGCAGCGAGGTGTGGCAGCGGCATGGCTCGATCAACGGTGTCGGGGCCGGACTGACCGACCGGCAGGTGCGCGACCGCTGGCTGGCTGACGGCACGCACGTGCGGTTCGCGGTGTTGGCGAATGCGTGGAAGGAAACCGTCCGCGACGCCATGGCCGACATCGCCGCGAACGTGGCGGCGGCCAAGGTCGACGTCCGGCGGGCGATCATCCGACGCACGAGCGCTCCGGTCGAGCGCAAGCGAATGTTCACCGCGCTGAAGGCCGACCAGTGGGCCATTGATCCGTTCCTGTCTCGGCAGATGCGCAAGCACTGCAAGCGTGGCCACAACCGCACGCACGATCAGATCATCGTGCGCGCCGACCAGCACAACAGCGTTACCGACGCGCGCGGCCGATTATGGCTGGCGGTCCCGGGCCTCGAACGCCGCAAGATGGTCAAGATCCCGCTGTCGTCGGCCGTCGCCCCGACGGGCACGCTGCGGCTGATCCTGCGCGGCGGCCGGGTCGAGGTGCACTACCAAGTCGACGCGTCGCAGATGCGGTCGTCGCAGCGGCCCTGCGGACAGCGGGCAATCGGCGTGGACAAGGGCTACACGGAGGCGCTGACGGACTCCGACGGTACCCACCACGGCACCCGCCTCGGCCAACTGTTGAGCAGCGAGTCGGACCGGTTGAAGGAGCGTAACCGGCGGCGGGCGAAGCTGCGCTCGATAGCGAACACCGCCGCCCTCCGCGGTGACCACGCGAAAGCGCACCGGATCAAGGCCAACAACCTCGGGACGGTGAAGCGGGACCGGCAGGCCGCCCGACATCGGGCGCGGGTGCGTACGGAGATCTTCACCGCCGTGCACGAGGTCGTGGACAAGGCCGCCACCGTGATCGCCGAAGACCTCACCAAACGCTTCACCGGCCGCAAGACGCTGGGCAAGAACGTCAACCGGCGTCTCGCCGCGTGGACCAAAGGAGTCACCGCCGAGGCCCTGACAAACGTGTCGGAGCGCAGAGGTTCTGCGCTCGTGCCCGTCAACGCCGCCTACACCTCACAAACCTGTCACCAATGCGGCCGGTTCGGCCGACGCAGCGGGGACCGGCTTCACTGCACCCGGTGCGGGGTGGTGTGGCAGGCCGACGTGAACGCCGCGATCAACATCCTGCACCGAGCAGGCGACCCCGACATCGCCCTGCACACCCCACACCACGCGGTGAAGCAGATCCTGCAGGACAGGACCGATCGCCACCGGACCAGACTGCCGGTCCAGGACTCCAGCCCGGCAACAGCCGAGCGGAGAGCGAATCATCCGAACCGCTCAACCATGAGCAAGTAGTAGGAAGCAGGTAGTTCCACAGCCGGTGTCCATTGCGTCCGCGCGTCCTGCCGCGGCTTGGAGGGATGCCCGTCACCGACGCTCCTCTGTGCCTAGTGGATCCGGCACAGCCTAGGTCGCTCGGCGCACCCACAGCAACGCCCCCTCGCCCCAGCCAGGGCCGAACCGTTACCCGACGCCGTGAAGCGGGGTCAGCTCGGGCGCAACGCGGGCATGGGCACCGGCACGGCCAGGGCGGTCGCCCCGGCACCGACACCGCCCTCGCAGGTGTTCGGCGGCACGGTGCCGATGCCCCGGGTCGACGGCCGCTCGGCCGCCCAGAACATGTATCCGAGCATCCCGGCCGTGGCGCCCGCGCCGTTGGGCGCGACGGTCTGCACGTACGGCGCAGCCGCCCGCTGTACCGAGTTGGTGTAGTCGACGCACTCGGGAAGCGGCTTGCCGCCGTAGGCGATGTAGACACCGCCGGTGAACTTGGCCGGGGCGAGCGGCGGCACGGGCGGGCTGTACTGCGGCTTGCCGTCGACGTGCTCCTGCCAGCTCGCCTGCGAGGTGCTGGCGGAAGCCGGGCGGGCGGCCACCATGGCGTTGGCGTAGTCGAGGACCGGCGTGTCGGTGCGCAGCCAGTCGGCGGTCGCCTTGCGGTTGAGGGCGATCAGCCACCGGTCGCCGGCGGCGACGTCGATGGTCAGCCGGGCCTCGGGCCGCGCGCCGGTGGCGTCGTACGGATGGACGGCGCGGTAGGCGTCGATGAAGGACTGCAGCCCGGTGAGGTCGGGATCACTGTTCTGCTCGTAGTCGATCTCGATGCCGACGCCGAGCCGGGTGGCGACGGCGGCGGCGCGCTGCCCGAACAGGGCGGGGTTGTCGGCGAGCGCGGCGTTCCAGTCGTCGGTATAGGTGATGCCGCCGATGGAGAGCATCACCCGGATCCCGCGGGAGGTGAAGTAGTTGACGATCTCGGACGTCATGCCCCGCGGTACGCCGTCGAGGGTGTTCGCGTCGGTGGTCTGGTGCAGCAGCGCGAGCGGGTTCACGAAGCTGAGCACCACCAGGTTGACCGAGGGGCGGCCGTCGCCCCGGTCGACGAGCCAGTGGTTCTGGCTGTCGAACTCGGCGACCGTGCGCACGCTCCGCCAGGTGCAGTAGTCGTTGCCGCAGTGCCAGGCGCCGTAGATCTGGACCGGGGTGGCCGACGCCACTACCGCGCCGCCCGAACGGGGTGGCGGTGCGGCGACGGCCGGGGTGGTCGAGGTCAGCGCGAGCAGGATCGCGGCCAGGAGTACCGAGCGTCGCATGGGGACCCCCCCAACGTGTTCAGTACACCTTGCTTACAGTAGGACTCTCACCTCCGTCAATGCATCTGTCGCCCGCTGCTTCGGCTTGCCGAAGATCGTTGGGGTGGCTGGCGGCGTACGCCCGGACCGGTCCCCGCACCGTCACCGCGACCTGCGCGCCGGCGCTGAGTCCGGCGCCCTCGCCGAGGGTCCGCGCGGTGAGCAGCGTGCCGTCGGCCAGGCGGAGGGTGGTCAACGAGTCGTGCCCGTGGAAGTCCTGCCGGACGACCGTCGCGACGGAGCCGCCGTTCGGCGCCAGCCGGAGCTGCTCGGGGCGGATGAGGACGGTCACCGCGCCGCCGGCCGCGGGTCCGCGCAGTGGCAGCCGCCCGAGCGGGGTGACCGCGACGTCGTCGTCGACCGTGGCCGGCAGCAGGACCGCGTCGCCGACGAACCGGGCCACCCAGGGCGTGGCGGGGTCGCGGTACACCTCGGCGGGCGGGCCGCACTGGGCGATGCGGCCCGCGTCCATGACCGCGACGGCGTCCGCCATCGACAGCGCCTCCCCCTGGTCGTGGGTGACCAGCACGGCGGTGGCGCCGTCGACCCGCAGCGCCTGGCGTACGTCGGCGCGCAGTTCCGCGCGGAGCTGGGCGTCCAGCGCGCTGAACGGCTCGTCCAGCAGCACCAGGGGCGGCCGAGGAGCGAGCGCCCGGGCCACCGCCACCCGCTGCTGCTGGCCGCCGGAGAGCTGGTGCGGCATCCGCCCGCCGTAGCCGGCGAGCCCGACCAGGCTGAGCACCTCCTCGACCCGGCCGCCGCGGCGGGCCGCCCGGTCCAGCCCGTAGCCGATGTTGTCGGCGACGGAGAGGTGCGGGAAGAGCGCGCCGTCCTGGGGGACGACGGCGACCCGGCGGCGGTGCGGCGGGAGGTGCCCGCGGTCGCCGGCCACCTGCCGCCCGGCGACGGTGATGACACCCCGGTCGACCCGCTCGAACCCGGCCACGCAGCGCAGCAGGGTGGTCTTGCCGCAGCCGGACGGTCCGAGCACGGCGAGCAGGTCACCGGCGGCGACGTCGAGGTCGACGCCGGCCAGGGCGGCGACCGGTCCGTACGACTTGGCCACCCCGGCCACTGTCAGCATGCTCTCGGTCATCGGGCGCCTCCGGGGGATGTGGTGTCGGTGAGGCCGGTGCGCGCGGCGAGCAGCCAGGTCGGCACCGCGGCGAGCGCGACCAGGATCGCGGCGTACGGGGCGGCGGCCGCGTACGAGGCGGTGGAGGTGTGCGTCCACAGTTCGGTGGCGAGGGTGTCCATCCCGGTGGGGCGCAGCAGCAGGGTGGCCGGCAGTTCCTTCATGCAGGTGAGGAAGGTCAGGGCGGCGCCGGCGCCGATCCCGGGCAGGGTCAGCGGCAGGGTGACCGTGCGGAACACCGCGAACGGGCCGCGGCCCAGCGACCGGGCGGCCTCCTCGACGGCGGGCGGGCTCTGCGCGGCGGCGGAGGCCACCGCGCCGACGGCGAGGGGCAGGAAGAGCGTCGCGTACGCCAGCGCCAGCAGCCAGACGCTCTGGTAGAGCGGGTACGCCACGTTGACGGCGAAGAAGACCAGGGAGAGGCCGATCACCACGCCGGGCAGGGCGTGGGCGAGGTAGGTGAGGCGCTCCAGGAGGGTGGTGACCGGGCCGGGCGCCCGGGCGGCGAGCAGTCCCAGCGGCAGGGCGAGGAGCATGGTCAGCGCCGCGCCGGCGAGGGAGACCGACAGCGAGGCGCCGGCGGCGGTGGCGATCTCGGCGAGGGAGCCGGGGCGGGACACCCCGGCGGCCAGCCACCGGGCCAGGCCGACCGCGGGCACCCCGAGGGCGAAGGCGTTGACGGCGAGCAGGCCGAGCAGCGCCGGGCCGCGCCAGCGGGCCAGCGCCAGGCGCACGGGCGCCCGCAGCGCCGTGCTGGCGTACCGGGCGTCGCGGGTTCGGGTGCCCAGCTCCGCCCCGATCAGCAGGACTGTGAGGGCGACCAGCACGGTGGAGAGCACCAGCGCGCCCGTGCGGTCGAAGCCGAGGTTGAAGGCGGTGAAGATGGCCCGGGTGAAGGTGTCGACCCGGACGAGGGAGACCGCGCCGAAGTCGGAGAGCACGTAGAGGGCGACCAGCAGCGCCCCGGCGGCGACGGCCGGGCGGATCTGGCGCAGGGTGACCCCGAGCAGCGTGGCCCACGGTCCCCGGCCGAGCGACCGGGACACCTCCTCCTGGCCCGGGTCGGCCCGGTTCAGGGCGGCCACGGCCGGGAGGAAGACGTACGGGTAGGAACAGACGGTGAGCAGCAGGGCGGCGGCCCAGAAGCCCTCGAACCCGTCGACCGTGGCCGTCCAGGCGAACCCGGCGACGTAGGTCGGCACTGCCAGCGGCAGCGCGGCGAGGACGCCGAAGGCCTGCCGGCCGGGCAGGTCGGTGCGGGTCACCAGGAAGGCGATGCCGACGCCGAGCACGGTGCAGGCGGCGGTGACCACGGCGGCGAGGGCCAGGCTGCGCCCGGCCAGCACGGCGACCCGGGCGGTGAGCAGCTCCTCGACGATCCGGTCCCCGCCGGCCTCGGCGGCCCGGACGGCGAGGTAGACCAGGGGCAGCAGGGCGACCGCGACGGCGGCGGCCGAGGCGGCGGTCAGCGCCGGCCGGGGTACGACGCGGCGCGGTGACCGCCGGGCGGGGGCCCGACGGTCACCGGCCAGGACGCCGCTCAGGCCAGCCCCGCTTCCTTGATCATGGCGACGGTGACGTCGAGCGTGTCGAGGTCGTTGAGGTCGATCTTCGGCGCGTCGAGCTTGGCCAACTGCGGCAGCCCGGGCGCGGCGGGCACCCCGGCGGCCAGCGGGTACTCGAAGGTCTGGGCGGCGAAGTAGGTCTGCGCCTCGGTGCCGAGCAGGTAGTCGACCAGCGCCCGGGCGTCCGGGTCCTCCCCGGCGCGCTTGAGCAGGCCGACACCGGCCGCGTTGACCAGGCCGCCGGTGTCGCCGTTCGGGAAGAAGTGCAGCTTCGCCTTGAGCGTGTCGGTGCTGCCGCCGCGCTCCTTGGCCAGCTCGTAGACGTAGTAGTGGTTGACCAGGCCGACCGCGATCGTGCCGGCGTCGATGTCCGAGACGATCTGGACGTTGCTCTCGCGGATCTGCGGCTGGTTGGCCTGCAGGCCGGTGAGGAACTCGCGGGCCTTGGCGTCGCCGTGCTGCACCCGCAGGGCGGTGACGAAGGCCTGGAACGAGCCGTTGGTCGGCGCGACGCCGATCTTGCCCTTCCACTCGGGCCTGGTCAGCTCGAACACGCTCTGCGGCAGCTGCGCCCTGCTGACCTGGTCTCCGTTGTAGGCCAGGACGCGGGACCGGCCGCTGACGCCGACCCACCGGCCCTCGGCGTCCCGGTACGCGGCGGGCACCCGGTCGAGCTGTTCGGCGGGGAGGGCGGCGAACATACCGGCCTTGCTGACCGCGCCGAGCGCGCCCGCGTCCTGGGCGAAGAACGCGTCGGCGGGGCTGCGCTCGCCCTCCTCCACCAGCTGTGCGGCCATCTGCGCCGTGGTCCCGTACCGGACGTCGACGTTGATGCCGGACGCCTTCTCGAACTTCTCCAGCACCGGCTTCACCAGGGCCTCGCTGCGGCCACTGTAGATGGTCAGCCGCTTGTCGCCCGGCTTGCCCGGGTCGCTTTCGTTGCCGCCGCCGCACGCGGTCAGGGACAGGATGCCGGCCAGCGCGGTGGCCAGGACGAGGCTCAGACGTTTCTGCACAGGTAAGGCTTACCTTAGTGACCCCGGTCGAAGCAAGCCACCCCCCGCAAATCCTTAGGTGAGCCTGACCTAACCTTGCCGCCATGCGTGTCCTTCCCGACGTGGGGCCGGCGTTCGTCCGGGCCCTGGCCAGCCACGGCGACCGGCCGGCGGTGATCACCGCCCGGGCCCGGCTCAGCTACGCCGAGCTGGCCGACCGGGTGGCCGAACTGGCCGCACGGCTCGGGCCGGCCCGCCGCCTGGTGCTGCTCGCCGGCGCGAACCGGCTCGACGAGCTGGTCGCGTACCTGGCGACGCTGGCCGCCGGGCACCCGCTGCTGCTGGTCCCCGGCGACAAGGACGCCGCGACCGCCGAGCTGGCCCGGGCGTACGACCCGGACGTGGTGATCCGCCCGGTGGGTGGGGAGCTGCTGGTGGACGAGCTGCGCCCGACCAGCCGGCACGAGCTGCACCCGGAGCTGGCGCTGCTGCTGAGCACCTCCGGATCGACGGGCTCCCCCAAGCTGGTCCGGCTGTCGTCGGCGAACCTGCAGGCCAACGCGGAGGCCATCGCCAGCTACCTGGACATCCGCGACACCGACCGGGCGGCCACCACGCTGCCGCTGCACTACTGCTACGGCCTCTCGGTGGTCAACAGCCACCTGCTGCGCGGCGCCGCGCTCGTGCTGACCGACCTGTCGGTGTCGGACCGCTGCTTCTGGGATCTGTTCCGGGCGGCGCGCGGCACCACCCTGGCCGGGGTGCCGTACACCTTCGACCTGCTGGACCGGGTCGGCTTCGACCGGATGCGCCTGCCCCACCTGCGCCAGGTCACCCAGGCCGGCGGCCGGCTCGACCCGCACCGGGTGGCCCGGTACGCCGCGCTGGGCCGACGCGACGGCTGGCGGTTCTTCGTCATGTACGGCCAGACCGAGGCCACCGCCCGAATGGCGTACCTGCCGCCGGAGCTGGCCGAGAGCCGACCCGAGGCGATCGGCGTGCCGGTGCCGGGCGGGTCGTTCCGGCTGCGCCCGCTGCCGGACTGGCCCTCGCCGGACACCGGCGAGCTGGTCTACTCGGGGCCCAACGTGATGCTCGGCTACGCCGAGCGTCCGGCCGACCTCGCCCTCGGCCGCACCGTCGATGAGCTGCACACCGGTGACGTGGCCCGCCGGGGACCCGACGGGCTCTACGAGATCGTCGGGCGGGCCGCCGGGTTCACGAAGCTCTTCGGGTTGCGGATCGACCCCCAGCGGGTCGAGGCGTACCTGCGGCGCGACGGCGTCGAGGCGTACTGCGTCGGGACGGACCGGGAGCTGGTGGTGGCCGCGACCGGCGGGCCCGACCCGGAACGGGTCCGGCGGCTGGCCGCCGCCGCAGCGGGCCTGCCCACCCGCGCGGTCCGCGTCCACCTGCTGGCCGAGCTGCCCCGGCTGAGCAGCGGCAAGCCCGATTACCGGGCGGTCCGCGCGCTCGCCGCCACGCCCCCGCCGGTCCCGGCCGTGGACGAGTCCGGCGCCGGGACCGAGCAGCTCCGCCGGCTCTACGCCGAACTGCTCGACCAACCGGACGTCACCGCCGACGACAGCTTCGTCAGCCTGGGCGGCGACTCCCTGTCGTACGTCGAGATGTCGGTCCGCCTCGAACAGCTCCTCGGCGACCTGCCCGCCGACTGGCACACCACGCCGATCCGGGACCTGGCCCGCCCCGCGCCGGCCCGACCCACCGGGCGCCGGGTGCTGGAGACCAGCGTCGCGCTGCGCGCCCTGGCCATCGTCGTCATCGTCGGGTCGCACATCCCGGTCTTCACCATCAAGGGCGGCGCTCACCTGCTGCTGGCCGTCGCCGGGTTCAACTTCGCCCGGTTCCAGCTCACCGACGCACCCCGGCGGGACCGGCTGCGCGCCGCCGGGCGCGGCATCAGCCGGATCGTGCTGCCCTCGGTGGCCTGGATCGCGCTGGCCGGAACCGTCACCGGCGACTACACGCTGACCAACGTCCTGCTGCTGAACAGCGTCCTCGGCCCGCACGACGGGCCGACCCAGTGGCACTTCTGGTTCATCGAGGCGCTGGTCGCCATCCTGCTCGCGGTCACCGCGCTGATCGCCGTGCCGGCGGTGGACCGGATCGAACGGCGGTTCCCGTTCGGCCTGCCGCTCACCCTCGCCGCCCTCGGCCTGGTCACCCGCTACGACCTGCCCGGCCTCGCCGCGCTCGGCCACGTGCCGTCCGCCGTGGTGGTGTTCTGGCTGTTCGCGCTCGGTTGGGCGGCCGCCCGCGCCACCCGCACCGCCCAGCGATTGGCGGTCACCGCCGCCGCGCTGCTCACCGTGCCCGGGTTCTTCGGCGAACCGTTCCGCGAGGCGTTCATCGTCGCCGGCTTCGCCCTGCTGGTCTGGGTGCCGCGGCTGCCGAGCCGGCCGGCCCTCAACCGGCTGGCCGCCGTGCTGGCTGGCAGCTCGCTCTACATCTACCTGACCCACTGGCAGGTGATGCCGATCGTCGGGCCGTGGTCGCGCGAGCTGGCCCTGGTCGCCTCGCTGGCCGTGGGCATCGGCTGCGCCGCCGCGGTACGACTGCTGACCCGGCGGCTGCCGGCGCCGGCCCGGCTGCGCCCCGCCACCTCCTGACCCCGGTCAGGCGGTCGGGTCAGGGCAACAGACCGTCAGCGCTCCCGGCACGACCTTCACCTTCAGCCGCTTCGCCCTCGTCCGCGCCCCGCCGTCCAGCTCGTACGTCTTCGGCGTGGCGAAGCGGACGGTGACCTTGCGGCCGCGGGTGATCCGCACGAACGGCGACTCCTCCGAGCGCCCCGCCGCCATCCGGCCCAGCGTCCGCGCCCAGTCCATCGCGCCGCTGGCGGTGGAGACGCCGACCTCGAGGGCGCCGTCGTCGGGTCGGGCGTCGTCGAAGGCCGGTACGCCGCCGGTGATCGTGCCGACGTTTCCGAAGAGCACGCAGCTCGCCTCGCCGTGGAACCAGTCGGCGCCGTCCACCCGGATCCGGGTGCGCACCAGTTCTCCCCGGACGTGGCGCAGCCCCGTCCAGACGTACGCGACGCGGCCGAGCCTGCCCTTGAGTTTGCGGTCGGCCTCCCGGATCAGGTCCCCGTCGAAGCCGGCCCCCGCCATCACCGCGAAGTGCTCCCCATTGAGCCGGCCCAGGTCGAGCTTCCGGCGCCGGCCGTGCAGTCCGATCCGGACCGCCTCCGGCAGGTCGGTGGGGATGCCGAGGTTGGTGGCGAAGAGGTTCGCCGTCCCGGCGGGCAGGATCCCCATCGGGACGTCCGAGCCGGCGAGCGTGTCGGCGCAGCGCTGCACCATGCCGTCGCCACCCCACACCAGAATCAGGTCGGCGCCCTTCTTCAGCGCCGTGCGGATCTTCTTCGGCGCTTTGCGGCTCTTCGGCACCTCGTACCAGAGCAGGTGCTCGACCCCGGCGGCGATCAGGGTGGTGCGCAGCTCGTCGAGCCCACCGCCGAAGGTCTTCTTCCGGTGGGCGACGACCGCGACCGTGCCGACCGGCCGGGCGGTCGCCGGGTCGGTGGCGCGGCTGTCGATGCTCGTGCTCATGAGCTGGTGATACCCAACGGCCCGGAATCCCACGCGCCAGCCCCGCGCACCCCCGGAGACTGACCGGACGGCTCCGTCATCTCGCCGGATCATCCGATGCCGTGCAGCCTGTGATCGGTCGACGCCGTTCGGTAGAGTACGGGCGTTGATCCTCGGCGATGGCCGAGGTCCGGAGAGGCGCTGCGGATGAGTCGACGGGCCGGGCAGCTCACGCGGGTCGCGCTGCGCCTCGGGCTCCTGCTCGGCGGGGTTGTCTGCGCGTGGAGCGTGTACGAGGCGGCTACCGGGCACATCGCGTACGCCCACGACGCGCCGCCGGCGATCAGTGCGGACGGCACCGTCCATTGGGCGGCTGGGCACGTCTGGACACCCCACTCCCCAGTGGTCCGAGACATCGCGGACCGCAAGAAGGCGTGCGACCGGTCCGCCCCGGTGACCGGCAGAATCGGCAAGGCCGCCGGCACGAAACAGCCGTGGGCGTCGACGAGCCAGCGCTCCGGGCCGCAATCGCACTCCCGCCCCCGGCCGAAGGCGGCAGAGACATCAGATCGCCTCGACCCGGACGCTGCGCCCGCTCAGCGGGCCGCGCCGCCCCGCTGGGCCGCGGCCAAGTCGGGGTCACAGCAGGCGAAGCCGGCGTCACCGAAGACCAAACCGGTCGTGGCCAAGGTGGTGGCCCCGGTCAGCGCCGACGCGGAGCCTGGGACGGATCCGAAGAAGCCCCGCAAGGGCGGCAAGGTCGATCCGCGGGCCGACCAGGCGAAGTCGCCGCACCGGCAGGCCACCCGCACGTCGACGCGCGTCGGACACAGCACCACGGTCGGGTTGACGGCGCGGCCCACGGCCGCCCGCGGATGGTCAGTGGCGGGCGACGACGCCGGCGGCCCTCCGGTCCCGCACCCGGTCCGGCCCGACGTCGCCCCCGAGGCGGCCGCGCCCGGCGTCCCGAGCAGCGTGGGTTCGGGCGGCAGCGTTTACGGCAGCGCCGCCGACACCTCGGCCGGCGCCTGGACGCCGCCCGCCCTGCGCGGGCACCGCTGCCGCCCGACCCGGTCCGCCGCCCTCTCGTCCCGATCCCCCCGGCCGGGGACCAGGCCCGCCTGAGCACCGACCGCCGGCACGTCGCGACCCCGCTTCGCGGACACCTGCGACCGCCCTGCTGCATCCGTGCCACGCCGCCTGCCTGACGGCCCTCCGCGGGCCCCCGTCGCCGACCTACGACAGCCGCCTGGTCCGACCACGCGGCGGATCGCTCGGCCACCCCGGACGTATCCGATCTCGACCAGGAGTTTTCCGCGATGAGCCTCACCACGCCCCTTGTCCGCGCCCGGTGGTGCGACATCGACCGGATCGTGGACCTCGTCACCGCCACTTTCTCGCCCACCGCGCTCGGCGCCTGGCTCGTGCCCGACAAGCAGCGGCGACCACGGGTGCTGGCCGACGTGGTCCGCATCTGGACGGAACACGCGCTGCTTTTCGGCGACGCGTTCCTGCTCCCCGACGGCACCGCCGCCGCCGTCTGGTTCCATCGTTACCGGCCCATCCCGCTCCCGGCCCGGTACCGCGGACGCCTCACCGCGGCCTGCGGTCAGCACCGGGAGCGGTTTCTCCTCCTCGACCGGGCCCTGTCCGCGCGACGCCCCGCCGAGGCCCACAACCATCTGGCGTTCCTGGCGATCCCACCCGGTCCGAACGGCGTCGACCGTGCCGACGCCATCCTGAGGGCCAGTCAGCGCTGGATGGAGACCCTCGGCCTGCCGACGTACGCGGAGGCCTGCACGGAGACCCACGGTGACCTCTACCGCCGGCACGGGTACGCGGACCTGGACAGAGTTCCGCTGCCCGGCGGGATGATCGCGCATCCGATGTTGCGCCTGCCCCCGTCCTGGACCAGCCGGTCGAGTGGCAACAGCGCCGTGCACTGGTCCGACCGGCGACCCTCGGGCCGGTCGAGGAACGACCGGGTCAGCGAATGGGCCACGAGATGAGCTGAGGGCAGAGCGGTACCCCTCCCGTCGGGCTACTCGGGCACGACAGCGGTCGAACTGGTCTACTGGACCGCGTGCACGATTCGGCCGATCTACCAGGGGGTATTGCGGGTGCATCCCACAGGTGAATACGCCAACGGCGCCGACGGTTCCAGCGCCCCTCCCCGCGGGCGGAAGCGTCGGCGCAAACGCCTCCTGGTCGTCCTGGTCGTCTTCACGCTGCTGGCCGGCTCCGGGCTGCTGGCCGGGGGCTACTACTTCGACAGCGTGCCCACCCCCACCGATCTGAAACTGCCCGAGTCGACCACGGTCTACTACTCCGACGGCCGCACCCAGATGGCGAAGCTCGGTGCGGAGAACCGGACGATCGTGCCGTACGAGCAGATGAACGACTCCGCCAAGCAGGCGATCGTGGCGGCCGAGGACCGCACCTTCTGGACCAACAAGGGCGTCGACTTCACCGGCGTGCTCCGCGCCGCCTGGTCGAACATCACCGGCGGTCAGCGGCAGGGCGCGTCGACGATCACCCAGCAGTACGCGCGGGTGGCCGCCGATCTGAAGGGGGTCACCTACTCCCGCAAGGTCCGCGAGGCGGTCATCGCGTGGAAGCTCGACGACAAGTACAGCAAGGAGGAGATTCTCGGCTTCTACCTGAACACCGTGCCGTTCGGCCGGGGCGCGTACGGCATCGAGGCCGCCGCGCAGACGTACTTCGGCAAGACGGTGCGCCGGGACGCCCCGGCGTCCCAGCAGCTGACCCCGGCCGAGGCGATGGTGCTCTGCGCGATGGTGAAGCAGCCGGAGGCCGACCCGAACGATCCCGAGGGTTCGCCCGGCTACGACCCGCGGCGCAACGCGAAGGCGCGACAGAACTCGATCGACCGGTGGAACTACATCCGCGACGGCATGGTGAAGCTGGGCTACCTGTCGGCGGAGGAGGCGGCCAACCTGGCGTACCCGGACGGCGTGAAGCCGATCGACCCGAACGCCGGCCAGTCGGGCCTGGACCGGCCGACCGGTCTGGTGGTCAAACACGTGCTCAGCGAGTTGCGGCAGACCGACGCGTTCAAGGACAAGCCGGCCGACTTCATCCGCAACGGCGGATACAAGATCGTCACCTCCATCGACAAGCGGGTCCAGGACGCCGCCGAGGCGGCCGCCGACATCCGGCGCGACACCGCGCCCGAGGCGGTGCGCGGGCAGCCGAAGAACTGGCAGGCCGCGCTGGTCGCGGTGGAGCCCGGCACCGGGCGGGTGCTGGGCTACTACGGCGGCAACAACGGGGAGGGCGCGGACTACGCGGGGTGGTACTACGACGACAACGGGGAGGCCCGCGGGTTCGGCCAGCACCCGCCGGGGTCGTCCTTCAAGGTGTACGACCTGGCCGCGGCCGTCCGGGACAAGATCTCCGTGAAGCAGCACTTCGACTCGCCGGAGACCAAGGAGTTCCCGGAGTCGGGGCGTACCAAGGACAGCCCCGCCGGCCCGATCCGCAACGCTGAGCACGCGCCGTGCCAGCCGGACTGCGCGCTGTGGGAGGCCACCGTCGCGTCGCTCAACGTCACCTACTTCGAGCTGACCGAGAAGCTGGGCAAGGCCAAGGTGATCGACATGGCCACCCAGGCCGGGGTCGACTCGATGTGGGCCACCGTGAAGGGCAACCCGCAGCCGCAGCGGGTCGAGCTGCGCGGCGAGCCCGCCGACGAGGTTGCCCGCCACTTCTCCACCGAGGTCGGCATCGGCCAGTACGGCATCACGGTGCAGGACCACGCCAACGGGATGGCGACCTTCGCCGCCGGCGGGAAGCGCGCCGAGGCCCACTTCGTCCGATCGGTGACCAAGGGCGAAGACAAGGTCTACCAGGAGCAGCTGACCCGGACCGACCTCGAGCTGGACGAGGAGGCGCTCAACCAGCTGGACTGGACGCTGAGCCGGGTCAAGGCAGCCAAGCTGGACAACGGATGGGACTCCGCCGGCAAGACCGGCACCTGGCAGGCCGGGCAGAGCACCACGCAGAACGTGCACACCTGGATGGTGGGTTACACCGGCGCGTTGGCCGCCGCGGTCTGGCTCGGCACCACCGACGGCAAGCCGCTGAAGACCAAGGACGGCAGCTACGAGGTGTACGGGTCGAGCGGGCCCGGGCCGATCTGGCGGCAGTTCATGGAGCAGGCCACGGCCGCCCTCAAGCTCGACCCGGACAAGTACCGGTTCGGCACGCCCGAGTTCCCGGGCGACACCCCGTCGCCCACCGCAGCGCCGACCACCGCGGCACCGTCCGCGACCGTGCAGCCGACGCCGAGCGAGGTACGGCCGAGCGCCAGCACCAGCGCCCGCCCGACCGGCGGCCCCAAGCCGAGCCCGACCTCGTCGCCTTCGCTGACCCCGTTGCCGAGCCTGTCGCCATCACGGACGAAGGCCCCGCGATGACGGTGGGTGGCGGCGGCCGCCCCGGCCGGCGGCGGCCGCCACCCAGTTGGCCTGGTCGTTCGCCGGTGGGCGAATAATCGGCCCGTGGATGAGGGAGATGCGGTCCGGTCGGCGTGGACGGCGCTGGGCGGCGATCCGGCGGACACCAGGGACCTGAGCGTGCGCGGTCCGTCGGGGATGTTGCCGGCCCGCCTGCCGGTCGCGGACCTGGCGGTGGCCTGCGTCGCCGCCGCCGGGCTGGCCGCGACCGAGCTGGCCCGGGCCCGCGGGGTGACCGATTCGGTTCGGGTGGACGCCGAGGCCGCGGCGACCGCGTTCACCAGCGAACGGCACCTGCGGGTGGACGGTAGGGCCTTCGAGGGCTTCGCGCCGCTGTCCCGGTTCTGGCCGGCCGCCGACGGCTGGGTCCGCACCCACGCCAACTACCCGCATCACCGGCGGCGGCTGCTGGCCGCGCTGGGGCTGGACCCGTCCCGGACCGACGGCGCGTCCCTGACCGCCGAGCTGGCCGACCGGATCCGCGCGGAAACGGCGGCCGGCGTCGAGGAGGCGGTGACGGGCGCCGGCGGGCTGGCCGTCGCGGTACGCACGCCGCAGCAGTGGTCCGCGCACCCGCAGTCCGTGGCGGTCGCGCGGGAGCCCCTGGTCGGACTGCGTCTCGACGGCCCGGCCGCGCCGCGACGGCTGCTGCCGCCACCGGAGCATCCGCTGCTGCCCGCCGCCGGGGTGCGGGTGCTCGACCTGACCCGGGTGATCGCGGGTCCGGTGGCGACCCGGGTCCTCGCCCTGCTCGGCGCGGACGTGCTGCGGGTCGACACCCCTCGGCTGCCGGAGATCGAGGTACAGCACGTGGACACCGGCTTCGGCAAGCGCTCGGCGCTGCTGGAGCTGCGCCAGCCCGCCGACCGGGCCCGCCTCGACGACCTGGTCGCCGAGGCCGACGTGGTGGTCACCGGCTACCGGCCGGCGGCACTGGACCAGTTCGGCCTATCCCCCGAGGCGCTGCGGCACCAGCGCCCCGATCTGGTGGTGGCCCGGCTGTCGGCGTGGGGCTTCTCCGGACCGTGGGCCGGCCGGCGCGGATTCGACAGCCTGGTGCAGGCCGCCACCGGCATCGCGGACGTGCAGCGGCGGGCCGACGGCGTGCCGGGGGCGCTGCCGGCCCAGGCCCTCGACCACGGCACCGGCTACCTCCTCGCGGCGGCGGTGCTGCGGGCCCTGACCCTGCGTCACCAGCAGGGCGGGGCATGGTCGATCCAGCTCTCCCTGGCCCGCACCGCGCGGTGGCTGCTCCACGAACTCCCGCCGCGCCGGTCGGTGGGTCCGGCGGCCGCACCGGATCCGGACCGCTGGTGCGACGAGCGGGACGCGCCGGTCGGTCGGCTCCGGTACGCGCTGCCGCCGGTGTCGCTGCTCGGTGGACCCCGCACGTGGGCGACGCCCCCGACACCCTGGGGCGGCGATCCGCCGGCCTGGCTGCCCCGCGCCGGCGTGGTCAACTCCGGGCGGGACGCCGACGCGGGCAGCGGACCGGGTCATGCCCGCTGAGCTGCCCGAGCTGACCGTCCCGGACGCGGCCGCCTGGCGGGCATGGCTGGGCGAGCACCACGCCGACCCGGGCGGCGTGTGGCTGGTGCTGGCGAAACGTGACCGCCCCGCGCCGACCACCCTCACCTACGATCAGGCGCTCGACGAGGCCCTGTGCCACGGCTGGATCGACGGTCAGGTCCGCCGCCGCGACGACAACACCTACCGCCAGCGGTTCACCCCGCGCCGGGCGCGCAGTCCCTGGTCCGCCCGGAACGTCGGCATCGTCACCCGGCTGACGGCGGAGGGACGCATGCAACCCGCCGGGATCGCGGAGGTGGAGCGTGCGAAGGCCGACGGACGATGGGACGTCGCCTACGCGGGACAGTCCAGCGCGGACGTACCGGCCGACCTCGCCGCCGCGCTGGCCGCCGAGCCCCGGGCCCGGGAGATGTTCGACATCCTCACCGCCCAGAACCGGTACGCCGTCATCTACCGGATCGGCACCGCGAAGCGGGCCGAGACACGACAGCGGAGGATCGCGCAGTTCGTCGCCATGTTGGCCCGCGGCGAGACCCTCTACCCGCAGCGGCGCTCCCTCGGCGGCCCCGACCCGAGCTGACACCGTCCCCGCGCACGGCCGCCGCCGGCCGCCGGTTGGGCCTGCCGCTGCGCCGAGGGGCCGACGCGGAGGTGCCGGGTACGGAGGCTGACCCCCGTACCCGGCACCGGTGCTGTTACAGCTCCCGCACCTGGACGTTGCGGAACTCCATCAGGTCGTTGGTGCCATGGTTCTGCAATCCGATGAATCCGCTGAGGAACTGGCGCAGATCCGTCGGCGGGTCACCCTGCCGCGACGACGCCTTGCCCGGCGTGTTGTCGAACTCGTTGATCACCACGCCGTTGCGGATGATCGTGTAGTGCTGTCCGACGACCCGGACCTCGTAGTCGTTCCACTGACCCTTCGGGGTCACCTGCGCCTGCTCGAGGTTGTTCGGGTCGAAGTTGTAGATCGACCCGGTCTTCTGCGGCTCACCGGTGGGCCCGTCGTAGAGCTGGATCTCCTGACCGCAGTAGATCGCCACCCACGCCTGAGAGGTGCGGGCCGACCCGACCGTGCCGCAACTACCGGCCGGTCGCTGGTCCAGCGGGGTCCGCGGGTCCGGGAACCGAGTGAAGACTCCGCTGTTGGCGTACGTGCTGCCGACGGAGACGTCCCGGAACTTCAGCCGCAGCGAGAAGTCGCCGAACTCGTCCTTGGCGTACCAGAGCATGCCGAGCCCGCCCGAGCTGCGGATGGATCCGTCTGACTGCAGGGTGAACGATCCGCCCGGCGCCTGCCGCCAGTCTGCGAGCGACGCCGCCGTGCCGTCGAAGAGGGACCGGTACCCGGCGACCTTGCCGATCTGCGACTGGGCCGCCGCGGTGTTCAGCTTCGTGGCCTCCCGGTTGTCCACGACGCCGTCGGCGCGCAGGTCGTTGACCACGTCGGCGACGTGGCTGACGAACTGGCCGTGGTTCTCCCAGTTCCGCTCGTCGTCGATCAGGTCGTTGATGGTGCAGCCGCCGCCGACCACGTGGTTGGCCACACCGGTGTCGGTGTCCAGCATCCGTACCGTCTTCCGGGTGTCCGGGGCGGCACAGCCGGTGGTGACCTGGATCTTCGCGGTGGCTACCTCGCCGTCGGCGTAGGTCACCTTCAGCGTGGCCTGGTAGGTGCCGTAATCCGCGTAGGTGTGCCTGGGGTTGGCCTCGTGCGACGGCGCGCTGCCGTCACCGAAGTCCCACTCCCAGGCCACGCCGCCCACCTTCGCGCTGGAGAACGCGATGGTCTTCGGCTGGCTCTGCGCCACCGCCCGTACGCCGGCGTCGCTCGGCCGCGGCGTGGCCTCGCCGCCGGTGTACACGATCCGGATCAGCTTCTGGTTCGAGTGCAGGCTGAAGAAGCCACCGGCGTAGTCGAGCAGGTAAAGTGCGCCGTCCGGGCCGAACTTGGCGTCCATCCAGGACTGGAGCTGGGTGGCGCCGCTGCCGGAACGGATGATCTGGCGCAGGTCCTCGGCGAACGCCGGCGGGCCGTGGTCGGCGACCTTGGCCGGGTCCACGGTGACGGCGACCCGGTTGTTGGCGTTGGACTCGTCGCCGATGAACCACTTGTTGTCCCAGTACGTCGGCCAGGCGACGCCGCTGTCGACGTCGACCTTCTCCCGCTGGTAGGTCGGGCCGTTCATGATGGCCTGGCCGCCGCCCTTGAGGTACGGCTGGGTGTACGTCGACTCCTCCTGCACGTACGTGGGCAGCCCGCTGCCGTCGGCGCGCTTCGGGAAGACCGGGCCACCGCCCTGCGGCGAGTACCAGATCATGTTGTCCCGCGCCGGCGGGATGTTGACCAGACCGGTGTTACGCGGCGACTCGTTCTTCAGGTTGTCGCAGTCGTACCAGCCGGTCAGCTGGGTCGCGTCGGTGTTGCTGCGATCCCGGTACGGCTGCCGGTTGCCCATGCAGTACGGCCAGCCCTGGTTGCCCGCCGAGGTGATGATCGTGGCGGTCTCGTACTTCGCCGGGCCGAGGTCCGGGCTCGGGGCGCCGGCGTCCGGGCCCACCCAGGCCGCGGTCAGCCAGTGGTTGACCGGGTCCCAGGCGATCCGGGCGATGTTGCGCACGCCCATCACGTAGATCTCCGGGCGGCTCTTGCCGCCGCCCTCCTCCTTGCCGGTGAAGAGGTTCCCGGCCGGGATGGTGTACGTGCCGTCCGCCTCCGGGTGGATGCGGAGGATCTTGCCGTTGAGGTCGTTGGTGTTGCCGGCGGTACGGCGGGCGTCCTGGAACGAGGTCCCCTTGTAGTCCTGGGTCCAGTTGTTGCCCGAGTAGCCGCTCGACCCGCCGGAGGAGTTGCTGTCACCGCTGCCGATGTAGAGGTTGCCGCTCTCGTCGAACGTCATGCCGCCACCGGCGTGGCAGCAGCTGTGGATCTGGGTGTCCCAGTGCAGCAGGTCCTTGCGGGTGCTCTGGTCGATCGACTGCTTCTCCGCGTCGTAAATGAACCGGGACACGGTCCGCTGGCCGATCCGCCGGTCCCGGTCGATGGACTCGTGCGGCATCCAGTAGACGTACACCCAGCCGTTCTGCGTGAACTTCGGGTCGAGGGTGATGCCGACCAGGCCTTCCTCGTTCTTCACCAGTTCGCTGCCGCTGCCCCGGTTGCCCATCACGGCGAGGGTGGTCAGCAGCTTGACCTGCTTGGACTTCGGGTCCCACCGGTGGATGGTGCCGCAGCCGAGACCGACCTTGGGGTCGTCCCAGCTCACGACCGGGCCGGTCGGGCAGGCCGCCTTGCCGATGTAGAACACCCCGCCGTCCGGCGCGATGGTCAGACCGTGCGGCTCACCGATCTGGTCGAGCTGGCCCGGCTGGTTGGTGGCGGTCAGCCGCTCGATCCGGTAGTTCGACGCGATGGTCGCCTGGCAGTCACCGCGGACCAGGCCGGCGGTCCACTTGATGGCGCCGGCCAGGTGGCCCTGGAACTGCTTGTCGCTGGTCCAGCTCTCCTCGGTACGGCCCATGCCGGTGTAGAACGACCGCCCGCCGTCGTAGTCCTGGCACCACGAGATCGGGTGGAAGGCGCCGTTGCCGCTCAGGCCCGCGTTGTAGCTGCCCTCCTCGACCTGGGCGACGGTGTGCACCTTGCCGATCGGGTTCGAGTCCCAGTTGATCCACTGGTCGGAGCGGGTCCAGGTCAGCGGCAGCCCGTCGTTGGCCGGGTGCTGCCGGTCGGTGAGGTCGACGGTCGCCCGCTGCACAGTGGCGTCCGGGGGCGGACCGGCGTCGGGGCCGATCAGCCACAGCTCGGCCAGCTGCACCAGCGGCTCACCGCTGTTCGCGGTGACGTTCAGCCGGTAGTGCTGGTATGCCTTGGTGTTGGTGAAGCTGTACTGCTTGGTCTGGAACCGCTGCGGGAAGGTCTCGTTGCTGCGGGTGTCCAGGTCGGTCCAGGTGGTGCCGTCCTCGGAGCCCTGCAGGGTCCAGTCCTTCGGGTCCCGCCCCGGGAAGTCGTTGGCCGAGGTCAGCGCGTAGCGGGAGACGACGACGGGATTGGCGAGCTTGGCGGCCAGCCACCCGGTCGGGTTGAAGGTCAGCCACTTGGTGCTGGTCGACCCGTCGATCGCCTTCGCGGCGGTCTCGTTCGGCGGGTTCTCCGCGCTGGCCGTGGCCGAGACCGGCCTCTCCGCGTTCGGCAGGCCGCTGGCGGGACGGGCGCCGATCAGGCCGGTGAACCAGGAGGATTCCGGCTGGGCCCGCGCCGCGTCGTGGACGCCGACGAAGCCGCCGCCACCCTTGACGTACGCCTGGAGCGCGGCCTCCTGGGCGTCGCTGAGCGTCACCCCTTTGGCGGAGAGGAACACTACGCCGCGGTACCGGGCCAGGTTGCCGAAGGTGAACACTGCCGGGTCGGCGGAGTCGTCGACGGTGAAGCCGTGCTGCTCGCCCAGCCCCTTGATCGTCGCGGTCGCCCGGGCGACCGGGTCATCCTGCTTGTCCACCGGGCCGTGGAAGACCAGCACCTTGACCGCCGCGGCGGCCTCGGCGGCGGCGGCCGCCGTGGGGTTGACCGCTTGGACGGGCAGCGTCAGTACGCCGAGCGCCAGCGCGGCGCTCGACGCCAGGGCTCCGGCGCGGCGGCGGCTGCCGACGCGACGCGGAGCGTTCGGGGTGGACGGTGTGGGTGTGGTGGATCCCGTCGAGTCGGCGCGGCGGCGTCCGACCCATCGGGAGAACCGGAAATGGCGTCCTTGAGCCATCTCGACTCCTCCTGGATTGAGGGACAGGGTCTTCCGGGTCGCCGGTGAGGTGGGGCATTCACCGGAGCAGGCTGTACGCGACCGCCGCGCCACCCCGTTCGGGCGGCCGGTGCGGCGCTGTCGGTGGTGGTGTCGGTGGTGGTGGTGCCGGTCCGGCGGCCGCTGGTCCTCGGGAGAGGGCCAGCGGCCACGGACCCGTCAGTTGTGCTGGTGCTCGCCGCCGTCGGTGGCGGGCGCCGAGGCGGCGCCGTGCTGGTGGTCCATGCCGGGCGGCATGTTCCCGTTCTCGTCCAGGACGTGCAGCATGGTCGACATCCCGGCGTCGGAGTGGAACTGCATGTGGCAGTGCAGCATCCAGTGCCCCGGTCCGACCGAGTCGCCGGCCACCACCTGGACTCCGAAGGAGTCACCGGGGCCGAGCGTCTTGTTGTCGATGACCGGTATGGAGTCGGCGAACGGCTGGCCGTTGCTCACCATCCCCGTGCGGGTGTCCGCCCAGGAGTGCCCGTGCAGGTGGAAGGTGTGCATGTCGTTGCCGATGCCGACGACGATGAACTCGACCCGCTCCCCCTTGCGCGCCACCAGGCAGGTGGGGCCGGGCTGGGGGTTCACCTCCGTGCAGGTGTCCGTGGCCTCGCCCCGGCGCAGGTTGATGCTCTGCCGGTCACCGAAGACCACCGTGTAGGTCCGGTCCGGCTTCGGGTCGCCGGGACGGCGGACGACCAGGCCGCCGAAGAGGCCGGCGGAGAGGCCCTGGGTGCCGTGCGGGCCACCCACCACGTGGTCGTGGTACCACCAGTAGCCGGCCGTGCCCTGCGCCCCGGTCTTGTTGTTGCGCGGCGCGGCGTACCAGGTGTACGTGCGCGACTGACCCGGCGGGACGAACGATGCGCTCTGCACCGTGCCGTCAGACTCCTGGGTGTACTTCACCCCGTGTACGTGCAGCGAGACGCCGAGCGGATGGGCCGGGTTGGTGCGCAGCGCTGCCAGCGTCTCGGCGGAGACCTGGTTGTGCAGGGTGATGGCGAGGCACTCCCCCTCCATCATCTCCATGGTCGGGCCCGGGTAGGACGCCGTCTCCGGGGTGAGGCCGTAGCCGAGCCGGATCTGGGTGCCGTCCTTTGGCAGCTCCACCGCGTACAGCTGGATGCTGCGGTCGGGCTTGACGCAGCCGTCCGGCCGCTCGGCGAACATCCCGGTGCCGGCGACCGCCAGCCCGCCGGCACCGACCAGAGTGAGCAGCACGACCGCCGCCACCACCAGCATGCGCCGGGCGCCGGTACGCGGACGCTCGGGCCGGCCGCCCAGCGGGCCGGTGGACCCGGTCGTCGGGCCGACCGCCGACCCGGGCTTCGGCGCCGGGCCGTCCTCCACCAGCCGCCAGGCGCTCACCGGGCACCCCGCAGCTCGACCATGCGCTGGTAGCTACGCTCCGCGGCACCCAGCGACCCCGGCGGGTTGGGCTGGGCGTTCGGCGCGGTGTCCTGCTCCCACAGGAATTCGAAGCGCCCCCGGCCCTTCAGCTCGTCGAAGAACTCGGCGAACGGGATGACTCCGGCACCGAACTCGACGTCCAGGTAGGAGTTGCCCTGCTGCGGGTCGGGCAGCGGGACGCCGTCCTTGACGTGGAACATCGGGTAGCGGTGCGGCTGGGCGTTCACATAGTCGACCGGGCGGAAGCCGGGGTACTTCCGGGCGCCGCCGTACGCCCACAGGATGTCCATCTCCAGGTACACGTACCGCGGATCGGTGAGCTCCAGGAACAGGTCGTACAGCCGCACGTCGGGCCGGTCGACGGCGAAACTGAACTCGATGGTGTGGTTGTGCTGGTAGAGCTTGATGCCGCGGGCCGCGGCGGCCGCGCCCCACGCGTTGAACTCCGCGGCGGCCGCCTGGTACCCGGCGATGGTGCGGTTCCCGGTGGGCGCCTGGGCGGTGCCGATCGCCGGCATGCCGAGGGTCTCGGCGACGTCGAGTTCCAACTCCAGGTTGGTGCGGAAGTCGGCCAGCCCGCGGTGGCTGCCCGCCGCCTTCAGCCCGTTGTCGTCGAGCAGCTGCCGGATCTGAGTGGGGGTGATCGGGCCGGCGGCGCCCTGGGTGTAGCCGGCGAACTCCACCTCCCGGTAGCCGATGCGGGAGAGCTCCTCGAAGACCGGGGCGAAGCCGACCTGCGCGATCTTGTCGCGAACGCTGTAGAGCTGGATGCCCATCTGGCCGCGCGGGATCAGGTGACCGTTCGACTCGCCGTCCGACGCGCAGGCCGGCGCGACCCCGGTCAGGCTGGCCGCGCTGACCGCCACGGTGGACCCGGCGAGTCCCCGTAACAGCGTTCGGCGATCGATCCTGTGTTTTGCCATGGTTGGTTCCCTTTCCTCGGTCAGCAGCAGGTGCTGGGATTGGCGGAGGAGGAGGACGTCCCGGTCGGGCAGCACGGGGAGAGTGGCGCGATCCGCACGTTGCGGAAGCTGATGACGTCGGCGGCGCCGTGGTTCTGCAGGCCGATGTATCCGCTGGCGCTCTGCCGTCCGGCGCCACCGGGGTCGTCCGCCCGGGGTGGGGTGAACACCGCGTCCGGGGTGTTGACGTAGTCGTTGATCAGCACCCCGTTGCGGAAGACGGAGTAGTGCTGGCCGACCACGCGGATCTCGTAGTCGTTCCAGGTGCCCTTCGGGGTGACGTTGGCGCCGGCCAGGTCGACCCGGTCGAAGCCGTACACCGATCCGCTCTTGTACTGGTCACCGTCGGGTCGGTCGAGGATCTGCAGCTCGTGGCCGTACTTGATGGCCACCCACTCCGGGCGGGACTCGTCCGGGTGCTGGTGCACGTTCGGGAAGCGGACGAAGACCCCGCTGTTGGCCCGGCCGTCGCCGGTGGCGTCGTCGCGCCACTGCAGCTTGAGGGAGAAATCGCCGTACGCGGCCACCGGGAACCAGAGCATGCCCAGCCCCGGTACCGGCCGGCTGGTGATCGACCCGTCGGCGTTGCGGGTGAAGTCGCCCGCGCCGACCTGCTGCCACCGACCGAAGGACGCCGCCGAGTTGTCGAGCAGCGGCTGGTAGCCGTTCTTCTCGTCCGGCTTGCCGACGCCGGAGCGACCGGCGGCGCTCACCAGGCGGCCGTGCTCGTGGTGGGTGATGACGCCCAGGTGGTGCAGGTGCTCGGCGATCGTGGTCACGTAGGAGACGAACTCGCCGTGGTTGGGCCAGGTCCGCTCGTCCTCGATGACGTTGTTGATCGTGCAGTCACCCTCGACGACCCGGTTGGGCACGCCGCTGTCCACGGTGCCGAGCCACACGGTCGGCCGGGTGTCCTTCACCGGGCAGTCGGGGCCCGGCCCGCTCGCCACCACCGTGAAGGTGACCGACGCGGTACCCGAGGTGTTGCCGGCCTTGTCGGTGGCCCGGTAACTCAGCGTGTGCTGACCCGGCTGGTTCACCGTCACCGGCGCCGAGTACCGGGCGTACGGCTGCGCGTCGAGGGAGTACTCGATGCGGTCGACCCCCGAGCCCGCGTCCGTCGCGGACAGGATGACGGTGGCGCTTCCGACGTACGCGCCGTTGTTGTCAAGCTGCCCGGACACGGCGGCGGTCGCGGTCGGTGGGCTGGTGTCCGGCGCGGGTGGCTCGACCACCGTGAAGGACACCGACTGCGGCGCGGAGGTGTTGCCCGCCTTGTCGGTCGCCCGGTAGCTGACCGTGTGCTGGCCCGGCTGGTTGACCGTCACCGGCGCCGAATAGGCGGCGTACGGCTGCCCGTCCAGGGAGTACTCAATCCGGTCGACGCCGGAGCCGCTGTCGGTGGCGGAGACCGTCACCGTGGCGCTCCCGACGTACGCGCCGTTGGCGTCCTGCTGACCCGTCACCGCCGCGGTCACCGTCGGCGGGGTGGTGTCGGCCGGCGGCGTCTCCACCACCGTGAAGGACACCGACTGCGGCGCGGAGGTGTTGCCCGCCTTGTCGGTCGCCCGGTAGCTGACGGTGTGCTGGCCCAGATGGTTGACCGTCACCGGCGCCGAGTAGGCGGCGTAGGCGCCGCCGTCGAGCGCGTACTCGATCCGGTCCACGCCCGACTGCGTGTCGGTGGCGGACAGGGTCACCGTGGCGCTGCCGACGTAGTTGCCGTTGGCGTCCTGCTGACCCGTCACCGCCGCGGTCACCGTCGGCGGGGTGGTGTCGGCCGGCGGCGTCTCCACCACCGTGAAGGACACCGACTGCGGGGAGGACGTGTTGCCCGCCTTGTCCGTGGCCCGGTAGCTCACCGTGTGCTGACCGGGCTGGTTCACCGTCACCGGCGCCGAGTAACCGGCGTACGGCTGCCCGTCGAGGGAGTACTCGATCCGATCCACACCCGAGCCGCTGTCGGTGGCGGACAAGGTCACCGTGGCGCTGCCGACGTAGTTGCCGTTGGCGTCCTTCTGGCCCGTCACCGCCGCGGTCACCGTCGGCGGGGTGGTGTCGGCCGGCGGTGTCTCCACCACCGTGAAGGACACCGACTGCGGGGAGGACGTGTTGCCCGCCTTGTCCGTGGCCCGGTAGCTCACCGTGTGCTGACCGGGCTGGTTCACCGTCACCGGCGCCGAGTAGGCGGCGTAGGCGCCGCCGTCGAGCGAGTACTCGATGCGGTCCACGCCGGACTCGGTGTCCGTGGCGGAGACGGTCACCGTGGCGCTGCCCACATACGCGCCGTTGGCGTCCTTCTGGCCGGTCACCGCGGCCGTCACCGTGGGCGGAGTGGTGTCCGTCGGGGGCGGTTCGACGACCGAGAACGAGACGGACTGCGGCGACGAGGTGTTGCCCGCCTTGTCCGTGGCCCGGTAGCTCACCGTGTGCTGACCCGCCTGGTTCACCGTCACCGGCGCCGAGTACGTGCCGAACGGCCCCCCGTCCAGGGAATATTCGACCCGGTCGACGCCCGAGCCGCTGTCCGTCGCCGACAGGGTCACCGTCGCACTGCCCACGTACGCCCCGGTGGGGTCCTTCTCCCCGGACACCGTGGCGGTCACCGTGGGCGGCGTGGTGTCCGACCCGCCACCGCTGACCACCAGGAGCCCGGTCATTCCGCCGTGGCCGGGGATGGAGCAGAAGTATCGGTAGGTGCCGGGCGACAGCACCACGTCAACGGTCCAGCGGCCCCCGTTGCTGTCCGTCGGATCCGCCAGGATGTTCACGTCGACGTCGCTGTTGTACCTCGGGTCGCCCGTTTCGAACGTGAGCGTGTGCTGCATCCCGGTGGTGTTGCCGGTGGCCCGGCTGTTCTCGAAGACCAGAGTGGCCGGCCCGGCCGTGGCGGTGGTCGGCGCCGACAGGTACGACAGGAAGTTGTCACCCGCGGTCCAGGTGAGGACCTGGGCCTGCAATTGCGTCGACGACGAGCTCGCCGCGGCCGTCGCGGAACGTTCCAGGTCGGTCGGACGCGCGTTCGCCGGGGAGGCGGCCAGGCCGGTGATCAGCAGCAGCGCCATCGTGGCGATGGCCGCCAGCGATCTCCGGAGCCGGCTCACCGTGAGCCGACCGCGCGGTGCATGTGGGTTCATGGATGCCTCTCTCACGGTCCGGAAAGACCGGGCGGAACGGGCGTCGGCCCGTCGACGACATGGGTTCCCCACCCGTCGGCCCCTCCCTGGCCGCACGGGGTCCTCGGCCGTGCCCGGCGGCCACGGTCGTCTAATGTGGATGAATGGTCCGATCTCAGCGGCGGCCGGATCGCACGTGGATCGGACAGGGTTCCGCGTCGGAGCTGACGGGGTGTTGTCGGGTACGGACGGACATCGGTCGAGCCGTGGCGCGTGTCAGCGCCAGGTCGCCGCGTTGCAGCGCTGACCCCGGGGTGGCCATCTCTGGCCGGTCGTGGCCTCCGGACGTGTTGCGCCGCCTGAAGGGCCACAGTCGAGAGCTACCGTGCCGGTAGTTCATCTCCGCGAAACATATTGATGGTGCCCGACACTACTAACTTCCCCACAGCGTGTCCATAGCTTTCGTTGATCCAGTGACTACTTTTCTACGCTGCAGACGAAAGTGGCGGTAGATTCCTACCGCGACCTCAGGCCGGCGTGGCCAGCACGTCATGGATTGCCCGCCGCGGGACGGCGGCCATCAAGGGAACCACCGTCGCCCGTCGGCAATCGGCCGGAAGTGCGCCCGCGACATCGCCCGAACGAACGCTCCCCGAGGGCGGTACGGAGGAGGGCGGAGATACGCCATCCGCACACTACGGCAATGCCCACAACCCGGACAGGCGTCCGTCCACTGCGGAGAGCGTTAGGGCTGATCAGGGGCCATCGAAGATCATGGCTTCCTGAAGCGCTGCGTCGCTGAGGCGACCGAAACGAGACGGTTGCCCGGGTCACCCATTGATCTGCGTCTCCGCCCGTGTGATCGTGCTCCCGCGACACACCGACCCCCGGTGCGTCGTGACGGTGGTCGATCCATCCGAAGCAGGCCGGCAGCTCCGGAGACCATCGCCCCGCCTCAGCGCCAGACGCGGCGTGCGTCCCCACCGGGCTCCGCACGTCGCCGAGGAACAGGAGCGTACCCCCTTGAAGCTCGCACCCCGACTCGTCGCGCTCTCCGGCACCGCCGCGGCCGGCCTGATCGCCGCCGGCACCGCCGCGGCCGTGCAGGCCGCGCCCCCCAGCCCCGCCCCCGACGCCGCCCAGGCCCGCGCGCTCGCCGCCAGCTCGGCGGCCGCGCTGGTCGCCAACCGCCCGCAGTATCTGCACGCCAGCCCCGACGACGCGTTCGTGCAGAAGCCGGTCATCACCGCCGACGGCACCCAGTACGTGCCCTACGAGCGCACCTACAAGGGCCTTCCGGTGACCGGTGGTGACTTCGTCCTCGCGACGAGCGCCACCGGCCAGCTGAGGTACGCCTCCGTCGCCCAGGAGCGGGCCATCGGCAACCTGACCACCACGCCGAAGCTGGCGGCCGCGGCGGCGGAGCAGACCGCCCGCACACAACTACCGACGGTCAACGCCGTCGAGGGCACCAAGCTGGTCGTCTACACCCTGGGCAGCGAGCCGGCCCTGGCGTGGGAGACCACCCTCACCGGCCGGGACGCCGAGGGCCCCAGTCGGCTGACCGTGGACGTGGACGCCATCACCGGCACGGTGTTGCGCAAGCAGGAGCACATCGTGCACGGCACCGGCACCGGCGCGTGGAACGGGCCCAGCCCGCTCACGCTCAACACCACCTTCTCCGGCAGCACGTACTCGATGAGGGACCCGAACGTCACCAACCAGAGCTGCCAGGACGCCGCCACCAACACGACGTTCACCGGCTCGGACGACGTCTGGGGCAACGGCACCGCCACCAACAAGGAGACCGGCTGCGTCGACGCGCTGTTCGCCGCGCAGACCGAGCACCGGATGCTGTCGCAGTGGCTCGGTCGCAACGGCGCCGACGGCAACGGCGGCGCCTGGCCCATCCGGGTCGGGCTGAACGACCAGAACGCCTACTACGACGGCACGCAGGTCCAGATCGGCAAGAACACCTCGGGCCAGTGGATCGGCTCGATCGACGTGGTCGCTCACGAGATCGGGCACGGTATCGACGACCATACCCCCGGTGGCATCTCGGGCAACGGGACCCAGGAGTTCGTCGCCGACACCTTCGGCGCCGCGACCGAGTGGTTCGCCAACGAGCCGTCCACCTACGACGCCCCGGACTTCCTGGTCGGCGAGAAGATCAACCTGGTGGGCAGCGGCCCGATCCGCAACATGTACAACCCGTCGGCCCTCGGCGACCCCAACTGCTACTCCAGCAGCATCCCCGGCACCGAGGTGCACGCGGCGGCCGGCCCGGGCAACCACTGGTTCTACCTGCTGGCCATGGGCAGCAACCCGACCAACGGCCAGCCGACCAGCCCGACCTGCAACGGCAGCACCGTGACCGGACTCGGCATCCAGAAGGCCATGAAGATCATGTACAACGCGATGCTGATGAAGACGACGGCCTCGTCGTACCTGAAGTACCGCACCTGGACGCTGCAGGCGACGAAGAACCTCTACCCGGGTAGCTGCACCGAGTTCGACACGGTCAAGGCGGCCTGGAACGCGGTCAGCGTGCCGGCCCAGACCGGCGACCCGACCTGCAGCACCAGCACCACCCCGCCACCCACCGGCACCTGCTCGGGCCAGAAGCTGGCCAACCCCGGCTTCGAGTCCGGCAACGTGAGCTGGACCGCCACCTCCGGCGTCATCGACAGCTCCACCGGCCAGCCGGCGCACAGCGGCTCGTGGAAGGCGTGGCTCGACGGGTACGGCACGACCCACACCGACACCCTGTCGCAGTCGGTGACCGTCCCGGCGGGCTGCCGGGCCACCCTCACCTTCTGGCTGCACATCGACACGGCCGAGTCGGGCAGCACCGTGTACGACCGGTTGACCGTCCAGGCCGGCGGCACCACGCTGGCCACCTACTCCAACGTCAACGCCGCGACCGGCTACGTCCAGCGGTCCTTCGACGTCTCGTCGCTGGCCGGCACCACCGCCACCATCAAGTTCACCGGCACGGAGGACGTCTCGCTGCAGACCTCCTTCGTCGTCGATGACACCGCGCTCACCCTGAGCTGACCACAGCGGAAGCGGTCGGTCGTCGTCCTCCCGGCGACCGACCGCTTCCTCCTGTCAGCCATGGGTCGGGTGCCCAGGCCCGCTCAGTACGTCAGGCCGTACCCCTGCGGGAAGAGCGGGACCTGCCCGTCGCCGGCGTTGATGGGCTGCTGACTGACCGAGTTCATCCAGGTCATCGGCAGGGTCCCGGTCGGCGCGGTCACTCCGAAGAGGACGTCGGCGACGCCGGCGCCCTCGGTGCCGGGCAGCCACGAGGCCAGCAGCGCGTCCCAGCCGGGCAGCTCGGCCGCGATGTCGAGCGGCCGGCCGGACACCAGGACCACGATCACCGGCACGCCCACCTTGCGCAGGGTCGAGATGGTTCGCAGGTCGTCCCGATCCAGGCTCATGCTGCCGGTCCGGTCGCCCTGGCCCTCGGCGTACGGTGTCTCGCCCACCACGGCGATCGCGGCCCGGTAGCTGCCGTCGATGCCGGTGCCGCGCTGGTTGTAGGTGACCGTCGTGCCTGGACCGACCGCGGCCCGGATGCCCTGCAGGATGGTGGTGCCCGGCGTGATGTTGCCGGAGGAGCCCTGCCAGGAGATGGTCCAGCCGCCGCTCTGGTTGCCGATGTTGTCGGCGTTCTTGCCGGCCACGAAGATCTTGTTGTTGTCGCGGGCCAGGGGCAGGACGCCGCCGGCGTTCTTCAGCAGCACCTGCGACTGCCGGACGGCCTGACGGGCGAGCGCCCGGTGCGCCGCACTGCCGACGGTCGGGGTCCAGCTGCGGTCGGTGAACGGCCGCTCGAAGAGGCCCAGCTCGAACTTCTTGGTGAGGATGCGCCGGTTCGCGTCGTCGATCCGGCTCAGCGGGATGTGCCCGTTCTGCACCTCGGCACGCAGGGTGCTGATGAAGGTCTTCCAGGCCGTGGGCACCATGACCATGTCGATGCCGGCGTTGACCGCCGCGGCGACCTCGGCGGCGGTGAAGCCGGGGCTGCCGTCGATCTGGTCGATGCCGTTCCAGTCCGAGACGACGAATCCGCTGAAACCGAGTTCGCCCTTGAGCACCGTGCTGATCAGGTACTGGTGGCCGTGCATCTTCACGCCGTTCCAGCTGCTGTAGGAGATCATCACCGAGCCGACGCCGCGCTGGACCGCCGCCTGGAACGGTGGCAGGTGGATCGCCCGTAGTTCCGCCTCGCTCAGCTCGGTGTTGCCCTGGTCGTCGCCGCCCGTGGTGCCCCCGTCGCCGAGGTAGTGCTTGGCGGTGGCCAGCACCGACGTGGGCCCGCCGAGCGACGGGCCCTGGAGCCCGGTGATCACAGTTGTGAGGTCGGAGGGGATGTCCGGCGTCTCGCCGAACGACTCGTAGGTCCGGCCCCACCGGTCGTTTCGCGCCACGCAGAGGCAGGGTGCGAAGTCCCAGTCGACGCCGGTGCCGGAGACCTCCTCGGCCACCGCCTGGCCGATCTGCTGCACCAGGGCCGGGTCGCGGGTCGCCCCGAGGCCGATGTTGTGCGGGAAGATGGTCGCGCCGACCACGTTGTTGTGCCCGTGCACGGCGTCCATGCCGTAGATCATCGGGATGGCCAGCGGCGTGGCGAGGGCACCCCGCTGGAAGGCGTCGTACATGTCCGCCCAGCTGGTGGCGTTGTTCGGCGAGGGTGCGGAGCCGCCGCCGGAGAGGATCGAGCCCAGCCGGTAGGTGGTCAGGTCGGCGGCGGTCACCGACCCGCGCTCGGCCTGGGTCATCTGGCCGATCTTCTCGTCCAGGGTCATCCGGGAGAGCAGGTCGGCGACGCGGTTGGGGACGGGCAGGGTCGGGTCCTGGTACGGGTAGGTCGCGGCGGCCGCCGCCGGTGGCGCGACCAGTCCGACGAGCGCGACGAGGAGCAGGGCGAGGGAGGGCGGGCCGGCGATGCGGCGGCGGGGGACGGGGATCACGGGTCACTCCTCTCGGAGGAATGGTGAGGCCGTTCACCGGCACCATATGCCACCCCGACATCGATGAACACCGCTGGCCGGCCGGAACTGTGAACAGTCCTGCCGATTCACCGTCCGCCCAGCACCTCGTTCTGTCGCGGGCTACGGTGACGGGTCCGGCGGCATCACTCGCAGACCGGTGCCTCCGGCGGCGATGGGGCGAGAGATCGAGGCGAGGTGGCGGCGACCAGCCGGATCAGGTTGAGCGGCAACGTGCTCAACCTGCCGCTGCAGCAGCCGGCGGCCAGGCCGTGGACGCGCTGGACGAGGCGATCCGGGTCATCCGGGAGGTGTGGGCCGTCGACCGGCGCGGCGGGGTCCGGGTCGAGGGCGAGCACTATGCCGGGCAGGTGTGACGGCCGGGCGACGCCCGCCGCATTCCCGATCGCCCCTGGCCATGCCGTGACCTAGCTGACTTTGGTTTTCCTAAGCCAGAGGCGTACGGTCGTCGGCATGACGGACTTCCTCGATCAGCGGGACGCCTGGCTGACCACCAACTGCTCGATCGCGCGCGCCATCGAGGTGGTCGGGAACCGGTCCACCCTCCTGCTGCTGCGGGAGGCGTCGTTCGGCACCCGTCGCTTCGACGACTTCGCTCGGCGGGTGGGCATCAGTGAGCCGGTCGCCGCCGCACGGCTGAAGCAACTCGTCGCCGACGGGCTGCTCGAACGGCGGCCCTACCGGCAGCCCGGGCAGCGCACCCGGGACGAGTACGTCCTGACCCGCAAGGGACAGGAACTGCTTCCGGTGCTCACCGCGCTGCGGCAGTGGGGCGACGCCTGGGCCGCCGACGAGGCCGGCCCGTCCGTCCGCGTCGAGCACCACGACTGCGGCGCGGCCGTGCACGCGCGACTGCGCTGCGAAGCCGGGCACGACGTGCCGCCCGCCGAGATCGACGTACGCCCCGGGCCGGGGCTGCTGCGCCGCTGAACGCCCGTCGGTACCCCCTCACCCTCAGGAGCAGCACATGAAGATCGCTGGACGTACGGCCCTCGTCACCGGCGCCAACCGCGGATTCGGCCGCCACCTGGCCGCCGAGCTGGTGGCGCGGGGCGCCACCGTGTACGCCGGTGCCCGCAACCCCGACAGTGTCGACCTGCCGGGCGTGACACCGGTCAGGCTGGACATCACCGACCCGGACTCCGTGGCCGCGGCCGCCGAGGTCGCCGGCGACGTCACCCTTCTGATCAACAACGCCGGCCTGAGCACCGGGGCGGATCTGCTCGACGGCGACCTGGCGAAGATCCGGCTGGAGATGGAGACCCACTACTTCGGCACGCTGTCGGTGGTACGCGCCTTCGTGCCGACGATCGCGGCCAACGGCGGCGGGACCATCCTGAACATCCTGTCCGCGCTGTCCTGGGTCAGCTTCCCGCAGACCGGGGCGTACAGCGCGGCCAAGTCCGCCGAGTGGTCGATGACCAACGCACTGCGGACGCAGCTCGCCGATCGGGGGATCCGGGTCGCCGGCCTCCATGTCGGTTACATGGATACGGACATGACCGCCCGAGTGTCCGCACCGAAGTCGGACCCGGCGGACATCGCCCGGATCGCCGTCGACGGCATCGAGGCCGACCGGTACGAGATCGTCGCCGACGACACCTCCCGGCAGGTGCGGGCCGGTCTGTCCGGTGGGGTCGCCGCGCTCTACCCCCAGCTGCCCTGACCGCCAGGCGTCGTGGATCGGGGGGCCTGCCCCCGATCCGGCCGTCAGAGCAGCGGGCCGGGGCACAATGGGGTGATGCGGCTGGGGTACGCCCACCAGGCAGTCCTCGACATGGCACCGGACGCCGACACACGGGCACCCGGGGCGGCCATCACCACCGTCCTCTGCGGTCACTGGGAACACGAGCCGCCGTGCCCAGTCGCATCGCACCACACCGGTGCGGAGCGGATCGGCGACGAGGTGCGCTTGCGCATCCTCTTCGCCACCGAACCGCACCTCGAGCAGCGCGTCCGGCAGGACATCGACCGGGCCTTGGCGCGGGGCCAGCTGGTCAGCCCCGACGGCACGACGACCCGGTGGCGACTGCGGCTGAGCGGACGGAGCGAGCCGTCGGCCAGGGAGGCGGAGCACCTGGAACGCCTGACCCGCGGGTAGTCCCGGGCCCAGGCGGAGAAGGAGCCTGGGCCCGGACCGGGGATCGACGCGTCGAGGTCCTACAGCGTGCGGGCGAGCCGGTCGGCGAGGATCCGGGTGAACCGGGACGGGTCGGCCAGCTCCCCGCCCTCGGCGAGCAGCGCCATGCCGTACAGCAGCTCGGCGGTTTCCGCGAGGGACTCACTCTCGGCGCCCTGCTCGTGGGCCTTGCGCAGCCCGGTCACCAGGGGGTGGCTCGGGTTGAGCTCGAGGATCCGCTTGACCCGCGGGACCTCCTGGCCCATCGCCCGGTACATCTTCTCCAGCGTCGGCGTCATGTCGTGCGCGTCGCCGACCACGCAGGCGGGCGAGGTGGTCAGCCGGGAGGAGAGCCGCACCTCCTTGACGCTGTCGGCCAGCTTGCCGCTCATCCAGGACAGCAGCTCGGCGAAGTCCTTCCGCTCCGCCTCGGCCTTCTCCTTCTCCTCGTCGGTCTCCAGGTCGACCTCGCCCTTGGCGATCGACCGCAGCGGCTTGCCGTCGAACTGGCCGACCCGCTCGACCCACACCTCGTCCACCGGGTCGGTGAGGATCAGCACCTCGTACCCCTTGGCCCGGAACGCCTCCATGTGCGGCGAGTTCTCGATCATCGACCGGGACTCGCCGGTGGCGTAGTAGATGTCGCCCTGGCCGTCCTTCATCCGCTCGACGTAGTCCCGCAGGGTGGTCGGCTCGGCCGGGTCGTGGGTGGAGGCGACCTGCACCAGGTCGAGGATGGCCTCGGTGTTGTCGGCGTCCTCGAGCAGCCCCTCCTTGACCACCGCGCCGAACTCCGTCCAGAAGGTGCGGTAGCGCTCGGCCTGGGCGGTCTTCATCACCTTGAGGGTGGCCAGCACCTTCTTGACCAGGCGGCGGCGGACGGCCCGGATCTGGCGGTCCTGCTGGAGGATCTCCCGGGAGATGTTCAGCGACAGGTCGTGGGCGTCCACCACGCCCTTGACGAAGCGCAGGTAGTTGGGCATGAGCGCGTCGCAGTCGTCCATGATGAAGACCCGCTTGACGTAGAGCTGCACGCCCCGGCGGCCCTGCGGCGCGAACATGTCGAGCGGGGCGTGCGAGGGCAGGAAGAGCAGCGCCTCGTACTCGAAGGTGCCCTCGCCGCGCATGTGGATGGTCTCCAGCGGGTCGGCCCAGTCGTGGCTGACGTGCTTGTAGAACTCCTTGTACTCGGCCTCGTCGACCTCGTCCCGGGAGCGGGCCCAGAGCGCCTTCATCGAGTTGAGGGTCTGCACCTCGCTGGTGGTGGCGCCGTCCTCACCGGAGCGCTCGACGGTCATCCGGATCGGCCAGGCGATGAAGTCGGAGTACCGCTTGACGATCTGCCGGATCGTCCACTCGGTCGTGTAGTCGTGCAGGTTGTCCTCGGCGTCGGCCGGCTTGAGGTGGAGGGTCACCGAGGTGCCCTGCGGGGCGTCGTCGACGGCCTCGATCGTGTAGGTGCCCTCGCCGGTGGACTCCCACCGGGTGCCACCGCTCTCCCCGGCCCGGCGGGTCAGCAGGGTGACCTCGTCCGCGACCATGAACGTCGCGTAGAAGCCGACGCCGAACTGACCGATCAGCTCCTGCGACGCCCCGGCGTCGGAGGACTCGCGCAGCTTGCCCAGCAGCTCGGCGGTGCCCGACTTGGCGATCGTGCCGATCAGCCGGACGACCTCGTCGCGGGACATGCCGATGCCGTTGTCCCGCACGGTCAGCGTGCGGGCGTCCTTGTCGACCTCGAGCTCGATGTGCAGGTCGGAGACATCGGCCGCCAGCTCCTTGTCGATCATCGACTCCAGCCGCAGCTTGTCCAGCGCGTCCGACGCGTTCGAGATGAGTTCGCGCAGGAAGATGTCCTTGTTCGAGTAGATCGAGTGGACCATCAGCTGGAGCAGCTGACGGGCCTCGGCTTGAAACTCCAACGTCTCAACCCGGTCGCTCACACCGACTCCTCTCACCGCAGAAGGATCCGCCGGAAAGGATACGGGCCGTGTCTCCCCGGGCAGCAGACGGTGGCGAGATCAGCCTGGTCCAACCAGTTGACGGGTTGATGTGTCGGGGACCACACTGCTGCCTATGGCCTTCGCTCCCGTCCCCCGCGCCTCGGTCTCCGACCACGTCTTCGGCCAGCTCCGCGACGCCATCGTCGGCGGCCGCTACCGGCCCGGGGACACCCTGCCCGGCGAGCGGGAGCTGGCTGCGGCCTTCGCCGTCAACCGGCACGCCATTCGGGAGGCGCTGCGCCGGCTGCAGCAACTCGGGCTGGTCCGGGTCAGCCAGGGCGGCGCCACCCGGGTGCTGGACTGGCGGGTGCACGCCGGGCTCGACCTGGCGCTCTCGCTGACCCAGTCCGACGACGTACTCCCGGTGGAGACGCTGGTCCGAGACATGCTGGAGATGCGGGCCTGCGTCGGCATCGACGCGGCCCGGCTCTGCGCCGAGCGCGGCGACCCGGCGGTCTCGGCCGCGGTGGTCCGGGCCGCCGACGAGTACGGAGCACTCGCGCCCGACCTGCCACGGATGAACGAGGCCGACATCGCGATGTGGCGGCTCATCGTCAGCGGCTCCGGCAACACGGCCTACCTGCTGGCCTTCAACAGTCTGGTGGCCGGCACGCTGGCCGTCGGCGACGTGCCGCCGGACGGTCGGGCCGCCGAACTGCTCGACGTCGCCGGTCACCGGCGGCTCGCCGCCGCGATCGCGGCCGGCCAGGGCGCGGCCGCCGCCCGGCACGCCCGGGCCCTGCTGGCCGCCCCGGTCACCACCCCCACCACCCCGTCCGGAAGGGAAGCGCGCGCATGATCCCCGCCGTGCTCTACGCCGTCCCGGCGTTCCTGCTGCTCATCATCATCGAGGCCCTCTCCTACCGGTTCGCGCCGGACGACGACGAGCGCGGCTACGAGCTGCGCGACACCACCACCAGCCTCTCCATGGGCGTCGGCAGCCAGGTCATCGGGGTGCCCTGGAAGCTGCTCACCGTCGGGGTATACGCCGCCGCGTGGACGGTCGCGCCGATCCACCTCTCCCCCGGTGACTGGTGGACCTGGGTGCTGCTCTTCTTCGCCGACGACCTGGCCTACTACTGGTTCCACCGGCTGCACCACGAGGTGCGGCTGTTCTGGGCCGGGCACGTGGTGCACCACTCCAGCGTCTTCTTCAACTTCTCCACCGCGCTGCGGCAGAGCTGGACCCCGATGACCTCCCTGCCGTTCTGGCTCGGCCTGGCGCTGCTCGGCATCCCACCGTGGATGATCTTCCTCCAGCAGTCGGTCAGCCTGCTCTACCAGTTCTTCCTGCACACCGAGCGGATCACCGTGCTGCCCCGGCCGATCGAGTTGATCTTCAACGCCCCGTCGCACCACCGGGTCCACCACGGCGCCAACGCCGAGTACCTGGACCGCAACTACGCCGGCATCCTGATCATCTGGGACCGGCTCTTCGGCACCTTCGAGCCGGAACGCGCGGCCGTCAGCTACGGCCTGACCAAGAACATCAACACGTACAACCCGCTGCGGGTGGCCACCCACGAGTACGCCTCGATCTGGGCCGACGTCCGGACGGCCACATCCTGGCGGCACCGGCTCGGCTACCTCCTCGGTCGGCCCGGCTGGCAGCCGGCCCGGTGAGGCGGCTCTGGCCGTTCGCCGTCGTCGCCACCGTCGAGCTGATCGGCGTCGCGCTGGACTCGACCATGCTGCAGTGGCTGACGAAGCCGCTGCTGGCGCCGTTGCTGCTGGCGTACCTGTGGAGCGCCCGCCGCCGGGTCGACGGGGTGGCGGTGGGCCTGGTGTTCGCGACCGCCGGGGATGTCGCTCTGCTGCTGCCGGGCCGGTTCGCATTCCTGGTCGGCATGGCGTGCTTCCTCGGTACCCAACTCGGCTTCCTCAGCGCGTTCCTCCGGCACCGCCGGCCGTCGCTCGCGGCGGTGGCCGGCTACCTCTCGCTCTGGGCGGTGGCCAACGCGCGGCTGTGGGACGCCCTGGGACCGCTGCGGCTGCCTGTGCTCGGCTACAGCCTGGCGCTGTCCCTGATGGCCGCCGCCGCGACCGGCGTCTCCCGGCGGGCGGCGGTGGGCGGAGCGCTCTTCCTCGGCTCGGACCTGCTGATCGGACTGGGCACGGCCGGCGTCGCCGTGCCCGGGCAGGGGCTGCTCGTGATGAGCACCTACATCGGGGCGCTCTTGCTGATCACCACCGCCTGGGTCTCCCTGCGGCGGGTCTCCGCGGCGCCGGATTCGTCGGCCCGCGACGCCCGCTCCCGGCAGTGCCGGGTCTGACCGGACGATCATCCGTCGCCGCCGGCGCCGGCCGGCACCGCCGGTATCCTGCACACCGTCAACCAGCGGATACCCCATCGGGAGGTCGTCCTGTCCAGGGACACGGAGCGCAAGCTCATCGCCTCCAACAAGAAGGCGCGCCACGACTACACGATCCTCAAGACCTACGAGGCGGGGATCGTGCTGGCCGGCACCGAGGTCAAGTCGCTGCGCGAGGGCCGGGTGTCGCTGGTCGACGCGTTCGCCCAGGAGCGGGACGGCGAGATCATGCTGTACGGGCTGCACATCGCCGAGTACGGCTACGGCACCTGGACCAACCACCAGCCCCGGCGGACCCGGAAGCTGCTGCTGCGCCGGGTGGAGATCGGCCGGATCCTGGAGAAGCTGCGCGAGGGCGGCGTGACCCTGGTGCCGCTGTCGATGTACTTCGCCGGCGGCTGGGCCAAGGTCGAGCTGGGCCTGGCCAGAGGCAAGAAGTCGTACGACAAGCGGCAGGCGCTCGCCGAGCGCGACGCCAACCGGGAGATCGCCCGGGAGCTGGGCCGCCGGCTCAAGGGCGCCCACCGCCCGACGCGCTGAGGAATCTGGCGGCCCAGGGTTGGCCGCCGCCTGCGCGGGTAGTCATCGGCGCCAGCCGGGTGCCGGCCCCTCGGCCCGTACCCGTCATGAACTGCTGCCCGCGTTCGGGGGTCGCGGACCGATGGATGCCTCACCCTCTACCAGCGGCCAGCGGAGGTCGGACGACATCGTGGAACTGAGGGTCCACGGGGTGTCCGGAGTGGGTCCGGGTGAGGTGCTCGACCGGCCGCACGTTCAGCAGGTGGCCGGCGACCGCAGCGGCGGCTTCTACCGCCCCCGACCGGGCTACCCGGACACGCGCGGACCCGGCGGGGTGGTGCTGGAGGCGTACCGGTGGAGTGAACTGGCGTCCGGCACCGCCACACGGACCCTGTCACTGGTGTTCCTGCTGCCGTTCATGCTGAGCAACGTGGCGATCTGGATGCATCCGGCAGGACGGGGATCCGGCGCCGGCGTGAAGGTCCTGTGCCGGCTCCTTGCGCTCAGCCTCACGCTGCTGTACGTACTGTCGGTGGTCGGCGTCGCCCTGGACCTGATCGCCTGGGAATGCATGGCCTCGGCCCGCTGTCTCGCCGGGCGCAACTGGGTGTCCTGGCTGGGCGGCCGCCCGGTCGAGCTCCGCCTCGCGGTGCTGGCCCTGGTGCCGGTTGCCGCCATCGGGCTGGTCTGGCTGCTGGGCGCTCGCCCCGGTCGCTCGTACGCCGCGTTCCGGGCGCCGACGGGTGAACCCGAGGTCATCAACCTCAGCCTGGTGGGAAGGGACGCCCTGCCGATGGTGCGGCGGTTACGGGCGGTCCACGTCGCGGCCGCGTTCGCCATGCTGGACCTGACCCTGCTCGCCGCCCGCGCGGCCACGGGCCCTTCCGCCGTGACCATCGCCCTGCTGACCCTCGCCGCTGCGGTGCTGGTCGCCTGCGCGGTGATGGTCGGCGCGCCCGCGCTGGTCGAAGGGGGCGCCAACCTGGCCACGGACCGGGCGGCGTCTGCGCTGCGCGCCGCCGGGTGCGGCCTGACCGTGCTGACTCTCGGCGTCGTGGTGCTGGACCCGACCCCGTGGCCACGCACGGACGGATTGCCGGGGTACGACGAGATCGTCGCCTGGGTGTTCGTCATGCAGACGGCAGTGCTGGCGGCGCTCGGCCTGCTGGTGCTGCGGCAGCGCGGTGGCCGGGAGCGCCGACCGACGCTGCTGCGCGGAATGGGGGCGCCGGCCATCGCGGCCGGGGCGGTCGGGCTGGCGGTGGTCTTCTCCGCCGACCTGGTCTACCGGATGGCGTACTTCCTCAACCGGCGCCCGCCCGCGCAGCGACCGGGCGACCTGGCGGCCCCGCCGCTGGCGTACAAATGGGCGATCTTCGTCTTCTTCCTGGTGGTGATGGTCGCCGCGGTTGTCGGCGGCGCGCAGACCCTGCTGTCCGGGCCGGCGCGACGACGAGCCGCGGCGGCCATCGTCGCCGGG
This sequence comes from Micromonospora rhizosphaerae, assembly GCF_900091465.1. NCBI lineage: Bacteria > Bacillati > Actinomycetota > Actinomycetes > Micromonosporales > Micromonosporaceae > Micromonospora > Micromonospora rhizosphaerae. The sequence continues at coordinate 4,003,446 of NZ_FMHV01000002.1, read as the reverse complement.
GATTTTCCGGCGGCCCCGCCGCAGGCGGCCGACCGGGTGCGGCGGGTAAGGAAGGTCATCGCCCGGGCGCGGTTCACCGAGCGGCTGGGACCGGCGGCCATCGCGCTCACCGCCAGCGCCAGCACCCTCGGCCTGGCGGCGAGCGCGCTGGCGCTGGCGGGTCGGCCACCCGCCCCGCTCATGGAGCATCTCTTCGGCGTGCCGAGCGAATTCGTGAATTTCGGGCTGACGACGGGCAGCTACCTCATCGTGGGCATCGTCGCCGCCCTGGTGATCGGCGGACTCTTCGCCTACCGGACACCGGAGTTCCGCCGGTACGTCGGCGTGCTGTGGGACCTCGGTACCTTCTGGCCTCGGACGGCCCACCCGTTCGCCCCACCCTGCTACGCGGAACGGGCCGTGCCGGAGCTGACGAAGCGGATCTGCTACCTGGCCGACCACTACCGCGGAGTGCTGCTCACCGGGCACAGCCACGGCTCGGTGCTGCTGGCCGCGACGGTGCTGCAACTGCCCCCGCAGGTGCGGCAGCGGATCGCGCTGCTGACCTACGGCTCGCCCCTGAACCGCCTCTACGCTCAGCTCTTTCCCGCCTTCCTCGGCGAGGACATGCTGCGGGAGGTGGGCGACCGGATCGGGTGGCGCTGGGTGAACCTGTGGCGGGACACCGATCCCATCGGCGGCTGGGTCTTCGCCCCCAATCGGCCCGGCGAACGGCCAGTGGCGGGCCCGGCCGGGAGCGTGGACCGCCGGCTACGGGATCCGGAGGACGTGGTGCCGCCGGCCAGCGACAGCGTCCCCCCGCCCATCAAGGGACACTGGCCGTGCGAGTCGGACGAGCGGATCGCGGCTGCGGCCTGCGAGTTGGTCGACCGGCTCCGTGACCCGCGCCGGTGAGGCGGCGGTCAGAACGGGGCGTCCACCGACAGCCGGCGTACCTGGGTCAGGTACGGGTCCAGCTCCCCCACCTCGAACCGGCAGGTGCCGATGACGTGCCAGAACTGGCCACCCGGGTCGCCGTCGAGCTTGTACCGCCCGTCCGGGCTGACCGCCGCCCAGCCGTCCGGCAGCCCGATCAGGGTGGTCCGCAGCTGGGCGTGCTCGGGGTCGGCGACGTCCCACAGCCGGACCGTGCCGTCGTCCCCGGCGCTGGCCAGCAGGCTGCTGTCCGGGCTGAAGGCCACCGACCAGACCCGGCGGGTATGTGCGGACAGGGTGCCGTGCAGCCGTCCGGTGGCCGGGTCCCACAGCCGGATGGTCAGGTCGTCGCCGGCGGTGGCCAGCAGGTTGCCGTTCGGACTGAACGCGCAGGACCAGAGCCGGCCGCTGTGCTCGGTGAGCACGGTGCGCCGCTCGCCGGTGAGCGCGTCCCAGATCACGGCCGTGCCGTCGTTGCTGGCGCTGGCGAGCAGCGTCCCCTCGGCGTTGTAGGTCACCGCGTACACCCGGTCGGTGTGCTGTTTGAGGGTGGTCCGGCAGGTCGCGGTGGCGGCGTCCCAGAGCCGGACCAGCCGGTCGTCGCAGCCGGTGGCGATGGTTTCGCCGTCCGGGCTGAACGCGACGGACCGCACCCGGCCGCGGTGCGGGGTGAGGGTGGCGAAGTGTCGGCCCGTCCGGCGATACCACAGCCGGACGGTGTCGTCGTCGTTCGCGGTGGCCAGGGCGTCCCCGTCCGGGCTGAACGCGGCCGCCCAGACGTGGTCGGTGTTCACGTTGAGTTCCCGCTCGTCGACGCCGGTGTCGGTGTTCCACAGGTGCACCCCGCCGTCGCCGCTCGGCGAGGCGAGCAGCGGCTCGCCGGGACAGAACACCGCCGAGACCAGCCGGTCCGCCGGGCTGCTGAGCTGCCGCACCAACCGGCCGGTACGCGGCTCCCAGAGCCGGACCACACCGTCGTTGCCGCAGGTGGCCAGCACCCCGCCGTCGTCGCGGAAGGAGAGCGCGGTGACCCGCCGCCCGTGCCCGCGCAGGGTGTGCTGGCACTGCCCGGTACGCACGTCCCACAGCCGGGTGGTGCCGTCGTTGCTGCTGGTCGCCACCTGCTGCTGGTCGGGGCGCCAGGCCACCGGCCAGACCGAGCCGCGGTGCCGGGTCAGCTCGTGCCGGGGCTGGCCGTCGGCGGTGTCCCAGAGCTGGATGGCGCCGTCGCTGGCCGCCGAGGCGAGCAGGGTGCCGTCGCGGTTGAACCGGACGCTGTAGATCGCGCCGCGCTGGCGGGCGAGCGCCCGGACCGGCCGGCCGGTGGCCACCTCCCACAGGCGCAGCGCGCCGTGGGTGTCCCCGGTGGCCATCAGGTGGCCGTCGGGGTGCACGTCCAGGGCGTACACGTCGGCCTCGTGGCCGCGCGGCTGGCGCAGCAGCGTGCCGTCGGCGGCGCGCCGGATCCACACCCGGCCGTGCTGTCCGACGGCGACCAGCGACTGCCCGTCCGGGGTGTGCACGACCCGGTAGACCACCTCCGGTTCGCGGACCTGGAACGCCAGGGTGCCGGAGGCGACGTCCCAACCGCTGAGCACGCCGGCGCTGTCCGCCACGACCAGCCGCCGGCCGTCGGGACTGAACGAGGTGCCCCAGATCGGGGCGGCGTGCCCGGTCCACTCCTGCCGCAGCCGGGCGGTGCGGGTGTCGTAGAGGCGCACAACGCCGGCGGCGTCGCCGACCACCAGCCGGCCCCGGGCCCCGTCGATGAGCAACGGCCAGACCCAGCCGGCGAAGACGTCCTCGATGACGTGCCGCACGTCGCCGTGGTCGGCGTCCCACAGCCGTACGGTGAGGTCGGCCGCGCCGGTGACCAGCTGGTGCGACGCGGCGTCGAAGCGGACGGCGTAGACCCGCCCCCGGTGCCCCTGCAGGGTGCGCACCGGCAGGCCGGTCATCGTGTCGCAGATCAGCACGCCACCGTCGTCGCTGCCGACGGCGAGGACCGCCCCGTCCGGGCTGTACGCCACCGGAATGGGCAGCCGGCCCACCTCGAAGCCGAAGGAGACGCCGACCGCCGACGGCCACAGACCGGGCACCACCGGGCGGCCGGGCGCCACCACGGCGCCCCGCAGCTCCGGCGCGCGGAGCAGGGCCGCGTCGGCGACCACGTCGATCAGCGCCGCCCGGCGCCAGCTGCTGCCGGTGATCCGGGCGTCGCGCAGGTCGGCCCGGAACAGCCGGGCCCCGGCCAGGTCGGCGTCGCGCAGGTCGACCCCGTCGAGGTGGGTCTGGTCGAGGCGGGCCCCGCGCAGCCGCGCGTGTTCCAGCCGCGCCTCGGTCAGGTTGGTCGCTACCAGCCGGGTGGCACTCAGGTCGGCGCCGGTCAGGTCCGCCCGGGCCAGCTCCCGGTGGGACAGGTCCTCGCCGCGCAGCGAGGCGCCGCGCAGGTCGGCCCGGTCCGGCAGCCGCAGGCGGGCGCTGAGCCGCAGCGCATTGGCCCGGACGGTCTCGCCGGCGTTCTCGTCGCCGAGCACCCGGGCCGTCCAGGCGGTGCACCGCCGCGGGTCGGCGAGGTCCCCGAGGAACTCCACGGTCAGCGGCGACAGTGGGCGGACCGCCAGTGCCGCGGGGTCCTCCCCCCGGTTGAACTGGGCGGCGATCCCCTCGGCGACCAGCCACTCCATCACCGAGGTGTGGATGAATCCGAACAGCCCGTCGTCGGTGCGTACCAGCAGGCTGCCGGCGCCCACCGCGTGCATCGCCTGCTGGCTCGACAACCGCGACTCGGCCAGCCCGGCCAGCTCGCTCGCGACCTCAGCGAGCTCAGCCAGCCGCAGGTAGGACTCGCCGCTCTCCCAGAGCTGGAAGGCCAGACGGCTCACCGCCGCCCACAGCTCGGGGTGGCGCAGGTTGACCGGCGCGCCCGGCACCCCCTGGGTCCGCCGCTCCTCGAAGTCCAACCAGGACTCCAGGATCTCCCGGTAGAGCGCCGCCGCGCTGAACGTCCCGCCCGCCCCGGCGACCGAGGCGAGCCGCCCGTCGTCGAGGTTGGCGATGAAGCCGAGCATCCGCGGGTTGCGGGAGAGGCCGAGCAGGTCCTTCACCCCGGCCAGCAGCTCCATCCGATCCCGGGCGGCCTGCTCGTCACCGCCGTACCGGTTGCGCAGGAAGGTCTGGATCTGCCCGGGGGTGAAGTCCTCGATGGCCAGTACGCGCCGGTGCGGCAGCAGTCCCACCCGCTCGCCGAGCGCGGTCAGCACCTGCGAGTTGGTCTTGAAGTGCTGGGTCCGGCTGCTCACCACGATCTTGGCGTTCCCCTCGGCCGCCTGGAGCAGCGTCTCCAGGTGGTCCGCCGCCCGGTCGTAGGTCACCCGGGCCACCAGCTCGTCGAAGCCGTCGAAGAGCAGCACGATCCGGCCCTGGCGGAGCATGTAGCGGAACGCCTTGAGGTCGATGACCTGCTCACCGTGGTTGGCCAGGTGCGCGGCGACCAGCCCGTCCACCGAGTGCGCCTTGTCCAGGGCGCGCAGCTCCACCAGGATCGGGATCAGGTCCGGCGCGGCGGTGGGCAGCCGACGGGCCACCTCGCGCAGCGCGAACGTCTTGCCCCGGCCGAAGTCGCCGAGCACCAGCGCGAACCGCCCGTCCGGCTCGGAAATCAGCTCGAGCAGCTCCTCCACCACGTCCTCGCGGACCCGCTGGTCGGCGCCGACCAGGTACCGGTAGCGCTGTGGCACGTACTGTTCGGGCGGGTAGAGCCGGTCGGCCTGAAGCCGGGCGGTCTGTGCGCCGACGTACTCGCGCAGATCCAGCAGCCCCTGGAACTCGGTCAGGTGCAGCACCCGCACCCCGCGCCGCTGCGCCTCCTCGGCCAGTCCCCGCGGGATCCGGTCGCCGTCGTAGACCAGCTCGGAGGGGATGTCCGGGTCGGTGGCGTGCACCCGGCGGGCGAACTGGTCGACGTCGTCGGCGGTGGGGGTGCCGACGTGCGCGCCGACCCGCTGCTGGCGGACCACCCCGTCGGCCCGGTAGGTGACGAACAGGTGCGGCGGCACGGCCGGGACCCGGCGGACCAGCACGCGGTCGTGCCGGGCCTCGCACACCTCGGCCAGCCGGTCCAGCAGCCGCACCACCGGCGCCTGCACGGCCACGGGCGGCGCGACCGCCGGCACGTCGGGGGGCGTCGCGCCCTGGGTCGGGCCCTCCACGGCGGTCGGCTGCCGCGGGTCGGGCACCTGCGCCGGGCCGGCCGCGCCGAACGTCGCCCCCGACCGCGGCCAGCGCACCGCCGTCGGCTCGCCCACCTCGTGACGGTCGTCGCGGCCGAGCACCCAGCGGGTCATCCCGTCGGCGGCCAGCCGCAGCACCTGCGCCCGGCCGTCGCGCGACGCGGTGGAGACCGGCACCACCGGGTCGGCCGGCGCGCCGGCCGGGGCGGCGTCGGTGAGGAGCAGGTTGAGCATCGGCGCGACCAGCCGGTGAAACGATCCCCGGTCGCGCAGCGTCGCCCCGTCGCCCACCGGACCCTCCTCGGCGTACGGGGTGCGTGGGCCGGGGGCGTGCGCCATCGCGCCCAGCCGCAGCCAGCCGGACTGCTGGTAGTGACGCAGCCGCTGGGCGAACCAGGTGGCCTGGGCCTCGCCGAGGATGCCGTACCGGTCCTCCTCGCGGTGGGTGATCGCGACGGTCGAGTTCAGCCCGGCGACCACGATCCGCAGATCCGGCACCCCGAACAGCGTCCACGGCTGCTCGCTGTCGAAGATGCGGTCCTCCAGGCCCTGGTAGAGCTCGTCGAAGAGCCGCGCGTAGTGCCGCCACTTCGGCCAGTACGGCGGCTGGGGGTCGACGTCGTCGGCCTCGCAGGTGGCGAAGTACGCCCGGCTGGCCGCCATGGTGACGTCCCGCGGCCCGGGGACCACGACCAGCCGGTGCGGCTCCAGCCCGAGCAGCACCCGCAGCCCGGTGAGGAAGCTCAGCGCGTCGGAGAACTCCCGCGGACTGCCCGACTCGGTCAGGTTGCCCGCCACCACCAGCAGATCCGGCCGCGGAACGCCGTCGTTCATCAGCAGGGTCAGGTCGCCCATCAGGTGTTCCTGCAGCTCGCCCGGGGTGACCGGGGCGCCCGGCTCGATCATCCCCCGGCCGAAGCGCGGCCCGGCCACCTGGAGCACCGTCACGGCGCTGCGGGACTCGGGCACGGCGGCCGCCGCGGGCGGGAACGGCGGCGGGTTGATCGGCGCACGCCGGCGCGGCGCGGACACGCCGGTGGTCGGCGCGCTGAGCACCCCGGCCGGGCCGGTCGGATGGTGCGGGAAGGCCGGCTGCAGAACCGGCTTCGCCCGGCCGTTCAGCGCCTCCCGGATGCGGTCCAGCACCCGGGCCCGCGCCTGCGCCGGATCGGTGACCCCGACCAGGTCGACATAGGTGATGGTGGCCAGCAGGCCGTCGACCGGGCAGTCCTCCACCCGTACGGTGACCAGCTTGCTACCGGTGCCGTCCGGATCGGCCCGCAGCGCGGCCTGCCACTCCAGCTTCCCGTACGTCGAATGCAGGTAGCGCTCGGAGAGGACGGCGACCACGACCGCCGCCTCGCGGACGCCCCGGTCCATGAAGTCGATGAAGTTGGTGCCGGCAACGAAGTCCCACGCCTGGAGCATGGTGCGGTAGCCGGCGGCCTCGAACTCCCAGGCGAGCCAGGTCGCCCAGCGCTCGTCGGCCGGCGAGTAGCTGATGAAGAAGTCGATCGGGCGGTCGGACCGGGTGGGGTGCGCGCCTGCAGACACATGGCCATTATGGACACCGATCGTCAATCTGTGGGCACCGTCGGCAGCCGCAATCGCCGCGTCGACGCTGCCCTGGGTGGCATCGATGTGCGAGGATCATCGTCCGTGGAGACCCTCGGCGAGCCGCCGTCCGCCGCACCGGACCGATCCCGCTGGGGTCGGCTCCACGTACTGGACTGGATCGCGATCGGGCTCGCGGCGCTCGGCGTCCTCTGTGTCCTGACGGGTCTTTTGCCGCGGTCCGAGGCCGAGACCACCGTACGCCGGATCGTACCGATCCTGATCTTCATCGGCACGGTGGTGGTGCTGGCCGAGCTGACCGCGGTCGCCGGAGTCTTCGACGCCCTCGCCGCGCGGGTGGCGATCACCGCCCGGGGCAACTACCGGGCGCTGTTCTGGCTCTGCGTCGGCTTCGCCTCGGTCACCACCATCGCGCTCAACCTGGACACCACCGCCGTGCTGCTCACCCCCGTGATGATCGCCCTGGCCCGCAAGCTCGGCGTGCCGCCGACGCCGCTGGCGATGACCACGGTCTGGCTGGCCAACACGGCGAGCCTCCTGCTGCCGGTGTCCAACCTGACCAACATCCTGGCCAGCGACCGGATCGGGCTGGACCCGATCCCGTGGGCCGCCCGGCTGTGGTGGCCGCAGTTGGTGGCGATCGCCATCACCATGCTGCTGCTCTGGTGGTGGTACTGGCGGCCGGCCCGCGCCGGTGCGGATCCGTTCGTCCCGCCGCCGCCGCACGTGCCGCCCGACCTGATGCTCTACCGCACCGCCTTCGGGGCCTGCCTGCTCTTCGTCGCCGGCATCCTGGCCGGTGTTGAGATCGGGCTCGCCTCCGGGGTGGCCGCCGCGATCCTGGTGGCCGGCTTCGCCGTCCGGGCCCGGGCCAGCCTGCGCCCGGCGCTGATTCCATGGCGGCTGCTGGTCTTCATCGTCGGACTGTTCCTGGTGGTGCAGACCATCGGCCGGCACGGCCTGGACACGGTGATGGGCGCGCTGATCGGCGGCGACCCGGGCGCGGAGGGGGCCCTGCGGGCCGGCGCGGTCGGGGCCCTCTTCGCCAATGCGGTCAACAACCTGCCCGCCTACGTCGCCGGGGAGGCAGTGATCGCCACCGCCAACCACACCCAGCTGCTGGCGCTGCTGATCGGCACGAACGTCGGCCCGCTCGCCACCCCGTGGGCGTCGCTGGCGACCCTGATCTGGTACGAGCGCTGTCGCGCCGCAGGCGTACAGGTCCCGCTGGGCCGCTTCGTCGCCACCAGCGCCGCCCTTGCGGCACTGGCCACCACCGCCACCGTCGCCGCCCTGCTTCTCGCTGGATAGCTGGGGTAGAGGGACCGGTCACCAGCCGACCGTGGCTAGGGAGATCGGGGTGAGGCGGCGGACCTCCGGTTCGATCCACTGGGCCGCGGTGACCAGCTTGACCAGCCGGTCGATGGTCTCCGGCGGGCCGGCCACGAAGCTGCGCCGGTCGGCCGGGCAACCGTACCGGTCGTCGAAGCAGCCGCCGTCGAGCGCGCGGACCGCCATGCCGGCCTCCGCCGCCAGCAGCATCCCGGCGGGCAGGTCGACCGCCTCGGGGCGGTAGCCGACGATGCCGTCGATGTCGCCCCGGGCCAGCATCACCCAGGACAGCAACGGTGCCCACAGTTGCAGCACCCGGCGGGCGGTCGAGTCCAGCACCACCTTCAACGCGCGGGCGGTGCTGTCGTCCCGGCGTACCTCGTGACCCTGGGTCCAGGCCAGCACCGGCGCGGCCGGCACCGGCCGCCGCGGCGCCCGCAGCGGCCGCCCCGCCGGGCGGCCCGGGCCGGCGTGGACGAACGCGCCCTGCCCGCGCACCGCCGACCAGGTACGGCCGGCGACCGGATCGTGCACCACGCCCAGCACCGGCGAGCCCCGGTCGCAGAGCGCGATGCCGACCACGTACGCGGGCAGGCCGATCGCCACGTTGTTGGTGCCGTCGAGCGGGTCGACCAGCCACGCCCAGGTGTCATCGGCGGCGTACTCGCCGCCCTCCTCGGCGATCACGCCGTGCTCCGGCCAGCGCGCCCGGATCCGGTCGACGATCAACCGTTCGGCGGCCAGGTCCAGATCGGTGACCAGGTCGCCGGAGGCGCTCTTGGCCCGGGCCTGCACCTCGCCCCGCATGCCCCGGCGCAGCAGCTGCCCGGCGTCGCGGGCGACGTCCAAGGCGAACCGGTGTGCGTCGCGCAGGTCGGGCCCGCATCTGCTCGGCTCCACGTCCATGGCTCCTCCAGCCGTCAGCCCCACGCCACCAGTAGAGCAATCTCCCGGGCCATCCGGGCGGTCTCCGCCGGGTCGCACCGGTCCCGGCGCACCCGGTGGCTGCGCCCGTCCACGGCGCCGAGACTCAGGTCGCAGCCGCCGGGAGTGGTCCGGCCGAGGGCGACCGTCACCGCCGGCTCGCCGTGGTCCACCTCGGAGGTGTGGAACCCGCCGGCGCGCAGCGCGTACGAGTCGCCGGCCGAATGCGTCTCCACCGTCGCGGTCGCCGCGGTCACCAGCCGGTCGGTCGCGGCCATCTCGTCGACGTCGCCGCGGCTGCGCACCTCGTACACCCGCCACGCCGGGTCGGCGGGCGCCTCGGTCACCTCGATCAGTTCGTTGCGCACCCGGCCGACCAGCACGTGGCTGAGCAGGTCCCAGCTGTGTGAGTGCATCGCGGAGGTGGTGGGGCGGACCGCCGGCGGCTCGGCCGGCCAGGCGTGCACACAGATCCCGTCGGGACCGCTGCGGTCCACGGGCAGGCAGGTGAAGCCGAGCGGGTGGCGCACGGCCCGCAGCGGGCGCCGCCCCTGGGCGACGTCGGAGAGGACGTCCAGCACCCATTGGCGGAGCAGCTCCGGCCGCGCGCCCCGGTCGATCTCCCGTTCGAGTTCGGCGTAGGTCATCATTCGTAGGGGTTCCTCGCCTGGATGGCCTTGCCCACGATGTCCGCGACCTCGCGGTCGCCGAACGACCGGGGCAGCGGCAGGCCGAGCGCGGTGAACAGCCGGCGGACCTGTTCCACGGACGGCTCGTCGTCGAGCTTCACCTGCGCGGCCGCCTCGATCGGCACCCGCCGGCTCTGCTCCCGGCTGTACTGCAGCTCGATGTTGTAGCGGTTGTAGTAGAGCTCCTTGCGGTCGATGCGCAGCGCCGGGGTCTGCGGATTCTCCTGCGTGATGATGACGCAGCTCGACGAGAGGTCGTAGCGGAAGGTGGTCATCTGCGAGGAGACCCGCACGTCGATGGTGAGCAGCCCGGAGCGCTGCAGGTGCCAGCAGGCGGCCAGCACGGTGGCGAAGGACTCCTTGCGGGTGCGGTCGACGGTCCACCGCTCCCCCGGCGCGTCGGGCGCCAGGCTGCGCCGGAACCGGGCGTAGCGCTCGCAGACATCCTCGTCGGTCGGGTCGATGATCTCGATGGCGAACTGCAGGGTGGCGTTGCGTCGACGGGCGTGTTCCAGGCACTCCGGCAGGGTGACAGCTCTGGTGTAGGTGCCGGTGCCGCCCTTGAAGTTCCACCGGTCGGTATGCCGGCGGGCGTCGGCGAGCGCCTGACCGACCTCGGTGCCGTTGAGCACCCGCACCATGGAGACGCTGTCGATCGCCTCCCGGGCCCGGACCAGCGCGCCGTCCGGGCCGGTGATCTCCCGCATCGGCGGGACCAGCTCGCTGAGCCGGTCCCGGGTGTCGGTGAGCACCTGCCGCACCTGGTGCTCGGCGGTCCCCCGGTGCAGCCGGTCCCGCAGCATGGCCTGGGCGAGCAGGGCGAGGATCAGCAGAGTGGCGCTGTTGACCACCTCCTGGCTGACCGTGCTCGTCAGCCCGAGGACGGCGACGGTCAAGGCCAGGAGCAGCCCGATGAAGGCGTCGAGATTGTTGACGACCCAGGTGAAAAATCGGGCCATGACATCCCCCGCTCCATGACGGCTCCCCCATGATAGCCCTTTGTCAATATCACAATCACGGGCCGTTCGGGCGCCCCGTCACGCTCGGTGACGGTCGTCGGGGGATCGTCGAGCCGCGCAGATCAGCGAACCGCCGAGCCCCGGCGCCACCCGGGCGAGCAGCCGCGAGGTGACCCATCGTCCACTGGGGAGCCGCCAGCCGACATGGTTGGAACGGATCGTCAGCGGGTCGAACCCGGCCCGCCGCAGCACCCGGCGCAGCAGCGAGGCGGTGAACGGCCGAATGTGCAGCCACAGGTAGGGGTGCAGCGGGTCGACCTGGCGCGGGGCACGGCCGAAGAGGAAGGCCACCCGGTCCTGGACGGTGGCCAGATTGGGGGTGGTGAGCACGAGCAGGCCCTCGGGGGCCAGCACCCGGTGGCATTCACGCAGCAGCGCCGTTGGGTCGTAGACGTGCTCGATCAGCTCGCCGGTCAGCAGCCCGGCGAAGCTGCCGTCCCGAAACGGCAGGGCCCGGGTGGCGTCCAGGCAGACCGGCAGGGCAGCCGACCCGCTGGCTCGGCGGGCGTCAGCCAGGGCCGCCTCCGCCAGGTCGGCCACCACCAGTGGCCCCGGCAGGTCCGCCGGGTCGAGCATGCTGCACGGTCCGCAGCCCAGCTCCAGGACCGGCAGCGGCCTGGTGACGCCGTCGGCCACCATCCGGGCCGCGACCGTCCGGCGGATCCGGTGGTACGGGTCGTCGACGTATCCGTTGACCCGCTCGCCATCGTGGTAGCTGCGCCGGTTGGCCCGGCGGCCGTGCGCCTGTGCGCTCCGCCAAAGGGCCCTGGTCCGTGGCTCGACCATCGCACCCTCCACTAGCGTCGTCGGCGGGCGACGGTGCCCGGTCAGCCCCGCCCCGCGTCTAGCCTCGCATCGCTGCTGTGCCGGAGCGCGGCGAAGCAGCCCTCCACATCGTCCCGGTCAACGAATGACCTTGACTGGGCTCCATGAGACACGACCCGCAGTCCTGGACATGGGCTGGAGCGGGCTTGCTTCCGCCGTCCCGTTCAGTGGATGGCCGCGGACACCTCGGCGATCAGTTCGCCGACGTCGTCACCCCAGTGCGAGGCGATGACCAGCTCCCGGTCGGGATCGACCCAGAGCAGATGCCGGCCGCCGTTGCCCCGGGCGCACCCGACCGCTGGCCGGGCCGTTCGGCTGCACCCGCCGGGAGTCGTTACGCCACCCCAGATAGCCGTAGTCCGGGTTCAGTCCGCACGGCCGCCAGGCCCGCTCGATCCACTCCTCGCTCAGCACGCGCCGGCCCAGCCACTCGCCGCGCCGCAGGTACAGGTCGCCCAGCAGGGCCAGATCATCGGCGCAGATCCACAATCCGCCGCCCCAGTGGGCCCCGCCACTGACCACGGCGAGACTCTCGCCGTCGACGTCATAAAGGACGCCCAAGCGCATAGAGACGCCAACAGCTAGGAACCCTCGTCCTCTGCCATGCCTCGAACGTCGGCCAACGCCACCGCGTGCACGGCCCGGTGAGCGGCGACCTCCGTCACAACCGCGCGCCCCTCACCGTCGAGCACCAGTGGCCGACCGCGCACAGAGGAACCACTCAGAGGAGGAGATCGGTACGCATCGGTGGAGAGTTCCGTCAACACCGACTGCTTGATCTACGATCATCGGGTGCCGCGAACGCCGCTGTTGAGGACCGGCCGACTCATTCTCCGTCGCTGGCAACACGGGGATCGCGAGCCCTTCGCCGCTATGAACGCGGACCCCGAGGTGATGGAGCACTTTCCCGCCACTATGACGCGGGATGAGAGCGATGCCCTCATCGACAAGATCGAGGCTGGCTTCGGCGAGCGTGGATTCGGGCTCTGGGCTCTGGAGATCGCCGAAAACGGGCAGTTCATCGGATTCACCGGCTTGTCGGTACCGAGTTTTGCGGCGCACTTCACCCCTTCGGTGGAGATCGGCTGGCGCGTGGGCCGGTCGAGTTGGGGTCACGGTTATGCCAGTGAGGCTGCCAGACGGGCGCTCAGCTTCGCCTTCGACGAGATAGGCCTCCGAGAGGTCGTCTCCTTCACAAGCACGACCAACATCAGATCTCAGACCGTGATGCAGCGCATCGGGATGACCTACGATCCTGTCGACGATTTTGATCACCCCCTCTTGAACGAGGGTCACCCGCAAAGGCGCCATGTCTTGTGGCGGATGTCAACCGAGACCTGGCGCGCCCGTTAAGCCCTGGTTGATTTCTTGAGCTCCGCTGGCCCGGCTAAATTTAGACGCTGCGACATGGGGATTGCCCGGAGATCTGCACGTAGGAGAAGGCCGTGAAGCTAGCTCACTGCAGGTCGGGAACTGTCGCGGATCATCGGAGCAGCACACGCGACCTGCTCGAGCGGGTCTGCGCCGGACAGCGCAGACCCCTGGCCGACCCGGTCACGGCATACCGGAACCTCCCACGGCAGCTTGTACCGCCGCAGCGCGCAGCCGTGCCAAAGTCCGATCCCGGCCCAGCACTTCCAGCGACTCGAACAGCGGCAGGCCAACAGACCGGCCAGTGACGGCCACACGCACCGGTGCCTGCGCCTTACCCAGCTTCAGCCCGTGCGCCTCACCGACAGACAGCAGCGCCTCCTTCAGCGGCACAGCCCGCCATATCGGCAGAGCCTCAAACGTGGCGATCACGTCAGGCAGCACCTTGGCATCCTTGCTCGCCTTCGCCCACGAAGCGTCGTCCAGCTCGAGAGTGTCGAGGAACAGGAAGTCGACGGTGGGCACGATTTCAGCAAGCAGACTGATACGCGTCTGTGCCAACGGAGCGACCTTCGCGAACACCGCAGGCTCGTAGGCGTCCGGCTGCCACGGCGGGGCCGTGATGCCGAACCCAGCCTCGGCCTTCTCCTTCTCGGTTACGAACGGGCCTGTCAGCCACGGCCCGCAGGCGTCGATGAACTCTTCGGTGCTCAGCGCACGAATGTATTCCCCGTTGAACGCAGCCAGCTTCTTGAGGTCGAAGAACGCTGGAGCTGAGTTCACGTGATCGAGGCGGAACTCCTCCTCGATCACCGACCACGGCACGATCTCCCGATCGCCAGAGGGGGCCCAACCGAGGAGCATCAGGTAGTTGCGCATGGCCGAAGCGAGGTAGCCCTCATCGCGGTACATCTCCAGCGCAACCTTGTCACGCCGCTTGGACAGCTTCTGCCGCTTCTCGTTCACCAGGATCGGAGTGTGAGCCCATGTGGGCGGCTGGTGCCCGAGCGCCTGCCACAGCAACTGCTGCTTAGGCGCGTTCGGCAGGTGCTCCTCGGCCCGCATCACATGAGTGATCCTCATCGTGATGTCATCCACCACGTTGGCGAGCAGGAACACCGGGGACCCGTCACCACGTGCGATGACGAAGTCCTCGACAAGCCGGTTCTCGAACGTCGGCTCTCCACGCACCAGGTCCTTGACGACCGTCACACCCTCATCGGGCGTCCGGAACCGCAGCGCCCTACCATCGGCGGCTTGCAACGCACGATCACTGCAGAAGCCGTCATAGCCGGCGTACTGGCTACCCGAACGTGCCCGAACGACGTCACGCGTGCAGTCGCAGTAGTACGCCTTGCCGGCATCGAACAACTGTTGTGCCGCCTTGGTGTGCTCGGCCGCATACGACGACTGGAAGAGCGGACCTTCATACTCGTCAGGGCCGACACCCAGCCAGGCCATCGCCCGCACGATGCCTTCGGTCCACTCCGGGCGCGAGCGCTCCGCGTCGGTGTCCTCGATCCGGAGTACCAGCGTCCCGCCCGACTGTCGGGCAACCAGCCAATTCAGCAGCAGCGAGCGAGCGTTCCCAACGTGGAACATGCCCGTCGGGGAGGGAGCGAACCGAAGGCGAGTCGCGGGCTCAGACACCCACCCACCCTATCGATATCGATGGTGGATCAGAGCCACACCGCCTGGGTCAATCAATCATCCCTGCATGCTGCTGCGACAGCCTCGCGCAAGGCGTGTTGTGCTGTCAGCAGCCGCTGCGGCAGATCCCTGGCGGTCAGCTGCCACCCCCACTTGCCGGTCCATTCCGGGCGAGCCGCTCAGCCACCCCGAAGGCAGCCTCCCACGGGAATGCCTGTTGCTGGTCTCGACCACTGCCTGGCGGATGGGGTTCCCACTCGTCGTCGGCGCCAAGCAGGACCCGTACCTGCTCGTGGCGGAGGTCTGCGACCGCCCGCCGGAAGGGCGCGCGGGCGGCCAGCGCGGAGTTGACGAAGGGGACGATGACGGTCGGAATCCGGCGGCCGATGAGCTCGGCGACCGAGGTCATCGCGTAGTTGTCGGCGATGCCGAGGGCGATCTTGTTGACGGAGTTGTACGTCGCGGGCGCGATGACGAGAGCGTCCGCCGCGGGGAGGATTCGCCGCGTGCTCGTAGACGACTGATACGTGAACCTGGCCGGGTATCCGGTCATCGCCTCGATCACCTGCGGGTCGATGAAGTCCCTCGCGCTCGGCGTGGCGGTGACTGCCGCTGTCCAGGCCCGCTCCTTCGCGGCGGCGAGCAACTGTGTCACGTCTGCGGCGGGGCCGGCGCCGCAGACGACGATCTGCAGATGTCCCCCGGTCATACCCGGATCCCGGCGTGGACGGCGAATTCGACGACCTCCCTGCGGACATGACCTCGGGCGAGAGTCGCCAGGTCGCTCGCGATGCGCTGGATGGCCGGCCGGCACCGGATCTCCTCAGGTGCCACGTCGTACGCGGTCCGCAACGCCTGGAGCCCGTGCTCGTGGCGACCCCACTGGGTGTAGGCCTGTGCCACGTCGACGAACAGCGACGCCTTGCGCTCGGCGAGGGTGACCTTGTCCAGCGGAACCTGGCGGGCGAGGGCGATGGCGGTGCCGGCGTCGCCCAGGGTCAGTGCGATATGGGCCCGATGCAGCTGGACGTTGGTGGCACCGAAGCCGGTCCACCGGTCGTTGCCGTCGTGGCCGAGTCGGGCGGCGGCCCGGGAAGCCTCGTCGAGCATCGCCTGCGCGGTGTCCCGGTCGTCGGCGCGGGCGGCGGCGATCGCTCCGCGGAGCACGAGCGCGCCGTAGACGGCCACCGCGTCGGCCGATGCGAGACCGGTGTCCCTGTCGAGGGTGTCGGCGGCGATCTGGGCAAGGTGCATTGCCTGGTCCGTGTGACCGTTGCTCATCAGGGCATGGGTCATGATCCGCGCGCTCGCGGCCATCGCCACCGGGTCCTTGCAGGCTGCCCCGAACCGGGCGCTTCGTTCGGCCGCTACCAATGCCATTCCCCGGTCGCCGACCTTGAGCAGGACGCTGCCGACGACGTGGTACAGATCGGTGGCCAGGGCGTCGATCCGCACCTGTTGCTCGCTTCCGGCGCCAGCTCGGGTGGGCTCCAGGGTCGGCAGCAGTGCCACGAGCCGGCCGAGGACGCGCTCGTACCGGCAGGCCTGGTACTCGCTCTTCGCAGCTGCGACTTCCCGGGCGAACTGCCGCACAGACAGCGCCAGCGGCTTGATGACCAGGCGCTGCGGTGACACCAGCACGTCGAGCAGCGGCGTGACGCCGGGCAGGGCGCTGGCAACGCTAACCGTCGCGCCCCTCAGGAGATCTCTACGCCGCACGTCACCATCCGAACCGGAGCCGTAATTCCCGTCCCCGCCAGTATCGGCCTCCCAAGCGCCGCCTGATGGGTCGGTGGGACCCACAACTGCACGGTCGGTGGCCGAACGCAGCAGCGTCTCGAAGCGTTCGCGCACGTCCGGTGAGGACCGCGCCAGCACCGTGTCCAGCGCCGCCTGCATGTCGGCACGCAGGTGAACCCTGTCGCCCTGGCTGCTCCATTTGGCCACCGTCCGTCGGGCCGCGCCCAAGTGCTCGGCGAAGGAGGTGACGCTCATCCGCAACGCCATACGCAGCGCGTTCGCCTCCCGGCCGGTCCACGTCGTCACTGAGGCCACCGCACGTCCTCCCAGAGCGGACAGTTGTCAGCCCGCCGATGGTAACGGCGGGTGGCGAGACGGTAGTGCACCGTAAGTGCACCGGCGGGACATTCTCTCCGCGCCGCTCCCCGGCGAGCCTGAAGACGCGTGTGGGTAACTCCCCGTTCGTGTACCGCCACGAGGGCTGCGCGGGCGGGTGAGCGGCGGGCTGCTCCCAGCCGCCGCCCCACGCCGGTGGGCTCGCCGGACTCGCGGCGGGCCCACCACAAGCAGGTGACAGCTCCAAGAGGAGAACGGCCATGACGGTGTACGTCTCGCGCAACGCGGCCAACAGCGAGTCACGGACGCGTGACTCGGACACCGGCCGCGCCCAGCTCGAAAGAAGGCCGCCTGACCCGCCGCTGCTTACCTACGTGTGGCGTCAGTTGTTCGAACGCCAGGCCGGCAGAGGCACGTCCACATGAGGCACAGTCGAAAGCCTCCCGCAGTACGGGGCCACCTCAGCTCGCCGTCCGACAATCATTTACCGCTCCGCCCGATCTGGCTCTGCCGTACGTGCGGCCATCCTTGGCCCTGCGGACGGGCGAAACTCGCTCTCCTCGCCGACTACGACGGAAGCTTGGTCAGCCTGTTCATCTACCTGGCTGGTCTGCTCCAGGACGGATCGACGACCTGCACAAGCTCAACCCCAGCACGTCACACAGCGCCGCCGATATGTTCGACCGCTTCCTCGGCTGGCCCGCTCGGCACACCCGCTCGTACCGCAAGTCCGGAATCAGAAGGTGATCCGGACCTTCAGCGCGGTGCGCTCGTCCATCGCCCGGTAGCCGTCGGGCACCTGCTCCAGGCTTACGCTGCGGTCGAAGACCGGGGACGGGTCGATGGTGCCGTCGAGGACGTCGGCGAGCAGCTCCGGGATGTACGCGCGGGCCGGTGCCACGCCGCCGCCGAGCGCGACGTTGCGGCCGAACATCTGGCCGATGTCGACGCCGGCGCTGCCGCCGTGCGGCACCCCGACATAACCCACCGCGCCGCCGTCGCGGGCGATCGAGATAGCGGTACGCATCGACTCCTCGGTGCCGACGGCCTCCAGCACCGCCTGCGCGCCCTGCCCCTTGGTCAGCTCCTTGACCGCGGCGATCGCGGCATCGCCCCGCTCGGCCACCACGTCCGTGGCGCCGAAGGCGCGGGCGATGTCGGTGCGGTCGGTGTGCCGGCCGAGGGCGATGATCTGCTCCGCGCCGAGCCGCCTGGCGGCGAGCACCCCGCAGAGCCCGACCGCGCCGTCGCCGACCACCGCGACGGTGGCACCGGGGCGGACCCGGGCGGCCAGGGCGGCGTGGTGGCCGGTGGACATCACGTCGGACAGGGCCAGCATCGCGGTGAGCAGCCGCTCGTCGCCGGCCGCCTCGGCGGGAAGCTTGACCAGGGTGCCGTCGGCGTACGGGACGCGGACCGCCTCACCCTGACCGCCGTCGGAGCCCGGCTCGCCCCAGAACCCGCCGTGCGGGCAGGAGGTCTGCAGCCCCGCACGACAGAAATCACAGACGCCGTCGGACCACACGAACGGGGCCACCACCAGGTCGCCCACCTTGACCGAGGTCACCCCGGACCCGGTCGCCTCGACCACGCCCAGGAACTCGTGGCCGATCCGCTGCCCGGGCTGGCGCTTGGCCACCCCCCGGTACGCCCACAGGTCGCTGCCGCAGATGCAGGCGAGAACGACGCGTACAACGGCGTCGGTGGGGGTACGGACGGCGGCGTCCGGCACCTGCTCGACCCGGATGTCGTTCGGTCCGTAGATCACGGTGGCGCGCATGAGCGGATGTCCTCCGACGGCGGGGTGGGTGGGATCGAGGGCGGCGGCCGACCCGGCCGCAAGCTCATGAGGCACTGACGAACGACGGGGACCGCCCCGGCGAACGCTAGACCGGCGCGCCGGCACCGACAACCCGCCGCCGTCCCGGCGTGGCCTGGCTCACCGTCACGCAAGCGGCCGGCCCGGTCAGCCGCGGTGCATGTGGGCCCGGCCGCTGCCGATCACGTCCATCCGACCCCACCGCCCGGGGACGTCGAGCAGCTCCATCCGGCCGAACCGGGCCGGCAGCCGCGGCGACATCAGCAGGTGCTCCCCCGCCGGCTCCAACCCGAGCAGGGCGCGTAGCAGCAGGAACGGCGCGCCGGTGGCGAGCGCCTGGGGGCTGTTCGCGGCCGGGTAGCGCACCGGGAACCGGGTCCGTTCCCGGTGATAGCCCGCGAACGCCTCCGGCAACCGCCCGTCGAAGTAGTACGACGCGTCGATGATGCCCTCGGCGATCCGCCCGGCCTCCGCGGTGAAACCGTACCGGCGCAGCCCCCAGGCGATCACCGCGTTGTCGAACGGCCAGACCGTGCCGACGTGATAGCCGAGCGGGTTGTAGCTGGCCTCCCCCTCGGCCAGGGTCCGAATGCCCCAGCCGGAGAAGAGCCGGGGGCCGAGCAGGTGCGCGACGACCTGCTCGGCCCGGGACTCGTCGACGATGCCGCTCCACAGCAGATGGCCCATGTTGGACGCGAGCGCGTCGACCTGCCGGCCGTCGGCGTCGAGGGCGAGCGCGTAGTACCCGCCGCCGGCGATCCAGAAGTCCTGGTTGAACCGCTCCTTGAGCGCGGCCGCCTCCCGCTCCAGCCGGTCCGCGTACGCCGGGTCGCCCCAGAACTCGCGGGCCAGCCGGGCGCCGCGGATCTTCGCGTCGTAGGCGTAGCCCTGCAGCTCGCAGGTGGCCCGGGGCAGTCCGGGCAGGCGACCGTCGGAATAGCAGATCGCCCCCGCCGATTCCTTCCAGCCCTGGTTCTCCAGCCCGGAGCGCTCGTTACGGCGCTGGTACCAGACGTAGCCGTTGCCCAGGATGTCGCCGTACTCGTCGATCCAGCGCAGCGCCCCCCGAGCCTCGTCCTCGAACTGCCGGACCAGGCTGGCGTCCCCGGTCCACCGCTCGTGCTCGTCGAGCAGGATCACGTACAGCGGGGTGACGTCGGCGCTGCCGTAGTAGGGCGACTGGGGTAGCTCCTCGAAGGCCACCAGCTCGCCGTACCGGAACTCGCGCAGGATCTTGCCCGGCTCCTCGTCCCGGAAGTCGTCGAGCACCGACCCCTGGTCGATGCCGAGCATCCGCAGGGTGGCGACGGCCAACTCCGGGGCGAAGGGCAGCGCCTGGAAGCTGGCGAGGATGCTGTCCCGGCCGGTGATGGTGGCGGCCCAGGGCAGACCGGCGGCGGGCATCGCCTCGTCCGGTAGGGTCAGCGGTGAATACCGGAGGCTGGCCAGGTCCACCAGGCTCCGCTGGTAGGTCGTGGTCATTGCGACCCAGTCGCAACTCAGCCGCGGCGCCCGGTCCAGCCAGGCCGCGAGGTCGCTTTGCCGCTCCGCCGCCGTCCGGCGGCGGCGACGGTGCAGCCGGTCCCGGACGTCCTGGCCGTCCGGCCGCAGCACCAGCGACTGGACCCGCAGCGTGGTGCTCCATTTCCCCTTCGGCTCCACCCGGACCGTGTACGTCAGCCCGTGCTCGTCGACGGCCGCCGGCTCGCTGGTGGAGATCAACGTCTCCCGCTGGAACTTCTCCCGCCGGTAGCCGAGCCGCAGGCGCCCGTCCTCGACGCGCCGATAGAGCCGTCCCGTCGGCTGTCGCTCCTGGCTGACCGCCAGGATCGGCATGAAGTCGCTGGCGATGTCCAGCCGTACGGTGAACTCCACCGGCCCCTGGTCGTGGTTGAGGACGGTCAGCTGCTCCTCGAAGGCGCCGCTGGCGATGTTTCGCTCCCGGACGACCGAGGCCTTGGCGTCCAGGTAGTGCGTCGGCTCTCCCGGCACCAGGAAGAAGCGCAGCGTGAGGTAGTCCCGTTCGGCGATGGAGAGCGCGTGCAGCCGGTCCCCGTTGAGACTCAGCCGCCACAGCGACAGAAACCGAGTGTCGAAGTCGAAGAAGCCGGACGGGTTGGCGATGCTCGCCTCGATGTCGCCGTTCTCGTCGCTGAGCACGAAGACGTTTCCGTCCAGCACCCGGACGAGAGTCCTCATCCCGACTCCCGACGGCCACCGGCTGACAGCCGGGGATGGCGCGCGCCCGGGGGCGCGGCGAAGAGCCGTTCGAGCAGGACGATGAAACGGAACTGCCCCTCGGTGGTGATGTCGTTCCGCAGCCACGCGGGCAGCGGCTTCGCTTCGCCCCGCGCCATGCGGGCGAAGAAGGCAAGGTCGGTGCGGATGACCGTGTCCGCCTCCCGCGCCTCCCGGGACACCGAGACCCGGGCGTCGGCGATGGTCAGGTGCCACACGTCGACCCCGTCGTCCCCCTCCAGCTCGAAGCGGATGGTGCCGCGGGTCTTGGGCAGCAGGCGTTCGGGCGCCCGGCGGGCGAGCCCGTCGAAGAGGGCCCCGATGGGATCCGACATCGCACCGCCTCCCGCGAGATCGCCGTCGGAGTGGGCGCTTCCGGACGGTCGACCGGTGGACCTCGGCGACCGGTGCGCCGCGACGCCCGGCGCGTCCGGCGTTCCCCAGGCGCCGCCCCAGCCTATCGCCGGGTCACGGCCAGGACGTCCGGATCGGGGGAACTGCGGGGACGGGGGCGGTTCCCCGGCGTACCGGGGACGGGCAGGATGGCGGGATGCATGTCGTCTCGCTGCTGCCGTCCGCCACGGAGATCGTCTACGCCCTCGGCCTCGGCGACGCCCTGGTCGGCGTCACGTTCGAGTGCGAGCTGCCGGAGGCCGACCGGGCCGGCACGGCCATCGTCGTCGGCGGCCGGGACACCCGGGGCATGAGCCCCGGCGAGATCGACGCGTACGTCAAGCGGCAGCTGGCCGCCGGCGCCGACCTCTACACCCTGCACGCCAACGCGCTGGCCGAGCTCGATCCCGACCTGATCCTGACCCAGGACCTGTGCCGGGTCTGCGCTCTGCCTTCCGAGCGGGTGTCCGACGCCGTGGCCTACCTGGGCGCCCGGGCCGACGTGCTGTCGCTGGACCCGTACACGCTGGACGAGGTGCTCGGCACGATCCTCGCGGTGGGCGCGGCGGCTCGCGTACCGGATCGGGCGGAGGCCCTGGTGGACGGCCTGCGGGCCCGGCTCGCGGCGGTGTCGGCGGCGGTGGCCGGCCGGCCCCGGCGCCGGGTCGCGGTGGTGGAGTGGGTGGATCCGCCGTTCGGCGCCGGCCACTGGATCCCGGACCTGGTACGCGCCGCCGGTGGCGAACCGGTGGCCACCCATCCCGGCGCCCGTTCCGCACCCACCACCTGGGCGGCGCTGCGGGACGCCGCACCGGACGTCGTGCTGGTCACCCCGTGCGGCTTCCACCTCGACGGCGCGGTCGAGCAGGCGGCGACGGTGGGCCCCCGGTTCCCCGGCGCGGAGGTCTGGGCCGTCGACGCGGACGCCCTGATCGTGCGCGCGGGTCCGCGGCTGGTCGACGGTGTCGAGGCGATCGCGGCGATTCTGCACCCGGACGCCGTGTCCGCCCCACCGGCCGGCAGCGTCCGCCGGGTGGCCTGACACCGTCGCCGCGATGATCGGGCTGGGCTTCGGATCGGCACGGGACCCTGCGGCCGTGCCCGCCCCCGTGCCGCCGCCAACGGAAACGCCGCCCACCGGGGCGGCGTTTCGCTCGATGCTGTCGGGGGATCCGGTCAGGTCATGTCGTCGTAGCGGCGCTCGATCGGCGCGGGCGCGGCGATGGATTCCGGTGCCCCGATCGGGCTGACCGTCTCGATCCGCTGCCCCGCCTCGACCGGCTCGGGCGTCAGGTCCAGCGGCGACACCTCGTCGTCGTTGAGATCCGAGTAGACCTCCTTGCCACGTCCCCGCCGCCTGTCGTTGAGGAAGGCCACCCCGACCGCGACGAAGTAGAGCAGGGAGAGCGCGCTGGCCAGCAGGGTCATCCCGAACGGTCCGGGGTCCGGCGTGGCGATGGCGGCGAACACGAACGAAATGAAGACCACCGCTCGCCACCAGCTCAGCAGCCGCTTCCCGCTCGCCACCCCGGTGAAGTTGAGCATCAGCAGGATGAGCGGGAACTCGAACGCCACCCCGAACAGCAGGATCATGTTGGTGACGAACGAGATGTAGCGGGTGACCTCCAGCTGGCTGGACAGCCCGGTCACCCCGGACTCCATCAGGAACGCCAGCCCCTTGTCCACGACGAAGTAGGCCAGCACCGCACCGCCCGCGAACAGCGGCGCGGCGATCGAGACGAAGACGTACGCCCACTTGCGCTCGTGCCGGTGCAGGCCCGGCGCGATGAACGCCCAGAGCTGGTAGAGCCAGACCGGCGCGCCGATGATCAGGCCGATCCAGAGCGCCAGCTTCAGCTTGAGGATGAACCCGTCCGCCGGCGACAGCTGGAGGAACTGCTGGCACCGGCCGAACTCGTCCATGGCCTCGGGCAGCCGGCAATACGGCTGCTTGAGCAGGTCGAACGCCGGCTGGGCCAGCCAGAATCCGGCGATCAACCCGGCCACGATCGCCAGTGAGGCGCGGAACAGGCGGGTCCGCAGCTCACGGACGTGCTCCATGAGCGTCATCGAGCCGTCGGCGGCCCGCTCGAAGTTGCTCGGGCCGCGCTTCTTCAACCCGAAGGCCACGGTGGTGGGCCCCCTGGTCAGTTGTCGCGGACGCGCTGCACCGGGTCGACCGGCTGCTGCGGCTGCGCGTACTGCTGCTGCTGCGGCGGCTGCTGACCGGCGTGCGGCGGGAGCGGCTGGTAGCCGGCCTGCGCGTCGGCCTTCTCGGCCAGGTCACGGTCGTCGTCGTGCAGGCTCTTGGTCTCGGCCTTGATGATCCGCAGCGAGCGGCCCAGCGAGCGGGCCGCGTCGGGGAGCCGCTTCGCGCCGAAGAGCAGGATCAGCACGACCACGAGTACGGCGATGTGCCATGGCTTGAGGGCACCCATGGGAAGCTCCAGTCGCTCTGTGTCGTTGAGGGGCGGTCGCAGCCCATCGTACGTGCGCCGCGGCCGGTTGCCACCCCGCCGGGCCTGCTGGTGCGGACCTGGCCGGTGAAGTCTCGACCAACCCGGAGTGTCCCGTCAACCGTCTGCGCCGGCGCGTTCGTGCGCGCAACGGGCGCCGAACGCGCAGCTATCGTGCCCGGGACCGACGCCGATCGATCACTTGCCCCGCTTGGCCTTGATCAGCTCGAGCCGCTCCTGGGTGATGGCG
Organism: Micromonospora rhizosphaerae; assembly: GCF_900091465.1. Taxonomy (NCBI): domain Bacteria; kingdom Bacillati; phylum Actinomycetota; class Actinomycetes; order Micromonosporales; family Micromonosporaceae; genus Micromonospora; species Micromonospora rhizosphaerae. The sequence goes on along the minus strand of NZ_FMHV01000002.1, from coordinate 3,979,682 downwards.
GCCTGGGCCTGGAGCGTCACGGCGCGCTGCTGGAGCACCTCGGCGGTGGACCGCAGTGCCTCCGCCTCGGTCTGGCGACGCTGCAGCGCCACCGCCGCCCGGCGCAGCCGGGGCAGCCGCGCCAGCACCGGCCGGACCGCCAGGGCCAGCACGAGGAGCGCGAACAGCACCACCGCCAGCACGATCCACTTCACCACGGCGGTCAGCCTACTGGGTGACGGCGGGCACCGCCGGATCCGGCGACGGCGCGGCGCCACCCACCGGCGTCGCGTACGCCTCCAGCGCGGCGACCGCCTGGGCGCGGACCTGCTCGGCCAGCTCCGCCGGGGCGACCACCGTGACGTCCGGGCCCAGCCCGAGCACGAACCGGCGGGCCCAGCCGAGGTCGGTGACCCGCAGCGAGACCAGCCACTGGTCGCCGTCGCCCTCCTCGACCCGCTCGCACGGGTAGTACTCGGTGATCCACCGCTCGCCGCGCCCGATCCGCAGGGTGATCAGCGGCAGATCCGGCGAGGGCCGGAACACCCCGTCGCTGAGGTCGTGCGGGCGGGCCTGCGGCGGCACCACGGCCGGCTCGTCCAGCTCGGTCAGCGCGTCGATCCGGTCGGCCCGGAACAGCCGGACCGCCTCCGCGCGGCGGCACCACGCCTCCACGTACGCCCGGCCGCCGACCATCAGCATCCGCAGCGGGTCGATGGTCCGCTCGGTGGTCTCGTCCCGGGCCGCCGTGTAGTAGGTGATCCGCAGCGCCCGAGCGCGCTCCACCGCCGCGCGCAGCTCCTGCACCCGCTCGGTGTCCCCGGGCAGCCGCACCTCCACCGGCGCCCCGACCAGGTCACCGGCGGCGTTCTCGATCTTGGCGAGGGCGCGCTCGACGGCCTCCCGGTTGGCCACCCCGGGCGTCTCGGCGAGCATCCGCAGCGCCACCACCAGGGCGAGGGCCTCGTCCGGGGTGAGCCGCAGCGGCCGGTCGATGCCGGCGTCGTAGGTGATGGTCACCCGGTCGCCGTCGAAGGCCATGTCGATCAGGTCACCCGGGCCGTACCCGGGCAGCCCGCACACCCAGAGCAGCTCCAGGTCCTCGCGTAGCTGGCGCTCGGTGACCCCCAGATCGTCGGCCGCCTCGGCGATCTCGATGCCGGGCCGGGCCAGCAGGTAGGGCACCAGGTTGAGCAGCCGGGCCAGCCGGTCCGCCGAGGCGCGGCCGGCGCGGGCCGCCGGCCGGGTCACCGGGCACCTCCGGCCACCGCCAGCTCGTCGTGCCGGGTCGCGATCTCCTTCAGCCGCTGGATGACCGCCTCGCGCACCTCCGGTGGCTCCAGCACCCGCACGTCCGGGCCGTACCCGACGAGGTGACCGGCGAGGTACTCCGGATCCGCGTACGGCAGGACCAGCCGGTCCCCGTCGGGGCCGCTGGTGCTGTCCACCGCCCAACGGCGCAGCCCGGCGGCCCGGCCCGGGGCGACCAGCACGGTGGCCCGCCCGGTCCGCTCCACCGGCCCGGACCAGCGGGCGACGTGACTGATCAGGTCGACCCCGGCCGGCGGCTCGTACGCCCCCGGCTGGCTGGTCACCCGGACCGCGCCCACCACCCGGGAGAGCCGGAAGCAGCGGGTCGCCTCGCGGTCCAGATCGTGGCCGACCACGTACCACCGGCCGCGCCAGCAGACCACGCCCCACGGCTGCACCCGCCGGCGGGTCGGGGCGTCCCGGTCCGGCACCCGGTAGTCGAAGCCGACCTCCCGCCGGTCGCGGGCGGCGGCGGTCAGCGGGGCGAACGCCGGGTCGACCGTCACCATCGGCTCCAGGCCCAGGGTGGCCTGCGGATCCACGTCGACCCCGGCCGCGCGGAGCTTGGCCAGCCCGGAGGAGGCGGCCGCGGCCAGACCAGCGTGCTGCCAGAGCCGCGCCGCGATGCCGACGGCGGCGGCCTCGTCCGGTTCGAGGGGAATGTCCGGCAGGGCGTACTCGCGGCGCGCGATCCGGTAGCCGGGCTCGGTGTCGAAGGCGCTCGCCGTACCCGTCTCCAACGGCACCCCGAGCTCCCGCAGCTCGGCCTTGTCCCGTTCGAACTTGCGCTGGAACGCCTCGTGGTCCTTGGCGTCGTCCGGATCGTGCTCGTAACCGGGCACGGTCGCGGCGATCTGCGCGGCGGTCAGGAACCGTCGCGTGGAGAGCAGGCAGATCACCAGGTTGACCAGGCGTTCGGTACGGCTCCGCGACACGTGTGAACGCTAGCAGCCCGCGCGAGCCGGACGTGCACCCCGCACGGGCGCGGCGCGTCATGTCCGCCCGGGAGCGAGCAACCCCACACCCGGAAACGTCGATCCGCTTGACCGGCGGCCGGGCCGACACCCGCCTTAGGGTGAGCCCATGTCGGAAGCCGAAATCAAGGCCGAGAGCGTCCGCACGGTCGTCATCGCCGGTTCGGCGAACCTCGCCATCGGGGTCGCCAAGCTGGTCGCCGGGCTGATCTCCGGCTCGGCGGCGATGCTCTCCGAGGCCGCCCACTCGGTCGCCGACACCACCACCGAGGTGCTGCTCTACCTGGCGCTGCGCCGGGGAGCGCGGCCGGCCGACCCTCGACACCCGTTCGGCTACGGCAAGGAGAGCTACGTCTGGGCGTTCCTCGCCGCGCTGTTCACCTTCGTGGTCGGCGCCGGCTTCGCCATCACCCACGGCGTCACCACCATCCTCGTGCACGAGCACACCGGCGACTACCTGGTGTCGTACATCGTGCTGGTGATCTCCTTCGCGATCGAATCGGTCTCCCTGGCCCGGGCCGTGCAGCAGGTACGCCGCGAGTCCCGCCGCTGGCGCACCGCCCCGCACACGTTCCTCCGGCTGACCGCCGACACCACCGTCAAGGCGGTCTTCCTGGAAGACACCGCCGCCCTGATCGGCCTGCTCCTCGCCGGCGTCGGCCTCGGCCTGTCCCAGCTCACCGGCGACGAGCTCTACGACGGCCTCGCCTCGATCCTCATCGGCGTGCTGCTGCTGGTGGTCGCCACGATCCTGGCCAAGAGCAACGTCTCGCTGCTGGTCGGCCGGGCCGTCTCGGAACGCCTGCACCGGGAGATCGAAAGCGAGCTGGCCGCCCTGCCGACGGTGGACCGGATCGACACGCTGATGACCATGCTGCTCGGCCCGGACGAGATCCTGGTCGCCGCCAAGGTCGACTTCCACAACGACGCCACCGGCGCGGACATCGAGGCCGCCGCGGAGGAGGCCGAACGCCGGCTCACGGAGCGCTACCCGGAGATCGGGTACGTCTTCCTCGACCCGACCCGGTCCCTGCCGGGCGCGGGCGGCCGGGCGCGACGCCATTAGGAGGGGTCGACCGAACGGCCGGCCGCACCGGACGGTTTCGACCCGCCGCGCCGTCGACGGACCCGGGGGCGGGCGCCGCGGCGGGCGCGGATACCGTCCCGGACATGGTGCGATGGCGGTCGGGAACGGTGACGGCGGTGCGACGGCGGTGGGCCGGCGCGACCGAACTCGACGTCGAGTTGCCCGACGGCGCCACCATGCGGGCCCTGGCCTACCCCGAGCTGGTCGGCCACCCCGAACCGGGCGACCGGGTGCTGCTCAACGCCGGCGCCCTGCTGATGGGCCTCGGCACCGGCGGGTACGCCCTGGTCGTGGCGCTGCCGGACCGGCTGCCGCCGGACCCGCCGCAGGCCGCCGACACCCGGGAGGCCGGCCACCTGGTCAAGGCCCGCTACACCCCGCTGCAACCCATCCTGCTCGGCGTGGACGAGGAGGCCTCCCCGCACCACGAGCTGCTGGCCGGCGCCGAGAGCCTGGACGGAATGCCGGTGGTCACCGCCGACCTGCACTCCGCCCTGCCGGCCGTCCTCGCCGGCATCCATGCCGATGCCCCGGACGCCCGGGTGGCGTACCTGCTCACCGATGGCGGGGCGCTGCCGGCCTGGTTCTCCCGCACCCTCGCCGGGCTGGCCGACCGCCTCGCCGGCACGGTCAGCGTCGGTCAGGCCTTCGGTGGGGACCTCGAGGCCAGCACCCTGCACAGCGGGCTGCTCGCCGCCCGGCACGTGCTGCGCGCCGACGTCGCGATCGTCGCCCAGGGGCCGGGCAATCTGGGCACCGGCACCCGGTGGGGCTTCTCCGGCGTCGCGGTCGGCGAGGCGGTCAACGCCGTCGCCACCCTCGGCGGCCGGGCGGTCGGCTCACTGCGGATCTCCGCCGCCGACCCCCGCCCCCGGCACCGGGGCGTCTCCCACCACAGCCTCACCGCGTACGGCCGGGTGGCGCTCGCCGCGGCGGACCTGGTCGTGCCCGACGGCCTGGACCGCGCCCTCGCCGACCAGGTCGACGCGGCGCTCGCCCCGCTGGCCGACCGGCACCGGATCGTCACCGTGCCCACCGCCGGTCTGGACGCGGCGCTGCGCGCCAGCGCCGTCCCGCTCTCCACCATGGGACGCGGACTGGACGCCGACCACGCATACTTCCTCGCCGCCGCGGCCGCCGGCCGGCACGCGGTCCGCCTCGCCGGTTGACCGGCTGCTCGCCGCTCCATCGGTCACCCGAACCCGCACCGCGCGACCGGACCGAATCGAGCCCCTCGTCACGGCCGGTGGCAGGTGCAGGGAAACGGTCAGCCGGCGAAGAAGATCAACGCCAGCCAGGCGCCGACGATCAGGATCAGCGCAGCCGCCAGCACCCACGTCGGCACGTTGTACTCGCCGCGGCGATTGCGCTCGATCTCCGCGCGGATCTTCTCCCGGCGGCGGTCGATCCAGTTCAGCTTCTCGGTGCCGCCGCGATCGCGGTCGGAGGGTTCGGAGGTGTTCATCGCGTCGCCAGCGTACCGGTGGCCGGGCGGCCGGTGCCGCGAGCACCGGCCGCCGACCCCGACGTCACATGCTGGCGATCAGCCGCTCCACCCGCTCGTCGTACGCCCGGAACGGATCCTTGCAGAGCACGGTGCGCTGCGCCTGGTCGTTGAGCTTCAGGTGCACCCAGTCGACGGTGAAGTCCCGCCGCTTCTCCTGCGCGTGCCGGATGAACTCGCCACGCAGCCGGGCCCGGGTGGTCTGCGGCGGGGTCTCCTTCGCCTCGAAGATCTCCGGATCGGTCGCCACCCGGTCCACCTCGCCGCGGCGCTCCAGCAGCCCGTAGAGGCCCCGACCACGCCGCAGGTCGTGGTAGGCCAGGTCCATCTGCGCCACCCGGGGGTGCGACAGCGGCAGGTCGTGCTTGCGCTGGTAGCGCTCGATCAGCCGCAGCTTGGTCACCCAGTCGATCTCCCGGGCCACCGGGTCCAGATCGCCGGTCTCCACCGCGCGCAGCACCCGCCCCCAGAGCTCCACCACCCGCTTGGCGGTCTGATCGCCGCCGCGCCGCTCGACGAACTCGGTCGCCTTGGCCAGATACTCCTGCTGGATCTCCAGCGCGCTGACCTCCTTGCCGGAGGCCAGCCGCACCTTGCGCCGACCGGTGATGTCGTGCGACACCTCGCGGATCGCCCGGATCGGGTTCTCCAGCGACAGGTCCCGCATCACCACCCCGGCCTCGATCATCCGCAGCACGATGTCGGCGCTGCCCACCTTCAACAGCGTGGTGACCTCGTTCATGTTCGAGTCGCCGACGATCACGTGCAGCCGCCGGTAGCGCTCGGCGTCGGCGTGCGGCTCGTCCCGGGTGTTGATGATCGGCCGACTGCGGGTGGTCGCCGAGGAGACGCCCTCCCAGATGTGCTCGGCCCGCTGGGACAGGCAGTAGACCGCCCCCCGCGGGGTCTGCAGCACCTTGCCCGCGCCGCAGATCAACTGCCGGGTCACCAGGAACGGAATCAGCACGTCGGCGAGCCGGCCGAACTCGCCGTGCCGGGAGACCAGGTAGTTCTCGTGGCAGCCGTACGAGTTGCCGGCCGAGTCGGTGTTGTTCTTGAACAGGTAGATCTCGCCCGCGATGCCCTCGTCGTGCAGCCGCTTCTCCGCGTCGACGAGCAGCCCCTCCAGAATCCGCTCACCGGCCCGGTCGTGGGCGACCAGGTCCACCACCGAGTCGCACTCGGGGGTGGCGTACTCCGGGTGGGAACCCACGTCGAGGTAGAGGCGGGCGCCGTTGCGCAGGAACACGTTGCTCGACCGCCCCCACGACACCACCCGCCGGAACAGGTACCGCGCGACCTCGTCCGGGGACAGCCGGCGCTGGCCCCGGTAGGTGCAGGTGACGCCGTACTCGGTCTCGAGGCCGAAGATTCGCCGCTCCATGGTGTGACATTAGCCGCCCGAGGCCCCGGATGGGCAGCGCTCAGCGCGGCGGAACCCGCGCGGGCGGTATCGGCGCCGGTCAGCGCTCCCGGCAGCCATCGCAGGCCCATGGACGGGGTACGTTGCCTGCCGTGAGGATCCTGGTCACCGGCGGCGCCGGCTTCATCGGGTCGGCGTACGTGCGGCGACTGCTCCTCGGCGCCGAGCCCGGCATCGAGGTGACCGCGGTCACAGTGCTGGACAAGTTCACCTACGCCGGCACCGCGGGCAGCCTCGCCCCGGTCCGGCCCGACCCCCGGCTGCGAATCGTCCGCGGCGACATCTGCGACGCCCCGCTCGTCGACGCCACGGTCGCCGGCCACGACCTCGTGGTGCACTTCGCCGCCGAGTCGCACGTGGACCGGTCCATCACCGGCCCTGCCGCCTTCGTCACCACCAACGTGCTGGGCACCCAGACCCTGCTCGACGCCGCCCTGCGGCACGGCACCCGTCGCTTCGTGCACATCTCCACCGACGAGGTCTACGGCTCCATCACGACCGGCTCGTGGACCGAACGGGCGCCGCTCGCCCCCAGTTCGCCGTACTCAGCCTCGAAGGCCGGCGCGGACCTGCTCGCCCTGGCCTACCACCGCACCCACGGCCTGGACGTCGTGATCACCCGCGGCGCCAACACCTACGGCCCCTACCAGTACCCGGAGAAGCTGGTCCCGCTCTTCGTCACCAACCTGCTCGAGGGGCACGACGTGCCGCTCTACGGCGACGGCGGGAACATCCGGGACTGGCTGCACGTCGACGACCACTGCCACGGCATCGCGCTCGCCCAGAACAACGGCCGCCCCGGCGGCATCTACCACCTGGGCGGCGGCGCCGAGCTGACCAACCGGGAACTGACCGGCCGCCTGCTTGCCGCCTGCGGGGCCGGCTGGGAACGGGTTCGGCCGGTCGCCGACCGCAAGGGCCACGACCGGCGCTACTCGCTGGACATCACCACCAGCCGCCGGGAGCTGGCCTGGTCCCCCACCGTCGACCTGGACAAGGGGCTGGCCGCCACCGTCGCCTGGTACCGCGAGAACCGCGCATGGTGGGAGCCGCTCAAGCCGCACCGCTGACGGCTACGCCTCGGGCTGCTCGGTCTCCTGGCCCTCCAGGTCCGCCGAGCCGGCCGAAGTGCTCGGCTTCTTCGCCTCCTCGGTCGGCGCCGTCGGGGTCTTCGCCCGCCCCGGCGCCGGCGCGGCGCCCGCGGAAGTGTCCCCCTCGAGCAGCGCGGTCAGCGCCGCCCCGGTGACCCGCCGGAACGTCCGCCCCACCCGGCGCCGGTCCAGGACCGCCACCTCCAGCTGGTCGGCGGCGATCGTCCGGGACGCGCCGCCCTCCCCGCCGACGCTGCCCAACGCCTGCACGGCCACCCGGACCGCTTCGCCGAGCGACATGTCGGCCCGGTGCTGCGACTTGAGCACCCCGCTGACCGCCTCCGCCTGGCCACCCATCGCCATCCGGCCCGGCTCGTCATTGACCGAGCCGTCGTACGTCACCCGGTAGAGCGCGTCGTCCTCCGGCGTCGCGGCCACCTCGGCCACGCAGATCTCCACCTCGAACGGCTTCGACTGCTCGGTGAAGATGGCCCCGAGCGTCTGCGCGTACGCGTTCGCCAGCGCCAGGCCGTTGACGTCCCGCCGGTCGTAGCTCAGGCCGTTCAGGTCGGCCATCCGCACCCCGGCCCGGCGCAGGTTCTCGAACTCGTTGTACCGGCCCACCGCGGCGAAGCCGATCCGGTCGTAGATCTCGCTGACCTTGTGCAGAGTGGTGGAGAGGTTCTCCGCGACGAAGAGCACCCCGCCCTCGTAGCTCAGGACCACCGCGCTGCGCCCCCGGGCGATGCCCTTGCGGGCCAGCTCGGAGCGGTCGCGCATGATCTGCTCGGGCGAGGCGTAGAACTGCATGGCCACGGCGGCTGTTCTCCTTCGGGCGCTGTGCTGCGGACTGCTGACAGGTGAGGTGGGAGCGGGATCAGCCGCCCGGGTTCTCCATCCGGCCGGAGACGACGCTCTCGGCGATCGTCGCCGTCTCGGCGTCGGTGAGCCGGTGGGTGCCCTCCGCCGTCGCGATCATCACCACCGGGTAGATCCGGCGGGTGAGGTCCGGGCCGCCGGTCGCGGTGTCGTCGTCGGCCGCGTCGTAGAGCGCCTCGACCCCGAGCCGGACCGCGTCGTCGATCGACAGGCCGGTGCGGAAGCGCTTCTTCAGCGCGGACTTGGCGAAGAGCGAGCCGGAGCCGATCGCGTCGTAACCGGTCTCCTCGTACGGGCCGCCGGTGACGTCGAAGCTGAAGATCCGACCGGCCTTCGCCGGGTCGCTGGCGGCCAGGTCGAAGCCGGCGAAGAGCGGGATCACCGCGAGCCCCTGCATCGCCGCGCCGATGTTGCCCCGGATCATCGAGGCCAGCCGGTTGGCCTTGCCGTCCAGCGAGAGCATCGCGCCCTCGATCTTCTCGTAGTGCTCCAGCTCCACCTGGAACAGTCGCATCAGCTCGATGCCGATGCCGGCGGTGCCCGCGATGCCGACCAGCGAGTACGCGTCGGCCGGGTGCACCTTCTCGATGTCCCGCTGGGCGATCAGGTTACCCATCGTGGCGCGCCGGTCGCCGGCCATCACCACGCCACCGGCGGCCGAGATGGCCACGATGGTCGTCGCGTGCGGCGCCATGTCGGCAGCCATGCCGGGCGGCAGCGGTCGTCGGCCGGGCAGCATCTCGGGGGCCACCTTGCTCAGGAACGCTGTGAAGGAAGACGTCCCCGCGTTGGTGAAGACATCTGGTAGACGCCCGGATGGATCAAAACCCGCTGCCACGTGGTTCCTCTCAGGTACGTGATCGCCCTGGCCAGCCGCTCGGGACTGTCACGGAACTGGCCAAGACCACCGTTGCAGTTGAAGCAGAGTATCCCGCGCACCCATCCGGTGCGATGATCGTGGTCCACATGTTCCGGATCGGGGTCCCCGCAGACCGCGCAGACCGCCCTGCTCGGCGAGAAGCTCCCGGACCTCCTTCTCCCCGATCCCGTACCGCCGCCGGAGGTGGTACTCACGGGTGCCGCCGTAGAGCCGCTGCGCCGTCTGCCTGCCCCGCGCGTTGTGGCAGGGCTTGCAGTAACTGTGCCGCCCACTGGTTTTCTTGGTGCGCGGAAATTCGTCGAGCGGCTTGACCTGATCGCAGTCTGGGCACCATTTCAGGCCGTCGGGAACTGGAACCGAGGGCTTCTTCTGCACGCCGATCCCGCGTTTGCGGCGGCTCGCCTCAGAGCGCGCCGCCGCGCAGGCCTTGCAGTAGTAAGCGAGCCCGTCCGCGCGCCGCCGATTACGGTGGAATTCCGTGGCGGGCAACAGCCGCTCACATTGGGGGCACTTCTTGTCCGATCCGCTGGGCAAATCGGACATACGATATCACTCTCCCCCTTTCTGGACATAGCCCCTCACGAACTCTTCTGCGTTCTCCTCGAGGACGGAGTCGATTTCGTCGAGCAGGTCGTCGACGTCCTCGGTGATCTCGGCGTGGCGCTCGGCAACCTCGGGGTTGGCCTGGGCGGTGACGTCCTCGATCTCCTCGGCCTGGTGGGACTTGCCGGCCTGGGTCTGGCCGCCTTCTTGCGTAGCCATCTGGTGCCTCCTCCACGATCGCCTGCGATGAACTTACCTCGCCAGAGTGACGAAAAGCCCGCCGCGCGCCCGGCTTGCGGCACACGACGGGCTCCCCGTACGCCGGGGCTCAGCCCCCGGTCAGGGTTTCCAGCAGATCCTTGGCGCTCTCGCACCGGTCGAAGAGCGCCCCGACGTGCTTGCGGGTGCCCCGCTCCGGCTCCATCATCGGCACCCGGACCAGCGACTCCCGGCCCACGTCGAAGATGACCGAGTCCCAGCTGGCGGCGACGACCTCGGAGGCGTACTCGGCCAGGCAGCGACCGCGGAAGTAGGCGCGGGTGTCCTCCGGCGGCTCGGTCATCGCGCTGCGGGTCTGCTCGTCGGTGAGCAGGGTCTTCATCGACCCGCGGGAGACCAGCCGGTGGTAGAGCCCCTTCTCCGGGCGCACGTCGGAGTACTGCAGGTCGACCAGTTGGAGCTTGTGCGCACCCCAGCCGAGCTTCTCCCGCTCCCGGTAACCCTCCAGCAGCCGCAGCTTGGCCACCCAGTCCAGCTCGTCCGCGCAGAGGAACGCGTCGCGGCCGAGCCGGTCCAGCACGCTCTCCCAGCGGTCCAGCACATCCAGGGTCTGCTCGTCGGCGTCGGAGCCGTACCGGTCGTCCACGAAGGACTTCACCCGCTCGAAGTACGCCCACTGGACGTCGAGTGCGGTGAGCCGCCGCCCGTCGCGCAGCCGCATCAGGTGCTTCAGCGACGGGTCGTGGCTGACCGCGCGCAGCTCGCTGACCGGGTCGGCGATGCCGAGGTCCGGGCCGAGCGCCTTCTCCTCGATCATGGTGAGGATCAGCGCGGTGGTGCCGACCTTCAGATAGGTCGAGATCTCCGACAGGTTGGCGTCGCCGATGATGACGTGCAGCCGGCGGTACTTGTCGGCGTCCGCGTGCGGCTCGTCCCGGGTGTTGATGATCGGCCGCTTGAGGGTCGTCTCCAGCCCCACCTCGACCTCGAAGAAGTCGGCGCGCTGGGAGATCTGGAAGCCGCTCTGGGCGCCGTCCTGGCCGATGCCGACCCGGCCGGCGCCGCAGACCACCTGCCGGGTGACGAAGAACGGCGTGAGGTACGCCACGATGTCGGCGAACGGGGTCTGCCGCCGCATCAGGTAGTTCTCGTGGGCGCCGTAGCTGGCGCCCTTGTTGTCGGTGTTGTTCTTGTAGAGGTGGATCGGGTGGGTGCCCGGGATGGTGGCGGCCCGGCGGGCCGCCTCGGCCATCACCCGCTCCCCCGCCTTGTCCCAGCGCACCAGGTCCAGCGGGTTGGTGACCTCCGGCGTGGAGTACTCCGGGTGGGCGTGGTCGACGTAGAGGCGGGCGCCGTTGGTGAGTATGACGTTGGCCAGCCCCAGGTCCTCGTCGGCGAGCGCCTCGGCCGGGTCGTAGGCCGCCCCGGAGTAGGTGAACCCCCGCGCGTCGCGCAGCGGTGACTCCTCCTCGTAGTCCCAGCGGGCCCGGCCGCCCCGGTTGAGCTCCGGGCGCGCCCCGTAGGCGTTGACCACCTGGGATGAGGTGACCATCGGGTTGGCCCCGGCCTGGCCGGGCACGGAGATGCCGTACTCGACCTCGGTGCCCATGATCCGTCTTACGCTCATCGACCTGCCCGCTCCGCTCGCCGTCCCGGTCCCCTCGACAGGTCGAGCGTAGTCGCCGTCACGCGGGAAGGTGGCGTGCCGGCCCGTGGGTCCACGGTGTGGCGGCGCGGGGGCCGGCGGGCGCGGACGCGCGGAGGCCCGTGGCGGGTCGCGCCACGGGCCTCCGTCGTACTGCTCGGGTTACAGGTACTGACCGGTGTTGTTGGCGGTCTCTATCGACCTGCCGGCCTCCGCGCCCTTGCCGCCGGAGACGAGCGTACGGATGTAGACGATCCGCTCGCCCTTCTTGCCGGAGATACGGGCCCAGTCGTCCGGGTTGGTCGTATTGGGCAGGTCCTCGTTCTCCCGGAACTCGTCGACGCAGGCGTCGAGCAGGTGCTGCAGCCGCATCCCCTTACGCCCGGAGGTGAGGAACTCCTTGATGGCCATCTTCTTGCCCCGGTCGACGATGTTCTGGATCATCGCGCCGGAGTTGAAGTCCTTGAAGTAGAGGACTTCCTTGTCACCGTTGGCGTAGGTGACCTCGAGGAAGCGGTTCTCCTCGGTCTCCGAGTACATCCGCAGGACGACCGCGTCGATCATCGCCGCCACGGTGGCCTGAGGGTCGCCGCCGTGCTCGGTCAGGTCGTCCGGGTGCAGCGGCAGCCCCGAGAGGATGTACTTCGAGAAGATGTCCTTGGCCGCCTCCGCGTCCGGCCGCTCGATCTTGATCTTCACGTCGAGCCGACCTGGGCGCAGGATCGCCGGGTCGATCATGTCTTCCCGGTTGGAGGCGCCGATGACGATGACGTTCTCCAGCCCCTCCACGCCGTCGATCTCGCTGAGCAGCTGCGGAACGATGGTGTTCTCCACGTCCGAGGAGACGCCAGAACCGCGGGTGCGGAAGACGGAGTCCATCTCGTCGAAGAACACGATCACCGGAGTGCCCTCGCCGGCCTTCTCCCGCGCCCGCTGGAAGATCAGCCGGATGTGCCGCTCGGTCTCGCCGACGTACTTGTTGAGCAGCTCGGGGCCCTTGATGTTGAGGAAGTAGCTGGTGTGCTTCTCCTCGCCCCGGCGCTCGGCGATCTTCTTGGCCAGGGAGTTGGCCACCGCCTTGGCGATCAGCGTCTTGCCGCAGCCGGGCGGGCCGTAGAGCAGTATCCCCTTCGGCGGGCGGAGCTGGTGCTCGCGGAACAGGTCGGCGTGCAGGAAGGGCAGCTCCACCGCGTCCCGGATCTGCTCGATCTGCGCGTGGAGGCCACCGATGTCGGTGTAGTCGACGTCCGGCACCTCCTCCAGGACCAGCTCCTCGACCTCGCTCTTCGGGATCCGCTCGTACGCGTACGCCGAGCGGGGCTCGATCATGAGCGAGTCACCGGCCCGGAGCGGCGCGCCGATCAGGGTCTCGGCGAGGTGCACGATCCGTTCCTCGTCGGAGTGGGAGACCACCAGCGCGCGGTCACCCACGGTGCTGCCGGGACCGACGAGCACCTCCTTGAGCATCACGACCTCACCGACCCGCTCGTAGCCGAACGCGTCGACGATGTTGAGCGCGTCGTTGAGCAGGACCTCCTGGCCGCGCCGCAGCTCGTCGACGTCCAGCGAGGGCGAGACGGCGACCCGGAGCTTGCGCCCACCGGTGAAGACATCCACCGTGCCGTCGTCGTGCTTCGCCAGGAAGACGCCGTAGCCACTCGGCGGCTGCGCGAGGCGGTCGATCTCTTCCTTCAGCGTCACGATCTGCGCGCGAGCCTCCTTGAGGGTGCTCACGAGCCGTTCGTTGTTCTCGGTCAGCCGCGCCAACTGTGCCTGGGTGGCCGCCAGCCGCTCTTCGAGCTGCCGGACGTGTCGGGGGCTTTCGGTCAACTTGCGCCGCACCAGAGCGAGTTCCTCTTGCAGGAACGCGACCTGCGTGGAGAGATCGTGGGCCTCCTTCTCCCACCGTGCGGCGCGCGAGTCCGCGTCGTCGCTGCGTGCCACGTCCCACCTCCCCGGGGGGCTTGAACGTTCTGACCTAACACTAGCCGCTGTGAGCCCGATCCGGTCCTACGCAACGCGCTCGTCACCGAAGCTTGATCGCCAAGGGTGGGTCGGCGGGCGGGTACCGGCGTTCGGGTACCGTCGGGGCGTGGGACGGGAGAACATGGGGGGTGCACCGGTGGCGGAGGTCGCGACGGACCAGCTTCAGGTCTGGGTGGACCAGGATCTCTGCACGGGCGACGGGCTCTGCGTGCAGTACGCGCCGGAGGTCTTCGAGTTCGACATCGACGGCCTGGCGTACGTCAAGGGCCCCGACGGCGAGCTGCGGCTGGCGCCGGGCAGCCGGGTGGACGTGCCGGAGCACCTGCGCCTCGAGGTGATCGACTCGGCGAAGGAGTGCCCGGGCGAGTGCATCCACGTGGTGCGCGGCAGCGACGGCCTCGAGGTGGCCGGCCCGGACGCCGAGGAGGACTGACCCGCCCGCAGGCCGGCCCCGCGAGGCCGACCGGCGACGGGCCGCGGCACCAGCGCGCGGAGGTAGCGGCTCAGAGCACGGGGCGGCCGACCACCGAGGCGACCAGCCGGGCGAACTCCTCGAGCCGGGCGATCTGCCCGGCCCCGCCGTCGTCGAGGGTCTTGCCGAAGCGCAGCGCGTCGTGCCGCGGCGCGCCGACCATCTCCTCACCGGGCGGGGCCTCGTCCAGCGAGGTCAGCAGCAGATACACGTCGATGCTGTCGACCCGGACCTCGCCGGTGTCGGCCCGGGTCAGCCGCCGCCGGCACCCCACCTCGGTGACGGTGGAGACCGGGACCACCCGCAGCGACGAGGTCATCGAACCGGGCGGCCCCTCCCCCGGCGGGACGTCCTCGCCGTGCCAGAGCACGAGCCGGCTGCCGTCGCAGACGGCGACCTCCTGCCACACCCCGTTGACCTCGTTGACGAAGCGTTCCAGGGTGAAGCCGAGCACGGAGGCGCCGCGCAGCACCCCGCTGAGCGCCTCCAGCGCCACGTCCGGGTCGCGCAGGTAGGCCCGCGCCGCCGACTCCAGATCCGTGTAGGGCGACCAGTCCGGGAAGACCGCGGGCAGGTCGCCGTTGCCGAAGCCGGGCCGACTCATGCCACCGCCTCCTCACGGTCGACGCCGCCCCCCGGCCGGTCAGCGCCGCGCGCGACCTTCCGCCCGCTCATGCCACCGCCTCCACCCGTTCGGTGCCGGCCCCGCGCCGGTTCGCGCCGGGACACCTGATCCGCTCCCTCATGCCGGGTCGCCCAGCCACCGGAGTCACGGCTGGTCCGGCTCCCCCGCCGGTTCGGCCGGCTCGACGCCGGCCGCCTGGGCGGCCGCCGCCTGCCGGGCCGCCTCCGCCTCCCGCAGCGCCTGCCGGCGCTGGACGTACGCCTCGGTGCCCTTGCTCGGCTTGCGCCGGCGCGGCGGCGCGGTGACCCCGGGGGCGAGCTTGCGCGCGGAGACCAGGAATGCGGTGTGCGCGATCATGCGGTGGTCCGGGCGGACGGCGAGCCCCTCGGCATGCCAGTCGCGGACCAGCGACTCCCAGGCCCGCGGCTCGGTCCAGCCGCCCCGCTCGCGCAGCGCCTCGACCAGCTCGGACAGCTGGGGGGTGGTGGCCACGTACCCGATGAGGACGCCGCCGGGCACGATCGCCCGCTCGACCATGTCGAGGTACTCCCACGGGGTGAGCATGTCCAGGATGATCCGGTCGAAACCGGTCTCCTGGCACTCGGCGACGTCGCCGACGTGCAGGTGCCAGGCCGGGTGCGGCCCGTTGAAGAACGCCTCGACGTTGCGCTTGGCGATCTGGGCGAAGTCGTCGCGCAGTTCGAAGGAGTGCAGCTCCCCCTCCGCGCCGACGGCGCGCAGCAGGGAGCAGGAGAGCGCCCCGGAGCCGGCGCCGGCCTCCAGCACCTTGGCACCGGGGAAGATGTCGCCCATCATGACGATCTGCGCCGCGTCCTTCGGGTAGATCACCTGGGCGCCGCGCGGCATGGAGAGCACGTAGTCCGACAGCAGCGGCCGCAGGGCCAGAAACGATGTGCCGCCCCCCTTGGTGGTCACCACGCTGCCGTCGGGCAAACCGATCAGCGTGTCGTGCTCGAGGATGCCCCGGTGGGTGTGGAACTCCTTGCCGGGCTCCAGCGTCACGGTGTGCATCCGCCCCTTCGGGTCGGTCAGCTGCACGCGGTCGCCGGGGCGGAACGGCCCGCGGTGCACGGGCGTCAGCGCCGGGTTGGCGGGGCCGGCCGGGACGGCGGAGGGCTGTGCGGTCACGTATTCATCTTCCGTTTGGGTTCCAGGAGCTGTGCCAGATCCGCGATGTGCAGAACGCCGACGACATCTTCGCCTGCCGTCACGACGTACTGCGCGCCCGGGTGGGTCTGCACGGTCTCCATCACCCGCTCGCCGTCGGCGCCGACCGGCAGGGCGGGCAGCGTGTCCAGGGACCGGGACACCGCGTCCACCGCAAGCCACGGCCGGCGTTCCGGGGGTACGGCGTCGACCCGCGCCGGGTCGACCAGGGCGACCGGACGGCCGACGGAGTCGACGACGGTGAGCGCGGCGTCCGGCGCCGGGCCCTCGGCGCGGCGGCGCTGGGCCTCGGCCAGCGGGGTGCCGCTGGGCACGGGCAGCACCGGGCGGGCCAGCCGGGCCAGGTCGATCAGCGGGAAGCGGCGACTGATCCGGGCCATCCGGATCGACTGGCCGGCGCCCCGCCACAAGGTGAGCGCGACCAGCAGCATCAGTGGCAGCGCGAGCGGCGCCAGTGCCCGCCGCAGGGTGAGCAGGACGACCAGGGCCACGGTGCCGACGGCGACGGCGCGACCGACCCAGCCGGCCACCTCGGTGCCCCGGTGCCGGTCGCGGGTGAGCGCCCAGACCGCCGCCCGCAGCGCCCGGCCGCCGTCGAGCGGGAGCCCGGGCAGGATGTTGAAGCTCGCGACCACGACGTTGCTCACTGCCAGTTGAAAGGCGAGCTGGTCGACCAGGGTGCCGTCGGGCAGGGCCAGGGTGGCCGCGACGGCGACCGCGCCGAGCACCGCGGAGACGGCCGGCCCGGCCAGGGAGACCAGCAGGTCGATCCGGGGGCTGGGGGCGTCGCGATCCATCTCCGTGTACCCGCCGAGCACCTCCAGGGTGATCCCGCGCACACCGATGCCGTACCGGCGGGCGGTCAACGCGTGGCCGAGCTCGTGCAGCAGCACCGAGCCGAGCAGCGAGACCACGAAGCCGACGCCGATCAGCCATCCGCCGAGGTGGCCGAGCGCGAGCTGGCGGCGGGCGAACTCGGCGTACAGGACGGTCACCAGCAGGGTGAGCAGCACCATCGACGCGTCCAGGTGCAGCGGCACCCCGAACACCCGACCCACGGTCAGACTCAGGCGCCGTCCGGGCCGGCGCGGTGGTCGGGACGTCTGCTCCACCGGGTCGATGCTACGCGGCGAGGATCATGCGCCGGTGCGGCGACGGCCCCGCTGTCACACCGGTGCCCTAACCTTCCGGGCATGACGGCGGAACCAGTGATCGACGCCCAGGACACCCTCGCCACGGCGGTGGTGCCGCCCACGGTCCGGGCGTCCCTGTCGCCGTCGCGGGCGGCGGATTTCAAGACCTGCCCGCTGCTCTACCGGTTCCGCACCATCGACCGGCTCCCCGAGCGACCCACGGTCGAGCAGGTTCGGGGCACCCTGGTGCACGCCGTGCTGGAGCGGCTGTTCGACCTGCCGGCGCCGGCCCGCACCCCGCAGTCCGCGGGCGACCTGGTGGCCCCGCAGTGGGACCGACTGGTCACCGAGCAGCCGGAACTCGCCGGCCTCTTCGCCGAGGGCGACGAGGCGGCCGTGGCGGAGTTCCTCCGCTCCGCCGCCGCGCTGCTCGAGGGCTACTTCGCGGTGGAGGACCCGCGCCGGTTGGAGCCGGCCGAGCGGGAGGCGCTGATCTCCGCGGTGGTCGACGACGAGCTGCTGATCCGGGGCTACCTGGACCGGCTCGACGTCGCGCCGGACGGGGCGCTGCGGGTGGTCGACTACAAGACCGGCGGGGCGCCGCGGGAGGCGTTCGAGGCGCGGGCGCTGTTCCAGCTCAAGTTCTACGCCCTGGTGCTGTGGCGGACCCGGGGCGTGGTGCCGCGGGTGCTGCGGCTGCTCTACCTGAGGGACGCCGAGGTCTGCGACTACAGCCCGGACGCGGACGAGCTGCTCCGGTTCGAGCGCACCGTGGTGGCCCTCTGGCAGGCGATCGAGCAGGCCACCGAGCGGCAGGACTTCCGTCCCCGGCCCAGCCGGCTCTGCGACTGGTGCAGCCACCAGGCGCACTGCCCGAGCTTCGGCGGCACCCCGCCGCCGTTCCCGGTGACCACGACCGCCGACCCGCTGCGCGACGCCCGGTCCCGGCCGGCGGCCCCGGGAGCGGACGAGTGAGTCTCCTCCTCGGGGAGGAGGCCGGGTTCGGCATCGGCGACGACGGGTCGCGCCGGGCGGCGACTAGCGTTCAGGCATGACCGATCGCCTGAGGGCCTGGGCACGCGGCCGACCGGCGACCACCGATGCCATCTTCGCGCTCGTCCTGGTGCTGGTGGACGTCGCGTTCCTGCTGCTCACCCCGCGGGAGTTCCGGTCCGGACAGCTGCCGGCCGCGCTGGGCTGGAGCCTGCTCTGCGCCGCGCCGGTGGCGCTGCGCCGGATCGCGCCGTGGCCGGCGGTGGGCGCCGCGGTGGCCACCCTGGCCGTGCCGGCGCTGCTCGGGCACGCCCCGACCACGCAGGCCCTGACCTTCGTCGTGCTCACCTACACGATGGCGGCGGACCACCCGCTGCGGTCGGCCACCGGGGCCGCGGTGCTGCTCTGGGCGCCGGTGGCGCTGGCCAACACGATCGCGCCGCTGGACGGGGTGCTCGACCTGGGCCCCGGCTACCTGGTGCTGAACAACCTGCTCACCGCGTCGGTGGCGTACGCGGTGGGTCGGGCGGTGCACGCGCGGCGCCAGTCGACGCGGGCGCTACGCGAGCGGGCCCGGGTCGCCGAGGAGACTCAGCGCTCCCTCGCCGAGCAGGCGGTCGCCGACGAGCGTCGCCGCATCGCCCGGGAGCTGCACGACGTGGTGGCCCACCACGTCAGCGTGATGGGGGTGCTGGCCACCGGCGCCCGCCGGGTGCTGCCCCGGGACCCGGACGCCGCCGACGAGGCGATCGCCACCATCGAGGACACCAGCCGGGCGACCCTGCGGGAGCTGCGCCGGCTGCTGGACGTGCTGCGCACGGACGCGGAGGCGGCCGCCGACCTCGCCCCGCAGCCGGGTCTGGCGGGCATCGAGGCGCTGGTCGAGCAGGTCCGGGAGGCCGGCCTGCCGGTGACCCTGCGGGTCGACGGCACGCCCGGGCCGATGGAGGAGGGCGTGGCGCTGACCATCTACCGGATCGTGCAGGAGGCGCTGACGAACGCGCTCAAGCACGCCGGCGCGGCGACCGCGCTGGTGCGGCTCACCGTCGACGGCGGGTTCCTGACGGTGGAGGTCACCGACACCGGGCGCGGCCCGAATCCCCGACCCGACCGCGTCGGGCACGGACTGGTCGGCATGCGCGAGCGGGTCGCCCTCTACGGTGGGACCCTGCGGACCGGTCCGCGGCCGGGCGGCGGCTTCCGGGTGTACGCGCGGATCCCGGTGGAGCCGGTCGGGGCGGTGCCCGCGTGACCTGCCCCGGTCACCGCGGCCGGACCGGCGGGACGGACGGGCGCCGTCGGCGCGGGCGACGGCACGACCAGCACGACGGGGAGAACGTATGACGGACGGCGCGGCGTCGGCACGGCCGGTGCGGATCCTGCTCGCCGACGACCAGCCGCTGCTGCGTACCGGCTTCCGGATGGTGCTCGGCACCGAGGACGACCTGGACATCGTGGCCGAGGCCGGTGACGGCCTGGAGGCGGTGGAGCTGTCCCGGCGGCTGCTGCCGGACGTGGTGCTGATGGACATCCGGATGCCCCGGATGGATGGCGTCGCCGCCACCCGGGCGATCGTCGACGCCCGACTGCCGGTGCGGGTGCTGATCCTGACCACCTTCGACCTCGACGAGTACGTGGTCGGGGCGCTGCGGGCCGGGGCGAGCGGCTTCCTGGCCAAGGACGTGCCGGCCGAGGACCTGGTCACCGCGATCCGCACGGTCGCCGCCGGGGAGGCGGTGGTGGCCCCGCGGATCCTCAAGCGACTGCTGGACCGCTTCGCCGACGTACTGCCCGACCCGGCGGCGAGCCGACCGAAGGCGCTCAGCGCGCTGACCGAGCGGGAGCGGGAGGTGCTCGTGCAGGTCGCGCGAGGGCTGTCCAACGCCGAGATCGCCCGGGCGCTGTCGGTCAGCGAGACCACCATCAAGACGCACGTCGGGCACGTGCTGACCAAGCTCGGGCTGCGCGACCGGGTGCAGGCGGTCGTGCTGGCGTACGAGACGGGCCTGGTGCGCCCCCAGCGGTGACCCCTCGTCCAGGGTCAGCCACGGTCAGCGTGGCGACCGCTGCCCTGCATCGTCGTTTCCGGGGTCCAGGCTTCCAATGACGTCGACCCGGCCCCACCGCCCCGGAATGTCGAGCAGTTCAATGCGGCCGAACCGCTCGGGCAGCACCGGCGCGGACACCAGATCCTCACCGTACGGTTCGAGGCCGAGCAGGGTGCGCACCAGCAGCAGCGGTGCTCCGGTGGCCAGGGACTGCGGGCTGTTCGCTGCCGGGTATCCGACGGGATTCCGGGTCAGCTCGCGGTCGTAGCCGCCGAAGGCCTCCGGCAGGCGTCCGTTGAAATGCCGGGACGCCTCGATGATGCCCTCGGCGATGCGTCCTGCCTCCTGGGTGAAGCCGTAGCGGCGCAGGCCCCAGGCGATGAACGCGTTGTCGAACGGCCAGACGGTGCCGACGTGGTAGCCGAGCGGGTTGTACCGTCCTTCCCCCTCGGCCAGGGTGCGTACGCCCCAGCCGGAGAACAGTCGGGAGCCGAGCAGGTGTTCGGCGATCTTCCCGGCCCGGGATTCCTCGACGATGCCGCTCCAGAGCAGGTGCCCGATGTTGGAGGAGAGGGCGTCGACCTGGCGGCCGTTGCCGTCGAGGGCGAGGGCGTAGTACTCGCCGTCGGCGATCCAGAAGTCGCGGTTGAACCGCTCCTTGAGTTCGGCCGCCTGCCGCTCCAGCCGGTCCGCGTACGCCGGGTCGTTCCAGAACTGGCGGGCCAGGCGGGCGCCGCGGAGCTTCGCGTCGTAGGCGTAGCCCTGCAGCTCACAGGTGGCCCGGGGCAGGCTCGGCAGCCTACCGTCACGGAAGCAGATCGCGTTGCTGGATTCCTTCCAGCACTGGTTCTCCAGCCCGTTCTTCTCGTTGCGGCGTTGGTACCAGATATAGCCGTCCCCCATGAGGTCGCCGTACTCGTCGATCCAGTGCAGGGCCGCGCGCGCCTCGTCCTCGAATTCATGCACGATGGCGGCGTTGCCGGTCCACCGCTCGTACTCGTCGAGCAGGACCACGTACAGCGGGGTGACGTCGGCGGCCCCGTAGTACGGGCACTGTGGACGCTCCTCGAACGCCACCAGTTCCCCGTAGCGGAACTCGCGCAGGATCTTGCCCGGCTCCTCGTCCCGGAAGTCGTCGAGCACCGCTCCCTGGTCGATACCGAGCATGCGCAGGGTGGCGACGGCGAGATCCGGCACGTACGGCAACGCCTGCAGGCTGGTGAGGATGGGGTCGCGGCCGGTGAGGGTGGCGTTCCACGGGAGGCCCGCCGCGGGCATCGCCTCGGCCGGGAGGGTCAGCGGCGAGTACCGCAGGGCGGCGAGATCGACCAGACAACGTTGGTACGTCCGCTGCAGTGGCTGCCAATCGCACATCAGCTGCGGAGCCTTGCCGAGCCACTGCTCCAGGTCCTGCTGGAGTCGCGGCTTGTCTCGCCGACGGCGGCCGGGATAGACATGCTCACGAACGTCCTGACCATCCGGGCGCAGCACCAGGCCCCGGACGTGCAGCGCCGTCGTCCACTGCCCGTGCGGTCCAATCCGGATGTGGTACGTCAGCCCGTGCTCATCGACCTGCGCCGGCTCCGTCGTGGAGATCACTGTCTCGCGCCAGAACTTTTCCCGCTCGTAGCCGAGATGCAGGCGCCCGTCCTCGACGCGCTGGTACCGCCGACCGGGCGCCGTACGTTCCTGTCCGACCACGATCAGTGGGATGAAGTCACAGTCCGCGTCGACCCGGACGGTCACGTCGGCCGGTTCCCCCGAGTGATTGAAAACCGTCAACCGCTCCTCGAAGCTACCGGCCACCGACCGTTCCCGGATGACCGACACCTTGGCGTCGACGTAGTGGGTGGGAGCGCCCGGCACCAGGAAGAAACGCACCTCGAAGTAGGAGGGATCGTCCCTGGCCAGCGCGCTCACCCGTTCACCGTTGATGGTCAGCCGCCACACCGAAAGGAAGCGGGTGTCGAACGAGAAGAACCCGCACGGGACGGTGGGCTTGGCTTCTATGTCACCAGTGCCGTCGCTCAACACGAAGATGTTGCCGTCGAGGATCCTGATGAGGTCCGTCTTCATCTCGGCCCCTCACGGTCACCGGCCAAGGCCCGCGGATGTCGCGCGCCGGGCGGAGGTGCGAAGAGCCGCTCCAGCAGGACGATGAATCGAAACTTTCCTTCGGTCGTTATCTCGTTCCTCAGCCACGCCGGGAGCGGTTTGGCTTCGCCCCGAACCATCCGGTCGAAGAAGACGTTGTCGGCACGGATGACCGTGTCGGCGTCGCTGTTCTGCCGCGACACCCGGGCCACACCCGCGCGGATCTCCACGAACCAGTGGTCGACCTCGTGGTCGCGCTCGAGGTCGAAGCGGATGGTGCCGCTCGTCTTTTTCAGCACGCGTTCGTGGCCGTGGCGTTCGAGCGCGTCAAAGAATTCTCTGGTCGTCTCCGACATGGCACCGCCCCCGCAGAGATCCGTCGATCAGGAGGCAGCATCGCTCGGATCGCGGTGTCGTCACCTCACCCGGAAGGGATGAGATCTCCAGGCCGACCGCGGGAGCCATCCGAAATTCACCCGACGCGGGTGATGCGGCGGCCTCCCGCTTCCGGTCAAGGTGAGTAGGCGGCTCATCCGGGGCTCGGGACCACCGGAGGGAGGTTCATGTCAAATCCCACCGCGAACTTTTTCGAAGATGTCGGCCGCCGCGGCCACGAACGCCTTCTCGAGGAGGCCAGCGGCACGATCCGGTTCGACCTCGAACGCGACCACGAGGTCGACCGTTGGTTCCTGGTGATCAAACGCGGCGATGTCCGCGTCTCGCGGGAGGAGAGCCGGGCCGACTGCGTAATCTGTGGCAGCAGAGCGACCTTCGACCGGATCGTCAGTGGCAGGTCGCACATCTACGCGGCGTGGGTGCGTAACGAACTCAGGGCCGAGGGCGATGTGCGGCTGGCCCGCCTCATCCAGCGGCTCATGCCGGGGCCGCCCGGCGCGCACCACCCGCGGGAGTTCGCCCGTGAACGGAGATCACCGGCATGAGCGACGGCCTCGTCCGACTGCTGGATGGCAACACGTTCGTGGTCAGTGAGGAGACGGGTGACATCGACGCGTCTCCCACCATCCCGACCGGTCTCTTCTCGTTCGACACCCGCTTCCTGTCGAAATGGGTGCTGTCCATCAACGGCGAACGGGTCACCGCGCTCTCCGTCGAGGAGGTCGAATACTTCGAGAGCCGCTTTTTCGTCGTCCCGACCGTTCCGACCCCGCTCGTCGACATCAACGTTTCGGCCATTCGCGAGCGCTCGATCGGCGGTAGCTTCACCGAGCGGCTGACGGTGATCAACCACGAACCCGAACCTGTCGACCTACGGATCCGGATCGACGTCGAGAGCGACTTCGCCGACCTTTTCGAGATCAAGGACGTACGCAACAAGCGGGGCAGGTACTACACGCGGATCGAAGACGGGTGCCTGCGTCTCGGCTACCAGCGGGAGACGTTCCGCCGGGAGGCCCTGGTCTCCTCCACCGCGCCGGCCAGCGTCGACGAGCGGGGCATGACGTACGACGTCCGGCTCGAACCGCACGGCCAATGGGTGACGGAACTGCACGTGCAGGCGCTGGGCGTGGACGGGCGCGACCTTCGGGAGAGCCTGCAAGGCAGACCCGGTCGGATCGGGACGCAGATGCGGCAGGACCTGGCCGGTTGGCTCGCGGAGGCACCGCGCCTGACCTGCGACTCCCCAACGTTGACGATCACCTACCGGCGCAGCCTTACTGATCTCGCCGCACTGCGTTTCATGCCGTTGACCGGCCCCGGGCATGCCCTTCCCGCCGCCGGCCTGCCCTGGTTCATGGCCATCTTCGGTCGGGACAGCATCCTCACCAGCATGCAGGCGCTGCCGTTCGCGCCCGACCTCGCGGCCACGACGCTCCGCCTGCTGACGCTCCTGCAGGGCATCGTCCTCGATGACTTCCGCGAGGAGGAGCCGGGGAAGATCCCCCACGAACTGCGGTACGGGGAGACGACCGGGTTCGAGGATCAGCCGCACTCGCCGTACTACGGCAGCGCCGACTCGACCCCGCTCTTCGTGATCCTGCTCGACGAGTACGAGCGGTGGACCGGAGATGCCGCGACGGTACGGCTTCTCGAGCGGGCCGCGAGAGCCGCGCTCCACTGGATCGACGACTACGGCGACCTCATGGACGACGGCTATATCTGGTACCAACGCCGCAACGAGAAGAACGGGCTGGAGAACCAGTGCTGGAAGGATTCCTGGGACGCGATCTGCTTCCGTGACGGTAGGCTGCCGAGCCTGCCCCGGGCCACCTGTGAGCTGCAGGGCTACGCCTACGACGCGAAGCTCCGCGGCGCCCGCCTGGCCCGCCAGTTCTGGAACGACCCGGCGTACGCGGACCGGCTGGAGCGGCAGGCGGCCGAACTCAAGGAGCGGTTCAACCGCGACTTCTGGATCGCCGACGGCGAGTACTACGCCCTCGCCCTCGACGGCAACGGCCGCCAGGTCGACGCCCTCTCCTCCAACATCGGGCACCTGCTCTGGAGCGGCATCGTCGAGGAATCCCGGGCCGGGAAGATCGCCGAACACCTGCTCGGCTCCCGACTGTTCTCCGGCTGGGGCGTACGCACCCTGGCCGAGGGGGAAGGACGGTACAACCCGCTCGGCTACCACGTCGGCACCGTCTGGCCGTTCGACAACGCGTTCATCGCCTGGGGCCTGCGCCGCTACGGCTTCACCCAGGAGGCAGGACGCATCGCGGGGGGAATCATCGACGCCGCCGAGTTCTTCAACGGCAGGCTGCCGGAGGCGTTCGGTGGATACGACCGGACGCTGACCAGGTACCCCGTGCTGTACCCGACGGCGTGCAGCCCACAGGCGTGGTCCACCGGCACCCCCCTGTTGCTGTTGCGGACCATGCTCGGCATGGAGCCCCGCGGCGAGCACCTGGTGACCAGACCCGCCGTGCCCCTCGGGATGGGCCGGATCGAGCTGCTCAACATCCCCGGACGGTGGGGCCGGGCCGGCGCCCTTGGACGCGCTCGCCGGGAGCGACGCTGACCGCTGCGGTTCGGCGGCAGGTCCACCAGCGGCGCCACGCGTACCCGGGGAGTCGCCGTCGGGGTGACGGCGATGTTGCCGTTGTCACCTACCGTGACCGGAGACGGCGCGGCGCGGTTGACCATGACGCGGCGTCAGGCCCTAACGTCGGCCCGGCGACGTCCCGGCGACTGGAAACACGCTCGACCGGTGGGCGGCTCAGGGGCAACCCTGAGCCGGGGTCGGGGCCGACCCGCAGTGCGAAATCCGCGCCGCCTCCGACCGCAGGCGGACGGATCCACGCTGCACGGCAGCGAGGATGGAGACTGCCGCACCGACCAGCGGGGGCGGTGCGGAACAGGCAGGCAGACGGAAGAGGTAGATGACGTGACCGCGACGGTAGGCCAGGCGCAGGCCGCGGCCCGGGCCAGCGACGTGTGGAAGGTGTACGGCAGCGGCGAGGCGCAGGTCGTCGCGCTACGGGAGGTGAGCGCGGAGTTCGAACGGGGCCGGTTCACCGCGATCATGGGGCCGTCCGGCTCCGGCAAGTCGACGCTGATGCACTGCCTGGCGGGGCTGGACTCGGTCACCCGCGGCACGGTGTCGATCGGCGACACCACGGTCACCGGGCTCGGCGACTCCGGGCTGACCAAGCTGCGCCGGGACAAGGTCGGCTTCATCTTCCAGCAGTTCAACCTGCTGCCCACGCTGACCGCCGAGGAGAACATCCTGCTGCCGATGTCGATCGCCGGGCGCAAGCCCGAGCGGGCCTGGTACGACACCGTGATCGACACGGTGGGCCTGCGGGACCGGCTGGGGCACCGGCCGGCGCAGCTCTCCGGCGGCCAGCAGCAGCGGGTCGCCTGCGCGCGAGCGCTCGTCGCCCGCCCCGAGGTGGTCTTCGCCGACGAGCCGACCGGCAACCTCGACTCCCGCTCCGGCGCCGAGGTGCTCAACTTCCTGCGCAACTCGGTCCGCGAGCACGGACAGACCATCGTGATGGTGACCCACGACCCGACGGCCGCCGCGTACGCCGACCGGGTCATCTTCCTCGCGGACGGGCAGATCGTCTCCGAGCTGCTCGAGCCGACCGCCGACACGGTGCTGGACACGATGAAGAAGCTGGACGTGTCCGCCGAGGTGGCGCGCTGATGTTCCGCGCGACGTGGAAGAGCCTGCTGGCGCGCAAGGTGCGCCTCCTGTTGTCCGGCCTGGCGGTGGTGCTGGGCGTCATGTTCGTCTCGGGCGCGTTCGTGCTGACCGACACCCTGGGCCGGTCGTTCGACGCGCTCTTCGCCGACGGGTTCTCCGACATCGACGTCACCGTCACCGCCAAGCCGAAGGTAGCGCTCAGCGAGGCCGAGGGCGAGCAGGTCCCCACCCCGGTGCCGGCGTCCCTGGTCGAGCGCATCAGGGAAAACGTGCCGGGTGCGGCGGACGCGAAGGGCGTGGTCAACGCCGACGGCGCCCGCCTGATCGGCAGCAACGGCAAGGTGGTGACCTCCTTCGGGCCACCGCAGCTGGGCGAGAACTGGCTCGGCGAGAGCGACCTGGTCCAGCTCCGCGAGGGCAGCCGCGAGCCGCGCGCCGACGACGAGATCGTGGTGAACGCCGCCCTGGCCGAGGCGGCGAAGGTGAAGGTCGGTGACCGGGTCGGCGTGCTGACCCTGGAGCCGAAGAAGGAGTTCACCCTCGTCGGCATCTTCGGCTACAGCGGCGGCCGGGACTCGATCGGTGGGGTGAACGAGGTGGCCTTCACCACCCCGGTGGCGCAGCGGCTGATGCTCGGCAAGCCGGACACCTTCACCAGCATCACCGTGACCGCCGCCGACGCCGTGACCCCTGAGCGGGTGCGCGACGACGTCGCCCACGAACTCGGTGCCGACTACCAGGTCAAGACCGGCAAGCAGGCCGCCGCCGACCAGGCGGCCAGCTTCAAGGAGGCACTCTCCTTCTTCAACAAGATCCTGCTCGGCTTCGCCGCGGTGGCGCTGCTGGTCGGCACCTTCCTCATCCTGAACACGTTCTCGATCATCGTCGCGCAGCGCACCCGGGAACTGGCCCTGCTACGGGCGATCGGGGCCGGCCGGCGGCAGATCATCGGCTCGGTGGTGCTGGAGGCCGTCGTGGTCGGCCTGATCGCCTCCGTGCTTGGGCTCGGCGCCGGAATCGGCGTCGGCGCGCTGCTGGCGTACCTGTTCGGGCAGCTGGCGGGCGGGCTCAGCCTGGCCGGGCTCGGCGTGCCGGCCGCGGCGGTCATCGGCGCGTTCGCGGTGGGCCTGGTGATCACGGTCGTGGCCGCGCTGCTGCCGGCGCTGCGGGCCTCCCGGGTCCCGCCGATCGCGGCGATGCAGGACGTGGCCACCCCGGACCGTCCGCTGACCAAGGTGACGGTGGCCGGCACGATCGTCTCCGCGATCGGCGCCGTGCTGCTGTTCCTCGGGCTCGACGGCCACGCCGGCGACAACACCCTGGCCACCATCCTCGGCGGCGTCCTCTTCGCCTTCATCGGGGTGGCGCTGCTGACCCCGCTGATCAGCCGGCCCGTGGTCGCCCTGCTCGGGGCGATCTTCGCCTGGTCGGTGCCGGGCAAGCTGGGCCGGCTCAACTCGGGCCGCAACCCACGGCGCACGGCGATCACCGCGGCGGCGCTGATGGTCGGCATCGCCCTGGTCACCGGCGTGACGGTGATCCTCGACTCGGCGAAGGGCAGCATCGGCAAGCTGGCCCAGGACACCATCAAGGCCGAGCTGGTGATCTCCGGGTCGCAGAGCGGCCCGCGGCCGCCGAGCTTCGACCCGGCCGTCCTGGAGAAGGCGGCGGCCATCCCGGGCGTGCAACTGGTCGACGGCGAATACGGCGACATGGCCGTGGTCAACGGCGCCCGCACCTGGGTTGGCGCGTCGAGCAACATCGCCGCGCTGGAGCGGATCTTCGGGGTGAAGGCCACCGCCGGTGACATCAGCCGGCTGGGCCCGGATCAGATGCTGTTCAGCTCGGACACGGCGAAGTCGCGTAACGTGTCGGTCGGCTCGCAGGTGACCGTCCAGCTCTCCCGCGGGGAGGCGCGGACGTACACGGTCAGCGGCATCTACCAGAGCTCACAGCTGACCAACCCGGTGGTGCTACCGCCGCAGGCGGCCCGGGACTTCACCATCCCGCAGCCGATCCAGGGCTTCGTGCAGCTGGCCCCCGGGGCCCGGGTGGCCGACGTACAGCCGCAGGTGGAGACGCTGCTCGCCGACAGCCCCGAGGTGTCCGTCGCGGACCGGGACGCCTTCATCAAGCAGCAGACCAGCATGCTGGACACCCCGCTACGGATGATCCAGATCCTGCTGGCGCTGGCCATCGTCATCGCGGTGCTCGGCATCGTCAACACCCTCGCCCTGTCGGTGCTGGAGCGGACCCGGGAGCTCGGCCTGCTGCGGGCGATCGGGCTTCGCCGGGCCCAGACCATGCGCATGATCACCGTCGAGGCGGTGGTGATCTCGGTCTTCGGGGCGCTGCTCGGCGTGGTGGTCGGCAGCGGCCTGGGCGCGGCGGTGGTCCGGGCGCTCAAGGACGAGGGCATCACCGACCTGATCCTGCCCTGGGGTCAGATGGGGGTCTTCCTCGGGCTTGCCGCGATCATCGGCGTGGTCGCCGCGGTGCTGCCCGCGGTGCGGGCCGCGCGGATCAACGTCCTGGGCGCCATCGCCCACGAATGATCCCCGCACCGACGAGGGGCCCCGCCGACCGGCGGGGCCCCTCGCGTCTCAGGCCGGTGGCTCGCCGAGCAGCGCGGCCAGCAGCTCCAGGTCCGCCGCGGTCAGGCTCTCCAGCTGGTGTACGCCGGCGACCTCGGCGATCGGCACCTCCGCCGGCACGGCCAGTACGGCGGCCCCGGCGGCGAGGGCGCTGGCCACCCCGGTCGGCGAATCCTCGATCGCCACGCAGCGGGCGATCGGCACGCCGAGCAGCCGGGCGGCGGTCAGGTACGGCTCCGGGTGCGGCTTCGCCGCCTCCACCTCGTCACCGCAGACCACCGCGTCGAAGCTGTCCCGGCCGAGGGTGTCCAGGGCGACCTCGACCAGCTTCCGGCCGCTGGAGGTGACCAGCGCGGTCGGGATGTCCGCCGCCCGGACCGCCCGCAGCAGCGCCAGCGCGCCCGGTCGCCAGCGCAGGCCGGTGCGGAACAGTTCCAGGATGCGGGCGCTGATCCAGGCGGCGCTGGCCTCCGGGTCCCGGTACGGCTGCCCCAGGTCGTCATGCAGGATCCGCATCGAGGCGGCCATGCTGGTGCCGATCATCGCCCGCCGGGCGGTGTCGGAGAGGGTCCCGCCGTACACCGCCGCCAACTCCTGCAGCGCGACGTCCCACAGCTTCTCGCTGTCGACCAGGGTGCCGTCCATGTCGAAGAGCACGGCGGCGGGATGGTTGCTGCTCAGCGGAGCCTCCTGACCCAGGTCGGACCTACCCGCCGATCCTCTCAACCGAGCCCCGCCCGCCGCTCGCCGTCCCGCCCAGGCGTGACCTGCGGCATCGCCCCGGTCAGCTCACCCCGCAGGCGCCCAGCGAATTCTCGTAGCCGCGGAAGAAGGAGTCCGTGCGCTGCTCGGCGGTGCCGTGCGAGCCCTCGGCGAACCACGGCTGGTCCGGGTCGTCGCCGACGGCGAGCAGCCCCTCCCGGAACTCCTCCAGGTCACCCTTGTCGAGGGTCAGGTCCCCGGAACGCACGTTGTCCCCGATGTACGCCCCGGCCATGCAGTCCGCCTGCAGCTCCTGCTGAATGGTGAAGTTGTAGCGGATGCCGAGGCGTACCTGGACGCCGTGGGCGTACTCGTGGCCGAGCAGGTAGAACAGGAAGGCGTCGCCGACCTGCCGGAACGCCGCCACGGACCAGTTGACGTCGTACGCAATGAAGTCGCCCGCCGAGCAGTAGACCGCGTTGTTGCGCGGCAACGGCTGCCCGCCGCAGGAGACCTCTCCTTCCCGGGTGTACGCAATCACCCGCCGGACCGGCTCGAACCGCTCGCCGGAGGCCTTGAACTGGCCGGTCCAGTACTGCTCGGCGAGAGCGACCGCGCCGCCGAAGTCCTCCTTGAACTCGGCGACGCTGGTGGTCCCGTCCGCCCGGGTGCTCTGCGCTCCCGGCGAGGCGGGCTGCGGGCCGGGCTGCCGCGGCTCGCCCTGATCCACCCCGCCGGACATGCAACCGGCGGCCACCACCACCGCCACCAGTAGACCGGCGAGCAGGCTCGGCTGCCGACGTCCCGCGCTCTTCCCCACGGCACCCTCCCCGCCTCGTCCCGTGCCCCATCAGTACCCCGGCGGTGCACCCGTAATGCCCACTTGATGATCACGCGCCGCAGCCTCGGACCGTTCATCGGCACAGGGCCAGCTGAGAACGCTCGACGCCGCCGGAGGTCCTGAAGGTAGAACCGCCGCGCATCCCGTGCGGGCCGCCGGAGCCGGGGCGCGACCGTTAGGCTCCGGCCATAATCACCACCGCCTTCGACGAGCATGAACGGGTTGGCGTTCTTGCGCGGCTCGGGCAGGGTCTTCTGTCCGCGTTTGCGCTTGTAGCCGGTGATCACCTGTGGGTGCAGGCCGATGTAGCCCAGGTCGGCGAGCAGGCCGAGGAACGCCACGACCCTTCTCTGCGATCTTGAAGCGGCGGGCGGCGGTGATGTCGACCGTCTTCCCTGGCAGCACCCCCGACACCCACAGCAGCTCCCCGTCCGGGGCGCCACGGTCTGCACCGCGCTTCTGCCGCCCACACGGACCTGCGGTTGAGCGCCACCACCGACGGTGCCAACCAGCTACCACTGCGGCAACGAAGTCTGGACAAGCTCATTGCTGCAGAGCGGATGATCGGTCAGGAGGTGGCCCCGGCTTTGACCGCAGCGCCCTCGATGACCACCTCCAGACAGTCGCGGAACAGGTCATCCACGGTGCGGCCGGGTCGGAAGTATTCGGTGACCGCGGCGACTACGGTCGGGTGCTGCTGGGCGAATGTGGCCATGTCGAAGTGTTTCAGTGCGTCCGCGTCCGGGCGGGGGACCTGTTCTTCGAGGACGTGGCCGACCGTGAAGCGCTCGACGGTCAGGACGATCACGCGTGCCTGTCGCAACGGGATGCCGCGCGCGACCAGGGTACTCATTGCCAGTTCGGAGATCGCTGCCATGTTGAGGGAGAGCTGGGAGGCTGAGATGACCCGGGCACCGTCCTTATGGGCGAGCAGCGCTCGGCGCAGCCGCTCGGCCAGGCCGCTTAACCAGTCCGGCCAGGGTTGATCCGGCTCGGGCGGTGACATATCGCCGAACTCCTGGTCGAGGATCGCGTCGGCAATCGCTGTGACCAGGGCCGCTTTGTTGGGCAGATGCCAGTAGAGGGTCGGCGATTTCACACCTAGCCGCGCGGCGAGTTTGCGGGTCGTCACGCCGTCGAGACCCTCGGCGTCCAGCAGGGCGACGGCCTCGGCGACGATCCGCTGTCGGTCTAGCGCCAATTCGGTACCTCCCACCGGCACTCTATCAGTGCTAGGGTGCCTCTATCACTGATAGAGAGACGGAGACGACGATGACAAACAAGCGCTCGTTCGGCGGCCTGCTGCACTGGGCGACACATCGCATTCCTGGAGTTCCCGCGCATGCCGAGCGGTCGGCCGGGCACCAGGGCGCGGCGGTCCACGGCCGCGCGCGTCGCCCCGGCGGCGTCGCGGCTCACGCTTCGCTGAACCGCAGGTGGAACCACTCGCCCGCCCGCCCTCCCCGGTTCATGCGGGCCTTCCAGCGTCGGATTGCGGCGTTCTTCAGCCGGGAGCTGTGATGAAGGCGGCGGTGTTGCACGAGGTCGGTGGCATCCCTCGCTACGAGGACTTCCCGGATCCCGTGGCCGGCGACGATGAGGTGGTCATTGACGTCAAGGCGGTCGCGGTCGAGAACGTCGACAAGCGCATCGCGGCCGGCACGCACTACGCGAGCCAGCAGTACACCGCACAGTTGCCGGCGATTCCCGCCTTCGACGGCATAGGCGCGTTGCCGGACGGCACCCTGGTCGGGTTCGGCAACCCACGACGGCCCTATGGTGCGCTCGCCGAGAAGACCGTGGTGCCAAAGGGCGCCTACATGCCGATCGCGGAGGGTATCGATCCGGCGATCGCGACCGTGCTGGGCACGGCGATCACCGGCATGTCCATCAAGACCGCCGCTGGCTTCGTGCCGGGCGAGACCGTGCTCGTGCAGGGCGCGACCGGGGTCGCGGGGCGACTCGCGGTGAAGGTGGCCCGGCTGCTTGGCGCCGGGCGGATCATCGCGACCGGCCGCGACGACGACCAACTGCGTGAGGTACAAAGCCTGGGCGCCGATGAGGTGATCAACACCGCCGTACCGGACGAAGCGCTGGCGCAGGCGTACCTCGATGCCAAGGGGGATGGCTACGACGTCGTGCTGGACTACCTCTGGGGCCGACCCACCGAGATCCTGCTGCGATCGCTGGTCCCGGAGACATTCGCGTTCCCGAAGCCGACCCGGCTGATCCAGATCGGCGAGTCCGCCGGCGCCGGGCTCGTTCTCGCCGCGGAGAGCCTGCGCACCTCCGGAGTCGAGATCTACGGCGCGGCCAAAGGACTCGACCCACAGACCATGCATGAGGTGTATGGGCAGGTCGTGACGTGGGCGCAGTCCGGCGAGCTGACCTTCGACGTGGTGAAGGTCCCGCTGAGCGATATCGAGACGGCTTGGCAACGCACCGATCTACGGGGCCGTAGGCTCGTCGTGGTGCCGTGACAGGCAGGCCGGATCGGGGGCGAGGAGTGTGAAGACGGCGTTGTGCTTCAGCTGATGAAACAGCTTGAGATGCCGGTGTAGACGAAATCAGCGGTGGCTGGCGGATGGTAGGGCGACCAGTTGGCCGGTTCTGCCGGTGCCGGCGCGGAGTCCGTGGTTCTCGACTTCGAGGACGTTGATGATTGAGCTTGTCCAGACCTCGTTCCCGCAGTGGTAGCTGGTTGGCACCGGGGGTGGCGGCGCTCAACCGCAGGTCGGTGTGGGCGGCAGAAGCGCGGCTGACGAGAACCAACACCGTGACCCGAGGCGGTCACGATCCAATCACGACTAACCACCTGTCCGACCCACAGGCGCTGCGGCACGAGCCGTGGCCGGACCCGCCGCTGTTGAACGTCGGCTGGCTCGACGCCACCCTGGACAGCCCTTCCCTTGATCGGATAAAGGTTATACCATTAACCGAATCCGAGCGGGTTGGGTGCCCGCTGGCGCAGGCACCACCACCGAGAAGACCGGAGGACCAATGGGCAAGAGCGGCCGCGTGTTCGTGCGCGGTTTGACGTCGCAGACCTACGGGCTTAACGAGTTCCGGCGCCGGCAACTGGCGGTCGACCGGGTACGCGACGACAGCGTCGTCGTGGACGACGCGAAGGTCGCGCACTCCGGCGACAGCGCGAAGAGTCGGACCTGGTGGCGCATTGGCCCAGGCGACGAGGACTTCCTCACCCAGACGATTCAGGTGCACTTCGTCGAACTGCCGCCGGAGTCGTCCAACCACGGGCATGGCCACCAGAACGAGGCGGCCTTCTACATCCTCGAGGGGCGCGGCTACGAGATCCACGACGACCAGCGGTACGACTGGAGCAAGGACGACCTGGTCTTCGTGCACACGGACTCGGTGCACCGGCACTTCAACCCGTACTCGGAGCGGGCGGTCGCGCTCGTCGTCAAGGCGAAGTGCACCTGGATGTTCATGGGCCTGATCCAGCAGGGGCGCTCCGGGCCGGTCGAGGACGAGGAACGTTTCGGCCCGCGCGAGGACTGGTCGCGTATCTGGACTCCGGGTGTCCTGGAGCGCAAGAAGGTGATCTCCCCGTCCGACACGACATGGGAGGACACCCCGCTTGGGCGGGTTCGGGTCATGTCCTCGCCAGAGCGCACCGACGCGCGCATCTTCAGCGTGGACGCCTTCGAGCTCGACCTTCCCGCCGGCGGCCACAGTGGCAAGTACTGGAAGATGGCCGACGAGGTGTACTACGTGCTCGACGGCGAGGGGTACGCGTTGCAGTGGGAGGTCGAGGCGGAGATCGCCGAGAAGTACTACGCCCGCATCGCGCTGGAACCCGAGCGGTACGAGATCAAGCAGGGCGACACGCTGTACGTCCCGCAGAACCACGTGTGCCAGCTCTTCGCGGCGGACGGCAGGCCGCTGCGGCTGTTCAGCGCGCAGAACCGCGTCTTCAAGCACCTCGGGTACGACACGGTCCACTACTTCGAGCCGGCCTCCGAACGGACCCCGGACGCCGAGCAGCTGACCAGCGCCTCGGTCTGACCAGACCTCGTGTGGTCGGCAGCGGCCTTGCGGCGCCTCTCGCGCGACACCATCGCGTCCGCGGGGGGCGCCGCGGTCTTCTCCTGCTCGCTCGGCATCGCATCGGTCGCGCTACCGCTACTGGCGCTGCGCTCCGGCTACTCGGCGGTCGAGGTCGGTGTGCTCACCGCCCTCTCGGCGATCGCCCAGATGGCGACCCGGCTGGTCCTCGGCGCGGCCATGCGGCTGGTCGGCGACTGGGTCCTCGTCGTCGCCGCGGGGGTCGCCCTCTGCCTCTCGAACGGCCTGGTCGTCGCGTCGGCCGCCGTGGTTCCGTTCACCCTGGCCGAAGTGCTGCAAGGCTTCGCCCGCGCCTGTTTCTGGACCGGTAGCCAGACCCATGTCGTGCGCAATGACGCACCCGCCGTCGGCGCACTCGCGACGATCAACTTCGTCTCCAGTGTGGGACTGCTCGCGGGACCCGTCCTCGCCGGGCTGCTGGTGGAGCATTCGCCGCGAGCGGCGCTCGGGGTCGGCGCGGCGATCGCCGCGGTTGCCGTGCTGCCGGCGCTGGCGATCGACCGGCTACCGCCCTTCCGTCCGCCACCGGAGGGTCCTCCTGGGCGGATCTGGCGTCGCCCGGGCGTGGACGTCGGCTGCTGGGCCGGCGTGACCGCGGGCGCGTGGCGGGGCCTGCTCTCCAGCTACGTGCCGGTGGCGCTCGACGCCGCTCGACAGCCCGCCTCCACCATCGGCGTTCTCGTGTCGGTCGCGAACGGCGCCTCGGTCGTCGGCTCCGCGATCGTCGGCCGGGTGCGCCATCGCTGGGTGATGCGCTCCTTCGTGCTCGGCACCCTCGCCACGGGGGCCACCACCGGCCTGGTGGCCCTGGCCGCTGACGCCTGGTGGGCGGCCGGTGCGCTGCTGGCGGTGTCCGGGCTCGGCGCGGGCGTGCTGCAGACCATCGGCCCCGCCATCGCGACCGACTCGGTGCATCCCGAAGAGCGCGGCGACGCCATCGCGACGGCGGGGACCTTCCGGGCGGCGGCGTTGTTCGCCGCGCCGCTCGCGGTGGCGAGCGCGGTCGCGATCATTCCGCTCACCGCCGCGATGGGTTTGGCGGGCGCGCTCATCACCGCCAGCGCGGCTGTCGTACGCGTCCGCTCCCCCGCAACTTCCCACCCCGGAGGCCCCCGATGAGGATGTCGCTGTCGTCCACGTCCACCCGTACCTTTCTGATCTGGCCGCTGGTGGTCGGCGTCGAACAGGTGCTGAGCCGCCGGCGGGTACGGGCCACGGGCCTGCCCCTCATGGCCGCGGGGTACGCCGCCTACCGGCTCGCCGGCGCCTACCGGCTGTCCAGGGCGGGCGGGCCACCCGGGATGTCGCAGGGCATGCCGGAGCGCCTCGTCGAGGCGGGCCCGTATCGCTGGACGCGCAACCCGATGTACGGCGGCCACCTGCTCTTCCTGACCGGACTGGCCCTCTCGTCCCGGTCGCCGCTCGCCTCCGGACTGGTCGGCTGGCACCTGAGGTGGTTCGCCGACCGGGTCCGGCAGGACGAGAAGCGCCTACGTGAGCGGTTCGGTGGGGCGTACGAGGACTACTGCGCGCGGACGCCGCGGTGGATCCCCCGGGCGCCCGACGCGATGCAGTCGCTTGACCGTGGGCCGCGCTTCCGGGACGGCCGCAGCGGCTAAGAGCGGTAGACCAAGCGCGGCGTGCTCTTGTGCAAGCCCAGGTCGAGCTGACAGAGTACAGCCAATGGTTAGTCCATTGGAGGTATGTTCGTGACGACCCGGACGACGACAGGCGTCAGCCACTACCACGTCCAGAAGACCCGGCGCGCCAAGTTCCTGGAGGACTGGCGGCAGAACCACCGGGACGTCGTCGCCCACGACGACGTGATCATGCAGCCCACCGAGCGGGGCAGCCGGGTCGGTGTCTATGTCGGCGTCGACGGCGATCGCCCCACCCGCACGATGGACGCCCTGGTCCACGAGTTCGACCCGGGGACGACCACCACCGTCCACCGTCACTCCTGGGATGCGATGGTCCTGGTCGTCGGCGGCTGGGGCTGGACCGAGATCGACGGCGAGCGCATCGAGTGGGGCCCCGGCGACTCGCTGCACATCCCCGCCTGGTCCTGGCACCGGTCCGGCAACGACGGCACGGCGACAGCCCGCTACCTGACCTTCTCGAGTGAGCCGATGCTCGACACGATGGGCATGTCCATCCTGGAAGACGCCGGCCACACCCCCTTCGCCGAACTGCCGGGACGCCCCGCCTACACCCCCCGTCTGCCCGGGGACGACCCCTACGCGCGCAGGGTCCGCCGACTCGGCCGCGAACAGCAGTCCCGGCGGACCGGCCGACTGCACACCAGCTGGGACGACATGGAGATGGTCAACACTCCACGGGGGACCCGGACGACCTTCCTGCTCGACCGCGCGATCGGCTATCAGGCATCGGGCATCACCATGGCGATGTTCGAGATCGGCCCCGGCCGTGGGCAGTCGATGCACCGGCATCCCGGTGAGGCGTGGTTGTACGTCCTGGACGGGTCGGGACACACCTACCTGGGCACGGAGCCCGAGGGCGGTACGAACCACCGTTGGAAGAAGGGCGACCTGATCATCGTCGACCACTTCCTCTGGCACCAGCACTTCAACGACGACCCGGAGAAGACGGCGAAGGTGGTCCGGATCCACATGTTCGACAGCCTGCTGGAGACGATGCGGGCGCTCTGCGACCCACTCGTGCTCTTCGAGGAGCCGCCCACCCACATCAGGGACCGGCAGGCCGGCGACCCGACCACCATCCAGTGGCCGGCGCTCGACCGCCCCACCTGGCCCTGAATCCGGAGACGGGAATGGCCGACGTACGCCTGCCGCCGGGAATCACCGGTGTCCACGTCCTACCGGCCGACCACCACGACGGGCCCTGGGACTCGATCATCGTGCCGCCCGGCACGAAGGAACAGCTGCTCGGCACGGCCGTTCTGGTACTTCGGCACGGCCGGGCGCTCCAGTCGCTGTCCGGCCCGCCGCACGGCCTGATCGTGCTCGCCGGCCCGCCGGGCACCGGCAAGTCCACGCTCTGTCAGGGGCTGGCCCAGGCCGCCGCGGTGGCGGTCGCCCGGCGGGGCGCGACAACCTTCGTCGAGGTGGACCCCCACGCCTTCCCCAGCGAGCTGCTCGGCGAGAGCCAGCGGGCGGTGCGTCGGCTGTTCACCGAGACGCTGCCCGAGCTCGCCGCGCGTCGCCCCCACACCATCGTCCTGGTCGACGAGGTGGAGGCGCTCGCCGTACGCCGCAGCACGGCTTCCTTCGAGACCAATCCGGTGGACGTGCACCGGGCCACCGACGCGGTGCTCGCCGGCCTCGACGCGCTGCGGGCGACGTGCCCGCACCTCCTGCTGCTGGCCACGACGAACTTCACCGCCGCCGTCGACGAGGCCGTCCTGTCGCGCGCCGACCTCGTGCTCGAGCTCGACCTGCCGGACGAGGAGGTGCTCGCCCGGATCATCGGCTCGTCGCTGGCTGAGCTCGCCGCGCTCTGGCCCCCGTTGCGGCACCTGGCCGAGGACGCGGCCCTGCACGCCAAACTCGCCGGCCGGTGCGTGGGCTTCGACGGCCGGCGCGCCCGCAAGGTGATCCTCGCGTCGGTGGCCCAGCGACCCGAGCTGGCCGCGGACCCCGCACAACTGACGGCGGAGGACCTGTTCGCCGCCGTCGAGGCAGCAGCGGGCACAGTGACGGGCCGGCGATGACCGCGATCGTGGGCACCGGCTTCGGCGAGGCGGGCCGGGTCGTGGAGCGCCCGACCGGGCTGCCCGCGGGGCGGGGGCCTGCGGCGTGGGGCAGCGACGTGGTCGTCGACGTGCTGCGCGCACTCGAGGTGCCGTACCTGCCGATGAATCCGGGCTCGTCGTTCCGCGGGCTGCACGACTCCGTGGTGAACCACGGCGGCAATGTGACCCCGCAACTCCTGCTCTGCCTGCACGAGGAGATCGCCGTGGCGCTCGCGCACGGCTGGTCCAAGGCGACCGGGCAGCTCGGGGTCGCCGCCGTGCACGACCTGGTCGGCCTCATGCACGGATCCATGGCGGTCTACAACGCGTGGTGCGACCGGGCTCCCCTGCTGCTGCTCGGCGGAAGCGGACCGGCGGATCCTGCCCGGCGCCGGCCGGTGGACTGGATCCACTCGGCGACGACGCAGGCCCAGCTGGTACGGGACTTCGTGGTCTGGGACGCCGAGCCCCTGACCGCGGCGGCGTTCGCGGCCGACGTCCTGCGCGCCCGGCAGCGGGCGCTGTCGGCACCGCGCGGACCGGCGTACGTCTCCCTGGACGCCGGCGTCCAGGAGGAACGGCTAGACCGGCCGGTGCCGGTCCCGGACCCCGTGCGGCACGCCCCCGCCCCCGCCTTCGCGCCGGACCCGGAAGCCCTGGACCGGGCGGCGGCCGTACTCGCGCGGGCCCGGCGCCCGGTCGTGGTGGCCGGACGGATCGCCCTCGACCCTGCCGCTACCGCTCCCCTCGCCGCGCTGGTCGAGCTGCTCGGCGCGGCCTACCACGACGATCGGAACTGGTCGGCGCTGCCCACCAGCCACCCGCAGAACTGCACCGGGGACCGAAGTGTCCTGGACGAGGCGGACGTCGTCCTCGCCGTCGACGTCGTCGACCTGACGGCCCTGCTGCGTCCCGCGGGAAGGGGGGCGCGAGGCGTGGGGCGGGACCGTCCCGATGACGGCCCGGTCGTCGTCGACCTGTCGCACGGCGACCTGGGACTGCGGTCCTGGAGCAACGCCTTCGCGACACCGGTGCCCCGGGACGTCCAACTGCTGAGCGACCCGCTGCTCGGGCTACGGGTGCTGCACGCGGCCCTCGCCGAGCGGGTGGACCCGGCCGCGGCGGCGGCCCGGCGGGCGGAGGTCACCGCCCGCGCCGCCCGCCTGCGCCAGCGGCAGCGCGAGCAGGTCGCGGCGCGCTGGGCCGACCGGCGGATCTCGCCGGCCCGGCTGGTCGGCGAGACCTGGCAGGCGGTACGCGACGTTGACCACCTGCTCTGCCTACGCAACACCAGGACCTGGCCGGAGGGGCTGTGGCAGCTGCCCGGGGCCGGCTCGTACCTCGGGCACTCCGGTGGCGGCGGCGTCGGCTACGGGCCGGGTGCCTTCGTCGGCGGCGCTCTCGCCGCCCGGGACCGCGGCCAACTCGGCGTCGGAATCATCGGGGACGGAGACCTGCTCATGGCCGCCGGCGCCCTGTGGACCGCCGCCCACTACCGGGTGCCGGCGCTGCTCGTGGTCAACGACAACAGTTCGTTCTACAACGACGAGCCGCATCAGGCGGAGGTGGCGCGCCAACGGGGTCGCCCGGTCGAGAACAGCTGGATCGGCATGCGCATCGCCGATCCGGCGGTGGACATCGCCGGGCTCGCCCGGTCGTACGGGTGCTGGGCCACCGGCCCGGTAGAGGATCCGGACGACCTGGGGCCGGCCCTGCACCGCGCGCTCCTCGCCGCGCAGGAGGGGGCGACGGCAGTCGTCCACGCCCGGGTGGCCCCGCGATGAGCGAGCGCAGCGCCCCCGTACCGCACCGGCTGATGCACATCGGCGGGGCGTGGGTCGACGCGGCGGCCGGCGGTCGGATCGAGGCGGTCGACCCGACCACCGAGGAACTCATCGCGACGGTTCCCGACGGCGGCGTCGAGGACGTCAACGCCGCCGTCGCCGTCGCCCGGGCCGCCGCCGGCGACTGGCGGGACCTTGGCTGGGCCCGGCGCGCCGCGCTACTGCGGGAACTCGCGTCCCGCATCGAACGCGAGGCGGAGCAGTTGGCGCGCCTCGACGTACGCGACGGCGGGCTTCCGCTCGCCGGAATGCGCAGCGATGTCGCGGGTGCGGTCGCCGAGATCCTCTACTACGCCGGCACCCACCCACCCGCGACACCCTCTCGTACACGGTGCGTGAGCCGTACGGGGTCGTCGCGCGGATCGTGCCGTTCAACCACCCCTTCAAGTTCGCCGCCGGCAAGGTGGCGGCGCCGCTGGCCGCCGGCAACACCGTCGTCCTCAAGCCCGGCGAGCAGACCTCGCTCTCCGCCCTCGAGTTCGCGCGCATCGCCGCGGATGTGCTCCCGCCCGGCGTGCTCAACGTCGTCAGCGGCCGGGGTACCACCGCCGGTGCCGCCCTCGTCGCCCACCCCGAGGTGCACCGGGTCGCCTTCACCGGCTCGGTCCCCTCCGGACGCGCCGTGCTCCGGGGCGCCGCCGAGGCCGTGAAGCACGTCAGCCTGGAACTCGGCGGGAAGAACCCGATCATCGTCTTCCCCGACGTGGACGTGGTGCGGGCCGCGCACGCGGCGGTCGCCGGCATGAACATCGCCCGCTGCACCGGCCAGTCCTGCGGATCGACCTCCCGGCTGTTCGTCCACGCCGACATCGCGGACCGATTCCTCGATGCCCTCGTCGCACGCCTGTCCGCGCTGCGCATCGGCAACCCGATGGACCCGCTCACCGAGGTCGGGCCGCTGGCGTTCCGGGCGCACTACGAGCGGGTCCGCGGCTACCTCGAGACGGCGCGGCGGGAGGGGGCGACGGTCGCGCACGGCGGGGGCCGTCCCGACGGACTGGCGCGCGGCTTCTTCGTCGAACCCACGGTGCTGACCGACCTCGACGACGGGATGACCGCGGTCCGGGAGGAGATCTTCGGCCCGGTCATGTCGGTGCTCACGTGGCGCGACGTGGACGAGGTGGTCAGCCGCGCCAACGCCACGCCGCTCGGCCTGACGGCCAACGTGTGGACCCGGGACGTGACCGCCGCGCACCGCACCGCCGCCGCCCTCGAGGCGGGATACGTGTATGTCAACGGCACCGGCCGGCGTCCCACGGGCACCCCGTTCGGCGGCCGGAAGAGCAGTGGGCTGGGCAAGGAGAACTCGCTGGAGGAGCTGCTGTCCTACACCCGCGAGAAGACCGTGACGGTGACGCTTTGGTGAGCCACGGCCAGGTGGTGCCCGCTCGACCGGACGAGGA
This sequence comes from Micromonospora rhizosphaerae, assembly GCF_900091465.1. Classification (NCBI taxonomy): domain Bacteria; kingdom Bacillati; phylum Actinomycetota; class Actinomycetes; order Micromonosporales; family Micromonosporaceae; genus Micromonospora; species Micromonospora rhizosphaerae. The sequence continues at coordinate 3,938,315 of NZ_FMHV01000002.1, read as the reverse complement.
GCTCCTGGATCCGACCCGCACCGCCCTGGTCGTGTTCGACCTGCTCGAGCACTACCGGGCGGCGGCCGAGGAGGCGGGCGTCATCGGTCCCGTGCGCCGCCTCGTGGACGGGTGCCGGTCCCGCGGCGCGATGGTCGCGTGGGCCCGCGCCGACCACCGGGCCGACGGGGCCGACTTCGCCCGAACGCTCGCCGACGTCGACAACCAGCACCGCCCGTTCGGGGTGGACAACCCGAGGCCGGTGGGCCCGCCGTACGGCTCCGGCTCGCCGATGTACCACACCCTCACCGAGCTCGGACAGCGTCCGGACGACTACGACGTCCCGAAACACCGGTGGTCGGCGTTCCACGGAACCCATCTCGACACATCCCTGCGAGCCCGCGGGGCGGACACCGTCGTCCTCGTCGGCGGCTCGACCCACGTCGGGATCGCGTCGACCGTGTACGCCGCCCGCGACATGGACTACCAGGTCGTGGTGATCAGCGACGGACTCACCGGCCGCCAGCCGCAACGCGACTTCTTCGTCGAGCAGGTGTTCCCACGGGTGTGCCGGGTGCGGACCGTCGACCAGGTCCTCACGGCGATGGACCGGTTCCCCACGCAATGAGGAGGCATCGTGACCAACTTCGCCCCGTACGACGAGCCGGTCTGGGGTTCCGACGTCATGGTCGACGTCCTGCGCCGGCTCGGCCTGAAGTACGTGGCCCTCAACCCCGGCTCGTCGTTCCGCGGGCTGCACGACTCGCTGGTCAACTACGGCGGCGACGAGATCACGATGATCGAGTGCCCGCACGAGAAGATCGCCATGGGGGTGGCGCACGGCTACGCGAAGGCGACCGGGGAGCCGATGGCGGTGATCCTGCACGACCTGGTCGGGCTCCTGCACGGCACCATGGGCGTCTACTACGCCTACATCGACCGCACACCCGTCCTCGTGCTCGGCGGCTCCGGTCCCGCCGACCACGCCCGGCGGCGGCCGAACATCGACTGGATCCACTCGGCGAACGTGCAGGGCGAGGCGGTACGCGCCTACACCAAGTGGGACCACGAGCCACGCTCGCTGGCGTCGGTGCCCACCGTCCTCGCACGGGCCCACCGGATCGCCAACGAGGAACCCCGCGGCCCGGTCTACGTCGCCCTCGACGCGGGCCTGCAGGAGGACCGGGTCGCCGAGCCCGTGCCCCTGGACGACCTGCCCCGACTAGCCGCGGTGCCGTCGACCCTCGCGCCGGACCCCGCGGCCCTGCGCGCGCTCGCCGAGCGGCTCTGCGCGGCGCGCCGGCCGATCATGGTGCTCGGCTACCCGGGGCGCCATCCCGGCTCCTTCGAGGTCCTCGTCGATCTCGCCGAGGACGTCGGAATCGGCGCGGTCGACACGCACTGGCGGTCGAACTTCCCGAATCGCCACGAGCTCAACGTGACCGGGTCGGAGGCGCTGGAGGGGGCCGACTCTGTCCTCTTCGTCGACGTGAAGGACATGGGCAAGGCGACCCAGCGGCTCGAGTCGACGACCCGCCGGATCACCTCCCGCCTCGCCGCCGGCTGCACCGTGCTCGACCTCGGCTTCAACGACGTCGGCATCTCCTCCTGGAGCGAGGACTACGCCGAACTCGTGCCGACGGATCTGCAGGTGACGGCGGACACCGCGGGGGCGCTGCCCCTGCTGCTCGCCGAGTGCCGGCGCATCCTGGACGGCGAGTCGCCGGAGCGCCGGGCCGAGCGAGCGGACTGGCGCGAACGGTTGTCCGCGATGCACCGCTCCACGTGGGACGGATGGCGACGCCGAGCCGACGAGGGTGCGGACCGCTCCCCGGTATCGACCTCCCGGCTCGCCGCCGAGGTGTGGCAGGTCGTCCGCGAGCACGACTGGGTGCTCACCGCGGGTACTGCCGCCGAGTGGGCGCTGCGTACCTGGGACTTCGATCGCCCGTACCGGCACCCGGGCCGCCAGCTGGGCACCGCGACCCAGATCGGCATCTCGCTGGGCGTCGCGCTCGCCCACAAGGGCACGGGCCGGCTCGTGGTGGACCTGCAGCCGGACGGTGATCTGATGTTCGACGTGGGCGCCCTCTGGGTGGCGAGCCGTTACGAACTCCCGCTGCTCGTGGTCATGTTCAACAACCGTGCCTACTACAACGACTGGGAACACCAGGAGCGGCTGGCGCGGCAGCGCGGCACCCCGATGGAGCGGGCGAGCATCGGGATGGCCATCGACACCCCGGCTCCGGACTTCGCCGCGGTCGCGCGCGGGTTCGGCTGGTGGGCCGACGGTCCGGTGACCGACCCGGGCCGGGTCCGGGACGCCGTACGCAAAGCGGCCGACCACGTGCTGGGCACCGGCCGGCCGGCCCTGGTCGACGTGGTGTGCCAGCCCAAGTGAGCACTGCCGGGCACCGGCATCGGTCCGGTGCCCGGCAGCGGGACGCCGGCAGATGTACCGGGGGGCGGGGCGACATCTGCCGGCGAGACAAGGGGATGGGTCAGCTGCTACCGGGCGTAGGCTGCGGAGCCGGCACGTCGGTGGTCGGCTCCGGCGCGTCGTCCACCTCCTCGTCCGCCGGCACCACCCCGGTGTACGACCGCACCACGTTGTCCCGCAGCCAGAACGAGCCCGCGACGATGAGGGGGCCGAACGCGCCGACGGTGAGGGCCACCACCGGTCCGACCAGGTTGGCGAAGGCGCCGACGACGACATCCCCGATCGCCGGCCCGCCCCGGGAGGACATCTGGTAAAAGGCGGTGACCCGGCCCCGCAGCTCGTCCGGTGTGTCGATCTGGACCGCGGCGTGGCGGATGGTGGTCGCCATCGCGTCGAACGCACCGAGCAGGCCGGCGGCGAGGACGGCCAGGCCGAACACCGGCGAGTGCGCCAGCAGCAGCGCCGCCCCGCCGTACAGCGCGGTGGACACCAGGAGCACCCGGCCCTGGCGGCGGCTGCGCTCGACGGTGCGGAACACGGAGTACGTGGCCAGCAGCGCACCGGCGGACGGCGCCGCCGACAGCACGCCGTACCCGGTCGCCCCGACGTGCAGGACGTCCACGGCGAGCGCCGGCAGGAGCACCCGGTAGGCGCTGAACACCGTCGCCGACAGGTCCAGCGCCATGAGGTTGTAGATGAGCGGCCGGTGACCGATGTACCGCGCCCCCTCGACGATCGAGCCCAGCACGGAGCGGTGCTCCGCGGCCGGCTGCAGGACCGGGATCCGCAGCATCGCGAGGACCGCCACGAGCAGGCCGTACGACGCCGCGTCGAGCACGTACATCAGGCCCGGTCCGCCCGCCGCGATCAGCAGGCCGGCCAGCAGCGGCCCGACCAGGATCGCGAGTTCCCGCGAGGGGTTGAGCAGCGCGATCGCCTGCCCGATCTGACTCCTGGGCACCAGGGCCGGGATCAGCGCCTGCCGCGCCGGCTGGTCGAACGTCGCCGCCGCGGTGGTCAGCGCCACGGAAAGGACCACGTGCCAGGCCTGCGCCCGGTCGGTGAGCGTCAGCCAGGCGAGGACCACTGCGACGAGCATCGCCACGGCCTGCGCCGCCTGCAGCAGGCGGCGGCGGTCCACCCGGTCGGCCAGCGCCCCACCGAGCGGGCTGAGCACCAGCAGCGCCACCGCCTGCGCGGCGCCGACCAGGCCTGTGTACGCGATGGAGTCGGTGAGCTGGTAGACCTGGTAGAGGTTGGCCGCCACCGTGCCACGGGTGCCGATCTGGGAGAGGACGACACCGGTCCAGTAGAGGTTGAAGTCGCGGTTGCGCAGGACCTGGGGCACGCTCATCGGGGCACCTCAGCCAACGGGCACCAGCGTCAGCTTGCCGGGATCCATTCGGAGGTAGACCTCGGTCCCCGGCTCGATCGAGACCGCCGGGTTGCCGCGGGCGCGGATCTCGTGCTTGCCGACGGCGACCACATGGTCGACTGCCTCGCCGAGGAAGGCGCGGGTCAGCACCTTGCCCGTCCACTCGTTCGGCACCTCGCCCGCTCGCGTGGCGCCGACCTCCACCGCCTCGGGCCGGATCGAGACGACCACCTCCGTACCGACCGGGATCGACGCGGCCGAGTCGAGCAGGAGTCGCCCGTCGGCGGTGTCGACCGCGTAGCGGTCGTTCTCCCTCGCCGCCACGGTGCCGGCGATGAAGTTCGAGGTGCCGATGAACTCGGCTACGAACCGGCAGTTGGGGTTCTCGTAGATCTCGCGCGGGCGTCCGAGCTGCATCACGTTGCCGCCCTTCATCACCGCGATGGAGGTGCTGAGGACCAACGCCTCCACCTGGTCGTGCGTGACATACACCGAGGTGATCCCGAGCTCGCGCTGCAGCCGCTTGAGCTCGTACCGCAGTGACTCCCGCAACTTGGCGTCGAGGTTGGACAGCGGCTCGTCCAGCAACAGCAGCGGGGGCTCAATGACCAGGGCGCGGGCGAGGGCGAGCCGCTGCTGCTGGCCACCGGAGAGCTTGGTCGCCTGACGGTCGGCCAGGTCGGCCAGTTCCATCGTCTGCAGCACCCGCATCACCCGCTCGGCGATCTCCTTCTTGCCAGGCCGGCTCGCGCGCTTCTTCACCTGCAGCGGGAAGGCGACGTTGTCGAAGACCGACATGTGCGGCCAGATGGCGTAGGACTGGAAGACCATGCCCAGCCCCCGCTCGTTGGCGGGGACGTTCACCGTCTTCGCACCCGATCCGCCGGCGAAGAGGACCCGCCCGCCGACCTCGATCGTTCCGGAGTCGGGTCGCTCGAGGCCGGCGATGGAGCGCAGGGTGGTCGTCTTCCCGCAGCCCGACGGCCCGAGCAGGGTGAACAGCGAGCCATTCGGGACGTCGAAGCTGATGTCGTTGACGGCGAAGACCCGGGCCGGTTCAGCACCCGCGGCTCGCGACCGTCGCCGCCGTTCTCCGTCGAAGGTCTTCACAAGGTTCTTGACACAGAGCACTTTGCCCTCCTGGCGCAGCGGCGGCTCAGTCCTGCTTGAGCCCGACTTTGGCACCGAGCTTGTAAGCGACGGTGACGAGGACGACGAGGGTGAGCACCATGACGACGCCGAGCGCCGACAGGACGGTGAACTGACCGTTCTCGTACTGTTCGAAGATGAGGATGGAGAGCACCTCGTTGCCGGGGCTGTAGAGCAGGATCGAGCTCGACAACTCGCGGAACGAGACCACCAGGATGTAGATCCAGCCCGCCAGCAACCCCGGCGACAACAGCGGCAGCAGCACCCGGCGGAACGTCTGCCACCAGCTCGCGCCGCTGACCTGGGCCGACTCCTCCAGCTCGGCGGAGATCTGCTGCATCGACGTGACCGCGTAGCGCATGCCGTAGGGCATGTAGCGGGTGCAGTAGGCGATGAGCAGGATGAACAGCGTCCCGTAGATCGGGATGGGGCTGCGCAGGTAGACGAAGGAGAGCGCGAGTCCGAGGACGAGGCCGGGGATCACCAGCGGCACGAACGCGAGCTGGTCGACGAGCTGCCGGCCGGGAATTCGCGACCGGGCGACGATCCAGGCGGCGATGGCCATACCCGCCATCACCAGCGTGGCCGAGCCCAGGCCGAGGTAGAGGGAGTTCTTCAGCGCCGTCATCGCCTGGGACAGCTGCAGCAGCTCGCGGTAGTTGTCCAGCGACATCGACTTGAATGCCGCGAGCGATGGCGGTTGGTAGAACTTGAGCAACGAGGTGTACAGCAGCACGAGCAGCGGTCCGACCACCGTGAAGAAGAAGTAGGCCAGGATCGCAACTCCCATCACCGGCCGCCACCTGCCAAGTTCCATCGGGCGGGGCCGGAAGCCCTTGCCGGTCACGGTCTGGAAGTTCTTCCCGGACCTGCCCGCGATGTTGGAGATCGCCACCCCGATCATCGCGAGCACCAGCAGCCCGACCGCCAGCGCGCCGGCCGCCCCGAGGTCCGGCGGATACGTCCGCAGCACGAAGTAGATGCGGCTGGTGAAGACGTAGATGCCGTTCTGCAGACCGAGCAGCGCCGGCACCTCGAAGCTCTCCAGGCTGCGCACTGTCATGATGAGCACGGCGGCGATGATCGCCGGACGGGTCAGCGGCACGGTGATCTTGCGGAAGACCTGCCACCGGGTGGCCCCGCTCATCAGCGCCGACTCCTCCAGCGAGGGGTCCATGGACCGGAACGCGGCCACCATCAGGAGGAACACGATGGGCGACAGGTGCAGCCCCTCGACCCAGATCATCCCCCAGACGGTGAAGACGTCGAGCACGAAGCCGCCGCCGAAGATCGGCTCGATCACCTTGTTGAGCAGGCCGATGTCGGGGCTGGCCAGGAAGATCCACGCGATGGTGTACAGGATCCCGGGAATGATCAACGGAATGATGGACGCGGCGAAGAACAACGCCTTGAACGGTACGTCCGTGCGGACGTTGAGGTAGGCCAGCGAGGTCCCGACGAAGAGGGCGAGGACGGCCGCCCCGACGGCGAACCACAGCGAGTTCGCGACCAGGCCGCCGATCCGCCCGTCGCCGTACGCCCGGGCGAAGCCGCCCAGGCTGAAGCCGCTCGCGTCGAAGAAGGTGCCCCAGAGCAGGTAGTAGAGGGGGACGAGAGCCAGATAGCCGACGACACCGACGACTGCGGCGATGATGAGCAACTTCGGAGTCGGCCACCACCGGCGCGCTCGTCGGATCGCCGGCTTCGTGGCCGGCAAGGCTGGTGATGCCGTGGTGGTCATGCCCTCACCCCTCCTGGAGCCCTGTCTGGCGGGTAGGCGTGCGGCGGCGCCGCGTTGGACGGCGCCGCCGCTCGCGGGTCACCTACTTGCCTTCGACCTTCTCGCCGTTGGAGACGACCTTCTCGTAGCGTTTGCTCCACTCGTCGCCCTGCTCGACCAGCGTCTTCACGTCCACGGGGATGACCTCCACGCCTTTGAGCGGGTCGTTGCCCTCGACGATGGCCGGCGTGAGCCCCTCGTCCACGAGGACCTTCTGCCCCTCTTCGAGCAGCCAGTCGGCGAAGAGCATCGCGGCCGCCGGGTGCTGCGCGCTCTTCATGAGCCCGACTCCGTTGGGGCGGGCGATCACGGGCTGCACGAACGGCAGGTAGTCGACCGGAGCGCCCTTCTTCTTCGCGCGCTCCACGATGTAGGAGTAGTTCGACGCGACGACCGAGAACTGGCCGGCGGACAGGAGCTCACCCTGGACGGTGTGCCCCTTGGCGATCTTCGCACCCTGGGCCATCCCGGCGAACAGTCGATCGATCTCCTCATCGCTCTTGCCCTGCTTCTTCCAGTAGCCGTAGAGCGTGAGGTACCAGTCGTAGTCGGCCAGCTCCATGGAGAGCTTGCCGTCCCACTTCGGGTCGGCGAGCTCCTCCCACGTCTTGGGCTGCTGCCCGGCGGGGACGAGCTTCGTGTTCCAGCTCGGCGCGAAGAGGTTGAACCGGGTCGCGGTCCACCCCTCGAACCGTCCCGCCTCGGGCACGAGATCGCGCCGCTCGCCCTTGTACTCGGCGAGGAAGTGCTCCTTGTTCAACGCGAAGAGCTCGTTCGCATTGGTTTCGACCACGTCGTTGCCCCGGTAGTTGGCGCCCTGCTCCTGCAGGATCCGCTGCAGGACGGTCTCCGAGCCGGCCCGGTAGACGTTGACGTCGATGCCGAACTTGTCACTGAACGCCCCGGTCACGGCATCGGCGACATCGCTCGTCATCGAGGTGTAGAGGTCGAGCTTGCCTTCCTTCTCCGCGAGCTCGACGAGCTTGTCCCGCCGCTGCTTGCCCGAGAGTCCGGCGATCTCGGCATAGACCTTCTCCGCCTCGGTCGGCCCAGTGTTCCCGCCGGCCTTCGGGCCGCCTGCCGTCGGCGAGCCGCCGCAGCCGGCGACGAGGGTGAGCGCGACGCCGGCCGCGAGCACGCACGCCAGTCTTCCCCGGCCCCAGATTCGTACGGTTTTCATTTGATCTCCTGCCCGGCCTCGAGGATTTCGGCGTACAGGGTGTCCCACTTCTTGGCGTTGTCGAGCAGTTCCTGCTCGGGCACGGCGACGACCTTCAGGCCGGCCAGCGGGTCCTTGCCGGTTGGAATTGACCCGATGCGGAAGGCATCCGCGAGGATCTTCTGCCCCTCGGTGAGCTCCCAGTCTGCGAAGAGCATCGCGGCAGCCGGGTGGGCGGCTGTCTTCATCATTGCCACGCCGTTGGGGCGAACGAGGATCGGCTGGACCGGGGCGCCCGAGGCGGGGTGCCAGCTCACCGGCGCGCCCTTGTCGGCAGCCTTGTCCACCGTGTGGCTGTAGGACGACACCGTCACGCCAAACTGGCCGGCGGAGAGCAGCTCACCCTGGGTCGTGTGACCCTTGGCGATCTTCGAGTTGGCGGCGATCTTCGTGAAGAGGTCCTTGACCTCAGCCTCGGACTTGCCCTGGTCCAGGTAGTACTTGTACAGGCCGGCGAACCAGTCGACGTCGCCGACCTCCATCGAGACCTGACCCTTCCACTTCGGGTCGGCCAGCTCTTCGAAGGACTTGGGCTCCTGGCCGGGCTTGACCCGGTTCGTGTTCCAGCCGACGACGAAGACGTTGAACCGGGAGGCGGTCCAGCCCTCGGCCTGGCCTTCCTGGCGGACCTTGTCGCGCAGCTCGCCCTCGTACGGGTAGAGCTTTCCCTCCTTGTTCAGGATGTTGAGTTCGCCGGCGTTGGTGTCGACGAAGTCATTGCCGAGGTAGTTCGCCTGCTGCTCCTGCAGGATCCGCTGGAGCACCGATTCGGAGTTTCCGCGGTAGACGCTCACCTCGATGTCGTAGGCGTCCTCGAACCCCTCGACCAGCTTGTCCATGTCGGTGTTGGAGGTGTAGATCGAGAGCTTGCCCTCCTTTTCGGCAAGCTCGACGAGGGTCTTGCGCCGCTCTTCACCGGTGAGGCCGTTGATGCGGTCGTAGACCTCCTGGGCCTTCGCCGCGGCCTGCTTCGCCGCGTCATTGCCGCGGGCCGGCCCGTTCTCGGAGGCCGTCGGCGAAGCGCCGCAGGCCGCAAGGAGGAGGGTGGCGGCCGTGACCGCCACCGATCGGACGATTACGTTGTGTCGCATCGCTGCTCTCCCGCGAGCTCCGTGGGCGGGCGCCTGCCGGCCCAGCGACGATGTGGATGTGCGTTCCCCCGTGTGACGTGGATGTGTGCCTGCCAGGTGGACGGGCTGCTCAGCCCTCGTCCGGGTTTCGAACAGGCTCCACAACCGAGGTGCCGTCGTGGTGGTGGCCGTGCCCGCCGTGGACCGCGCCCTGCTCTACCGCCGCACGCAGCAGTTCGGCACCTTGCTCCGGCGTCAGCTGGACCGAGTGCCGCTCGATGTTGTGCAGGCGCATGGTGCGCAGCAGACCCGTGTCCTGGATGGCCAGGTAACGGGAGGTGTCGCTCTCGTCGAGGTTGAAGTGCTGGTGCCAGGCCCATCGCGGAGGCGCGAAGAGAGTGCCCTCGGACCACTCGACGACCTCCACCGGATCGTCGTCGTAGTTGATGAGCGAGTAGCCGTGGCCCTTGACGATGTACAGGTAGGCCTCGGTCGTGTGCCGGTGGCGCACCGAAGCGCCCCCGGGCTTGAGCTCTGCCAGATGTGCGTTGAGCACCTCGTAGTCGGCGAGATCGAACCAGTGTCCCCGGTTGTTGCGCCACGGCCGCTCCGGCAGCTCCATCTTGCGCAGGTCGTGAGGGACCACGAGTCCCTTGATCGGCGGATGCTTCTTGTTGAACTCGTCGCGTGCCGCGATCTCGGACGCGTCCCGGTTCCGCTTCTCGCTGGCAAGCACGCCGGGCAGGTAGTCGTCGCGCACTGTTGCCTCCTGTGGTCTGCGTCACGCTAGTGAATAGCACCAGGGGACTAAAGGTCTAATCTTTGAACCAAGGTTTTACCGGAATGTTACGCGTCGGGCAAGGGGTGGAGCGGACCTCCTGCTAGCAGCCGGGCGACATCCGCTACCGCGATCCCCCGCATCACCTCGCGGGCCGTGTCGGCGACGGGAACGTCGAGGTGAACACGATGCGCCATGGCAGCCGTGTTGGCCAGGTCCTTCGCGTGCCAGGTCAGCCGCATCTGGTCCAGTTCGCGCAGCGTGCGCGAGTCGGTCGGCCCGTCCATGAGTGCCCGGCGCAGGACGGGTACGGAGACCCCGAACCGGCGGGCGAGTTCCAGCGCCTCGGTGATCGCACAGATCTGCGCCCAGTGCACGAGATTGTTCGCAGTCTTGCCCACCTGGCCGGCGCCGAGCGACCCGAGGTGGTGGATGGCGCTCGTCCAGGGTTCGAGGACCGGACGGATCCGCTCCAGGACCTCCGCGTCACCACCAACCAGCAGGTTCACCTGACCGGCCCCCGCGCGGCGGACCCCGCCGGTGAGCGCGGCGTCGAGCACATGCACGCCGGGCGGAGCCGCGGCAGCGACCCGCTCGCAGGTCTCCGGTCGCAGTGAGGAGCACAAAAGCAGCACCCCCTCGTCGGCCAGGCCGGCCAGGACGCCCTCCGGTCCGAGGCAGACCGCGGCCACGTCGTCGTCCGTCGGCACGAACACCGCGACGACCTGGGCCTTACGGGCGGCGTCGGCGGCACTTGTCGCGGGCATCGCGCCGAGCGACTCGGCGGCCGCGACTGCCGCCTCGTCCAGGTCGCACGCGACGACCGGGATCCCTGCGGCCCGGAGATGGCCTACGACGGGACGACCCATCGCGCCGAGACCGATGACCGCAACCGTTTTCTCCATGAGCCCTCCTCCTCGATGTCAGGCGGGCGAGGCAGGGACGGTCCACCTCGGTGAGGGGCAGCGCGAAGCCGGGCCCCGCCACGGCAATAAACGTAATACCATTGGGCCAATTTGAGGAGGGGGACCTCTTGCGTCGACTTGGCGGATCTCTGGTCGACCACCTGGTCGCGGCACGACGGCGGACCTTCCGCTCCCTGGCCGTGCCCAACTACCGGCGCTTCTTCGTCGGGCATGCGGTGAGCGTCGCGGGGACCTGGATGCAGCGGGTCGCGCAGGACTGGCTGGTCCTCGACCTGTCGGACTCCGCTGTCGCGCTCGGTGTCGCGACCGCGCTGCAGTTCCTGCCGACGCTCCTGCTCGGCCTGTGGGGCGGCGTGCTCGTCGACCGGATCGACCGGCGTCGAGCGATCATGGTCACCCAGGCGGTCAGCGCCCTGCTCGCCGCGGCTCTCGCGGCGCTCGTGCTGTCGGACGCGGTGACGCTCTGGATGGTCTACGCGCTCGCGCTGGGCCTGGGCCTCGTCACCGTCGTCGACGTGCCGGCGCGGCACGCGTTCATCACCGAGATGGTCGAGCCCGAGAACTACGTCAATGCCCAGGCGCTCAACTCCACCGTCCACAACGTCGGGCGCCTGGTCGGCCCCGCCGTCGCCGGCCTCCTCATCGCGAGCGTCGACGTCGGGGCGGCATTCGCGATCAACGCGCTGTCCTTCGCGGCCGTCCTGGTCGGCCTGGTCCGGGTGGATCCTCGCCAGCTCCATCGCCGGCCACCCGCACCGCGGGAGCGCGGCCAGGCCCGAGAGGGTCTGCGATACGTCTGGCACCACCCGGAGTTGCGCGCCTGCATGCTGCTCGTCGCCGTGGTGGCCCTGCTCGGCCAGAACTTCCGCGTGGTGCTGCCGCTGCTGGCGCGGGACACGTTCGGCGGCGGCCCCGAGGTCTACGGCTGGCTCACGTCGGCTCTGGGGGCCGGCGCCGTACTCGGGGCCCTCGCCAGCGCCGCCCGCGCGAGCGTCACCGCGTGGTCGCTGCTCGTCTGGACCGGCGCCTTCGCGGCGGTCAATCTGATCGCCGCGGTCGCGCCGGCACTCGGCATCGCGTTGGTGGTGATGGTCGGTCTCGGCGTGGCGAACATCTGCTTCAACACCCTCGCCCGTACGTTGCTTCAGCTCGGCGCCGAACCGACGATGCAGGGCAGGGTGATCGCCCTGCACGGCATCGTCTTCCTCGGCAGCACCCCGCTGGGCGGGCCGATAACCGGATGGATCTGCGAGCAGTGGGGAGCGCGGGCGGGCCTGCTGGTCGCCGGGATATCCGCGGGACTCGCTGCGCTGGCCGTGCTGCCCCAACTGCGTCGCGTCCGCGCGCCCCAACCGGCCGAAGCCCAGCCCGCGCCCACGCCGTGACGTACGGCCTGTCTACTCCAGCGCCAGCCCGGCCAGCCGCAGCCGGGCGAGGTGATGACGCCACACGTTCAGGTCGTTGAACGAGGAGCCGAGGTCCGGCAACTCCGCGAGATCCTCCGGGGTGAGATCGGCCGCCCGGTCGCCGAGCCGTGCCCGTTCGACGCTGACCCGGGCGAGGACGTCGACGGCCAACGCACGCACGAGGGCCTGCTCGACGGCATGCGCTCCCGACCCGACGGTGGTGATCCCGTGACCCCGCATGACGCAGACGGTGGATGCCCCCATCGCCTCGACGAGTTCGCGGCCGAGTTCGGGGCGGCGTACGAGGACAGCCCGCGGGTAGATCGGTATCCCGTCGACGGCGAGACGAGCGGCGGGGATGTGGTACGCGCCGAAGACCGGGCGCAGCGGCACCTCCTCCACCCCGGCCACCAGCACCGCGGGTGGATGACAGTGCACGACCGCGTCGATCTCGGGCCGCGCCCGTAACAGCTCGCCATGGATCGGCAGCTCGTTGGGGACCGCCCAGCCCGCCGGAAGGTCACCGCCGCCATCGAACTCCACCAGGTGCACGTCCCGGTCGAGGGTGAACAGCAGGCCCTCTTCCTGCGGCCCCCGGCACCGGACGAGCATCCGGTCGGGACCGACCCGCACGCTGACATGGCCGAGGATGTCCTCCACGAGACCGGCGTTCGCGAGGATGCGGCAAGCCTGGGCGACGGTCCGGCGTAGCTGGGTGAGTTCGGCGGGCACGGTCACAGGGCTCCATTCGGCCGGAATGCTGACATGGAACGCGGCGGCACCGACGGACGGGGAAGGCCACGGACCCACCACAGTGGCGGAGGTGGCGCAGGACTGCAAGTGGTACAGCGCCCCGTCGACCGGCCGCGGCAGGCTCACCTCGGAGGCGTGTTGCTGGCGTAGCCGTCGACGGCCGCCCGCAGCCGGTAGATCACCACGCACCCCTCCCCGTCAGCCGCCTGCACCGGACCCCGAACGGCCCGGACACGTTTCCTCGCCGCCGGAGTACCCGTTGCCAAGTTAGGGTAGTATGGTTAGACCATTCGCCGACTGAGGACGCACCCGAGAGGAACCCGAAGTGCCCAAGGTCATCTTTGTCGCCCTCGACGGTTCGCGGCGCACGATCGACGCAGCGGTCGGCGACTCGGTCATGGCGACCGCCGTCAAGAACGGGGTGCCCGGCATCGTCGGCGAGTGCGGGGGCAATCTGTCCTGCGCCACGTGCCACGTCTACGTCGACGAGGACTTCGCGGCACTGGTCGGCCCGCCGAACGACCTCGAGGACGACATGCTGGACCTCGGCGTGTCGGACCGCCGGAGCACGAGCCGCCTGTCCTGTCAGATCAAACTCACCGAGGCCCTGGACGGGATCACCGTCGAGTTGCCGGAAGAACAGCCGTGAACGGCGGAGTGCTGATCGTCGGCGCGAGCCAGGCCGGTGTCCAACTGGCCGCCTCCCTGCGGGACCACGGCCACGACGGAGCCATCACCCTGGTGGGCGCCGAGTCGCACCCCCCGTACGAGCGCCCTCCGCTGTCCAAGGCGTTCCTCGCCGGGACCGCCGACATCGCCGCCCTCCACCTGCGCAGCGAGTCGTTCTACGCCGAGCAGCGGATCACGGTGCTGTCCGCGGAGCGCGTCACCCGGCTCCACCTCTCCCCCTCCGGCCCACCCGGCTCCGGGAGCGCACTGACCGATCGCGGTCGCACCCTGGCGTTCGACCGGCTCGCCCTGACGGTGGGCGCCCGGCCCCGACGTCTCCACGTGCCCGGCGTCGACCTCGAGGGCGTGTGCTGTCTGCGCGGTATCGACGACGCCGCCCACATCCGGACCCACCTCACGCCGGCGCGCAACGTCGTGGTCATCGGAGGTGGCTTCATCGGCCTCGAAGTGGCCGCGGTCGCCAGATCGGAAGGCAGGAACGTCACCGTCGTGGAGGCAGCCGAGCGGCTGATCGCCCGCTCCGTGGCCCCGGAGATCTCGGAGTTCTACCGGCGGGCGCACATCCGGCGGGGGACGGAGATACGCCTCGGCGCCGGGGTCGCCGCAATTCGGGGCGAGCACGGTCGGGTCTGCGGCGTCCACCTCGTCGACGGGACGCTGCTCCCCGCCGATCTGGTCGTCGTCGGCGTCGGCGTCGTCCCCCGTACCGAACTCGCCGAACAGCTCGGGATCGTCTGCGACGGCGGGATCGTGGTCGACGAGTACGCCCGCACCAGCGAGCCCTCCGTCGTCGCGGCGGGCGACTGCACCGCGGCGCCCAACCCGTTGACCGGGGAGGGGCGGATGCGTCTGGAGTCCGTGCCCAACGCCGTTGCCCAGGCACGGGCGGCGGCGGCAACCCTGGTCGGCCGGCGGCAGCCCTACGCCGACGTCCCATGGTTCTGGTCGGACCAGTACGACCTCAAACTGCAGATCGCCGGTGTGCCGATCGGCTACGACCAGATCGTGGTGCGCGGCGATCCCGACGGCGAGAGCTTCTCGGTCCTGTACTACCGCAGGGGAAGCCTGCTGGCCATCAACGCCGTCAACAGCACCCGCGACTACCTGGCGGTGCGCAAGGCGCTCGCCAGTGGTACGTCCATCCCTGCGGAAGCGGCGGCGGTGTCCGACGTGCCGCTCAAGGAACTGCTCCTGAAAAGTTACCTGCCGGCCGCCGCCAGCCGAGCGTCGAGGCGGGGATAGACGCGTCGCGCGTTTCGCTCCAGGATCTTCGCCCGGTCGTCGTCCGGCAGGTCCAGATTGTCGATGTACCGCTTCGTGTCGTCCCAGTGGTGGCCGGTCTCCGGATCGACACCGCGGACCGCGCCGTACATCTCGGACGCGAAGAGAATGTTGTCGACGTCGATGACGCGGTGCAGAAGGTCGATCCCGGCCTGGTGGTAGACGCAGGTGTCGAAGAAGACGTTCGTCATGACGTGGTCGGCCAGCGGCGGGCGACCGAGCCGGTCGGCGAGCCCCCGATAGCGGCCCCAGTGATACGGCACCGCACCGCCGCCGTGGGGGATCACGAATCGCAGGGTCGGGAAGTCCCTGAACAGGTCGCCCTGCACCAGCTGCATGAACGCGGTGGTGTCCGCGTTCAGGTAGTGCGCACCGAGCGCGTGGAAGTTGGGGTTGCAGGACGCCGAGACGTGGATCATGGCGGGGACGTCGAGCGCCACCATCTCCTCGTAGAGGGGGAACCAGTACTCGTCCGTCAAGGGCCTGGAGGTCCAGTGCCCGCCGGACGGATCGGGGTTCAGGTTGCACCCGACGAATCCCAGCTCCTCGACGCACCGCCGGAGCTCCTTGATCGAGTCTTCCAGCGGTCCGCCGGGCGTCTGCGGCAGCTGGCAGACCCCGGCGAAGTGCTGCGGATACAACTCAACCACCCGGTGGACCAGGTCGTTGGAGACCCGCGCCCAGGCCAGCGCCGTGGCCGGATCGGTTACGTGGTGCTCCATTCCGGACGCCTTGGGGGAAAAGATCATCATGTCGCCGCCGCGCTCGCGCAACAGCCTCAGTTGGGTGGTCTCGATGCTCTCCCGGATCGCGTCGTCGCTGATGGGGGCGAGCGTCGGCGCCGGCATGCTCGGATCCGCCAGCCGGGCGAGCTGGGCGTCACGGAATGTCTGAAGCGCCCCGGGCGCCGTGGTGTAGTGGCCATGACAGTCGATGATCACTGGTGGGTCACCCTCGTCTCTGGATGCCGACGCCGTCGTCCCGCCGGCTCAGTCGTCCGCTTCCTGGTCGATGTACTTCAGCCCCTTGCGGGCGAGCCGCTCACGCATGTCGTTGACGTCCAGACTGAGCTCCCCAGCCTGGTAGCGCCGCCGAGAGACCGCCTCCTTCGCCTCCCGCGCCCGCGACGCGGCCAGAATCTCGTCCGCGGTCCGCCGCGGCACGACGACCACGCCGTCGTCGTCGGCCACGATCACGTCGCCCGGCCGCACCAGCTGGCCGGCGCAGACGAGTGGGACATTGACGCTTCCGAGCGTCTCCTTGACCGTTCCGGTCGCCGACACGTACCGAGACCAGACCGGGAAGTTCATCCGGGTCAGCTCCGCCACGTCACGACATCCGGCGTCGATGACCAGACCCCGTACGCCACGCGCCTGCAGCGAGGTGGCCAGCAGCTCGCCGAAGTAACCGGCATCGGACGCAGACGTGGGCGCCACCACGAGAACGTCCCCGGCCTGGCACTGCTCGACGGCCACGTGGATCATCCAGTTGTCGCCCGGGGGGACGCTCACGGTCACCGCGGTGCCACCGGCTCGCGCGCCCGGGTACACCGGCCGCAGACGCGCATCCAGCAGCCCGGTGCGGCCCTGCGCCTCGTGGATGGTCGCCACGCCGAACGCCGCGAAGGCGTCGACGGTGGACAGCTCAGCGCGACGGATGTTGCGTACGACGACGCCCATCTCGCTCCCTTCGCTTGCTCGGGCGGGCTGCCGACCGCTTCATTTCCACGGCAGCAGGGACACGTGGATGACGTCCTCCTCACCCTCGCCGCCGACCGCCCTGATGGCGCGGTCGACGTCGGAGAGCCCGAACGTGTGGGTGGTCAGCCGGTCCAGCGGGAACCGGCCGGCGGCCAACTGCGCGAGGGCGAGTTCGCAGGCGCGGTAGCTGTGGCCGCGTGCGCTCTTGATGGTGATGGCCTTCTCGGTCACCTTCTTCACCGGGAAGTCGGGGAAGGACACCATCTCACCCTGGATCAGCAGGGTGCCGGCCCTGCGCTTGAGGGCGTCGATCCCGAGCAGGACGGGCGCGACGCCAGCGCCGGCGGTGCAGTCGAGGACGACGTCCACCCCCTTGCCGCCGGTGATGTCCATGACGCGCTCGAGGGGGTTCTCGGCGGTGATGTCGATGACGTGGTCGGCCCCCAGCGTCTTCGCCAGTTCGAGTCGCGCGGCGTCCCGCCTCGTACCGGTCACGATGATGAGCGACGCCCCGGCCTGCTTGCAGGCAACGACCTGGGACAGCCCCTGCTGGCCCGGCCCCTGGATCAGGACCGCCGAGTCGTA
Organism: Micromonospora rhizosphaerae; assembly: GCF_900091465.1. NCBI lineage: Bacteria > Bacillati > Actinomycetota > Actinomycetes > Micromonosporales > Micromonosporaceae > Micromonospora > Micromonospora rhizosphaerae. The sequence continues at coordinate 3,921,184 of NZ_FMHV01000002.1, read as the reverse complement.
GCCGACGCCGGCGTCGAAGAGCGCCCACTCGATGCCGTTGGACATCGGCGTCACGATCCCCGCCAGCTCGGCCGACACCCCCGCCGGCACCTTGTGGACGACCGCGTTCCACGGCAGGAAGAGGTAGCCGGCGAACCCGCCCCACAGGTGGTACGGGTTCTCGGCCGAGGTGTAGCCGTAGCGCCGGGCGTCCGGGTTCGTCCGCCAGTCGGTGGCCGCACAGTGGCGGTACTCGCCGAGATGGCACCACTCGCACCGCCGGCACGGAACGTAGTGCTCGACGAAGACCCGATCCCCCTCGACCACGCCCTGGCGCTCGCTGAAGACCCGGCCCGCCCTGGCGATGACGCCGACGTTCTCGTGGCCCATGATGACCGGCCCCGGTACGACCGGCCTGGCGTACATCTTGACGTCGGTGCCACAGATCCCGGCCACCTCGACCTTGAGCAGCGCACCGTCCTCCGGGACGGCCGGCATCGGGTACTCGCGGAGCTCAGTCGTGCCGGGTCCCGTCCGTACGGCCGCCAGAACCTGCTCTCCCATGAACCGTCCTCCCTCCGCCGGCGTGGGGCAGGGCCCCGGGTGGTCTTATGGTCTAACAGTTATCATGCTACGGTCGCCTCGGGATAGGGGCGCGGGCAGGTTCACCTGTAGCGGCAGCCCGGAGGACGCGAGGGAGCTGAGCAGGATGGCGCCGGTGCATCTCACGACCGTGACCCGGACGCAGGGGAACAACCAGGCCCTCAAGGACGGCAGTGTCACGCCCCGGGGCTTCAGCCTCGACTTCCGGGAGGTCCCCGTCCTCGTCCACGCGTTCCGGCGGATGGTGCGCGAGCTGGAGTTCGACGTCTGCGAGATGGCGTTCACCACCTATCTCTGCGCCAAGGCCCACGGCAAGCGGTTCACCGCCCTGCCCATCTTCCTGGTGCGCGGGTTCCACCATGGTGCCGTCGTTCACCACCCCGCCGCCGGCATCCGGACCCCGACCGATCTCGAGGGCCGCCGGGTGGGCGTCAACCGGGGCTACACCGTCACGACGGGCGTGTGGGCCCGGGGCATCCTCTCCGACGAGTGCGGCGTCGACCTGGACCGGGTGACGTGGGTGCTGTCCGGCGACGAACACGTCGCCGAGTATCGACCGCCGGTCAACGTCGTCCCGATGCGGCCGGGGGGAAGCCTGCAGACGTCGGTGGCAACGGGCGAGCTGGCGGCCGCGATCGGCGTCGAGGCGAGCCCTCCACTGGTCCCGCTGATCCCCGAAGCCGAGGAGGCCGCTTTCGCGGCGCTGCGCCAGCGCGGGCTCTACCCCATCAACCACCTCGTGGTCGTGAAGGACGAGTTGCTCGCGGCGCATCCCGGGCTGGCGGTCGCGCTCGTCGACGCGTTCGCCGAGGCCAAACGGCGCTACGTCGAGAAGCTGCGCGCCGACGCGATCGAGGCTCCGACCCCGACGGACCGGATGTACCAGCGGGTCATGGAGATCACCGGCGAGGACCCCCTTCCGTACGGTGTGGCACCGAACCGGGCGATGATCGAACAACTCATCTCACATGCGTTGCGCCAGCGGATCCTCGACCGCGCCCCGGCCGTGACGGACCTGTTCCCCGAGAGCACGCACGACCTGACAGCGTGAGGAGTTGAACCATGCGGATCGCCATCGGAGCCGACCACAACGGCATCTCCATGAAGGCCCACCTCACCCGGTGGCTGACCGCCGAGGGACACGAGGTCGACGACCGCGGGGCGCATGACACCGAGGTCGTGGACTACCCGCCGCTCTGCGCCGACATCGGTCGGCAGGTCGTGGAGGGTCGCGCCGAGCGCGGCATCGTGATCGGCGGCACCGGCGGCGGCGAGGCGATCGCGTGCAACAAGATCCGTGGCATTCGCGCCGGACTGTGCCACTCCGTGTTCCTCGCCGAGATCTCGAGCGCGCACAACAAGACCAACGTCCTCGTGCTCGGGGCCAAGGTGATCAGCCCGGCGGAGGCCGTCGAGATCGCCTCGACCTGGCTCACCACCCCCTTCAAGGGCGAACGACACCAGCAACGCCTGGACCAGATCGCGGCGCTGGAGCGTGGCGAGTCGCTCGCCTGACCGTTCGGACTAGGCCCCGTCGAGAAACCGCATCACCCTGGCCGGCGCCGTCTGCTCCGTCTGCTCGCCGACCGGGACGTCCCAGTACTCCGCGCGCGGCAGGCACTCCTCGAGGTAGCGGGCCGCCGAGGTCGCGTGGGAGGCGTCCTGACCGGGGACGACCAGGGCAGGGACGTCGAGCCGCATGAGGTCCTCAGGCTCCGCTCCCGGCACGGTGTCCCGGTCGAACAGCAGCCGGGACATGCCGGCCACCAGGGTGGTGTAACGGTCGGGGTCCCACTGCGCGTACGCGTCCGCGAACGCAGGGTCGCGTCGGATCACCGTGACCCACGGGCCGCCTCGTGGATCCTGGGTGAACGGCTTGTCGCCGCCCCGGGCCAGGGCAACGACCTGCGCCAGGCCGTGCTCGGCGACATAGCCCAGGTGCTGGCCCAGCCGGGCGTGCTGAGTCAAGCGGTACCGGGCTCCCCCCGCGGGCGAGTAGAGCACCATGCTGGCGGCCGCCTCGGGATAGGCGACGGCGAACGTGGTGACGATGGAGCAGCCGACACAGCCGCCCATGAGGTGCGCTCGCTCGATGCCCAGGTGCTCGAGCAGCCCCTTGCCCTGCGCGGCGTAGTGCCCCCAGCCGAGACGTTCCACCCGACCACCGGACAGCCCGCACTCGCGCCGATCGAACGTGATGCAGGTGTACCTGGTGGTCAGGTGGTCGAGCAGGTTGAGGCGGCGATAGATGCCCTGCGACCGCCAATTGTCCAGAGTGGCGTTGAACCCACCTGGGGAGAACATGAGCAGCGGCGGCCCCGAACCGGCGACCTCGTATCGTGTGGCGATCCCGTCGATGATGGCGGTGGGCACGACGCCTCTCCGTTCCTGTCAGACCCGATCCTGCCGGCGGCACGGCGCCGGCAACTGCGCCTCGCCCCGGTCAGCTCGCCGGGCCGCTCCGGATGCCGCCCTTGATCTGGCGGCCGGCACGCACGTCCTCGGCGTAGGCCGCGATAGCGTCGTAGCTGGTTCGCGCCACGTTGGCGTAGGTCTCCGGGGGATCGTCCAGTGTGGAGGCGGCATAGCCGATGGCGGCGGTGGCCATCCGGATCCGCCCGTCGAGCCACGGTCCACCACCGAACCCGCCCAGGACCGGGATCGAGACGGCACGCGCGACCTCCGCGCCGACGACCGGCCCGGAGTTGGTGAAGTTGAGCAGCGCAGCCCCCGCCGCCTCCATTCGCTTCGCCTCGGCGACCAGCTCGTCCTTCATCTCGACCGGCACCTGCGCGTCCGACCCCGGATTCGCCGTGTAGGGCACGCCGTAGCGCAGGGCCGTTTGCGGCGTGATCCCGAACTGCGCGAAGACCGGGATGCCCGCCCGGTTGACGGCGGTGACCGCGTCGAGGTGGTCCGAGGCGCCATCGAGCTTCACGAGGTCGACGCCGGCCTCCTTGACGAGCCTGATGGCGGCCCGTACCGCGCTGTCGGGTCCCTCCTGCAGCGGCCCGAAGGGAAAGTCGCAGCTGAGCAGCGCCCGCTTCACCCCTCTGCGGACCGCCTGGGCGACGACGATCATCTGGTCCATGGTCACCTCGAAGGGGTTCGACTGCCCCCAGAGGTTGACGCCGACGGTGTCGCCGACCGAGACGATGTCAACGCCGACCCGGTCGACGATCCGGGCCAGCTGATAGTCCCAGACCACCACGCCGACGATCTTCCGCCCGTCACGCTTCATCGCCTGGAGTGCCCGCAGGCTGACCTTCGTCGCCATTGCCGATCTCACCCCTGACCTAGGCCCGCAGCGCACTGAGCAACTCTGCCACGTCGTGCTCGTCACGCGTGACCATGAGCACCCGGGCGTGGGGCCGAAGGGCCGAGACGGTTGCCTCGGCGTCGTGCCCGTCGGTGATCACCACGCCGGCCGTCATGATGCCGCGGAGGGTGCACGCGTCACCGATCGCCTCCGCCGCGTTGGCACCGTCGTCCGCGGTCGCCACCATCACCGCGACGTCGGCGCCGGCGAGCTCGTCGCTGAGCCGGGACTCGGATCCGTCGGTGGCGAGCAGGACCACGTCCGCCAGGTCGCCGTTGCTGGCGGACAGCAGCGCCGGCAGCTTGCAGACGAAGAACCGGGCGCTGGACCACTGCTCCTCGGCGACCCGGCGTACGACCGCCTCTGCTCCGTCGTCGAGCGCTATGACGCAGGCCCCGCGCGACGGCGCGATCGGTGCGTTGATCCGGAAGCGGGCCTCGGCGGCGGTGGCCGCCCTGGCGCAGCTGTTGAGGAGTATCGGGCGGTTCGGCATGGCTACACCGTGGTCTGCGGGACGCCGGGGGTGGCCGTCACGGCGTCACCACACGCCTCGAGGAAGGACTCCTTCCTGGGCAGCACGACCGCGGCCGATCGCACCCGGTGGTGGGCCGGGTCGACCCCGGGCGGGGTCACCCCTTGGTCGCGCAGCGCGATAGCCGCCTTCCGTAGCTTCTGCCGGGCCTTGATGATGCCGCTGTCTGCGGCGACCAACCTCTCCTTGCTGCGGTCGACGATGGGGCCCATGCTCTCCTGCAGGGAAGCGTCCTGGATCGCGATGCCCTTGATCCCTGAGTAGTGCTCCCCGCGCTTCTGCGCCTCGCGGTCCATCAGGTAGTCGTTGTCCTTGTTCCGCACCGGCCGGTACGTGCCGGGGATGTTCTCGCTGTGCACCCCGAAGCCGTCGATCATGGCCTGGCGCTCTGCCGGCGTCAGCGCGCGGACCGGGTGGTAGTCGAAGGTGTAGACCCAGCAGTTCTCATCGTCGATCGGGACCCAGAAGTGGCCGTGTACCGGGTGGTCGCCACGCGGGGGGACCATCGTGAAACTCGGCATGATCCACGGCGTGATGCGCCAGTAGTAGTTGCCGTCCTCGGCGTTCCGGCGCGCGCCGACGAACAGCCCACCATCTGCCTCCGCGACCTCGAAGAACGGCTTCAGGTCGCCGATGTTGTACTGGTTGCCCTTGGCGCCCTTGAACAGCGGGTCGCTCTTGAGGGCCCCGGAGTGCAGCCACGTGACATGGCTCGAGTCGATGCCGCCCTCCAGCGCCTGCAACCAGTTGCACTCCTGCCAGCGCTTGGACGTGTAGGTCTGCTCCGGCGGCACCTGGATGAACTCGAACTCCGGCGGCGCCGGCCGCTTCGCGGGGTCGCCCATGTGCGTCCAGAGAATGTCGCCGACCTTGATCAGGGGGTACGCCCTGAGCTTGACGTTGGCGCAGAAGCTGCTGTTGTCCGCCTCGGACGGGACCTCGACGCACTGGCCGGTCACGTCGTACTTCCACCCGTGGTAGCTGCAGCGCAGGCCGCCCTCCTCGTTGCGGCCGAACCACAGGGATGCGCCGCGGTGCGCACAGAACTCGTCGATCAGGCCGTACCGGCCGTCGCTGTCCCGAAAGGCGATCAGACGCTCGGAGAGGAGCTTGATGCGCACCGGGGAGCAGTCATTCTCCGGCAGTTCCTCGGCGAGCAGGGCCGGGATCCAGTACTGCCGAAACAACTCGCCCATTGGCGTCCCAGGACCGGTCTGCGTCAAAAGCTCGTTGAGCTCTGGTCTGAGCATCTCGTCTTCCTCTCGACCTTCTGACCCCTGCCATGCGACTGGCGATCTGCGACAGCCCTGCACGACCACGCTCGGGAGGAGGACCATGCGCACCTCGCCACCGGCGTTGAAGTGCAAAACATCATACCATTGGGCCGTTCCGGCGCAAGCCCGTTGATCCACGAGTCCCGGCGGGGCTGGTGGATGGGCCCGGGCTGGTAGACGCGACGGCGGACGCCGGATTGGTCGACGCGGACAGCCGACGACAGACCGACAGTTGACCATGGGGCGGCGCACAATGCCGGAAGTTGGTTCAGTGGTATGACATTATTTCCGTCAGGCCCCAAGGACTTGAAGACGGACGGCCACCGAATGCGAGGAATGAGCGTCGTGACATCTGGAAAGACCGAGCAGGCCGGCCCCGGCGGTGACGTCGACATGTTCAAGGCCGTGTCGCTCAACCGCGTGTCGCAGGCCATCGTCGAACAGGTGAAGCTGCTGCTGCGGCAGGGCCGACTCAAGCCCGGGGACCGGCTGCCCAGCGAGCGGGAGCTGTGCGAGCGCTTCGGGGTCAGCCGGGTGACGGTGCGGGAGGCCCTGCGCGTCCTTGAGGCCGGCGGTCTCATCGACATCCGCGTCGGCGCGCGCGGGGGCGCGTTCGTGACGTCGCCGACGTCCCAGCAGATCGGCGAGGGCCTCGCCGATCTGCTCAACCTCTCGCCGCTCACCGCGGCCCAGGTCACCGAGGCGCGACAGGTCTTCGAACTCGGCATCGTTCCGCTGGTCGTCGAACGCGCCACCGACGAGGACATCGTGGCACTACGCGACATGGTGCGCAGCCAACAGGCGGCCCTCGACCGCGGCGAGTACGTCATGTCCATGTCCGCCGACTTCCACGTACGGGTGGCGGCCTGCACGCACAACCCGGCCATCGAGATGCTCGTGCAGTCGTTCCACGGTCCGTTGCTCATGTCGCTGCTCAAGGCACAGGTGGTGGAGCCGCTCATGGGCCACCGCGGCTCCGAGGAACACAGCGCCTTCGTCGACGCGATCGCCGCCCGCGACGTCGAGTGGGCCCGGTCGATCATGCGCGAGCATCTGCAACGCACCGCCGACCGGGTCAGTGAGCCCGCTGAGGCCCCACAAGCCTGACCTGGGTTGCCGGCTGCCCGTTGACTGGCCGCCCGATGGTCATCTATGAACGTGGGTAGCCTTGCCAGTCCCGGTCGGGAGGCAGCACATGCGTCTGAAGCGTTGGTCTGTGGCGGGCCTCGTAGCCGTACTTGACCGCGTCATCGTCTTCCCGGAGAGCACCGGCTGGCCGTGCCCCCGAGACGGTGATCATGACGACTTTCGCCGGGTACGGATGACGCAAGCGCCCGAGGCCGACTCGCCTCAGGCTGCCACCACCCGGCCCTGATGGGCGCAGGGCGTGGCATGGCTTGCATACGATCAGGCCCTCAGCACAAACCTGGGAGCAAGCCATGCCCAACCTCACTCCAGCCGACGTCCGGAACATCGCGTTCAGGAAGCCTCCGCTAGGCAAACGCGGGTACGACGAGGAGGAGGTCGACATGTTCCTGGATGCCGTCGAACGGACCATCGCCGCGTTGACGGAGGAGGTGATCTCCCTGCGTGCGCAACTTGGTAACGGCGCCCCCTCACCTGCGGCGCCCATGCCGAGTGGTGGACAGGGCGCGGTGTTCGCGGAGCTTGAGCAAATCAAGAATCGGCTCGCGCGACTCGAGGCTACTGTTGCCGGTGGCGGCCTGAGACCGCCCACGGGCGATCCGCAGTTCGGCAACGGTTGGTAGCCACCATCCGTCCGCGGATACGCGGACCCCTGACCATCCGCATCGACCTGAATCCGATCTGTACTCCGTCGCAGCGGTCGTCGGCCCGCCGATCGCGGCGCCACTGCTGTTCTCCGCCGGCGTTCAGTGGGCCATCGCCCTCAACGCCGCTTCGTTCCTGGCGTTGCGGGCCATCCGGCTGCGTCCGGTGGGCGCGTCGGCGCAGGTGACCAACGCGGCCGTGGCCGCACCCGCCGGAGAGACGCCCTCGCGGGTCGGCTTCCTCCATGAGATGGCGGACGGCTTCCGCTTCTTCGTCCGCAGCCCGGTACTGCGTGCAGCCGGTAGGCGGTGACCATCGCCATGTTCGGCGTCGGGGCGCTGAACGCCCTCGATGTCTTCTTCGTGACCGACAACCTGGGGATCGATGCGAGTTGGCTCGGCACCCTCGGTGGGGTGTTCGGAATCGGCTCCGTCATCGGTGCGGTGATAGCGACAGCCGCCGCATCGAAGTTCGGCGCGGCCCGGATGTTCTGGACGGGCATGGTGCGGCTCGGTGTCGTCATGATCGCGTACTCCCGGATGACGTACCTTCCGGCGGCCACGTGGTGCTGGCTTTGGCGGGCATCCCGCTGTCGGTAGGCAACGCAGCAAGGGTATATACGCGAGGTATACCCTCGGTGTAGTCTCCCGACATGAGCGTTCCCCTTACCCTTCTCGGCCTGCTGGAACGAGAGCCCAGTCACGGGTACGACCTGAAGCGCGACTACGACGCCTACTTCGGGCGTGGCAAGCCGCTGCCGTTCGGCCAGGTCTACGCGACCCTCAGCCGGCTAGCCCGCGACGGCAAGGTGGTGATCAGCGAGGTCGGCCCGGGCGCCGGACCCGACCGAAAGCGCTACATCATCACAGACTTGGGCGCGACCGAGGTCGACCAGTGGCTGACCCAGCCGGTCGAGCCGGAGCCGCACCTGCACACCGTGCTCTTCGCCAAGGTCGTGCTCTCGCTCATGCTGGACCGTCCCGCCGGCGAATACCTCGACACGCAGCGCCGCGCCCACCTGCAGCGCATGCGCGAGCTCACCGAGATCAAGCGCGCCGGCAGCCTGGTCGACGCACTGCTCGCCGACCATGGCCTGTACCACCTGGAGGCGGACCTCCGGTGGATCGAGATGACCGCCGCCCGGTTGGACGCCCTGAAGAAAGCGGTGCGGCCATGACCGTCGCGATCGAAGCGCGCAACGCGATGTTCTCGTTCGGCAAGACCCCCGCCCTGCGGGGTGCGAGCATCGCCGTGGACGCCGGCGAGATCCTCGCCATCATGGGCCCCAGCGGCTCGGGCAAGTCGACGCTGCTGCACTGCCTGGCCGGCATCCTCGTTCCCGACTCCGGCGAGATCCTGTTTGGCGGGGCCCGGGTCGACTCCATGAGCGAGACCGAACGCAGCAGCCTGCGCCGGGACCGCTTCGGGTTCGTGTTCCAGTTCGGCCAGCTCGTCCCCGAGCTCACCGCAGCGGAGAACGTCGCCCTGCCGCTGCTGCTCAACGGGGTCCGCCGGACGGAAGCGCTGCGCAAGGCGCACGGCTGGTTCGAGCGGCTCGGCCTGGACGGCATGGAGCAGCGCCGGTCCGGCGAACTGTCCGGCGGGCAGGCCCAGCGCGTCGCCCTCGCCCGCGGCCTGGTCGCCGGGCCGGAGGTCCTCTTCGCCGACGAGCCGACCGGTGCGCTCGACTCACTCACCGGCGAGCAGGTCATGGACCTGCTGGTTGCCGCGGCCCGCGAGCAGGGCACCACGGTCATCCTGGTCACCCACGAGCCACGGGTCGCCGCGTACGCCGACCGCGAAGTCATCGTCCGCGACGGGCGCGTGAACGCGCCGGATCGGGTTGCGTCATGATTGGCTTCGGGCTACGCCTCGCCGTGGCCGGCGGTCGTGAGGCGCTCACCCGCCTGGTCATCATCGCCACCGCCGTCGCGGTGGGCGCCGGGGTGCTGCTGGCCACGCTCGCCGGAGTGAACGCCGTCGACGCGCAGCTCACGCGGTACGCGTCGATGTTCCCCACCCCGTCAACCGGCGGCGACGCGGATCCGCTGTGGTGGTCGACGCGCCAGGACTACTTCCACGGCAAGCAGATCATCCGCATCGACGTCGCCGCGACCGGACCGAGCGCCCCCACCCCCATCGGCATCCCGAAGACTCCAGGTCCGGGGGAGTACTACGCCTCGCCAGCGATGCAGAAGGAGCTGGCCGCCAATCCGGCCGACCAGCTCGACGACCGCTACCCCGGACATGCCCTCGGCACGATCGGCCCGGCGGCGTTGACGTCGCCGGACGTCCTGCTCATCATCGTCGGCGGCACCCCCGACGAGGTCGCCGAACTACCCCTCGCCAAGCAGCTCACCAGCGTCGGTGACAACGCTCCCGCGCTCCCCGAGACCGTGGTCAACCTCATCATGGGCGTGATAGCCGGTGGGCTGCTGTTTCCAGTGCTGATCTTCATCGGCACGGCCACCCGGCTCAGCGCCGCCCGCCGCGAGCAGCGGTTCGCCGCGATGCGTCTGGTCGGCGCGACGCCGCAGCAGATCTCGATCGTTGCCGCGGTCGAGGCGGCCGCCGCGGCCGTCGCGGGTACCGCACTCGGGTTCATCCTGTTCTTCGCGTTCCGCGGCTGGCTCGCGAGCATCCCGTTCACCGGCATGCCGTTCTTCCCCAGCGACATGTCGCTGACTGTGCTGGACGTTCTACTCGTCGCGTTGGGCGTCCCGGCCGGCGCGGCGGTGGCGGCGCGCATCTCGCTGCGCCGCGTGCGGATCTCCCCGCTCGGCGTCACCCGGCGGGTCACCCCACGCGCCCCGCGCGCGTACCGGATGATCCCGCTTGTGCTCGGCGTCGCCGTGCTGACGTTCGCCATCGGTCACCGGCCCGAGACATCGGACGGCCAGACCGCGGTGTTCCTGCCCGGGCTCTTGCTCATCATGGCCGGCCTGGTCATCGCCGGCCCCTGGCTGACGATGGTCGGCGCCCGGATCATGGCGCGACGCGCCACCCGCCCTGCCACGCTCATCGCCGCGCGACGTCTCGCCGACAACCCGAAGGCCGGCTTCCGGGCCATCAGCGGCATCATGATCGCGCTCTTCGTTACGAGCACCGCCATCGGCGTGATCACCACGATCGTCGCCAACCGCGGCCCGGCACCGATCGGCTCGACCGACGCCGCCACCCTGTCCACCGCCTTCGTCAACAACCCGCCGTCAGTGCCCGACACGATCCTGGCTGACCTTCGCTCCGTCCCCGGCGTGCGGAGCGTGATCGTGATCCGCGAAGACCCGGCCCACGCCAGCCCCGGGGTGGTCGCGTGCACCGACATCCCGAAGGCGTACGGCCGGTGCGCCGACGAAGCCGAGGTTGCCGAGGTGCCCTTCCGCGGAACGGCGTCGCCCACGAGGGTCTGGCCCGCCTCATCGGTCCCACTCGGCGACCTGGAGGGGCTGCCGGTGGCGTCGATCGGGGTCGGCACGGACGGTTCGGCCGCAGCAATCGAGCGCGCGCGCACGACCCTCGAGGTGGCCTACCCCTCGGCCTTCTGGGTGGCGCCGAACGTCCCCGGCGACTTCGAGGCGGACTTCGCCGACACGCTGCGTGGCTGGCAACAGTTGGCCAACGTCATCATCATCGCCAGCCTCGCGCTCGCCGGCTGCAGCCTCGCGGTCAGCGTGATCGGCGGACTCACCGAGCGCAAACGCCCGTTCAGCCTGCTCCGCCTCAGCGGCGCGCCGGTGCGGGTCCTGCGCCGCGTGGTTGCGCTCGAAAGCGCCGTACCGATGCTCGCCGTCGCCGTGGTCGCGATCGGGATGGGCTTCCTCGCCGCACAGCTGTTCCTCAAGGCGCAGATGGACTACACGCTCACCGCTCCGGGCGTGGGGTTCTACGCGATTGTCGTCGTCGGGCTGGCGGCCTGCCTCGGCATCATCGCCTCCGCCCTGCCGTTGCTGGAGCGCATCACCGGGCCGGAGACCGCACGAAGCGAATGATCCTGAGCTATCGAGGCTGCCCCCCAAGCCGCGAGATATCACCACCGTTTGCGCAGGTCAAACCCCGTGACGCGTCACTCGGCGTGGTATTGATTTCGGCGGTGGACGTAGCCATGCGAACCGGGCGAGACGCCCTCTGACCTAAGCCGGGGCGCTTCATCGATGGCCATCGGTTCGTCACTACTGGTTCGCCTCAGACGGCCTGGAGACGGCATGATCTTGATTGCCCTGTCCGACACTCGGCAACAGGTATCGGCTGGCCTGCCGGTCCCGCTACGGACTGGGCCTTCTTAGCTGCCACGAGGGTCCTCAGCCATGCCGGCTCGTCCGCTGGCGTCCGTGCCCGCGGTCCCCTGTGTCCGACTGTTGACAGCCGCAAAACCGAACGGGTAATGGGCGTCCACTCCTGCGGCCAGTCACACTCGCGCAGTGAAGCACCGCGCTCCCCCACCGGCCGGCGTCCTCTCGAAAGCCAAGCGCTACCCGGTGAGGTTCGTCGGGGCCATCTTCGCGGTGCTGCTGCTCCTCTGCTTTTGCGGTAACGCTCTAGGCGAGTTCCTCGGCGACGACAAGCCGACGGCCACCCCTTCGGTGAGCGCGAGTGCGGCCCCCATCGCCGCTGTCCCCTCCAACTCCGTCCCGGCCAGTCCATCGCCGACGCCTAGCAGGACGGCGAAGCCCACCCCGAAGCCGACGCGCAGCCCCCAGTCGACGGTGAAGCGCACCACCCACCCGTCGATGCGCAACGGTGTGCACCCGGGCGGGTCCTGCAAGGCGGCCGGCGCGGTAGGACGCACCAGCACAGGGAAGCTGATGGTGTGCAAGCGCTCCGCCGGGGACAATCGGCTGCGGTGGCGGCCCGCCTGACCGCCGCCCGGATAAGGACTTCACCTTCTAGAACGTCCCTATCTGCCGCTGGTCGTGTGTTGGAGGCTCAGGTGGTGGCGCACGTCCGAAACTGCTGATGAGAGAACCGTGGGCAGTGGTCGCCGATGGATACTGGCTCCATTGCCGAACGGGCCGAGGGGTTCGGTCAGGCGGATAAGAAATCGCGTAATCGGGCAGTGGCGAGGTCCGGCCGTTCTTCGGGCAGGAAGTGGCCGCAGCCGGACACGAACTCGACATCCAAGGCGGGCGCGTGCTGCTCGAAACCGGTGATGTAGGACCTGGGCACGTAAAAGTCCTCGTCGCCGAAGACGAGACGGGTCGGCACGCTCAGGTGGTCGCCGTGGTAGCGGCGGCGGAGAAAGATGTCATTCGCGGCGCGCAGATAGCTGCGATACAGCAGGCAGGAGGCACGCGCACGAGCCGGATGTTGCAGCCGGCGCGCATAGACCTGGACGTCATCGGCGCTGAGCACATGCTGGCGCCCACCGAGTCCGACGAACCAGGGTAGGAAGCGCGGGTCAGCGACGACGCGAGGTCCGAGCGGGCTGGCGATCGCGATCACGTACCAGGTGCGCCACAGCGAGGCGATCACCCCCGGAGTGAGCGGTGCCCACAGTGGTGGCGCGTTAAAGACGACGATGTGAGAAAATCGCTCAGGGTGTGCGACGCCGAGCAGAAATGCCGTGAAGCCGCCCCAGTCATGACCGACAAGCCGCACACGCTCAAGTCCCAGGGCGTCGAGCAGCGCCAAAGCGTCGGCTGCGTAGCTCAGCGGGTCGTAGCCGTACCCGGGCGTATCGCTCCAACCGAACCCGCGCAGGTCGGGCATCAGCAGCCGATAGTGCCCCGACAACTCGGGGACGATACGCCGCCAGCAGTACCAGTGCTGTGGCCAGCCATGCAGCATGAGGACAGCGTCCCCGGTGCCAGCCTCCGCGAGGTGAAGGCCTACCCGGCCCTTCGCCCCCGCGACGTCCACGAAACGATGCGTCACAGCCGGTACCGACGGAAGATCTCCGTTGTCAGCACCGCTTCTCGGCGCGGCCGGCATGCCCGTACTGTCGCATGCGCTGGTCGTGTGATCAACCCGCCGCGGGAGCCCGGTCCGACCAACTGACTCCTGACATCGGCAGCATCCGCAACTGCGGCCGACCGGGACGTCTTGACCGGCATCGATGATCGCATGTCCCCAGCAGTCGGCGGCGCGCCAGTTACGCAGTGTGACAGTAGAGCCGGCGAGAGTCCGCCGACTGTCGCCCTTCAAATGAAACCGATGTGTAACGCGTCAAGTGGAGCCCGATACGCCGGCAGCCGGCCTGTCGTACTCTCCATCGCCGGCCGACCGCTAAGCCACGAGACTCTTGACCATAATGTGCTCTCGACGCACGCCGTCGGGCATGAGGTCGCCTAGCTCACCCGTGTCGCGGAAGCCGTTCCGCTGGTAGAGCGCCCACGCGCTCTTGTTGCCCTCCACCACGGCCAGCCGCAGCGTCCCCGCGCCCACCAGCCGGGCCCACTGCTCGACCGCCCGCACGAGGTGGTCGCCCACGCTCCGACCACGTCCCACCGGCGCCACGTACATCGAGATCAGCTCGACGACCCCGTCCTGATCGGTCGGCACCCCGCTGGCCATCCCGACGGGCTGCCCGTCGAGCATCGCCAAGATGTTGTACGAGCCGGGTATGGCCAGCCGACCGCGCCAGCGTTCCTCGCGGTCGCCCTCGCCCTGCCAGTCCGCCAGCTGGGCACCGAACGCGTACGCCGCCTCCGCCAGCGCAGCGAGCCGCAGCTCCCGCCACATCTTCCAATCGCCCTCGCTGAGCACACGCGTCTCGATCATGTGTGGAAGGGTGCCGCAGGTGTGGGGAGCAGGCAACCTGGTATCCGGTGACGCGGTGTGACGAACACGCTGAAGTACCTCTCCCCCGCGACCGGTATCCATGACGACCGGCGCAACGGGATGCACGTTCCCCCGGCGCACGTACGTCAGCGCCCCTCGGAGCGACAGAAAGCCCTGATCAGGGCCATGTCGTCGCTACTTGGCGTTGTATTGATCAAGGGTGAGGGCATAGTCGATGAACGTGGACAAGATGCCGCCTGAGCTGGCCGTTCGTTGGTGATCGGTGGTCATTGTTCGTCGCCCTCGGTCCGCCTCTGACGGCCTGGATACGGCCTGATCTTGGGCCCCCCAGAGGCGGCACGTCAGGAAGACCGCTTGACCCCCGGCAAATGCGGTCCTGTTCGGCTCGCCCCACTGGCCAACGCTGGTCACCATGGGTTCGGCATGGCTAGTCGGTTGCTGAACTACTCGCCCTCCGCCTGCCGGAAGCCTCCCAGCTCCCTTGCGTACGGACTTCGACTAGTATCGGCCTCCGTTGACTCGAAGGAGAGGGGCTTACGCTGCCGCCGTGGTTGACCTCACTCCTAATCACAATGGCCGTCCTCGTTGGAACGGCCGGCCTGGAGATCTGGTTAAAGTACTGCACTCGCCCTCTCAACCGGGAGGATGCCGTCTTCTGGCCAACGTGGATAGCTGCTGCTTGTGTCACTCTGGTTGGTGCAGTCATTGATGGCGTTGCCAGGAAGCTAGATGTCCCGGTCGCCCAAGCGGTTCTGGCGTTCATCGCTGTAGGATTTGGCTTCGGATTCCTGCCCAAGATCCTTGAAAAGAGCGCCTACAACGGATCGCACCAAATGAGAAACTGGTGGTGGATTCTGGGATCCAACGCCGTCGCGGTCATCGTCCTCCTAAGCGCCGTGACAGTGGGGGTGAAGATCTATGACTGGGCGTAGTAGGAAGCAAAAGCGTTCCCGAGACCCAAACAAGCGTGCGGCTCAGCAGACCATCGCCTATGCCACTATCAGCACCACAGTGGCGATGCTGTCAGCGCTTGTGAGCATATTCATCAACCTTGGGGCAAAGGGCACTCTCTCCGTAGTGGCCGTTCTCGGAGCCACGCTGTCGCTCACGTTGGCGATTCGGAAGATTATGTCCAACCAATCGGATGACGATCGTGACTGACGACATCCTCCTCTGCCATCCCGGAGTGCCTGAGCGCTCCGCCGGAGGCACGTCAGTGGTCGTCGCGCTCGACGCCGAAGCCCCGGATCTGCCACTAACCATGGCGGTCCGGGGCTCCGTCGTATGTCGCGCCGCCGGCGGGCTAACACCGGCGCGCTGGCGGCCGACGGCCAGAGGCGCGACGGCGGGCCATCGGCCCGGCCCAGGTTCGGCGGCGCGAGCGGCCCGCGGCGCGGGCCGCCTTGATGTCGTACAGAAATTCCTCACACCGGATCAACCGGGCTGACATGACCGGTCCCAGGACCTACGTGACGGATAGGTATCAGGACCTGGCTGACACCCCCCCTGTAGAACGCCGCCACTCGACCCGGGCCATGGCAGCACATCCGCATCCACCAGAGCCCGCAGCGTGGTACTGCTTCAAAGCGACAATGACGGCAGAAGCGGGCGAGCCTATGGCGACCAGTAGGGCGGGCGGCCTGCTGCGGAGACCCGGGCAGCCGCAGCAGGCAACGTTCCTGGAACTGTTCTTCGACCTGGTGTTCGTCCTCGCGCTCTTCCGGCTCACGCAGGGGCTGCTCCAGAATCTGACGTGGATCGGCACCTTCCAGACGCTGGTGTTGCTGCTGGCCCTGTGGTGGGTCTGGTCCCGCGTTGCGGGGACAACCGACAGGTTCGATCCGCAACGACCGCCGATACAGCTGCTGGTCATCGCGTCCATGCTTGGCATCCTGGTGATGGCCGCCGCGACGCCGGAGGCGTTCGGCAAGCGAGGCCTATTCTTCGCGGGCGCGTACGTCGCCATTCGGATTGGCGCCAGCGTCGTCCTCGTGCTCCTGCTGCGCGGCCACCAGGCGCAGCGCGCCTTCCTGCGGCAATTCTTCTGGTACGGCGTGTCCGCCGTGCCATGGATCGCGGGAGCCGTCGCGCACGATACGGCGCGTCTGGCGCTGTGGACGCTGGCGGTGGCCGTCGACTACACGGCGACCGCACTCCGTCTGCCCACACCGGGGTTGGGTCGCCTTGCGCGATCGGAGCTTGCGATCCTGGGCGAGCACTTGGCCGAGCGCTTCCGGCAGTTCTTCATCATTGCGCTCGGCGAGTTGATCCTGGTCACGGGTCTGGCGTTCGGCACCAGTGGCTTCGGGGCCGAGCACAGCGTTGCAGCCTTGGTGTATTTCACTACCACCGTGCTGTTGTGGCGAATCTATTTCTACCGCGCTGGGCAGCTGCTGTCGGAAGCCATCGCGGCCGCCCCCGATCCGCTCCGCCTCAGCATCTCGGCAACCTACTCCCACCCGATCATGGTGGCCGGCATCGTCATCACCGCCAACTGCGTCGATCACGTCCTCGCCGACCCGTTCGGACACGCAGAGCCGATCTGGATCGCCATGATCCTCGGCGGGCCCGCGCTGTTCCTGGCCGGGCGCGGCATCTTCGAGTACGCGGTCTTCGCCCGCGTGTCCCGCAACCGCCTGATCGGTGTCCTGGTCCTCGCCGCCATCTCACCGGCGATGATCCGGGCGCCGCGGCTGGTGATCGCCATCGCCGCTGCTCTCGTCCTGGCCGCGATCGCCCTATCCGATACAGCCCGCGCCCGAGGACGCCCACCCGAACCGCCGTCACCGCCCCGCTAGCCGGAAGTGTCACCCACGTTCCGAGACTCCTCTGTCACGGACGTCCTGAGACCTGACACCCGATCACGGCTGATGTCGACTCCGCATGACGCGTTACGTCGTGGCTTCACTTGAAGCGTGACACCCCGATCCGGTTGGTCGGCTACCCGTTGTGAACGCGGGGCGGGCGGAGAGGGCTGGCCTGCCGCTTCTAGCCGATGAGCGCGCACCCCTGGCTTCCGGAGCGACGTCACGTGACGAGCACGGCGGTGAGCATCAAGAGATACGACTCGTGGCCGAGACGGAGGCTGTCAAGGTCGGACGTCTCGAACCACGCCACAGCGTCGTGCTCGTCCGGCGCGGCGTTGACGGGTGTTCCGGTCCACCTGTCGATCAACCAGATCTGCATGTCGTACGTCGCGGTCCGGATCTCATGCATCGGCGGGCTGGACGGCTCCGATGCCGTGATTCCCAACTCCTCCCGAAGCTCGCGGACAAGGCTCTCTTTCGGATCCTCCCCCTCCTCAACATGACCGCCCGGCAGGTCCCACACGTCGGGATACCAACGGCGTCCGGCGCTTCGATGACACAGCAACACCCGATCGCCGTCGCGAAGAACGGCCGTCACAATCCGGACCGGACCGGAGTCGTCAGCGGAGATCGTCATGGGCACATCCTGACCCATGCGGACCTGCCGCCGTTCGTGCGCTCGGCCTGTTCGCCGGCCGTCACGGTTGCGTGGATTGCGTTCGATCGCCGCCGTAGAGGGCTGCGAAGACGCGGTCCCGCAGGATCTCGTACTGCTGGCGGCATCGCCGAGGTGGGCCCGGCGGGCGTTGCTGGACTTGACCGCCGACAACAACTTCCGGTGGCTGGAACTGGTCAGCTGTCAGGTCGACCTCGCGGCCGTCGGCCAATCGATTCCAGTAGTGGTAGCCGACCTTGGCGTCTCCGGCGAAGACCTCGCCGAGGATCAGCTCTCCGCCGAGCAGGTCCTGAATGATCAAGGCAGTCACCCCGCATTGACCACGGGCTGCGTTGCCGGCGTGCCAATCCTGCACATCGTGCGGGTCGCAGGTATCCGCTCCCCAGCCGCCGCGCAGTACCGGCCGCAGCATCTCCAGGTCAATCGCGAGAGGGACTGATCGTTGGTCACGCTCTTCAGACGTCACCCAGGAAGGGTCAGCCCTCGACCGGGTCGAGAGTCAAGAAATATCCCGCCTCGGGTCCTGGCCGGCCGAACGGCGCCACTAGCGGGCGCGCTCATCTGCCGCCGATAATGCGCGGTGGGCTGCGACGTGCCTGTGTTTGTCTGTGGCCGGTCTCTCGTCGGCCGCGCTGTCTCGCCGTGACGATGGATCCAGTTCGGGTTGTTGGCCCGTCGACTCGGGCTCGCGACGGTGCTGGGGCTCGACTCGCTCGTCTGAGCCGTCGCTTGCGGCATGGTCAAACCTGGTGCGGCGTCGGTATCCAATCGCCGACACTGTTGGGATGCATACCCCGGAGGCGGACGGAGCCTTGCGCTGGCTGGCCGAGGAGGGCGTGACGCCGCTGGGCCCGGGACGGTGGCGCGAAGTCACCCCGTCAGGTGGGTTGGAGCGAACCGATAGCGATCTCGCGCATGAGTGGACGGCCGCAGCTCTCGGGGACGACCGACTACCCCCGTCGCAGCAGCTGCGCATAGGGCTGGGCCTGCTCGATCTGCTCGACGAGTACTGGGTCACGGTGGAACTGGGTTTCTTCGTCGCCGAACAGGCTGACCCGGCGGTCATTGAGGCCTTCTGGGCCGGCTACCGGCAGCGTCTGGAAGTACCCGAGCCGGGCACACAGGTGCTGTACTCGCTGTGGGTCGACTGGTTTGAAGACCCGGGCAGGAGCGCGTCTGCGTTCGCGGCCGTGATCGGCGACGACGTACGTAACCTGCGAGCCCGCCAGCGCCTGGGTGACCTGGCCAACCCGCCACTCTGCCGTCGCGTCTCCCGGGTCCTCGAACATTCAGGGCCAGTCCGCTGGGCTGACAAACACGACGTCTACGAGGCTGTCGTAGCTGCGGCCAAGTTGCGGCCGGCGTTGTTCAAGGGCCTGCTGGCCAGCTACCACGACGTCTACGGCGACCTCGAACCGGAGCAGGCGCTGGAGCTGCTCGGGCGCCTCAACTTGCCGCCGGACACCGAACACCTTGCCACGCTGCGCGCGGCGCTGAAGACCGGCGCCCGGAATCACTATCGCCAGCCGGAGCTATGGGACGCAGTAAGACAGGAATGATGCCTAGCCGCGCCACCCTCGCGCACGCAGATCGAGAGCGATCTTGGGAGGCCGACCACGCCCTTGTCGAATGACTCAGCACCTGAAACCGCCGAGGAGCCACCTTACCCGCGCCCGAATCAAGATCACGTGCACGGATCTGGTTCCCCTCTAGTCAAGGGGTTGCGGCGAGGTTGTTTTAGGCTTGTTGTCGGCGGGTCCGGGCTGTGACTTGTCCGAAGAGATGGCCGTCGGGATTGGGTCGTCCGCGCTGGATTGCAGAGTCGCTCCCGTGTGTCCTCCCGGGCCCGTCCCTGCGGTTCGCTGTGGTGCGGCGTCGCGAAGCATCCGCTTGAAGACGACGTCGGACAGGTGGCGTTTGAGCGCGCGGAGCGCTTCCATCGTCGTCTTGCCTTCGGCGAGGCGGCGCCGGTAGTAGGCGCGGCCGGGGGTGTCACGGCGGAGCTGGACGATGGCCATGATGTGCAGGACTCGGTTGATACGCCGGTTGCCGACCCGGGAGAGCCGGTGGCGGCGCTGGTCGCCGGAGGACGCCTCCAGCGGGGCGGTGCCGTTCCAGGACGCGAAGTGCGCCGCGGTACGGAACCTGCGGATGTCACCGATGTCGCCCAGCAGCCGGGCTGCGCCGGAGGGGCCGATCCCGTACAGGTCGGTCAGGCTGCTGCCATAGGCGGCGACGAGCTGGCGCAACTGCTTGTCCGCTGCGCGGATCTTGGCGTCGATCGTGGTGAGTTCCTCGATGAGTTCGCGGGCGAGATCGTGGCGGGTCTGGGCGACGATGCCGACCGGTGGCGGCGCGGTGCGTAGCAGGTAGCTGGCCTGGCCGCGGGTGAGGAATTTCTTCGCCCCGCCAGGGATCAGCTCGAGCAGCAGGTGGTGGATGCGGCTGACGGTCTCGGTGCGGGTCCGGCCGAGTTCGTCGCGGCGGTCGACCAGCAGCCGTAGCACGACCGTGGCGTCGTCCGCGGTCACCTGGCGTAGGCTCGGGCTGCGCAGCCCGGCCACCGCGACGCTGTGCGCGTCAACCGGGTCGGTCTTGCGGCCCTGACCGGTGTCGAACACCCGCACCCGCGCGGACAGCTTCGCGGGCACGTCCAGGACCGGCTCGCCGTCGGCGACCAGCCGCTGAGCGATGTGCCGGCCGATTCCGCCGCACCCCTCGATGGCCCAGACCCGGTCGGTGAACCGGCGACCGGCCGCGAGCATCTCCTGATAGCCGACGCTGTCCGTGCCGTACCGCCCCCGTGCGAGGACCTTTTCCCGGTCATCGATGACCTCGATCGTGGCCGACCGCTTGTGTGGATCCATCCCGATCACTACACGACCCATGTGCTGGCTTCCTCCTGGCAAATGCTGGACATTCGACAGGGAGGGCAAAGCTACTTTGAGCTGCACAAACCCCTCTTGAGCCACTCCCCGGGCGGTAGCCGGCGGGCGCACCCCAGATGAGAGTCACACCCATGACGCCGTGGACAGCCGCGGAAAAGAGCAACCCGCCAGCCACCTCGACCCAGCCTGGCCGGGCACAGGTCGTAGATCAAATTAAAGAAGTAGCCGCTGACCGCGCGCCTCTGACGGACCGTCGAATCCGCCCAGCGTCCGGCGCCGACCGCTACCGGGTCACCGTCGACCTGGGCGCCGGCTGCGGCCTCCGACAGGGTGAGATCTTCGGCGTCAGCCCGGACGACGTCGATCGAGTCCGTCGCGTGCTGCACGTGACTCGTCAGGTCAAGCTCGTGCGGGGACGCCTGATCATTGCGCCGCCAGAGGGCGGCAAGGTCCGGCATGTTCCGCTGCCTGAGTCGGTGTCGCGCCGGCTCGCCGAGCACGCCAAGCGGTACCCGCCGGTCGACGTCACCCTTCCGCGATCGACCACGCCTTCGCCGGCGACCCGCAGACGCCTGACGGCCTGGAGACGGCATGATCATGGAAATCAGGGCCATTCCGGGTGCTCCGCCGCGGGTCAGCGCACCTGCGCTGATCACTTGGCGTTGAAGTAGTTCGCCTCCGGGTGGTGCACCACGATCGCGTCGGTGGCCTGCTCCGGCACCAACTGGAACTCCTCCGACAGCTGCACCCCGATCCGCTCCGCCCCGAGCAGTTCCACGATCTTCGCGCGGTCCTCCAGGTCCGGGCAGGCCGGGTAGCCGAACGCGTACCGGCAGCCGCGGTAGTCGGTGCGCAACAACCCGGCCAGGTCCGCCGGGTCATCGTCGGCGACCGTACGGCCACCCCGCAGGGTGAGCTCCGACCGGACCCGCCGGTGCCAGTACTCGGCCAGGGCCTCGGTGAGCTGCACCGACAGGCCGTGCACCTCCAGGTAGTCCCGGTACTCGTTACCGGCGAACATCTTCGCGGTGTACTCGCTGATCGGCTGCCCGACCGTGACCAGCTGCAACGCCACCACGTCCAGTTCGTCGCCCTTCGGGCGGAAGAAGTCGGCCAGGCAGAGTCGCCGCTCCTGCCGCTGGCGCGGGAAGGAGAAGCGGGCCCGCTCGCTGTGCCCGTTCTCGTCCAGCACCACCAGGTCGTTGCCCTCGGAGTACGCGGGGAAGTAGCCGTACACGACGGCGGCCTCGAGGACCTGGTCGGCGATCAACCGGTCCAGCCAGTAGCGCAGCCGCGGCCGGCCCTCCGTCTCCACCAGCTCCTCGTACGACGGCCCCTTGCCGCCGCGGGCGCCACGCAGCCCCCACTGGCCGAGGAAGGTGGCCCGCTCGTCGAGCAGCGCCGCGTAGTCGGCGAGCGGTACGCCCTTGACCACCCGGGTGCCGAAGAACGGCGGGCTGGGCACCTCCACGTCGGTGGCCACGTCGGAGCGGACCGAGGCGTCGTCCAGCTCGGGCAGCGCCTCGCTGACCATCGCCCGCTGCCGCTCCCGCCGGGCCCGCCGCGCGGCCAGGGCGGCCTCCCGCTCCGGGTCCACCACCGGGGCGCCGCCGCGCTTGGCGGCCATCACCCGGTCCATCAGGGACAGTCCCTCGAACGCGTCGCGAGCGTAGTGCACCTGGCCGGGGAACGTCGACCGCAGGTCGTCCTCAACGTACGCCCGGGTGAGCGCCGCCCCACCGAGCAGGACCGGCCAGCGCTCCGCGACCCCCCGCGTGGCCATCTCGGCGAGGTTCTCCTTCATGATGACCGTGCTCTTGACCAGCAGGCCGGACATGCCGATCGCGTCGGCCCGGTGCTCCTCGGCCGCGTCCAGGATGGCGTTGATCGGCTGCTTGATGCCGATGTTGACCACCTCGTAGCCGTTGTTGGACAGGATGATGTCGACCAGGTTCTTGCCGATGTCGTGCACGTCGCCCTTGACCGTGGCGAGCACGATCCGGCCCTTGCCGCCGTCGTCGTCGGTCTTCTCCATGTGCGGCTCGAGGTAGGCCACCGCGGTCTTCATCACCTCGGCGGACTGGAGCACGAACGGCAGCTGCATCTGACCGGAGCCGAACAGCTCGCCCACCACCTTCATGCCGTCCAGCAGCAGGTCGTTGATGATGGACAGTGGCGAACGGCCGCCGGCCATCGCGGCGTCCAGGTCGGCCTCCAGGCCGTTGCGCTCACCGTCGATGATCCGCCGCTTCAGCCGCTCGTCCAGCGGCAACGCCGCCAGCTCCTCGGCCCGGGTCGCCCGCGCCGAGGCGGCGTCGACGCCCTCGAAGATCTCGATGAAGCGCTGCACCGGGTCGTACCCCTCGCGACGCCGGTCGTAGACCAGGTCGAGGGCGACCGCGCGCTGCTCCGCCGGGATCTTCGACATCGGCAGGATCTTGCTGGCATGCACGATCGCCGAGGTCAGCCCGGCCTGCACGCACTCGTGCAGGAAGACCGAGTTGAGCACCTGCCGCGCCGCCGGGTTGAGTCCGAAGGAGACGTTCGAGATGCCCAGGGTGAAGTTGATCCCCGGGTAGCGGGCGGCGATCTCCCGGATCGCCTCGATGGTCTCGACGCCGTCCCGGCGGGTCTCCTCCTGACCGGTGGCGATCGGGAAGGTCAGCGCGTCGATGAGGATGTCCGAGCGGCGCAGCCCCCACCGGGTGGTCAGGTCCTCGATCAGCCGGACCGCGACGCGTACCTTCCAATCCTTGGTCCGGGCCTGGCCCTCCTCGTCGATGAGCAGGGCGACCACGGCGGCGCCATGCTCCTTGACGACGGGCATCACCCGGGCGTAGCGGGAGTCGGGGCCGTCGCCGTCCTCGAAGTTGACCGAGTTGACCACGCACCGCCCGCCGAGCATCTCCAGCCCGGCCTCGATCACCGCCGGCTCGGTGGAGTCCAGCATGATCGGCAGGGTGGAGGCGGTGGCGAACCGGCCGGCCAGCTCGCGCATGTCCCGCGTGCCGTCCCGACCGACGTAGTCGACGCAGAGGTCCAGCAGGTGCGAGCCGTCCCGGGCCTGGCTGCGGGCGATCTCGACGCAGGCCTGCCAGTCGCCGGCCAGCATCGCCTCGCGGAACGCCTTGGAGCCGTTGGCGTTGGTCCGCTCCCCCACCATCAGCACGCTGGCGTCCTGCTCGAACGGGACGTGGTGGTAGATCGACGAGACGCCCGCGTCCTGCTGCGGCTCCCGCGGGCCGGGCCGGGCACCGTGCAGCCGCTCGGCGACCACCCGGATGTGCTCGGGGGTGCTGCCGCAGCAACCGCCGATCAGGGAGACGCCGTACTCGGCGACGAAGCGCTCCAGGGCGTCGGCCAGCTCCACCGGGGTCAGTGGGTAGACCGCGCCGTCGGCGGTGAGCTGGGGCAGGCCGGCGTTCGGCATGACCGACAGCGGCACGCGGGCGTGCTGGGAGAGGTAGCGCAGGTGCTCGCTCATCTCCGCCGGCCCGGTGGCGCAGTTCAGCCCGATCAGGTCCACCCCGAGCGGCTCGATCGCGGTCAGCGCCGCGCCGATCTCGCTGCCCAGCAGCATGGTGCCGGTGGTCTCGACGGTGACGTGGCAGATCAGCGGGACCTTCCGGCCGGTCTCGGCCATCGCCCGCTGCGACCCGACCACCGCCGCCTTCACCTGGAGCAGGTCCTGGCAGGTCTCCACGATCAGGGCGTCGGCGCCGCCGGCGATCAGACCCGCGGCGTTCTGCTGGTACGCGTCGCGCAGCGACGCGTACGCCGCGTGCCCGAGGGTGGGCAGCTTGGTGCCCGGACCGATCGAGCCGAGGACGAAGCGGGGCCGGTCCGGGGTGGCGTACGCGTCGGCGGCCTCCCGGGCGATCCGCGCGCCCGCCTCGGACAGCTCCCGGATCCGGTGCTGGATGTCGTACTCGCCGAGGTTGGCCAGGTTGGCGCCGAAGGTGTTGGTCTCGACGCAGTCCGCCCCCGCCGCCAGGTAGGCCTCGTGCACGCCGCGCACGACGTCCGGCCGGGTCA
This sequence comes from Micromonospora rhizosphaerae, assembly GCF_900091465.1. Lineage (NCBI taxonomy): Bacteria > Bacillati > Actinomycetota > Actinomycetes > Micromonosporales > Micromonosporaceae > Micromonospora > Micromonospora rhizosphaerae. Next base: position 3,896,542 of record NZ_FMHV01000002.1, on the reverse strand, counting down.
CGTTGAGGATCTCGTTGCAGCCCTCCAGACCGTCGAAGTCGTCCAGGGTCAGGTCGGCCGCCTGGAGCATCGTCCCCATCGCCCCGTCGGCGATGAGGATCCGATCCGCCAGCACATCCAGCAACGAAGTCCGCACAGGGCCAGGTTAGTGCGGCGGTTCGGGACCGGGTCGAGCCATGCTGGCCTTCCCACATACTGTCAGCTGGATCACCATGTCTTTTGGGTCCCTTTCGCCCGGCTGATCCACTCCTCGACCGGCGCGGCCGACGGGCCGCATCCGGCCCCGGCACGTAGGCTGACGGACGTGAGGGACAACAGGGACGCCACCGCGCACGGCGGGCGGACGACCGGGCGCCGGCCCGGCGCCGGCCCCGACGAGCAGGGTGAGGTGACGGCGTGACCGAGTTCGACGGGTTGCCGGTGCTGCGCTCCCCGGTCGCCATCGCCGCCTTCGAGGGTTGGAACGACGCCGCGGACGCCTCCACCGCCGCCGTGGAGCACCTGGAGCAGGTCTGGCAGGCCCGGCAGGTGACCGAGCTGGACCCGGAGGACTTCTACGACTTCCAGGTGAGCCGGCCGACCATCACCATGGCCGAGGGCGAGACCCGCCGGGTGGAGTGGCCGACCACGCGCTTCATGGTGGCCAGCCCGCAGGGCACCGAGCGGGACGTGGTGCTGATCCGGGGCATCGAGCCCAGCATGCGCTGGCGTACCTTCTGCGAGCAGGTGCTGGAGATCTGCCACAGCCTGGAGGTCGAGCGGGTGGTGCTGCTCGGCGCGCTGCTGGCCGACGTGCCGTACACCCGGCCGCTGCCGATCAGCGGCAGCGCCTCCGACACCGGGGCCGCCAAGCGCTACCAGCTCACCCCCACCCGCTACGACGGGCCGACCGGGATCGTCGGGGTGTTGCACGAGGCCTGCACCCGGGCCGAGGTCGACGCGGTGTCGTTCTGGGTGCACGTACCGCACTACGCCAACAACCCGCCCTGTCCCAAGGCGACACTCGCGCTGCTGCACCGGGTCGAGGACGTGCTGGACCTGCCGGTGCCGATGGCCGACCTGGCCGAGGAGGCGGCCGAGTGGGAGCAGCGGGTGCGCAGCGCCGCCGAGCAGGACGCCGAGCTGGGCGAGTACGTCCGCGAGCTGGAGGAGCGCGTCGGCGACGCCGGCATCACCCCGCTGACCGGGGACGAGATCGCCCAGGAGTTCGAGAAGTACCTGCGCCGCCGGGGCGGCTCCGCCGGCCCGACCGCCGGCTCCTGGTAGCCCCACTTCCCCACCCGAGCCCCCAGGCCCGTACGTCGCCGACGTCCGGGCCTGTTTCTTCGCGTGTCGGCGTGACGGCCTCACACCCTCCAAGGCATCCTAGGAGCCTAGCTGTCAGGAGGAGGCGGGCATGCAGATCAACCCGGGCGCGGCGGAGTTTCCGCACCGGCAGATCGCCGCGCAGCTCAAGGCCCAGGTGCGCCGGGGCGACTGGGGGCCGGGCGAGCGGCTGCCGTCGATCCCGGCCATCGCCGAGATGTTCGGCGTCGCGAAGCAGACCGTGCAGCGCGCCGTCGACCAGCTCCGGGTCGAGGGCATTCTGATCACCAAGCCCGGCTCCGGTACGTACGTCCGGGGCACCCGGCGCCGGCTCAACCGGCTCTCCCGGGGCCGCTACGGCGGGTTCCGCGGCTACCACACCGACCTGGCCGCCCGGTACCGCCAGCAGCTCGTCTCGGTGGGCCACTCCCCGGCCCCGCCGGAGGTCGCCGACGCCTTCGGCGTGCCCGACGGCACCGAGCTGCTCTGCCGCCGCCACCTGGTGCGCACCGACGAGTCGCCGGTCGAGGTGGGCGTCTCGTGGTTCCTGCCCACGGACACCGCCGGCACCACCCTGGAGCGGGCCGAGGCGTTCGGCCGACCGCTCTACCAGGAGGCCGAGGAGGCCACCGGCCGGCGGTACGTCTCCGCCACCGACACGCTCAGCGCCCGCCAGCCGAGCCGGGAGGAGGCGGAGATCCTGCAGATCCGCCCCGACACCCCGGTGCTGCACCTGCTGCACGTCGCGTACGACGCCCACCGCAAGCCGATCGAGGTCGCCCAGGCCACCTGGCCCGGCCCGATGACCACCCTCACCGAGGAGTACAAGATCCCCGCCCCCGCCGAAGAGGCCGACCCCGACCCCGGCCTCGTCCTCGGCTGACGCCCTCCCCTCACGGCACCCATGATCGTCTGCGGTGCACCGGGGCGACACGCCGTCAACGCCCTCCGAGAAGCGCAGACGATCAGGACGACCGCGGAGCTCGGCTGGCTCGTGGGGCGGACCGCCGAAGGCGCCGGGGCGGCGTCAGAGGCGGATGCCGAGGAGGGCGTCGATCGTGTCGGTGAAGAGGGCCGGTCCCTCCGGGTCGTCGGTGCTGCCGGCGAGAGCGCGGTCGGCCCAGGCGTCGGCGACGGCGAGGGCGCCAGGGGTGTCGAGGTCGTCGGCGAGGCGCTCGCGTACGGCGGCCAGGAGGTCGGCCCCGGACGGGCCGGCGGGGGCCGCGGCGGCCCGGCGCCACCGGGCCAGCCGCTCCTGCGCGGTGGCGAGCAGGTCGTCGGTCCAGGACCGGTCGGTGCGGTAGTGGCCGCTCAGCAGGGCCAGCCGGACCGCCATCGGGTCGACCTGGTCGGCCCGCAGCCGGGAGACGAAGACCAGGTTGCCCTTGGACTTGGACATCTTCTCGCCGTCCAGGCCGATCATGCCGGCGTGCACGTAGTGGTCGGCGAAGGGCCTCTCGCCGGTGAGCCGCTCCGCGTGCGCGGCGGAGCACTCGTGGTGCGGGAAGATCAGGTCGTTGCCGCCGCCCTGCACGTCGATGCGGTCACCGAGCAGGTTCAAGGCGATGACGGCGCATTCGATGTGCCAGCCGGGACGGCCCGGGCCCAGCTCGCCGCCCGGCCAGGACGGCTCGCCCTCCCGGGCGCCGCGCCACAGCAGCGGGTCCAGCGGGTCCCGCTTGCCGGCCCGGTCCGGGTCGCCGCCGCGCTCCGGGAAGATCTCCAGCATCTGCTCGCGGGAGAGGTTGGACTCGTAGCCGAAATCGGGGGCGGCGCTGCTGTCGAAGTAGACGTCGCCGGTGCCGTCGTCGAGGCGGTACGCCGCACCGTCCTTGAGCAGGACGAGGACCTTCTCGGCGATGTCCGGGATCGACTCGACCGCGCCGACGTACTGCGCCGGCGGGATGATCCGTAGCGCCTCCATGTCCTCCCGGAACAACGCGGTCTCCCGCATGGCCAGGACCTTCCAGTCCTCGCCGTCGCGCTCGGCCCGCTCCAGCAGCGGGTCGTCGATGTCGGTGACGTTCTGCACGTAACGCACGGTCACGCCGGCGTCCCGCCACATCCGCTGCACCAGGTCAAACGTGATCATGGTGGCGGCGTGTCCGAGGTGGGTCGCGTCGTACGGGGTGATGCCGCAGACATACATCGAGGCGGCGCCGTCCGGCTGGATCGGGTGGACACCGCGCCGCGCCGAGTCGTACAAGCTCAGTGGCGCGCCCCTGCCCGGCAGCCGTGGCACCTCGTGTCCCGCCCAAGACTCCATGACCGTCAGCCTAACGATCTGTCAGGCCGCGGGGAGGCGCCCCCACGAGTGATCAACGCGACAACGGCTCACATCGGTGGCCAGGGCATCGCCGGCCAGTCCTCCGGCGGCAGCGGGAACCTGCCGGTCTCCCGCAGCCGGTCGATCCGGGCCGCCAGCTCGGCGATCTCGCCGATCGTCAGGTGCTCGGCCAGCTCGTCACCGAGCGTGCCGGCCACCTGGCCGGCCAGCGCGTCGAGCATCTCCACCGCGTCCGGCGGCAGCCGCCGGCCGGCCCAGCCCCAGAGCACGGTGCGCAGCTTCTCCTCGATGTGGAAGCTCACCCCGTGGTCGACGCCGTAGATCCGGTCGTCCGACCCGACGAGCACGTGGCCGCCCTTGCGGTCGGCGTTGTTGATCACGGCGTCGAGGACCGCCAGCCGGGCCAGGCGGGGGTCGTCGGCGTGCGCGAGGGCGTACGCGACGCCGTCGTCGTCGCGGGCGGCGGCGACCGGGAACCAGCGCGGTGGCACCGCGTCCGCCGGCACGAACCCGACCAGCGGCTCGGCGTCCTCCGGCTCGTCGATCCAGAGCTGGCACGAGCCGGGGCCGAACGGGCCGTCGCGCAGCACGGTCGGCGGCACCAGATCCCAGCCGGTGGCGCGGGAGACCAGGTACGCGGCGACCTCCCGGCCGGCGAGGGTGCCGTCCGGGAAGTCCCAGAGGGGACGCTCCCCGCGCACCGGCTTGTAGACGCAGCGGGCCGTCACCCCGTCGAGGGTGAGGATCCCGCGCAGGGTGGTGTTGGAGGCGTCGACCAGCCGCCCCTCCAGGTCGAACTCACCGTCGCTCAGCAGCCTGAGCGCGGCGGCGCCGTCCTGTCGAGGCTGGAGTTCGGACGAGGTCACCGGTGATAACCGTTGTACCGCGGGCAGAGGTGGCCGGCGGGATCCAGCGGCTGGCCGCAGAGCGGGCAGGGCGGACGACCGGCGTTGATCACCCGGCGGGCCCGCTCGATGAACGCGCGGGTCGCCGCGGGGGTCAGCCGCACCCGGAGCCGGTCAAGGTCGTCGTCCGGCTCGTCCGGGTCCTCGTCCTCGTCGTCATCGGCATCGCCCAGCTCGACCTCGGCCTCCGCCTCACCAACGGCGATCGCCTCGATCACCACCGTGGCGGTGTCCACGTCGAAGGCCAGGCCCAGCGTGCCGACCCGGAACTCCTCGTCGACCGGGGTGTCCAGCGGGTCGTTGTCGGTCACCGCCGCGGGCGCCTCCGGCACGTCCACGCCGAACCGGCGCTGCGCCTCGGAGAGCAGCTCCTCCAGCTTCTCGGCGAGCAGGGACACCTGGACCTTCTCCAGCGCGACGCTGACCAGCCGGCCACCGCCGCGCGCCTGGAGAAAGAACGTACGCTCCCCCGGCGGGCCGACGGTCCCGGCGACGAACCGCTCCGGCGGCTCGAAGGCGTGCACCTGGTGGGTCATACCCACGACCCTATCCGGCACGCGGAAGCATCGCGCACCGCACCGACCGGGAATCGCCGCCGCGCCGCGCGCGGCGTGCCGTTGGCCCATGCGGGCGTGGTGGTTCGGCTCACCGGGCCGCTCCCGCGCCGCCACCCACGGCCGCGTCCGAATCCGTCGTACGGGCCGCCCGCCGTCGCCGCTTGCGCGGCGGCGGTACCAGGCCGGACAGGTCGCCGCCGGTGTCGTTGAGCCGGACCAGGAACGGCCGCAGCGGCGTGTAGCGGATCGCCGTCACCGACGCCGGGTCCACGACGATCCGCTGAAAAAGATCCAGGTGTACGCCGAGCGCGTCCGCCACGATGGCCTTGATCACATCGCCGTGGCTGCACGCCAGCCAGACCGCCTCCGGCCCGTGCTCGGCGGTGATCCGGGCATCCCAGGCGCGCACCGCCGCCACCGCCCGCGCGGACATCGCGGCCATCGACTCCCCCTCGGGGAAGACGGCCGCGCTCGGATGCTGCTGGACCACCGGCCAGAGCGGCTCCTTGGCCAGCTTCTTCAGCGGCTGTCCCTCCCAGCTGCCGTATCCGCACTCGATCAGCCCCTCCGCCACCACCGGCTCGGCCTGTGGCAGGGCCAGGTCCAGGGTCTGCCGGCAGCGGATCAGCGGGCTGGTCACCACGGCCGCGAGGGGAACGCTCCGCAATCGCTCCCCGACGGCGGTGGCCTGGGCACGGCCGGTCTCGTCCAGCTCGACCGGCTGCCGGCCGGCGAGGCCGCCGTCGGCGTTCGCGGTGGTCCGGCCGTGTCGCAGAAGCAGAAGGGTCGCCACCCTGACCACCCTAGGGCCTTGGTCGCCAGAGCCGCCCCACACGACCGGATCATGGCGTGGCTTCCCGTTCGCGGCCCTTACGCGGTACGGCTTCCTGTCGCAAGATCCGCCCAGCGTCGGTGCGGGTGTGGCCTCGCTGACTGTGGTGTTGTTGGCTCAAGCCATCACGGTGGGTGATGCTGGCCTTTTGCGGTGAATGGGACCTTGGTGTCCGGCGTCGCCCCAACTCGCCGACGGGGTGTGGCATGTCCGGTTCGGGGGTGTGACCGGCGGCATTCTGGGGCCGGAATCGTGGCCGGGGCGGGGTCGTTATACCTGGCGTACGACCGAGGAAGCGCCCCGCTCGGCGGGGCCGGTTGGGCCCGGGTCGGAATGATGGTGGGCCGCCGGTCGTTACACATGGTCCCGGCGCCGCGAGTGGCACCCCCACCCCGCGGATCTTCGCCGGACAGAGACTTTCCCCTTTTGTTTTGAGCGCCCGTCCGTGGTGCGTGCGCATCTACCCGGCCCCCATCGGGTGGTGTGCCTGACCCCCGAATTGGAGCTTTGATCATGAACACGACTCTGCGTAAGAGCGTTCTTGGTATCGCTGGTCTGGCGTTCGCCGGTGGCCTGGCCGCCGGTCCGCTGAACCACGGCACCACCACTACTACCGCCGCGGTCGACACCAAGCCCGTCGTCGCCGTGCAGGCCGACAAGCCGGGTGTCGACAAGGGCAAGCTGATCCCGCACGGTGTGCAGGGCACCCAGTCCCACATCAAGCTGAACGACGAGCAGATCGGCAACGTCAAGGCGATCATCGCCGCGACGAAGAAGTCGGGTATGGACGAGCGGGCCGCGGTGGTCTCGATCGCGACCAGCCTGCAGGAGTCGAAGCTGGAGAACCTGGGTCACCTGGGGGACCGCAACGACCACGACTCGCTGGGCCTGTTCCAGCAGCGCCCGTCCTCGGGTTGGGGCACCCCGGAGCAGATCACCGACCCGCAGTACTCGACCATGGCGTTCCTCAAGGGCCTCAAGCAGGTCGACGGCTGGCACGACATGCCGCTGACCGAGGCCGCCCAGACGGTGCAGGTGTCGGCCTACCCGCACGCCTACGCCCAGTGGGAGCAGCAGGCCGCCGACCTGGTCGCCGAGCACTGGAACAGCTGACTCAGGCATTAATCAAAAAAGGGGGACCGCTGGCCGACACCCGAACCGGGTGCCGGCCAGCGGCATCTCCACACCGAAACCGGCCAGCACCGAGAGGGTGCCGGCCGGCGGCACATGCAACGACTGGCGTATGCGGGGGTGGCGATCAGGTGGCGCTGATCGTGCCGGTCATCAGCAGGGCGAGGACCAGGGTGCCGAGGGCGACCCGGTAGAGCACGAAGACGTACAGGGTGTGGTGGGCGACGTACCGCAGCAGCCAGGCGATGGCCGCGTAGCCGATGACGAACGCGATCAGCGTGGCGACCACCATCTGCGCCCCGCTCGGCGCGGCCGTGCCCGGAGCGGAGGGTTCGAAGACGTCCGGGATGCTGAACACGCCGGACATCACCACGGCCGGGATGGCCAGCAGGAACGAGTACCGGGCCGCGGTTTCCCGGGTGAGGTTGAGCAGCAGGCCGGCGGTGAGCGTGCCGCCGGAGCGGGAGACGCCCGGGATCAGCGCCATGGCCTGGGCGAAGCCCATCACGATGCCGTCGCGCAGCCGGAAGTTCTCCAGCGTGCGGGTCTGCCGCCCCCAGTACTCGGCGAAGGCGAGCACGAACGCGAAGAAGATCAACGTGAAGGAGATCAGCCACAGGTTGCGGCCGGCGGTGCGGATCTGGTCCTTGAACAGGAAGCCGAACAGCCCGATCGGGATCGAGCCGACGATGACGTACCAGCCCATCCGGTAGTCGAGGCTGGACCGGACCGAGCGGTCGACGAGGCCGAGCAGCCAGGTGCGGGCGATCCGCCAGATGTCCTTGGCGAAGTAGATGAGCACGGCCGCCTCGGTGCCGAGCTGGGTCACCGCGGTGAAGGACGCGCCGGCGTCCCGGCCGAAGAAGATCGCCGAGGTGATCCGCAGGTGGCCCGACGAGCTGACCGGCAGGAATTCCGTGAGCCCCTGGACGATGCCCAGGACGATGGCCTCTACCCAGGTCACTCGCCGACTCCGGAGAGCTCCAGCGCGTCGGCGACGGTGCGCAGGGTCTGCACACCACTGTCCCGGTCGGCGACGAAGAGGGTGACCGACAGGGTGGTCACGCCGGCCGCGGCGTACTCGCGCATCCGCTCCGCGATGCGCTCCTTCGGCCCGAGCAGCGAGGTGCGGTCGATGAACTCCATCGGCACCGCGGCCGCGGCGTCACGCTGCCGCTTGGCCAGGTAGAGGTCCTGGACCTCCCGGGCCGCGTCGCCGTAGCCCATCCGGGTGGCCAGCTGGTTGTAGAAGTTCTGCTGCCGGCTACCCATGCCACCGACGTAGAGGGCGGCGTACCAGCGGACCAGCTCGGCGCAGGAGGCGATGTCGTCGCCGACCACCACGGGGACGGACGGCACCACGTCGAAGCCGGCCAGCTCCTTGCCGGCCCTGGCCCGGCCGGCGCGGACGGAGGCGAGTTGCTCCTCGGCGAAGTCCGGCGCGTAGAAGACGGCGAGCCAGCCGTCGGCGATCTCGCCGGCCAGCTCGAGGTTCTTCGGGCCGACCGCGGCAAGGTAGATCGGGATGTGCTCGCGCGGCGGGTGGAAGCCCAGCCGCAGCGCCTTTCCCGGGCCGTCGGGCAGCGGCAGGGTGTAGTGCTCGCCGTCGTACGCGACCTCCTTGCGGGCGATGGCGAGCTTGACGATGTCCACGTACTCCCGGGTCCGCGCGAGCGGCTTGGCGAAGCGGACGCCGTGCCAGCCCTCGGAGACCTGCGGGCCGGAGACGCCGAGGCCGAGCCGGAACCGGCCGCCGGAGAGCGCGTCGATGGTCGCCGCCGTCATCGCGGTCATCGCCGGGGTGCGACCGGGGATCTGCATCACCGCGCTGCCCAGATCGATCCGCTCGGTCTGGCCGGCCATCCAGGCCAGCATGCTCGGCGAGTCGGAGCCGTAGGCCTCCGCCGCCCACACCACCGAGTAGCCGAGCCGATCCGCCTCCTGAGCTAGCGCCAGGTGATCGGCCGGCGTGCTCCACGCCGTCTGGTATCCGAGGCTGAGCCCGAGTCGCACTGGTCCTCCCCACCATCCGCACCACAGGTCGCATCAGGTTACGCAATGCGGCGAACGGACCCGATCACCGGCTCACCCCCTCACCGCCGCCTCGGGCGAGCGGTCGAGCGGGAACTTGACGGGAGCGAGGATATCCGTCACGCCGGGTTCGAAATAAGGTTCACCCATGCAACAGCGACCGCTCGGCCGAAGCGGGTTGGCGGTTTCGCGGCTCGCGCTCGGCACCATGACCTGGGGACGGGACACCGACGCCGACGACGCGGCCGCCCAGCTGAAGAGTTACCTCGACGCGGGCGGCAACCTCGTCGACACGGCCGACGTCTACGCCGACGGCGACGCCGAGTCGGTGATCGGCTCGCTGCTGGGCAGCCTGGTCCCCCGCGAGGATCTGCTCATCGCCACGAAGGCCGGGCTGCGACCGGGCAGCGGCCGCCGCCGGGACGGCTCGCGGGGCCATCTGCTGCGCACCCTGGACGCCTCGCTGCGCCGGCTCGGCACCGACCACGTCGACCTCTGGCAGGTGCACGGGTACGACCCGGACACCCCGCTGGACGAGACGCTCTCCGCCCTGGACCACGCGGTGTCCAGCGGTCGGGCCCGGTACGTCGGGGTGTCGAACTTCTCCGGCTGGCAGACGGCGCGGGCCGCCGCCTGGCAGGCCGCCTGGCCCGGCCGCGCGCCGGTGGTCGCCGCCCAGGTGGAGTACTCACTGCTGGAACGGGGGGTGGAGCGCGAGGTGCTGCCCGCCTGCGAGGCGCTCGGCCTGGGGGTGCTGCCCTGGTCGCCGCTCGGTCGTGGCGTGCTCACCGGCAAGTACCGGCACGGCCGGCCGGCGGACTCCCGGGCCGCGTCACCGCACTTCGAGCGGTTCGTCGCCACCTACCTGGACCCCCGCTGCTCCAGCATCGTGGAGGCGGTGGCCACCGCGGCGAGCGGGCTGGGCGTGTCGCCGCTCGAGGTGGCGCTGGCCTGGATCCGGGACCGGCCCGGGGTGACCGCGCCGATCCTCGGCGCCCGCACCGTCGGTCAGCTCCTCGGCGCCCTCCAGGTGGAGCGGATCACCCTGCCGAAGGAGATCGTCACCGCCCTGGACGACGTCTCGGCGGTGCCGGTCGGCTACCCGGAACGGGACGGCTGAGAACGGCCGGAGGGCCGGCCGCCTGTCGGGAACGCGACGCGGCTCACCGTCAGGGGCTGGCGCAGGGCCGCCGGGCTGGGCAGCATAGGGGCCATGGACTACGAATACGCGCCGCTGCGGTTGCCGCCGAACGTCGATCGGCTGACCGCCGCGGCGCAGCTGGCGATCCAGGCGGAGTTCTCCGGATGGGAGTTGGCCCGGGTGCGGCTGTTCCGGGACGGCACGCGGCAGGTGATGCTGCGCCGTCGGCGGATCAACCAGCCGCAGCCGGGTCTGTCGTACTGAGCGCGGCGTAAGCCGTAGCCGGGAGCACGTGGACGCCCCGGGGCCGGACCGCGGTCCGGCCCCGGCGGCATCACGGCCTAGTGGGCGTGGTCGTGCTCCTCGTCGAGCTCCAGGAACGGATGCTCGTCGAGCCGGCCGATCAGCCGGTCGTCGGCGGCGGGCTGGAACGGGCCCACCGGGTCGTCGTCCTCGAACGACTCCAGGTCGACCGGCGTGCTGACCTCGCTGACCATGACCACCCCGTCGAGCGGCTCCAGCTCCGGGACGTCCAGCGCGCTGAGCGAGCCGTCACCGCTCTGCAGCAGCTCCAGCACCGCCTCGCCGACCCCCTCGACCGACGCCGCCTCGTCCCCCTCCGGGGTGCCCTGCCGGCGGGCGGCCTCGGCGACCCGGATCAGGGCGGAGACGCTCGGCACCCGGTAGTCCCGGCGCTGCCGGACCGAGATCACCCGCGGGTGCGGGTCCGTCGCCTCGACGCCCTCGACACCGCCGAAGCGCTCGTCGGCCTCGTTCGGGTCGATCAACTCGACGTCCCACGGAGTCACCTCGCCGAACACGTCGAGGAGTTGCTCGTCGTACTCGTAGGAGGCGTTGTTCAAGGCGACGTACGCCTGCCAGACGTCGTCGTCGTCGATCCGGCCCTGCGCGGCGCGGACCGCGGCCAGGTGGGCGCGGGCCGCGTCGAACACCCGCTCAAGGGCGGCGTCCAGCTCACCCTGCTGGTCGGTCATATGAACAGTCCCTTCGCGATGGGGGAGGATCCGCGCCGATGGTGACGCCACGGACGCGGTTAGCAGCTGCGGAGAAACCGGTCCAGAACCCGCACGCCGAACTGTAGCCCGTCCACCGGGACCCGCTCGTCGATGCCGTGGAACAGGCCGGAGAAATTGAGGTCGGGCGGCAACCGCAGCGGCGCGAAGCCGAAACAGCGGATACCGAGCCGGGAGAAGGCCTTGGCGTCGGTGCCGCCGGAGAGCATGTACGGCACCGGCCGGGCGCCCGGGTCCTCGGCGCGCAGGGCGGCCGACATCGCGGCCACCAGATCGCCGTCGAAGGTGGTCTCCAGCGCGGGCTGCCGCTGGATGTACTCGATGTCGATGTCCGGGCCGACCAGCTCCCGCACCTGCGCCTCCAGCATCTCCGACTGGCCCGGCAGGCTGCGGCAGTCGATGGTGGCGGTGGCCCGGCCCGGGATGACGTTGTCCTTGTAGCCGGCGGCGAGCCGCGTCGGGTTGGCGGTGCTGCGGATGGTCGCGCCGATGATGTTGGCGATCGGGCCGAGCTTGGCGATCGCGGTCTCCGGGTCATTCGGGTCCACCTCCACGCCGAGCACCTCGGAGACCTCCTCGAGGAAGGCCCGCACGGTCGCGGTGACGGTGACCGGGAAGTGGTGCCGGCCGACCCGGGCGACGGCCTCCGCGAGCGCGGTGACCGCGTTGTCGTCGTGGATGAACGAGCCGTGCCCCGGGCGGCCCTTGGCGTGCAGCCGCAGCCAGTCGATGCCCTTCTCGGCGGTCTCGATCAGGTAGAGCCGCTGCTGCTCGTTGACGGAGTAGGAGAAGCCGCCCACCTCGCCGATCGCCTCGGTGCAGCCGTCGAAGAGGTCGCGGTGCCGCTGCGCCAGGAAGTGCGCGCCGTAGTCGCTGCCGGCCTCCTCGTCGGCGGTGAAGGCGAGCACGATGTCCCGGGACGGGCGCACCCCGGTGCGCTGCCAGCCGCGGACGACGGCGAGCACCATGGCGTCGAAGTCCTTCATGTCGATCGCGCCCCGGCCCCAGAGGTAGCCGTCGCGGATCTCGCCGGAGAACGGGTCCACCGACCACTCGTCGGGGTCCGCGGGCACCACGTCGAGGTGGCCGTGCACCAGCAGCGCGTCCCGGCCCGGGTCGGTGCCGGCGATCCGGGCGACCAGGTTCGCGCGGCCCGGCGCCGACTCGTAGATCTCCGCGTCCACGCCGACCTCCGCCAGCTTCTCCGCCACGTACTCCGCGGCGCGGCGTTCCCCGACGCTGGTGTCGTTGTCCCCGGTGTTGGTCGTGTCGATGCGCAGCAGGTCGCGGCAGAGGTCGACGACCTCGTCGGTTTGGCGGGGGTGGGCGGAAGCGGAGTCGCTCGTCATCGCTTCTTCATACCAGCCGGGGCCGATGCCCGGTTCGCCGCGCCCCGGCGAAGTCGGGGCGCGGTTTCGCCGCAACGGCGTCCGGGTACCGCCGCTGGCGTCCCCGGCACCGCCCACCGGGCCGCCGGCCCTGCCGTGACCGGCCGGCCACCGATCGAGGAGGGCATGATGACCGTCCCGCTGCCGCCGCTGCCGCCCGCCGCCGATGACGCCTACCGGCCCGGCGGCCGGAACATGGCCGACATCGCCGACCGGGAGCACCGGCAGCTGCTCGGCCTCTGTGACCAGGCCGCGGACCCGGACCTGACGGCGGAGCGCCGGCGGGAGGTGGTGGACGTGCTCACCGCCACGGTGTCCCGGCACCTTTCCGCCGAGGAGCAGTACCTCTTCCCCGCCGCCCGGGCCGTCGTGCCGGCGAGCGCGGCGCTGGTCGACCGGGAGATCGAGGCGGACGCGGCACTGCTCACCGCCCTCAAGGGACTGACCGGGCCGGAGGACCCGGCACTGATCGAGGTGGCCGACCGGGTGCGCGGTCACGTCCGCCGGGTCGCCGCGCTGGTGACCCCGTTGCGCGAGGTGGCCACCGATGCCGAGCTGATCCGGCTGGGCAACCGGTGGGAGATCGCCGAGGAGGCGGCACCGACTCGGCCGCACCCGGGCACCCCGGCGACGCCGCCCTGGAACCGGATCGTCGAACCGGCGGTGGGCGTGGTGGACAAGGTGCGGGACGTGGTGACCGGGCGGCGGACCTACCTGGCCGACCTGAAGCGGCCGCCGAAGGCCTGAGCGGAGCCGGTACGCATCGGTAGCGAGCGATGCCGTTCGGGCCTTCCCCCAAGCGGGCCGTGGTCCTACCGTCACTGTATGAATCTGGAGCTGCGACACCTGCGGGTGGTGTGCGCCATCGCGGAGACGGGAAGCGTGACCAAGGCGGCCTCGACGCTCGGCCTCGCCCAGCCGGCCCTGACCGCCCAGCTCCAGCGGATCGAGCGGACCCTGGGCGGCCCGCTGTTCGAGCGGGACCGCCGGGGTGCCCGCCCCACCGCCCTGGGTGAGTTGGTGCTGGCCCGGGCCCGGGTGCTGCTGCCGGCGATGAAGGGCCTCCAGGACGAGGCGGCCCGGCTGGCCGGGGCCGGCGACCCGCCGAGCCGGTACCGGCTCGGCGGGGTGAACAGCCCCATCCTGGGCCGGCTGGTGCACCGGCTCGCCGCCGAGCAGCCCCAGGTGCAGATCACCACGTACGCCTCCTGGTCGATGGACGAGCTGGCCCAACTGGTGGCTGGCGGGCGGCTGGACTTCGCGCTGACCGGCGTGTGCGGGGACTCGAGCCCCTCGGCCGAGTTCGGGTTGAGCTGGCGGGAGATCGCCGTCGACCCGGTGTTCGTGCTGCTGCCGCAGACCCACCCGCTGGCCGGCCGGGACGAGGTGCGCCTGGCGGACCTGCGGCGCGAGCAGTGGGTCGCGGCGCCCGGTGACGGCTGCTTCGGCGACTGTTTCGCCGCCGCCTGCGCCCGCGCCGGTTTCACCCCACGGAAGGTGTACGAGACCGACGTGCGGGGCTGCGTGGACCTGGTCGACGCGGGCGAGGCGGTGGCGCTCTGCCAGGCCACCTTCCGCCCGGTCGCCGGGCTGGTCACCCGCCGGCTGACCGGGACGCCGCTGCGCTGGCGGCTGCTGCTGGGCTGGCACCCGGACGCGCCGGCCGCCCGGGTCGCGGAGACGATGCTGGAGACGGCGGTGGCGGCGTACACCGACTCGCTGGCACCGCACCCGGACTACCTGGCCTGGCTGCTGCGCCATCCGGACTTCGGCGCCCGGCCGTCGACGGCCGGACCGCCTGGCGGGGTGCGAACCGGCTGACGGCGGGTATCAGGCTCCCATGACCGATCTCTACCCGGCCGCGGACCAGCGGGAGCTGCTGCGCCAGGCGGCCACCGTGCACACCGCCGCCTCCGCGGACGTCGAGGCCTTCCTGCGCCGCCTGCCGGAGGTGCCGGACCCGGCCGACATCACCGAGTACGCCAACCTGCTCAGTCGCGAGGAGCAGGCCCGCGCCGACCGGCAGGCGGCCGCCGATGCCGCCGGCCTGCAGCTGCCCAGCTTGGAGTCCGAGTAAGTCCACGGTTGACGGCACCCGGGAGGTCCCGGGTGCCGTCTCGTCGGGTCAGCGTTCGATCAGGACGTCGTGGCCGAGGTCGAGCAGGGAGTGCCGCCACTCGTTGTCGACGTTGCCACCGCTCGGCCGGGCGTCGATGAGCGACCGGATACGGTCGATCGCCTCCTGCATCACCTCGATGTCCTCCCGGGTCAGGTCCACCTTGCGCTTGCCCAGGACCCGCAGGATGTGCCGGCCCGGCTCGGGCAGGTTCAGGTCCGGGTCGGGACCGAACGCCTCCTCCCCCGAGCCGCGGGTCAGCAGCCACCGGCGCAGCTGCTCGGAGGGGACGTTCACGAGGGCGTGGAAGTCCTCCCAGATCACCTCGACCTCGGGATCCACCCGCTGTTCGCGTACCATCACGCCTCCTCTCCCGGCGGCGGCCCGGACGGCGTCGGGTCGCCCTCGTCGGTCTCCTGTTGCAGGCCCTCCGGCGGCACCTTCACCCGGCCGGGGTTCGCGGTGGGTGGGGCCACGATCGGTTCGGTCCGCTCCGTGTCCTCCCCGGTCTCCTCAGGCTCGGTCATGTCCACCCTCCGGTTCACCGCGGGTGCGACGTGCTGGCGGCGGCGTAGTCGCGGTCACCGGCAAACACGTCGATGACGAGCTGTCCGTCCCGCGCGTCGACGACGACCTTCTGGCCGGGCGAGACCTGGTGTTCCAGCAGCATCCGGGAGACCCGGTTGTCGACCTCCCGCTGGATCACCCGGCGCAGCGGTCGGGCGCCGAACTCCGGCTGGTAGCCATGTTCGGCGAGCCAGTCGATGCCGGCAGGGGTGAACTCGATCTGGATGTCCTGGGCGTGCAGCCGGCGCCTGGTCTCCTCCAGCATCAGCTCGGTGATCTGCCGCAGCTGCTCGGCCTCCAGCCGCTGGAAGACGATCACCTCGTCGATCCGGTTGAGGAACTCCGGGCGGAAGTTCTCCTGCAACCGGCGCAGCAGCCGTTCCCGCAGCTCGCTGGCTTCCTGTTCCCGACCTGGCTGAGCAAGGTCGAAACCCACGGTGCGCTGGGCGCCGGTGATCAGCTCCGAGCCCAGGTTGCTCGTCATGATCAGTACGGTGTTCTTGAAGTTCACCGTGCGGCCCTGACTGTCGGTCAGGCGGCCGTCGTCGAGCACCTGGAGCAGGATGTTGAACACGTCCGGGTGCGCCTTCTCGATCTCGTCGAGCAGCACCACGGCGTACGGGCGGCGGCGCACCGCCTCGGTGAGCTGGCCGGCCTCCTCGTACCCGACGTAGCCGGGCGGGGCGCCGACCAGCCGGCTGACCGTGTGCCGCTCCTGGAACTCGCTCATGTCCACCCGGACCATCCGGTCCGACTCGCCGAACAGCGCCTCCGCCAGGGCCCGGGCCAGTTCGGTCTTGCCCACGCCGGTCGGGCCGAGGAAGAGGAAGCTGCCCATCGGCCGGTTCGGGTCGGCCAGCCCGGTTCGCGAGCGGCGCACCGCCTCGGCGACCGCGCTGACCGCGTCGTCCTGCCCGACCACCCGCTCGTGCAGGTACCCCTCCAGGCGGAGCAGCCGGTCGCGTTCCTCTTCGGTGAGCTGGGCGACCGGGATGCCGGTGGCCCGGGAGACCACCTCGGCGATCTCGGTCGGCCCGACCGTCGGCACCTCGGGGCTTTCGCCGTCGCCCCTCGCGCGGCGGATCTGGTCCTCCAGCTCGGACACCCGGTCGCGCAGCTCGGAGGCGCGCTCGTACTGCTCGTCGGAGACCGCCTGCGCCTTGTTCCGGCGTATCTCGTCGAGCTGCCGCTCCAGGTCGCGCACGTCTTCAGCCGGGGTGCGGGTCCGCAATCGGACCCGGGCGCCGGCCTGGTCGATCAGGTCGATCGCCTTGTCCGGCAGGTACCGGTCGGTGATGTACCGGTCGGAGAGTTCGGCGGCGGCGACGAGGGCCTCGTCGGTGAACCGGACCTGGTGGTGCGCCTCGTACCGGTCGCGCAGGCCGCGCAGGATGGCGACCGTGTCCTCGAGGGTCGGCTCGGGCACGAAGACCGGCTGGAACCGGCGGGCCAGCGCGGCGTCCTTCTCGATGCTGCGCCGGTACTCGTCCAGCGTGGTCGCGCCGATCACCCGCAGCTCGCCCCGGGCCAGGGCCGGCTTGAGCATGTTGGATGCGTCCATCCCACCCTCGGCGCCGGCGCCGCCCGCCCCGACCAGGGTGTGGATCTCGTCCAGGAAGATGATCAGCTCGTCCTTGTGCGCCCGGATCTCATCGATCACCTTCTTCAGCCGTTCCTCGAAGTCGCCGCGGTAGCGGGTTCCGGCGACCAGGCCGGCCAGGTCGAGCTGGACCACCCGCTTGCCGAGCAGCGTCTGCGGCACGTCACCGTCGCAGATCCGCTCGGCCAGCCCTTCCACGATCGCGGTCTTGCCGACGCCGGCCTCACCGATCAGCACCGGGTTGTTCTTGGTCCGGCGGGACAGGATCTCGACCGCCTGCTCGATCTCGTCGGCCCGCCCGATCACCGGGTCGATCTGGTCGGCCCGGGCCAGGTCCGTCAGGTCCCGCCCGTACTGGTCCAGGGTGGGCGTGCCGCGATCCGGCCTGGGGCCGGCCCCCCGTTCCGCGCTGGCGGCCTGCAAGGACTCGGGCTGGACCCGACCGGCGGCGAGCATCCGACCGGCCGGCGACTCCGGGTTCAGCGGCAGGGCCATCAGGATGTGTTCCGGACCGATATAGTTCGCCCCCATCGCCCGGGAGAGTTGATGGGCGTCGAGCAGCGCCCGCTTGGCCGCCGGGGTGAGCGAGAGGTTCGGCGGCACTTCCCCCCGGGGCGCGCCGTCACCGCGCCCACCGAGGGCATTGAGCAGGGCGTCCGGGTCCGCGCCGGCCCGCCGTACCAGGTCGCGCAGGGGCTCGCGTTGCAACGCCGCCCAGAGCAGATGGTCGGTGTCCAGGTCGTTGCTGTGCCGCTGGGCCGCCCGCCGGGCCGCGTCGGCCAGCATCTCGCGCGCGTCGGCGGTCATCAGCCGGGTGATGTCGACCCGGTGCGGCGGCCGACGTCCCCCCTCGCCCCGGCCGAAGTACCGGGCCAGAAACTCGTCCCACGGGTCGGGGCCGAATTCACCGGGTCGCATATCTCTGTCCTCCGGAGTCGGGCGCGGGATGGTCGCCGAGGTCAACCCGCGGGCGCGGCACGGTCGGCGGTGGCTACCCCGCGCTCGGCGCGACAAACGCTTCACGAGTGGCAGGCTGTGGCCATGGAGACGAGGCCGTTGCTGATCGTGGACGGCGCCAACGTGGTCGGCTCCCGGCCGGACGGCTGGTGGCGGGACCGGGCCGGCGCGGCGGCCCGGCTGCGGGATGCGCTGGCGCCGCTGGCCGAGCGGGGGGTGCCGCCGGAGCTGCCGGGGCCGGTGGAGGTGGTGCTGGTGGTCGAGGGGGCGGCGAGGGACGTGCCGGGCGCGCCGGGTGTCCGGGTGGTCGCCGCCGCCGGGTCCGGTGACGACACGATCGTCGACCTGGTGGCGGCGACGCCGGACCGCCGGCGGCTGGTGGTGACGGCTGACCGTGAGTTGCGCCGGCGGGTGGGCGCGCTCGGCGCGGAGGTGCACGGCCCGCGCTGGCTGCACCGCGCCCACTCCCCGGGGCTCCCCTCGTGACGGGCAGGGGACTGTGCGCCAGCGTCGCGGCGACGTCGGGTGACCGGACTGGCCGGTCGGATCGGGCCCGCGTACGGGACCGGGCGGTGCACCGGCGGGACCGGACCGCACCGCCGCAGGGGACTTCGCGCACGTCAAATGGGTAACCGGACAGCCGGGCAGGAAAGCCCCCAGGGTGGTTGTTCTCTCCCCATGCGGCATGGGTTGTAATGGAGATCTCCCCGCCCCCAGGAGGTCCCCCGTGGCGAGCGTCGCCGAGCTGAAGGCAGCCATCGATGTCGCCCTCCAGCAGATCGGTGACGGGCAGACAGCGGTGCAGGCGGCCGGCGAGAAGCTGGCCGAGGCGCAGCAGACCCTGGCCGGCGCGCTGGAGGGCAGCGGGCACGAGACGGTCGAGGCGGCGCAGGCCTCGCTGACCCAGGCCGGCCAGGAGCTGGAGGAGTGCCTCGCCGCGACGCTGGTGGCGGTCGAGCAGGCTCAGCTCTACGTGTCGACGCTGTAGGACCGAGCGTGTCCATCATCGAGGACATCGGCGCGCGGGTCCGCGCCGCCTCCGAGGAGCTGCCGCTCGGGCAGCTGGCGTTGGCGCTGGAGAAGTTCGGCCAGGCCACCGAGCGGCTGCGCTGGGTCCGGCAGGAGTCGGCCAATCCGATGGGTGTGCCGGAGCTCTCCGCCGCCACCGAGCACGCCGAGACGGCCGGGTACGCCCTGCGGGTCGCCCAGGAGCAGCTCGCCGGCTACCTGGCCGCCATCGGGCTGGCCGGGAACGGCACGCCCGGGCCCCGGCCGGCGGACCGGCGGCCGAAGCACGACGCGCGACGGGACGTACCGCCGCCGGTCGCGGCGCGGGAGAAGGCCGCCGACCCGACGATGCGGCGCTGGTGGTCGACGCGGGTGGCGGAGCTGTCCGGCGGTCGGGACGGGCCGCCGGACGAGTCCGACGAGCGGGTCGGCGACCCCCGGGAGCTGCTGCGCCGGGTGGCGACCGGGGTACGCGCCGGGGACCGGGACCGGCTGCACCGCGAGCTGCGCCGGGCGCCCGCCGACGTCGGGCTCGGGCTGGCCGCGGTCGCCCCGCCGCTGCTGCGAGACCTGGCCGGGGAGCTGCTCGGGCACCCACCCCGCGCCGCCGACCTCGGCCGGCTGCGCCGGGAGCTGGACGGCCGGGTCCGCGACCTGCTGCCCGGCCTGCCCCCGCCGGTGCTGGACACCCTGCTGAGCCGGGTGTGCCGGATGCCCCCGCCGCGCCGGTCCGGCGAGCAGGCGCAGCCGCACGCGGCCGACTCGGCGGTCACCGCCGGGGTGGTCACCGGCGTGCTGCTGGCCCGGCTCGGCCGGGACCTGCCCGGCGACGCCGACGAGCGGGACCCCTCCCGGAGCTCCCATGGCTGACCTGCGCGCCCAGCTGGTGTCACGGGTCCGGGGGATGCTCTCCGAGGCCCTCGGCGCGACCCGCAACCGGCTGTCCACCGCCAACGCCGACCTGGCCGCCGGCGAGGAGCGCCTGGCCCGAGTGCGGCGGGCCGCGACGGCCGTACCGGAACGGGTGGGCGCGGCCCGCGACCGCCGGCTGGCGGAGATCGACGCCCGGCACACCGCGCGGATCGCCGAGCTGGCCCGGCGGGCCGCGGCGGCCGCGCAGCGCGAGGCGCCCGGCGCGGCCTCGGCGCCCTGGGAGAACTGGCAAGCGACCCCCGCCGGCCGGGCCGAGTCGCCCGGCGCGGTGCGCATCGGCCACGTACGGATCGCCGACGTGGTGCCGGTGCCGGCCCTGGTGCCGCTGCTGGACGCCGGGCACGTACACCTCGCCGGCGCCGACCGGGAGGGCGTCGCCTCGGTGGTGCCGGCTCTGCTGCTGCGTTCCCTCGGCCGCGCCGACCCGGGCGCGGTCCGCCTCTTCGGGTACGACCCGGAGCACCTCGGCGGCGGGCTGGCCGGGTTCGCCCCGCTCGGCGCCGCCGGGCTGCTCACCTTCGTCGGTCCGGGCGGGCTCGGCCGGCTCCTGGACGACCTGGTGGAGCAGATCCGCCGGATCAACGAGACCGTGCTGGCCGGCGAGTACGCCTCGCTGCGCGAGCTGGCCGCGGCGACCGGCCGGCGCCCCGAGCCGTGGCGGGTGGCGGTGCTGCTCGGCGGCGACGAGCTGTCCCGACACGAACGCGGCCAGTTGGACCGGGTGGTCCGCACCGGCGCGGCCTGCGGGGTGCACCTGGTGGTGCGCGGCATTGAGCTCCCCGACGACGCGACGGTCACCCGGATCGTGGCGGAGTCGGACGACGCCCGGGTCGGCGGCCTGCCGGTCGCCGTCGACGAGCCGCCGCCGGCCACCCTGGTCACCGAGACCTGCCGGGAGCTGGCGTCCCGGGTCAACGCCGGCCCGCCGCCGGCGCCCTTCACCGACCTGCTGCCCCCGCCCGAGCAGATGTGGAAGGAGGATTCGGCGCACGGGCTGACCGCGCCGATCGGCGAGGGGCCGCACGGCCGGCCGGTGCTGCTCACCCTCGGCGACTACCCGCCGCACGCGCTGATCGGCGGCCCCTCCGGCACCGGCAAGACCAACCTGATCTTCGCCTGGATCGGCGCGCTGGCCGCCCGCTACTCCCCCGCCGAGCTGGAGTTCTATCTGCTGGACTTCAAGGAGGGGGTGTCCTTCGCCCGGTTCGCCAAGGGCCGGCGGGACCCGAGCTTCCTGCCGCACCTGCGGCTGGTCGGTATCAACGTCAACACCGACCGGGAGTTCGGGCTGGCGCTGCTGCGCTTCCTCGCCGAGGAGCTGCGCCGCCGGGCGGACGCGGCCAAGAAGCACGAGGTCACCAAGCTCGCCGAGCTGCGGGCGGTCGATCCGACCGGGCACTGGCCGCGGATCGTGGCGGTGGTGGACGAGTTCCAGGCGCTGCTGGCGGGGCGGGACGTGGTGGCCCGGGAGGCCGCCGACCTGCTGGAGGACCTGGCCCGGCGGGGCCGGTCGCAGGGCATCCACCTGGTGCTCGCCTCGCAGGACGTGCGGGGCATCGAGGCGCTGTGGGGCCGACCCGCGCTGGTCGCCCAGTTCACCCTGCGCATCGCCCTGCCCAAGGCGTTGCGCATCCTGGCCGAGCGCAACGACGCGGCGCAGTCGCTGCCCCGGCACCACGCCGTGGTCAACGCCGAGTCCGGACTGGGCGAAGGGAACCAGGTGGCCCGGATCCCGTCGGCCAGCGACTGGGAGACCTGGAGCGAGCTGCAGCACCGGCTCTGGCGAATGCGCCCGCCGGACGCGGCCCCGGCTCGGCTCTTCGACGGCGACGCGATCCCGAAGCTCGCCGAGGCGCCGGACTTCCGGGCACTCACCGCGCCCGACGAGGGGGTGCCGCGCGGCGCGGTCGCGCTGCTCGGGGAGATCATCGACGTGCAGGCCCGCTCGGCGGCGCTGCGGCTGCCCCGGGCGCCCGGGCGCAACCTGGCGGTGCTGGGGACGCGGGTGGACGAGGCGTGCGCGGTGCTGGACGCGGCCGCCCGGTCCCTGGCCCGCCAGCACCGCCCCGGCACCGCCCGGTTCTCCATCGCCTGCCTCGACCCGGACGCCGACCCGGCCGCCCGCGCCCTGTACGAGGACCTGGCCGACGACGCGGCCTGGTACGACGAGGAGACGGTGCCGGAGCTGATGGCCGAGGTCGGCGACTCCCTCGGCGCCCCCGGGGCCCCGACCATGCCGCACTACCTGCTGCTCTACGCGGTCGACGCGGCGGCCGGCCAGCTCGCCGGGCGGGCCGGGCGGCGGACCGGGCTGGAGCAGCTACGCCGGATCCTGCACGACGGGCCGGAACGGCGTACCCACGTGCTGGCCTGGTGGCGCGGGGTGGCGCGGATGCGGGCGGACCTCGGCGGCCCGGCCGCCCGCACCGACCAGATCGGCGCCTGGGTGGCCCTCGACGTGCAGGGGGCGGAGCTGGGCGCGTCGCTCTACCCGGGCACCGGCGGGCCGGATTGGTACCCCCGGCCGTGGCGGGGCCTCTACTTCGACCGGGCGGTGCACCGCACCGGCCAGGTGATCATGCCTTATGGTCCGTCGCGATGAACGAACCGGTCAGCAGTGAGACGTACGCCGCCCAGCTCCGTCGGCTCGCCGAGCTGACCGCCCGGGTGGCCGCCCAGCGCGCCGAGGCGCACACCTGGTACGCGCAGCAGTGCGCGGCCGCCGACCGGGCCGTCGCCGAGGCCACCGCGCGGCTGCGGCGCGCCGAGGCGGAGGTGGCCGAGGCCCGGGAGCTGGTGGAACGGGTGGACGCCGAGGCCACCCACCTGTGGCAGCAGCTGCGCGACCGGGTCGGCGCCGGCGCGCGACGGCTGGGCGACCCGCCCGGACCGGCCCTGGACGCGGCGGGCGACCCGGTGCCGCTGCTGCACCGGGTGCGGGAGCTGTTGGACCGGACCCGTCAGCCGGTCGAGCTGCCGGGGTCGGTCGATCCGCTGCTGGCGCTCTGCGGGGTCGGCGGCGCCGTCGTCGCGTACGCCCTGGGGGTGGGGGCTCGGGCGCTGGGCGCCGGGTCCGGCGGCGACCTGGCGGTGGGGATGCCGGTGCTGGCGTTGGTGGTGACGTTGCTCGGTCCGCTGGTGGGCCTGGCGCCGGCCCGGCTGCTGGCCGACCGCCGGCACGCCGTCCTGGGCCCTCGCCCGATCACCGTGGTCCTGGCCGCCGGCCTGGTCACCACGGTCCTCCTCCTCACCCTCGCCCCCCGCTGACCCCACCCCACCCCGCTACGTCCCGGCGGCGGGGCCGGGCCGGGGGCAGTCGATCATGAAGTTGTTGCCGGGACACGCCGGGCGGGATGACAACAACTTCATGATCACGCGGGTGAAACCCCGGGGCGGTCAGGCGGGGGTGAGGACGGCCTCCTTGAGGAGGCGGCGGGTCAGGACGAGGCGGTCGGCGTCGTCGTCGAAGCCGGGGAGGTCGCCGACCCGGGTCACCCCGCCGGTGAGGAGGGTGCGCAGGGCCGGCTCGCACTGTGCCGGGAGGGTGATCGTGCGGTCGAAGAGGCGCAGCGCGAGCCGGCCGTCCCCTGCCGGGGCGAGCTGCCATCGCAGCCCGGGGCGGAGGGCGACGCGCGTGTCCGCGTCCAGCCCGGCCAGGGCGGCGGCCTGGGCGAGGGGGCGGATCGGGGCCGGTCGGGCGGCGGGCCAGGCCCGGTTGCGCAGCCCGGCCGCGACGGCGGCCGGGTCGGCCCGGAGCAGCCAGTCGCGCAGCGCCTCGACCGTCTCGGTCAGCTCCGGCTCGATCGCGTCCGGGTCGGCGATGTCGGTGCCGAACGGGAGCCCGGCGCGCAGCCGGGGATCCTCGGCCGCGAGGGCGAGCAGCTCCTCCACCATGGCGTACCGGGTCAGCGCCCGGATGCCCACGGTGAGGTGCAGCGAGCTGGACTCCTGCGCCTGCGCGCTGTGCAGCCAGCCGCGCGGCAGGTAGAGCGCGTCGCCGGGTTCGAGCACCACGTCCAGAGCGGCCGGCCCTTCGGCGGTGGCGGAGACCTCGTCGGCCCGGCCACCCCAGGGCTGCTTCTCCAGGGGGTCGGGCAGCACCGGCGGGTGGATCCGCCAGTGCTTGCGGCCGTCGACCTGGAGCACGAACACGTCGTGCGTGTCGTAGTGGGTGGCGAAGCCCTGGCTGCCGGCCGGGGTCAGGTAGGCGTTGACCTGCAACGGCTGGGCCAGCGCCGTGCCCAGGTCGCGGGCGAAGTCGACCAGCGCCGGCCAGATCCGGTGCAGGCCCTGGAGCACCAGGGTGGCGCCGGAGGCGTACAGCTCCAGGATCCGCTCGTCGAGGACCTGGTCGGCGATCTCGGCGCCCGCGCCGCCGCCGCCGGTGTAGCGCGCCGCCGGTACGAGCTCGCCGTCCTTGGCTACCCGCAGGAAGGGGGTACGCAGCCCGCGCCGGCTGAGCAGCTCGTCGGCGTCGGTGGGGCTGAGCAGGTCGGTGAAGCCGTGCGGGTTGGGCAGTTCGGCCGCGCGGGAGAGCAGCGGGCCGCGCCCCCAGTGGGCGGCGGCGAACTTGGCGGGCTCCACCGAGACGCAGCGGGCGAGCGCCTCGGTGGCGGAAGACGGCACCGCCGGGCGGTCGTGGCCGCCCGGCGGGTCGAGGTGCGTCACGACGGACCGCTACCGGGCCGCGCCGTCGGCGCCGCCGTCCCGCATACCGGGGGTCGCCCCGCCGTCGGCCGGACCCTCGGCGGCACCGTCGGCCCCGCCGTCCCGCACACCCGGGGTCGCCCCGCCGTCCGCCGGACCCTCAGCGGCACCGTCGGCCCCGCCGTCCCGCACACCCGGGGTCGCGCCACCGTCGGCCGGACCCTCGGCACCACGGTCGGCGCCGCGATCGGCGCCCCGGTCCGCCGCACCGTCGGCGCCACCGTCCTGCTGGCCCGGGGTGGCCCCACCGTCGGCCGGACCCTCGAGACCGCCGCCGCCGCTGGTCTGCATGTCGTCATCGTTGAGTGCCATGGGTGCTCCCTCGGATGTGCCGCCCCGCCGTGCGTCGGGGTTCGTCGTGCGGCGGGTGGTACCCACGCGCGATCTTCTCTAACCGTAGACGGCGGCGCCCGACGAAACGGACTTTTCGCCGGGCGACCCGCGGCGGGCGGCCCGTGCCGGTCGGTGACAGGATGGACCCCGGCCCGGATCCGAGCAGGGAGGACAGCATGGTGCAGCCGAACCTCGTACCGCTCGAGCCGCTGCCCGAGGACGCCGGCATCGACGGGCTGCCGCCGGAGCGGAGCCGGGAGGTACGCGAACGGGAGCAGCACGCCTCGGCGGCGCTGGTCGGGGCGTCCACCGTGGAGTTCATCGCCGACCATCTCGCCACCGGGCGGGCGGTGCTGGACGCGGTCCGGGACGCCTCGCCCGCCGGCTCCCGCCTCGGCGTCCGGCACGGCGCGGCCTTCGAGGTGTTCCGCTTCGACCTCTGCTAGGCGGCCGCGATGATCCTGGTCGGCACCTCCGGCTGGCAGTACCGGGACTGGCGGGGACGCTTCTACCCGGCGAAGCTGCCGCAGCGGCTCTGGCTGGAGTACTTCGCCGGGCGGTTCGCCACGGTCGAGGTGAACAACGCCTTCTACCGGTTGCCGGAGCGGGACACCTTCGTCGCCTGGCGGGCGCGCACCCCGGCGGACTTCTGCGTGGCGGTCAAGATGAGCCGCTACCTGACCCACATCAAGCGGCTGCGCGACCCGGCCGAGCCGGTGGCCCGCTTCCTCGGTCGGGCCACCGGGCTCGGCGACCGGCTCGGGCCGGTCCTGGTCCAACTCCCGCCGAACCTGCGGGCCGACCCCGACGCGCTCGACGCGACGCTGCGGCTCTTCCCGACCGACGTGCGGGTGGCGGTGGAGCCGCGGCACCCCTCCTGGTGGACCGACGCGACCCGCCGGGTGCTGGAGCGTCGCCGCGCCGCGCTGGTCTGGGCCGACCGGCTGAGCCGCCCGGTGACGCCGCTGTGGCGCACCACTGACTTCGGCTACCTGCGACTGCACGAAGGGCGGGCGCGCCCCTGGCCGCGGTACGGCCGGGGCGCGCTGGCGTCCTGGGTACGCCGGCTGGGTCAGACCTTCGACGACGCCGAGCCGACGTACGTCTATTTCAACAACGACCCCGGCGGCGGGGCCATCGTCGACGCGGTGGCCTTCGCGGCCCTCGCCGCGCGCGCCGGTCGACGGGTGAGCCGGGTGCCGGCGGCGGGCGAGGCGGGCCCGGGCGACGCGACCGGCCCGGCCGGGGGCTGACGCGGACGGCCCGCTCCACCCGGTGGTGGGGCGGGCCGGTCGGGGCCTCGGTCAGGGAAAGATCCGTACCAGGTCCCGGGGCATGTTGTCCTTCACTTCCTCCCACTGGCCCGGGTTCAGGTGCTTGCCCAGGGTGTCCAGCACCACCTGGACCAGGCGGTCGATCCCCCCCTCGACGTCGTACGGGAAGCGCCGCCGGGCCTCGAGCAGGAAGTCGTCCCGGCTCAGCTTCACCGGCACGTCCATCGGCGTCCAGCCGTCGAAGTAGATCCCGCGCAGCAGCAGCGGCAGCTGCGTCGCGAACTGCACGCTCTCCTGCACCGGCAGCCGGTCCCGCAGCAGGTGCAGCACCGTGCGCAGCGCACAGTAGGACTGGTTGCGATGCTCCTTCGGCCAACCGTAGGCCTGTTCGATGTCCTTGAGCATGATGTTCGTCTTCTGCAACGAGGACTCGAACGCCGATTGCAGCTGCTCAGCCATCTGTCCACCCCCGTACGTCGGTTTCCCACCGTCGGTCGTCGGTGCGTCCCGGCGGCCCGCTGGGCCCCCGCCACTGCCGGGTCGGACTGAACCGACCGGGTTGCTCGCCGCGCCGGGCGCCGTCGGATTTTCCGACCACGTGCAGCACCCGACCGCGGCGCCGATCCGCTACCACGCGCACCGTCATGGCCACCTCCGTGCCTGTCGGCCCTCGCGGTCGCGTCGGTCGACGGACCGCACATACACCGTCCATGCTGCGCGGGGGGAGGTGAGCCGGCCTCACCCGGTTCGGGTGATTCCACGGCCGGCACGGCCGTCAGTCCGAGGAGAGCAGCGCCTGCAGCTGCTGGCCGTTGCGCTGCGCGTAGTCGCGGTAGCAGTTGTTCATGAGCACGTGGGTCTGCTCGGTGCGGTCGGCCAACTCGCGCAGCTTCGGCGCCCAGTCGCGCAACTCCCGGTCGGAGTAGTCATAGCCGAACTTCTCGTGGATGTCCTTGCTGGTCCACTTGTCGCTGTGCCCGTGGAAGCGGATCACCGCGAGGTCCGCGGTGGCCTCCAGCACCGGGGGTACCGAGGATCGGTGCCCCTGGGGCATGTCCACACAGACGTACGCCAGGTGGTGCCTGCGCAGGAAGCCCAGCGTCTCGTCCCGATTGGCGCCGTCGAACCAGGACGCGTGCCGGAACTCGAAGACCGGGCGCAGCGGGCCGCACCGCTTCGCCACCTCGAGCAGGTACTGCTTGTTGTCCCGCCTGATGGTGAACCAGGGCGGGAACTGGAACAGCAGGGCGCCCAGCCGGTCCGCCGCCACCAGCGGGTCGAGCGCGGACAGGAACCGGGTCCAGACCTCCTCGTACGCCTGCGGCGGCAGGTCGTCGGGGTAAACGTTCGCCTTGTCCGTCTCCGGGCGCAGGTCCTTGTAGAGCGCACCGACCCGGGTCGGGTGCCCGGTCAGCAGGCTGAACGCCTTGATGTTGAACACGAAGCCGGGCGGGGTGCGGGCCACCCACAGCTGCGCCGTCCGCTCGGCGGGCGGCGCGTAGTAGGTGGCGTCCACCTCGACCAGCGGGAACTTCCGGGCGTAGTACGCCAGCCGCTTCTCCGGGGTGTCCGCGGTCTGCGGATACCAGCCGGAGTCCAGCAGGGTCCGGTCGGTCCAGGATGCGGTGCCCACCTTGATCTCACCCATGGGTGGAGTCCACCCCGTCCGGGACCGACCGGCAACCCCCGGTCGCTCAGGCCGCCCGCCGCTCCCGGTTCTGCTTGCAGGCCACACAGGAGGTGGCGGACGGGAAGATCTCCAGCCGCTCCACCGGGATCGGCGCGCCGCACCCCTCGCAGAAGCCGTAGGTGCCCTCGTCGAGCCGGGTGAGGGCGTGCTCGAACTGCGCGCGACGGTCCAGGATGGTGCGCAGCAGGGACTGCGCGGTGTCCCGTTCGGCGGTCTTGGTGCCGCTGTCGGCCTGGTCGTCGCCGGCGGTATCGCCGACCTCCACCAGTCGCAGCACCTGGCTCTGCAGCACCGCCTGCTCGTACTCCGCGGTCAGCTCGTCGTAGCGCGACTGCAGGGACTGCCGGATCTGCTCGGTCTCCGCCTGGGACCGGCCCGTGGCTACCTTGTCGTGGACGAGCATCGCTGCCTGCCTTTCCTGGGGCCTCACGTCGGCCCGGGGCGGCCAGCGCCCCGGGGATGGTCGGTCAGGTGTCCACGGGCGAGATCACCCGTGGCCTGTGAGCCGGGCGATTACCCACCCCTCGAAAGGACCAAACCGACGACTTTTCCGACGTCGAGTGCCCGCCGTCCGGTTCGGTCCGCCGCGCCGGGCCGCGCGCTCAGTCGGGCTCTCCCGGCTCCACCACGGCCGGGTGCCGGGGGTCGTCGGCGCGGACCACCACGTCGGCGAAGGAGGCCGGCGCGACCTCGTCGGCGTACCGGGCGAAGGCGGGCAGGGTCCAGTGCAGCTCCGGGTCGGTGCGCCGGGCCAGCGCCGCCGGGGTCAGCTCCAGGTGGACGGTGACGTCGAACGGCAGCCCGCCGCCGAGCAGCAACGCCCCGCTGACCAGCACGACTCCGCCGGGTGGCAGCTCGACATAGCCGGCCCGGCTGGCGCGGTCGGTGCTGGCGTCCCAGAGCGAGGGGAGCAGCCGGCCCGACCCGCCCGGGCCGGCCGGGTCGAGCACCTCCCGGCGCAACCCGGCCTCGTCGACCCAGCCCTCGTAGTAGGCGTCCGGGTTGGTCCGGCCGTGCTCCAGCCGCACCGAGGCGGGACGCAGAAAGTCGGCGGCCAGCACGTGCACCACCGGACGGCCGGACGCGCGCAGCGGGTCGACCAGGGCGGCGGCCAACGCGTCCGGGCCGGCGGCCGGTGGACCGTCGACCGCCACCCGCAGCCGCCCGGGGACGGCGGCGGAGGTGAGCCGGTCGCTGAGCTCGCTGACGAGCCGCTCGGGGGTGATCGGACGGACGCGCATCCGACCATCGTGCCTCGCCGGCTCAGCCGGCGCGGTCGATGGTGACCCGGACGTCG
The DNA here is from genome assembly GCF_900091465.1 of Micromonospora rhizosphaerae. Classification (NCBI taxonomy): domain Bacteria; kingdom Bacillati; phylum Actinomycetota; class Actinomycetes; order Micromonosporales; family Micromonosporaceae; genus Micromonospora; species Micromonospora rhizosphaerae. The sequence continues at coordinate 3,867,449 of NZ_FMHV01000002.1, read as the reverse complement.
TCGGCGAGCCGGTAGCCGACCCCGTAGACGGTGGTGATCAGGGGGACGTCGACGCCGACCTTGCCGCGCAGCCGCCGGACGTGCACGTCCACCGTGCGGACGCCGGCGTGCTCGTAGCCCCAGACCGCGTTGAGCAGCTGCAGCCGGGTGAAGACCCGACGCGGGTGGGCGACCAGGTGCAGCAGCAGGTCGAACTCCAGCCGGGTGAGCGGCAGCGGCTCGCCGTCACGGAGCACCGACCGGGACGAGGCGAGGATGTGCAGGGTCGGGATGGTCGGCGCGAGCGGGCGGGACGGCGACCGGCCCGTGGGCACCGGATCGGGTCGGCGCTCGACCGGGAGGCCGCCGCTGGAGATCACCCCCTCGCCGCGTTCCAGCATCTCCCGGGCGGCCTCCAGCAGCCGGCGGGCAGGCGGGGTCAGCGACTCCTCGGAGGCCAGTGGGATGGACAGGGTAACGGTGAGCACGGGTGCGGCGGTGTTCGCCGGGCGACGCTGGCCGCCGGGGGGACGACCGGGAACCGTGGGCTGGGACGTATGCCATCCGGCGCGCGACGAGGCGGGGCTGACCGACATGGTCCTCCTTGGCTGGTCCGGGTATCTCCCACGGCCCGGGACGCCGCTTCATCGATGCTTCCCGGCCCCCGGGGTGCGGGTCAAGGGGCGGCTACGTTGCATGAATGTGACAATCGACGAACACATCGGAGCCGAATGCTCGCTCTGCGTACGAGACCAGTTGATTACAGCAGAGCGCCGAGATGACCCGATACGGGGGGTACCTGCCGGGATTCACATTGGCCGGTCCGACCGCCCCCACCTGCGCGCCGCGCCGTCGCCGCAGCGCCCCGGGTCGACGATGACCCTGGCGTCGTCGGCGAGCCGGTAGCCGACGCCGTACACGGTGGTCACCAAGGGCGTGTCGGCGCCGAGCTTGGCGCGCAGCCGGCGGAGGTGGACGTCCACTGTGCGGGCCACCGCGTGCTCGTAGCCCCACACGTTGGCCAGCAGCTGGAGCCGGGTGAAGACCCGACGGGGGTGCTCGGCCAGGAAGAGCAGCAGGTCGTACTCGGACTCCTGAGCTGGCGGTCGCGCGCGCCACGCCGGGTGCGGCGGGCGGTCAGCGGGGCGCCCGGCTTGCGGTGACCGGGGGCGCGGCGGACGAGGGTCGGTGCGGTGGGGTGGGTCCGAGCGTGGGCAGCCCGGCGATGCGCCAGGCCGCGAAGCCGCCGACCACGTCGGTGGCACGGTGCAGGCCGAGATCCTGGAGGGCGGCGGCGGCCAGCGAGGAGGTGTAGCCCTCCTGGCAGAGGACGACCACCGGCAGGTCGTAGTCGACCGCCTGGGGCAGCCGCGCCGGGCAGCGCGGGTCGAACCGCCACTCGAGGACGTTGCGTTCCACGGCGAGGGCGCCGGGGACGGTGCCGTGCGCGGCGCGCTGGCCGGCCGGTCGGATGTCGACCAGCAGCGCCCCGTCCCGGTACGCCAGGTGGGCCTGCTCGGGGTCGAGCCGGCGCAGCCGGGCGCGGGCGGCGGCGAGGATCTCGTCGATTCCCCGGGAGCCGGGCGGCGGCACGGGACAGCTGTCGGTACGGGTCTGGGTCCGGGTCATCGTCGCGTCCTTCCCTGGCGGCGGATGTCAGAGCTGCGGGCGTACCGGGTCGAAGGTCGTCGGGGTCACCAGGCGACACCGGCCTCGGCCACATCGGCGACCAGGAGCTGCCCCCGGACGAGCCGGTAGCGGGTCATCCGGCGCAGGGCGGGCCGGTAGACGTGCACGCTGACGGCGGGCTGATCCCCCCGGTTGGTGACGACATGCACGTGCCGGGCGCCGAAGCGCCGGCCGGAGCCGGCGGTCAGCCTGCGGGCCCGCAGCTGCCCCCCGCTGACCGTCTCCTCGGTGAGCGTTCCGGCGACGACCAGGAAGGCGCCGGCGGAGCCGCCGTGGTCGTGCAGGTCGGTGCCCTGTCCGGGCAGCCAGCTCAACGCCCACACCTCATGGTCCGGGCCGGCCGCGAGCCGCGCGTACCACCGCTCGGCATGGTCGAAGCGCAGCGGGACCGGCCAGCCGAGCGGATCGGAATACCGGCCGGCGACGGCGAGCAGCTGGGACAGATCGGTGTCGGTCATGGTGGCTCGTCCTCATGGGCTACGGAGCGGCGTACCTCCGGCACTATAGACGCTAATTCCTATCGGTTTAATAGGCTATACCGCATGCTGGGACGGCGCGGCATCCGCGGCGCGGGGGTCAGCGGCGGACCGGCGGGTTCACCTTGTAGCCGGGCACCGACGGCCAGCGCACGGTCAGCACCACCGACTCGCGCTCGGCGTACCAGGAATGGTCGACGCCCCGGCCCCAGACCACGTAGTCGCCGGGCGCGCCGAGCACCACCGTGCGATCCGGCAACTCCACCCGGAACCGGCCGCTGATCAGCACCAGCAGGGCGACGCGACGCTCGCCGGTGGCCCACTGCGACCGGGCCTCCCCCGCCGGGTGCACACCCCACTTCACCTCGACCTCGGTGCTGTGCCGGACATCTCCGGGCGGCATGAAGTGGCCGAGCAGCCAGCCGCCTTCGATGGTCCCGTCCACGCCCGCGTTGCCGACGTACACCGAATCGTCCATCCACCCCTCCCGTTCCGGGCTGGGAAGCTATCAGGCGTGGCCGGCCGGGTCGCACTAGCCTGGACGGGTGACCGACGATCTCGACGGCGAGACCCTCGCCTTCGCGCACCGGATGTTCGACCTGGCGCGCGGCGGGGCGACCGAGGAGCTGGCCGGGTACGTCGACGCCGGGCTGCCGGTCAACATGACCGACGACAAGGGCGACACGCTGCTGATCCTGGCCGCGTACCACGCCCATCCGGCCACGGTGGCGGCGCTGCTGGCCCGCGGCGCCGACCATTCCCGCACCAGCGACCGGGGGCAGACGGCGCTCGCCGCCGCGGTCTTCCGGCGCAACGCCGAGGCGGTCCGGGCGCTGCTGGACGCCGGCGCCGACCCGGACCACGGCAGCCCGTCGGCGGTGGAGACCGCCCGCTTCTTCGACCTGCCCGACATGCTGACGGTGCTGGGCCGGAGCTGACCGACCGCGGCGGCCTGCCGGTGCGGCGGTCGCGCGGACGGTATACAGAGGCGGTGGAGGATCCCATACCCGAGCAGATGCGCGTGGCGGCCAGTGCCCTGCTGGCGGCCCTGGACGAGCCGGTGCGGCAGCGCGCGAGCCATTCATTCGACGACGACGCGGCCCGGCGCTGGCTGGAGTACCGGCCCCGCCCCCGACCCGGCGCCTGCCTCGCCGAGCTGGACGTCCCCGCCCGCAAGGCCGCGCACCGACTCCTCGCCACCGCGCTCAGCCCGCCCGCGTACGCCCAGGCGATGGCGATCATCGCGCTCGAGGAGGTGCTGGACCGGGCCGAGGAGTGGCGGCGCGGGCGGCACAGCGGGGACTACTGGGTTGCCGTCTTCGGCGACCCGGCACGCGACGACCGGTGGGGCTGGCGGATCGAGGGGCATCACCTGTCGGTCAGCATGACGGTGGCGGACGACCAGGTCTCCCCCGCCCCGCTCTTCTTCGGCGCCAATCCGGCGGCGGTCCGACACGGCGGTCGGCCGGTCTCCCGTCCGCTCGGCGTGGAGGAGGACCTGGCCCGTGAGCTGCTGGACGCGCTCGGGCCGGCGGGTCGGGCCGCGGCGATCGTCGCCGACGAGGCCCCGGCCGACATCATCAGCGCCACCCGGCCGACCGCGCCGGGGGCGATCGAGCCGCTCGGCGTCCCCCGCGATCGGCTGGCGCCGACCGGGCGGGCGCTGCTCGACCAGCTCGTCGCGCTCTACCTCGACCGACTCCCGCCGGAGCTGGCCATCCGGGAGGCCGGGCGGCTCGACGGCGGAGAGCTGCACTTCGCGTGGGCCGGCCCGACCCGGCCCGGGCAGCGGCACTACTACCGAGTGCAGGGCGACGACCTGCTGATCGAGTACGACAACACCACCGACGACGGGAACCACGCGCACACGGTCCTGCGCCGCCCGGCCAGCGACTTCGGCGCCGACGTCCTCGCCGCCCACCACGCCACCGCCCACTGACCCGCCCGCCGCCGCCCCGTCCCCCTCCGGCACCGATGATCATGAAGTTGTCGCCACTCGCGACGGCGTGTCGGGACAACAACTTCATGGTCAACGCCCGCGGCGGGGCTCGGGGCGGTCAGGCGGGCGGCCTGCGGACGCGGTCAGGCGGGCGGGCGGGCGATCTCCACGGTGGAGCCACCGGGCGGGACGCCGTCGAGCGTCTCGAAGCCGCTCGGCTCGATGCGGGTGCGGTCGAACTGGCGCATCAGCCGGGCTCCCAGCGCCACGCCCACGCCGCCGACGGCCAGGGCGACGATCTCGGTGAAGACCAGCATGGCGGTGGCGCCGCGCTCCGGCGAGTCCGCCCGGACCAGGCAGGAGAGCACAAAGAGCGCGGCCATCCCGAGGTTGACCAGGTTGAAGGTGACCGCCGTGCGGCGGGTCCAGCCGGCGCGCATGTCCCAGAGGTCGACCATTCCGGCGACGGCGGCGAGGGCGGTGGCGACCAGGGCGGCGATAGCGGTCCAGTAGCCGACCTCGCCGAGGAAGGCCGGGCCGCCGGCGACGTCGGCCAGGTCGAAGACGGTGGCGCTGATGAAGAGTCCGAACGGGAACGTCATCAGCATCGGTTGGATGGGGTGCCCCTGCACCCGCAGCCGGCTCTCCATCGAATCCTCCCCACGTCGGCACAGCACACCAGTCCACGTTGCTACCCGGGCGCCAACTGGGTGAAACGAGAGCGACTCAGCTCTCCCGCGGGCGGGAGACGGTGATCACCAGCCGCTCGGCCACCTCGCGCAGCGGAATGTCCAACGAGGAGGCCGCGCTGCGCAGCACGTCCAGCGCCTCCGGCGCCGGGCAGCCGCGCTGGGTCATGATCACTCCGATGGCCTGGCCGATGACGCCCTCCTCGAGCAGTGCGGAGTCCAGCTGACCGGCCTGCGCGGCCTCCCGGGCCCGGTCCCGCACCGCGGCCAGGAGCAGCCCGGCGTGCTCGGCGAGGAGCATCGCGGTGAGCTGATGCCGGGTGGTCAGCGCCGCCGCCGAGTCGGCGTACAGGTTGATCGCCCCGATCACCTGTTCGTCCACGTCAACCGGCGCGGAGATCACCCCGTGCACGCCCAGGCCGCGCGCCCGACCGATCCAGGCCGGCCAGCGCGTCTCCTGCTTGAGGTCCTCCGCGATGACCATCTCGCGCCGCTGGATGGCGCTCATGGCCGGCGAGTCCGAGCCGTGCCGGAGATCGTCCAGCTCGGCCAGGCGCGGGTCGGAGGCCGTCACGCCGGCCGGCTCGCCGGCCCGCAGCGCGGTGAACCCGCACCAGGCCACCCCCGGCACGGCGTCCCGGGCGATCCGGACCAGCTGGTTCAGCGCCTCGTCGAAGTCGGTGGCGGAGATCAGGCCGGCGGTCAGCTCCCGCAGCAGGGCGGCGGTCTCCAGCACTCCGAGGGTGTCGATCGCCGGCCCCCGCGTATCCAGGTTCACCGGGCCACGGCCCCCGCCGCCCCCGCGTACGACCGCCTGGTGTTCCCCTTCGGCGCCATTGCCTGCCTCATCCTCTTGATCTCTCCCGACTCGAAAGCCCCGGGCTACTACCCTCCCAAACCAGGATCGAAACCGCGCAAAGGGGTCCCTTTCCTCCGGGTTACGGGCGGAAAGGGACCCCTTGCAACGGTCAGCGCGAGGCGGAGCTGAGCCGCCGGCCGACCGAGGCGATCAGCCGGTCGAGCTCGGAGCCGAACGGGTTGTCGTGGACCAGGTAGGTCCAGGTGGCGCTCGGCCGGACCAGCTTCGCGGCGTCCGGCTGCCAGCCCTCGTCGAACTCCGTCTCCTCGAAGGTGGCGATGGTGCGGGTCTCGATCTCGGGGATCAGCGCGTTGAACGCCGGGACGGCGCTGCGGTGGAACTCGTCCAGCGGATCGAGGCGCCCCAGCGCCCGCAGGTGCACGCCCTCGCGGACCTCCGACAGCTCGGCCAGGTGCTCGGCCCAGAGCCGGTCCAGGTGGTAGAGGGCGATCGACCGGGCCGCGTCGGCGAGCAGGTCCTCGTCCATCTCGCCGGCCTTCTCCGGCACCCGCTCGAGCAGCATCAGCGCCGCGATGTCGCTGGTGAGCAGCCGCTCCCGCCGCTCTGCGAGCGCCTTGCGCTGCTGCTCGATCACCACGCTGTAGCGCCAGGTGTTGCGGTGGATCTCGTGGTTGACCCCCTCGGCGACCCGCTGGGCGTGCTCGACGGCGTAGTCCACCTGCGGGTCGGTGACCAGGCCGTCGGCGTTCATCCGGGGCGACGGCGGGACGGTGTCGCCGGCGTGCCGGACCACCAGGTCGTCCTCCAGGCTGACGAGGAAGACCGAGCCGCCCGGGTCACCCTGCCGGCCGGCCCGGCCGCGGAGCTGGTCGTCGACCCGGCGGCTGTCGTGCCGGCCGCTGCCGATCACGTAGAGCCCGCCCAGCTCGGCCACCCGCTCCCGGTCGGCCTGGTCGCTGCCGCCCAGCCGGATGTCGACGCCCCGCCCGGCCATCTGGGTGGAGACGGTGACCGCGCCGTACGCGCCGGCCTCGGCGATGATCGCCGCCTCCTCGTCGTCGTTCTTGGCGTTGAGCACCATGCAGGGCACCCCGGCGGCGTTCAGCCCGGCGGCCAGCTGCTCGGACTCCTTCACGTCCAGGGTGCCGACCAGCACCGGCCGCCCGGCGGAGTGGCAGCGCTTGATCTCGTCGATCAGCGCCTCCTCCTTCTCCGCCTGGGTGGCGTAGATCCGGTCCGGCTCGTCCTCCCGGATGCACGGGGTGTTCGGCGGGATCACCGCCACCTCGAGGCCGAAGAACTCACGGAGCTGGTCGCCGACCAGCACCGCGGTCGCCGTCATCCCGCAGACCGTCGGATAGAGCGCGATGTACGCCTGCACGGCGATCGTGCCGAGCACCTCGCCCTCGGCGGTCGCGTCGAGGCCCTCCTTCGCCTCGACCGCCGCCTGGAGCCCGTCCGGCCAGCGGCGGCGCTGGGCGACCCGGCCGCGCATCTCGTCGATCAGCTCGACCGAGCCGTCCCGCACGATGTAGTCGACGTCGCGGTGCAGCAGGGCGTGCGCGTGCAGCGCCACGTTGATCGCGGAGAGCTGCTCGACGTGCTCGGTGTCGTACAGGTCGATGCCGCCGAGCTTGGCCTCGACGGCGGCCAGGCCGGCGGAGGTGAAGGCGACGCTGCGGCCGTCCTCGGCGATGGTGTAGTGCTTGCCGTTGCGCAGCCCGCGGACCAGCGCGGCGGCGGCGTGCACCGGGTCCTGCTCGCCGGGGACCGCGCCGGCGAGGACCATCGGCACCCGGGCCTCGTCGATCAGGATCGAGTCGGCCTCGTCGACGATCGCGGTCTTCAGCGGCCGCTGGACCCGGTCGTCGAGGTCGGTGACGAGCTGGTCGCGGAGGTAGTCGAAGCCGGCCTCGCTGACCGAGACGTAGGTGACGTCGCAGGCGTACGCGGCGCGGCGCTCCTCGGGGGTGGACGCCTCGTTGACCCAGCCGACGGTGAGCCCGAGCAGGGTGTAGACGGGCCCCATCCACTCGGCGTCCCGGCGGGCCAGGTAGTCGTTGACGGTGAGCACGTGCACCGGTCCGTTGCCCATCCGGACGTGGCCGTACGCGGCGATGGTCGCGGTGAGCGTCTTGCCCTCACCGGTGGCCATCTCGGCGACCTTGCCGGAGAGCAGCGCCATCGCGCCGAGCAGCTGCACGTCGTACGGCCGCTGGTCGAGCCCGCGGCGGGCCGCCTCCCGACCGATCGCGCAGAGCTCCTCGTAGCCGGAGGCGGCGGCGGCGGCCTCGGTCAGCTCGGCGTCGTCGAGCGCCTTCAGCTCCTCCTCGCGCGCCTCGATGGCCGGCAGCAGCTTCTCCAGCGGGCCCAGGTCGACCGTCGTGCCGGGGCGCTGGAGGAACCGGCGGAACCTGCTCTTGAACCGTTGCGACACACCCATGAGCGGCAACGGTACGCGAACTGGGCCGGCTTTCGCGGCCCGGCCGGTTGGGGCCCCTCGGGCTGTCCGGAATACGTCTCGTCATCCCGGTTCGCGAGGGTTGAGCGGGCCGCGCCGGGTCAGCCGGTCAGCACCACCTGGAGTTCCTGCCGGCGGCGCTCGGCCAGGTCGGTCAGCAGCGCCGGGGCCTCCTCGAACGGCACCACCGCCGAGACCACATGCTTGCGGATCAGGTCGCCGTACTGCCGCAGCAGCTCGATGGTCTCCGCGGAGAGCCGTTCCCGGTCCCAGATGGGGGCGAGCCCCCGGGGCACCCGGGCGATCTGCGCGCAGCGCAGCGACAGCCCGTTGTGGTGGAACTCCTCGCCGAGCCGGACCTCGTCCGCGCCGGCCTGGTAGAAGGCCAGGTCGATGGCCGTGCCCTGCGGGCGCAGCAGGCGCAGCGCGAGGTGCAACGCCCAGGCCTGGCCCCGGCACTGGAAGACCACGTCGGCGCCGCGGTCACCAGCGGCGTGGTTCCATCGGGTCTTGAGCACCACCGCCGGGTCGTCGGCCTCCGGGTCGAGCGCCTCCAGGCCGAGCGCCTCGGCCACCTCCCGCCGCTGCGGGGTCGGGTCGAGCACCACCACGGAGGCGGCACCGTACCGCTTGGCGAAGAGCGCGGTGAGCAGCGCCACCACCCCGCTGCCGACCACCGCGACCCGGCGGCCACGGACGCCGTCGCCGAGCGACCGCACGTCGGTGCCGCAAAGGTCGGCGGCGGCGTGCAGCAGCCCGTTGGCGCAGATCGGGCCCATGTGCGCGACGTAGACGCCGAGTACCGGGTCGAGGTCGTCCGGCAGCGGCACGAAGCGTTCGGCGACCGGGTCGGCGACGTGGCCGGTGCGGTGCCCGTACGTCATCGCGCCGATCGTGCCCACCGGGATCGCCGGGGTACGGCTCTCCACCACCCGGCCGACCTGCATGTAGCCGAGCCGGGTCACCGGGTACGGGCTGCTCGCCTCGCCCGGCTGGAACAGGCCGAGGTCGGCGTTCCAGTTGACGTTGAGGTAGGGGTTGGTGCCCTTGACGTAGCTCAGCTCGGTGCCCGCGGAGACGCCGCTGTAGAGGGTCTGCACCCGGAAGGTGCCGTCCCGCAGCTCGGCGGCGTCCTGCTCGACCAGTTCCACCTTGCCGGGGCCGCTGACCACCACGACCTTGTCACGCATCGACGGTCACCCCCGTCGGCACCGCCTGGGCCACGGGGGTGGTCACCCGCGCGGCCGGCCCGGTGGGCAGCGCCACGCTGCGCCCGGTCCGGGCGGATTCGGCGATCGCGATGGCGAGCCGCTGGGTGCGCAGCGCCTCGGCGTACGGGACACGGATGTCGTCGCCGACGCCCCGGACCGCGTCGACGAATGCCCGGTCGACGGCCACCCGGGCGCCGTCCGGGTCGGCGGGCAGCTGCCGCTCGCCGTCGCCGTCGCAGATCAGCAGGCCGTCCTCGGCCAGCGACATCGCCAGCCCGTCGGCCAGGATCTCCAGGCCGGCCCGGTGCTTCCAGCCCAGTACGCAGGCCGCGGCGAGGGTGCCGACGGCGCCGCTGGTGAAGCGCAGCGTCGCCGCGGTGACCGAGTCGATGTCGGCGCCCTCGACGGGCGGCGGGGTGCCGTCGCCGTACGCGGTCACCTCGGAGGCCTCTCCGACCAGCAGCCGGACCAGGTCGAGCACGTGCGCGGCCTGCTCGACCACCGGGCCGCCGGAGCGGTCACACCGGGCCCACCAGGTCACCGGCGGGACCTTGTCCAGCCACGCGCCGTTGACCATCCGCACCGGACGGTCGCCGAGCAGCTCCCGGGCCTGCTCCACCACATGCAGGTAGCGCCAGTGGTGGCCGACGGCGGTGAGCAGTCCGCGCCGCTCGACCAGCTCGGCGATCCGCTCGGCGGTCGCCAGGTCCACCGCGACCGGCTTCTCCACGAACATCGGCACGCCGGCGTCGATCACCGCCTCCTCGACCGGTCCGTGCGCGAACGGCGGAACGCAGACGTACACGGCGTCGGGGCCGGTCGCGAGCAGCTCCGTCACATCGACGAAGGCCCGGCCCCCGTGCGCCCCGGCGAGCGCCTCCGCCGCGTCCCGGGCGACATCGGTCACCCCGAGCAGTTCCACGTCCTCGAACCCGGTCAACACCCGGGCGTGGCGTTGCGCCACCCCGCCGGCCCCTACCAGTCCCACCCGGCACGTGCGCATTCCACCGACCCTCCCGCCACTGTTCACGACGACGTCGACAGCTCTCCCCCCGCAGGCACGCAATCAAACGTTCACCGGCGGGGAACCGTCCGGTGCGCCGGCCCTGATCAAGCTATTGGGCATGATCGGGTTAGCGCGGGGCCGCTTCTGGGAAAACCGACTTCGCGTTTCCACCACAACCTGGGGGTGTGCCTGTGCGGGATACAGAATCGATGGTGTCACCTGTGGTGGAGGCGTGGGCCACCTATCGGACCACCTCTGCCACGGAGTGGCCGGCCCGGCGGCTGCTGCGCGCCAAGGGGCACAGCCGGGTCAGCGTGGTCCTGCCGGCACACAACGAGGAGGACACCGTCGGCGCGATCGTGTCGACGATCCGGGGCCACCTGATGGACCGGAATCCCCTGGTCGACGAGCTGATCGTGGTGGACTCCCGGTCGACTGACCGCACCGCGCAGGTGGCTCGCGCCGCCGGCGCGGAGGTGGTGAGCCAGGACGAGATGACCGAGGGCCTGCCCCGACTGACCGGCAAGGGTGACGCGCTCTGGGCCGGGCTCGCCGCCGCGGAGGGCGATGTGGTCGCGTTCCTCGACGCCGACCTGCGCGAGTTCCGGCCGCACTTCGTCACCGGCCTCATCGGTCCGCTGCTGACCGACCCGTCGGTCGACTTCGTCAAGGGCTTCTACCACCGGCCGCTGGTCGGGACGACCAGCGTGGAGGCCGACGGCGGCGGACGGGTGACCGAGCTGATGGCCCGACCGCTGCTCAACCTCTTCTGGCCGGAGCTGGCCGGCTTCGTGCAGCCCCTCGCCGGCGAGTACGCCGCTCGCCGGGAGGTGCTGGAGCAGGTGCCGTTCGTCTCCGACTACGGCGTCGAGACGGCGATGCTGATCGACCTGCTGGAGCTGGTCGGCCTCGACGCGCTGGCACAGGTGGACCTCGGCGAGCGCAAGCACCGCCACCAGGACACCGCGGCGCTGGGCCGGATGTCCGCCCAGATCATGCTCACCGCCTGGTCCCGATTGCAGCGCCGGGGCTGGGCGAGCCCGGGGAGCGACCCCATCGCCCTGCTCACCCAGTTCCGGCGCGGCGGCTCGGACACGCTGCCCAACCTGGACCGGGAGATCGTGGTCAGCGACGTCTCCATCGAGGAGCGACCCCCACTGGCCCAGCTGCGGCACCGGGTGCCCCGGCGGCGGGTGGCGGCGTGAGCGCCGCCCACGGCGGTGCGGACGGCCGGTCCAGCGGACCGGCGCACGGCGTTGACGGCCGGCCCGAGGGGCCGGTCGCTGTTGCGCGGACGGCCGACGGGGGCGCCGCCGAGGGAAGGGACCCAGCGCGATGAGTCTGACCGTCCTGATGAACGCCGGTCCCTGGTTGTCCGTGCCGCCCCCGGGCTACGGCGGGATCGAGAACGTGGTGGCCACCCTGGTGCCGGAGCTGCGTCGCCTCGGCGTCCGGGTGGTGCTCGCCTCGGTGGAGACCAGCACCCTGCCGGTCGACGAGAAGATCTGGGTCTTCCCGGACGGGCAGTTCCACGCCCTGCAGCGCCCCTACAACCAGGTCTGCGGCGTCTCACAGGCACACCTGAACGGGGTGGTGCGCGCGCTGCACACCCGCGACGACATCGACCTGGTGCACGACCACGTGGAGGCGGTCGGCCTGGCCACCATGGCCGCGATGGGCCCGGACGCTCCGCCGGTCCTGCACACGCTGCACTGGGACCTGGCCAAGCACCCCGAGCTCTACGGCAACCTGGACGGGGGCGACCGGGTCCGGGTCAACGGCGTCTCCGCCTCGCAGCTGGCCCGCGCCCCGCAGGCGCTGCGGGACCACTCGGTGGGGCACGTGTACCTGTCCACCCCGCTCGCCGTCGGCGCCGACCGCCGGCCCCCGGTGGAAAAGGGCGACTACACGATCGTCCTGGGTCGGATCAACCCGGGCAAGGGACAGGACCTCGGCGCCCGGCTGGCCCAGCAGATCGGCTTCCCGCTGGTGCTCGCCGGCCCCGTCGGGCCGTACCACCGGCCGGAGGACCTGGCCGCGGCCGGCGACGAGGCCCGGCAGAACCCGGACGTCCGGTTCTTCTACGACCAGGTCGCCCCGCACGTCGACGGCGACCTGGTCCGCTGGGTCGGCACGGTCGCCGGTCAGGAGCGCGACGACCTGCTCGCCGGCGCCCGGGCGTCGCTCTTCCCGCTGCGCTGGGAGGAGCCCGGCGGGACCGCCGTGGTCGAGTCCCTTTCCCTGGGCACGCCGGTGGTCTCCACCGCCCGCGGCTGCCTGCCCGAGCTGATCGAGCACGGCCGCACCGGGCTGCTCACCACGGACGAGGAGGAGCTGGGCGACCTGGTGCTCGCCGCCAGCCTGCTCGAGCCGGACGAGTGCCGGCGGGAGGCCGCCGCGCGGTTCACCCCGGCGCTGATGGCGGAGAGCTACGTCGGCCTGTACGAGCGGGTCCGCCAGCTCGTACCGGCCCGCCCGCTCCAGCCCGCCTGAGCGTCCCGGCCAGTCCCGGCCCGGCCCGGCACGGGGATCGGGCCGGGCGGGCGTTTGCCGCCGGCCGGGGCGGGAATGCGGGCGATCCGTTTCAGGTGAGGAGAGCGCCGTGAACTCGATGGCCCACTCCCGCGCCCGGCGGAACCCGGCCGACGGCCGCGCCCCGGTACGCCGGGCGGCGGCCACCGTCGGGGTGATCTTCCTTGTCATCGGCGTGCTCGGCTTCATCCCGGGCATCACCAGCAACTTCGACGACCTCTACTTCGCCGGCCATGAGTCGGACGCCAAGCTGCTCGGTCTCTTCCAGGTCTCGGTGCTGCACAACATCGTGCACCTGCTCTTCGGCGTCGCCGGCCTGGCCCTGGCCCGGACGGTCTCCGGCGCCCGGACGTTCCTGGTCGGCGGCGGGCCGATCTACCTCGTGCTCTGGCTCTACGGACTGGTGGTCGACATGTCCAGCGCGGCGAACTTCATCCCGCTCAACAACGCCGACAACTGGCTGCACCTGGGGCTCGGCGTCGGGATGATCGCGCTCGGCGTGGTCACCACCCGTGGCCAGGGTCGCCGCTGATCAGCCCGGGTGGGCGTCGGCTCCGGTTTGACGGCGCTCGTCGCGGGTAGTTGACAGGTCCGCGACGAGACGGAAACGAGGGCCTGATGTCGACCCGGATCAGCTGGGAGGTCCGCGACGAGTCGAGGGTCACCGTCGTACGGCTGGCCGGGTCGCTGGATCTGGCCACCATGCGCACGGTGCACACGGTGCTCGACCGCTGCCTGACCGCGCAGCCGGACGCGCTGGTGGCCGATCTCACCGGGCTCGCCGTCGCGGACCGGCTGGCGCTCTCCGTCTTCGCCGCCGCCGCCCGGCGGGCCGCCGACTGGCCGGCCGTGCCGATGGTGCTCTGCGCCCCGCCGCCGGAGGCGGCGACCTGGCTGGCCGAGTCCACCGCGTGCCGGGTGGTGCCGGTCCGGCGGGACCGCGCCGAGGCGACCGCCGCGGCCGGCGCCGCCGCGGCGCCCCGGCTGCGGGCGCGCCTCGAGCCGGTCGCCGGTGCCTGCCGCCGGGCCCGGGAGCTGGTCGCCGACGCCTGTGGCCGGTGGAACATCCCGGATCTGGCCGGCCCGGCCTCGTTGGTGCTCACCGAGCTGGTGGGCAACGTGGTCCGGCACGCGGGAACCCCGATGCAGGTGACGCTGACCCTGCGCCGGCCGTACCTCCAGGTGGCGGTCCGGGACGGCAGCCCGGCCGCGGCGCGGCCCGCCGGCGATCGCGATCTACTGGCCGATGGTGGCCGCGGGCTGATGCTGGTCCGCGAGCTGACCCGGCGCTGGGGCAGCTCCCCGATCGACGACGGCAAGGTGGTCTGGGCCATGCTCCCCGCGAACTGACCGAAATTACCGCTCTCGCCTGGTTTGATGGGCATAGGGTCGGGTAGGCACGCCCGTCCGTCTGTCGTCCTGACGGGGTGAGAGCGATGCCCAAGCGGGTAACCACAGAACCACGCGACCGGGATCCGGCGATCCTGGCGCCAGCACGCTTCGGCGGCTATCCCGGATCCCGTCGTCCGGCGCTTCCGGGTGCCAAACTCACCCGGTTCCTGTACACCACCGATCACAAGCAGATCGGCCTGCTGTACCTGATGACGGCCTTCGGGTTCTTCCTGGTCGCCGGGCTTCAGGCCATGCTGATGCGGGCCGAACTCGCCCGGCCGGGTCTGCAGTTCCTCTCCCCCGAGCAGTACAACCAACTGTTCACCACCCACGGCTTTGCGATGCTGCTGCTCTTCGCCACGCCCGCGGCGTTGGGAGTGGCCAACTACATCGTGCCGATCCAGATCGGCGCCCCGGACGTCTCGTTTCCGCGGCTGAACGCGTTCGGCTACTGGCTGTTCCTGTTCGGCGGCGGGATGCTTTATGCCAGCTTCCTGACGCCCGGCGGATCGGCCGACTTCGGGTGGTTCGCCTACACCCCGCTGAGCCTGGCGCAGCACTCCCCCGGGGTCGGGGCCAACATGGTGGTGGTCGGGCTGGTCATCTCCGGCCTCGGCACCATCCTCACCGCGGTCAACCTGATCACCACCATCGTCACCCTGCGGGCGCCCGGGATGACCATGTTCCGGATGCCAGTCTTCACCTGGAACATCCTGCTCACCATGGTCCTGATCCTGTTTATCTTCCCGCTGCTGGCCGCCGCGCTGCTGGCGCTGGCCTCGGACCGAATCCTGCACTCGCACGTCTTCGACCCGACCACCGGCGGGCCGATGCTCTGGCAACACCTGTTCTGGTTCTTCGGCCATCCCGAGGTCTACGTCATCGCGATCCCGTTCTTCGGCATCATCTCCGAGATCATCCCGGTCTTCTCGCGCAAGCCGATCTTCGGCTACAAGGGTCTGGTCGCCGCGACGATCGGGATCACGGTCCTGTCGATGAGCGTCTGGGCGCACCACATGTTCGGCACCGGTCAGGTGCTGCTGCCCTTCTTCTCGTTACTCAGCTTCCTGATCTCCGTGCCGACCGGCGTCAAGTTCTTCAACTGGACCGGCACCCTGTGGAAGGGGCAGATCACCTTCGAGACACCGATGTTGTTCGCCCTCGGCTTCCTGGTGACGTTCCTCTTCGGCGGCCTCACCGGTGTCCTGCTAGCCAGCCCCCCGCTGGACTTCCACGTCACCGACACCTACTTCGTGGTGGCCCACTTCCATTACGTGGTCTTCGGCACGGTGGTGTTCGCGTTCTTCGGCGGCATCTACTTCTGGTTCCCCAAGATGACCGGCCGGCTGCTTGACGAACGGCTCGGCAAGGCGCACTTCTGGACCATGTTCCTGGGCTTCCACGGGACCTTCCTCGTCCAGCACTGGCTGGGCAACGAGGGGATGCCCCGCCGGTACGCGGACTACCTGAGCACGGATGGCTTCACCGTGTTGAACACCATCTCCTCCATCTCCGCCTTCGTCCTCGGGGCCTCC
Source organism: Micromonospora rhizosphaerae (assembly GCF_900091465.1). Lineage (NCBI taxonomy): Bacteria > Bacillati > Actinomycetota > Actinomycetes > Micromonosporales > Micromonosporaceae > Micromonospora > Micromonospora rhizosphaerae. Next base: position 3,851,720 of record NZ_FMHV01000002.1, on the reverse strand, counting down.
ACGCTGTTCTTCATGTACAACGTGTGGAAGTCGTGGCGAATGGGGGCGGAGGTGAACGTCGACGACCCCTGGGGCTTCGGCAACTCCCTCGAATGGGCCACCACCTGCCCGCCCCCGCTGCGCAACTTCGACCGAATGCCCCGCATCCGCTCCGAACGCCCCGCCTTCGACCTCAAGTACGGCCGCCTTGTCGCCAGCCTCGGTGGGGACCTGCCGCAGCGCACCACCAAGCCGCCGCAGCACCTTGCCGAGGAGCTACACCTCGAGCGGCGCGTCCCCGAGTCGCCAGCCGCCGAGGGTGCGCACGGCGCCCGCCTCGCCGCCGAGTACCAACCCGCCCCGCAGTCCGGTGCCCGGCCGATCGACGTGCCGGAGCCCGCAGAGATCCTCCGGCCCAGCTTCGAGGAGGCCGACGAGCCCGAGGAAACCGTCCTTGGCGCGGAGCGGACACCGGTGGAAAACGAGGAGTGGCGCCACCCGCGCGGGCGCGGCGACACCCCTGAGTACTGACACCCGGGCCACCGCGAGAAGGCCGGCGCTGCGGGGCGCCGGCCTTCTCTCTGGCGTACGGGGTCAGTCGGCCGCCGGCAGGCCCGCCGCGGCGAGGGAGCGACGCACCGCGGGCTGCACCCGGGTCAGCCGCAGCGGCACCCCGGTGCGGGCCGCGGCCTCCCGGCCGGCCATCAGCGCGGCGATGCCGCCGGCGTCGAAGCCGCCCGCGCCGACCAGGTCGACCACCACCTCGCGGGGCTGCCCGGTCACCGCCTCCAACATCGCCCTGCGCAGCTGGTCCGCGCCGTCCCGGTCGACCTCGCCGCCGACCTCGACCACCACGCGGTCGCCGTTCTGCTTCACCGAGATCTTCGTCTTCGCCGGCTCGGCCTCGGCGGTGCCGTTCTGCCAGGGCGGCGGCGCGTCGGCGAGCATCGCCTGCCGCAGCCAGGTCAGCGCGCGGGAGAGCAGCCGGGAGACGTGCATCTGGGAGATGCCGAACCGGGCGGCGATCTCAGCCTGGGTCTGGTTGCCGTAGAAGCGCATGGCGAGGATCCGGCGCTCCCGCCAGGGCAGCCGGTGCAGCAGCCCGCTGACGGTCACCCGATCATCGACCGATTCCAGCGCGTTGTCCGACTCGCCGACCAGGTCGCCGAACTCGGCCGAGCTCTCCCCGCCGACCGGCGCGTTGAGCGAGGCCGGGCTGTAGCCGGCGGCCGACTCCAGCGCGGCGAGGATCTCCTCCTCCGGGGTCTCCAGCCGTTCGGCCAGCTCAGCGACCGTGGGCGCGCGGGACAGTTCGCTGGTCAGCGCCGCGGTCGCCTGCCCCACCTCCAGGATCAGGTCGCGCAGCCGGCGCGGCACGTGCACGCCCCAGGTGCGGTCCCGGAAGTGCCGTTTGATCTCGCCGACGATGGTGATCGCCGCGTACGCGGTGAAGGAGCCCCGTTCCGGGTCGTACCGGTCCACCGCGTTGACCAGGCCGAGGCGGGCCACCTGTTCCAGGTCCTCCAGTGGTTCCCCCCGACCGCGGTAGCGGCGGGCGAGCCGACCGGCGAATGGCAGCGCGAAGCGGACGAGATCGTCCCGCGCCTCCTGCCGCCGCTCCGGCGGCAGTCCCTCGATCCGTGCCGCGTACGCCAGGGCCGCGGCGTCGAGGTCCTCCAGGCCCCGCTCGGTGGGTGGTGGTGTGGTTGTGGTGGTCTGTCCGAACATCCGCGCCTCCCTCAGGAAGGTCCCCCGCCCGGATTGGGAAACCGGTCATGCGCGTGGTCGGGCCACGCACCGGGCCGGAAGTGGGTTACGTGACTGGCACGCCAGGAAGCGGCGACACCTCGCTACAGGGCGTCATCAGGCCGTCGCAGCGAGCGGTGTTCCCGCTCCGTAGGTACTCAATCACGGGACCGCGGGTTCGCGAGGAAGTTTCGCTGCTGTTCGTGCACGCGGGCGCGGACCGGCGCGGCGGGGGACGGCGCCGAGCGCGGGGTCAGGAGACCAGCAACCCCTGGTGGGAGCCGGCGTCCCGGAGCGCGTCCAGGGCCTCGCCCATGGTCAGCGGCGGCGGGACCGGCAGGTCGTACGCCTGGTTGCGCAGCACCTCTGTGGCACGCCGGGTCGGTACCGAGGTGACCGGGTAGCCGCGCGCCGAACCCCGGTCCAGCGCCCGCCGACGACGCCCGAACGAGGCCACCGCGAGCCACTGCGGCAGGCCGGCCAGCGCCGGCGACCGAACGCCCGGCGGCTCGGGCAGCACGTCGACCGAGCTGAACGGCTCGCTGCCGGCGAGCCACCACTCCACCCCCTCCACCCGGCGCCGGGTCGCGTTCTCGCACCAGTACGGGACCAGCCCCGCCCGGACCACCTGCCACGGGTCGAGCAGCCGGCCGCACTCGACCACCAACCGGTTCCCCGTCTTGCCGCTGCCGCGCAACCAGCGCCGGTAGAGGTCGGCGGTGGCCGCGCTGAGCGCGTCCGGCTGGGGGAAGAGCACCCGGTGCAGCCGGTGCCCGTGCCGGCCGGCCCACTCCCGGGCGTTCAGTTCGAAGCCGGACTCCACCCCGTTCTCGGCGTAGCCCTGCGGGCAGGAGACCTCGGGCGGCTCCCAGTGCGCGCCGTCGCCGCCGGCGGAACGGAGCACCTGGCGCAGCGCGTGCGCGTCCGGGTGGAAGTCCACCGGGTCGAGCCCGCTGGCCGGACAGCCGACCTGAAAGCTGTGCCCCCGGCCCTCGTCGAGTACCGGCCAGGTGCGGGCGTCGCGCAGCAGCAGCACCGGTGCGCCGGGCTCGAGCACGTCGGCCAGGAACCGGGCGTACGCCGCCGGCAGCGACTGCCAGCGCACGGCGAGTGAGACCGTCGCGCCGGCGAGGGCGCCGCGGCTGGCCGGGCAGTGCACCTGCCGGACGTGCACGCCGCCGTTGGCGGCCAGCAGGCGGGCGGCGAGGGCGGCGCCGTGGTCGAGGGCGGCGCGCGGCCGATCCACCGCCCCACGGGTCCAGTGCACGGTCATCTCGAAGGCGGCGGGCAGCCACGGCACCCCGAGGGCCATCGCGAGGTGCACCGCCGCGCCGTGCGGCGAACCGAGCACCGCGCCCGGATAGCGACGGCGCGGGTACTGGTCGACGATCCAGCGGCCCACCCGCTCGGCGTCGACCTCGGCCGTCTGCGCCGGGGTGAGGGCGACCCGACCGGCGGCCCGGGCCGCCGCGGCACGCCGTACCGGCTCGGGCGCCCCGGTGAAGCGGGACAGCGGGCTGGCGTGGCCCAGGTCGGCGCAGTCCTCACCGCGCAGCGCCCGGGCGGCCGCCGCGACCAGGACCCGGGCGGTACTCCCCACCGCCACGACCCGGTCGCCGGACAGGCCGGCGCCCTCCGCCGTGAGCCCCACCTGCACCTTGCGCACCGGCCCCACCTTGCCTCGTTCGCTCACCACGCGGCCCGGCTTCCCGTCCCTATGGGGTCTAAACGGGGCATCCCCCCACGGGTGGGATCAATCCTCGGGTGTCGCGGCGACGGGGCGGTAGGCACGCACCGCGCCCACTCGCGTCGAGGCGGCCCCTGGGTGGCCAGGCAGACCCCGATCTCGCCGGTGAACTTGGCGTGCCCGGTGGCTCCATGCAGGCGGCGGTCTCGGCGTTGCCGCGTCGAAATGAACTCCGGGTCCTCGCCGGCGCGGTCCAGGGCGGCCACCAGGGGGCGATGGCCGCTTCCGGACAGCCGAAGGCGCGCGGCACGCGCCAGGCGCGCAGCCGCTCCACCACCGTCCGGTCAGGAACCGCCCCGCCCGGGCGTGCTCGCGTCGACGAAGCGCAGCACGGCGCCGACCCCGTCGGTGAGCTCCGGCGCCTCCTCCGGCGCCAGCACGGTCAGCTCGGCCTCGGTGCCGACCAGCGCCCGGAGCAGGGCGGCGTCGGCGCGTACCCGCTGCGGGTCGGCCACCGACATGGCCGCGAGTTGCTGCGGGTCGGTGGCGATCTCGGTCGGTCCGGGGCCGATCCAGAGCTGTCCGTTCGCGGAGGGGTCATCGACGATCAGCATCGTGTCGACCTGGTTGCGTTGCAGCGCGGAGACCACGGCGTCGAGGCCGGCCCCGACGTCCTCCTGTACGCCGAACCGGTCGAGCGCGGCGTTGACCCGCTGGTCGGCGACCTCCGCGATGGTCTGCACCGTCAGGTCGTCCATGGCCCACGGGTCGGCACCGCCGGTCCGGGAGCCGGCGTCGGTGCGGACCATCTTCTCCTGCAACCGCTCGGGGAGCTGGGCGGCGATCATGCCGGTCGCCCGGATGTCGCCGGCGACCACCACCACGTCGGCACCCACCTTCTCGGCCAGCTCCGCGGTGGCCGCGGCGGCGTCGCCGGCGTTGTGGTGCCAGGCCTCCATCGCCGCGCGCTGGTAGCGGGACTGCGCCCACCCGCCCGGCCGCACCCGGCGCAGCTGGTAGCTCTCCCGGCCCTTGACGTGCGCCTTCCGGGGCACTCCGCCCGCGCTGACCGCGATGGCGTCGGCCCCGGTCCGGTCGGCCAGCACCCGTACCCAGGCGATCTGCTCGCCGCGCTGGGCGACCAGCGGCATGGTGTGCGGCAGGCTGGACCAGCTGGCCAGGTCCTTCAGCGGCGGCGCGGATAGGTACTCGGAGAGCACCACCCGGCCGTTGGTGGCGAAGACGGCCAGGCCGTAGTCGCCCGGCATCGGGTCGTGCCCACGGACCACCCGTTCCACCGCGTTGATGGTCGGCATGTCGGCACCCTGCTCCAGCAGTTGGCCCTTGAGGGCCCGCCAGCGCAGGTCGACCTGGGGACGGGAGTCGTGGGTGTCCCGGGAGGCGTCCAGGTAGACCGAGCACCACGGCCCGGGACGGTTGTAGAGCGGGCGCAGGAAGGACAGCTCCATGCTCGACCCCTTTCCGACTCGGCCGCACGCATACCCGCGCCGGTGCGGATGTCACCTGGCCGGGCGCCGGGTGACCGGCGTTCATTCACGTCGTTCAACCCGTCCAACCGATACCATCGGTGCACGGAACCGGACTCTCGGTGGTGATCATGGACAATGACCTCCACACCCGACGCTTCGTCGTCCATCCGACGGAGCGGATCGTCACCGGACGGGTGGTCCGGTTGCTGGAGGGCTATCCCCGCGAGGTGCGGGTGGACCAGCCGTTGCTGGTCGCGGTGCTCACCGCGGCCGTGCTGATCGGGCTGCTGGTGCTGCTGGTCCGCTCGCTGCTCGCCGGCGGCGGCCGGGGCAGCCGGCGCAGCTTCAAGGAGCTGAAGAAGGGGCCCGAGTTCCTGGTCACCCCACTGCGGCTGCGCGACGCCGCCGACCGGCTCGTCGAGGTCGAGCTGCACGGGCACCTGCCGCAGAGCGCCCTGCACCCGGCCGACCAGGTGCAGCTCACGCTGCGTCCCCAGCGGGATCCGAAGCTGCCGCCCCGGATCGAGCGGATCGTCAATCTGACCACCGGGCAGCTGCTCACCCCGCGTACCGCGACGGTCTGGTCCCACCTCGGTCCCGCCCTGCTGCTGCAGGCGGCGCTCGGCGCGCTGCTGCTGCTCGGCATCGCCGCCTGCGCAACGCTCACCTAGGTTTCCGCTCGGCCGGGCGGGGGCACCGGTGCGGCCATGTTCGCCGGATTCACCCTCGAGGAGATCGACGTCGGCCCGGTGCGGCTGCGGGTTCGGCACGGCGGGTCGGGGCCGCCGGTGGTGCTGCTGCACGGCCAGCCGCGTACCCACGCCACCTGGCACCGGATCGCGCCGCTGCTGGCCGACCGGCACACGGTGATCTGCCCGGACCTGCGCGGCTACGGCGGATCGTCGAAGCCGGCGAGCGACGACGCGCACATCCCGTACTCGAAGCGGGCGATGGCCGCGGACGTGGTGGGGCTGCTGGACGCGCTCGGCCACGACCGGGCACCGCTGGTGGCACTGGTTCTTCCTCGGGCAGCTCGACAAGCCGGCCGAGCGGCTGATCAACGCCGATCCGGACGCCTGGTACGGCGGCTCGGCCGCGCAGATGGGCGAGGAGGCGTACGCCGACTACCGCCGGGCCATCCACGACCCGGCCACGGTGCACGCGATGTGCGAGGACTACCGGGCCGGGCTCGGGCCGGACCGCGCGGCGGACGACGCGGACCGGGCCGCCGGGCGACGAATCGCCTGCCCGGTGCTCTTCGTGTGGTCCGAGCGGGACGACCTGGTCGACCTCTACGGCGACCCGGCCGCCATCTGGCGGGAGTGGGCCGACGACGTCCGCGCCGCCGCCATGGATTCCGGGCACCACATGGCGGAGGAGGCGCCGGAGCAACTCGCCGCCGTGCTGGCCGGCTTCCTCGCCGGCTGACGGGTCGGCGACACGGTGCGCGACGGGGATCACGCGGACCGTGGGTGGGTACGTAAAAGACCTTCGGGTCTTCCCCGCCCCGCATACGGCATGCGAGGTTAGGGGGGACCAGCGGTGACAGGGTGGTGACCATGGGCGAGGACGTCGGCGCGCGAACCTTCAGCCGCGAGGATCGGGCCCGCTACCGGGAGAAGGTACGGCGCTGCCTGGACGTCTTCGCCGAGATGCTGCACGAGTCGCGCTTCGACGTGGAGCGGCCGATGACCGGCCTGGAGATCGAGCTCAACCTGGTCGACGACGACTCGCAGCCGGCGATGCGCAACGCGGACGTGCTGGCCGCCATCGCGGACCCGGCCTTCCAGACCGAGCTGGGGCAGTTCAACGTGGAGATCAACGTACCCCCGCGCCGGCTCGCCGGCACCGGCACCGGGGAGTTCGAGGAGAACGTCCGGGCCAGCCTCAACGCGGCCGAGGAGAAGGCGCGGACGGTCGGCGCGCACATGGTGATGATCGGCATCCTGCCCACCCTGCGCCCCGAGCACCTGACCGCCGAGACGCTGTCGGCCAACCCGCGCTACCGGATGCTCAACGAGCAGATCTTCGCCGCCCGCGGCGAGGACCTGAAGATCTCGATCAGCGGGGTGGAACGGCTGGCCGTCACCGCGGACACCATCACCCCCGAGGCAGCCTGCACCAGCACCCAGTTCCACCTGCAGGTCAGCCCGGCCCTGTTCGCCGACTACTGGAACGCCGCCCAGGCCATCGCCGGCATCCAGGTCGCGCTCGGCGCGAACTCGCCGCTGTTCTTCGGCCGGGAGCTGTGGCGGGAGACCCGGGTCCCGCTGTTCCAGCAGGCCACCGACACCCGCTCGGAGGAGATCAAGGCGCAGGGGGTACGCCCCCGGGTCTGGTTCGGCGAACGCTGGATCACCAGCGTCTTCGACCTGTTCGAGGAGAACGTCCGCTACTTCCCGGCCCTGCTGCCGGTCTGCGACCCGGAGGACCCCGCCGAGGCCCTCGCCGGCGGCGGCGTGCCGAAGCTGGCCGAGCTGCGGCTGCACAACGGCACCGTCTACCGGTGGAACCGCCCGGTCTACGACGTGCTGAAGGGGCGGCCGCACCTGCGGGTGGAGAACCGGGTGCTGCCCGCCGGGCCGACGGTGCTCGACACCATCGCCAACGGCGCCTTCTACTTCGGGCTGGTCCGGGCGCTCGCCGAGTCGGACCGGCCGCTGTGGTCGCAGATGTCGTTCAGCGCCGCCGAGGAGAACTTCACCAACTGCGCCCGGCACGGCATCGACGCTCAGGTGTTCTGGCCCGGACTGGGCTACCTGCCGGTGACCGAGCTGGTGCTGCGCCGGCTGCTGCCGCTGGCGTACCACGGGCTCGACCGGTGGGGGCTGGACCCGGCCGAGCGGGACCGATTGCTCGCCATCATCGAGCAGCGCTGCCTGACCGGGCGCAACGGCGCGAGCTGGCAGGTGGAGACGATGCACCGGCTGGAGTCCGCCGACCACCTGGACCGGCCGGAGGCGCTGCGCGAGGTGGTCCGCCACTACGTGGACCTGATGCACAGCAACCGCCCGGTTCACGAGTGGCCGATCCCCTGAGCCGGGTCAGCCCGGCCCGCGCTCCCACGGGGACGGGTCGTCGCGGAGCCGGCTGTAGAGGTGGCCGTCGCGCCAGGCGCCGGCGCGGAACTCGCAGGCCCGGACCACACCTTCGAGCTGGAAGCCGGCCTTCTCCAGCGACCGCTGCTCGGCGATGTTCTCCGGGTGGGTGCCGGCCTGGATCCGCTGGGCCGGGGTGTGGCAGAACAAGTAGTCGCAGAGCACCGCCTGGGCCCGCCACCCGATCCCCCGGCCCCGCCAATGCGGCAGCAGAGCGATTCCGATCTCCCAGTGCTTCGCCACCCCGCCGTAAAGCCCGGACCGGTAGCTAACGAAGCCGGCGGCGGCCCTCTCCGCCTCGATCTCGACGATCAGCCGGCCGTCCTCCTCCCCCAGCCAGCCGTCGACGACAAAGCGCCGCGCCGGCGCCCCGGCGTCCCGGAACCCGTGCCAGTCCAGCCCGATCAGGCCCGGCTCGGTGGCGAACCGGCGAAACATCGCCAGATCCGCCTCGGCCACCGGTCGCAGCCGCACGCCGTCACGACCCACCTCCTCGCCGGGAGCCTCCGCTGACGCCGATCGATCCGTCACCATTCCCGGACCGTACCGACTTGGTCGCGCCCCCGCGTGCCGGTTGCGGCCTGCTCGCCGGAACCCGGCCGGGCACAACCGCCGCAGTCACTTGCGGCCCCCAACGGCGGCGTCCTCGCTGCTACCGTCGGCTCGCGCCGTCGTGACAGCCGGCCGTCGCACCGGGCCACCGGCACGCCATGACCGAACCGGCCCCCACGGAGACGACATGCGGATCCTGTACGACGACAAGGTCTGGGTCCACTACGGCCAGCTCTACGTGACCGAGGACGACATCCCGGACATGACCGAGGCGTTCGCCGGGCAGTCGAACGGGCTCTGCGGCGCGGGCGTGCCCGGTGAGCTGTTCCTGATGACCGGCACGCACACCGGGACGGTGCGGTTCACCATCGAGCTGCACGACGACGAGCCACCCACTGCGACGAGCGACTGGGAGGAGGTCGTCGAGGCCTCGTTCGCGCCCGGCGACGCCGACGTGCGCCTGACCCAGTGGGCCGGCGAACGGTCGTGGCCGCTCGACCTGGGCGACGGCGACCGGACCTTCCGCAGTTCTGGCCGACCCCGGACGCTGCGGTGCGGCCCGACGCCGTACTGCGGCAGACCAGCGGGGAAGCCGCCTACTGGCACGGCTACGCCCGCCGCCTCCCGCCGCCGCCGACGCCGGAGCAACGGGCCGAGGCCGAGCGCCGCGCCCAGCTCGAACGCGAACGCCGCCAGGAGGAGTACCGCCTGCGGAAGGAGGCGCGCCGGTGGGGTGGTCGCCCGCCGGGCGAGCGGCTGCGTGGGCTCGACGGCCGCGGCGCCGTCACCCTCATGGCGCGCCTCGACCGCGATCTGGTGGACGACGTCGTGGCGGCCGACCCCGGCACGCAGCGACGGATCGCCCGGTGGGCGGCGCGCCGGGCCCACGTCATGGCGGGCATCGCCGATCTCGACTGGATGGCCCCGGCCTGGGCGGCGCTCGAACGCGGGGATGCGCTCCCGGAGCCGTTCACCAACCCGGCCGCGATGTGGCGGCGGGTCACCGGGCACGACCTGACCGCGGAGACCCGAGTGGTGGCTCGTCTGGTCGAGGTGCCGCTCGGCCCCACGACGGATCTCTCCTATCTCGGCGGCACCCCGCTGTCGGCCGCGGTGAAGGCCCTCACCGACGCCGCGCTGCCCGACCCGCTGGAGGCGGCGCTGGGGGCAGTCTGGACGACCGCGACCGCGTACGGCGCCGAGGCGGCAGTGTTCCTCGCCGACGTCCGCCGCCCCTTCCCCGATGTCGCTCGCGAGCAGCGGTGACTTGGGGAAGCGGTTTCAGACGGCGACGATCGCGGCCGTCTCGGCCGGAAGCTCGAGGCCGTCGCGCATGACGGTGACGCCGGTGCCGGTGGCCAGCAGGACGCTGCGCACGACGCCGGGCAGGTTGATCCGCTGCGGCTTGGCCGCGAGGTTGGCCACGACCAGGCACCTCCCCCGTCGCATCACCAGAAAACGGTCGCCGTGCTGGACCTCGACGGCGTGCAGCCGCGGGTCGGACAGGTCCGGCCGGCTCTTGCGCAGCGCGATCAGCCGTCGATGGAAGTCGTACATCTCCCGGTGCTCGGGCTTGTCCAGCTCGGCCCAGTCCAGCCGGGAGCGGACGAGGGCCTGCGGGTCCTGCGGATCCGGCACCTCCCCCGCCGGCCAGCCGTGCGCCGCGAACTCCCGCTTCCGCCCGGTCGCCACCGCGGTGGCCAGCTCGGGCTCCGGGTGGCTGGTGAAGAACTGCCACGGGGTGCTGGCCGCCCACTCCTCCCCCATGAAGAGCATCGGGGTGAACGGCGCGGTCAGCAGCAGGGTGGCCCCGACCCGCAGCAGCGCCGGGGAGAGGGTCGCGGAGAGCCGCTCGCCGGTGGCCCGGTTGCCGATCTGGTCGTGGTTCTGCAGGTACGCCACGAACCGGTGCCCGGGCGTGCGCTGCCGGTCGACCGGGCGGCCGTGGCTGCGGTTGCGGAAGCTGGACCAGGTGCCGGCGTGGAAGAACGCACCGGTCAGCACATCGGACAGGCACTCCAACGAGCCGAAGTCGGCGTAGTAGCCCTGTCGTTCCCCGGTGAGCAGGGCGTGCAGGGCGTGGTGAGCGTCGTCGTTCCACTGGGCGTGCAGGCCGTGCCCGCCGGCCTCGCGCGGCGTGATCAGCGTCGGGTCGTTGAGGTCGGACTCGGCGATCAGCGACAGCGGCCGGCCCCGGTGCGCGGAGAGTGCCTCCACCTCGACCGCCACCTCCTCCAGGAAGTGGGTGCCCCGGGAGTCCGGCATGGCGTGCACGGCGTCCAGCCGCAGCCCGTCGACGTGGTAGTCACGCAGCCACATCAGCACGCTGTCGAGGATGTAACGGCGCACCCCGTCGGATTGCGGGCCGTCCAGGTTGACCGTCCGGCCCCAGGCGTTGCTCTGCTCGCCGAGGTACGGCGCGAACATCGGCGCGTAGGCCCCGGAGGGCCCGAAATGGTTGTAGACGACGTCGAGGATCACCCCCAGCCCCTTGCCGTGCGCGGCGTCGACCAGCCGCTTGAGCCCGTCCGGCCCCCCGTAGGGCTGGTGCGGGGCGTACCAGCAGACGCCGTCGTAACCCCAGTTGTGCTCGCCGTTGAAGGCGTTGACCGGCAACAGCTCGATCATGTCCACGCCCAGCTCGACCAGGTGGTCGAGGCGGCCGATGGCGCCGTCGAAGGTGCCCTCCGGGGTGAAGGTGCCGATGTGCAGCTCGTAGAGGATGCTGCCCGGCATCTGCCGGCCCGTCCAGGCCTGGTCGGTCCAGTCGAAGGCGGTGTGGTCGTAGAGCCGGCTCGGCCCGTGCACCCCCGCGGGCTGCCAGGCCGAACGCGGGTCGGGCAGGGCCCGCTCGTCGTCGTCGAGCAGGAACGCGTAGTCGGTGCCCGGACCGGCATCCGGCACCTCCAGCCGCCACCAGCCGTCCGGGCCGGAACGCATCTCGTGGTCGGCGACGTCGGGCAGGCGCAGCCGAACCCGGGCGGCTTCGGGCGCCCACACGCTGAATTCGGTCATGCGGCAGTCTCCACGAGGTCGGTGGGAGCCAGCAGGGCGACGGGATACCTGCTCAGCAGATCATCCATGAGCAGCTCAGACCCACTGTAGACCCGACCGGTGAACAGCTCCGTAACACGATGAACGGAAATCGACAGTGTCGTGCCCCGCCAGCCGCTGCCCCGGGCCAGGCCGAGCGGCAGCCGGGTGGCCACCGCGATCGCTCCGCCCCGGTGGAAGGCGACCGCGTGCGTCCCGGCCGGGCCGTGCGCCGGCACCGGGCGGTAGGTGGTGAAGAGCTCGGGGTGGTCCCGGCGCAGCCGCAGCGTCCGGGAGGCCACCAGCAGCTTGGCCGCGCCGTCCGCGGCCACCTCGGGCCGCCAGCCGCCGTCGAGCCGGGCCAGCAGCTCCCGGCGTACGCCGAAGTCGACCGGGCGACGGTTGTCCGGGTCGACCAGGGAGTTGTCCCACAGCTCGGTGCCCTGGTAGGTGTCCGGCACGCCGGGCATGGCGAGCTGGACCAGCTTCTGCCCGAGCGAGTTGGACCAGCCGGCCGGGGTGATCTCGGCGGCGAACGCGGTGATCTCGGCGGGCAGCGCCGGGTCGTCGTACATCCGGTCGACCAGGGCGTGCAGCTCGCGTTCGAAGGCCAGGTCCGGATCAGTCCAGCTGGTGGATCGGGCGGCCTCCCGGGACGCCTTCTCCGCGTACGCGTGCAGCCGGTCCCGCTCGATCGGCCAGGCGCCGACGGCGGTCTGCCAGAGCAGGTGGGCGAAGGCGGGGTCGGTCAGCGGCGCGCGCGCCATCCAGTCGGTCACCCGCTCCGCCCAGCGGTCGGGCAGCTCGGAGAGGACGGCCAGCCGGGCGCGGACGTCCTCGCCGCGCTTGGTGTCGTGGGTGGAGAGCGTGGTCATGCTGGCCGGCCAGCGCACCTGCCGGGCGGCGCCGAACCGGTGGAACTCCGCCGGCGGCACGCCGAAGTGGGCCGGGCTGCCGCCGACCTCGTTGAGCGCGACGAACCGGCTCCACCGGTAGTAGGCGGTGTCCTCCACGCCCTTGGCCATCACCGCGCCGGTGAACTGCGGGAATCGCATGGCGAGTTCGTCATCGGGGTCGCGCAGCCGGCGGGTGACCGCGTCCAGCGCCCCGGTGAGGTCGGGACGGCGCCGGCCGGCCTCGGTTCGGGCGACGGCCAGGTGCCGGGTGCCCTCGGGCGGGTAACCCCGGTAGACCGGGAAGGCGGCGGCCAGCTCGGCCAGCGCGGCCCGGGCCGCGTCGGGCGCCACCTCGGGGACTCCGGCGGCCAGCCGGGTCAGCTCGGCGGCATGCAGTCGGGTGGCCGCCGCGAGCTTCGTGGAGTGGGTGAGGTCCTGCCACGAGGTGTGCTGCCCGACCAGCCGGGTGTCCAGGGCGCTGAAGTCCCCCGCGGCGTCGGGATCGACGAACAGCCCGCAGGCGGCGGCGAGGGCGTCGTACCCGGTGGTGCCGTCGACCGGCCAGTCCGGCAGCTCCTCGCCGTACTCGAGGATCTTCTCCACCACCAGCCAGGCGGCCGGGGCGGCGGCACGCAGCCGGGCCAGGTAGTCGGCGGGGTCGCGCAGCCCGTCCGGGTGGTCGACCCGGATGCCGTCCAGCTCGCCCGCGTCGGCCCAGCGCAGGATCTCCGCGTGGGTCGCGGCGAAGACCTCCGGGTCCTCCACCCGCAGCCCGGCCAGGTCGGATACCGCGAAGAACCGGCGGTACGTCAGCTCGGCGTCGCCGCGCAGCCAGTTGACCAGCTCGTAGTGCTGCCGGTCGTGCACCTCCCGCGGGCCGCCCGCGCCGGTGCCGTCGGCGATCGGGAACCGGTGCTCGTGGTAGCGCAGCTCCCCGTCGACCACCTTCAGGTCGTCCAGCGCATCGGGGGTGTCGGCGAGCACCGGCAGCAGCAGCCGGCCGCGGTCCCAGTCGATGTCGAACCAGTCCGCGTACGCCGACTCGCGGCCCCGGCGCAGCACGTCCCACCAGGCCGGGTTGGCGGCCGGCTGGGCGACCCCGACGTGGTTGGGCACGATGTCCACGACCAGGCCGAGCCCGGCGGCGCGCAGCGCGCGCACCAGCCGTTGCCGCCCGGCCTCCCCGCCGAGTTCGGGGTTGACCGCACGGTGGTCGACCACGTCGTAGCCGTGCGCCGAGCCGGGGGCCGCAGTGAGCAGCGGCGCGCTGTAGAGGTGGGTGACGCCGAGGTCGGCGAGGTAGTCGGCGAGTCCGGCGGTGGCGTCAAGGTCGAAGCCGGGGCGCACCTGGACGCGGTAGGTCGACCCGACCCGCCTCGTCGATGCCGTCATCACGTCGGGTCGGGGGGTGTCACGCATGGTCGGACCGTCCTCTCCAGGACCACCAGCGAGCGGCCCGGTACGCAGATCGCGCCGCCCGCCTCGACCGTCGTCGTCTTCTCCGGATCCAGTTCCGCGGTGCTGATCACCAGTTCCCAGCGCTGGCCGAACTCCGCCCCGGGCAGGGTGAAGTCCAGCGGCGCGTCGTGGGCGTTGAACAGCAGCAGGAACGAGTCGTCGCGGTGGCGCTGACCGTACTGGCCGCGCTCGCGGATGCCCTCGCCGTTGACGAAGAGCGCGACCGAGCGGCCGAAGTCGTTGCCCCAGTCCTCGCCGGTCATCTCCCGACCGTCGGGGGTGTACCAGGCCAGGTCCGGCAGGCCGGAGCCGACGGCCCGGCCGCCCACCGGCAGGCCGGTGAAGAACCGCCGGCGGCGGAACACCTGGTGCCGGTGGCGGAAGTCGGTGAGCCGCCGGACGAACGCGAGCAGCTCTTCGTCGGCGTGCTCCCAGTCGATCCAGGTCAGCTCGTTGTCCTGGCAGTAGGCGTTGTTGTTGCCCCGCTGGCTGCGCCCCAGCTCGTCGCCGTGGCCGATCATCGGCACGCCCTGGGACAGCATCAGCGTGGCCAGGAAGTTGCGCCGCTGCTTCGCCCGCAGGGCGAGCACGCCGGGATCGTCGGTCTCCCCCTCCACGCCGCAGTTCCAGGACCGGTTGTGGTTCTCGCCGTCCCGGTTCTCCTCGCCGTTGGCCTCGTTGTGCTTGTCGTTGTACGACACCAGGTCGGCGAGGGTGAACCCGTCGTGGCAGGTGACGAAGTTGATGCTGTGGAACGGGCGGCGGCCGTCATCCTGGTAGAGGTCGGCGGAGCCGGAGATGCGGGAGGCGAACTCGGCCAGGGTGGCCGGCTCGCCGCGCCAGAAGTCCCGGACGGTGTCGCGGTACTTGCCGTTCCACTCGGTCCACTGCGGCGGGAAGTTGCCGACCTGGTAGCCGCCCGGCCCGACGTCCCACGGCTCGGCGATCAGCTTGACCTGGCTGACCACCGGGTCCTGCTGCACCACCTCGAAGAAGGTGGAGAGGCGGTCGACCTCGTAGAACTCGCGGGCCAGGGTGGCGGCGAGGTCGAAGCGGAAGCCGTCGACGTGCATCTCCTGCACCCAGTAGCGCAGCGAGTCCATGATCAGCTGGAGCGAGTGCGGGCTGCGCACGTTGAGGCTGTTGCCGGTGCCGGTGTAGTCGACGAAGTAGCGTGGGTCGTCCTCGCTCAGCCGGTAGTAGCTGGCGTTGTCGACGCCCTTGAAACTCAGCGTCGGGCCGAGGTGGTTGCCCTCGGCGGTGTGGTTGTAGACCACGTCGAGGATCACCTCGATGCCGGCGGCGTGCAGGGCCTTGACCATGCCCCGGAACTCCTGCACCTGCTGGCCGAGGCGGCCCAGGGCGGAGTAGCCGTGGTGCGGGGCGAAGAAGCCGATGGTGTTGTAGCCCCAGTAGTTGCACAGCCCCAGGTCGACCAGGCGGTGGTCGTGCACGAACTCGTGCACCGGCATCAGCTCGACCGCGGTCACCCCGAGCCGCTTGAAGTAGTCGATCATGATCGGGGAGCCGACGGCCGCGTACGTGCCGCGCAGCTCCTCCGGGATCTCCGGGTGGCGCATGGTCAGCCCGCGCACGTGCGCCTCGTAGATCACCGAGTGGTGGTACGGGGTGCGCGGCGGCCGGTCGTTCCCCCAGTCGAAGTAGGGGTTCACCACGACGGACTTCGGCATGAACGGCGCCGAGTCGATCTCCGACAGCCGGTCCGGGTCGGCCAGGTCGTAGTCGTAGACGGCCGGGCCCCACAAGATCTCCCCGTCGACCGCCTTGGCGTACGGGTCGAGCAGCAGCTTGTGCGGGTTGCACCGCAGCCCGTTCGCCGGGTCGTACGGCCCGTGGACCCGGTAGCCGTAGCGCTGACCGGGCTCGACGCCGGGGAGGTACGCGTGCCAGACGTAGGCGTCCACCTCGCGCAGCTCGACCCGCCGCTCGGCGCCGGTGTCCCACTCGTCGAACAGGCAGAGCTCGATCCGCTCCGCCACCTCGGAGAAGATCGCGAAGTTGGTGCCCATCCCGTCGTAGGTGGCCCCCAGCGGGTACCGCTCACCCGGCCAGACCTGCATGTCGCTCCTTAGCCGCAAGATCATGAGCGCACCGGTCGGGCGGGCCGCCGATGCGCACGCCGCTAATGCCCCGCCGCTCGCCGCGCCAATCCACCCGTTCGGACCGTAACCCAGATCCGCCCACCTCAGGCCGGCTGGACCTTCGGGTGTCATCCGTCACGATCGTGCTTTTTGAGATGCGTCTTGGCGCGAAATGCCCTTTGCTGGTTTCCGGACGCGCGCCCGCGCGGGTCCGCCCGGCCCTCGGCCAACCCCCACCAACTTCCTCACGCCGTCAGCGTCGCCGGCGCGCGCCAGCATGCATGGACGGAGATTGATGTGACCACCCTGCGGGTCGGCGAGCAGCCCGCCACCGCCCCGGACCGGACCCACCGGCCCACCCTCACCTCCCGCCCCCAGCTCCCCCCGCCGACCGGCCCCGGCCCCCGGAAGCGGCGCATCCTGATGCTCTCCTGGGAGTACCCGCCCGTGCTCGTCGGCGGGCTCGGCCGCCACGTGCACGCCCTCTCCGTCGCCCTGGCCGCCGCCGGCCACGAGGTCACCGTCGTCACCCGGCACGCCGAGGGCGCGGCCCTGGAGGAGTACGCCGACGGCGTGCGGATCGTCCGCGCCGCCGAGGACCCGGTGACCTTCCCGCTCGCCACGAACTCCCTGCTGGCCTGGACGATGGCCTTCAACCACACCCTCACCCGGGCCGCGCTGCGCGCCGCCGAGTCCGGCTCGTACGACGTGATCCACGCCCACGACTGGCTGGTCGCGCACACCGCCATGACCCTGCGCGAGCACCTGGACGTGCCGCTGGTCAGCACCATCCACGCCACCGAGGCCGGCCGGCACCAGGGCTGGCTGCCGGAGGAGATGAACCGGACCATCCACGGCGTCGAGCAGTGGCTCAGCGCCGAGTCCGGTCGGGTCATCGTCTGCTCCGGGTACATGCGCGACGAGGTGACGGCGCTCTTCGGCGTCCCGGCCGCCCGGGCGGACGTGGTGCCCAACGGCGTCGAGCCGCACCGCTGGCAGGCCCCGGTGGCCGCGGTCGCCGCCGCCCGGGCCCGGTTCGCCGGGGACGGCCCGCTGGTCACCTTCGCCGGCCGGCTGGTCTACGAGAAGGGCGTGCAGCACCTGCTCGCCGGGCTGCCCCGGCTGCGCGAGCGGCACCGCGGGCTGCGCGCCGTGATCGTCGGCGACGGCCCGTACCGGTCGACGCTGGAGGCCGAGGTGCAGCGACTCGGCCTGAGCGGCGCGGTGAGCATGCCCGGCTTCCTCGGCGGCACCGACCTGCCTGCCGTGATGGCCGCCTCGGACTGCTTCGCGGTGCCGAGCATCTACGAGCCGTTCGGCATGGTGGCCCTCGAGGGCGCCGCGGCCGGGGCGCCGCTCGCCGTCGCCCGGACCGGCGGGCTCGCGGAGATCGTCGAGCCGGGCGTCACCGGGATGACCTTCGCTCCGCAGGACCCGGACGGGCTGACCGAGGCGGTGCACGCGCTGCTGGCGGACCGGGAGCGGGCCCGGGCGCTGGCCCGGCGGGCCCGCGCGATGGTGCAGGAGCAGTACGGCTGGTCGGCCATCGCCGCCCGCACCGCCGCCACGTACGCGGCGGCGATCGCCACAGACGCCGCGTTCACCGCCGAGCGGGCCGAGCAGCGGATGAGCCTTGGCCGGGCGCTGCCCCCCATGCCGGAGGGCAACCTGCTCGCCGCCGCCGGCCTGCGCTGACGCGGCGGGCGGTCGGGAAGACCGCCCTGCCGGTGGCGTCAGGGACGCACCACCGGTGGGGCGGTCGCGAACTCGAGCTGCACGTAGGGGCAGACGACCCGGAAGTCCCCGGGGCTGAAGTCGCCCGCGCCGCCGCCGTCGTACCCGCCGTAGTGCACCCGCAGGCCGACCTCGAACACCGCCACACCGTTGGCGGAAACCCGGAACGAGTCGTAGGCGACGTGGGGCGTAAGTTCAGCTCGTCGTACACGAGGAAGTCATTGCCCGAGTTGAAGTACGGGCGGGGCCGTGGCGAGCACGTTCAGGGCCGCCCGGTGTCCGCGCAGGCCCCGCCGGAAGGCCTCCTCGGCGGCGGCGAAGTATTCGGCGGCGTCCGGCATCTCCCTACGGAAGGCGCGATCCAGCTCGCGCCGACTACGCGCCAGAAAATCCGGGCCGGGCTTCAGCCGCCGTTGGGACCGGGCCACCGCCCGGAGGCGTCGGGCATCCGCCGCCGCCTTCGCCTTCTCCGCGGACCGGAGCCGCTTCAGCTGGTTCACGTCGATGCCAGACCCCTCGCTCGATAGTTGCCAGCTGCGAGAGGACCGTCAAGATTGCGGCTTTCATCCGCCGACACACGCTTTTCGGGCGACCGCCCCGGCCGGTGTCCATCGGACAGACTCGCAGAAAGCCTGGTGGGACGAGGTCCGAGGAGACGCCGGTGCGGGTGCTTCTGGTGGAGGACGACCTGCGCGTCGCGTCCGTGCTCTCGTCGGCGCTGCGCCGCCGGGGCCACGCGGTCGTCTGGGCGACGACGGCGGCCGAGGCGGTCGAGGCGGGGCCGGTCGATCTCGTCCTGCTCGACCTCAACCTGCCGGACCAGGACGGCCTGGCGGTGTGCCGGCAGATCCGCCGGCAGGACGAGGACGTCGGCATCATCGCGGTGACCGCCCGGTCGGAAGAGTGGGACCGGGTGGCCGGGCTACGGGCGGGCGCCGACGACTACGTCGTGAAGCCCTTCTCGATGGTCGAGCTGCAGGCCCGGATCGAGGCGGTGATGCGCAGGGCGGGCCGGGCCGCCCGGACCGAGACCATGATGGAGGTCGGCGACCTGCGCATCGACCTGAACGCGCGGCGGGTCTGGGTGGCCGGCCGGGAGGTGAGCCTGACCCGCAAGGAGTTCGACCTGCTGCTGGCGCTGGCCCGGCAGGCGGGTACGGTCGTGCCCCGGGAACGGCTGCTGATGGACATCTGGCAGACCACCTGGGCCGTCGGGCACACGCTCGACGTCCACGTCGCGGCGCTGCGGGGCAAGCTCGACGATGCCGGCATGGTGCAGACCGTCCGCGGGGTGGGCTACCGACTGCGGGCCGGCTGACCCCTCGCTCCCCTCGGGCGGAAGTCTCAAATGATCCTCAAGAAATCCCGGACCGTTGACCATGGACGGTCCAGCTGACGTCTGCTGTCCGCACCCGTGCCATCCCACCTGTTCTTGGAGCTTCCATGGCAGACAGACGGACAACGGCCATCTTCTCGGTCCTGCTCGCGGCCACGCTCGCGGCGGCCACGGTGCCCGCGCCGGCGCAGGGCGAACCGGCCGCGTCGCAGCAGGCGGAGCCGAATCAGGTTCAGGGCCTCACGGTCGCGCAGAGCGACGGCTACGCCACGCTCGCCTGGACCCCGGTCGACGGCGCCACCGACTACCAGATCGAACGCACCCCGGTCGCCGCGGACGGCTCGGCCACCGGCCCGTCCGTGATCACCGGCGTCTGGCGCCCGAACCGCCAGGTCAACAACTCCTCGCCGACCTTCGCCGATGCCGGGTTCAACCCCGGGGCCCGGTTCCAGTGGCGGGTGCGCGCCCGCCTCGGGACCACCGCGCAGCCGTACTCGGAGCCGGTGAGCGGCACCACCTCAGCGCCGTGGGGCGACCCGGACGTGCCGGGCGAGAACCTGCGCACCCAGTGGGAGACCACGCTGGCCGCGCAGTACACCAGCGACGTCGACGAGTACGCCTACACCGCGGCCATCGACGAGCTGAGCGATCGCGTTCGAGTGGTGGAGATCGGCCGGACCGTGCTGGGCCGGCCGATCAACATGTTCGTCATCGGCCATCCCGCGCCGCCGGCCACCCCCGAGGCGGTGGCCGCAACGTCGCCGTTGCTGATCAACTGCAACGTGCACGGCAACGAGCCCGGCGACCGGGAGGCCTGCCTGATCCTGGCCCGGAAGCTGGCCTTCAGCACCGACGCCAGGACGCTCGACCTGCTGTCGCACACCACCGTGCTGATCGTGCCCACCATCAACGGCGACGGCCGGGCGGCCAACACCCGGGGCAACTCCACCGGCCAGGACCTGAACCGCGACTACTCGCTGATCCGTCAGCCCGAGACGTTCGCGCTGGTGAACATGCTGCGCCAGTACCGCCCGGTGGCCGGCTACGACGGGCACGAGTTCGGTAACTCCAACGCCGGGGACCTGCCGATGTTGCCGCCCCGGCACCAGAACGTCGCCCAGTCGATCTTCGACGAGTCGCAGCGGATGATCGAAGGCCACATGTACGAGCAGGGCGCCAAGGCGGGCTGGTGGCCGTGCCCCTACGGCTGTACCGGTGGCGGGAACGTCGGCCTGAGCGAGGAGACGATCCTCCGTAACACGCTGGGCCTCAAGAACGTCGTCAACTCGCTGCTGGAGCTGCGCAGCGCCGGTGGCGCCACCCGGCCGGACGAGGGCAACACGGCGAACAACCGGCGGCGCAAGGCGTACTCCGCACTGTGGACCTTCAACCAGTTCCTCGACTACCACCACGCGAATCTGAAGGAGATCAGCGAGGCGAGGGCGGAGGCGATCACCTTCCAGGTCTCGAACACCGGCCGCATCGTCTTCCGCGGGTCCCGACCGATCGAGGCGTACCCGGCGCCGCACCCGGGCGAGAGCCCGCCGCCGCTCGACGCCCCGGGCGACGAGCGGATCCTCAACGACCCGCCGTGCGCGTACAAACTAACCGAGGAGCAGTACACCGGGGCACGCACCGACGGTCCCGCCAACCTGCGCACCACCGTGGCCGAGCGCCTCGCCGCCCACGGCTGGAAGGTCGTCAAGGTCTCCGACGGGTACGTCGTTCCGCTGGCTCAGCCCGAGCGGGGGCTGATCCCCCTGCTGCTCGACGGGCAGGCGGTCGAGGGACTGGTCGACGCCGAGCGGGTGTACCCGACCGTGACCGGCCAGCACGACGGCGCACTGGTGGTGTCCGGTGTGACGTGTCTGCGGGAGGCGTTTGTGTCGGGCCCGGTACGGGTCCGGCCGGGTGGCACCCTGATCGCGACCGGCTCGTCGCTGGGCGGCCCGGTGGAGGCCACCGACGCCGCGGGTGTCTTCCTGACCGACAGCACGGTCGAGGGGCCGGTACGGATCGAGGGAACCAGCGGTCCCGTGGTCGTCGTCGACGCCACGGTCGCCGGCCCGGTCGACGTGTCGGACACCGGCGGTGACGAGCCCCTGGTGGCCGCCAACACCGTGGCGGGCCCGCTGCGCTGTGACGGCAACAGTTCCGCACCGGTCAACCTCGGACTGTCCAACTCGGTGCAGGGCCCGAAGACCGGCCAGTGCGCGAGCCTGTGACCCGCTGATCGTCGTACCGGCAGGCCAGGCCCGCCGGATCTGCCGGTACGACCCTCACCCGCACGTGGAGATCGCCGTGGCCGAGCCCGCCGTCCCGTCTCACCGACCCGAAACCCTCCCCCCGCGCCCGCGACCGCTCGGTCGAGTTCGGCTCCGGGCGACGGCGCTCGCCGCGGCCCTGTCCCTGGTGAGTGCCGTCGCCGGCTGCTCCGGCACCGGTGCCGACGCCCGGCCGCGGGCGGCCGACGCCGCCGCCACCGCACCGGTCTCGGCCGGCGTGAGCGGACCCCTGTGCGACCTTCTTCCCTCCGGCACCGACCCGGGCAACCCGGACTCGCTCGCCGGCGAACCCGCCGACGAGGCCCTGCAGTGGCTGCCCGTGCTCACCACCTTCGAGGCAGCGGTGCGGGCATCCGGGCTGGCCGCCGACCTGCGCGACACGTCCGGGATGACCATCCTCGCCCCGACGGACGACGCGTTCGCGGCCAAGTTCTCGGAGGAGAACCTGGACGAGCTGCTCCTGGTCCGCAAGGACGAGCTGCGCTATCTGCTCCGGGAGCACCTTGTCGCCGGGTCGCTCTCGTTGTCGGACCTGGTGGCCGCCGGTGGTGTCACCACCCTCGGCGGCACCAGGGTCACGGTCAGCGGGCAGGGCGCGGCGGCACGCCTCGCCGGCCGGGCGGACACCGTGTGCGCCGACTACCGGGCGACCCACGCCCGGATCCACATCATCAACCAGGTCCTCGGCGACCTGCCCACGACCGCGGGCGAGGGCGGGGACCGGGCGCACTGAATGGGGCGTCGCATCTCGACCGCAAGATTCCGCGGGCCATAGGCTTCGATTCACCTTGATTGATTTCCCGACGACGGGAAAGAAGGAGGTATCACGATGCGCCTGACCAGACCTCCGTCCGGGATGACCCCCCGGAGACGAATGGCGAGCGGCGCGGCCGTGGTCCTGCTCCTGGGCATGGCCCCGTTGCTCAACGGCGCCCCGGCCGGAGCAGCGCCCCCGAACTGCAGCAGCGACCCGGCCGCCCGACTGTCCACCGTGCCGGATCCCGAGTCCGTGCTCGGCTTTCCGCTCGGCGTCGGCCAGCAGCGGCCCGTCACCAACGACGAGGTCCGGAACTACCTGGCCGCCGTCGACGCCGCCTCCGACCGGGTGGTCACCGGCGTCATGGCGACGAGCGCCCTCGGCCAGCCGCTGCCGTACGCCATCGTCTCCGACGAGCGGCACGTCCAGCAGGGCGCCCTCCAGCAGATCGCCGCGGACGTCCGCGACCTGCGGGATCCGCGCCGGACCACGGCGAAGAAGGCCGCCGAGACCGCGACCGACCGTCCGGCCATCGTCTGGGTGACGGCGAACGTGCACGGCGGCGAGAAGAGCGGCACGGACGCCGCACTCAAGACCCTCTACGAGCTGGCCGCCGGGCTGTCCTGTGCCGTGGCGGAGCGCAACGACAACCTGGTCACGATCATCGTGCCGACGCAGAACCCGGACGGCCGCGACGCCAGCCGGCGCCAGAACGAGTTCGGCTTCGACATGAACCGGGACTGGTTCGCGCGCACCCAGCAGGAGACCGACGGCAAGATCGAACTCATGCGGCAGTACCCGCCGCAGGTCTTCGTCGACGCGCACGAGATGGGCGGTCGGCAGTACTTCTTCCCGCCCAACGCCGACCCCATCCACCACGAGATCGCCAGCGAGGCCGTCGACTGGATCAACCGCATCGGCGAGGCGAACAAGGCCGGGTTCGGCTACAACGGCGCCTGCGGCGGCACCGTCACCACCGAATGCTTTTTCAACTATGCGAGGTACGACCTCTTCTTCATGGGCTACGGCGACACCGTGCCGGCCGCCGGCTTCGGCGCGGCCGGCATGACCTTCGAGAAGGGCAGCTCCTCGGCAGTCGAGGACCGGGTCCAGCAGCAGTTCAACACGCAGTGGGCGACCCTCGGCTGGGCCGCCGCGAACAAGCACGAGGTGCTGACCGACTACTTCAAGATCTGGACGGACGCTCTGGCCCAGGGCAGGGCCGGCGCGCTCGAGCCGAACGAGGTGGTCCAGCCCACCAACACGGTCCAGTTCCCGGTGGCGGACGTCAAGATCCGGTCGTACTTCCTGCTGCCCGACCGGCAGCTCGCCGACGCCCGCCAACTGGTCGAGCGGCTGCGCCGGATGGACGTCGAGGTGTACGAGGTGACCCAGCCGACCACGGTGCCCACCGCCCGAATCTTCGGCGGGCGCACCGCGACCGACTTCACTGTGCCGGTGGGCGCGTACTGGATTCCCATGGACCAGCCGCAGAAGCACTGGATCCAGGCGATCATGGGCGAGGACCCGTACGTGCCGTTCCCCTACTTCTACGACGTGTCGGCCTGGAGCAACCCGCTACTGATGGGCGTGGACACCATCTACACCGGGGACGATGTCCGGCCCCAGGCCCAGCTGGTCCGGCAGATCTCCGGCGGCAAGACCTCGGCGGCGGGGGCGAAGGGCTCGTACGCGTACCCGCTGGACTCCGCCGCGGCGGCCGAGCTCACCTTCCGGCTGCTCGGCCAGGGCGTGCCGCTGGTCCGCGACCTGGCCACCAGCGTGGTCGGGTTCCCCGCGAAGAGCCTCACCCCGGAGCTCGACGGGCTTGCCAGGTCCCTCGGGGTGACTTTGACCCCGAAGGCGGAGGCGGCCAGCGGAAGTCCGGTCGACCTGCCGGATGTCGGGCTGTTCCAGGGCACCGGCATTTCCACCACCTCCGGCTCCCACGGCGAGGCCCGGTACGTGCTCGGCAAGCGGTGGGGCCTCGACCTGAAACCAGTGACCAGCGCCGACATCAACGACAACACCCCAGCGTTCACCGAGCGCACCGTGCTGCTCGTGCCGGACGGCAGCAGCTCGACCGGTGGGCTGACCGCCGCGGGACAGGCCAACCTGCGGACCTGGATCGCCCAGGGCCACACCTACATCGGCCTGCGCAACGAGGGCACCCGGATGGCCCGGGCTGCCGGCCTCACCTCCACCACTGAGACGACGCAGCCGGCGGAGTACGAGGTGCCCGGCTCACACCTGCGGGTCGACGTTGACCACGACAGCCCGATCGCGCTCGGCCGCCCGGTTGCGGACTTCGACTACAACAACAACGACCCGATCCTGAGCCCGAGCACCACCGGCAGCAACGTGCTCAGCTACCCGTCCGGTGACACCTTCTGGGTGAGCGGTTACAACCTGCTCGGCGACCTGCTGCGGGGAACGGTCGCCCTGGTGGACGAGCCGACCGGCGCCGGCCGGGCGGTGCTGTTCGCGTTCAACCCGCTGTTCCGGGCGTACAACGAGAGCGGTCTGCACCTGGTGGCCAACGCGCTGCTCTACCCGTCGGCGGGCGCGACCGCCGGTCCGACGGCGCGCACCGCGCCGCAGCGGGCGGTGGGCGTCGATCCGGCCCGCGCGGCCGCGGCGGCCGCGCCGGTCCCGGAGAACCTGGGCGGCGAGTGGCGGCCGATCACCATCGAGGTGGCGGCCGGCGATCTCGCCCGGGCCGAGGCGGTCGTGGGCCGATACACCCCCGCCGCCCGGGTCTCCGTGGCGGACGGCTCGGCCTACCTGGTCATCCCCAACCCGGACGGCCTGCAGGTCGACGAGCACCCGTTCCTGGGTGACCTGGTCCGCGCCCTTCGGGCCGACCAGATTCCGCTCCGCTCGCTGGTGGGCTGAGGCGGGTCCGGGAACGTTCACCCGGCACGAAGGCCGCCGACCCCGCGCGGGGCCTGCGGCCTTCGTCGTGCTGGCGTCGGGATCAGCGATCCGACAGCGGGACGTAGTCCCGCTCGGGGTAGCCGGTGTAGACCTGCCGCGGACGGCCGATCTTGGTCTCCGGGTCGTTGATCATCTCGCGCCACTGGGCGATCCAGCCGGGGAGCCGGCCCAGGGCGAAGAGCACCGTGAACATCTTCGTCGGGAAGCCCATGGCCTTGTAGATGAGGCCGGTGTAGAAGTCCACGTTCGGGTAGAGCCGGCGGGAGACGAAGAAGTCGTCGGCGAGGGCGATCTCCTCCAGCTCCACCGCGATGTCCAGCAGCGGGTCCGGCTTGGCCATCCGGCGGAGGACGTCCTGGGCGGCCTGCTTCACGAGCGCGGCGCGCGGGTCGTAGTTCTTGTAGACCCGGTGACCGAAGCCCATCAGCTTCACGCCGGCCTGCTTGTCCTTCACCTTCTGCACGAAGGAGCGGACGTCACCGCCGCCGGCCTGGATCCGCTCCAGCATCTCCAGCACGGCCTGGTTGGCGCCGCCGTGCAGCGGGCCGAAGAGCGCGTTCACGCCGGCGGAGACGGAGGCGAAGAGGTTGGCGTTGCTCGAGCCGACCAGCCGGACGGTGGAGGTCGAGCAGTTCTGCTCGTGGTCGGCGTGCAGCACGAAGAGCATGTCCAGCACGCGGGCCATCACCGGGTCGACCTCGTACGGCTCGGCCGGCACGCCGAAGGTCATCCGGAGGAAGTTCTCCACGTAGCCCAGCGAGTTGTCCGGGTACAGCAGCGGCTGGCCGATCGACTTCTTGTACGCGTAAGAGGCGATGGTGGGGACCTTCGCCATCAGCCGGACCGTGGACATCTCGACGTGGTCGGAGTCGAAGGGGTCCAGGCTGTCCTGGTAGAAGGTGGACAGGGCGCTGACCGCCGAGGAGAGCACCGCCATCGGGTGCGCGTCGCGCGGGAAGCCGTCGAAGAACCGGCGCATCTCCTCGTGCAGCAGCGAGTGCCGCCGGATCCGCTCGCTGAACTCGGTGAGCTGCTGCTCCGTCGGCAGCTCTCCGTAGATCAGCAGGTAGGAGACCTCCAGGAAGGAGGACCGCTGGGCCAGTTGCTCGATGGGGTAACCCCGGTACCGCAGGATGCCGGCGTCGCCGTCGATGTAGGTGATCGCGGACGAGCAGGAGGCGGTGTTGACGAACCCGGGATCGTAGGTGGTCATCCCGGTTTCCTTGAGCAGGTTGCTCACCACGACACCGGCGGGGCCCTCGACCGCGGGTTTCACCGGCATCGACAGTTGCCCACCGGGGTGGTCGAGCTTGACTTCCGTCATGTGTTCCTCGCTTCGCCGGCAAGATCTTCGTTGAATTGCCTTCGCTTTTACCGTAATCACGGTCTCGGGGACACCGCTCGTCGTGGTTCTTCGGTGAGGTATGCATCACCCGATTCCCGACTTGCTGTCTCGGAAACCCGGTGGAAACCGGCCCACCCCGGCGGTGGACCGGGGCGGGACGGAAGCACCGAAAAGGGGCGCCGGCGTTCAGGAGAGCGTGAGGCGGCGCAGCGCGCCGTCGGCGCCCACCTGGTAGACGTCGAGGCGATTGGCACCGGCGGTGAAGAGCCGGTCGTCGGGGAGGAGGGCGGCGAACCGTCGGCCGCCCTCGTCGCGCGGGACGACCGGGACGACCGCGCCGATCGTGCCGTTGACCGCCACGGCCAGCATCGTCCCGTCCGGGACCGAGGCGGGCAGGGTGCCCCAGACCAGGGCCGGCAGCTCGCCGTGGGCCGGGTCGACGGCGCGGAACGCGTCGAGGTTCGCCACCTTGGCCGTACCGCCGCTGGGGCGGTCCCCGACCCGGGTGCCGACCAGGGGGCTCGGGGCGGGCCAGGCCGGACGCGACGGCACCCCGCCGGGGAAGATCACGGGCTCGCCGGGGCGGTCGTAGAAGCGCTTGTCGGTCTGCCTGCGGGGGGGCTGCCGGGCGGACCGCCCCTCCATCCGCCAGGGGATCCGCATGTGGGTCTCGTCGGCGATGGTGGGCAGCAGGTCGACGTGCTCCCAGTTGCGGTCGTCCACCCGTCCGGCGCGCTGACCGGGCTCCTTGACGAACATCGGCACCCAGGCGACCTGGCCGGCCGCGTGGCTGATCGCGTCCATCCCCCGGCCCTGCCAGTCCCTGGTGAAGCTCACCCCGTGATCGGCGGTGACCAGGATCAGCGCCCGGTCGTACAGGCCGGTGGCGCGCAGCGTACGCAGCACCTCGCCGATCAACCGGTCGGTGTATCCGAGCTGGGCGAGGTGCCGCTGGCGGGCCAGGTCCACCCAGCCGGCGCCGTCGTTGGGCAGGTCCTCCGGCGCCGCGTAGTGCGCCCCCGACGGCAGGTACGCCCAGGGCGAGTGCGGCATCAGCAGGTGCAGGAAGTGCAGGGTGGGTCGGGACGACGGGCGCAGCCCGGCCAGGAAGCTGGTGAACCGGGCCGGCTGGTTGTCGTCGAGGGTGTCCCAGCGGAACTTCGGGTCGGCCGGGACCGGTTCGGCGGCGTCCAGGCCGGCCTCCGCGCGGGTCAGCTCCCGGTAGGAGTCCTCCGGATCGATCCGGCCGTCCACCGGGGCGGTGACCTGGCGGAGCAGCTTGCCGCTCTCCCGGAGCAGCACGCCGAGCCCCTGCTCCGGGCTGACCGGCTGCTCGCAGCGGCTGGGCGGGCAGAGCCGGGTGATGCTCTCCTCCGCCCGGATCTCGTAGAGGCCGCCGAGGGCGGTGAAGAGGTTGTCCGGGTACTGCGAGTAGTGCGGGGCGAGCGGCTTTGCCGGGTAGCGGCCCGTGAGCATGGCCGGCAGCGCGTACGGGGTCCAGCCGCTGACCCCGGTGGCGTTGCGGTACCAGGTGGACCCCCGCGCCAGCTCGGCGAAGTGCGGGTAGCGGTCGGCGTCGATCCGGCCGTCCGGGCCGAGCAGCGAGACCAGTGGCAACTCGTCCAGGACGATCATGACGACCGGCGGGTGGACGCCCGCGCCGGCCACCCCGGCGGCGCCGGCGTGGCCGCGCGGCAGCACCACCGCCGAGGCCGGCGAGGCGAAGAGGAAGAGCCCGACGAAGACCGGGGGCCCGACCGCCGCCACCCGCAGCACCCGGCGCGGCCCCCGCCACCGTCGGTGCGCGGCCGCCCCGGCCGCGCCGGCCAGGCCGGCGGCGAGCAGCAGCGGTACGCCCCGCAGCGGCGTGGTGTGCCGCCCGACCTGGACGGCGAGGGCGGCCAGCAGCAGCCCGACCACCAGCGTGTGCACCGCCGCCCGGGCGGCCCGCCCGGCCAGCCGGCTCAGCGTGCCGAGCAGCGCGAACGGCACGGTCGGCGCGACCGCGATCAGCGCCACCAGGAGCAGGATGTCCCCGCGCCCGGCGCGGTGGAACAGGAAGAAGTCGGGACTGCGGCCGAGGACGTCCAGCAGTGGCTGGGTGACCACCAGCCCGACCAGCGCGATCACCTCGAGCAGCCGGCGCAGCTCGGACCGCCACAGGCTCGCCGGGGGCAAGACGGGCGGGGGCGGGATCTCCGGTGCGGCCGGGGGCGCGGGGGCCTCAGCCACCCACGACCGCCTGGTAGAGCGTCCGGCTGCCCGACGGCAGCTCCCACCGCCGCTCGATCCGGCAGCGCGCGGCGAGCAGCCGCTCGAACGTCTCCCGCCGATAGTCGGGAAAGAGCCCGTCGGGTCTGTTGGCCAGCAGCCGCCGGACCATCGGGTCCTCAGGATGGACGAACTCCACGACCAGCCGGCCGCCGGGCGTGCCGAGCTGGACGAACTGGTCCACCAGCTCGACCAGCGGCACGTTCCGCCCGATCGCCAGGTGGTGCACCACGGCCAGGGCGAGGACCACGTCGGCGCGGGCCCGCTCGGCGAAGCCGGCCCGCTCGACGCCGCGCCAGCCACCGCCCGGCGACGGGTCGGCCAGGTCCATCACCAGCGGCAGGATCCGCCGCTCCCCCTCGGCGCGCAGCGCCCGGTAGAGCTCGTCGACCACGGCCGGCTCCTGCTCGACCGCGACCACGTATCCGGCGTGCCGGGCGGCGATCCGGGCGTACCGGCCGTCGTTGGCGCCCAGGTCGAGCGCGAGTGCGGGCCGGCCGGCACCGGCCATCGCGTCCTCGACGAACCGTTCCTTGGCCTGCCGGTCCTGCACCGAGTAGCCGCAGGTGCGCTGGTAGTCCGACCAGTGGCTGCCCCCGGGCCGGCGGTCCAGCCGGCGGACCAGCTTCTCGATCCCCCGGACCGTCGCCGAGACCAGCTCCCGGGAGTAGCCGGCGGCCCGCAGCTGGGCCCGGACGTCCGCAGTGGTGGAGCGGGCGTTGCGCCGCTGCATCGCGCCGTGCAGGTGCACGTGGGTGAGCACGCCCGGCAGCAGCCGCCGGGCCCCGCCGAAGAGCCGACGCAGCTGGTCCGGTTCGATGCCGTCGACCCGGGCGCGCAGCCAGGGCTGGAAGTCCACACCGAGATGGGCCTGGAGCAGCAGCGGATAGAGCAGGGTCTGGCAGAACTGGCGGTAGCCGGCCCAGGGTTCCCCGTCGCGGCACGGTTCGAAGGAGCCGACGTCGATGAAGACCGGCGACGCGCCGCGCCACTGGAGGTTGTAGGCCGAGCCGTCCTTTGTGGTGAAACCCGCCGCGAGCGCGGCGCGGAGAATTTCCAGGTGCAGCAGCGCGGCGTCGCGCAGCATCCCGAACGACCACTCGTACGGATGGGAGACGAACGGGATGCGTTCATGGCGGAGCACCGCGGCCCACGGCGCGTCGACCGGCGTCGGCGTGAGCTCCTGGGTGCCGCAGACCTTTCCCTCGGCCAGCAGGGTACGGAAGAAGTCGCTGGCCGCCAGCGAGCGCCAGTCGCGGGCCGCCCGGTCGGCGAGCCCGCGCAGCACCTCGCCGTCGCGGTGGAAGACCCGGTTGCTCGGATCGCGGAACGATCCGGGTTCGACCCGGATCCCGGTGTCGGGGGCCACCATGTGCCGGCCCGCTCAGCCCTGGTCGGTGGGCTGGCGACGGAACCGGGCCACCAGGCGGCGCCAGTAGAGCTTGGCCGCCACCACGGCTCCGGCCACCCCACCGACCACCGCCTGCACGATCAGGCTGCCGGACCCCGCGTCCAGGTAGGCCAGGTGCATCACCGGCCGCTCCTTCCCTCGCCGTGATGGAGCCCGGCATCCCGGGGTACGCCGTGATGAGGCTTTTGCCCTGAAAGCCGGACTTGTCTCGGTCACACCGTACGCCGCGCCGGGCCCCCGTGAAGGGCACACCGGTCAGCACGCGTCCGTTCCGTTCAAGACGCCCCGGCTGGCGGCCCCTAGCGTGGGCGCCATGACACCTCGACTCGACCTGATCGGCATGGCCGTCACCGACATGGCCCGCACCCTCGACTTCTACCGGCGGCTGGGGGTCGCCGTGCCGCCCGGTGCGGAGCGCGAACCGCACGTGGAGGTCACCCTGGACAACGGCGTCCGGCTGGCCTGGGACACCGTCGAGACGATCCGCTCCTTCGACCCGGGCTGGACGCCGGCCACCGGCAGCCCCCGGGTCAACCTGGCGTTCCGCTGCGCGGACCCGGCCGAGGTGGACCGCTGGTACACCGAGCTGACCGGGGCCGGGTTCCACGGCCACCTGGCGCCGTGGAACGCCTTCTGGGGCCAGCGGTACGCGGTACTGCACGACCCGGACGGCAACGGGGTGGACCTGTTCGCGCCGCTCGCCGCGGACTGACGGCCGCCGGGTCAGCGCCGCAGCAGACGGGTGGGTGGGACGCCGGCCAGGTCCCGGACGTCCCGGGTCAGGTGGGCCTGGTCGGCGTAGCCGCTGCGGGCGGCCACCTCGGCCAGCGGCGTACCCGCCCGGGCCAGCGTCAGCGCCCGCTGCATCCGCACGATGCGGGCGAGGGTCTTCGGGCCGTACCCGAAGAGGTGCCGGCACCGGCGGTGCAGGACGCGCTCGCCGAGCCCGACCTCGGCGGCGGTCGCGGTGACGGTGACGCCCGCGGCCAGGAGCGCGGCGACCCGAGCGCCGAGCGGGTCGGGGCCGCCGGCCCCGGCCAGCCGGGCGGAGGCGACGGCCTCCAGCGCCGCGCCGGTCGGTCGGTCGCCGAGCAGCTCGGCGAGCTCGACCGCCGCCCGGCCCCAGAGCGCGTCGAGCGGCACCCGGCGGTCCCGCAGCTCGTGGGCCGGGACGCCGAAGACCGCCGGACCGACGCCCGGCGGCAGGCGCAGTCCCAGCCACCGCTCGCCCGGGGCGGAGTCGGTCAGGTACGCGGTGCGGTCCGGCCCGGCTACCAGCAGCCCGGACCGCCTGGACCAGAGCAGGTCCAGGCACCCGTCGGGCAGCACCCGGACCCGGGCGCCGGTGCTGACGCTGGTCCACAGCACGGCGCCGGGCAGGGCCGACTGACGTTCCCGGTACATCAGCCCAGCCTGCCACGTGCGGACTAACCTGCGGCTGTGCGATGGACGGTGCTGGACGCGGCGCTGGAGTCCTCGGGCCGGAGCCGGGGCGAGGAGCGCGCACCCCGCGCGCTCCGGGCCGCGGGTCTGCTGGAGCGGCTCGGCGCGGCGGACGGCGGGACGGTCGACGCCCGGATCGACGACCCGGAGCGCGACCCGGGCACCGGGCTGATCGGCGCGGAGCAGGTTCGTCGGGCCAGTCGGGCGATCGCCGGCGAGGTGGCGGCCGTCCGTGCCGCCGGGCGGCGCCCGCTGGTCGTCGGCGGGGATTGCACCATCCTGCTCGGCGTCTTCCTCGCCCTGCCCGCCGGTAGCGGACTGTGGTTCCTGGACGGTCACGTGGACTTCGCGGACGGTCGTACCTCGGCCACCGGGGAGGGCGCGGACATGGAGCTGTCGGTGCTCACCGGTCACGGCCCCGACCTCTTCGACCGCGGGGGGCCGCTGGTGGACCCGGAACTCGTCCGGCTGGTCGGCCACCGCCCGCCCCGCGACGACCTGAGCCGACAGGAGGCCGCTCGGGTGGACCCGCGGATCGCCCAGGTGCCGGCCCCCGCGCTGCGCGAGCGGGGGGCGGCGGAGGTCGGCCGCGAGCTGGCCGGTGAGGACGTCGGGGCGGCCTGGCTGCACCTCGACCTCGACGTGCTGGACCCGCAGGCCCTGCCGGCGGTGACCTACCCGGAGCCCGACGGGCCGGACTGGGACGAGCTGCTCGCGCTGCTCACCCCGCTGGCCCGATCGGAGCGCCTGGTCGGCGTGAGCCTGGCCGACTTCAACGCGGACGAGGACCCCGACGGGCGGCACGCGCGACGCCTCGTCGAGGTCCTCTCGACCGCGTTCAGTCCCTGACCGCCGCCCGGCCCGGCCGACGATGGTGCATGCCGAGACGGAGCAGCACGAACCGCAGCACGGTGGCGGCCAGGTTGGCGGCGACCAGGACGGCCAGTTCCAGCGGGCGGGCTGGCGCGGCGGACGCGGCGTGCAGGGCTACGAGGGAGCCGCTGGTCAGCGCCAGGCCGAGGGCGAAGGCGAGCAGCCCCTGGAGGTGGTGCCGGCCGGCGTGCCGACGCCCGGTGATGCCGAAGGTGAGCCGGCGGTTGGCGGCCGTGTTGGCCACCGCGGTGACCAGCAGCGCCAGCAGGTTCGCCGCCTGCGCCCCCAGCAGGCCCCGGGTCGCCAGGAACAGCGCCAGGTAGGCCAGGGTGCTGGCCACCCCGATCGCGGCGAACCGGCCCAGTTGCCGGGGCAGCCCGACCGGCACCTGCGCCGGCGCCGTGGTCAGCGGCGCCCGGCCGAGCTGCTCGCGCAGCTCGGCCAGGGGCAGCGCGCCGGTGACGAACGCCCGGGCCAGCCGACCGATGCCCCGCAGGTCGGCGAGGGCGGTGGCGACGATGTCCACTCGACTGTCCGGGTCGTCCACCCAGTCCACCGGCACCTCGTGGATCCGCAGGCCGGCCCGCTGGGCGAGGACCAGCAGCTCGGTGTCGAAGAACCAGCCGGTGTCCCGCACCAGCGGCAGCAGCCCGGCGGCCACGTCGGCCCGGATCGCCTTGAACCCGCATTGCGCGTCGGAGAAGCGCACCGCCAGCGTGCCGCGCAGCAGCAGGTTGTAGCCCCGGGAGATCACCTCCCGCTTCGCGCCCCGGACCACCCGGGCGGTACGCGCCAGCCGGGTGCCGATGGCCAGGTCGGAGTGGCCGGAGATGAGCGGCGCGACCAGCGGCAGCAGCGCCGCGAGATCGGTGGACAGGTCCACGTCCATGTACGCCAGCACCGGCGCCGGCGAGGCCGACCAGGCGGTTCGCAGCGCCCGGCCGCGCCCCTTGGCGTCGAGGTGCAGGACGCCGACCTCGGGCAGCTCCGCGGCGAGCGCCTCGGCCACCGCGAGCGTCCCGTCCACGCTGGCGTTGTCCGCCACCGTGATCCGGAACGGGTACGGGAAGTGCTCGGTGAGGTGGGCGTGCAGCCGCCGGACGCAGGCGCCGAGGTCGGTCTCCTCGTTGTGGACCGGGACCACCACGTCCAGCACCGCGGTGGGCGCCGCCGGCCGGGCCTGCACCGCCAACCGGGGATCACTGAAGTGCGTCATCGGGTCAGCCCTGCCTTCCGCTGCTCAGGTCGTAGACGGTGACCCCGTCCACGGTCTTCGAGGTGAAGTTCTCGGCGACCCACGAGGCGATCTCCTGGGAGGCGGAGCTGCCCCCGTTGGCCCGGAACCCGCCGCCGCCGATGAAGTAGTGGATCTTCCTCTCGGCGACGTACCGCTGGAACTGCGCCAGAATCGGGGACGGGTCGCTGCCGTTGAAGCCGCCGACCGGCATCACCGGCTCGCCGGTGGCGAGCTGGTAGCCGGAGGCGTTGTTCGACCCGACCGTCGCGGCGACCCAGGTGTACCGGTCGCTGTCCTGCTCCAGCAGCGCCCTGAGTTCGGCGCTGGGCTCGCGGGAGTCGAGCAGCCCGCCCATGCCGCCACCGCGCGACGACCGGCCCTCGCTGTCACCGCCGGGGAACTGCGTGCTGCCCGCGGGGAGGCCGGGGAGCTGCCCGCCGGTGCTGCCCTGGCCGGTGCCCGGGAGGCCGCGGAGCTGCCCACCGTCGGTGCCCGGCCCACCCGGGAAGCCCGGGAACTGGCCGCCGATCGTGCCCTGACGCCCATCGGTCCCCGGGCCGCCGGTCGTGCCCTGGCTGGCGGGGAAGCCGGGGAACCCGCCTCCGCCCGGCATGCCACCGCGGTCCGGGCCGAACGCGCCCGGCACGAACGGGCCGGCGCTGGGAATGGAGCCGGTGTGCGGGGTGGCGGCCGCCTGCAGCGAGTACGCCACCGGTCCGGCCAGCGCGGCGGCCGCCCCGAGCGCGAGGACAACCTGCGTCACCCGGCGGGGCAGCCGGTCGGCGAGGACGATGAGCGCCGCCGCGGCCAGCCCGACCACCAGCACGGCCGTACGCAGCCACGGGTGCCACTCGGCGCTGCGGCTCAGCAGCCGCCACGACCACCACGCGGTGGCCGCGAGCGTGACCGCCAGGGTGATCGTCGCCGCGTACGCTCGGCGACGGGTCACCGCTGCCGGGCCGGCCTCGGTGGTCGCGGGTGCGGCGCCCGGAGCGGTGCGCTCCCGCCAGAGCAGCGTGACGCCGATGCCGATCACCGCGCCGACGGCCGGGGCGAGCGCCACCGTGTAGTAGGCGTGGAAGATCCCGGACATGAGGCTGAAGATCGCCCCGGTCACCAGCAGCCAGCCGCCCCAGAGCAGCAGGCCAGCCCGGCTCCGGTCGGTCCGCGCCGCCCGGCGGGCCACCACCAGTCCGGCCACCAGCAGGATCAGCGCGGCCGGCAGCAGCCAGGAGATCTGCCCGCCGACCTCGGTGTCGAACATCCGCAGCCAGCCGGTCTGAGCGGCGAACGGGCCACCGCCCATCCGGCCGCCGCCGACGCTGCCCTCCTCGTCGCCGGTGATCCGGCCGAGGCCGTTGTAGCCGAGGGTCAGCTCCAGGAGGCTGTTGCCCTGCGAACCGCCAATGTAGGGGCGCGCACCCGCCGGGACCAGCTCGACGATCGCCACCCACCAACCGGCGGAGACGATCACGGCCAGCCCGGCCAGCAACAGCTGCCGGATCCGCCGCCAGCCGCCGGTCGGGGCGGCCAGCAGGTAGACCCCGGCGAAGACCGGGACCACCAGGAACGCCTGGAGCATCTTGGTGAGGAAGCCGAAGCCGACCAGCGCCCCGGCCAGCACGATCCACCGGGTGCCGGCCGTCTCCACCGCGCGCACGGTGGCGTACGCGGCGGCGACGAGGAGGAACACCAGCAGGGCATCGGGGTTGTTGAACCGGAACATCAGGGTGGCCACCGGGGTGACAGAGAGCACCGCGCCGGCGATCAGGCCGGCGGCCGGGCCGTACCAGCGGCGGACGGTGGCGTACAGGACGCCGACCGAGGCGACGCCGAGCAGCGCCTGCGGCACCAGGATCGACCAGCTGCTCAGCCCGAAGATCCGTACCGAGAGGGCCATCAGCCAGAGGGAGGCCGGGGTCTTGTCGACGGTGATCGAGTTGGCCGCGTCCGACGAGCCGTAGAAGAACGCCTTCCAGCTCACCGAGCCGGCCTGCACCGCGGCCGAGTAGAACGAGTTGGCCCAGCCGGAGGCGCCCAGCCCCCACAGGTAGAGCAGCGCGGTGGCCAGCAGCAGGCCCACCAGGGCGGGTCTGACCCAGGCCGGGCCGCCGCCCGGCGGACCCGCCCCGTCGGTGCGGGTGGGATCAGGCTCCGCCGCGGTCGATGTGATGGGTGGTGGGGTGGCCGGCGCGACAGCGGACGCCTCGGTCGTCGGCGCGGTCAGCAGGCTCTCTGTTCTGTCCATGCCGGCAAGCCTTCTGGGCTCCGCTGGCCCGGCCCCGTGAGCCGCCTATGCGTCAGCTGTGGAATCCAGCAGCCACACGGTGAAGACGGTTCGGCCCGGGCGGCTGGCCACGTCGACCCGCCCGTGGTGGGCCTCCACCACGGCGGCCACGATGGCCAGTCCGAGGCCGGTGCTGCCGTGCGCGCGGGAACGCGAGCTGTCGCCCCGGGCGAACCGCTCGAAGATCTCTCCCTGCAGGTCGGCCGGGATGCCCGGCCCGTCGTCGGCGACGCCGAGTTCGACGCCGCCGTCGGCCGGGGCCAGCCGGGTGGTCACGGTCGTGCCGGGCGGGGTGTGCACCCGGGCGTTGGCGAGCAGGTTCGCCACCACCTGGTGCAGCCGGGCCGCGTCGCCGATCACGGTCATCGGCTCGTCGGGCAGGTCGAGCTGCCACCGGTGCTCCGGCCCGGCGACGTGCGCGTCGCTCACCGCATCGACAACCAGCGCGGTCAGGTCGACCGGTTCGGCGGCGAGGGGGCGGCCGGAGTCTAGCCGGGCCAGCAGCAGGAGGTCGTCCACCAGGCTGGTCATCCGGGTGGTCTCCGACTCCACCCGGCGGAGCGCGTGCGCGACGTCCGGCGGCACCCGGTCCCGGCCGCGCCGGGCCACCTCCGAGTAGCCGCGGATCGCGGCCAGGGGGGTACGCAGCTCGTGGCTGGCGTCGGCGACGAACTGGCGTACCCGGGTCTCGCTGGCCTGCCGGGCGGCGAGCGCGGCGGCGACGTGGCCCAGCATCCGGTTGAGCGCACCGCCCACCTGCCCGACCTCGGTACGCGGGTCGGTGTCCGCCGCCGGCACCCGGACCGACAGCGCCACCTCGCCCCGGTCCAGGGGCAGCTCGGTGACCCGGCTGGCGGTGGCGGCGACCCGGTTGAGCGGACGCAGCGTGGCCCGGACGATCAGTGCGCCGAGGCTGCCGGCTATCAACAGCCCCGCGCCGGCCACGCCCGCCTGCGCCGCGACCATCCACCAGACGGTCTCCTGCACCTCGGCCAGCGGCAGGCCGAACACCAGGACGCCGTCGGCCACCTGTCGGGCCACAACCCGGTAGTCGCCCCGGGCGCCGAGGTCCACGGTGTGCGGCTGGCCGTCAGTGGGCACGTCGGTCAAGCCGGTCAGCTCGGCGACCGGGACCCTCTCGTCTCCGGTACGGGTGGCGGGCCGAGTCCGGGCCTCATCGACCGCGCCGTTGACGATCTTGGCGACGATCGTGCCCGGGGGGAACCCCGGCGGTATGCCCACCGTGCGCACGCTGGGCAGGTCAAACGGTGAGGGCCGCCGGTCGCCGTCCGGCCGCATAGGGGCCGCGGTGAGCTGGTCGTCGACCTGGGCGACCAGGAAGTGCCGCAGGGCGACCGTGGTCAGGCCGCCGATGCCGATGCTGACCACGGCGAGCAGCGCCACCACCGAGACCACCAGCCGCCGGCGCAGGGACCAGCCGGCCAGCCAGCGCCGCAGGCCGGCGGCCCGGTCACTCCGCCGGCTTGAGGACATACCCCGCGCCCCGCAGCGTGTGGATCATCGGTGCCCGACCGGCGTCGATCTTCTTCCGCAGGTACGAGATGTAGAGCTCGACGACGTTGGCCTGGCCGCCGAAGTCGTAGTTCCAGACCCGGTCGAGGATCTGCGCCTTGCTCAGCACCCGACGCGGATTGCGCATCAGATAGCGGAGCAGCTCGAACTCGGTCGCGGTGAGCGTGATCAGGTCTGCGCCCCGGCGCACCTCGTGGCTGTCCTCGTCCAGGCTCAGGTCGCCGACGGTGAGCACGGCGTCCTCCCGGGTGGCGACCGCGAACCCGGAGCGGCGCAGCAGCGCCCGCAGCCGGGCGATCACCTCCTCCAGGCTGAACGGCTTGGTGACGTAGTCGTCGCCGCCGACGGTGAGCCCGGCGATCCGCTCCTCCACCGCGTCCCGGGCGGTGAGGAAGAGCACCGGGACGGTCGGGGTCTGCTCGCGCAGCCGCCGCAGCACCTGGAAACCGTCCAGGTCGGGCAGCATCACGTCGAGGACCACGGCGTCCGGCTGAAACTGCCGGGCGGCGGTCAGCGCCGCCATGCCGCTGCCCGCGCTGCGCACCTGCCAGCCCTCGTAGCGCAGGGCCATCGAGAGCAGGTCGGTCAGCGTGGGTTCGTCGTCGACCACCAGCACCCGGACCGGCTCGCCGTCGGGTCGGCGCAGCTCGATGCGGCCCTGCGCGACCTGCCCGTCCATCACCATGTCCGCCATGGTGGGCGCCCCGGCTGTGCCAGCCCTGTCCCGACCCTGTGTATCGGCTGTGCGCCGCGCCGCAAGGCGCGGCGCACAGCGCGGCCACAGCCCCGACCTACCTCGCCCGCGCTGGTCCGCGGCCCGGACGGTCCGGAGTGGCTGGCCGGGCAGGGCGTGCCGGCCTGGCCGGTCGAGCGCACCACGTCCCCGGTCATCCCGACCGGCACCGCCCGCGCCTGAGCGGACGGCGGGTCAGGAGGTCACTCGGTCGCGCCGAACGGCTCCGTGCGGACGAACCGCATCGTCCAGGTGCCGTAGCCGTCCCGGTGGTCGCGCTCGTAGAGGTGGTCCGGCCCGCCGCCCGCGGCGGACGCCGCCTCGCCCGGATGCCGCATGATCCACCGCTGTGGCGGCTTCCCGTCGGGCCCGGCCGGCAGCTCCCGGACCAGGTCGCTCGCCGGCCCGCCGACGAACCGTACGGTCACCATGGCCACCCCGCGCACCCCCTTCGCCACCGACATCCGTCGTCGCCGCGCCCCTGCAGGCGAAGCTACCGCGCGCCACCCGCCCCCAACCCCCAAACCTCGGGCGGTTTGCCCAGCTCGGAGCCCGGGTACCGCGTCCGGAGTGCCGGGCGCCCGGGCGCGCGCCACCAGGTCGGACGAGGACGAGGAGCGGTCGATGAGAACGCTGGGCGGGCGGTACGAGCTCGAACAGCGCATCGGCATCGGTGGCATGTCGGAGGTGTGGCGGGCCCACGACCTCGTGCTGGACCGGCCGGTGGCGGTGAAGCTCATCTCCCCCGGACAGGACGACGAGGCGACCCTGGTGGAGCGGATCCGGGACGAGGCCCGGTCGGCGGCGCGGCTCGTGCACCCGAACGTTGCCAGCGTGCACGACTTCGGCACGTCCACCCTTCTCCCCGGCCACGAGCTGCCGTACATCGTGATGGAGCTGGCCGAGGGCGAGACGCTCGCCGCCCACCTGCGCGACGGCCCGCTGGACTGGCGGATCGCGGTCCGGGTCTGCGCCGAGGTGAGCGCCGGGCTCGCCGCCGCGCACGCGCACGGCATCGTGCATCGCGACGTGAAGCCGGCCAACGTGATCCTCACCCCGTCCGGCGTGAAGGTACTCGACTTCGGCATCGCCACCCCCGCCGGATCGCCGGACCGCACGCCCGACGGCATCGTGGTGGGCACCCCGGCCTACCTGGCGCCGGAGCAGCTGGACCGGCAGCCGGCCACCCCCGCCGCCGACATGTACGCCGTCGGGGTGCTGGTGTACTACTGCCTCACCGGCCGACTGCCCTACCAGGCCAGCAGCGCCACCCAGCTGCTGGGCGCGCGGAAGCGGCGGGCGCCGGAGCCGCTGCCGGAGATCGAGGGGCTGGCCCCGGAGGTCGCCGACCTGTGCCGCAACTGCCTGGCCGACGACCCGGCGCGGCGCCCGACCAGCCTGGTGGCCGCGCTGCTGCTCGCCGAGGCGGTGGATGCCCGGGTCTACGTGCCGATGCTCGCAGGGACCCCGCGGCCGCGGAACGCCCCGGTGTCGCCGTGGACCGACCGGGCGGCCGCCGAGGCCACCCAGGCGATGGCCGTCGAGGACCGGGGTCCCACGGGGTTGGCCTGCTGAGTCGGGGGGCGGAACCGCTGCCGTGGCCGCTCGCCAGCGGTTTCACCGGACGGGGGTCGGGTAGCCGGGCGGTGAGTGACGGGAGGAACGCCATGCCGGATCCCAGTTCCTGGCTCAAGGAGGCCACCGCGACCGCGGCGGGCGGTCACGTACGCACCGACGACGGCGGGCTCTCGACCACCCTGGCGTCGCCGCTGGCGCCACACTGCACCGGTCTGTCGCCCGAGCAGCTGCTGGCCGCCGCGTTCGCGTCCTGCCTGCACCACGCGGCGGTCGAGGCGGCCGGCGAGATCACCGACGAGGCGCACACGGTCCAGGTCACCGCGGAGGCGAAGCTCGGACGCGACGACGACGGCCGGTACCGGGCCGACGTGCACGCGGAGATCTCCTCGGCCGGGCTCAGCCGGGAGCAGCTGGCCGAGCTGGTCGCGTACGCGGACCGGCTCTGGCCCTTCTCCAGCGGCGACAGCAGCCGGCACCGACTCACCGTGACCCCGGCGGAGAACGGTCGGCACTGAGCCACCCGGCTCACCAGCGGAAGCCGGCGGTCACCGCCCGGTGGTCGCTGTCCGGGGTGCGGAGCACGCCGGCCGCGGTCGGGGTCAGGCCCCGGTACAGCACGTGGTCGGGGCGGGTCACCGGCAGCTCGGACGGCCAGGTGAAGCCGAAGCCCTGCCCCGCGTCGGCCTGGGCGTCGCGCAGCAGCCGGGTGAGCGGCGCGAAGACCCGGTCGGTCGTGGCGGTGTTCAGGTCACCGAGCACGATCAGCCGCGGGGCGTGGTCATCGCGTACGGTTGCGGCCAGCGCGGCGAGCGTCTCGTCCCGGGTGGCGGTGTGTCCCGCCCGGGCCGAGCCGAGATGGACCACGTACACCACCAGGTCGCCCTGCGGGGCCGCAACGACCGCGCGCAACGCCCGGGTCCAGCCCA
This sequence comes from Micromonospora rhizosphaerae, assembly GCF_900091465.1. Classification (NCBI taxonomy): domain Bacteria; kingdom Bacillati; phylum Actinomycetota; class Actinomycetes; order Micromonosporales; family Micromonosporaceae; genus Micromonospora; species Micromonospora rhizosphaerae. The sequence goes on along the minus strand of NZ_FMHV01000002.1, from coordinate 3,810,993 downwards.
GCCCGGTGTCCACGCCGGTGGAGTCCCGGATCGGCCACCGGCTCCACAGGGCAACCGTCGAGACGGCGGCCCGGTGCGGGTAGCGCTCGCGCAGGGCGGCGTCGATCCGGTCGTCGTCGACCTCCTGGAGCGCGATCAGGTCGGCCTTGGTGCGGGCGAGCGCGTCGACGGTGGCGGCCGGGTCGGGATTGCCGGAACGCAGGTTCTGGCTGGCCACCCGGAGCGCGGTCGGCGCGTCGCCGGCCGCCGGCGGCAGCCAGGCGCCGCCGTAGAGCGCCACCCAGACGACCGTCGGCACCAGCACCGCCGCGAGCGCCCGCCGGGACCGGCGCAGCAGCGCGGCGATCGCCAACAGGGGTACGGCCAGGCCGAGCAACGGAGTGGCGCTGTCGAGCAGGCTGCCGATCCCGTGGACGTTGGGGACCGCCCGGTGGCCGGCGAGCAGGGCGGCGAGCAGGACGGCGAGGAGGCCGACCACCAGCCCTCGCCGGTCCCGGCTGGGCTCGCCGCCCGCCGGCTCGTCGATCGCACGCTCCGTCACTGTCCGCATCGTACCGAGCGGCGACGCAGCGAGCTGGCGTGATGCGGCTTCGCCGGGACGACCCCCGGGGCCGCCGTCGACGGCACCACCGGCGGAGCAGCCGCTGGCAGGACAGTTGGTACGGGCATGGGCCGAACGGAGGAGGGGTGACGACGGATCGGAAAGGTGATCTTCGGCGTGCTTCATCCCGGCGAGACGGTAATTACCGATAAATACGAGAAGTTAAATGAGCCGGATTCATGGTTCACCGAGCGTAATGAGCGGGCGGATCATGGCAAAATGTGGCGCATGCCACCAACCGCCCTGGTGGCAAGCGCCGCGATGCTTTCTAGCCTCGGCGGGTGCATCCCGACGACTCCCCCGCGCAGAAGACGACCGAGAAGCGACCCGCTGGCCGCTCGACCGATGTCGCATCAGCCGAAAAGAGGATCGGACGGCACCGCGCCCCGGAACCCCCTCGCCGGCTCGCCTCCAGGATCGCCGTGGCCACCGGCGTCACCTGCTGTCTCAGCCTGGTGGCATTCTTCGGCGCCGAGGAGATCGGCCAGCGCCGCGAGCCCGTACGCGAGGTGATGGCGGACCGGGCCGCGGCCGAGCAGCGCGCCTCGCGCGACTTCGAGCGGACGCCCCCGCCGGCCGTGCCGGTCACCCCGACTCCGGCCGCGAGCCCCAGCCCCACCGTCACGAGGAAGGCGGCGCCGAAGAAGCCGGCCAAGCCCAAGCGCCCCCGGCCCGTCGCCGGGCTGGACCAGCGCCAGATGGACAACGCCAAGGTGATCGTCGACGTCGGCCGGGAGATGAAGATGCCGCGCCGGGGGTTGATCATCGCCGTCGCCACCGCCATGCAGGAGAGCAACCTCTACAACTACGCCAGCGGGGTGCTGCCCGAGTCGCAGAACTACCCGTACCAGGCGATCGGCTGGGACCACGACTCGGTCGGCCTGTTCCAGCAGCGTCCCAGCAGTGGCTGGGGCACGGTGGCCGAACTGATGCGGCCGGCGTACGCGGCCCGGGCGTTCTACTCGGCGCTGAACGAGGTACCGGGCTGGCAGGACCTCAGCCTCACCCAGGCGGCCCAGGCCGTGCAGGTTTCCGCGTTCCCCGACGCGTACGCCAGGCACGAGGAGCGGGCCACCACGGTGGTCGACGCGCTGGTCTGAGCCGCGCTCAGGCCGCACTCCGTTCGGTGTCCGCCGGGGTCTCGGCGCCCGCTCCCGCCGCGACCCGGGTCGCCGGCACACCGGCGCCCGGCACGGCCGCCGCGGCGGTCGGGGTGTCGGCCGGCACCTGCTCCGCGGCCGGCCCGGAGAGGATCTCGTCCACCTGGGCCTCGCGCCGCCGCCGGGCCAGTAGCGCCGCCTCGAAGTCGCGGCGGGCCTGCACCGCCTCGGCGTACGCCCGTTCGCGCACCAGACGGGCCTCCTCGCGGGCCGCGTCGAGCTCGCTGCGGGCTCGGGCCAACAGCTCGGCCGCCTCCCGCTCGACCGCCGTCACGTCGGTACGCACCGCCGCGACGTCGCCCTCGGCCGGGCCGCCCCGCCGCGCGAGCAGGCCGCAGAGCCGCGTCGCCTCCTGCCGGATCTGGTCCCACTCGCGGCCGGCGCCCGCGGCGCTCTCCGCCCGCGCCGCGAGCCGGGTCAACCGAACCCCCAGCTCGTCGAGGCAGGAGTCCACCTGCCGCTGGTCGTAGCCGGTCTCAACGACGGAGAACCTCATGCTGTCGCCCCCCAGGAAGCTGATGTTCTTTCCTCGATCCTGCTGGCTGGCAGCGACGGCCGGGGCGGTTCGGGCAAATTGTTCAGCATCCGAGGGGGGTCGCCGATCGGCGGCCGCGCGTGGAGAATCCCGGCGGAACGCCGACGCCCCGGCCGGGGGCGCAACGGAGGGCTCAGCGCCGCTTGGGCAGCACCACCACGCGGCCGAAGAACTCATCGATGCGCCGCACCACGTTGTTGAAGTCGTCCAGGTCGATCGGCTTCGTCACGTACGCGTTGGCCTGCAGGGTGTAGCTGCCGACGATGTCGGTGTCCGCGTTCGACGTGGTCAGTACCACTATCGGGATGGTGCGCAGATCCTCGTCCTGCTTCACCTCGCCGAGCACCTGCCGTCCGTCCATCCGGGGCATGTTCAGGTCGAGCAGGATCATGTCCGGGCGCCGGGCCGCGGTGTGCCGCCCGCGACGACGGAGAAACTCCATCGCCTCCTGGCCATCGTTGACCACGTCGATGACCTTCTCGACATCGGAGTCCTCGAGGGCCTCCTCGATCATCAGGACGTCGCCCGGGTCGTCGTCCACCACCAGGATGCGAACTGGGCTGGGGGTGCCTGGACCCATGGCCACCTGCTTCGTGTTGTGGCGGAACGGCGACCGTCGCGGTCGCCTGCTGGCCGGGAAATCTAGCCCATCACGGGGCTGACGGCGAGGTCGGGTCGGGCGTGTCCGCGTCATATCTGAGAACCTCGGCCAGCCCGGTCACCTGGAGCACCCGCTGCACCCGCCCGGTGGCGCCGGTGACCCGCAGCCAACCACCGTCGGCGGAGGCCCGGTTGTCGCCGCGGACGAAGGCCGCGATGCCGGTCGAGTCGCAGAAGTTCAGCTCGCTGAGATCCACCAGCAGCTGCCGCTCGCCCTCGTCGGCGAGCCGGTCGATCGCGGCGTTGAGCGCCGGAGCCGTGCTGATGTCGAGCTCGCCGGCGAGCCGAAGGCAGACGCCACCGCCATCAAGCCGGGCGTACGCGATGGTGAACGTCAACGTGATCCCTCTCGCTCCCCACCGCAGGCGGACCCTTGCAGTCCAGCAAGTATACGCAGCCCGCCGGGCTGTTTCCGCGCCCGTGGAGAGGGGTGGCCCCCGGCCCTGGGACCAGGGGCCGGGGGCCGGGAGGGTGGCTCAGGCGGCGGCCACCGGCTGCAGCCGCGGGCCGCTCGTGCGCGTCTGCTCCGCCGCGGGCGGCTCGGCGTCCTCCGGTCGCCCTGAATCGGGAGTCTGGAAGAGATACCGGACGAACTCCCCACCCGCCTCGTTGTCGTCCGCGCCGGGCCACTGCCCGACACAGTCGATTCCGACCACCTCGCGGCCGGTGCCGTCGGCCTCCTCGAGCAGAGCCCACAGGGTCACCGGATAGCAGCGGGTGGCCTCGGGCGTCAGCCGCCACCGGGCGTACCAGCCGGGTCGGGCGGGGACAATCTCAACGATCCTCTTCATGGCGACCTACCCTTCCGCGTGCATCGGAAGTCTGCCGGTCCACCCCGATGGTGGAACCCCGCCGGGTGACCGGTCCTCACCCCCGGCGAATGAAGCTCGGGACGGCGGCCGTGCCGGGCCGAGGTCGCCCGTTTCCTTCCCTGGGACGCCGGGAAGGCGACCGGCGGACTCAGCGGAACCCGACGAGGAGCGAGGTGTCCGATGCGCAAGCAGATGGAGGGCGACAACCAACGCCGCCGGGCCCTGGCACGGGAGGCCCGGGAGCGGGGCCTGCAGCCCAGCGAGGCCAGTGCGAGCCTGAGCGCGTCCAAGCAGACCACCTCCCTGGACCGGAAGAACCGCCATGGTCCGACGGCCGCCGGACGGCGCAAGCCGAACACCACCCGGGGTGGTCCGGCCCCGCCGCCCGCCGCCGTGGAGCAGAGCCCGCGGCCCCTGCCCGACCCGGGCCTGGGGGCGCCCCCGGTGACCCGCATGGGGTACCGCGACCTGGTCGAAGACGTGTGCCGTCGAGCCGGGGTCGACTTCTCCACCGCCAAGGTGGGCGCCGAGGCGACCGTGCTGACGCTGGCCTGCGCGCTCGACCAGCCGGACCGTGAACGCCTGCTCGAGGCGGTGCCGATGAAGTTGCACGACGTGATGCCGGTGGACGGCATCGGGCGGCACCGGGACCTGCCCGGGTTTCTGGCCGAGGTGGGACGGCGCAGTCGCCTCACCCCGGAGCAGGCGCGCTACCACGCGCAGGCGACCCTCGCCGCGCTGGCCGACGGCGACGGCGACCTGGTCGAGTCGCTGCACGTACCGGACGGGTTGCGCGAGTTGCTCGAGCCGCCAGCGGCCGGCGGCGGCGTGGTGGGCACCGTCAGTGCTCCCGCGCCACTGACCGAGCAGGAGCTGCGGGACGCGCTCGGCGGGCTGCGGTACTGGTCGAGCGACCGCCGGTCGCTGGTGCGCACGATCGAACTGCCGGCGGACAACCTGGAGCGGGTGCTCGACCGGCTCGACCACCTCCGCGTCGAGATCGGCCGCGGGCCGCAGATCGGCCGGCCGGGGCCGGACAGCGCGGTGCTGACCGTACGGACCCGCGAGGCCGACGCGGTGACCGCCGGAGACATCGAGCTCGCCCACCGGATCGACGACGCCCTGGACGAGGTGGGCGCCGGCATGAACTACGGGTGACCACGGGCACCGGCCGGCGGGCCTCCGCCCGCCGGCCCGACCACACCGGCCGCCGGCGGTGTCGGCTACCGTTGCCCGCCGTGGAGACCGCCGCCGATGACCTGGAGCTGGTCGTCGACCCGGCCCGGCGGACCGGGCGTACGCTGCTCGCCGCCGGGGTGGAACAGTCCTACGTGGACGTGGCGGATCCGCGCCACCTGGAATTCGAGTACGTTCGCCGGATGGCCGCGGTGATCGATCTCGCGGCGCCGAAGGGGCGGCCGCTGGCCGCGCTGCACCTGGGCGGCGGCGCGCTCACCCTGCCCCGCTGGCTCGCCGCGACCCGGCCGGGGTCGCCACAGCGGGTGATCGAGCGGGACCCGGCGGTGGTGGACCTGGTCCGCCGGGCGCTGCCCCCGCTGCCGCCCGAGGTACGCGTCGACGTCGCGGACGCTCGGGCCGCGGTGACCGCCGCGCCGCCGGCCCGGTACGACCTGGTCCTGGCCGACGTCTACCGGGCGGCCCGGATGCCCGGCCATGTGGGCACCGTCGAGTTCGTCGCCGAGGTGGCCCGGACGTTGAGTTCGGACGGGATCTACCTGGTCAATATCACCGACCTGCCTCCGCTGGTCTTCTCCCGGAGCCAGGTGGCCACCCTGCGGGCCGTCTTCGCCGACGTCTGCCTCGTCGCCGACCGGCGCATGCTGCGCGGCCGCCGGTACGGCAACCTCGTGCTCGCCGCCGCGCACCGGCCCGGCCGGCTGCCGGTACGCCGACTCGCCGCCCGGGTGGCCGCCGACCCCGTCCCCGGCGGGGTGCTGCACGGGGCGACGCTCGACGCCTTCGTCTCCGGTGCCCGACCGGCCAGCGACGCCACCCTCGGCGCGGGCTGGGACGGGTTTCCGGGCGGTCGGGCCGGGTAGCCGCGCCGGATGAGCGATGCCGCGGACCAGGGCACCGCCCGCCGGGTGCTGATTGTCATCGGCCTGGTCCTGGCCACCCTGGTCGGCCTGGCACTGGTCTCGGCCACCCGGCGGGTGCTCAGTTGGGTCGTGGTCGCGGCCTTCTTCGCGGTGGCCCTGAAGCCGCTGGTCGACCGGCTGGAACGGCGGCTGGTGCGGCACCGGGCGCTGGCCACCCTGCTGGTGTTCCTGGCCGCGTTCGGCCTGCTCACCGCGCTCGCCGCGATGATCTTTCTGCCGTTGCTGGACGAGGTGGGGCGGTTCGCCGACCGGGCCCCGGACCTGCTGCGGGAGACCCGGGCCGGCCGGGGGCCCGTCGGCCAGCTGCTGGAACGCCTCAGGCTGTGGGAGTACGCCAGGAGCCACGCCGAGGAGATCCAGCGCTACGGGGCCGGGCTGAGTCAGCAGGCCGTCGGGCTGCTCCGGGGCGCGCTGCAGACGCTCGCCGCGTCGATCACGGTGGTCGTCCTGGCGTACCTGATGGTGCTGGAGGCCCCGAAGATCATCGCCACCACGCTGGCTGCGGTCGGCGACGGGTCGGCGGAGCGGCTGCGCCGCGTCGGCCGGGACAGCTCCCGCGCCATCACCGGCTACTTCAGCGGCAACCTGGTGATCAGCATCATCTGCGGCGGCCTGACCTTCCTGGTCCTCGTCCTGACCGGGGTGCCGTTCGCCGGGGTGATCGCGCTGCTGGTCGCCATCGCGGACCTGATCCCGCTGGTCGGCGCGACCCTCGGGGCGGTGATCGCGGCCGGGGCCGGATTCCTGCACTCCCCCACCGCCGGCATCGTGGTGCTGGTCTTCTTCGTCGTCTACCAGCAGGTGGAGAACCACCTGCTGCAACCGGTCATCATGTCCCGCACGGTCCGGCTCAACCCGCTGACCGTCCTGGTCAGCGCGCTGCTCGCCGCCGAGCTGGCCGGTCTGCTGGGCGCTCTGCTGGCCATCCCCGCGGCCGGGATCGTTCAGGTCCTGCTGCGCGAGTTCGGCCCGGCCGGCTGGCGTGCGTCGGCCGGCCACACCGTCGGGCCGGAGCAGGGGCGGGCCGGCGGTCGGGACTCCGGGACGGCGAGCCCGCCGGCCGGTGGGTGACCCTCAGGCCCGGCGCACCACCTCGGGGGACTCGCTCTCCAGCGGTACGGCGTTGGCCGGCACCAGGCCGAGCTGGACGGCGGGGCGCTGCAGGGTGGCGTCGAGCAGCCAGTCGGCCCCCACCCGGGCCCGGTTGCTCGGCATGGCATACAGGTGGTAGCCCCGGGTGACCGCCTTCGCGGGCAGGCCGGACAGCGACACGTTCAGCGGGTTCGCGGCGGCGTCCCGGCCGCCCAGGTCGACCACCCAGCCCAGCTCGCGGTGCTTGTACGGCTTGCGGGTGCCCTGGCCGTAGGAGGCGGCGATGTTGTGCGCCGCCAGCTTGCCCTGCCGCTGCGCGTGCTGGGCGGTCATCGTGCTGATCTGGCCGGGACGGGTCGGGTCGGGAACGGCGGCCGCGTCGCCGCAGGCGTACACCTCGGGGAAGCCGGGGACGTTCAGGTACTCGTCGACCACCAGGCGCCCCTGCTCGGTGCGCAGCCCCAGCTCGGCGACGAAGGGGTCGGGGCGTACCCCGACGCACCAGACCAGGCTGCAGGTGGGCACGTACTGGCCGTCGGTCAGCATCACCCCGTCCGGGGTCGCCTCGGACACCGAGGTGCCCATGCGTACGTCCACCCCGCGCCGCCGGAGCACCCGGTCCGCGGTGTCGGACATCCGCTTGCCCAGCTCGGGCAGCGGCCGGGGAGCCACGTCGAGCAGCATCCAGCGCGGGCGGATGTTCAGGTGCGGACGCTGGGAGACGAGCCGGTCGGTGAAGAGCTGCCCGTGCGCGGCGACCTCGGTGCCGGTGTAGCCGGCGCCGACCACCACGAAGGTGGTGCGGGCGCGCTGCTCGGCCGGGTCCTCGGTCAGCTCGGCCAGCTCGATCTGCCGGATCACGTGGTCGTGCAGGTAGAGCGCCTCGGGCAGGCCGCGGAAGCCGTGCGCGTAGTCGGTCACCCCGGGGATCGGTAGCAGCTTGTTGACGCTGCCGACGGCGAGCACGAGCCGGTCGTACGCGAGCTGACCACCGTCCCCCTCCGCGTTGCGGTAGCCGACCCAGCGGTTCTGCAGGTCGACCCGGTTGGCCTCGCCGATCACCACCCGAACGCCGTTGAGGGTGCCGGACAGCGGCACTGCGATCCGGGTCGGTTCGACCACCCCGGCGGCGACCTCGGGCAGCAGCGGCAGGTACAGGAAGTAGTCGGTCGAGTTCAGCAGCACGATCTCGGCCCGCTTGGCAGCCAGGCGGCTCAACGTCTTCGCCGCGTGGTATCCGGCGAACCCGGCCCCCACGATCACCACACGAGGTTTCGTCATGCCTGCTGCCGTTCCCGTCGAAACCCCCGACAAACGTCGGTACGAAGGGAGCAGCCGAACTCCCCCGTACGGGCGCGGCAGGCCGGCCGAACCGACCAATTCCGCCCGGGTATCTCTGCGCCGGGAGGGTACGGGGCACACGGGACAGACCCACCCTGGATACCCTTCCGGAGATCAACTTTACGGACGGTGAGGATCCCCTATGGTCACCGAGGCTCCCGAAGCCACGGAAGATGTCCGCCCGCCGGCTTCAACGCCACGGTGGTCGCTGCGGCGCCTGCCCTGGCGCCACCTGCCGCTCGTCGTGCTGCTCGCGGTCTACCTGGCCGCGCGGGTCCGGATCCTGACCGGTTACACCCTCTTCACCTCCGTCGACACCGGCTCCTACAGCGCCCGGCCCGACCTGCCCATCGAGACGCTCTCCTTCACCGGCCACGCGCCGCGCCCGTGGGGCGTCCCACTGCTCTACGCGTTGGTCGGCACCGATCCGGCCCGCGTGGCGCTGCAGTGGACGATCAGCACCCTGGCCTGGTCGCTGCTGACCGGTGCCTGCTGGGCGCGGCTGCGGTCGCTGCCGGCGCGGATCCTGGCCGCCACGGCGCTGCTCTGCCTGGCGCTGAGCCGGTCCATCTATCCGTGGGACCACGCCCTGCTCTCCGAGTCGCTGTCCATCAGCCTCGGCATCGCCGCGCTGGCGCTGCTCACGATCTGGGTCACGACCCGCTCCCGGCTGGCGCTCGGCGCGCTGGTACTGGTCGCATTCTGGTGGACGTTCACCCGGCAGGACGTGCTGCCGTACGTCCTGCTGCTCGTCGTCGTCCTGGTCGGTCACGCGCTGCTTCGGCGGTACCGGTGGAGCGCGCTCCTCGCCACGGCGGTGCTGCTCGGCGCGGTCGGCTGGCAGGCCGCCATCGTGCCGGTCGTCGACCAGAGCTACCGCTCCTGGGGCACCGGCCTGAGCCTCTCGGAGGCGACGTTCGTCTATCGGCTGCGGTTCCAGGTGATGAACGACCCGCAGGTCAAGGCGGCATACCAGGACGAGTTCGGGATGCCCCGGTGCGCGCAGGCGGAGCGGGTGGCCGCGGGCCGGTACTGGGCGATGGGCCCGTTCATCAAGGCCTACCGTGACTGTCCGGCCCTGATGGACTGGGCGGCGCGGGAAAGGGGATCCGTCGGCTACCGGTACGCGCGGGCCCACCCGAAGGAATACACCGAGCAGGTGCTCAAGGTCCTGCCGGTCTCGCTGGCCGGCACCGAGGGCCGGTACGCCGCCCCCGTGCCGGGCCTGCCCGCCTTCCCGGAGCAGGTCTTCTTCCCGGACCGGGACCGGGTGCTGCCCCAGGCGAGCGTGGTGTTCCTGGTGGCGCTCGCCGTCGGCCTGCTGGCCCGGGCGTTCAGACGGGCCCGCTGGCTGGCGGCCGCCGGCGCGCTGGTCGCGCTGGCGAGCACGGCCAGCGCGGTGGCCGGCATGATGTATTCCGCCGGCGAGTACACCCGCTTCGGCATCCAGGAGGCCGTCCTGCTGCGGGTCGGTCTGATCATCCTCGCGGCCGCGGCGGTCGAGGCCGTGCTGGCGTGGTTCGCCGACGGCGTCGCCGTACTGCGCCGCCGGCGCGGCGCCGCTGACGACGGATCCACCGGCACGGACCGGATGCCCGACGACGACCCGGCCGAGACGGGCGCCCCGCCGATGAGCAGCGAACCCGACGACGCCGACCGGCCCGCGGTCGGTGCTGACGACCGGCCCGCGGTCGGTGCTGACGATCGGATCGCGGTCGGCGAGCCGGAGGGCACACCGGCACGCGCCTGATCTCAACACATCCAGGCCGAACGATATAGACAAACCTCGTCTCCCGGGGCGAGGATGCGCTGATGAGATCCCACGACACCGCCGGCGACCGGCCCATGAGGTCGACCCGGCGCACCTTCCTGTCCCGTCGCAAAGCGGCGGAGGCACGCCGCGAAGCCTGGTTCGAGCGCCACCCCAAGAAGGCGCCGCCGATCACCTGGGAGCAGTGGGCAGCCGCGAATGCGGCGCTCGGGATCAAGGTGAAGCGCCGGGAAGCCGCATAGAGAAACCCCCAGCATCCGTGCTGGGGGTTTTTCGTGCTTCCGGTCTACCTCCACACCGGCTCGATCAGGTCCTCATCGAACTCCCGCGACCCCGGCCTGACCACGCGGCCCAGCTTCTGGTTCCACACCGGCTCGATCGGCAGGATTAGCACCGCCTCCAGGTACCGCTCGATGAACGCGCGCTTCTCATGGACCGTGGCGGTGTCCCAGCCCTTGCGCACGTCCCTCGCCTGGTCAGCAGACGCCGTCCGGTTCTCGACCACCGAGCGGGCAGCCAGAAGCTCGTCCCGCTCCTTGACCAGCTCGGCCCGCATGGCGAAGTAGTCCTTCGACGGCAGCCTCTGGCTCCTCTCCGGGTGCTTCCACTGCGTCCACAGCTCCTGGAGCAGTTCCTCGATGTCCTCCAGGCGCTCCTTGTCCCCGTCGTCCGGCTCGTCGACCGGCCCGCCGGCCTCGGACAGCTCGTCGTGGCGCTTGAACACAATGTCGCGGATCAGCTCGTCCACCTTCGGCATGCTCCGGGTGTTGCTCCCGCACCCACCGTCCAGCTTGCCGTAGCACTGATAGCGGAAGTAGCGCGTGCCGCGGATCAGGCTGCTCACGCCCGTCATGCGGGGGTGGTGCTGGCACTTGCCGCACCGAACCAGCCCGGAGAGCAGGTACTTGCGGTTGCCGCCCACCGTGTAGTCCAGCGCCGGCTTCGCCGACTCGCCAATCCGTGCGATCAGCGCGTCCCACTTGTCTCGGGTGATGATCGGCTCCCACTGGCCGACAACCTCGGTGCCGTCCGGCTTCTTGACGACCTCCCAGTGGTCGCTCACCCGGCCGGTGGCGCCCGCAGAGCGCACCATCCTCGCCCTCAGCCCGCACAGCCGGGGGTTGCGCAGCATCGACAGGAACGGCGACCACTTCCAAGTGTTGCCGCGAGGGGTCAGCACGCCCCGCTCATGCCAGTCGTGCATGATCCCCGTGGGCGTCACGCCGGCCAGGATCTTGGCGACGGCCTGGCGGATCTCCTCGGCCTCGGCGTGGTCGATCGTGCGCTTGTCTTCCTGCCAGCCGAAGGGCCGGTGGGCGCCAACGGGGATGCCGGCCTCGGCCAGCTCCTGGTGCTTGCGCCTGGTCCGGCGGGCAGTGTCGGCGCTCTGCTTGTTCGCCATCGCAACCATGACGCGGGCCATCGCCATCCCGTCGTCGGTGTTGAGGTCCAGCGAGCCGGTAACCCCCTCGAACCGGCGGCGATAGTACGTCGCCAGCTCGATCGCGTCCTCCAGGTCGCGGTTGTCACGCGCCAGCCGGTCGATGTTCGCCACGACCACGCCCTGCTGTGCGCCCGTGCGCAGAGCCGACAGCATCTTCTGCCAGCGCGGCCGGATCACCCGCCAGACGTAGTAGCGGAAGCCCTCCGGGTCGGCCATCGTGATGCGCTTCTTCTTGAACGCCGAGGTATCGTTTTCGACGTAGAAGACGATCTGGGAAGCACCTCGTACGAGAGCGTGCCCTACAGTGTCTACCCCCTGTCGCCGCACGCCGCCCTCGTCCTCATTGCGGTCGTCGGAGATACGTAGGTAGATCGCCACGTCCATCCCGGCGAACCTCCGGGCATGGTCGGGCAGCAGGTCAAGGCCCAGTTGCCCGCGGGCGAGATCCCCCGAGAACCTGACGCCGTCGAGTTCTTCAGTGGGCCGCTGAAGCAGGGCGACGAGATCGAGCATGACCATCAATATATACGTTCAGGGCCGAGCATGGAATCCACCGACATCATCGGCAGCAGCACCGCCGACGACGGCACCCGGGACCCGCGCAGCATCCGGCTCTTCGCCGAGGGGGTGCCGACGGCGGAGACCCCGGCCGAGGCGAGCACCCGGCAGTCGGTCGGCGGCGAGAACGACTCCCCCTCGCGTCAACTCGCCCGGTTCGTCAGCGACGTGGCGGAGAACGGCGCCACCGGGATGCGGGTCCGGGTGATCTACCGGCGGGACCGGTACCTGCGCGGCAGCGACCACATCTCGTTCCTGCGGGAGGGCTGGCCGGCCGGGCGGTTCACCGAGCCAAACGAGGACTTCGCCCACCAACATCAGGACGTCCGGATGGTCGACGGCGTGCAGTACGGCGACCTGCCGGAGTTCTGCGACTTCGACTACATCACCCGGGTGGCCCTGGTCAACGGCGCCGCGCTCTGGTCGCTGGCGCAGGGCCCCGGTACGCCGACGGGCGTCACCATCGTGACCACCAACCTCACCAACAACACGACGCTGCGCTGGCAGCGCGGCACCGAGCCGGACCTGGCCGGCTACGAGGTGGTGTGGCGGGAGACCAGCGCCGCCGAGTGGCAGAAGGTGATCCCGGTCGGCGACGTCACCGAGGTGACCATCGACCTCTCCAAGGACAACGTCTTCTTCGGCGTCCGGGCGATCGACGGCGCGGGCCACCGCAGCCCGGTGGCGTTCCCCCGCCCCGGCAGCTGACGGCCCGGCTCATCCGGATCGGGTGGGGTGGTCTCACCCGACGGCGGCGGAGGGTGGTGGGACCGCGAGAGCCGAGGGAGGAAACGACATGGCGGTCCGGACCAGAGTACGTCCCTCGCCCGAGGACGTCGTCCCGCTCCACCCCGCGCACGGCTACCGGCTGCGGCGGCAACGGCACCCGATCGGGGTGCGCGGCGGGCCACGGCGTGCCCCGCGCGGGTACTGGTTGGCCGACGCCGAGCAGCGGCACCAGGTACGCGCCGGCTACGAGCTGCGGGAGCGGCAACTGGCCCGCGCCCTGGCCACGGCGGCGCGGCAGCCCGGTGACCCGACCGAGAACCTGGTCGGGCAGCTGGAGCAGCGGATGGATGCGCTGGTGCATCGCGCGAGCTTCGCCCGCTCCATCGACGAGGCCCGTGATCTCATCGCCCACAACATGTTCACCATCGACGGCGGCAAGGCGAACCGCCCCTCGTACCTGGTCCGCCCTGGGCAGACCATCGAGGTACGGCCGGACCGGCAGTGCCGCGCCCCGGTCGCCGTCGCGGTGGCCAGCTACGCCGAGGGCGACGCTCCGCCGTACCTGGAGGTCCGGCCGGAGCGGTTCACCGCGACGCTGACCCGGGAGCCGCGGCGGCAGGAGGTGCCCGTGCTGCGGGACGTCCCGCTCGCCGTCCACGCAGCCGAAGGGAGCCCGCGATGAGGGTCCTGCCGAACGACCGGCGCATCACCAATTACCTGCGGCAGAGTGGCCGCACGCAGCTCACGCCCCGGCAGCAGCGGCGCGTGGAGCACAAACAGGCGCGGATCGAACGCCTGACCGGGCAGCGCCCGCAGGCCCGCGGCCCGGGACGCTGAGCCGACCAGCGGTGGCGGTCGTCGTCCGGCGACCGCCACCGGCCCTTCTCAGCGGTTCGGCCGGCCCCGGCGACCGCCACCGGCATCTTCAGCGGTCCGGGCGGGCCGGCGCGGTGATCGCCCACCGCTCGTGGTCGCGCCACGCCCCGTCGATGAAGAGGTAGTCCGGCGAGAAGCCCTCCAGCCGGAAGCCGAGCTTGCGCGCCACCCGCTTCGACGGTTCATTGCCGGGCTGGATGTTGGCCTCCAGCCGATGCAGCCCCAACGCGGTGAAGGCGTGGTCGATCACCAGGCGGATGCCGGCCGAGGCGTGCCCGGTGCCGCTGTACGGCAGGAAGGCGGCATAACCGAGATAACCGCCGCGCAGCGCGCCCATGACGATGCCGGTGATGGTGGCGTACCCGGCGATCTCCCCGGTGACGAGGTCGCAGAAGAGGTAGCCGGAGCTGCCCCGCGCCCGCACCTTGCGCAGGTACGCGGCATACCTCTCCGGGTCGTCCGGCGCGGAGAGCCAGGGGTGGTGCAGGTCTCGGCTGCGCCGGGCGGCGGCGACGAATTCGGCCTCGTCGGCGGGGCGGGGACGGCGGATGCCGACCGGGCCGCCGGTACGCAGGTATCTCACGTGGGCCTACTCTCGCCCACCCCGCCGACCGATGTCCAACCGGGGTCGCGTCGACCCGCGTCAGTCGCCGGGAAGCGATCAGGTGACCCGCCCATGCGCGGGTCCTCCGTCATGGCGTGACCGGCGCGCCGTCGCGCCCGGACGTCAATCTGCGCGGTGGTCGGCATGACCACCATCTCCACGGCCGACTCGGCCCCGACTTTCTCCGCCTCTGGACCGCCGGCGCGGTCTCCAACCTCGGCGACGGGGTCACCATGGTCGCCGGACCGCTGCTGGTCGCCGCTCTCACCCGGGATCCGGCCGCGCTGGTCTGGCGACGGCTGGCCGCCACCGACGACTGACCGCCACCGTCGGCGGGGAGGCCCGTCCGGTCTCCCCGCCGGCGTCCCCCGTGTCCTGCCTCACAACGCAACCGCCGCCTGTCGGTCGCCCGTGCGTCACGTTGACGTCGCCGTTCGGACGACTGGCTCCACGAGCGTGGTGTCACGCCGGACCGGCCGACCGACCAGCGGAGGACCAGCAGTGGGACAGGACGAGGCGACCACGGGGCCGCGCCGTGGCCGGATCGTCATGCTCGTCGACAACAAGGTCGAGGGCGACTCGCGGGTGCAGAAGATCGCCCGGTCGGCCGCCGAGGCGGGCTGGGACGTGACCCTGCTCGGCCGGTCGCCGCACGAGGCGGAGAGCCGGTGGCAGCTCGGCGCCGCCGAGGTCCGGCTGCTGCCGATGCCGAACCCGCTCGACCGGCGCCGGCACGAGTTCCGCCGCTCCTGGCTGCGCTGGCCGCTGGCGTACCGGCCGGGCGGCATCGCCGAGCACCGGGCGCAGTGGGTGCGGGCCTGGCAGGCGGACCTGACCGTCCGCGCCGCGCTGCTGGAGCAGCGAGCCCGCGCCGGCGACCTGGACCCGGCCCGGGTCCGCCGGGTCCGCCGGGGACTGCGGCTGCGTTCCGCCGCGGCCCGGCTGCTCGGCCGCTGGGTGTGGCTGCGCACCAAGATGATGAACCGGGTCCGCAGCGGTCGGAAGTTCCGCAACCCGTGGGACCGGGCGTACACGCTGTTCTGGCAGGCGGTGCGGGGCGACCGGGCCTGGCGGCGGCTGGAGCCGGGGCTGTGGGACTACGAGCTGGCCTACGGCCCGGAGATCGACCGGCTGCGGCCCGACCTGATCCACGCGCACGACTTCCGGATGCTCGGGGTCGGCGCCCGCGCCAAGATCCGCGCCGCCGCGCAGGGGCGCCGAGTGGCGCTGGTCTGGGACGCGCACGAGTTCCTGCCCGGCATCAAGCCGTGGCGCGACCACGCCCGCTGGCTGCCGGCGCACCGCGCGCACGAGCGGGAGTACGCGCCGTACGCCGATGCGGTGGTGACCGTCTCGGCGGACCTGGCCGAGCTGCTGCGCCGGGAGCACCGGCTGCCCGAGCCGCCGGCGGTGCTGCTGAACGCCCCCGCCGTCGAGCACCGCCCGGCCGACGATGCGGCGCCGCCGGACATCCGGGCCGAGTGCGGCATCGGCGCGGACGTGCCGCTGCTGGTGTACGGCGGAGCGGCGGCGCCGCAGCGGGGCCTGGACACCCTGGTCGACGCCCTGCCCCGGCTGCCCGGCGTGCACGTCGCGCTGGTGGTCAACCCGGCGCTGCGGTACGTCGAGCAACTCGCCGCCCGAGCCGCCGCGCTCGGCGCGGCCGACCGGCTGCACGTCCTGCCGTACGTGCCGCACTGGCAGGTGGTCCCCTTCCTGGCCGGCGCCGACGTCGGAGTGATCCCGATCCACCGCTGGCCCAACCACGAGATCGCGCTGATCACCAAGTTCTTCGAGTACTCGCACGCGCGGCTGCCGCTGGTGGTCAGCGACGTGCGGACCATGGCCGCCACCGTTCGGGCGACCGGGCAGGGCGAGGTGTTCCGGGCCGGCGACGTCGACGACTTCGTCCGCGCGGTGACCGCCGTACTGGCCGACCCCGCCCGGCACCGGGCCGCGTACGACCGGCCCGGCCTGCTGGCGGGCTGGACCTGGCAGGCGCAGGCCCAGGTGCTGGAACGGGTGTACCGCCGGCTCCTGCCAGACGCCGGGCAGCCCGCGAAGCCCGACCCCTCGACGCCCGGCGCGCCCACGCCCCAGCCCTCGACGCCCGGCGCGCCCACGCCCGACCTGCCGACCACGCAAGGAGCGATCCGATGACCGCGCCCGACGTCAGCGTCGTCGTCCCCGTCTACAACACGATGCCGTACCTGCGGACCTGCCTGTCCTCGCTGCTCGAGCAGACCATCGGCACGGACCGGATGGAGATCGTCGCGGTGGACGACGGCTCCACCGACGGCAGCGGCCGGCTGCTCGACCGGCTCGCCGCCCGCCACCCCGGCATCAAGGTGGTGCACCAGGCCAACTCCGGCGGCCCGGCCGCGCCCTGCAACCGCGGCCTGGAGCTGGCCACCGGGCGGTACGTCTTCTTCCTCGGCTCCGACGACCACCTCGGCCCGGAGGCCCTGGAACGTCTGGTCGCCGCCGCCGACCGGTACGGCTCGGACGTGGTGCTCGGCAAGGTGGTCGGGGTCAACGGCCGGCACGTGTTCTCCGACGTCTTCGCCGCCGGGAACGCCGTCGACGTGGACCTCTTCGACTCCGCGCTGCCCTGGTCGCTGGCGAACACCAAGCTCTTCCGCCGGGAGCTCGTCGACCGGTACGAGCTGCGCTTCCCGGAGGACATGCCGGTCCTCAGCGACCAGCCCTTCACCCTGGCGGCCTGCTACCGGGCGCGGCGGATCTCGGTGCTCGCCGACTACGACTACTACCACGCGGTACGCCGGCTGAACGCCCGCAACATCACGTACCACAGCCGGATCGAGCAGCGGCTGATCAGCGTGGATCGGCTCTTCGCGTTCGTCGCCGAGCTGATCCCGGCCGGCCCGCGCCGCGACGCGGTGCTGCGCCGGCACGTCGGCCTGGAGCTGGCCAACCTGGTCGGCGACGACTTCCGCCGGCTGGACCGGCCGGCCCAGGAACGAGTGCACGAGGTGGTCCGCCGGCTGGTCGAGCGGCACGTCACCGACAACCTGCGCGGCCAGCTCGACATCGAGGCGCGGCTGCGGCTGGGCGCGGTGACGGCGGGCGGCGTGGACGCCCTCCTCGCGGTGATCGAGCAGGACGCCGAGCGGGGCGTCCCGCCGACGGTGGTCGAGGGCGGCCGGTGGCACGCCGGCTACCCGGGCGCGCGGGCCGGCGGCTGGGCCGACGTCACCGACGTACGGGCGGACTGGCTGGCCAAGCTCGACACCGTCGAGGTGCGCTGGGAGGACGGGCACACCCTCGCGGTCACCGCGCGCAGCCCGTACCCCCGCTTCGCGGCGGGGGCCGGTCCGGTCCGGCTGCTCGCCGGGCAGCTGGCGGGCAACACCCTGCTGGACGCCACCGACCCGACCGGCCGGACCGTCCGCACTGACTTCCCGGTGGAGCGGCTGCTGGCCGCCAGCGCGGCGACCGGACAACGTCACCCGGTCCGCGCCGAGCTGACCGGCGCGTACGGCAGGGGCAGCGCACCGGTCCGCGCGCCGCGGCTGCTCGCCGGGCGACCGCGGCTGCACCGGCGCGGCCTGCGCCTCTACGGCGTCGCCGCGACCGTCGACCCGCGCAACGGGCAGCTCGTCCTCTCGGTGGTCCCGGTGACCGTCGGGCAGCTGGTCAGCCGGCTGCGCCGCCGCTGGCGGCGGACCGGTCCGGCCGTTGCACCGGCCGTACCCACCGCGA
Source organism: Micromonospora rhizosphaerae (assembly GCF_900091465.1). Classification (NCBI taxonomy): domain Bacteria; kingdom Bacillati; phylum Actinomycetota; class Actinomycetes; order Micromonosporales; family Micromonosporaceae; genus Micromonospora; species Micromonospora rhizosphaerae. The sequence continues at coordinate 3,792,967 of NZ_FMHV01000002.1, read as the reverse complement.
CGCCGGCCGCCCAGCCCGCCGGACCCTCGGCGCCCCCGGCGCCCCAGCCGGCCCGGCCCGCCATCTCGTCGAGCCACGCACCTGGTTCCTTGGCGGTCGCCACTCCAGGCAACCACGCCGAGCCGGGCCGGGCGGACGACCTGCCGATCGGCCAGCTCACCACCACGAGTTCATCCGCCGGACGGTAACCGGAGTGGATGGTGCCGGCGACCGGGTTTCCGCGCCGACAGCGCTGGTCAGAGGGGGCCCGGGTGGGGCTGGTCGAGCGGCATCGGGACCTCGAGGAAGGTGGCGCCGCGCAGGTCCAGCCAGGCCCGGTCCGACGAGCGGACCAGCCGCAGCATCACCTCGGTGCAGGCTGGACAGCGGGCCACCAGCCCGGGGGCGTGCGAGAAGACGTGCAGCCCCGCCATCGGACCCGCCGTCCCGCAGTTGTCGCACCGCGCGGTCGCCGCGCTCAGGTCCACGGCGAACAGCTCACGAAGCGGTCCGTCGAGCATGTTGCCGTCCAGGTAGGACATGTCTGCCATCTCGCCCTCCTCGTCCGTCGGGCCCGTCGCGCGTCGTGCCCGGCGGTCCGGGCGCGGCGTCAGCCGGTCGGGCCGAAGCGTTCGGTCTTCACCCGTCGGGTCTGGTGGCCCAGCCCGACCAGCACGTCCGCCACTGTCTCCACGAAACCGGTCGGTCCGCAGACGTAGCAGAGCGGCTCCAGGTCGGGCGGCCACCCGTGGGTGTTCACGTCGGCCACGCCGATCCGGTGCGGCTCGCCCCGCCACCCCTCGGGCGCCTCCCGCGTGTAGACGTACGCCACGTCCAGGCCGAGGTCGTCCCGGGCGCGGCGGCGCAGCTCCTCGGCGTAGAAGACGTCGGCCGGGGTGCGGACGGAGTAGATCAGCCGGAACGGAGCGCGGTTGCCCGCCGCCCGCCGCGCCCGGATCATCGCCATCAGCGGCACCACGCCCGAACCGCCGGCGATCAGCAGCACCGGGGCGCTCTCCTCGGTACGCCAGACGAACCAGCCGCCGACCGGGCCGCGTACCTCCACCGGGTCGCCCTCGGCCCAGACGCCGATCAGGTACGGCGACACCTCGCCGTCGGGCACCTTCTGCACGGTCAGCTCGATCCGGTCGCCGTCGGCCTGCCCGGCGAGGGAGTACGACCGGGCGGCCTGGTAGCCGTCCGCGGCGGTCAGCCGGACGTCGACGTGCTGCCCGGGCCGCTGTCCTGGCCAGCCCGGCACCTCCAGCACGAGGGTCTGCGCGGTCGGCGTCTCCCACCGGCGCTCGACGAGCCGGGCCACCCGCCAGGTCAGGGGCGCGCTCACCCGGCCACGCACCGCATGGTCAGTCGCCCTGGTACCGCTGCTCGCGCCACGGGTCACCGTAGTCGTGGTAGCCGGCGGTCTCCCAGAAGCCCGGTTCGTCCACGGTCTTCAGCCGGACGCCGCGCACCCACTTCGCCGACTTCCAGAAGTAAAGGTGCGGCACCAGCAGCCGGGCGGGTCCGCCGTGCTCGGCGGGGAGCGGGCTGCCGTCGTAGGTGTGCGCCACCCAGGCCCGGCCGCCGCGCAGGTCGTCGAGCGGCAGGTTGGTGGTGTACCCGCCGTAGGAGTGGGCCAGCGCGTAGTGCGCGTCGGTGTCGATCCCCTCGAGCAGGGTGTCCAGCGAGACCCCCTGCCAGTTGGTGGCGAGCTTCGACCAGCGCGTGACGCAGTGGATGTCCACCGTCGCCGTCTCCTGCGGCAGGCCCATCAGCTCCGTCCAGGACCAGCGGAATTCCGCGCCGGTCTCGGTGGTGATGACGAACTCCCAGGTGTCCAGCGGCACCTTCGGCGTCGGGCCGGCGGAGAGCACGGGGAAGTCCTCGGTCAGGTACTGCCCCGGCGGCAGGGCCGGCTCGGCAGTACGGGGTCGGCCTTGGAAGCCCGGCGACACGATTCCCACCCGTCAGTCGTACCACCGCGAGTCCGCCGGGCGGGGCCGTTCGCCCGTACCTCGGCGGGCGGAAACCGCGCGGATCCGGCGGCGGCCGGTCGGGCCGCCGGTGCCGGCCGGGTTCAGTGCCGCTCGGCGACGGCCTTGTTGGCCTCGGACGTGTCGTCGCGGGTGGCCCGCAGGCTGGTCAGCGTCACGACCACCAGGACGCCGATGATGAAGCCGAGCGAGGCCAGGGTGGGAATCTGCGGCACGCCCTCCCAGATGCCGTGCGCCCAGTGCAGGCCGAGCTTGAGGCCGATGAAGGCGAGGATGATGGCCAGGCCGTAGCTGAGGTGCACCAGCCGGCTGAGCGCCGCGTGCAGCACGAAGTAGAGGGCCCGCAGGCCGAGCAGGGCGAACGCGTTGGTGGCGAAGACCAGGTACGGGTCCTCGGTGATGCCGTAGACGGCGGGCACTGAGTCGACGGCGAACACCACGTCGGTGGCGAGCACCGCGACGACCACCAGCGCCAGCGGGGTGAGCGTTCGGCGGCCCTCCTGCCGGACGGTCATCCGCGTGCCCTGGTACTCGTCGGTGACCGGCATGATCCTGCGGAGCAGCCGCACCGACCGCATCGTGTTGATGTCGATCTTCTGCTCGTGGCCGGAGACGGCGTCCCGCAGCAGCTTGATCGCGGTGACGATGAGGATGACGGAGAAGAGCAGGAAGGCGAAGTCGAGGGTCTGCAGGGCGGCCGCGCCGAGAGCGATGAAGACGGCCCGGAGCACCAGCGCGCCGGCGATGCCGTAGAGCAGCACCCGCTGGGCGAGCACGGTGGGCACCGCGAAGGCGGCCAGCAGCAGCATGAAGACGAAGAGGTTGTCGACCGAGAGCGACTTCTCCACCAGGTAGCCGGTCAGGTACTGGACGCCTAGCTCGGAGCCGTACCGGGCCCAGACCCAGCCGCCGAAGGCGAGCGGCAGCGCGATGTAGAACGCCGACCAGCCCAGCGCCTCCCGCATCTTCACCTCGTGCGGGCGGCGGGTGATGAGGAAATCCAGTACCAGCAGGGCGAGCACGCCGGCGATGGTCACGGCCCAGAGCGCGGGCGTACCGACCGAGGACAGCTCCCCGGCGGACAGGTACGACAGATCGGTCATGGAGTCTCCTCGAACACCGTGTCATGTTCGAGGTCTCCTTCACCCGCACTTCGCGGGCAACCATCCGAGGCGCGCTCGGAGCGCACCGTACTGACCGGAATGGTTCTGGGAAGTACTCCCCTCGTCCGACCAGGTTAGGGCAACCTTGGTTGGTTCGCCAAACAGCGCCCCGCCGCCGCGCCGGTGGCGTCGAGCACGGCGTCGAGGACGACCGGCACGCCCAGGTCGGCCATGCACGCCGGGCCGGTCCGATCCAGCGGGCAGGCCGCCTCCCACCAGCAGGGCTGCTCGGTGATCGCGGTCGGCTGGCGATGCGGGCAGCTCGGCGACCCCTGCAGGTCGACGCCGCCGATGCCGTACCGGCGGGCGTCGGTGGCGCCGAAGAGGGCGACCGTGGCGGCGCCCGAGGCCGCGGCGAGCCGGACCGGCCCGGTGTCCGGGCCGACCACCACCCCGCCCCGCCGGCCCACCGCCTTGAACTGTCCGGCCAGCGTCGGCAGGTCGCCCCGGGGCAGCGGAACGCCGGGCGGGTCCTCGTCCGCCCCCACGGTGAGCACCGGGTGGCCCCGCTCGGTCAGCGCCGCCGACAGCTCCCGCCAGTGCCGCCGCGGCCAGCGCTTCACCGCCATCCCGGCGTCGTTGACCAGCACCACCGGGGGCGCGACCGGGTCGCCGACCAGCCGGGCCACCGTCCGCTCGCCGGCCGCCCGGGCCTCCTCTTCGACGTGCACCCGCGGCAGGGCCGTCAGGTCGACCCGGTCCAGCAGTCCCTCCACGTGCAGGATCTCCAGGTAGCGGGTCCCGACCGGCTGGTCCGGCGGCGGCCGTCGCCACAGGTCGGTCACGCACCGGGCGCCGGAGGCGGTCAGCAGGTCGGGGATGCCGTCGTACCGGGTGGTGGTCACCGCCAGGTCCGGCCGGCTCTCGGTGAGCGCCTCGACCACGGCCGCCCGCTCCGCGCCCGGGCGGCCGTGCCGCGGGGTCCGCACCTCGGTCACCGCCGGATCCGCCCGGACGAGCTCGGCGCCCGGCTCGTGGGTGAGCACCCGCAACCGGGCGCGGGGGTTGCGGCGGGCCAGGCCGTGCACGGCGGGCAGCAGCATCAGCAGGTCGCCCATCCCGCCGAGCAGATCCACCACCAGGATCTCCGCGTACGCCTCAGCCACCGTGACGGCCCAGCACCCGGCGGTAGAGGTCGCGGTGCGCGCCAGCCACCCGGGGCCAGGAGTACGGGGCGACGAAGGCCCTGCCCCGTTCGGCCAGCCGGCGGCGCAGCACCGGGTCGGCGAGCAGCCGCCCGACGGCGCTGACGATGGCGGCACTGTCCCGACGGTGCCGGATCACCGCTACCGCGCCGTTGCGGTGCGGCTCGTCGTCACCGGGGTCCGGCACGGTGGCCGCGGTCGGCACGCCGTGCGCCAACGCGGTGAGCAGCGCCCCGCTCTTGGTGCTCACCCCGGCGGTGAACGGCAGCACGACCATGTCGGCGGCGTGCAGCGCGGCGGAGACCCGCTCGGCCGGCAGGTGCCCGGCGAAGGTGACCACGTCGGCGACCGCGCACCGCCGGGCCAGTTCGTCCAGCTCTGCCCGGTACGCCCGCGCCTCGGCCTCCGGCAGGGCCTGCGAGGTGAACCCGCCGACCACCAGCAGCCGCAGATCGGGATAGGCCCGGTGCAGCTCGGGCAGCGCCTCGATCAGATACCGCAGCCCCTTGACCGGGTGCACGAAGCCGAAGAAGGCCAGCAGCGGGGCGCCCTCGGACAGCCCCAGCTCCTCCCGCAGCCGCCAACCCGCGCTCGTCGCGCCGGAATGGTCGGTGACGTTCGGGGCGATCGGGATGTGCACCGGTGTCACTCCGGTCCGGTCCCGGACGGCCGTGCCGTGCCCGCCGTTGGTCACCACCACGGCGGCGCTGGCCGGGACCAGCCGCCCGGTCTCCCGGTCCCAGAGCCGCGCGCGTTCCACTGGAGACCAGCACCTCGCCGGCAGCCAGCCGGGTGCGGCCCACCAGCCGTACTCGTGCAGCGTGGTCACCAGCGGGATGTCCCGGGGCAGCCGCAGCGGCAGCAGTCCGGGCAGTCCGGAGAACCGGTACGCCGACGGCGCGAACTGCACGTGGACCAGGTCCGGGCGGAGCCGGCGCACCTCGCGCGCGGCCTGCACGGTGGCGGCGAGCCAGCGGACGGACGACCCTCGCCCGCCCGGACGGACCGCGACGGCGGTGGCCTCGACGTCCACCTCGGCCAGGGCGACGAGCAGGTGGTCGACGTAGTCGCTCACGCCGTCGTGGTCGGGGCGCCCGGGACCGTGCAGCATGGCCACCCGGATCCGGTCGTCGGCCACGCCACTCCCTCCGCTCGGACGTCGCCGCCGGGTTCCCGGCCCCTTACCGGGCAAACGCGGACCGCCTATGGTGACCCGATGACCGACGACGTTGCCGCCCCGACCGGCCCGCTCACCGGCGTACGGGTGATCGAGCTGGCCGGCATCGGTCCCGGCCCGTTCGCCGCGATGATGCTGGCCGACCTGGGGGCGGACGTGGTCCGGGTGGACCGGACCACGCCGGCCGGGTTCGGCAGCCCGCCCGGCGACCTGTTGAACCGGGGCCGGCGCTCGGTGGCGGTGGACCTCAAGTCGGCCGAGGGCCGGGAGGTGGTGCTGGCCCTGGTCGCCGGGGCGGACGCCCTGCTCGAGGGGTTCCGCCCAGGGGTCACCGAGCGGCTCGGCCTGGGCCCGGCCGACTGCCTCGCGGTCAACCCGCGGCTGGTCTACGGCCGGATGACCGGCTGGGGCCAGGACGGCCCGCTGGCGCCGTACGCCGGGCACGACATCGACTACCTCGCGCTCACCGGCGCGCTGCACGGCATCGGCCGGGCCGGGGAGCGCCCGGTGCCGCCGATGAACCTGCTCGGCGACTTCGGTGGCGGCGGGATGATGCTCGCCCTCGGCGTGGTCGCCGCCCTGTACGCCGTCCGCGCCGGCGCCGCCGGCCAGGTGGTCGACGCGGCCATCGTGGACGGCGTGTCGGTGCTCGCCACCCAGATCCACTCGCTCCGCCAGCTCGGCATGTGGCAGGACCAGCGCGGGGTGAACCTGCTCGACGGCGGCGCACCCTTCTACGACACGTACGAGTGCGCGGACGGGCGGTACCTCGCCGTCGGCGCCCTGGAGCCGCGGTTCTACGACGAGCTGGTCCGGCTCACCGGCTTCCCGCTCCCCGGCGACGAGGCACTGGACCGGACCGACCCGGCGAACTGGCCGGCGCTGCGCGAGGCGTGGGGCCGGCTGTTCCGCACCCGTACCCGGGACGAGTGGACGGCGCTGCTGAACGAGTCGGACGCCTGCGTCGCGCCCGTGCTGGACTGGCGGGAGGCGCCGGAGCATCAGCACCTGGCCGCCCGGGGCGTCTTCGTCGAGCACGACGGGGTCACCCAGCCGGCCCCGGCGCCGCGCTTCTCCGGCACCCCGACTGGCGTACGGCGGCCGCCGCCCCGGCCGGGCGAGCACACCGACGAGGTGCTGGCCGAGGCCGGCCTCGACGCCGAGCGGATCGCGGCTCTGCGCGCCGGGGGCGTCGTCGGCTGAGACGCCGGCTACTACCGGCGCAGGGTGGCTCCCGGGGCGAGCACCGGCTCCACCATCTCCCGGTAGTCGCGCGGCATCTGGACCACCAGGTCGTCGAACTCGCCGCCGCTGACCGCCTCGCGCAACGTGGTGAAGACCGCCCGAACCGCGTCGCGAGCCCCGTTCTCGTCGAGCCGGGCCCGCTGCCCGACCCGGGCGACGAACTCGGCCGCGCCGAACCGGTCAGCCGCCTCGGTGCCGGGGCTCGGCTTCAACACCAGCTGAAGGGGTTTCGGCAACTGGGCGGCGAGGTCGAGCACCTCGCCGCCGGTCAACCGCTCGCTCAGCGTCTCCAACGTGGCCCGGGTCAGCTCGACCGCCCGCTCCGAGGACGTCCGCGTCCGCTGCGCGACCTGGTCCACGAAGGTGTCGTAGTTCATCGGTGGTACCCCCTTCGGCTGCTCGCCGGCGCCGCGTACCCGCCCGAGCCGTCCGGAAACGGCGGCGTTTTCCTCCGGAACAACGCGTGACCCGCCGCCCGGCGGGTAACCGCCACCGGTCGTGACCGTTACCAAGGCGCGAGGAGCCCATTTCATGGCGACTTACAGCGACGTCCTGCAGTACCTGTCGGCCCTGGACTACCCGGCCGAGAAGGACGACGTCGTCCGCGAGGCCGAACGGGAGGGCGCGCCGCAGGAGGTGTTGCAGGCCCTTCGGGCGTTGCCTCCGGGTCTCTACTACGAAAACGGCAACCAGGTCGCCCGGTCGGCCGGCATCGACGCCGCCCCCGAGGTCAACCCGTCGCAGCGGGCGGCGCAGGCCCGGGACAGGCGCCAGCGGGTCTCGCAGCACCTGCGCGGCATCTGACCCACCACTGCGGTGCGTCCCACCACCCGAACAACGGTGCCGGCCCGCTGCCGGGCCCGCCGGTGAGAGGCCCGCTGCTGCCCCGCGCGCCGGACGGGCACACCCCGGCGTCGGTGCAGCTCGCGGTGATGGGCGTGGTGGGGGTGGTGTCGGGTGGGCTGTTCGCGGTGCTGGTCTCGCCGGGTCTCGGTCCGCTCATCGGATGGGACGCCGCCGCGCTGAGCTGGCTGGCTCTGGTCTGGCACCGGGTCTGGCCGCTGAACGCGGAACGGACGGCGAGGCTGGCCGTGCACGAGGATCCCAACCGGGCGACCCGGGACGTGCTGCTGTTCGGCGCTTGTCTGGCCAGCCTGCTGGCGGTCGGCGTGGTGCTGACCACCGCGCACGCCGCCCGACCCGGACTCTCCCGGGACGTCTACGCCGGGCTCGGCGTGGTGAGCGTGCTGCTCTCCTGGTTCGTCGTACACACGCTGTACACCTTCAGGTATGCCCGGATCTACTACACGGGCGACGACGGTGGGGTGGACTTCCACCAGGCCGAGCCGCCCAACTACTCCGACTTCACGTACCTGGCGTTCACCATCGGGGCGACCTTCCAGGTGTCCGACACGGATGTGACCAGCAATGAGATGCGCCGGACGGTGCTGCGGCACGCGCTGGTGTCATACCTGTTCGGGGCGGTCATCATCGCGGCGACCGTGAACCTGCTGGCCGGCCTGGCGCGGTGATCGGAGGACCGGGGAAACAGGCGGGCGCCCCGGGCCACGAACCGTGACCTGGGGCGCCACGCAGCAACCTGTCCCCGACGGGTGCGCCCGAACCGGGTCGCGACCGCCAGGCGGTGGATGTTCGCCCGAACCGGGCGGGCATCGCTGCCGCGATCATCATACGATGCGGCGTCAGCCGTTCGGGGGATTATTGCGGATTTGTGGCCTGTGGCACGTCCCGGTCAGCCGGTCAGCTCGGCGTACCGCTTCTCCAGGTCCACTCGGGCCAGCGCTCCCACCAGCCAGGCGAGCCGCTCGGACTCGTCCCTGCCGGCCAGGCCCACCAGGTCATCGACGGAGCGGCCCAGACCCAACCGGCGCGCCGCGATCAGCGCCCGCCGGTCGGCGACCGGCGCCACCTCCCGCCACACGGCCTGGACATCCCGCAGGAAGAAGTCCAGGACCTCGCCGTCCACGCCGGGCAGCTCGGTGAGCAGCTTTCGCTCCTGGGCGGGGTCCTGGTGCGCCGCCGACCGCAACCGGCGCAGATCGCCCCGGTAGCGCTCCAGCACGGTACGGGCGAGGTCGCCGAGCACGTCGGCGAGCGCGTTGACGTCCCCGCGCTGTCCCGCCTCACGCAGCACCCGCACCCGGTCCTCGTGCAGTGAACGGGCCATCCGGGCGGCGCTGTCCCAACCGTGATCGCGCAACGCCGACGCCGTATTGACCGCGCGCCGGAAGTCACCCCGCCGGGCGAGCAGAACCGACAGGTAGAGCACCTGGAACAGCTGGGACGGGTTGTTGGTGACCCGGAATCCGTACTGCTCGGCGAAGCCCCGGCTGTCTCGGGCGAGCCGGCGTACCAGTCGCTTCTTGTCCTCGATGCTGGATATCGCACTTCTGGGCATGGCGACGTCTACCCGTACCGGCGGCGGCCATTCAGCCGATGGTGCCACCGCGGCGATCCCGGGCCTTGAGCCGGGTGGTGGGCAACGCCGGGGCCGGCAGCGGCGGCGCCGGGTCATCGGCCACCACCCCGAACCGGCGGCCGGCCATCCAGTCCTCGCGGGCGGCGGCGATCTCCTCGTGCGAGCGGCCGACGAAGTTCCACCACATGACGAGGGGCTCGTCGAAGGGCACGCCGCCGAGCAGCAGCAGCCGGCTGCCCGGGGCGGCCCGCAGGGTCAGTGCGTCCCGGCCGGCGCCCAGGTAGAGCAGCGCGCCCGGGGCGAGCGGCACCTCGTCGACCTCGGCGGAGCCCGACATCGCCAGCAGCCCGTACTCGAAGTCGCGGCGCAGCGGCAGCGCGACCGGCACCGGGCCGCGCACCTCCAGCTGCGCGCCGACCAGCGGGGTGTGCACCACGGCCGGAGACCGCTCGCCGCCGGCCTCGCCGACCAGCAGGGTGACGTCCAGGTCACCGTCACGCCAGCGGGGCAGCTCCGCGTGGTGCGCGAAATCCGCCGCGCCCGCCCGCGCCGGATCGGGCAGCGCCACCCAGAGCTGAACGCCGTGCATCACCGGCGGATGCTCCACCGGCGACCGCTCCGAGTGGGCGATGCCGTGGCCGGAGGTCATCACGTTGAGCTGGCCGGGACGGATCGGCTGCACGTTGCCGAGGCTGTCCCGGTGCAGGATCTCCCCGTCGAGCAGCCAGGTGACCGTCTGGAGACCGGTGTGCGGGTGCGGCGGCACCTCCATGCCGGGCCGCTCGGCGACGTCGTCCGGTCCGAAATGGTCGACGAAGCACCAGGCGCCGACCATCCGGCGCTGCCGCTGCGGTAGCAGCCGCCGCACCGTCGTGTAGCGGCCGAGCGGCACGTCGTGGCCGGGCAGCAGCACGCTGCCCGGGTCGGCGGGGGCCACGCCCGGTGGGAGGGTCTGCGCCGGCAGGGATTCGGTACTCACCGCCCGACTCTACGCTCAGCCTTCCTCCATGGTCGCCGCGTTGGCGGCGGCCGCTGGTTCTGCGCGCCGTTCGACCGGCCTTGGATATGCCGCTGGCCGGCACCCGTGTTCGGGTGCCGGCCAGCGGCTTGGTGCTCTGTGTCAGTTGTTCCAGTGCTGGGCGACCAGGTCGGCGGCCTGCTGCTCCCACTGGGCGTAGGCGTGCGGGTAGGCCGACACCTGCACCGTCTGGGCGGCCTCGGTCAGCGGCATGTCGTGCCAGCCGTCGACCTGCTTGAGGCCCTTGAGGAACGCCATGGTCGAGTACTGCGGGTCGGTGATCTGCTTCGGGGTGCCCCAACCCGAGGACGGACGCTGCTGGAACAGGCCCAGCGAGTCGTGGTCGTTGCGGTCACCCAGGTGACCCAGGTTCTCCAGCTTCGACTCCTGCAGGCTGGTCGCGATCGAGACCACCGCGGCCCGCTCGTCCATGCCGGACTTCTTCGTCGCGGCGATGATCGCCTTGACGTTGCCGATCTGCTCGTCGTTCAGCTTGATGTGGGACTGGGTGCCCTGCACACCATGCGGAATCAGCTTGCCCGTGTCCACACCCGGCTTGTCGGCCTGCACGACCGCGACGGGCTTGGCGTCCACCGCGGCGGCGTGGGCGGTGGCCGGGCCGGCGAACACGCCACCGGTGAAGGCCAGACCAGCGATACCGAGCACGCTCTTACGCAGCATCGTGTTCATGATCAAAGCTCCAATTCGGGGGTCAGGCACACCCACCCGATAGGGGGCCGGGTAGATGCGCACGCACCACGGACGGGCGCTCAAAAAGTCTTCGGGGGAAAGATCCGGCCGCCGGGCGGGGCTGCCACTCGCGGCGCCGGGACCATGTGTAACGACCGGCGGCCCACCGTCATTCCGGCCTGGGCCATCTCGCAGAACCCCGTTGGGCGGGCCTGCTACCTCGACCGTCGGGCATGTTCAACGACCCCGGCCCGGCCACGATTCCGGCCCCACAATGCCGCCGGTCACACCCACAAACCGGACACCGACCCCACGCGACTCACGCGGCTCGGGCCGACCGGCACGATCCACTCAACTTGCGGGACACCGCGCCCTCCCGACGGCGGAAGACACCAAGGTGCCGCAATTCGCGCCGCCGAGGAGTACGGGCTGCCCGGCGACTACGTGGCCGGGGCGAACATCAGCGGCTTCCGCCGGGTGGCGGAGGCGATGCTCGCGCATGGAGTGGTCTGACCGACCAGTGTGGGCGGACCGGACAGATGCGCCTGACCGTTCGGTCAGGTTGTCATTGACAGCCGTTGACGGCGGGCCTAGTTTCAGGGCGCTACCGGCCGGTAGGCATCCGTCCCGCCTGGTCGCCCCCGGTGGGCGGCACCGTCCCCGGGGGAGCATCGATGCTGAACTCAACCACCCGTCTGGTCCGTCGGCTGCTCGCCGCCGCCGCTTCCCTGACCCTCATGGTCGGGCTCGCCGGCGCGGCGCCGGCCGTCGCCGCCGACCACGACGACGGCAGCCAGCCGCTGCCCGGCTACACCATCAACAACCCACCGCTGACGCCGCTGACCGTGAACGGCGCCCCGACCACCGTGCGCCAGGGCGTACACGAACACGCCGGCTACATCATCGAGGTCCCCGCGCGGTGGAACGGCGACCTGGTGATGTGGACGCACGGCTACCGCGGCCAGACCACGGTGCTCTCGCCGGAAACGCCGGCGTTCGGCCTACGCGAGCGGATGCTGGAGCAGGGCTACGCCTGGGCGTCGTCGTCCTACTACCGCAACGGCTTGGACATCCGCGCCGGCGTGCTCAGCACCAAGGATCTCGCCGACCTCTTCGGTCGTACCGTCGAGCAGCCGAAGCGGGTCCTGATGGCCGGGGTGTCGATGGGCGGCTACATCATTGGCCGGTCGCTGGAGCAGTACCCGGGCTACTACGACGGGGCGCTGCCGTTGTGCGGGGTGCTCGGCGACCACGATCTGCTCGACTTCTTCCTGGACTACAACCTGGTCGCGCAGGCGCTCGCCGAGGTGCCCGCCTACCCGACGCCCACCGACTACCTGACCAACGCGGTGCCGCGGATCCAGGTGGCGCTGGGCCTGGCCGGGCTGAAGCCCGCCGGGCCGGACACCACCAACGAGCGCGGCAAGCAGCTGCGGGCCATCACCATCAACCGCTCCGGCGGGGAGCGACCCGGCGCCGAGGCCTCCTTCGCGATCTGGAAGGACTTCCTCTTCGCGATCAGCACCACCAACGGCGGCGACTCCCCCGCCCAGCAGCCGGGCCAGCTCGCCACCAACCTGCTCACCAGCTACACACCGAACAGCCCGGTCGACGTCAACGCCACGGTGCAGCGGGTCGCCGCGGAGAATCTCTGGCAGCGCCGGTCGCCCACCCTGACCGAGGTGCCGCGGATCAGTGGCCGGCCGACCGCGCCGGTGGTCAGCCTGCACGACCTCGGTGACCTCTTCGTGCCGTTCTCCATGGAGCAGGCGTACGCCCGGGACGCGGCGTGGCACGGGCGGAGCCGGCTGGTGGTGCAGCGGGCCATCCGGGCCACGCAGCACTGCGAGTTCACCCCGGCCGAAGCCGGCGCCGCCTGGGACGACCTGACTTCATGGGTACGCACCGGCGGGCGCCCGGAGGGCGACGACGTGACGGACCCGGAGGCGGTTGCCGCGCCCGACTTCGGCTGCCGGTTCAGCGACCGGGTCGCGTACGCCGCCGGCGTCGGCACCCGCCGCCTCTACACGCCCTGCGCCTGATGCGGCATCGCTCAGGAGAGCTGGCGCAGTCCGGCCTCGAGCGCGCCGCGCATGCCCACGTAGCCGTTGATCCGCTTCTCGATCTGCACGTAGTGCTCCCGCTGCGCGGCGGGCAACGCGGGGTCCCGGGCGGCGGTGGCCAGGTCGACCACCCGGGCCGCCGGCCGGTACTCCATCCAGGTCGGTAGCACCGTCACGTCGGTGACCTCCCAGGCCCCGGAAGCGGTACGGGTGAAGGTGAACTGGGGCACCACCGCGTCCTGCGTGTTCTCCGGGGAGCCGTCGTCGAAGCGGGTGGTGAGGTTGCCCATGCCGTAGGCGACCCACTTCCTGCCGATCTTCTCGAAGGGCTGTACCACGTGCACGTGGTGGCCGATGATCAGGTCGATGTCCGGCGAGGCGAGCAGCTGGCGGGCCAGGTCCAGCTGGTCGTCGTTCGGAGCGTTCTGGTATTCCGTCCCCCAGTGCAGGGACAGGATGACGATCTCGGCGCCCGCCGCCCGCGCCCGGTGGGCCGCCGCAAGGATCGCGTCCCGGGTGATGAGGTTCGCCGCCCATGGCTGTCCCGCGGGAAGCGGAATGTCGTTGAAACTCAGCGCGTACGACAGCTGGGCTACCTTCACGCCCGCCACGTCGATGATGTTGGGCCGGGCTGCCTCCGCCGCGCTGCGGGCCGTGCCCGTGTGGCGCAGTCCGACCCGGTCCAGGTTGTCGAGGGTACGGGTGATGCCTTCCATGCCCGTGTCCAGTGAGTGGTTGGAGGCTGTGGAGCAGGTGTCGAAGCCGGCCCAGGCGGCAGCGTCGGCAAGCGCCGGCGGCACGCTGAAGGTGGGCCATCCGGTGAACGGGCCCTCCGGCTCCGCCAGGGGCGTCTCCATGTGGCAGATGGCCAGGTCGGCGGCGCTCACCCACGGACGGACCGCGGCCAGCACCCGGGTGAAGTCGTGACCGCTACGCCCGGCCTGCCGCGCGTCGGCGGCGGCCTGCTCGGTGAGCGGCGGGTGCACCAGCAGATCTCCGGCGGCAACCACGGTGAGCTGGTTCCTCGGTGCCGGAGCGGGGGTGGTGAGCCGGGGCGCGGCGGTGGGCCGGACAGCCTCGCCCCCCTGATCGGTACAGGCCGCTACGAGTAGCACCGCGACCGCCGCTATAACGGCCTTGACCCTCATTTCCGGCATTCTGCTGTGGAGCCGTCGGGCGGACCCGGCGAATGCCAAAAGAGCCCCCTCCCGGGGGAGGGGGCCCTTCGCGTATGTATGTCAGTTGTTCCAGTGCTGGGCGACCAGGTCGGCGGCCTGCTGCTCCCACTGCGCGTAGTGGAACGGGTAGGCCGACACCTGCACCGTCTGGGCGGCCTCGGTCAGCGGCATGTCGTGCCAGCCGTCGACCTGCTTGAGGCCCTTGAGGAACGCCATGGTCGAGTACTGCGGGTCGGTGATCTGCTTCGGGGTGCCCCAACCCGAGGACGGACGCTGCTGGAACAGGCCCAGCGAGTCGTGGTCGTTGCGGTCACCCAGGTGACCCAGGTTCTCCAGCTTCGACTCCTGCAGGCTGGTCGCGATCGACACCACCGCGGCCCGCTCGTCCATGCCGGACTTCTTCGTCGCGGCGATGATCGCCTTGACGTTGCCGATCTGCTCGTCGTTCAGGTCGATGTGGGACTGGGTGCCCTGCACACCATGCGGAATCAGCTTGCCCGTGTCCACACCCGGCTTGTCCGCCTGCACGACCGCGACGGGCTTGGCGTCCACCGCGGCGGCGTGGGCGGTGGCCGGGCCGGCGAACACGCCACCGGTGAAGGCCAGACCAGCGATACCGAGCACGCTCTTACGCAGCATCGAGTTCATGATCAAAGCTCCAATTCGGGGGTCAGGCACACCCACCCGATAGGGGGCCGGGTAGATGCGCACGCACCACGGACGGGCGCTCAAAAAGTCTTCGGGGGAAAGATCCGACCGCCGGGCGGGGCTGCCACTCGCGGCGCCGGGACCGTGTGTAACGACCGGCGGCCCACCATCATTCCGGGGCCCGTCCACCAGCCCCCAGATCAGGGGGCGGTCCTCGGTCGTACGCCAGGTATAACGACCCCGCCCCGGCCACGATTCCGGCCCCACAATGCCGCCGGTCACACCCCGGGGACCGGACAGGCGACACCGCAACGGCGGCTTTCGGGCACCTGACCCACCCCGATGCCGCCACATCCCGGGACACCGGAAGGCCACGGGGGCCCGACGTCGCAGCCGCGCCGACCGGACGCATACCGGACGCCGGGCGCAAACCTCGCAGCCGAACTGCCCGCGCGGCTCTCGACGGGACGGAGCCTCTCGACCTTGCGGCGTGACTACGCGCAGGAACCCCGCGTCCGAACTGCGCGCGCGAACCCCGCAACGGCCGCGGCGACAGCACCGACACGGCTCCGTACAGGTGGACCGCGAGGCGGCTCGGCAGGGCGGATTGCACCCGGGCTTGGGTGGGCCGGTGGCCGCCCCCGCTCCCCTCGCCTCCGGCCGGACCGCCGACGTGTCCGCCCATGACGACGGCCGGGCGCTGCACCGCTACCGCAGCGGCGCGAAGTTTGCTGGCCGGCTACCTGGCCGGATCCGGCTCAGGCGACCCGGTACGGCTCGCCTGAGCCGGATCAGCCCTCGTCCTCGTTCCCGCCGCGGATCGGCACGTACGCGCTGAGCAGGTCCTGGAGCTGGGTCGCAGTCTCGGTGTCGATCTTCCCGTCGTCCGCCGCCTCGGCCACGCGTTCGCGCAGCTCGGCGACCCGCTTGACGCGGTCCCTGGGCTTGCCGCGGTCCAGCTCGGCGGCCTTCTCGCGCAGGTCGTCGGCGGTCTTCGGGTCGATATCGCGGTTCGCCGCCTCCGCTTCGTCGAGCACGGCGGTGAACTCGGCGGCGAGCTGGCGCAGGGTGACCGGCGCCGGCCGGCTGGTGGTCGGCTCGGACGTGGCCGGCTCGGGCGAGGCGGAGGACTCCACGCTGGGTTCCTCGACCGGGGCGGCGGTCGTGCGGTCGGCCGCCGGGCGGTCCCCGGGGCCATCGCCGAGCGCCAGCATCCCGACCAGCCCGAGCAGCAGCGCCACACCGGCCGCGACCAGCGCCCCGAGCAGCCGGTTCGACCGGGCGGGCGGGCGCGGCGGCGCCGGGCGGACGGGGGCCGCCGCACGGTCGATCAGGGTGGGCGGGTGCTCCGGCCGGGTGGCCGCCGGCAGGATGGCGGTCGGCGGGTCGGCCGGCTGGCCGGCGCCGAGCCGGCTGGCGAGTTGGGCGGCGGCGGGCCGGCGGGCCGGATCGGACGCGAGGCAGGCCAGGGTGAGCTGGGCGATGTCAGCGGGCAGCCCGGGTACGCGCAGCGGCGGCACCGGGATGTGCCGGTTGTGCACGTCGAGCACGTCCTGCCAGGTCTCCACCGGCAGCGGGGCCTGGCCGGTGAGGGTGCGGTAGAGCAGCGCGCCGAGGGCGTAGATGTCGCTGGCCGGGTTCGGCGGGCCGGGCGTCATCCGCTCCGGGGCGAAGTAGGCGGGCGTACCCATCATCAGCTCGCCGGTCTGGCCGGCGAGACGCGGCCCGGCCAGCGCGGCGATGCCGAAGTCCAGCACCTTGGCGCCGGTCTCGGTGAGCATCACGTTGCCCGGCTTGATGTCCCGGTGCACCACACCGATCCGATGCGCGGCGGCCAGCGCGGCGGCGACCTGGCCGGCCACCCGGACGGCCTCCGGCCAGGCGAGCGGGCCACCGGCCAGTCGGTCGGCCAGGTTCCGCCCAGCCACCAGCTCCATCACCAGGTACGGCACGACCGAGCCGTCGGGCAGGGTCGCCTCGCCGTAGTCGTACACCTGGGTGACGTGCGGGTGGGTGAGCCGGGCGGCGGCGCGGGCCTCGCGCTGGATGGTGGCGCGCAGCTGCGGATCGGCGGCAAGCTGCGTGGCGAGGGCCTTGACCGCGACGGGGCGGTGCAGCACCTCGTCGTCGGCGCGCCACACCTCGGACATCCCGCCGAGGCCGATGCGCTCGCGCAGGACGTACCGATCGTGCAGCCGCAGTGTGGGGGTGAACGGCGACATGGTGCTCAAGTCTGCCTGCCGCCGGCCACCGCCGACCAACCCGGTGCCCGGTTCGGGCCCGACTGGCCGGTGCTGGGTGGATCCCCGGGTCGCCCGGGTGGCCGGCGCCACCCGGGCGACCCCGCCTCGGCGGGTACTACGAGCAGCACGGCGGTGCGGGCGCCGGCCGAGGCTCCATCAGGTCGGCGAGGCGGCGCAGGGCGCCAGCGGCGGCCAGCCGGGTCGGCACCAGCAGGGCCGGACGGGGCCGGTCGGGTCGGACCGGCGCGTCCGGACGGGCCGAATTGACGTGGCGGGTCACCGCGTCGAGCGCGAGATCGAAGCCGATGGGCTGTTGCATGGTCAGCTCCTGGGAACGGGGCGGGTGGAGGTCCGGACGACGAGATCGGTGCGGAGCAGGACGTGCCCGGCGGCGGGATCGGCCGGGGGCTCGAGCAGGAGTTCGGCGGCGATCCGGCCCTTCTCCTCGGCCGGCTGCCGGACGGTGGTGAGCCCGGCCGCGGCGGCGTCGGCGATGTCGTCGAAGCCGGTGACCGACACGGGATGCACGACCTGCCGGCCGGGCTCGGCGAGCGCGTCGAGGACGCCCAGGGCGAGGACGTCCGAGCAGGCCAGAACGGCGGTCGGCGGGTCGTTGCCGGTCAACGCGGCGGCGATCGCGGCGGAACCGGCCGGGCGGCTGTTGCCGGCGGCATTGATCAGGGTGATCGCGGACCAGTCGACGCCGACCGCGGCGAACGCGTCGGCGAAGCCGGTGAGCCGACCGCGCGTGGTGGGGTGGGGGGCGTCGCCGGGGGCGGACAGCCGCAGCGGCCCGGGCGGTGCGTCGGGCAGCACGGTGTCGCCGAGAAGGGCCACCCGCCGGTGGCCGAGGGCGGCGACATGGTCGGCGACGGAGCGGGCGGCGGCGCGTTCGTCGATGCCGACGTAGCGGTCCCCCGGGCCGCCGTCCTCCCGCGGGGCGGTGGTGACGACGGGCAGCCCACGGTCCCGGATGGCGTCCAGAACCCAGTCCTCGTCGCCGACGCAGTAGACGCAGAAGCCGTCGACGGAGGCGTTTTCCACCGCCCGCCGCACCTCGGCGCGGTCGACGGGCAGCGGGACGAGCAGCAGGCTCGTGCCGTGCCGCTCGGCCCCCTCGCTGACGCCGGCCAGGAAGCGCACCGCGAAGGGGTCGGTGAAGGCGTACGACAGCTGAGAGGTGAAAAGCACCCCGATCGCGCCGACGAAGCCGCGGCGCAGCGAGCGGGCGGTCGGGTTGGGTCCCGGGTAGCCGAGCTGCTGGGCGGCGTCGAGGATCTTCTTCCGCAGTGCGGCCGAGAGCTGGTCCGGGCGGCTGTAGGCGTTGGAGACGGTGCTGCGCGAGACGCCCACCGCGTCAGCGACGGCCTGCAACGTCGGCTTCATCGCGCCCCCTCTGGATCGATTCAGTACTGTATCGATTCAGAGACTACCCAGGCAGGTCGGTGACGGTCAACGCCAGCACGGAAGGACGGTGCCGCGGAGTCAGCCGGTCAGCGTCGGGGGAGCTCGTCCAGGATCCGGCCGAGGATCTCCGGCGTCCGCTCGGGCGGCTCCGCCTCCACGCACAGCTGCTCCATGGCCAGCGCGTAGTGGTCGAGATCCTCCCGCTTGTCCAGGTAGATCGCGCTGGTCAATTGCTCGATGTAGACGATGTCCGGCAGGTCCTGATCGCCGAAGCGCAGGATGCTGAAGGCGCCACCGGCGGCGGCGTGCCCGCCGGCGGTGAAGGGAACGACCTGCAACCGGACGTGCGGCGACTTCGTCGCCTCGATCAGCGCCGTCAACTGCCCCCGCATCACCTCCGGACCGCCGATCGGACGGCGCAGGGCGGCCTCGTCGACGACCACCCAGAGGTGTGGCGGCTCCGACCGGCGCAGCAACTCCTGGCGCTCCATCCGCAGATCCACCCGCCGGTCGATCTCCGCCGCGGCGGCGTTGCGGTGGCCGAGCAGGATCACCGCGCGGGCGTACCCCCGGGTCTGCAGCAGGCCGGGCACGAACTGGACCTCGTACGTCCGGATCAGCGCGGCGGCGGCCTCCAGACCGAGGTAGGACTGGAACCAACTGGGCAGTACGTCACCGTAGCGGTGCCACCAGCCCGGGCTGTTCCCGTCGCGGGCGAGCTTGAGCAGCGCCGCCCGCTCGTCGGTGGCGGTGACGCCGTAGAGGGTGAGCAGGTCGGCCACGTCGCGTTCCTTGAAGCCGACCCGGCCCAGCTCCATCCGGCTTATCTTCGACTCGGAGGACCTGATCTCCCAGCCGGCGCCCTCCCGGGTCACCCCGGCGCCCTCGCGGAGCCGGCGTAGCTGGGCCCCCAGCAGCATCCGGAGCACGGTCGGACCGGTGGTCGGACCGCCCTCGGCGGAAACCATCGTCACCTGCCCGTCCCTCGCATGTCGACTTGTCGCCGACCGGACGTCCCATTCCGGTCGACGAGTAAGCATGCCATGGACCATCAGTGAGGTGAACTCCTCCGGACGGCCGATCAGTCCCGTCGGCGTGCCGCGGGTCTCGTTATCAGGTGGTCGAAGTCGCCGTCGCGGGCGCCGAGCACGAAGGCGGCGATCTCGTCCACTGTGTAGATGAGCGCCGGGCCCTCCGGGTGCCGGGAGTTGCGCATGGCGATCCCGGCGCCGTCGGGGAGTTCGGCCAACTCGACGCAGTTCCCGCTCGGATTGCTCCGGCGGCTCTTCTGCCACCGCAGCGGCGGCAGCTGACTGGTGGGTACGCCGTTCTGAGGCTCCTGCATGGGGCGTCTTTCTGTGAAGAGCCAGCCAATGCCGCGGGAGGGACGGCGGTGGCGATGGAGAGATCTGTCGACAAAGGACGGTGATGCACGTGCATCTGCTATTGCATCTGCACTGGACAGCGAGCATGATAACGCACGTACGGTGTACCCAACCGTTCACTTTGGGTTACTCCGATCTTGGATACCACCAGGGAGAACGTCGGCCTGGCACGGGCGGTCGGGCCGCCACGGCAAGGTCGAGGGCTGCGGTGAGGAGGGCTCGTGCCGGATCCGATGACCATCGCGTCCGGTATCTCCGCCGCCGGTGCCGTCGTCTCCGCCTGGCAGTTGCGCCGCCGGGCGTTGCGCGCCGAGGCCGAGATCGAGCTGCTGCAGGCCGAACTGGCAGCCGAGCGGCACGCGGCCAGCCACGATGCGCTGACCGGGCTGCCCAACCGGCGGGCCTTCTACCGGCTCGCCGCGGCCCTGCTGACCGACGCCGCCGGCAAACCGCTGATCGCCGTGGTACTCGACCTCGACGATTTCAAGCAGGTCAACGACCGCTTCGGCCACGCGGCCGGTGACCAGGTGCTGATCAGCGTGGCCCAGCGGCTGGCCGCCTTCGCTGGGGACAACCTCGTCGCCCGACTCGGCGGCGACGAGTTCGCCGGGCTGCTGGCCAGCCCGACGGTGGACCGGCGGTGGATCGAGCACGCCACCCGGCGACTCTGCGAGGACCTCGCCGCGCCGATCCCGCTCGGCACCCGCACCGTGCGGGTCACCGCGTCCGTCGGGCTCGCCCCGGTCCACGGGCCGACCCAGCTCGCCGAGGCGCTCTGCCGGGCCGACGCGGCCATGTACCAGGCGAAGACCGTGGGCGCCGCCCGTGCCACCCGTCAGCTTGTGGACACCGTGCACCTGGCCGAGTGCTGACCGGGCGCCCCTATCGCCCGCCCCATCGCCGCCCGTTGCCCCCAGGGCGCGGCGCGGGCCCGGCGGCGGGCGGCCAAGCTGTGCTCAGGCCTCCCAGCGGCCCAGATCCCGCAACGCCTGGCGGGCCAGGGTGATCAGCCCCACCGGCGACAGCAGACCCTCCACGATCCGCAGCGCGCGTACCCGATCGGCCTCGGGCCGGTCGGCATCCGCCACGTCACCGGCCCAGCTCGAGATGTCGTCCAACGCCCGGACCCCGAGGTGGTAGGCGAGCCGGAGCGGCTCGAGCTCCATCGAGCCGTACCCCTCGAAGAAGGCGGCCTGCTGCGCCGCCGTCACCGGCGCGAACGCCAGCACGCCGCCGACCACGAACATCAGGTCCCGTTCGCGGGGGGCGAGCACCGCGTCGTCCCAGTCGATCAGCCAGACCCGCCCCTCGGGGCCGAGCAGCAGATTGCCCAGGTGGGGGTCGCCGTGGCAGACCACCAGGTCCGCCGGCCGGTCCCGCAGCTCCGCGCCGAGCCGGTCCACGCGGTCGAGCAGCGTCGCCACGTCGTCGGCCGCCTCCCGCCAGCGGACCGCAACGTCCCGGGTCCACCGGTCGGCCGACCCCCCCACGGTCCGCAGCCGGCGGTCCATCTCCCGGGTCGCCGCGCCGATCGCCGCGTGGGTATGGTCCTCGCGGGGCAGCGCGGCCAGCTCGTCGGTCACGGTCACCCCGTGCGTCGCGGCCAGCACCTCGCCGTACGCGCGCCAGTGCGCGGAGCGCATGCCACCGGCGATGGCCCGCTCGTCCGAGGCCCACGGCACCACCGAGAGCCGCCGTCCCTCGCGGACGCCGCACACCTGCCCGTCCCGGGTGGCCAGCGGCGCGACGACGCCCGGCAGGCCCTGCCGGGCGAGCTCGGCCGTCACCACCAGCCCCGCCGCGGTGCCGCCGCCGCTCAGCTTGACCGCGTAGTCCCCACCGTCCATGGTGGTCGCCCGCCACAGCTCCGCCGCGGCGTCCGCGCCGTACCCCACCGGCACGGCGGAGGCGAGCGTCAGGCCGAAGTCGTCCGCAACCCACCCGGCAAGCCGGTCGTCCACCCCGGCGATTGCCTTTGCCATCATCGGGCCCACCCTGCCATGTCCCGCGCGCACGGGCGAGCCGTTATCCGCCGGCTCAGCGCCAACCGTAGCCGGCCCGCAGGACCCGCCCCACCCGGTCGAACCGGGACCGGTCCAGCACCGCGCCCTCGCGCCGGATGCTGTCCTCCCGCATGGTGAGGACCCGGTCGAGGCGTACCCAGCTCGGGCGGTTGTCGCGGTCCCAGGCGCCCGGTCCGAGCGCCAGCCAGTGCCGCTGGCCGTCCCGCTCGCTCTGGCTGGAGAGCATCAGGCCGAACAGCGTCCGGCTCTGCCGACCGACGACCAGCACCGGCCGGTCCTTGCCCTGGCGGGGGTCGTCCTCGTACGGGACCCAGGTCCAGACGATCTCCCCCGGATCGGCCTGCCCGTCGAGCTCGGGGGCGTACGTGAGCTCCCGACGCTGCAGGGCGGCGACCTGGCGGCGCCGGGCGACCTGGGCCGGGATCCGGCCCGGCGTCCGGGCGGGCGTGGCCGCGCCTCCGGTGATCCGGCCGAGCCGCGACGCCACACTCCTCAACAGACCTGCCACGGCGGGCAGCCTACCGTCCGGGATCGCCCTGCACCGGGTCGAGGTCAGGCCGGGCGATGGGCCTCGCCGCCGGCGCCCGGGCCATCCGGGGATCCGGCTCGACGTAGGTCATCGGCGCGCCGGGCGCGGAGGAGGACCTCGGTGGCCCGGCCCGTCCCCGCGCCGACCTCGACCAGCCGGACCGACGCCTAGCCGTGATAGGCAAGGATGGCCTCGGCGATCGCGTCCGGATAGCCCGGCCGCGCCTCGTCGTAGCTGGCCGCCACCTCGCCGAAGACCTCGGTCACCCAGGCATCCTGGCACGTATCGCGCCGCGCGGGCGTCCGGAAGGAGAGACATGATCGAGCTGCCGCGGGACCTGCCGGTCGTCGAGCGCACCGCCGTCCGGCTGGTGGTGCGGGACCGGGCCGGACTGATCCTGCTCTTCCACACCCGCGACCCCGAGCATCCCCGGCTGGGCACCTGGTGGGAGCTTCCGGGCGGCGGCATGGACCCGGGTGAGACGTACGCCGAGACCGCGCTGCGGGAGCTGCGCGAGGAGACCGGCTTCCTGGTCGGCGCCGCGCAGTTGGGGCCGCCGTCCTGGCGGCGGCGGGCCAGCTTCATCCACCGGCGCCTGCGGCATGTGCAGGACGAGGTGGTGATGACGGTACGGCTCGACGCCGCCGTGCCCGACGTGGACGGGGCCGACCGGCTCGACTACGAGGTGGAAGACTACTTCGGGTTCCGCTGGTGGCCGGTCGCCGAGATCGTGTCCAGCCGGGAGCGGTTCTACCCGGGGCGGCTGCCCGAGCTGCTCACCCCGTTCCTGGCCGGCGAGGAGATCGACGAGCCGTTCGAACTCTGGTCCTGACACGCGTGCCATCCGGGCGTTGGGTGGGCAGAGTGGAGCCATGACGACGACGCTGCACGCCCCGCTGGCCCGCTACGCCGCCCGGCTGCACGCCGACATCGGCGACCGGCACCACGTCGCCTCTCCGCTCGGCGCCTGGCTGCTGCTGGCGCTGGCCGGGCCGGCCGCCACCGGCCCGGTCCGGGCCGAGCTGGCGGAGATCCTCGGCATGGACGTGGATTCTGCCGCCGCCGCGGCCACCGCCCTGCTGGACCGGCCGCACCCCCTGGTGCCGTCGGCCACCGCGGTCTGGCACCGCCCCGGGTACGACACGGAAAACCTTGCCGAATGGCGGGCCGGCCTGCCGCAGCGCACGACGACCGGACCGCTGCCGGACCAGGCCGCCCTGGACGCCTGGGCCCGCGAACACACCCTCGGGCTGATCGAGCGGTTCCCGCTGACCGTGTCGCCGAAGGTGCTGCTGGCGCTGGCCAGTGCCCTGGCGACCCGGATCTCCTGGGCGGAGCCGTTCGACCTCGCGCCCGCCGCCGGGCTGGGGGCGGGAAGCACCTGGGCCGGGCGGCTCGACCGGGTGCTGCGGACACCGGGACGCGGCCACCGCGGCTGGATCGCCTCGACCAGTTCGGCGGGTGACGTGGCCGTCCACGCGGCGGAGGCGGTGGACCGCGACGGCGCCGGGCTGGTGGTGGTGTCCGTCGTCGGCGATCCGGCGGTGGCACCGGTCGACGTGCTCTCCGCGGCGCACGAGGTGAGCTCGACGGCGGCCGACGGCGGCGAACCGGCCGGACGCCGATCGCTGTTCGACCTGCCGCTCGGCGACGGGCCGCTCTGGTCGCTCCGCGAGGAGCGGGTGCGTACGCGCGCCCGGGGCGGCCGGGAGGAGCGGCACACGGCGGTGCTGCCCTGCTGGTCGGCCCGGAACCAGCATGACCTCACCGCGCCCGGACTCGGCTTCTCGGCGGTGATCAGGGCGCTGACCGGCGAGGGGACGCAGCTCGAGGCGCGGCAGGCGGCGATGGCCCGCTACGGCCGGTACGGCTTCGAGGCGGCCGCCGTCACCGCCGCGTTCGCCCTGGTCAGCCTCGAGCCGGAGGGGGTGGCCCGGACGGCGGAGCTGCGCTTCGGCCACCCGTACGCGGTGGTCGCGGTGGCCACCGACGGGCGGGGCGACGACCGCGGGCCGTGGCACGGGGTGCCGGTCTTCTCCGCCTGGGTGGCCGAGCCGGAGGAGCCGGCGGCGACGGACCTCGCCCACCCGCCCGAGGCCGGCTGACCGGGCCGGCAGTCCGGGGCGCCCGATCGGCCGCGGCGGACGGACGTGGGTGCCCGATGAACGGGGGAAGCGTCCTCAGCCGTACGGCGGTCGCGGGATGGGGTCGACCAGTGCGTTGAAGCCCTTCGGCAACTGCGACACCAGGTCCTGGAACTCACCCACGGTGATCGCCTCGCGCAGCGTGTTGAGCACCGCCCGCACCCCGACCTCGGCGACCGCCGGATCCACCGCGGCTCGATTGGCCACCCGGAAGAGGAACTCCACCTTGCCGCCGGTCGGGCGCTCGCCGGCCGGCACGGTGAGGTAGTCACTCAGTTCATCCGGCAGCTGCGCGGCGAGTTCTTCCGCCTCCCCCCCGGTCACCCGCTCGGCCAGGGTCTGGAGCGTGGCCCGCGAGATCATCGCGGCCTGCTCCATCGGTAGTTCGGAGCGCCGGGACACCGCCTCGACGAATCGGGGAAACTGCACGCCGCCCTCCTGTCGTCGCCGGCCCCGGGGAACCGGAGCCGGCGACGCCCTTACCCGGGGCCGGCGACCACAAACGGTCACCGTCCGGCCGACACCGCCTCGGTGGTCCCGGCCGGCGCGACGCCGGCCGGTTCCGGCCGAGGGTCGGCCGGGTGGGGCAGCTCGTCCGGCGTCGGGAAGTCGACGGTCCGCCAGACCGGCGACCAGAGGGTCACCAGCGCCGCCGCGGCCATGCCGACCGAGGCCAGCGCGAGGTACGCCGGCGCGCCGAGCAGACCGGTCAGCGCCCCGCCGAGGGCGGCACCGAGCGGCATGGTGCCCCAGATGAAGAACCGGCTGGTGGCGGTCATCCGGGGCAGCATCTCCCCGGGCGTGGCGGCCTGCCGCAGGCTCACCGCGTTGACGTTGTAGAGGCCGCTGGCGAAGGCATTCACCGCCAGGCCCGCGCCGATCCAGAGCGGGTGCGGCAGCAGCACGAGGACCGCGCCGACCTGGAGCACCGCCGCGCCGGTGATCGCCCGCCCGACGCCGAGGCGTACCCGGGCCCGACCGGCGACCGCGGCCCCGAACAGGTACCCCACGTTGGCGCCGGCGATCAGCAGGCCCACCGTGGCGGCGGGCAGGCGCAGCTCGCGGACCGCGTACACCAGCAGCATGGCGAGGAAGCCCGCCTGCCAGACGTTGGTCAGGCCGGAGCAGAGGGTCAGCGCCCGCACCACGGGGTCGCGGAGCACGAAGCGGACACCGCCGGCGGCGTCCCGCCACATGCCGGCCGCGCCGGCGCTGTGCCGGCGGGCGAGTCGGGGCGTACCGGCGAGGAAGAGCGCGGAGGCGACGAAGCTGGCCACGTCGACGAGGAGCGCGACCGGCGCGCCGAGCGCGCCGACCAGGACGCCGGCGATGCCGGGACCGGCGGTCTGGCCGACCGCCCGGGTCGCCTCGAGGCGGGCGTTCGCGTCGGCCAGCCGACCGGCCGGCACCACCGCGGGCACCGCGGCGAAGTACGCCACGTCGAACAGCACGGTGGCGGACCCGGCCAGCAGCGCCACCACCACGAGCTGGGCGAGGGTGAGCAGCCCGGCCGCCCAGGCCAGCGGCACGCTGGCCAGCAGCAGGGCGCGGGCGAGGTCGGCGACGACCAGGACGGCCCGGCGGGGCAGCCGGTCGACGATCGCGCCGGCCGGGATGCCGAGCAGCAGGTACGGCAGGGTGGTGGCGGCGGTCAGCGCGGCGACCCCGGTTGACCCGGTGCCGAGCGCGGTCAGCGCGGCCAGGGGCAGCGCGACGGTGGTGACATGGGTGCCGAGGGTGCTTACCGCGTCGGAGAGCCATAGCCTGCGGAAGGTGGCGTGCCGCCACAGGGCGGCGGAGGTGACGGTCATGCGAGGCAGCGTCGGCGACGTACCCGGGGAAGCCGGCAGGCCGGATTGTCACGGTGACAATCCGACGGCGGCCACGCGGCGCGGGGACTAGATTGTCACGGTGACAATCTGGGAGCCCGCGCGGCTGTCCGGGGCCGGGCCCCGCTATCTGGCGCTCGCCGACGCGATCGGCGCGGAGATCGCCGCCGGCCGGCTCGCCCCCGGCGACCGGCTTCCGGCGCAGCGGGACCTGGCCCGTCAACTGGGGGTCACGGTCGCCACCGTCGGCCGCGCCTACCAGGTCGCCGCCCGGCGCGGGCTGCTCACCGGCGAGGTCGGCCGGGGTACCTTCGTCGCCCCGGCGCCGGCCGCACCCCTGCCCGCGACGGAACCGGTGCTCGACGTGGCCGCCGTGCATCCACCCGGGCACGGGCAGGTGCACCGGGCGGTGGCGCCGATCCTGCACCGGATCGCCGCCGACCCGCTCGCGGTCGGGGCCGAGGACGCGGACGCGGTGCGGCATCGCATCGCCGGCGCCCGCTGGAGCGCCCACGCGGGCTGGCACCCAGCCTCCGAGTCGGTCGAGGTGACCGCCGGCGGGCAGCATGCCCTCGCCGCCGCGCTGGCCGCCCTGGCCGAGCCCCGGCACGTGGTGATCACCACCGAGCTGACCAATCCCGGCCTGCTCGCCGCCGCCCGGGTGCTGCGGGTCGAGCTGGCCACCGTGCCGAGCGACGCCGCCGGGGCCCGGCCCGACGCGATCGACCGGCTTTGCGCCCGGCGCCGGGTGGCCGCGCTGCACCTGCACCCCAACCTGCACAACCCGACCGGCCTCACCATGCCGGCCGAGCGCCGCCGGGAGATCGCCGCCGTCGCGGCCGCCCACGAACTGCCGGTGATCGAGGAGGACCCGTTCGGCGCGCTGCTGCCCGACCGGCCGCCGCCCGTCGCGGCATGGCATCCCCGGACCGTCTATCTGACCGGCATCACCAAGACCCTCGCGCCGGGACTGCGGATCGGCTACCGGTACGCCCCGGCGGCGCTCGCCGAGCCGCTGCGGGCGGCCGCCCGGGCGCTCGCCTGGGCGCCCGCGCCGCTGGTCGCCGAGGTGGCCACCCAGCTCGTGCTGAGCGGCGCCGCCCATCAGCTCGCCGCGGTCCGCTCCGCCGAACTGGCCGGGCGGGCCGCGCTCGCCCGCGACCTGCTCGGCGACCGGGTGGCCGTGCCCGGCCCGGCGCCCTTCGCCTGGGTGCGGCTGGACCACGACGCTGACGCGATCGCCGCGCTCGCCCGTCGCCGGGGCGTCGCGGTGGCCGGCACCGACGAGTTCGCCGCCCGGCGCGGGGCCGCGCCCGGGCTGCGGGTCAGCCTCAGCGCCGACGACGAGACGGTACGCACCGCGCTGCGCACCCTGGCCCGGCTGCTGCCAGCCTGACCGGAGGCGGCGTCAGCGCAGCGTGTCCTCGGCCCGGAGGTGGTCGGAGATGAGCTGGTCCACGCTGGTCTCCAGGACCACCGCCGCCCCTGACCCTGCCGCCCGGCCGGGCGGTAGCATCCGTCGCATGTCCCGCGCCACCCATCTCGGCGCCTGCCCGCTGGACTGCCCCGACACCTGCACCTGGCAGCTCACGGTGGAGGACGGCCGGGCGGTCGCGCTGCGCGGCGACCGTGACCACCCGTTCACCCGGGGCGCGCTCTGCGGCAAGGTCAACCGCTACCTGGACGCGGTCAACGGGCCCGACCGGCTGACCCAGCCGATGGTGCGAACCGGGCCGAAGGGCGTCGGACCGGTCTCCTACCGACCGGCCAGCTGGGACGAGGCGGTCGGGCGGGTGGCGGCCGGGCTGCGTGCGACGATCGACCGGGACGGCCCCGGGGCGATCCTTCCCTACTACTTCGCCGGCACGATGGGACACGTGCAGGGCTGGAGCATGGGTCCCCGCCTCTTCGCGCACCTCGGCTCGTCCCGGCTGCAGACCACGATCTGCACCGCCGCGGCACGGGCGGCGCTGCACTCGGTCTACGGCGGGTCGGTCGGCTTCGAGCCGGAGTCCATCGTGGACGCCCGACTGATCGTGCTCTGGGGCGCCAACCTGCTCTCGACGAATCTGCACCAGTGGCCGTTCGTGCAGGAGGCCCGCCAGCGGGGCGCGTACGTCGTCACCATCGACCCGCTGCGGACGGACACCGCGGCCCGCAGCGACGAGCACGTCGCTCCGCTGCCCGGCACCGACGCCGCCCTGGCGCTCGGGCTGATGCGGCAGGTGCTCGACGCGGGCGGGGCCGACCGGGCGTGGCTGGCGGCGCACACCGTGGGTTGGCCGGAGCTGGAGGCCCGGCTCGGCGAGTGGCCGGTGGAACGAGCCGCGGCCGAGTGCGGCCTGGACGTCGAGGTGGTACGCCGGCTCGGCGAGCGGATCGCCCGCACCCGTCCCACCGCCATCCGCGTCGGGCTCGGTCTGCAACGTCACCACGGCGCCGGCCAGGCCATCCGGGCGATCTGCGCGCTGCCGCTGGTCACCGGCGACTTCCGGTACCCGGGCGGCGGCGCCCTCTGCATGACCGGCGGGCACCACCCGGTGAACGAGGCCGCGGTGGTCCGGCCGCCCGACATGCCGGCGCCACCGGCCCGGTCGGTCAACATGAGCCGGCTCGCGGCGGTGCTCACCGGCGAGGCGGATCCGCCCGTGACGTCGCTGGTCGTCTTCAACGCCAACCCGGCGGCCACCGCGCCCGACCAGACCCGGGTGCACGCGGGCCTGCGACGCGACGACCTGTTCACCGTCGTGCTCGAGCAGCGCTGGACGGACACCTGCGACTTCGCGGACGTCGTGCTGCCGGCCACCATGCAGCCCGAGCACCTCGACCTGCACTCCTCCTACGGCCACCACTACACGACGCTCAACCTGCCGGTGACCCGGGCGCCCGGCGAGGCGCTGCCGAACACGGAGATCTTCCGGCGGATCGCGGCCGCGCTGGGCCTCGACCATCCCCGGCTGCGGGACAGCGACGAGGACCTGGCCCGGCAGCTGCTCCGGGACGCGCCGGTCAGCTTCGAGGAGCTGCGCGAGCGGACGTACGCACGGACCACCGGGGTGGCGGTCGGCTCCGCCCCGTACGCCGACGGGGCCTTCCCCACGCCGGACGGCCGCGCCCGGCTGCTCGACCCGAGGCTCGCCCGGCACAGCGTCGACCCACTGGTGGGCTACACACCACCGGTGGAGGCCGCCGACCCGGACCTGGCCCGACGCTTCCCGCTGGTGCTGATCGCCCCGGCCGGCCGGTTCCTCATGAACTCCACCTTCGCCTCGCTGCCTTGGCACGCCGGCCGGATGGGGCCGCCGCGGGTACACCTGCACCCGGACGACGCGGCGGCCCGCGGCCTGGCGGACGGCGACGCCGTCCGGGTGCACAATGACCGCGGCTCCTTCCTGGCGGCGGTCGCCGTGGACGACGCGACCCGTCTCGGGCTGGCGTTCACGTACAAGGCGTACTGGGCGCGGCTGAGCCCCGGTCGGTCCACGGTCAACGCCGTCACCGCGGTACGCGACACCGACCTGGGCGGCGGCCCGACCTTCCACGACACCCGCGTCGAGGTCGAGCCGGCGCCGGCCGAGCTGCTGCAAGTGGATCGTCCACAGGAAGCTGCCGCGGAATCGTCTACGGCATGACGCCGACAGCACCCGACGGCACATCCCGATCAGCCGCCTTTGGAGTTGCCCGCACCAACGGGGCACCGTCCGCCACGGTGCCGACGCAAACGAACTCGGGCGGGCGCGGGTGGGCGCACAGACGGAGCAGCTCCAAAGCAGCGACGCAAACACTTGGGTCGGGGACGGACCAGGCCGACACTGCACGTCCAGCCGCCGGCAGGAGCGCCCGACCCGCGCGGCCCGGGCGGGCCGCGTGGATCATCCAACCCGCCGCCCGTCGCGGAGGCCGTGCTGGCCGTCCCGGCGGCCGCCGTCAGCCGGCGCAGCAACCGCCGGCCTGATCGCTCCCGATGACGTCGAGGGCGATGAGCATGGTAGCGGCGGCGCGCAGGCCGCCGGAAACGCCGGTGGCAAGGCCCCGCGGCGCCGCGGGCGGGCAGGGCGTCGGAGGTCGGGGGCACCCGGACCCGCCCTCCGTCACTCTGTCTGCTCACCCCTCGGCGAGGGCGTCGAGCAGCAGGGACGCGGTCCAGCTGAACGCCGGCGAGCCCAGCCCCGCCCCGGTGTCCGGGTGGAAGTACTCGTGGCAGCCGCTCCGGGCGACCAGCTCCAGCATCGACTCCCGCAGTCCGGCGGCCAGGGCGGGGCGGTGGTGGGTGAGCAGGCCCCGCCAGAGCAGCCAGTTGGTGTTCATCCAGCTCGGGCCGCGCCAGTAGCGCAGCGGCTCGAAGTCCGGCGCGGTCCGGTCGTGACTGGGCAGCGGACGGTTCATCCGAGGCGACAGGCCGAACCGCGGCGAGCGCGCCTCGGTCAGCACCGCCTCGACCTGTCGAGTGGGCAGGTCCGGCAGGATCAGCGGCATCAGTCCGAGCACCGTCCGCGCCGGGATCAGCCGGCCGCTGCGCAGGTCGCGCGGGTGGAAGGTGCCGGTGACCGGGTCGTACAGCCGGTCGACCAGGGCCTCGGTGATCCGGACCGCCCGGTCCCGGTGCGGCCCCGGGTCGGCGCCGATCAGCGCCGCGATCCGGGCCAGCGCGTGCTCGGCTGCGCCGAGCGCCGCGTTGACCAGCGGACACTCCACCAGGAAGGGGTGCCGACCGGCCAGCCCGTCGTCGGAGTAGCGCCGCTGCCGGTAGGAGGCCACGATCGCGAGGTAGCGCGCGTAGTCCAGGTCCGTGGGGCGGTGCGCGGCGTCGGCGTGCGCGGTGTCGTGCCGGCGGTACGCCCGCATCACGGCGGCGTCGGCGGGCAACCCGGCCATCGGAGCGTCCCAGGCCGGGCTGTTGTCCAACCCGGACTCCCACGGGTGCACGATGCAGGCCAGCCCTGCGCCGCCCACGTCCCGCCGGCCGGTCAGGTACCGCTGCTGGGCGACCAGCCGCGGATAGAGCCAGCGCAGCGCGCGCACCGACGCCTCGGAGGGCGCGCGGCGGTGCACCAGCCAGGCGGCCGGGGCGTGCACCGGCGGCTGGATCAGGCCGGAGGTGGCCGCGGTCGGCGCGCCGTCGGCGCGGACGCAGTCCCAGAACTCCGGCCCCGGGAAGTACGACCCGACCCGCAGCGCCGGGTTGAACACGATGTGCGGCACGCGCCCGTCGGCCCACTGGGCGGCGAACAGGGTACGCAGCTCCTGCCAGGCCCGGTCGGGGCGGACGTGGGCCAGCCCGACGGCGATGAACGCCGAGTCCCAGCTCCACTGGTGCGGGTAGAGCGTGCGGGACGGCACGGTGTGGCCGTGCTCCCAGTTGCCGTCGAGGGTGGCGATCGCCAGCCGGCGCAGCTCGGCGAGGCTCGGCGGACCGGCACGCAGGCCGGCCGGGCGGGCGGTCATGCCGCTACCTGTCGAGGCTGGGCATGCCGCAGCACCGTGGCGGCCTGCTGCAGGGCGCGGACCCTGTCGCCGCGCAGCCGGCACTCCAGGGCCAGCCACCCCCGGTAGTCGAGGTCGTGCAGCGTACGCAGCAGCGCCGGCCAGTTCAGGTGCCCGGCCCCGGGCTGGTACCGGTTGGAGTCACTGACCTGCACGTGCCCGAGGTACGGCGCGGCGGCGCGGAGCGCCGCGTGCACGTCGTCCTCCTCGATGTTCATGTGGAAGGTGTCCGCGACCACCCGCACCGAGGGCAGTCCCACCGCCGCGCAGAGCGCCACCGCATCGTCCAGCCGGTTGACCATGTGGTCCTCGTACCGGTTGAGGGGTTCCAGGAAGAGGCTGACCCCCTCGGCGCGGGCGTGCTCGCCCAGCTCGCCCAGCGCGTCGAGGAGCACCTGCCGGTCGCCGGCCGGCGAGCGGGGCGGCTCGAACGGCGGCAGCCGGCGGGAGAACATCCCCCAGGCGGCGGGAGTCATCGCGCCGATCCCGCCGATCTCGGCGATCACCGAGAGCTGGGAGCGGAGGTTTGCGACCGCGTCGCGGGAGCGGCCCGGGTCGAAGTCGCCGATGAAGTGGTCCATCTCGACGCAGACGGTGGGCATCACCACGCCGGCGTTGCGGGCCCGGCGCAGCTCGGGTAGCCGCCGGGCGAACTCGAGGTCGCCACGGCCGCGCAGCTCGACGCCGTGGTAGCCGAGGGCGAGGGCGAGGGCGAACTTCTGGGGCAGGTCAGCGCCGGGGAGCAGCTGCTCCTGGCAGGCGAGTGGGATGGTCATGAGAATCAGAACCTCAGCACGACTTGGAGGACGTCACCGTCACCTCGGTCGAGCAACGCCAGCGCGTCGGCCACCGCGCCCGCGTCGACGACGTGGCTCACCAGCGGCAGCGGGTCGACGCTGCCCTCGGCCACCAGGTCCATGAAGGTGTGGGCGACGCGGGCGCCGGTCCACCGGCCGGCCAGGCCGGGTACGGGGGTCAGCCCGGAGACCTGGGCCGCCACCAGTTGGATGCGGTTGTGGTGGAACTCCTCGCCGAGTCCCAGCCCGTGTGCGTACCCCTGGTAGAAGCCGGCGGCCACGACGCGGCCGGCGTGGGTGGTGGCGCGGATGGCCTCGTGCAGCGCCGGGTACGCCCCGGAGAGCTCCAGGCAGACGTCCGCGCCGCGACCGTCCGTGGCCTCGCGGAGCACGGCGGCGGCGGAGTCGACGACGGCGTCGACGACCCGCCGGGCACCGAGGCGCATGGCGACGTCGAGCCGCGCGGGGATCTGGTCGACCGCCACCACCCGGGCGCCGGAGAGGGTGGCCAGCCGGGTGGCGAGCAGCCCGATCACGCCCTGCCCGAAGACCCCCACCCAGTCGCCGAGGTGCAGGTCACCGGCGAGGACCGCGGTCAGCGCGATAGCGCCGGGGCGGGCGAAGACGGCGACGAGCGGGTCCAGCCCGGGGGTGAGCGGGTTGACCGCGCCGGCCGCGAGGACGGCCTCGGCCCGGTGCCCCCAGATGCCCCAGACCACCTGGCCGGGGTGCCGGTCCCTGACGTCCGGAGCGACCTCGACGACCTCGCCCACTTCCTCGTAGCCGAAGCCGACCACAGGATAGGGAGCGGCGACGGCCTGGCGCGGCACGAACATCCGGGTGGCGTCGTCCCAGTCCTTGCTGAACCGGGGATTGCTGCCGCGATAAAGGGTGAGCTCGGTGCCGGCCGAGATGCCGGAGTAACAGGTACGGACCCGGACCTGGCCCGGACCGAGGAAATCCGTGGGGCAGGGCTCGAGGGTGATCCGTCGTGGACCCGCGAGCGAGACAACCCAGTTGGCCATGTGTCACATCCGCAGGCGCGGGCTGTCAATGCTAGTGCGCGCCAGCAAAAGATCGACACATCTGTTGCCATGGATCAACTCCGGGCGTTGAATCCGGCATGTACCCCTTCGAGAGGAGTGCCAATGTCGTCAACGCCTCCGATTAGGCTGCTCGCCTCAGCCGTCATCCTGGTCGTAACCGGATTCGGGCTGGTGGCCTGCGGCAAGGACGAGTCGAAAAGTGACAGTTCACAGATAACGGTGTGGAGCCTGGAGGACGTCGCCGACCGGGTGACCGCCACCAAGGCGATCATCGCCGACTACACCGCCAAGACCGGCGTCAAGGTCAACCTGGTCACCGTCAACGAGGACCAGTTCCCCTCCCTCATCGCCTCCAGCGCCGCCGCCGGCGAGCTGCCCGACGTGGTCGGCTCGCTCTCGCTGGCCGGCGTCCAGACCCTCGCCGGCAACGATCTGCTGCACCCGGACGCCAACAAGGAGGTCGTCGACAAGCTCGGGCGGGACACCTTCTCGCCACGTGCGCTGGAGCTGACCTCCGACGGAGAAAAGCAGCTCTCCGTCCCCAGTGACGGGTGGGGGCAGCTGCTGGTCTACCGCAAGGACCTGTTCGACGCCGCCGGCCTGCCGGCGCCCGACACGTACGAGAAGATCGCCGCCGCGGCGGCCAAGCTGAACACCGGCGGCGTCGCCGGCATCACCGCGGCCACCGCCCCGGGCGACGTCTTCACCCAGCAGACCTTCGAGCACCTGGCCCTTGCCAACAACTGCCAGCTCACCGACGATTCGGGCGCCGTGAAACTGGACTCGCCCGAATGCGTTGAGGCATTCCGCTTCTACGGCGACCTGATGCGCAACCACTCCGTCAAGGGCGCGCAGGACGTGGACACCACCCGGGCCACCTACTTCGCCGGCAAGGCGGCCATGCTGATCTGGTCGCCGTTCATCCTCGACGAGCTGGCGGGGCTGCGCAACGACGCCAAGCCGACCTGCCCGCAGTGCCAGAAGGACCCGGCGTTCCTGGCGAAGAACAGCGGCTTCGTCACCGCGATCAAGGGCCCCAACGGCACCGAGCCGGCCCAGTACGGCGAGATCAGCTCCTGGGCGGTGCTCGACGGCGCCGCCGACTCCGCGAAGTCCTTCGTGGAGTACATGCTCTCCGATGGCTACCCGCGCTGGTTCGGCATGTCCCCCGAGGGGCGCTTCCCGGTCCGCAAGGGCACCAGCGACGACAAGGAGAAGTTCCTCACCGCCTGGAACACCAGCCAGGCCGGGGTGGATGCCAAGAAGCCGCTGTCGGAGGTGTACGGCGAGGACGTGCTGGCCGTGCTGCGGCAGAGCCCGGACACGTTCCAGCGCTGGGGGCTGCCGCAGGGGCAGGGCAAGCTGGTCGGCGCGATCCTTGGCGAGCTGCCCGTGCCCAAGGCGCTCGCCGACGTGGTGGCCGGGAAGTCCGACGCCGCCGCGGCCGCCGCGCGGGCGAAGAAGGACGTCGACGCGATCAAAGCGGGCGTGAATTGACCACGGCCGCGCCGGAGGCCGGCCGCTCCCCCGTCCGGGAGCGGCCCGGCCCCGGACGTCGACGCCCGCTCACCCTGCGCCGCCGCGAGTCCCGCGCGGGGCTCGCGCTGGTCGCCCCGACCCTGCTCGTCGTGCTCGCGGTGATCGGCATCCCGATCGTCTGGACGGTGGTGCTGGCCTTCCAACGGGTACGCCTGGCCACCCTGCGCAGGACCGGGCTCTTCGGTGAGTTCACCCTGGCCAACTTCGACCGGGTGCTGCACACCCCCGGGTTCGCCGAAACGCTCTGGACCACGGTGGTCTACAGCATCGGCGGCACCGTCGGCTCGATCCTGATCGGGCTGGTCGCGGCGCTGGTGGTCCGCCGGCCGTTCCGGGGCCGCACCATGGTCCGGGCGTCGATGCTGCTGCCGTACGTGGCGCCGGTGGTCGCGGTGGCCTTCGTCTGGCAGGTGATGCTCGACCCGCAACTCGGCATCGTCAACGACTGGGGGCGGCGGTTCCTCGGCTGGGACTCGTCCATCCCCTTCCTCTCCCAGGACTCGACAGCGCTCTGGACCGTCATCGCCTTCGAGGCGTGGCGCTACTTCCCGTTCGCCTTCCTGTTCCTGCTCGCCCGGCTGCAGGCCGTACCAGGTGACCTGGAGGAGGCGGCCCGGGTCGACGGGGCCACCCCGACCCAGCGCTTTCGGCACATCCTGCTGCCGCAACTGATGCCGGTGATCGCCCTGCTGGCGGTGCTGCGGTTCATCATGACCTTCAACAAGTTCGATGACGTCTACCTGCTCACCGGCGGTTCGGCCGGCACCGAGGTGGTCAGCGTCCGGGTCTACCAGTTCCTCACCGCCCGTACGGACATCGGTGCGGCGGCGGCGCAGGCGGTCGTGCTGGCCGTGGTGCTGATCGTGTTCGTCGCGATCTACCTGCGCTTCTTCACCGGCCGACGGGAGGCGTGATGGACCGGGACCGGATCGAGACGGTGAGCCTGCGCTGGCTGCGCCGGCTGGTGATCACCGCCTTCCTGCTCGTCACCGTGCTGCCCTTCTGGTACATGATGGTGCTCTCCGTGCGCCCCATCGAGCGCCTGCTGCTCGACCCCGGGTCGCTGATCGTGCCGTTCGGCGAGCTGACCGTCGCGACGTACGCCGAGGTGCTCAAGGCCGCGGAGGACGGCGGCCAGGGGTTCCTCACCTTCATCCGCAACAGCGGCCTGGTCGCGCTGGCCGCCACGCTGCTCACCCTGGTGGTCGCCATTCCCGGCGCGTACGCGGTGTCCCGGCTGCGGTTCTTCGGCCGGCGACAGGTCAACGTGCTGTTCCTGGCCGTCTACCTCTTCCCGTCGATCGTCATCGCCATCCCGCTCTTCGTGGTCTTCACCCGGGCCGGGCTGCGCGGCTCGCTGTTCGGACTGGTGCTGGTATACATCTCGCAGACCCTGCCGGTTTCGGTCTACATGCTGAAGAACTACTTCGAGACCATCCCGATCAGCCTGGAGGAGTCCGCCGCGATCGACGGCGCGGGACGGCTCGGCATCATCCGGCGGGTCAGCCTGCCCCTCGCCGCGCCGTCCATCATGGCGGTGGCCCTCTACGACTTCATGATCGCCTGGAACGAGTTCCTCTTCGCCCTGCTCTTCCTGGTCGACAAGCCCAACCGGTGGACGGTGTCGCTGGGGCTGTCGCTGCTCGCCGACGGCGTCGAGGTGCCGAAGACCGTGCTGATGGCCGGGTCGGTGATCCTCACCCTGCCCATCGTGATTCTCTTCTTCGCCAGCGAGCGGCTGCTCACCGAGGGGCTGACCAGCGGCGCGGAGAAGGGCTGAAAGTCAGTGGCCAGGCGCCGCGGTCACTCGACGGCGCCTGGCCGTCCCGCAGACGCGGCCGGTCGGTTCCGCCGGTGGGGGCGGTACATCGAGCGCAAGCCGGCGGGGTCCGTCGGCCCGGGGCGGGAAGATCCGGTTACGGTGACCCCATGAGCAAGCCGACCCGCTGGGTGACCGACACCCAACCAGGGCACTCGCAGTGGTACATCGACCGGTTCCGCCGGCTGGCCGCCGAGGGGGCGGACCTGGCCGGCGAGGCGCGGCTGCTGGACGCGATGGTGCCGCGAGGCGCCCGGATCCTGGACGCCGGCTGCGGCACCGGCCGGGTGGGTGCGGAACTGGCCGCCCGGGGTCACGCCGTGGTCGGGGTGGACGCCGACCCGGTCCTGGTGGAGGCCGCCCGGGCCGACCACCCCGGGCCGCGCTGGCTGGTCGCGGACCTCGCCGAACTGGACCTCGCGGCCCAAGGTGAGGCGGAGCCCTTCGACGCGGCGGTGGTCGCCGGCAACGTGATGGCGTTCGTCGCCCCCGGCACCGAGCGGGCGGTGCTGACCCGGATCGCCGGACACCTGCGCCCGGACGGCGTGGTGGTGGTCGGCTTCGGCACCGACCGGGGCTATCCGCTCACCGACTTCGACGCCGACGCGGTCGCCGCCGGGCTGCGGCGGGAGCACCGCTTCGCCACCTGGGACCTGCGCCCGTGGCGGGAGGACGCCGACTTCGCGGTCACCGTGCTGCGCCGCCCGGCAGACTGAGCCGAGGGACGGTCAGGCCGGGGCCGCGACGGCCCGGGCGGCGGCGGGGTCGAGCGGGCTACCGGCCGGGACCAGGCTGACCAGGCCGGCGGGCAGCCGCACCGGGCGGACGTCGGAGTAGCCGAGCATGCCGAGCACCTCGCGGCCGGCGAGCACGTACCGCCGGCCCAGGTCGGTGACGACCGAGACCGCACCGCCGAAGGCGCCCGGCGCGGCGGCGGACTCGACCACCGCGCCGCGCCCGGGCTCGACCACCACCTGGTCGGCGAGCATGCCGCCCTGATCGGCCGGTG
The DNA here is from genome assembly GCF_900091465.1 of Micromonospora rhizosphaerae. NCBI lineage: Bacteria > Bacillati > Actinomycetota > Actinomycetes > Micromonosporales > Micromonosporaceae > Micromonospora > Micromonospora rhizosphaerae. The sequence continues at coordinate 3,754,972 of NZ_FMHV01000002.1, read as the reverse complement.
GGACGGTCCCCGGCGCGGCGGTGAGGTCGGGCGGGGTGGCGCCCAGCCGCACATCGCGTACCCCGGTGTCGTCGCCGACCCGGGCGCAGACCGCGCCGCCGTCCACGGTCGCCAGCCGGGGCGGGCTGGCCGGCGGGGCGGTCGGCCCGGTGGGGACCAGGTCGGGCAGCTTGGGCACGGCGGCGAACCGGCCGAGCGTGATCGGTTCCGGCTCGCCCTGGCCGGTGCGGGCGAGCAGCAGGCTGGCCTGGAGCTCGGTGACGCCGGCCAGGCCGTCCCGCTCGGCCACCGCGTACTGGCGGGCGCCGCCGGAGTTCCGCACCAGGTAGACGTCGCCGATGGCGGCGCCGGCGACCCGGGCGGAGCGGTCGCCGAGGTCGCGTACCGGGGGCGGGGCCAGGTCGGCGCCGGCCGGCACCGTGTTGAGCAGCGCCGGCGCCACCGGCACGGCCCGTTCCCGGGTCGCGGCCAGCGCCGCCAGCACCCGGTCGGGGTCGCGGAGCAGGTACCGCCGGTTGTGCCAGAGCAGGTGCAGGCTGCCGTCCGGGTGCCGCAGCAGGACCCCCTGCTCGCCGAGGGGCCGGCCGCCCGTGGCGCCCGGGCCGATCAGCAGCGCGGAGCGGGGCTCGGTGCGTACCGCCTCGGTCGCGGCGACCGAGCAGACCGTCCACGGCGCGGTGGAGAGCCGGCCCGGCGCCGGCAGCGAGTCCGGCGCGTCGGCGATGCCGAGCGGCAGCCCGCGCGGCACGCCCTCGATCGAGCGCCGGGAGACCAGCACCGTCTTCGACCGGTCCGCCCCGATGATCAGCAGGGCCGAGGCGTAGTTGAGCACCGGGTGCAGCTTCTGCTCGCGGTAGACGAAGCGGGCGCCGGATTCCTTCTCCACGATCACCGCGGTCGAGTCCCGCCAGGAACTGCCGCCACCCGCGAAGAGGCCGTAGAGGGCGAACCCGCCGAGCCCGATGACCGCGACCAGCATGCTGGCCAGGCCCGCGCCGGCCAGCCGCCGGAACGGCGACTGCACCGGGTCGGTCTCCCGCATGACCAGCGCGGCCACCGCCCGCTGGACCGTGAACTGGTACGAGTGGAGCTGGTCCTGCCGCGATGGCATCGGGCCCCTTCCGTGGGTCGGTCGGGGCACAGGATAGGCGCTCCGTCGATCCCTCGCGGACCCTCCGTGGTGGTGGTGGGGATCGATTCGCCGGGCCGCACACCTCGAGGACGGGTATATCGAGGAGGAAAGGGAGTGAGTCATGGCAGTCGAGGTGCCCGTCGTCGCGACGTCCTCGCTCGGCGACCGCAGCTACCTCGCCTCCGACGGGCAGGTGGCGATCGTGGTCGACCCGCAGCGGGACATCGACCGGGTCATGTGCCTCGCCGGCGAGCGGGGCGTGCGGATCACCCACGTGGTGGAGACGCACCTGCACAACGACTACGTCTCGGGCGGGCTCGAACTGGCCCGGATCACCGGCGCCCACTACCTGATGGCCGCTGCCGACGAGGTCGGGTTCGCCCGGATGCCGGTCTCCGACGGCGACGAGGTGCCGGTCTCGGCCGCCATGCGCCTCCGGGCGGTCGCCACGCCGGGTCACACCTTCCACCACCTGTCGTACGTCCTCGACGGGGCCACCGACGGGGTCTGGCATCCGGCGGGTGTCTTCACCGGCGGGTCGCTGCTGTTCGGCACGACCGGGCGCACGGACCTGCTCGGCGCGGAGCACGCCCGCCAGCTTGCCCACCACCAGCACGCCTCGGCGAAGCGGCTGGCCGACCTGCTGCCCGACGGGACGCAGGTGTGGCCGACGCACGGTTTCGGCAGCTTCTGCGCGGCCGGCCAGGCCGACGTCTCCGACTCGACCATCGGGCGGGAGAGGCAGGCGAACCCGGTGCTGCGGCTCGCCGCGGACGAGTTCGTGACCGAGACCCTGGCCGGTCTGGACGCCTACCCGGCGTACTACGCCCACGTCGACGTCATCAACGCCGCCGGGCCCGCACCGGTGGACCTCACCCCGGTGACCCGGGCGGACGCCGCACAGCTGCGCCAGCGGATCGCCGACGGTGAGTGGGTCGTGGACCTGCGGCAGCGCACGGCGTACGGCGCCGCGCATCTGGCCGGCACCGTCAGCCTCGGCCTCGACGGCCCGATGTCGACCTGGCTCGGCTGGCTGATCGACTGGGGCGCGCCGATCACGCTGCTCGCCGAGACGCCGGAGCAGGTCGCCGACGCCCAGCGGGAGCTGGCCCGGATCGGCATCGACCGACCGGCCGCGCAGGCCACCGGCGGCCCCGCGCAGTGGGCGGCCGAGCCCGGCCAGCTCCGCGAGATGCGATTCACGGACTTCCCGGCGCTGGCTGCGGCCCGCGCGGGCCACACGCCTGCCGGCGTGCCCGGTCCGGACGTGGTCCTCGACGTGCGGATGACCAGCGAGTGGCGCTCCGGCCACATCGAGGGCGCCGTCCACATCCCGCTGTACGACCTGCCCGAGCGGCTCGCCGAGGTGCCGGCGGGGGCCGTCTGGGTGCACTGCAGCTCCGGTTACCGTTCCACCGCGGCGGCGTCGCTGCTGGCGAACACCGGCCGCGAGGTGGTCGTGATCAACGACAAGTTCGACCGGGCCGAGGCGGTCGGCGTCGCCATGGCCGAGAACACCTGACCGGCCAGGTCCGTGCTGGGACAGTGAACCGTCGCGGCTCAGCGGGCGAGTGCTGTGAGGAAGTCGTCGACGAGTTGGGTCTGCGTCGCGGCCGGCAGCCGCTCGGGGTCGAACAGTGCCTGTACCACCAGGCCGTGGGTGAATGCCAGCACGCTCGTGGCAAGCCGGCCTGCGTCGCCGTCGGGCAGCTCGCCCAGCCGTTGGGCTTCCTCGATGGAGGTACGCAGGCCGGTGCGGATGCGTTCGTAGCGAAGGCTCTGCGCGGCGAACAGGTCCGGATCGGACAGCGCGACGTCCCAGGAGCCGACCCAGATCCGGTTCATCGCCGCCGCGTCGGGGGTCAGCGGGAGGATGTTGATCATCTGGGTGCGCAGCGCCGCCAGTCCGGGTGCGGGAGCGGCCTGCCGTGGGCGTTGCGCTGTGCGTACCTCGAGGATGTCGAGGGCGTGGGCGATCAGCTCGCGCTTGCCCGCGAAGTAGTGGGTGACCAGTCCGGTCGAGGACCCCAGGGCCGCCGCCACGGCGCGCATCGTGAGGCCGCCGAAGCCATGCTCGGCCAGGACCTGCCAAACCGCCTCCGAGACGTCCCGGCGACGGGAGTCATGGTCGGTACGTGCGGGGCTCATGATCTGCTAGCGTACATGCCAAACGTTTGTTACGTACGGAGGCTGTGATGTTCGCGCTGCCCCTCGCCGACTCGGCCGTGCTGCGCCCGCTGGAACCGTGGCAGGCCGAGGAGTTCCTCGCCTACCTCGACCGGGCGCGCGAGCACATCGCGCCATGGGTATCGCCCTCGTTCGTCGCCCGCGACCTCGCCGAGGCTCGCGCGGTCCTGCAGCGTTACGCGGACAAGCGAGCTCAGGACGGCGGCGGCATCTGGGGGATCTGGCTGGACGGCTCGCTGGTCGGCGGCGTCATGTTCGTCTCCTTCGACGCCACACTCGGCGTCTGCGAAGCGGGCTGCTGGCTGGAGCCCGGCGCGCAGGGCCGCGGGCTGATCACCCGCGCCGCAGGACGGATCATCGACTGGGCCGTCGAGGAACGCGGCATCGTCCGCGTCGAGTGGCGTACCAACGCGCGCAACGAGCGCAGCATCGCGGTCGCGCAGCGACTGGGAATGAGCCGCGACGGAACGCTGCGGCAGGTCTACCCGGGCGGCGCGGGCGGACGGATCGACCTCGAGATCTGGTCGGTGCTGGCCGACGAGTGGCGGTCCCGCTGCGCCGCCCGGCTGAACCTTCTCGGGGCCGAGGAGCATCATGTCCGCTGATGTGAAGGCCGAACTCGACGGCCTGATGGCCACCTTCCTGGGCGCCTTCGCCAACCCGGGCGGCACCAGACCGAACGTCGAGGCGATCTACGAGGTGTTCATTCCCGAGGGGATGATCATCAAGAACGTCGGCGCGGCCCCGGTGATCTACGATCTGCACCAGTTCGTCGAACCTCGGGAGAAGATCCTCACCGACGGCACGCTGACCGAGTTCCGGGAGTGGGAGACCTCGGAGGCCACCGAGATCTACGGCTCGATCGCCCACCGGTTCAGCGAGTACCGCAAGTCCGGTTACCTTCATGGCGAGTGGTTCGAGGGCCGGGGCATGAAGACGACCCAGTTCGTCAAAACCCCGTCGGGTTGGAAAATGAGCTCGCTGGCCTGGGACGATGAGCCAACCGTTCCTAAGGACTGAGCGTGGGTTGGACAGGCTCAGCCGCGTGCCCCGAGCGGTGTTGGGCGCGCTGGTCGTCCCGCGTTCGCTCCGCATCCAGCGCCATCGGATCGTGTCCGTGGTCCGGGAATGTGGGGGCGGGTTCCCTCACGGCCTCGGGCACCGGGTCCGGCCTGGGCGGTCCGATGCCCGCGACGATCACTCTGGTCGTCGCGGGGCGGTGCCGTCCGTCGCCGGATCGGGTGCCCGAGGGCGCGTCGTCCAATCGCGACGCCAGCGGCGTCGTGACGGGTGGTCTTGCGGTTGGTGCTGGTCAGGGGGCGCTGCCAATGCTGGGCACCCCACTGTGAGGTGTAGGCGGGATCGACAGCGACGACGGTGATGCCCAACTCGGCCGCCATGCTGACGAGCCGGGACCGCAGCTTGGCCACTGGCATGCCGCAGATGAGCTTGCGGAACCGCTTGCGGCGGCCGTGCTTCTCCCGCGTCTTCTGCGCTGCGAAGTCGAGGTCTTCGATCGCGATGCTCAGCCCGTGCCGCTTGGCCCAGTGCAGAAGCCGGATCAGGGCGTGCCGCACCTGTGCGTCACGATGGTCGGCGTTGCTGGACAGGTCGTAGCAGAAGCGGCGCGGCTCACCGGCTGGATTGCCGTGCTCGTCCAGGCGCCAGGCGGCGAGATGGTCGGCGTTCGTATCCACACCGATGATCCCGTTCACCCTGGCGGTGGCCAGCGGCATGGGCCGGGCCGCAGGGATCGTCCACGAGGCGGTCAGGTACCAGCGGCACCGGTCCACGTCTTCGTGGATGCGGTATGCCACCGCCCGGTTGGCAGTGACGCGATCGCGCCAGGCATCGCCACGGTGCGGGAACGACACCTTCGCGGCGAGCACGTACCGGCCGTGGCGCGCGTTGGCCAGGTGTGCCAGCGGGGCCGGGAGTTTGATGGACACCTCGCCTTCGCAGGTGACGCGGATTGTCTCGTTCCCGTACCGCTTCCCCGACTCGCCGTCGGCCTGCAGGAACCGCCGTTGCGCCTCCCACCGCTGCCGCCACTCGGCCTCGGTGAGCTGGGCGGCGTCGAGGTTGTGACGGTTGCGCAGCAGCCGCTTCCCGCCCCGCACGACACGGACCCGGCCCGTCTCGCGGTCGTCGCGCTCACGCTCAAGTCGGTCCTGGAGCACATGCAGCCGCCGGGTCTTGACGAACCACTCCTGCGCGGTGCGGTAACCGCCCGGAACCCGCTTGCTGCCCTTCTCGCCGACCGGCAGCGACAGCCGGTGCGCGATCGTCTTGATACCGGCTTCGAGGCCCTGAATGTGGGCAAGCTGAGCGCGGCGCGACAGCGCCCACTGGTCGTGCGTGGCCTTCGTGATCGACCCGGCCCAGCGGGAGGACGACTCCTGCGTCAGGGCACGTTTCCGCTCGGCCCAGGCGTCGGTGTCGTGGTCGAGGCCGGTCGCGCACCGGGCCTTGAGATCCTTCCCGGCAAGCTTGCCGAGATGGTCACCGACCAGCCGCAGAACCTTCTCATCCTCGCCGGTGAGACCCTTGAGCCGGTCGCGGATCGCGACACCGGACGGGCCGAGCGCGACGAACGGCGCATCGATCGGGCGCAGGTCAGCCACGCTGGGCGGCCTCAAGCGCCTTCCGCGCCCGATCACGAGCCGAGCCGCGGCCGTACAGGCCAGCGCACAACGAGGTCAACACCTCCACCATGTCCCGCACCAGATCGTCGGCAACCTCGCCGTCATCCAAAACGACCAAGCGGCGGCCATGCGCGGACAATGCGGCCTCAACCAGCTCCACATTCACCCGCCCAAGGCGGTCCTTGTGCTCCACCACCACGGTGCTCACGTCCGGATCGGCCAGGAGACGACGAGCCTTACCGCGGCTGCCGCTCATCCCGGAGCCGATCTCCGCCTCCACACGCACGATGCGGTGACCGGCCTTCACCGCCCACGCCGACAACCGGGCAACCTGGCGCTCCAGGTCAGACTTCTGATCGTGAGAGGACACACGGGCATACAAGCCCAGCCCACCGACAGCTTCCACAGTGGCGTTGGCCTCGACGTTCACCAGTATCGTGCGCGACCCAACACGCTGAGCGGGCACGGGAAGCATCCCGTCACGAAACCAGCGATACGCCGTGTGGGGACTAATCCCCTGCGCCCGCGCCCACTCAGTCAAATTCACCCCAAGACCATAACACCACTCAAGTAACCTCATGCACACTTACACACACTCATCCGAGATGAGGCCGACACCCCCACGCCCGGCACAACAGGTGCTTGAGCGGCACCGAGCGTGTCGACCAAGGCCTCCTGCAGCACCGGCCCCGGGGCCCGGGCAGGTCCTGTCCTGACCGGGCCCCTCTTGTCAGTAGTGCTTGCCGCGGGTGTTCAGCACTATTGCGGTGGTGATCAGCCCGGCGCCGATGAGCCCGGGAGAGCTGAGGCGATCGCCGAGGAACAGCGTTGCCAGGAGCGTGGCGACGAGCGGTTCCAGTAGCGCGATCAGCGCTGCCGTACCGGCCGGGATGGTACGCAGGCCCCGGAAGTACAGGGCGTACGCCACCGCGGTGGGTGCGGTGCCCAGCAGGAGCAGCAACCCCACGGAAGCCGGGGTCGGGACGAAGTCCATGCCGGATGTCACTGTGGCCGCAGGGGCGAGCACGGCCGCGCCGATCGCGAAGCTCACGCCGGTGGCGGCGAGGTCGTCGAGACCGGCGACGGGCCGGGTGCCGATGAAGGTCATAGTGGCGAAGCCGGCTGCAGACAGCAGCGCGAGTCCGGCTCCGGCGAGCTCGCTCGTGGCGGTGAGGGCGCCGGACGGCGTGCCGACGAGCAGGGCCAGGCCGCTGACGGCCAGCGCCACCGTGGCGAGCATCTGCGGGCTGACCCGCCGCCGTCCGGTGATCCATTCGGCGGACAGGACCAAGGCAGGTGCGGCGCCGATGGTGAGTAGGGTGGCGAGGCTGACGTTGGTAAGTGACACTGCGGCGAAGAAGCATGCCTGGAAGACGGCGGCGAGCAGCCCGTTCACGACCATCCGGGCCCAGGCGTGACGGCCGCGTGGCAGCGGTTGCCGGGTCAAACAGAGCGACGCGATGACGAGTGTGCCGCCGACGGCGAGCCGGTAGGCGGCCACAGCCAGCGGTGACAGCCCCGTTTCGTGGGCAAGGCGGCTGCCGGTGGGGCCACCGGTGCCCCACAGCATGCCTGCGAGGACAAGCGACCACAGGCCGGTGGCGGAGCGTCGGGCGGCGGCCACCGGGTGTTCGGAGACAAGCATGAAGAAATCGCTCCTGCGACGAGAGGAATTGGGGTCGCGGAAGCGGGGCGTACCGGACTCAGCGATGCATGAACCGCGCGCCCAGCCGGCACAGGCGGGACACGATGAGCAGAGTCGCCCCGCTCAGGAGCGCGGCGGGGCGATGATGTGGAAGTTCCGGCCCATGATCCGATCGTAATCACGGCCCGTGGACGAGACGAGTTCATTTTCACGAGCGCCGAGCGGACCCATTCTCATGTTCAGGTCGCAAGCGACATTCGAATCCCCGGCGGGTCAGGGGCGCAGGATGATGCGGATGGGGTTGCCCTCCTTGTCGTGGACCCGCCGCACCGCCTCCGCGGCGTCGGTCAGGGGCAGCACGTCGCTGATGGAGGCGGTCAGGTCGAGCCGTCCCTGATTGGCGAGCGCCACCAGCTGATCGACGTGTTCCGCCTCGGAGCCGTAGTGACCGAGCACGGTCTGGCGGCTGTAGTTGAACCGGCTGTCCGAGGGGATGGTGACCGGCTGGTTGGCGATGCCGGTGAGCACCAGCCGGCCGTGCCGGCCGAGCGCGGTCAGCGCCTGCTCGCGTGCGGACCTGACGCCGGCGAAGTCGAACGCGACGTCCAGACCCCGGGCGTTGGTCGCCTCCAGCAGGGCGTCCCGGAAGTCGTCGTCCCTCGGATCCAGGGCCACGTCGGCGCCGAGGGTCAGCGCCCGGTCCCGGGCCGCCGGCAGCGGATCCACGGCGATGACCGGCGCCGCGCCGACCAGCAGCAGCAGTTGCACCGCGTGCGCGCCGAGGCCCCCGACGCCCCACACCCCGACCGCCTCCGCCGGCCGGGTGCGCGCGGTGTCGATCACCGCCGCCCACGGGGTGGAGACCGCGTCGGGGATGATGCAGGCGTGCTCGAACGGCATGGCGTCGGGGATCAGCACGACGGTGTCCTCGCGGGCCAGCGCGTACTCGGCCCAGCCACCGTCGTAGTCGACGCCCCTGGTCAGCAGGGTGCCGCGCCGGTCGCGCTCGCCCGCCTGGAGCAGCACCCGCTGGCCGGGCTGCCAGTCCTCGACGCCGTCACCGAGGGCGTCGATCACGCCGGCCACCTCGTGGCCGAGGGTCACCACGTCGCCGGGCAGGTACAGCGGGGTCAACGCGCCGTCGATCAGGTGCACATCCGAGAGGCATATTCCGGCAGCCGCCACCCTGATCCTGACCTGCCCCCGATCCGGCTCGGGTATCGGCACCCGCTCCAGCCGCAGCGCCCGCTCCGTCACGTGCAGCCGCGCCGCCAGCATCTCCGCCATCAGGCCACCCCTCTCCGCGACGCCCTCGACCGTGCCGCGTACCCGGACAGGGGCGCGGGATGCCGACGGCAGCGGGAAAAGCCGGGCCGGGCGGATCGCCCGGTGGAGGACGGATGGGCCGGTAACATCCCGTCACGGATACCGGCGGAAAGAGGACCACCCGTGGGCGCTCGATTCGAAGAACTGGCCTGGCGGGAGACCCCGATCGGCGAGATCAGCCTGCGCCGGCGCCGCGACCCGTCGCTCGACGTCGACGTGTACGAGGTGAAGCTCGACGACGAGTTCCTGATGTCCAGCCTCTTCCCGGTCGCGGAGATCGAACTCGCCCGGCTCGGGCTGGCGCCGCTGACCGGGAACGGCTTGGACGTGGTGGTGGGCGGCCTCGGACTCGGCTACACGGCACGGACCGCGCTGGAGGACCCGCGGGTCCGCTCGCTGGTCGTGGTGGAGGCGATCGAGGACGTGATCGACTGGCACCAGCGGGACCTGCTCCCCTTCGCCGCCGGGCTGGCCACCGATCCGCGTACCCGGTTCGTCCGGGCCGATTTCTTCGCGGCCATCGCGGACGGCAGCGGCTTCGACCCCGACCAACCGGGGCGACGGTTCCACGCCGTGCTGCTCGACGTGGACCACTCCCCACGCCAGGTGCTGCACCCGAGCCACGCCGGCTTCTACACCGTGGAGGGGCTGGCCCGGCTCGCCGAGCTCCTGCACCGCGACGGGGTCTTCGCGCTCTGGTCGAACGATCCGCCCGACCCGGAGTTCCAGCGCGTGCTGACCGAGGTCTTCCCGACCTCGGTAGCGCACATCGTCCGGTTTCCCAACCCGTTGCAGCGCCGGGAGTCCGCGAACACCGTCTACGTGGCCCGGCACTGACCCGTCCGGCTCAGTGCCGGGCCGCGGAACCCCGTCTCCGGCGATCCGCCCGGCCAGGGCGATGGCGATCTGCATCGGAGTTCCGTTCTGGAGTGACGGACCATCAGCGGGCGTCGACGGTGAACGGAACGGTGATCACATGGCCGTCGGCGAGGCGGAACTGGCCCCAGAGCCGGTAGTGGCCCGGGCGGGGGAAGTCGACGTGCAGGTCGAGATCCGGCCCGTAGGTCTGCCCGGGGAGGGCGAAGACCGGCCGGCCGTCGGCGTCCTCGGTCTCGGCGTGCTCGTGGGCGAAGCTGTCGCCCGCCGCCGACATGATGACCACATGCCCGGCGGCGGCGAGGTACGGCCGCAGCCCGGTCAGCGGCCGGCCGGTGGCCGTGTCGGCGAAGCGGAAGGTGAACCGGCTGCCGCCGACCTTCGCGGTCCCGTCCAGGGTCACCCGTACGCCGTTGACGACCTGCTGCCGCCCAGATACCGCCGGCGGCTGGTGGATGACCTCGGCGGGGTCGCCGATCACCACGTCGTGCCGCTCCAGCACGTCGGTCAGCTCGCCCTTCCGGCGAAACTCCGTGTTGACGATGTACCGGCCGGGGGTGGGGAAGGTGAGCGTCACGTCGAACTCGCCGGGCCGACCCGCCGGCTGCGGGTGGACGTGGGCGAAGCTGGCCAGGTCGTCGCGGACGGCGATGAGGTGCATCCACGCCTCGTGGCTGCGCCCCACGTCGCGGACCGGTCGGCCGGTCTCGGCGTCGGCGACCCGGATCCGTACGGTGGTGGGCCGGCCGGGCACCACGTCGGCGGGCACCCGGAGGTCGACCCGGACACCGGCGTCGTCGGCGGGCACCGGTTCGGTCTCGGCGGTCATCATGGTGCTCATCTCCGGCCGCATCGGCATGCCGGTGCCCTGCGTCCAGGCCAGCACCCCGTTCATGCCCCGCGCGGCGGCGTCGGTGCGGCTCAGCGCGGTGAAGCCGGCGCCCACGGCCAGCGCGAGCGCGGCCACCCCGGCCAGGTACGCCCACTCGCCGACCCGGGTACGCAGCCGGGGCCGCAGCGCCGCGGCGGTCTCCGGCCGGCGGAAGCGGCGCAGCCGCAGCGCGTTGGTGACCACGCTGACCGAGCTCATCGCCATCGCGGCGGCGGCCAGCGACGGGTCCAGCAGGATGCCCCAGGCCGGGTAGAGCGCCCCGGCGGCCACCGGGATGAGCAGCACGTTGTAGCCGAACGCCCAGCCCAGACCCTGCTTGATCGTGGTGACCGTACGCCGGGACAGCGCGATCGCCGAGACGATGCCGTACAGGTCCCCGCCGACCAGGGTGATGTCGGAGGCGGCGATCGCCACGTCCGTGCCGGTGCCGATGGCGATGCCCAGGTCCGCGCGGGCCAACGCCGGAGCGTCGTTGATTCCGTCGCCGACCATCGCCACCACCGCGCCCCGGTCCTGCAGGGCGGCCACCCGTTCGGCCTTCTCCTCGGGCCGGACGTCGGCGATCACGTGCTCGATGCCGACCTCGTGGGCGACCACCTCGGCGGTGACCCGGTTGTCGCCGGTCAGCATCCACACCTCAAGGCCCAGCGCCCGCAGTTGGGCCACCGCCTCGAGAGACTCGGGCCGCAGGGTGTCGGCCACCCCGACGACCCCGGCGAGCCGGCGGTCGAGGGCGACATAGACGGGGGTGCCACCGGCGGCGGCGACCGCGGTGACCTCACTCGACAGGGCGCCGACCGCGACGTCGTGGCGGCGCATCAGGGCGGCGTTGCCGATGAGCACGGTGCGGCCGTCGACGCGCGCCTCGACGCCGTGTCCCGGCACCGCCTCGAAGGAGCTCGCCGTCGGAACGACGACGTTGCGGGCGCGGGCGTGCCGGACGATCGCCTCACCGAGCGGGTGCTCGGAGCCGATCTCGGCCGCCGCCGCGTACGCCAACAGCTCGTCGGCGTCGGTGCCCTCGGGGGCGTGGACCACCGTCACGTCGGGACGGCCGCGGGTGAGCGTGCCGGTCTTGTCCAGCACCACGGTGGTGACCCGCCGGGCCTGCTCCAGCGCCTCGCCCCCGGAGATGAGGATGCCCAGCTCGGCCGCCTTGCCGGTGCCGACCATGATCGCGGTCGGGGTGGCCAGGCCGAGCGCGCAGGGGCAGGCGATGATGAGCACCGCGATCGCGGTGCCGATGCCCAGGGTCAGCCGTCCGTCGTCGGGCCCGGCCACCGCCCAGACGGCGAAGGTGAGCACGGCCAGCCCGATCACCGCCGGGACGAACCAGGCGGAGACCGTGTCGACCAGCCGCTGCATCGGCGCCTTGGCGCCCTGGGCGTCGCGGACCAGCCGGATGATCTGGGCGAGGGTGGTGTCCTGCCCCACCGCGGTGGCCCGGAGCACCACCGAGCCGGTCCGGTTGACGGTCGAGCCGATGAGCACGTCCCCGACCGCCTTCGACACCGGCATGCTCTCGCCGGTCAGCATGCTTTCGTCCACCGTGGAGGAGCCCTCCGTGACCGTCCCGTCCACCGGCACCTTCTCGCCGGGGCGGACCCGGACCAGGTCGCCGACGACGACGGATTCCACCGGCACCTCGGTCTCGACGCCGTCGCGCAGCACCCGGGCGGTCCGCGGGCGCAGCCCGAGCAGCGCCCCGATCGCCGCACCGGTCTGCCGCCGGGCCCGGGCCTCCATCCAGCGGCCGGTGAGCACCAGCGCGATGACCACCACGGAGATCTCGAAGTAGACGTGCAGCGGCAGGCCGAGCCGCTCGGCCGCCGCCGGCCAGAGGGTGACGAAGGCGCTGTAGGCGTAGGCGACCGTGGTGCCGAGGGCGACCAGCGTGTGCATGTTGACGCCGCCGTGCCGGGCTGCTGCCCAGGCCGACCGGTAGAAGGGCCGACCCGCCCCGAACTGCACCACGGTGGCGATGACCAGCAGCGCCGGCATCAGCCAGTCCATCGCGTCGATGGACAGCGGCAGGTACATCAGGACCATCATGGAAAGGCCGGTGGCCAGAGTGAGCTGCCAGATCCACCTGAGCCGGGTGACCTCCCGCTCCTGCGCCCGCTCCCGCTCGACGTCGCCGGCCGGGCCGGCGGCCGGCGGGGTCGTGCCGTCCCGCGGCTCGTCGCGAGTGCTGGCCGTGTAACCGGCCCGCTCCACGGCGGCGGTCAGCGCCGCGGTGGTCACCCGGGCCGGATCCCAGGTCACGCCGGCGGTCTCGGTGGCCAGGTTGACGGCCGCCCGCTCCACGCCCTCGACCCGGCTCAGCGCCCGCTCCACCCGCCGGACGCAGGACGCACAGGTCATCCCGCCGATGTCCAGCGTGCCGGAGACGACCGTCGGTGTCGTCATCGCACTACTCCTTCCGTACCGGGCGTCGCAGGCGCCCTGGCTGTTCCCGGCCGCCGCTGCGGGCCGGTGTCGCCAACCTCCCGGCCTCCGCTGTCCGCCCGCTGTCCGCGACCCGTCGGCCCGATTGGGCGTACGCGACAGGGCGCGGACAGCGGTCACCGGCACGGTTCGAGCTGCCGGGCCGCCACGGGGCGGCCCACCGTACGAAGGAGTGAACCGTGAACCAGCTCGTGCTCTCCGTGCCGAACATCAGCTGCGGCCGCTGCGTCGAGGCCATCCGGGAGGAGGTCGGCCTCGTGGCCGGCGTCCGCGCCGTCGAGGTGGACCTGGCCACCCGTACCGTCCGGGTCGACGGCGACGCCGACCCGGCCGCCGTACGGGCCGCCATCGGCGAGGCCGGCCATCAGGTCGCCTGACGTCGTCTGACCGGTACGGAGGGAGGCGGACCGATGGACCTGGACACCGTGATCGTCGGCGGCGGTCAGGCCGGGCTGGCGCTCGGTCATTACCTACGGCGCGCCGGGGTGCGATTCGCGATCCTCGACGCGCACAACCGGGTGGGCGATTCCTGGCGGCAGCGCTGGGACTCGCTGACCCTGTTCACCCCGCGCCGCTTCGACGGGCTGCCGGGCCTGCCGTTCCCCGGGGACCCCGACGGCCACCCCAGCAAGGACGAGGTGGCCGACTACCTCGCCCGGTACGCGGCGCACTTCGACCTGCCGGTCCGGCTCGGCTGCGGGGTCACCTCGGTCCGCCCCGGTACGGCGGGTGGCTTCACCGTCGACACGTCGACCGGGACGCTGCGCGCCCGGCGGGTGGTGGTCGCCGCCGGGGCGTTCCACACGCCCCGGATCCCGGAGGTGGCCCGGAAGCTGGCGCCGCGGGTCACCCAGCTGCACAGCAGCCGGTACCGCAACCCCGACCGGCTGCCGGGGCGCGACGTTCTGGTGGTCGGCGGCGGGAACACCGGCGTGCAGATCGCCGGCGAGCTCGCCGACCACGGCCGGCGGGTCGCGCTCGCCGCCCCGACGATCGGCCCGGCGCTGCCGCAACGCTGGCTCGGCCGGGACATCTTCTGGTGGTTCTCCCGCCTGGGCACCATGCGACTCAGCGCCGAGAGCCGGCTGGGCCGCCGGATCGCGGCCCAGAACCCGGTCATCGGCACGGACGTCGATCGGCTGCTGCGTCGGGTGGACCGGGTCGGCCGGGTCGTCGACGCCGAGGGATGCCAGGTGCTGCTGGCCGACGGCGGGCGCCGGCGGGTGGACACGGTGGTCTGGGCCACCGGGTTCCGCCCGCACTACCCCTGGCTGGAGGTGCCGGTGCTGGACGCGTCCGGCGCGCCGGTGCATCGCGAGGGGGTGACCGACTGGCCCGGCCTGTACCTCCTCGGCCTGCCCTGGCAACGCACCCGCGGCTCGGCGGTGCTGGGCTGGGTCGGCCGGGACGCCCAGGTGCTGGCCGCCCGGCTGGCCGACGACCGGCGGCTGGCCCCGGCCCGACCCGCGCCGGCGGTCCCGGCCTGATCCGGCCCCGAGCGGGAGGCGGCGTCGCACCCGGCAGGCCTCGGCGGCGGGCAGCTCACCGCCTTTCGGAGGATCGGCTGAGGGCCGATCGGGACGTACCATGGGCCCGCCCGGGCAGCCACCCGGCGATCGGAGCGGGCCCCAGGGCCGACGCCGCAGCGACGGGAGTGCGATGAGCCGGGACAGCGGGCCCACCACGCAGGTGAGCTTCGGTGTGCTCGGCACGGTCGAGCTCCAGGTGGCCGGCCGACCCGCCACGCTCGCCCCGGCGGTCCGCGCGCTGCTGGCCCGGCTGGTCCTCGCCGCGGGCCGGGTGGTCTCCGCGGACGCGCTGACCGACGCGCTCTGGGGCGACCAGCCCCCGGCCGACGCCACGAACGCGCTGCAGCTACGGGTGTCCAAGCTGCGCCGGGCGCTGGTGACCGCCGGGGCGGGCGGCGACCTGCTGGTCACCCGCGCCCCCGGCTACCAGCTCGTCGTCGGCGCGGACGCGGTGGACGCGTACCGCTTCGAACGGCTGCTGGAACGGGCCCGTACCGCGACCACCGGCGACGGGCCCGCCCCGGCGCTGGCGTGCTTCGACGAGGCGCTGCGGCTGTGGCGCGGACCGGCCCTGGCCGACGTCGGCGAGGCCGCGTGGGCGCTGGCCGAGGCCGCCCGCCTGGAGGAACTGCGCCTGGGCGCGGTGGAGGACCGGCTGGAGCTGCTGCTGGAGGCCGGTCGGCAGGCCGAGGCGGTGGCCGACCTGGAACGCCTGGTCGCCGCCCACCCGCTGCGCGAGCGGCTGCACCGGCTGCTGATGCTGGCGCTCTACCGGGGCGGGCGGCAGGCGGACGCGATCACCGCGTACCACGCGCTGCGGCACCGCCTCGCCGACGAGCTGGGCATCGACCCGGCACCCGAACTTCAGGCGCTCGCCGAGGCGATCCTGCGGCAGCAGGTGCCCTCCCCGGCGTCGACGGCGGCCGCTGCGCCGGCGTCGGAAACCACCGAAGCCCCTGCGCCGGTGGCTCGTCCCGCCGACCGACCCGCCACGACGCTGACCCGCCCGGCGGCCGCGCGGATCCCCGCCCCCCGGACGCAGCGGAGCGACCTGCCTCGCCGGCTCTCCTCGGTCATCGGTCGCCACGAGGACGTGCACCGCGTGTTGGACCGGCTGCTGGAGGCGCGGGTGGTGACGCTGACCGGCCCTGGCGGCGTCGGCAAGACGACGCTCGCCCTCGAGGCGGTGCGCCGCGTCGACGACACCCTGGCCGACCGGGTGCACCTGGTCCGCCTGGCCGCCCTGCCGAGCGGAACCGATCTCCCGGAGGCGGTCGCCGGCCAGCTCGGCGTGGCCGCCCGCGGACCGGGGCCGGCCGCGACCGCGGCGCTGGTCGCCTGGCTCGGCGCCGACCGGACGCTGCTGATGGTCGACAACTGCGAACACGTCATCGACGAGGCGGCAGAGCTGATCGAGGAGCTCGTCGCGGCCTGCCCGGCGCTGACCGTGCTGACCACCAGCCGGGAGGCGCTGGCCGTACCCGGTGAGACCCAGCTGGCGGTGGCGCCGCTGGGCGTACCCGAGGGGCCGGCCGATGTCGCGCGACTCGGCGACAGCCCGGCGGTGGCCCTTTTCGTCGATCGCGCGCGGGCGGTGCGCCCCGGCTTCGTCCTCGACGAGGCGACCGCGCCGGTGGTGGCGGACATCTGCCGCCAGCTCGACGGCATGCCGCTGGCCATCGAGCTGGCGGCCGCCCGGGTGAAGGCGTTGCCGCCGGCGGAGATCGCGGCCCGGCTGCAAGACCGCTTCGCGCTGCTCACGGCGGGGGCGCGCACCAGCGAGGCCCGGCACCGGACGCTGCGTGCCACCCTCGACTGGAGCCACGACCTGCTGTCGGAGGCCGAGCGACTGCTGCTGCGCCGGCTGGCGGTGTTCCGGGGCGGCTGGGACCTGGCCGCCGCCGAGCAGGTCTGCGCATTTGACCGCCTGGCCGCGGACGAGGTCCTCGACCTGCTGTTCCGTCTGGTCGACCGCTCCCTCGTGGTGCCCGACCCGACCACCGGGCGGTTCCGGCTGCTGGTCACGATCCGGGAGTACGCCGCCGCCCGGCTCGCCGAGGCCGGCGAGACGGAGGCGGCCCGCGACCGGCACCTCACCCACTTCACCGAGCTTGCCGAGCGGTACGGCCCGCACGCGCGGTCGGACGCCGATGCCTGGGCGCGCCTGACGGAGGAGCACGACAACTTCCGAGCCGCCGTCGACCGTTGCCTGGAACGGACCGACGGCGTCGCCGCCGGCCTGCGGCTGGCGGACGCACTCTTCCTGTTCTGGAACTACGGACCGCGTTACGAGGGGATCCGGGCCCTGACCGCGCTGCTCGCCGCCGGCGAGACCGCACCGGCCGCACGGGCCGCCGCCCTGCAGCGGATCGGGCAGCTCGGCGTCTACTACCCCACGGCACAGACCCGGGCCGCCGGGCGGGAGAGCGTGGTGGAGTTCGAGCGCCTCGGCGACCGGGTCAACACGGCGATGTCGCGGCTCATCGTGGCCTGGGAGGGCCAGTACGACGGTGACGCGGACCGGTACCGGGCGATGGTCGCCCAGGCCTGCCGCGAAATGGGCGACACCGACGACCCCTGGTGGCACGGGACGATCTGCTACGTCGAAGGGCTGCTGGACCTACGGACGGGTGCCTTCGAGCGGTCCGCCGAACAGTGGACGCGCAGCCTCGAGTGGACCCGGAAGGCTGGGGACCGCCTTCTGCCCGCCGGGATCCTGGCGCACCTCGGCATCGCGCTGCGCGAGGCCGGCCGGCACGACGAGGCGGTCTCCACACTGGAGGAAGCGGCCGCCGAAGCCCGGATGAACCCCTCGCCGCACGCGCTGGCCTTCACCCTCGTTCAGCTCGCGCACACGCTGCTGGACCGGGGCGAGGTCGAGGGGGTGCCGGCGATGCTCGCCGAGGCGGCCGAGACCGCCCGCCGCAGCGGCAACCCGCGCTGCCAGGCCTGGGCAGCCTGGGGCCGGGCCCGGATCGCGTACGCCGACGGCGACGCGGTCACCGCCGCGGACGAGTGCCGCCGGGCCGTGGAGCTGCTGGAGGATCGCGAGTTCCCGTGGGCCCGGCTCCGGCTCTGGTCCTTGGCCGCCGAGGCGGCGGCCGCCGCCGGGCGGGGGCAGGAGGCCGACGCTGCCCGACGGGCGGCGGCGGGCCTGGAAGGGGCCGGGCGCTAAGCAGCCCGACTTCCCACGGCTCTCACCTGCGACACATTCGTCTCGGCAGCCACGACTTCTCGCGATGTCCTGCGACGTCGTACAGCCCCGAACGATGATACCGGTGTCAGCTCTTGCCTCGACGCGATGAGCCGACGAATACGCACGCCTGAAACCGATTTGCTAACCGCCACACGGGGGCCGGTGGCCCGACAGCGGTTAGAAGAGGGGGTCTGATGCGTACGAGGAAAATCACGGCAACAGGTGGATAGTTTTTGCCGAAGAGCTCTTCTACGTCCAGCTTGGCGCCCCGTTGCCTTATTTCGAGAGGTCTTCGTATGTCCGCACGCAGGCTTCGCTACATGATTCCCGCCCTGGTGGTGATCGGTTTGCTGCCCGCCCCGACAGCGCCGCGCGAAAAGAACACGGTAGCTCCGCCTTCCGATGCCTGCACGGTTCCTCGGGGTAAGAGCGGTCGGGAGCAAGATGCGGTCGCTAAGAAGTTCATGGTTGCGGCCGCCCATCCTCTCGCGGTGGAGGCCGGTTGTCGGATTCTTGCCAAGGGTGGCAGAGCTGCGGATGCGGCGGTGGCCGTCCAGGCCGTCCTCGCTGTTGTGGAGCCACACGCCTCCGGGCTGACTGGTGGCACACTCATCAACTACTGGGATCCTGATAAGCAGCAGCTCCGATTCTTCGACGGCTACTCCAGAGCCCCGATGAGCGTGACCGAGAATCTCAGGACGCCCACGGAGCAGGAGCGCAAGGCACTCCGGACGGATCGCTTCCCGGAGTCGGCCTCGGCCACGGGACGGGCATTCGGGGTTCCCGGCACCCTGCGAGTGCTCTCGGATGTGCACAGCGTGTATGGCACTCTCCCGTGGGATCAGCTCTTCGACGACGCCATCCGGCTGGCCGCGGATGGTTTTCCAATGTCCCCCAACCTGCACGACGGTTTCAAGGAGCGCTTCAACGGGCGGAAGCGGTGCAACTACCCCGACCTGCGCCCCCGTTACTGCAACGGCGACGAGCCGAAGCCGGTGGGGACGAAGCTCTACAACCGTGAGATCGCGGACGTACTGCGGGAGGTTCGGGACCGGGGCGCGGACGCGTTCTACGATCCGAACGGCAAGATCGCCCCGGCAATCGTGCAACACGCGGCCAAGGGCCCGATCAAGCTCAAAGGGAACACCGCGGGGCCGCCGGTCATTCCAAGCCTCATGACGCCGCAGGACTTCGCCGACTACGAACCGGTGGAGCGCACGGAGGTCTGCCGGAAGGCATTCGACGTGCAGGTGTGCACCTCGCCGCCGCCGGCTTTCGGAGGGGTCGCGGTCCTGGAAATGCTCGGCCTGCTCGAACGCGGCCAGGTGGGGAAGACGGACCCCAACTCGGACGACCGCCTCCACCTCTCGATCGAGGCCAGCCGCCTGGCAAACCTCGACC
Source organism: Micromonospora rhizosphaerae (assembly GCF_900091465.1). Lineage (NCBI taxonomy): Bacteria > Bacillati > Actinomycetota > Actinomycetes > Micromonosporales > Micromonosporaceae > Micromonospora > Micromonospora rhizosphaerae. Next base: position 3,735,695 of record NZ_FMHV01000002.1, on the reverse strand, counting down.
GCCGCGCCTACGTGGGTGACCCGGATTACCATGGCGTGCCGGTGGAGGGGCTGCTCGACCGCCACTATCTCGACCAGCGCTTCTCCCTCTTCTCCACAAAGCGAGCGATCCAGCCGATCGAACCAGGCATCCCTCCGGGGGCGCCCACCCCCACACCCGCTCCCAGCGAGGAACCCGCCACAGTGGACGTCGGCGATCCGACGAGCAACGTGAGCATCGTCGATGCTGACGGCAACGCCGCGTCCATGACCACGACCAACAACAGCCACTTCGGGTCGCACCTCGAGGCGCAGGGGATGATTCTCAACAACGCGATGAACAACTTCACCGACACCTTGTCGGTCTCACCCGGCAAGCCCGTGAACGTCATGGAGCCGAAGAAGCGACCCACGGCCGCGATGGCACCGACGATCGTGCTGGACGGCGAGGGGAAGAAGTTGAAGCTCGTGGTCGGCGCTGCGGGTGGCTCGCACATCCCTGACTATGTGGTCCAAACACTGACCGGGGTGCTCGTCGACGGCATGAGCCCGGCCCAGGCGATCAACCAGGGCCATTTCAGCGGGCAGGACCTCACCCGCAAGTGTGACGGAAAGCGTGGAGCGCCCTCCGAGCTCGAAGCAGGCAGGCGCGCCGCAGTGCGCCTGACCACCCTCGTCGGACGCGAGCACCCTTGCCCCAGGGTCATCGCGCTGAACAGCGGTTCGACCGCGATCGAGGTTCGAGGGAATCAGCTCCTCGGCGCGGCGGACCCGCGCAGGGACGGTGCCGCGGCCGGGGGTTAGCACCTCACCACGAAAGCGGCCGCGCCGTGCCGTCGACCTACGGAGGAGGCCACCCGCGATGCGTGCATTCCCGATCCGCGCCGTGCTCGTCACCGCGCTGGTGGTTGCCCCGGCCGGCGTGTGGGCGCTGCCCAGCGACGTCCTTGGCGAGCGGCTTTCGCCGCAACCCTCGGCGGCTGCTGCGCGACCGGCGGCGGACGCGCCGCGCCACGTCAGCATCCTCGGCTCCGGGGACATCCTGGTGCACCCGCCCACCTGGCGGCAGGCACGGGCCGATGCCGAGGCGGCGGGGCGCCCCGGCTACGACTTCGACCCGATGTTCGCCTCGATCCGTCCGGCGGTCGAATCGGCGGACCTGTCCGTCTGTCACATGGAGGCCCCGATGGGGCCCGGCGAGCCCAAGGATTTTCCGCGCTTCAAGGCCCCTACCGATCTGGCCGCCGCGGTCAAGACCGCCGGCTACGACACCTGCTCCACGGCGAGCAACCACTCCTTGGATCAGGGCGAGCAAGGGGTGTACGACAATCTCAACTCCCTCGACGCTGCCGGTCTGCGCCACACCGGCACCTTCCGCAGCCCGGGGGAACACGACACCCCGACGATCTACCAGGTCAACGGCGTCAAGATCGGTCACCTGTCCTGGTCGAAGGACTTCAATGACCTGCAACCGCCAGCCGGCAAGGCGTGGCTGGCCAACCGCATCGACATCGCCGCGATCCGCGCCGCCGCCGCCACCACCCGCAAGGCCGGCGCGCAGATCATCGTGCTCTCCGTCCACTGGGGCACGGAAAAGATGCACAGCCCCGACGGCGACCAGCTGTCCTGGGCCAGACAGCTCATCGCCGATCCGAACATCGACCTGATCATCGGCCACCACGCCCACGTCGTACAGCCCTTTGAGCGCGTCGGCGACAAATGGATCGCGTACGGGGTCGGAAACACCCTGGCTCGGCACGACTTTCCCAACGACGCCAACCGGGCGGGAGTCCTCGCCAAGTTCACGTTCACCGAGCAGCCGAACCGGCGGTGGGTCGTCACCCGCGCCGAGGCCATCCCCATCTGGCTCTCCCTCAAACCCACCATCCGCGTGGTCGACCTCGCCCGCACCCTCGAGCACCTGCCCGCCGGCGACCGCCGCCGCGGCCCCTATACCGCGGCCGAGGACCGGATCACCGGCAACCTCGACGGCCTGGGCGCCCTCAAGGCGGGGCTACGGGTGACGCGTTGACACGGCTCTTTGCCGGGTTCATCTCGACGGGGTGAGGTTCTCTCACCCCGCCGAGTTCCATGATCGAGCCATACCGGCCCCTAGGCCCGAGGCGAGTCTGGCGGAAGGTCCGCAGCACGCTCGGGTTCATCTTGGCGGGGTGAGGTTTCTTCACCCCGCCCAGTTCGATGATCGGGATGACCGTGCAACTTCCGATGTTTGCGGAAGGGAAGAGGTCGGCATGCAGAGAAAGAGCAGAGGGGACCAGCCTGCGCCGGACCGGCGGACCGATCAGGGGGGGTTTCGCGGACGCGCTCCGGTAGCCGCGAGGTCGGCCGAGACACTGCCCCCAGAGCAGGTGGTCGCCTGGCGGCGACGGGCGCTTGACCAGCAGTTGCCGGCCGCCGGGTTTCCCGCGGGCTCGGGCGTCCCGTCGCTGGTGTATCTCTGGGCGACGATGTTCCTGGTGGCGGCGATCGTGCTGGGGTTCGCGATCAGCCATGAACGGGCGGTGCCTCCGGCCGTGGTCGATTCGCAGCGGGACAACGTGTCGAAGGTCGCCTCCTCCATGCGACTGACCATCAATCACTCCGTTGAGGACCTCGATCAGCGGGTCGCCTCCCGGCCCCCGTCGATGCCGGACGCCGAGCTTTCCAAACAGGTGGTGGGGGACGGGACGACCTGGAACCGGGCCGCGGTCGTGGAGACCGCCTCTCGCCGCCCGCTGGCGACGTACGGCCCGGGGTTGCCCTTCGAGCTGCTGCCGCCAGCGCTGCCGGTCAACGAAACGTTCACGATCACCACCCCCGAGGGCCCGGCGCTGGTTCACAGTATCGGGCTGGACGGCACGCGGACCCTGCTGGCGATGCAACCGCTCGACATCGACGAGGTACGACTGAGCCCCGACGCCCGACAGGGGGTCTTCCTGCTTACACCCGATGGCAAGAGCACCCTGATGCAGGGGGTCAGCGCCGTCCCCGAGGTTCATCTGCCGGTGGTCTTCCGCGGTCTGGCACAGTCCAAGTCCATCGAGGGCCACCCGATCAGGGTGACTGAGTGGTCGAACAAGCAGCTGGTCGTCTCCTCCGCTCCGGTGGGGGAGACCGGGGCCACGGTGGCCACCTTGATCGTGGCGGACGAGGCGGGCGGCACCTCCACCACGCACGGTGTCCTGCTCGGCCTGACCCTGCTGGCGATGGCGGTGCCGAGCTTCCTGCTGATGCGGGTAGCGCTGGTCCGCCCCGTCCGGTCGTTGCTGAAGCAGGCCAAGGCCAACGCCTGTGGCGAGGTCTCGGGCAAGCGGCACCCGCTGCGTGTCGCGGAGGCGCACCGCATCGCCCGGGCGCTGACCCTCACGTCCGGCGAACCCTCGAATGCCCGGGGCAGGCGGTGGCGGTGGCGGCCGACCGTGACGCAGGGCCTGGTCGTAGCCACCGTGCTGGCTCTGCTCTGGCCGGCAGCAGCCGCGGCTGTCACGCTCCGTGAACCTCAGCCGTCGATACCCGACCAGCTTGTCCGGGACGAGGAGAGCCGGGCCGAGGCGGCGAGCACTCTGATGGGCAAGGCGCTGAACAACGGTCTTGCGACCGTGTCCCGCCTCTCCCAGGCGGCCGAGGCCGGTGATCCGGCCCAGATGACCCCGCTTCTCGAGCATGAGCTGGCCGACAAACAGCGCTTCCGCGGCCTGTACGTGATGGACCCGAGCGGGTCGGTGGTCAGCTCCGCCGGACGTGAGCCGCTCCGGAACGAGTCGCTGCGGGGCGAGGCCGGCATCGATCTGGACAACCAGACCGCACGCGTCCCGGTGGTCTATGCCTTCCGGGTCGCCGCCAACGGCGTCGCGGTGGTCGGCGAGTTCAACATCGACTACCTGCTGAACATGCTGCGCGAGGTGGACGGGCAGGTGCGAGTCGTCGACGAGAATCTGCGCACGGTCTTCGACTCGGAGGGCTTCCGGGCCTTCCAGGAGTTGGGGGGTAACGCACGTAAGGCCGCCGGTGAGGCGCTGAAGGGCGGCACGGTCGGGCTGGCGCAGGCGCCTGACGGGCGTCCGGTTCTGATCGCCGCCGCCGGCGTGAACAAGCCCAACACCGTTGCGCCGTTGAAATGGTCCCTCGTGGTGGAGCAGGACCTGGCCGGGCTGCGGTTGCCGGAAAGCGACGGGCGGCGTTGGACGCTGCTGGTCGCCGGTGCTGCAGCAGGCGTCGTGCTGCTCAGTCAGGTGTGGCAGTACTTCATATTCGCGCGGCCACTGCGGCGGCTCGCCGGCGAGGCCGACAGGATCAGCGACGGCTCGGTCGAGGTGCCGATCCCGCCGCAACGGCACGACGACATCGGCGCGTTGGCCATGTGTCTGGAGATCTGCCGCCAGGTGCGGCACACCGGCTCCAGCCGCCTGGGGGGTGCGATCCGGCTGCGCGGTAAGGAGGACGACTGCACCGTCGTGCTTCCCGAGGTCGCGCAAGCTGATGCTGATCGGGCCGCGCCGTCGCCTGACGATCGAGCTGATCACTACCCCGCCGATCGAGACGAGAGGGATTGACGTGGCATACCTCTACATCGTCTTCGTCCTGTGCTGCCTGGCTCTGCTCGTCGGCGGGGTCGTCGAGCAGCGCAACCACTATCGCAACCTGGACAAGATCCCGAACGGCGTATTGGTCAACGGCATCCGGGGCAAAAGCTCGATCACCCGGCTCTGCGCCGGTGCGCTGCGGGGTGGCGGCAAGGTCGTGGTGGGCAAGACCACCGGCACCGCCGCCCGGTTCATCTTCCCGGACGCCAGCGAAGAGCCGGTCTACCGCAAGTTCGGCATCGCCAACGTGGTCGAGCAGATCGGCATCGTGCGGCGGGCCGCCATGTACCACCCCGACGTCTTGGTCATGGAGTGCATGGCGGTGATGCCGGCGCTGCAGGAGTGCAATCAGAGCAAGCTGATCCGATCCAACATCGGCGTGCTGAGCAACGTACGCGAGGACCATCTCGCTGAGATGGGGCCCACCTTGGACGATGTCGCGCGGTCCCTGAGCCGATCCATGCCGGAGGGCGGCGTCTGTATCACCGCCGAACGGGACCGGCTGGCAATCCTGCAGGAGGAAGCCGAACGGCGTGACTGCGAACTGATCCCGGTCGATCCCGAGTCGGTGAGCGACCGTGAGATGGACGGATTCGGCTGGATCACCTTCAAGGAGAACGTCGCCATCGCGCTGGCCGTTGCCGAGCAGCTGGGTGTCGACCGGCACAGCGCCCTCAAGGGCATGTGGGAGGCACCACCCGATCCCGGTGTGCTCTCCGTGGCCCGGGTGCTGCATGGCACCAAGCGGCTCCGGTTTGCCAACGTCTTCGCCGCCAACGATCCCGAGTCGACCATCATGAACATCAAGCAACTGGAGGATCAACAGCTGATCACGCGTCCGCTGACCATGGTGATCAATTGCCGGCCGGACCGGGTGGAACGCAACCGTCAGATGGGCGAGCTGAGCGCGCGGGTGCAACCGGACAGCCTCGTCCTGATTGGTGAGCCGACCAAGAGCGCGCGCACCAGCGTGCCGGCGGACCTGCAGGACCGGGTGGTCGACCTCGGCGGCAAACTCGTTCCGGAGCGCCTGCTGGCAGGTGTGACGGCAGCAGCGCCGGACGACTCCTCGATCGTCGCTGTTGGAAACATCCACGGGCAGGGTGAGGTGTTGCTCCATGAGCTAGCAACATTGCCGAGCTGGACCTGCGAGGACGGCTCCGAATCCGCCTCCATGCTTCGTACGCAGACCGGAGAAAGGATCCGATGATGACTTTCGGCGGAGAACTCAGCGCCCAGCTGGCCACCGCGAGCCTCGGCATCGGACTCGTGTTCGCGCTGCTGTGCTACCTGACCACCAACCTCTCGCCCGGCGGAATGATCACTCCCGGGTGGATCGCACTGACACTCATCCAGGACCAGCTGCAGGCCGTGATCATCGTCGGGATGACCGCCCTGACCTATCTGCTCACCCTGCTGATCCAACGGGTGGTCATCCTCTACGGAAAGCGGCTGTTCGCGGCGATCGTGCTGCTCAGCGTTCTCCTGCAGCTGACCCTGTTCGTCATCGTTCAGCAGGACCTCCCGCTCCTGTTCGCCCACCAGACCCTGGGCTTCGTCATCCCTGGACTGATCGCGTACCAACTCGTGCGTCAGCCGCCCAGGGCCACCGTCCTGGCGACCTTTGTTGTGACCGCGATCACGTTCGGTGTCGCCTACAGCGGCGTCGTCGCCGGTTTCGTGCCAGTTACCTGACCGATCGCCGAGAACGGAGTCGCGGAAGGAGAAGCAGGCATGAAGTACCGGACGTACCTCCGCAGACGAGGCGTCCTGCTGACCATCGCCGTGCTCGCCCTGCTGGTCGGCGCAAGCACGACCACCTATGTCGTGGCGCGACCGTCGCCGGCGGACCAACCGGTGCTCACCCTCGGCGGGGCGAAGGCGGACGGTGGCCCGGCACGCGGTGCTGCGGGCTACACCTATCAGCGGTCGAAGGACCCAGACCGCACCGAGATCATCGACTCTTCCGGCGAACCTGTCGCGGTCATGACCGACGGTGCGCGAACCGCGCACATCTACGGCCCGCCCCGGACGTTCGAGGAACCACGCTTCACCGACGCGAAGATCGAGACCAAGATGTGGGTTCGGCTCGCGCCGCAGGCCTGGCATGCCGGTGCCGAACAGGAGACGTGGTTCATCGACTGGCTCGCCGCGGCCCGCAAGGACCGCTCACCGGACGTGTTGGCGATCGCGTTTGAATACGTCGACGGGGCCCCGGTGAAGAAGGACAACCAAGGACAGCAGTATTCGGGTGACGCATCGTTCGGGCCGCCCGACCCTGCGGATCCCGAGGGCCGCGCCGAGCGGTCCGACTTCTACGACTACCTGGGTATGGGGTGGACGTTCCTCGACGGCAAGATTGGCGCGCCCGACCCGGCCCGCGCCCTGGCCCTGGATTGCTCCGGTTTCCTACGGATGGTCTACGGACACCGGCTCGGGTATCCGCTGCGCGGCACGAACACCCCGGGTGAGGGTCTTCCGCGTAGAGCCTATGCCATGGCCGAATTCGGTCCAGGCGTCCAGTTGATGCCCAATACCGGCCAGCGGGCCCGCGGCATCGACCGCCTGCTCCCCGGCGACCTGGTGTTCTTCAACGCCCAGCCGATCCCCACCGGGCAGATCGACCACTCCGGCATCTACCTCGGCCTCGACGACGGCGGGCACCACCGGTTCATCTCCAGCCGGTCCCAGACGGACGGTCCGACCATGGGCGACCTCTCCGGCGAGCCCCTCCTGGACGGTGTCGGCTACTGGCCGGACCGGTTCCGCACCGCCCGTCGGATCTGACCCGCACACCAAAGCCGGCTGACAGAAGGACGAGCTGATCGAGACGCTCGGCTGGGCTTACCGGCCGAGCGTCTCCCTCGTCTCCACCCGTCTCCGTTCATCCAACCTGAGGGCTTCCGCATCCAGCCCGGTGGTGGCCGGTGTGGGTCAGCGTGGGCCGGTCAGGCGGGCGTCGAGGCCGCCAACGTGGTCGGCCGGGCCATCATCGGCCGCCTCGTTCACCCCCGACCTGCCTGCATCCCCTCGCGTGGCTGGACCGCCCCAGCGGCCGCGTCGTACGCCGCTACAAACGCGCCCGGCCCGGCGAGCCGGTCCACGTCGACGTCAAGAAGCTGGGCCGGCTACGCGAGGCGCTGGCTGCCGCGCCCAGGGCCGCGACTCCGTTTCCGGCCGCCGTTGGCGGCGCTGATTCTCCCACTACTCGGCGAAGTTCGCAGCGTTTTCACGGACCTGGGTCGGGTAATCGGTGGTCGAGAGCCCGGCAGGCCGGTCGAGAGTCCGGAGAAGCCGGGAGTGTCCGAGGCACCAACGGCGTACCGCGGGCGCGCTCTCTTCCCCGCGGTACGTGCGCCTTCGATCCCTTGGAGGCGCCAACCCCGAGGAGCTTCACGATGAACTCGATTTACCGTAAGAGTGTTCTGTCCGTCGCTGGTCTGATGGTCGTCGGTGGCACCGTCGCCGGCCTGGAGACGGCCGCCGACGCCGCCCGGGTCGACAACCCGGACGTGGAAGCGCCGGCCGACAGCAACCCGGACGTGGGGGCGCCAGCCGACAGCAACCCGGACCTGGGGGCGCCGGCCGACAGCAACCCGGACGTGGGCCCGCCACCCGAGCCCCCGGGCGAGCGCGTGCTGGAGCACGCCTACCAGCGGCAGCCGAACTCCTACTTCTGCGCCCCGGCCGCGACCCGGATCGCGCTGTCCACCCAGGGCAAGGTCCTCAGCCAGAAGGAGATCGCCAACAAGCTGGGCACCACCCGGGCCGGCACCGCCTCGGCCAACGACACCACCCGGGTGCTCAATGAGGTGACCGGCGGTGGCTACGAGACCACCCAGATCAACGGTCCCGAGGCACAGCCGGAACAGGTCGACAAGCTGCGCGCTGACGTCGTCGAGGCGATCGACACCAAGCGCGGCGTCGTGGCCAACACCATGGGCACCGGGGTGGACGTCGACGGCAAGCGGCACTCGTTCCCCGGCGGGCACTACGTGAGCATCGTCGGGTACCGCGACGGTGGCGACACGCTGGAGATCGCCGACCCGTACGGGCGGACGAACCATTACTGGATGAGCGACGAGAAGGTCGCCACCTGGGTCGCCGAGCGCGGCTACTCCAGCTGACGCCGACCCCAACTGGCCGCTGGCCGGGCTCCCGGAGACGGGGCCAGGCCAGCGCCCTTTCCCGGTCGGAACCTGGCTACGGCCTGGTTCGCGGCGGACGGCCCCCCGAAACCAGCGCACCGGCGGAGAAGCGGGTTCCTGGCCTCACTCCGCTGTTGACGTTCCGTGACAACTCGGCCACCCTGGGTCCTCATCCTGTTAATATTTGGGTTGGACAGGCTCTCGTGCCCCCGCCCCGCACGAGTGCAACAGCACCGCACTTCGTTACCGCCGGTAACAGCCTCCGAGGCCCGGTGCGGGGCCTCACGTCCGTCCGGCCACCCCGCGCGACGTCCAGCCGGAGGAGGAATCGTGCAGGATCGGTTCGACAGCCCGGGTCGTACCCGGTGGCGGCGCTTCGCCGCCATGATGATGCCGGCCGCAGCCGTCGCCGGCGCGATCCTGTTCGGCATGACCAACGGCGCAATCGCCGCCTCGTTCGCCGTCTCCGGCCAGACGTTCAAGACCTCCGCCTCGGAGTTGCGCGGTAAGGGCTTTGTCCAGTTTGGTGGCGCCGCCCAGGAAATCGACGGCACGAAGCACCCAGTGGCCGTCACCGGTATTCGCGACGCGCAGATCTTCGACCTCTGTCAGTCGGTGAAGGCGCCCGGGGCTCCCGTCGTGCTCACCATCACCGCAGGCGGCGATGGCAGGCCCGCCACCGCGAGTGACCTGTTGATCGACGTGGAGTCGCTCGAGGGTGACACCACGTTCGGGAACATCAACATCGGACAGGACGCGTCCACCCTGAAGGGCGGTCCCGACGGCGCCAAGGGCGACCCGAAGGCCTTCGGCCAGCAGGCCGACTCGGTGACCATCAGGAACCTCCGCCAGGTCGCCCGCTCGACCCACGCCGGGACGTTCAACCTGACCGGCCTGAGGCTGAAGGTCAACGCCGGCGCGGCCGCCAAGGAGTGCTTCTGAGCTGACCACCTCGGGCCGCTGAGGGCCGCTGGCCCGTCCGGCCCGCGACCCCTCACCCGGCAGGAGGCGTACGTGACAACCGCCGAACTGCAACACGCCCAGCCGAACCGGTTCCGCGACGGATGGCGCGGCTTCCGCCGGTGGCGGCGGGCACGGCCGTTCTGGGGCGGCCTGCTCACTGCGCTGGCCGGCCTGGAGATCTTCGGCACCGCCAAGGTGTCGCTCGGTGGGCTCTCATTTCAGATGGGACCGACCGGCTTCCTCTCCTGGTTGATCCCCGCCATCCTGGTGACCTCCGGGCTGCTGATGTGGCTCAGCCCGCAACATCGGACCTTTTACGCCGTGGTCACCGTGGTAACTGCGCTCTTCTCCCTGATCGCGGTGAACCTGGGCGGCTTCTTCCTCGGTCTCCTGCTCGGCACCGTCGGCGGTGCCCTGGCATTCGCCTGGGTGCCGGGCGCTTACCGGGCCGCCCGGCCTGGTGGCTCGTCGGCGGACGGCGGGACGCTGCGGGACGACTCGCCCCGCGACCAGGCGACGCGGGACGAGGCGGCCGAGGACCAGACAATGCGGGACGAGGCGGCCGACGGCCAGACGACGCGGGACGAGGCGGCCGACGACCAGACGGTGCGTGGCGAGCCGACGGCCGGTGGGAGCCGTGACCTGCGGGGCCCCAACACCGCCGCTGGCGCGCCGATCGCGAGCAGCTGGCGCTCGTCAACGAGCTGATGTCGGGCGGGGACGGCATCCGGCCCCGCGTGGCCCCGCCGGCGCCCGCCCGGTACGAGGAGACCGGTCGGCCCGGGATGCTCCGGCGAGCCGGCGGGCCGGAGGGGGCATCGCCGGGGCCCGGGCGGCGCGATCCCCGGTTCTTCGCGATGCTGATCGGGCTGCTCGGGCTGCTCGGCTGCGCTGCCGCCGTGGCACTCGCGGCGCCTGACCCGGCGCTGGCATGCGCCCCGGCAACGGACGTGCCGCCGTCGATCGAAGCGGCGACCGCCCGGCCGACGGTTCCCGCCACCGACTGCACCACCCAGAAGCCGACGCCGAGTCCAGGCGGTGTGGGGGTGCGGAAGCGACTGCCGTGGATCGCCGCCGAGCCGGGACAGCCGGTGGTGGCGGCGACCCCGTCGAAGCTGACCGGCTCGGCGATGACCATAACCGGGCTGCGCATCGAGGGCATCGTCGACCTGCCCGTCACCGAGGGCACCCTGAAGGCGTTGAAGTTCACCGTTGACCACGCGGTCATCGACCACTTCCTGCTCCGCTCGCCCGGACCGGCGGGTAAAACCATGCGCTTCGCGACCGACCGGTTGACCGTGCAGGGGGACTTCGCCTTCTACGCCACCCACTTCAGCGGCCGGCTTCTCGGCATCGAGATCACGCTGACGCCCGAGCTGCCGTTACCCGGCGTCATCCCGATGACGTCGGCCAGCCCGATCACCTTCACCGACCCGGCCATCGACCTGGCCTACGTCACCAGCGAGATGCTGGCCGCCCGGCCGAAGTTGAAGCTCACCCTCGACTGACCTCACCACGCCCGCCCGGCGCAGTGCGGCCGGATCCACCTCCCCGCCCACCCGCAGCAGGCCGGCGTCGGCGTCGAATTCCAGCGACACCACGCCGGGCAGGTCACTCACCCGCCGGCTGATCGCGCGTACACACGGCCGGCAGATCCCGGGCGGCAGGGCCACCATCACCACCTGCGTCGATTCCGCAGCGCGTGCCGTCGGGTCGTTCCGTTCCACCATGCCGCCAGCCTGATCGCGGCCGCTGGCGGCGGTCTGTCCATCCGCTGTCCGGACCGGCCGGATGGACGGCCAGCGTCCGGACAGCGCGTCCGGTGACTCTCCTCGTGTCACAGATCCGACCTGACCGAGGAGTCGCCATGAACCACCTTCTCACCGCCGAGCTGATCGAGCTGGAGCGCGCCGAGCTGGTCCGCCGGCTGCGCCGCGACCGGCACGCCGCCACCGTTCGCGCGACCCGCACCCCGCCGCGCCGCGCCCGCTGATTCGCCCTCCCCGCTTCACCGACAGGAGATCCCTGATGACCACGAGCACGGCGCCCGCACCCGCCACCACCACCGCCGCCCAGGCGCGCAACGTCGTCCGGACGTACGGTCGCGGCGACGCGGCCGTCCGCGCCCTGGACGGCGCCACCGTGTCCATCCCGGCCGGCCGGTTCACCGCGATCATGGGGCCGTCCGGTTCCGGCAAGTCGACCCTGATGCACGCGCTGGCCGGGCTCGACCCCGTCGACTCCGGAGAGGTCCTGCTCGGCGGCACCGACCTGGGTCGGCTGAGCGAGCGTCGGCGCACCCTGCTGCGCCGGGACCGGATCGGCTTCGTCTTCCAGGCCTTCAACCTGGTGCCGACCCTGACCGCGCGGGAGAACATCGTCCTGCCGCTCACCCTGGCCGGCCGCCGTCCCGACCCCGAGCGCCTGGCCCACCTGGTCGCCACCCTCGGTCTGACGGACCGGTTACGGCACCGACCAGGGGAACTCTCCGGCGGACAGCAGCAGCGGGTCGCGGTGGCCCGCGCCCTGGTCACCCGTCCCGAGATCGTCTTCGCCGACGAGCCGACCGGCAACCTCGACTCGCAGGCGGCCGAGGCGCTGCTCGGCTTCCTGCGGCGGGCCGTCGACGAACTCGGACAGACCATCGTGATGGTCACCCACGACCCGCACGCCGCCGCGTACGCCGATCGGGTGGTGTTCCTCGCCGACGGCCGGATCGACGGCGAACTCGACGCACCGACCGTGCCCACCATCCTGTCCCGCATGGCGCGCCTGGCCGCGCCCGCAGCCACCGGAGCGAACTGACATGTGGCGCCTGACTCTGCGTACCACCCTCGCCCGCCGGGCCCGGCTGGCGCTCACCCTGCTCGCGGTCGTCCTCGGCGTCACCTTCGCCACCGGCGGCCTGGTCCTCACCGACACCTCCGGCCGGCTGCTGGACGACCAGTTCCGCACCGCGACCGCCGGCGTCGATCTGACGGTGCGGGACGCCGTCGCCTTCGACTCCGCGATGGGCGTCGAGGTCGCCCGGGATCCGCTGCCGGCGGCCGTCCCGGACCGGGTCGGCGCGGTGCCCGGCGTGGCCACCGCCCGGCCGCTGGTCCGCGGCCAGGGCCTGCTGGAGGTGGCCGGCAGGCCGGTCGTGCCGACCGGCGCGTCCCTGCTGGCCTCCTGGGTGCCCGCGCCGGTGGGGGCGTTCACCGTCCGCGGCGGCCGACCGCCCGTCGCCGACGACGAGGTGGTGATCGACGAGGACACCGCCCGCAGTCAGCGCATCGGGCTCGGCGACATCGTCACCGTCCGGGCGACTGACACCGCCCGGCTGCGGGTGGTCGGACTGGCCGGGTTCGGTGACCGGGGCGGCCTGCCGAACAGCACGGTCGCCCTGGTCACTCTCTCGTCGGCGCAGCGCCTGCTCCGGCTCGGCTCCAACGTCTCCGAGGTGGCGGTCGTCGCCGCGCCGGGCGTGGTCCCAGAGGACCTGCGGGACCGGATCACCGCCGCCGTCGGCCCCGGCTACGAGGTCGCGCCGAGCCGGGACATCGCGGCCGCCGGCGCGGCGGCCGCGCGGGACCAGCTGGGCTGGCTGCAGCTGGTGCTGCTCGCCCTGGCGGCGGCCGTCCTGCTGGTCGGCGCGTTCCTGATCGCCAACACGTTCTCCATCGTCATTACCCAGCGGACCCGGGAACTCGCCCTGCTCCGGGCCGCCGGTGCGACGGCCGGGCAGGTGTTGCGCTCGGTCCTCGGCGAGGCGCTGCTGGTCGGGCTCACCGCCTCGGCCGCCGGGCTGGGCCTCGGCGTCGCCGCCGCCACCGGCATCCGGGACCTGGCCAGGGCGTTCGGCGTACCGCTGCCCGAGGGCGGGCTGGTGCTGACCCCCCGCACCGTGCTGGTGGCGTTCGCCGTCGGCGTCCTGGTCACGGTCGGCTCGGCGGTCGGCCCGGCGCGGCGCGCGGCCGCGGTGGCGCCGGTCGCGGCGCTGCGCAGCGCGGCCGCCGCCCGCACCGGACGGGTCCGGGTCGTCGCCGGTGCGCTGGCTGCCGCAGCGGGCCTGGCCGCGATCGCGGCGGTGCTCGCCGCGGACGCTCCGGTCCCGCTGCTCGGCGCTGCCGCCGTGGCCGCCGTCGTCGGTCTCGCGCTGCTCGGGCCGGCGCTCACCCCCGCCCTGGTACGCCTCATCGGCCGGCCGCTGGCCGCGGCCGGGGTGCCCGGACGGCTGGCCACCGATTCGGCCGCGCGCACCCCGCGACGTACCGCGGCGACCGCCCTGGCGCTGGCCCTCGGGCTGGCCCTGATCAGCTTCATGGCCGTCCTCGGCACCTCGGTCAAGAGCTCCGTCCGGCAGTCCTACGCCGAGGTGATCACCGCCGACCACATCGTGGAGAGCGCCCGCAACGAGATGCTCGGCGGCCTCTCCCCCGCCGTCTACGACCGGATCAGCCGACTGCCCGAGGTCGCGGTCGCGTCCCGGCTGCGCTACGGCCACTGGCGGGACGGGGACGCGACCCGCGCCCTCACCGCCGTGGACCCGGCGACGCTGCCCCGGGTGGCGAACCTGCACTTCACCGCCGGCAGCCTGGCAGCGCTCACCGGCGGAGGAGTCGTGCTGGCCGAGCAGGTCGCCCGGGACCGCGGCCTGGGCGTCGGGGACCAACTGCCCATGACGTTCTCCCGCACCGGCACCCGTCCGCTTCCCGTCGTCGGGCTGCTGCGCGACGGGGACGCGCGGGCGCTGTCGACCGACTACATCATCTCGCTGGACACCTTCGCCCGGCTGTACAGCGAGGAGGTGGACGCCAGCATCCTGATCAGGACTGCCGACTCGGTCGACCGCGCGGGCGCCGAGCGGGCGATCAGGGCCGCCCTGGCCGACACCCCGACCGCGCAGCTGCGGGACCAGGCCGCCGCGGTCGCCGGCCGGACCATGATGATCGACCAGGTGCTCGGTCTGGTGACGGTGCTGCTGATGCTGGCCGTGCTGATCGCTCTGCTGGGCATCACCAACACGCTGGCCCTGTCGATCACCGAGCGCACCGCGGAGATCGGGCTGCTCCGGGCGGTGGGGATGACCCGCCGGCAGCTGGGCTGGATGATCCGGGCCGAGGCGGTGCTCGTCGCCGCGCTGGCCAGCGCCCTGGGGATCGCGCTGGGCGGCGGCTTCGCCCTCGCCATGGTCCGCGCGCTGGGCCGGGACGTCCCGACCGTGCTGGCGGTGCCGACCGGGCGGCTGCTCATCGTGGTGGCCGTCGCCCTCACCGCCGGCCTGCTCGCCGGCCTGCTGCCCGCCCGCCGCGCCGCCCGGCTGGACGTCCTCGCCGCCATCGGCACGCCCTGACCCGTCGCCCCCGGGTGGCGCCGGCGCTCGCCGGCGCCACCCCTCCTGAAAGGAGAAGACCATGACCCACACCGTCACCATCCGCCCGGCCGGTCCGGCCGACGCCGGCACCGTGCACACCCTGGTCCGGGAGATCGCCGCCCACGAGGGAGACGCGGCGCACGTCACCGTCACCGCCGCCCGCTGGGCCGAACTGCTCGGCCGGGACGACGTCACCGTCCTGCTCGCCGAGCGGGCCGGCGCGCCGCTCGGCTACGTCTCGGCGCAGCGCCGCCTGCACCTGTGGTCCGGGCGCGACATCCTCGCGCTGGACGACCTCTGGGTCCGGGCGGCCGCCCGGGACGCCGGGGTCGGGCGGGCGCTGATGCTCGCGCTGGCCCGTACCGCGGCCGACGACGGGCTCGTCATCCGCTGGGAGGTCAAGCCGGAAAACGCCGCGGCGCAGCGGTTCTACCGGCGGCTCGGTGCGCGCCTCTTCACCAAGGTGATCGCCGGTTGGCGTCCCGAGAGCTATCTGCCGCTGCTGTCGCCCGAGCACGACGGGGCACCTGCGCCGGCTTAGCTACTGGCGGGCTTGGGGGGCCGGCGGAGCGTCGTCGGCCTCTCTGGCCCAGCCGAGGAAGCGGCGGTGCAACACGCCGGCTGGCGTCCACGGCATGTCCTCGGTGGCCGGTACTAGGTAGGAGCCGAGGGTAAAGGGCCAGCGACACCGGAGCGTCCGCATACTCCGCCCGCAGCTCCCGCTTCCGCGTCGGGCAGGGCCAAGGCAGGTGGCACCCTCCGCAGCTCCAGATCGGCATGACCGGGCCATGGGTGGTCACCGAACACTCTCAAGGAACCGGGCCGTGATCGTTCGAGCCTGCCGGCTGGTCGCCACCGGCAGGTGTCGTCGGGCGAGGGTCAGGGCGGCCGCGAACAGGTACTCGTCGTACGAGACGCGCTGCCCGCCTGGAGCCGACATGCCATGACGGCGGGCCCCCACTCGGCTCACCGGTGACCCCTCGTCCCGTAGCCGGTGCGCTGGCCCAGCGTCATCGGCACCGTCGGCACTATCTGCGTCGGCTCGCAGTACCACTGCGTTTCGCGCAACCGCTTCGCTTGGTCGAGCAGCCGCCGCTGCGCCTCCGCCTGTTCGGTCGTCTGGTACCGCTGCCCGGTGCCCGACGGTGGCGGCGGCTCCGGCCGCCGGAGCAGCCACCGCACCAGCTTGCACAGCTCGGACCAGATCGCCACAGGTTCCGCCTCCTCGTCGAGCCTCGGGAGGCGGCGGCGGGGTCTTGTCAGGCCCTATCGTGAGTCGGGCCTTGAAAGAACCGCGCAGCCGCCAGTGACCCGGACGCTACGAGCGGTCACCAGCGGCGGCGGGGAGAGTTTGTACCCGAGGGAGCGCTACCCCGTCACTCCAATCGCGAGAGCCAACTCCCGCGCGTCCTCCCCGACCGTGCCCGGCCGGTTCGACAGCTCCAGGGCGACCGTACGGGCGTACGGATGGTGCCGCACCGTATCCACGCTCTCTCGCAGCGCCCGGCCGAGCAGGTGCATCGCCGCGACCTCGCCTCGATGCAGCAGGTGCGCCCGAGCGGCCTCGATCAGGGCGGCAGCCCGACGGGTGTGCGACGGCAGCGCTCGGTAGTCCGCCGTGTCGGCCCGACGGACGGCCTCACCAGCTCGACACAGGTCCGTCTCGATGGTGACCGCGTACGCCGCGCAGGCGGCCGGCCCGAACATCAGCCAGGGGTGGGCGTACCCGCTGCCGAGCCGGCTCGCGGCCCCGTCGGCGGCGTCCCACGCGCGCCATGCCTTTCCGGCCCGCCCGGCCTTGCTGTGCCCGAGCGCGATGCCGAGCTGCGCCTGCCCCCACCGCGCCAACTGTTCACCACTGGCAGCCGGGTCAACCAGGCCGGCGGCGTCGACGAGCACCTGCTCGGCGGCGTCGACCTGGTTCGCGCCACGGTAGACGTGGGCGTAGTACCAGGCGGCTACGGCGATCGCAGCGGGGTCGTCGGCGTCCTTGGCGGCGAGCATCGCCCGGTCGGCGGCGAGCCACACCAACTCGGGATACGGCTGGTGGGCCAGGTACAACTGCGCTAGGTGATAGACGCGCGCCAGCTCGACGAGCGCCTGCCGACGGGCCAGGCCGTCCAGCTGGCGGGCGCTGCGTTGCCCGTACGCCAGCAGCCCGGGAAGCACCGCGGCGACCGCCGAACGCTCGGCGGTCGATCGGTGCCACAGTGTCCACGCCTGGTCGACCAGGCCGCGCAGCACGTCGACCGGCGTCGGATCGCCTACCGGCACGGCAGTGCGCTGCATGGCGGCGGCGACGTTGTCGACGTCGGGGTGGCCGGCGCGGGTCACCGATGCCACCGGCAGGGACTGGTCGCCGGTCAGGTCCGCCAGGTCGGAGATGTCGAGCACCTCGGCCAGGCGAAGCAGCATGGGCAGGCGGGGTGGGGGGAGCCGGCCATTCTCCAGGGCTTTGACCCATTCGGCGCTACGGCCGACGAGTCCGCCGAGAACTGGACGCGTTTTCCCTGCACGTTCGCGGTGGGCGCGGAGGCGGGCACCAAAGGCCGTGGGGTCGGTCATCGTCGTCTCCCAGGTAGCGGTCTGGGCGGCGGGCCGCCGGCCGCTACTCCGGCGGGCCGCCACAGTCCGACGGTACTCGCGCGGCAGCCTCAGCACGCTCCGCCGCCTTGGTGTAGCCCAGCGAGGCACGGAAGCCCATGAAAGTCCTGATCGGAGCCAGGTCCGCCAGTTCCTCACCCGCCCGCCGGGACCAGCGATAGCTCGGCGGAGCCGCAGCCGCCGGAGTTGTGCCCGGATCAGCTCCACGGGCCGGTCCACCCATCGGCAACCTGCTGGCCGCTGAAAGCCGCCATCTACATCCGCCGAAGTGTAGGATCGCCGCACGCTCTCCCCGGGCAGGAGCATCGACCGGCAAGACGGTCAGAACCAGGTCTCGCGCATGTCCAGAATGGTCCGGTCCAGGCCGGACAGGAGGTCGAACTGCGGCCCGGTGCGGGGCAGCTCGTAGCGGAAGAAGTACCGGGCGGCCTGCCGCTTGCCGGCGAGGAAGTCGCCCTCCGGCCCGTCCGGCGAGCCGGCCGCCTCGACGGCGAGCAGCTGCTCCAGCCACATCCAGGCGATCACCACGTGCCCGACCGCCTCCAGGTAGACGCTGGCGTTGGCCAGCGCCAGCTCCGGATCGCCGGTGCCCCACAGCCGCCGGGTCACCGCGCCGACCCGGTCGAGCGCCGCGCCGAGCTGGACGGCCAGCTCTGCGGCCTCCCCCTCGGACTTCCGGGCCCGGGCGACCGTCGCGCCGATCGTCTCCAGCAGCAGCGCCAGCCCCGCGCCGCCCTGCCTGGTCACCTTCCGGCCGAGCAGGTCGAGCGCCTGGATGCCGTGGGTGCCCTCGTGGATCGGATTGAGCCGGTTGTCCCGCCAGTGCTGCTCGACGTCGTAGTCCCGGGTGTAGCCGTACCCGCCGTGCACCTGGATGGCCAGGTCGTTGGCGGCCAGGCACCACTGCGACGGCCAGCTCTTGGCGATCGGGGTGAGCAGGTCCAGCAGCAGGTGGGCGCGGGTCCGGTCGGCCTCGGCGGGGGCGGTCTTCTCCTCGTCCAACAGCCGGCCACAGTAGAGGATGAGGGCGAGCGCGCCCTCCACGTAGCTCTTCTGGGCCAGCAGCATGCGGCGGACGTCGGCGTGCGCGACGATCGGGACCTGCGGCGCGCTCGGGTCCTTGTCGGCGACCGGCCGCCCCTGCGGGCGCTGGCGGGCATACTGCAGCGACTTGAGGTAGCCGGTGTAGCCGAGGGCGGTGGCGCCGGCGCCGACGCCGATCCGCGCCTCGTTCATCATGTGGAACATCTGCGCCAACCCCTGGTGCGGCTCCCCGACCAGGTAGCCGACCGCCCCGGGCCGCCCGTACGGCTGGTGCGCCCCCTCGCCGAAGTTCAGCAGCGTGTTGGTGGTGCCCCGGTACCCCATCTTGTGGTTTAGGCCGACCAGCACCACGTCGTTGCGCGGGCCCATGGCGCCGTCGGCGTCGAGCAGCACCTTGGGCACGATGAACAGCGAGATGCCCTTGACCCCGGGCGGGCCACCGGGGATCCGGGCCAGCACCAGGTGGACGATGTTCTCGGCCAGCTCGTGGTCGCCCCCGGAGATCCACATCTTGGTGCCGACCAGCCGGTACGTCCCGTCGTCCTGCGGCTCGGCGCGGGTGGTGATGTCCGCCAGCGAGCTGCCGGCCTGCGGCTCGGAGAGGCACATGGTGCCGAAGAACCGCCCCTCGACCATCGGGCGGACCCAGGTGTCGATCTGCTCGGCGCTGCCGTGGGTCAGCAGCAGGTTGGCGTTGCCGAGGGTGAGGAAGGGGTACGCCGACGTGCCGATGTTGGCCGCCTGGAACCAGGCGAAGCAGGCCGCCGCGACCACGTGCGGCAGCTGCATCCCGCCGACCGACTCGTCCATGCCGGCGGCCAGCAGCCCGGTCTGCGCGAAGACGTCGAGGGCCGCCTTGACCTGCGGGATGGTGTGCACGCGCTGGCCGTCGAAGGTGGGTTCGGCGGCGTCCGCGGCCTTGTTGTGGGGGGCGAAGTGCTCGGCAGCCACCCGGGCGGAGAGGTCCAGCACGGCGTCGAACGTCTCCCGCGAGTGCTCGGCGTAGCGGGGCCGCTCGGTCAGCCGGGGCACGTCGAGCCAGTCGTAGAGCAGGAACGCCAGGTCGCGGCGGGACAACAGGGTGGACGGCGACACGGCTCTCCCTCCGTCGCGCCGGCTCAGCCTCGGCGCAGCCCGGCGACGGCCTCTCGCAGGTCATCCTGGCTGATCGGGCCGGCCGGCGCACCCTCGGTCGCCTCCCGCATCGCCTTGGCGAGCTGCACCCGGCGCAGCACCTCGCGCAGGTCCGCGCCGGTCAGGCCGGGGGTGAGCGCGGCCAGCTCGGCCGGGTCCACGTCGGCGGCGAACATCCGGAAGCCCGGTCGCTCGTGCCGCTGGATCAGCTCCCGGATCATCTTCGTGATGATCTCGGCCCGGCCGGACTCGTCGGGGGCAGGGATGGCGAGCTTGATGTCGAACCGTCCGGACCGGACCAGCGAGGCGTCGACCCGCTGCGGGAAGTTGGTGGTGGCCACCACGATGACGTCCGGGTTCTCCTCGAAGAGCGTGTTCATCTCCTGCTTGAAGATGCCCGCGACCGCGTTGACCGCCTGGCTGGCGGCGTCTCCGCCGGCCCCGGCGTAGCTGATGATGCTGTCGAACTCGTCGAAGAGCATCACGGTGGGCTGCCGGTAGCGGCGGGCCTCGCGGAAGATCTGCTTGATGTTGCGCTCGGAGCCGCCGAGATACTTGTCGAGGATCTCCGGGGTGCGGATCTCCCGGAAGTCCGCGCCGATCTCGTTGGCCAGGGCACGGGCCAGCATGGTCTTGCCGGTGCCGGGCGGGCCGTACATGAGGATGCCCTGCGGCCGGCGGGCGCCCCAGCGGGCCATCACCTGCGGGTGGCGGAACGACACCGCGATCTCCCGGAACCGGGCGACCACCTCGGCCAGCCCGCCCACCTGGTCCAGGGTCACCGCCTCGCTGCGCGGTACCGCCGCGGCCGCCGCCGGCTCCGGCCGCCGGCCCACCAGGTACGACCGCCCGCGCAGCGCGCCATCGCCGGCGAGCGCCCTGACCAGGTGCAGCACCAGGCCGACCACGGTCCGCAGATGGGCGGGGCTGGCCTCGTCGCTCGACACCGCCGCGCGCAGGGTCACCGACCGGCCGCCGTCGGGCGTCTCGTCGTACGTCAGCTCGGGGTGCAGGCCGCGCTCCTCGGCCTCGCGCAGCACCTCGCCGCCGGCCGGGTCGTCGGCGAGCGCGGTGGCGCCGGCCGAACGGAGCCCGAGCCGGCGGGACGCCTCGGCGAGCACGCCGTTGGCGGTCGGATCGGCGGTGGCGAGGCGGCGGGCGAGCAGAATGCCGGCCGGGCCGGCGACGCCGAGAGCGAGCAGGCCGATGCTGCGGCCCGCGGCGGTACGAATCTCGGCGTCGAACCGGTGCGTGCCGTCCTCGCCGCGCACCGTCAGCCGCGCCTCGCGGACGGGCGCGGGGAAGGTGGCGTCGGTGAGCAGCTCGACCGGGCCGGCGCCGGCGGCGGCGAGCAACCCGGCGGCGTCGACGAGCGTGACCCGGGCGCCGAACAGGTCGAAGCTGTCGGTGCCCGGTCGGAGGTCGTACCCCGTCATGCGACCACGTCCCTCGGTACGGCGGTGACCTCCCCGAAGTCTGCCAGCCACCCCCGAGACCTGCCACCAGTCGCCGGCCGAGCCCCGGTCGGGATGGCGCCCGGGCCTGGACCGACCCTCGCCGTCCATCCGGGCCGGGACGCGGTCCGCCGGCACGGCCGCTGACGCGGGTCAGGCCGGGCTGGAGGAGACCAGCGCCGGCGCGACCGGCTCGGCGCCCTTGCGGCGGCGGTTCGGCAGGGAGAGCCGGATGACCTTCCACCAGGCGGAGGCGACCTGCTTGGGCAGCGGACCGGTGGTGTACTTCAGCCCGTACCGGTCGAAGAGCGCGCGGACCTGCGGGGCGATCTCCTGGTAGCGGTTGCTCGGCAGGTCGGGGAAGAGGTGGTGCTCGATCTGGAAGGACAGGTTGCCGGTCATGATGTGCATCAGCTTGCTGCCGCTGATGTTGGCCGACCCGAGCATCTGCCGCAGGTACCACTCGCCCTTAGTTTCGCCCTCGATGGACTGCTTCTCGAAGGTCTCCACGCCGTTCGGGAAGTGCCCGCACATGATCACGGAGTGGCTCCACAGGTTCCGGATCAGGTTCGCGGTGAAGGTGGCGGCCAGGGTGCTGAGGAACGACGGGCCGGACAGCAGCGGGTGGACGAGGTAGTCCTTGAGAACCTGACGACGGATCTTGCGGCCGACCGCCCGGGCGCGGGCCCGGAACTCCGGGGTCTTGTGCCGGCCCTCGCGCAGGTTGTGGCCCAGCTCCAGGTCGTACGCGGCGATGCCGTACTGGAAGAAGCAGGCGTTGATCAGGTTCCACAGCGGCTGGCCGAGGTGGACCGGGTGCCAGGGCTGGTCCTCGTCGACGCGCATGATCCCGTACCCGAGGTCGTTGTCCTTGCCGACCACGTTTGTGTACCGGTGGTGCAGCTGGTTGTGCGAGTGCTGCCACTGGTCGGGCGGGGAGACGTGGTCCCAGTCCCAGGTGGTGGAGTGGATCTTCGGGTCGCGCATCCAGTCCCACTGCCCGTGCAGGACGTTGTGACCGATCTCCATGTTGTCCAGAATCTTCGCCACCGCGAGGCCGGCGGTGCCCACGATCCAGGCCGGCGGGAAGAACGAGAAGAGCAGCACCGCGCGGCTGCTCAGCTCCAGCGTCCGATGGGTCTTGATCACCTTGCGGATGTAGCGGGCGTCCCGCTCCCCCCGGTCGGCGATCACCCGGTCCCGGATGGCGTCCAGCTCCTTACCGATGATCTCGATGTCCTCGGCGCTGAGGTGGGCGATCGGATTGACGGCCTTCTTCTGGATCACGGTCACGTCCGGCCTCCTGTCAGAGTTCGATGTCGCAGGTACCGGCCGCCGCCGACACGCAGGTCTGGATGAGTACGCCGTCGCCGGGGACGGCGGTGGTGAGGTCGCCGTTGCGCAGGTCCCGGACGGCGCCCTGGCGCAGCGGGACGACACAGCCGAAGCAGATCCCCATCCGGCAGCCGGAGGGCATCAGCACGCCGGCGTTCTCGCCCGCGTCGAGGATCGGGGTCGCGCCGTCGGCATCGACGGTCACCCCGGAACCGGTGAACGTCACCGTGCCGCCTTCCCCGGGCGAGATCACGGTCGGCCGGAACCGCTCGGTGTGCAACCGGTCGGCGCGCCCCCGGGAGGCCCAGTGCGCCTCGACCGCGTCGAGCATGCCGACCGGCCCGCAGGCCCAGGTCTCCCGGTCGAGGTGGTCGGGCACCAGGTCGTCGAGCTCGTGCACCCCTAGCAGCCCGTCGGTCTCGGTGTGCCGCTCGACCAGCCGCAACCCACCGGTCGCGGCGAGCGTCCGCAGCTCCGTGCCGAAGATGACGTCGTCCCGGGCGGGCGCGGAGTGCACCAGCACCACGTCGGCCCGGGTGTGCAGGCCCGCGCGCAGCATCGCCATGACCGGGGTGATGCCGCTGCCCGCGGTGAGGAAGAGCACCCGCTCGGGGGTGGCGTCCGGCAGGACGAAGTCTCCCTGGGCCTGGTCGAGCTGGACGATCGTCCCGGGTCGGACCCGGCGGACCAGGTGGTTGCTGACCTTGCCGTCCGGGATCGCCTTGGCCGTCACCGTGATCCGGCCGTCCGCGGCGCCGGGGACCGAGGTGACGGAGTACGCGCGCCACTGCCGCACCCCGTCGACGTCCACGCCGAGGCGCACGTACTGCCCCGGGGTATGCCCCCGCCACCCGCGCCCGGGCTGGATGACCACGGTCGCCGCGTCGCGGGTCTCCGGCCGTACGGCGACGACCCGGCCGCGTAGGGCGGCCCCCGCGCGCAGCGGCGCGACGAGATCGAGGTAGTCCCCGGGCAGCAGCGGGGTGGTGACCGTCTCGGCCAGGCGCAGCAGCCTGTCCCGGAAGGAGACCTTCGGAGGACGCGGGACAGTTGCGGTCATATGACCAGGGTGGTCACCTGATCGCATAACATCTTGACCGGCAAAGGTGAATCAGCCGCAGGTTTTTGTTCGAGGAGAACAACGATGTTGGACCAGTCCGGGACGACCCGCCGCGCCGCCCGGCTCGAACTGGACGAACGGGTGGCGACCCGGCTGCGCGACCGCCTCCCGGTGGTCGCGGAGCGGACGGTCAGCGCGATCACCGCCGAGGTGCCCGGCTACTCCGGCGCGCTCACCGGCGCGATGCGCGAGAAGATCGAGAACGCGGTGCGCCTCGCGCTCGGCACGTTTCTGCAGCTCATCGAGAAGGCCCAGTCCTCCGACCCGAGCACGCCGCTCACCCCGGCGCTGGAGGCCGCGTACGCGCTCGGCAGCGGGGAGGCGCGCTCCGGCCGGAGCATGGACGCGCTGCTGGCCGCGTACCGGATCGGGGCCCGGGTGGCCTGGCGGGAGGTCTCCACCACCACCGTGCAGGCCGGGCTGGCCGCCGAGACCGTCGCCGAGTTCGCCGAGCTGATGTTCGCGTACATCGACGAACTCTCCGCCGCCAGCGTGGCCGGGCACGCCGACGAGCTGGCCAGCGCCGGCCGGGTCCGACGCCGCTACCTGGAACGGCTCATCGAGCAGCTGCTCGCCGGCGAGCCGGAGGACACCCTGCGGCTCAGCGCCGAGCGGGCGGACTGGCCACCGCCGCAGACGCTGACCGTCGTCCTGCTGCCGCGCAGCAACCTGCGCGCGGTGCTGGCGCTGCTCAGCCCGCACACCCTCGAGAGCGGGGAGGACCTGCCCGGGGTCGACCTCGCCGAGGAGATGGCGGTGCTGCTGGTGCCGGACATGCACGGCGGCTGCCGGCGGCAACTCGCCCGGGTGCTGCACGGACACCGGGCGGTCCTCGGGCCGGCCCGCCCGTGGAGCCGGGTGGGCGGGTCCTACGAGCGGGCCACCCGGGCGCTGGCGCTCGGGCTCGGCCGACGGGACGCCGATGCGCCGGTGGACACCGAGCAGCACCTCGCCGAGCTGGTGCTCAGCATGGACCCGGAGGGGCTGGCCGACCTGCGCGCCCAGGCGCTGCAGCCGCTGGCTTCGCTACCGCCGGCCACCGCGCACCGGCTCGCCGAGACGCTGCGCTCCTGGCTGCTGCATCAGGGCCGGCGCGACGACGTGGCGGCCGAACTCTTCGTGCATCCGCAGACCGTCCGCTACCGGATGGGCAAGCTGCGGGAGCTGTACGGCGACCGCCTGCACGACCCGGCCACCGTCCTCGCCCTGACCCTCGCCCTGGCGATGCCCCCGGCCGCCCTCGAGGGCTGAGCCGGTCAGCCCGGGCCGACGGCCTGTCCTAGGCTCGGTGTTGATGAGCGCACCGCCCCGCCGGGCCCCGGGTGACCTGCTGGTTCATCTCCGCCGGGCCCGTGACCACATCGACCGCCACTACGCCGAGCCGCTGGACCTCGCGGCGGTAGCCGCGGTTGCCGGCATCAGCAAGTACCACTTCCAGCGGCTCTTCACCGCCACGTACGGCGTCTCCCCGGCCGCGCATCTCTCCCGCCGGCGGGTGGAACGGGCACAGGACCTGCTGCGCGCCACCAACCTCACCGTCACCGAGGTCTGCCACGCCGTGGGCTTCGCCAGCCTCGGCTCGTTCAGCAGCCGGTTCCGCGAGCTGGTCGGGGAGACGCCGAGGGATTTCCAGCGCCGCTGGGCCGTCACCGGCGCACCCCGCATACCAGGCTGTTTCGTCTTCATGTGGGGGCTGGCCGAACGGCGCGGCTTCGCAACCGAGGAGAAGCCGGACTCCCCCGCAGGTGCCTAGCCTGGTCGCATGATTGCCAACATCTCGATCGTCAGCGTGTTCGTGAAGGACATCGACGCCGCGAAGGCGTTCTACCTCGACGTGCTCGGCTTCGCCGAGCACACCGACATCACCCTCGGGGACGGCTACCGCTGGTGCACCGTCAAGCACCCGAGCCAGCCGGAGCTGCAGGTCCACCTGACCATCCCCGGTCCACCGTTCTCGCCGGAGTTCGTGGACGCCTTGCGGCGGGAGCAGGACGGGGGCGGCATGTTCGGCCTCGGTCTGGCCGTGGACGACTGCCGCAAAACCTACGAGGACCTGCGGGCCAAGGGGGTGGAGTTCCTCCAGGAGCCGGCCGAGCGCCCGTACGGCGTGGAGGCACTCGCCCGCGACAACTCCGGCAACTGGTTGGTGCTGGTCGAACAACGGGAGTTCACCCCGGCCGACTTCAGCTGATCGACTCGGGGCGGTGCCGGGCCACCGAGCAGCCTGGCACCCCCCCGACGTCGCCCGTCACGCGATCCAGCCGAGCCACGCGCCGCCGGCGGAGACCACCGTCAACCAGATCAGCACCGCGGCCAGCGGTACCAACGGCACCAGCGCCGGCCGCCGACGCAGCAACTGGATCGCCACCACCAGCAGCACCGCCCAGACCACCAGGAGCCCGGCGACCGCCCAGGCCGGAGCCACCAGCCCGCTGGCCGCGTACCAGAAGGCCAGGGCCAGGTGTGCGATCAGCCCGAGCCATCCCACCACGCGCGTCGTCATCCGGTTAGAAACTGACTCGCGATCAGGGCCAGCAAGGTCGCGTGCGTCTCCTGGTCCGCCGCGACGAGGAGCCCGCCGGCGCCGGTGTGCAGCGGCTGCCCCTGGATGCCGGTCACCACGCATCCGGCCGCCTGGCACAGGGCGATCCCGCTGGCGAAGTGCACGCTGTCCCGCAGGTGGCCGTCGGTCACGTACGCGGCGCGCCGCCCGGCGGCGACCCAGGCCACCGCCAGGGTTGTCGAGACCACGCGCGGCCGGAACCGCTCGACGAACTCGGGGTTCGCGAGCAGTCGGACGGCCCGGAACGCGGGACTGTTCGGAAACGGCGGGTCGAGATTCACGTCCACCAGCCGCGAATCGGCCGACGGCACGAGTTCGGAGTCCACGCCGTGGCGGCGGACGTACGCGTGGCCGCCTTCCGCCCAGAACACCTCCTCGGCGAAGGGGTCGGCGGAGGCCGCCACCGTGATGTCGGAGCCCGTCCGCAGGGCGACGTTCACCGCGACCAGCGGGGTTCGCGCGGCGTAGTTCAGGGTGCCGCACAACGGGTCGACCAGCCAGGTGCGGTCGGCTGCCCCCGTACGTCCGCTCTCCTCCGCGATGACGGCGTCGCCGGGTCGCGCGGTCCGAAGAACGTCGAGGACGGCCCTCTCCGCGTCGATGTCGGCGGCGGTGGCGAAGTCCCCCGCGGACTTCTCGAAGCGGGTCAGCGACGCGCCGTACGCGGCGCGCACCACCCCGGCGCCGGCCTCCGCCGCGCGGATGACCAGATCGCGATCCGTGATCACCATGCGTGGAGGATAAGGGCTCGGCTACCGTCGGCCTGTGCCCGCCAACGAACTCCGGCGTCGGGTCGGGTCGGCCCGGGTGGCCCGGCTGGCCACGGTCGGGTCCGACGGTCGTCCACATCTGGTGGCGGTCACGTTCGTCCTGCTCGGCGACGTCGTCTACCACGCCGTCGACGAGAAGCCCAAGCGTCACCGGCGGCTACGCCGGCTGGAGAACATCCGGGCGACGGGACAGGCCTGCCTGCTCATCGACGAGTACGACGAAGACTGGTCGAAGCTGTGGTGGGTCCGGCTGGACGGACACGGCCGGCTGGTCGAAGACCCGGCGGAGGAGGCCGCGGCCCGGGCCGCGCTGGCCGCCAAGTATCCGCAGTATGTAGAGCGGCCACCGGGCGGGCCGGTCGTCGCGGTCACGGTGACCCACTGGTCGGCCTGGGCGGCGGCGGAAGGAGCACTGGATCCGGCCGGGTGAGCCACCACGAAGGCTCTGTCCCGCGCCGTCCTAGGTCAAGGAGGTCGGGGCGAGGGCGTCAAGCACCTCGTCGGCACGTCGCAGCGACGCCTGCGCGTCCGCGCGGGGTGAGCCGATCTCCGGATCGAAGTTGAGGTCGACGAACACCTCCGTGATGCCGGCCTCGGCGAGTCTGCCGAAATCCGACCGGATCTGCTCGAGCGTGCCGGTGAGCGGTTCGCGATCGGCCGGGCCGCCTCGGCGTACCCGGACGGCGCCCCGGCAGACGAACCGCAACGAGCCCGGATCGCGGCCGGCGCTCTCCGCGGCGGCCTTGACCGCCGCGACCGCCTCGCCGATGCGCTTCAGGTCGGCCTGGCTGCCACTGACCCAGCCGTCGGCGAGCCGACCCGCCCGGCTCAGCGCCTGCGGCGCCTGGCCACCGAGCAGGATCGGCGGATGCGGTCGCTGCACCGGCTTCGGCTCCATCCGCGTCGGCGGGACCCGGTAGAACTCGCCGCGATGCTCGGTGACGTCGTCCTGCCACAGGCTGCGCAGAACGGCGATGAACTCGGCAGCCCGCTGGCCCCGCCGATGCCTGCTCGCCCCCGTGGCCTGGTACTCCTCGTCCGCCCAGCCCAGACCGAGCCCGACGTCGAGCCGTCCGCCGGAGAGGATGTCGAGGGTCGCGGTCTGCTTGGCCAGCAGCACCGGGGAAAGGAACGGCATGTTGAGCACCGCGACGCCGAGCCGGATCCGCGTGGTGTGGGCCGCGAGGAACGCCAGCGTGGTCACCGGGTCCTGAACGCTGTGGTACGTCTCGCTCCAGCCGAGGTCGGCAGGCACCAACAGACGTTGGAACGTCCACAGCGAGTGGTAGCCGAGCAGCTCGGCGCGGCGGGCGATGTGGATCATGTTTTCCGGCGTGGCCCATGAGCCGGAGACGGGCGGGGCGAATCCAACCTCCACGCCGGCACCGTACCGAGTTCTGCCCGGGTCCGCCGCTACAACCGCGCCATCGTCGCTGGGAAGGCATTCCTCCCGTGCTACCGAGGCGCGGTGCCGCGACCAGGCTGGAGAAGACGCCTCGACCGCGCCAGAACAGGTGCGTCGAGTGAGCTGAACGCCCTGGCGAGCGCCGGACGCATACGCCGCGCCATGGGACGCTCCACGAACCGATGGATGCACCACGCCGCGGCCAGCATGAACGCGACAAGTCCGAGCCGAAGCGGCAGATACGGCAGGTCAGCCAACTTCGCGAGGATGGTCCAGCCGACGTACTGGTGGATCAGGTAGAGCGGATACGTGAGCGCCCCGGCCACGCTCAGCCACTTCCAGTCCACCCGCAGCCAGCCCAGTGCCACGGCCGCCATCAGCGCGAAGAACAGGGCCAACAGCAGGCCCGCGGGCCAGGCCGGCAGGTCGGAACGCCCCGCGATCTTGTTGGTATGGGCGGTGAGCGCGAGGATGTGGTTCTCGCTGATCAGGAAGCAGACCGCGACGATCCCCCACAGCAGCACGTTCTGGCCGTACCGGTGGATCAGGAAGAACGCGATACCGGCGACGAAGTACGGCGCCCACTCGGAGACGAACACGGTGTTCGCGATGCCCGGCGTCTTCATCGTGAGCACGGCGCCCAAGAGCCAGACAACGCAGAACGCGACAGCGCGCCGGTACGTCACGCCGAACCACACGACGAGCGAGAACAGCAGGTAGAACCGCAGTTCCGCCCAGAGCGTCCAGTAGACGCCGTCCACCGACCGCACCCCCAGGCCGCCTTGCAGCATGGTCACGTTGACGGCGATCTCGCCGATGGTCGGCGCCCTGCGGACGTGCCAGATCAGCAG
This sequence comes from Micromonospora rhizosphaerae, assembly GCF_900091465.1. Classification (NCBI taxonomy): domain Bacteria; kingdom Bacillati; phylum Actinomycetota; class Actinomycetes; order Micromonosporales; family Micromonosporaceae; genus Micromonospora; species Micromonospora rhizosphaerae. The sequence goes on along the minus strand of NZ_FMHV01000002.1, from coordinate 3,706,387 downwards.
GAATGCGCTCGTGAGCAGCACGCCGAACCAGTACGCGGGGAACAGTCGGACGATCCGCGACGTCGCGAACTGGCCGACCGTGTGACCCATGCCGCTCATGCAGATGACGAATCCACTGATCAGGAAGAACAGTTGGACACCGAGCCATCCGTACGCGCTCGGCATGGAGGCGAAGCCGAAATAGTGGTACATCACGACCATGAGCGCGGCGATGAGGCGCAAACCGTCAAGCACCCGGATCCGAGGACGTCCCGGCTTGTGCTCCCGGCCCGGCCCAGGTGCCACGTCGGCGGTCGGGGCCGTTCGAGCGACGGCATCGTCTCGAAGCGAGTCCTGGCCGCTTACGTGGGTCGGGTACGCAGTCAGGCTCACTGAACTCCTCGCTCCGGCAAGATTCGCTCCGCGCTGGTCGCCAGAGCGTGAGCGGGGGATGTTACCGATCATGGACTGAGCCGCGCCACCCGCCTCTGCCGTGAGGCGAACCGCGTTCAGGTACGACCAACGCAGTCTTGCCTCCGTGCGAGGTGCTCCCAGGCGTGATGAGGACCGGAGCGGGTAAGCCGCCACTCCGCTGACCGCCCCTACCCGGGGCGGAGTCGAGGAGGGGAGGATGACGCCGCATCGGCCCTGACCGGCGCAGCCCCGCCACCCGCCGGGCGGCAGGAGCGATCCTGGCCTGTGCGCTGGTCGCCGCCCTGCTCCGCATGCCCTTCCTCTGGGCCGGGCTCGGCATGGACGAAGGGGGCTACGCGCACGTCGTGCAGCAGTGGTCCCGGGGGGCCCGGCTGTACGGGGAGGCATGGCTGGACCGTCCCCAGGGGCTGCTGCTGACGTACCGGATCCTGCTCTGGGTCAATGACGACGGCTGGACCATCCGGCTGGGTGCGGTGCTCGCCGGGCTGGCCATCACGGTGCTGGTCGGACTGATCGGCTGGCTCCTCGTGGGTCGTCGGGCGGGGGTCACGGCAGCCGGGCTGTACGCCGTGGTCGGGGTCGCCCCGAACATCGAGGGCTTCACCCTCAACGGGGAACTGCTCGCCAGCGCCCCGGCAACCCTGGCCGTGGCCGCCGCCCTGCTCTGGCACCGGTACCGATCAGCGGGTTGGCTCGTCACGGCCGGCCTCGCGGCGGGCGTCGCCACCACGATGAAGCCGTCCGGCCTGGACGGGATCGCCGCCGGTCTGGTTGTGGTCCTCCTGGGTACGCGGCCCGGTCGGGTGGCCGGGTCGCCTCCGGCGCTCTTCCTTAGCGCGTCCGCCGTACCGGTCGGGTTGTCCGCCCTGCACGGCTGGCACCTCGGCTGGCACGAGTACTGGACGGCGCTCGCCGGCTACCAGTTCGCCGCGATGGGTGGCCCCGTCGCCGGGCCCGGTGCCCGCTGGGCGGACTTCACGAGCAGTCTCGGCCCCGCCGCCCGGGACCTGGCGGTGGTGGCGGCGGCGGCCGGCGTCGGGCTCCGCCGGCTGCGCGGCTCGCGGTCGGCGAGGCGGGTCCTGCTGGCCTGGCTCGGCGGCGCAGCCCTGGGGGTGAACCTCGGTGGCTCGTACTGGCCGCACTACTACCTGCAGCTGCTCCCGCCGCTCACCGTGCTGGCCGCAGCCGCGATCGCCACCATCCGCCGGCCCCGGCTGCGTACCACGGCAGCCGTGACGGCCGTGCTGCCCCAGCTGGTCTGGTTGGCCGCACTGGTGCCGGCCACCCCCGACCAGCGGCAGCATCGGATCCCCTACTACGGCCTCGCCCGCCGGGACGAGCGGATCGCCGCGGTCATCCGCACCGAGACCTCCCCAGAGGACCGGATCTTCGTACTCGTCTCGGAGAGCAACATCTACTTCCTCGCACAGCGGACGACCGACTACCCGTACCTCTGGGGCAAGCCGATCGAGAAGATCCCGGACGCGCTGCCCCGCCTGCGCGGCATGCTCGACGGCCCGGACCGCCCGGCACTGGTCGTGCTGAACAGCGACCCCGGGAAGGTGGACAGGTCCGGTGAGTTGGGCCGGATCCTCGCCTCGCACTACCGCACCGGGCGGATGGTGGACGGGGTGCCCCTGCTGACCGCCGCCTAGTCAGACCGTCACCGGTCAGCGGCCTACTCGTACTACGACAACGCCTACTGGACCCTGACCAGCGACCTCGACATCGACCACATGGTCCCCCTCGCCGAGGCCTGGGACTCCGGGGCGCGCAACTGGACCACCAGCCGTCGCCAGGCCTACGCAAACGACCTCGGCGACAGCCGTCCCCTGGCTGCCGTCACCGACAACGTCAACCAGGGCGACCAGGACCCCGCAACCTGGATGCCCCCGTACGCTTCCGCCCGCTGCCGGTACATCAAGGAATGGGTCGCCACCAAGATCCGGTGGCGACTGACCGTCGACAGCGAAGAGAAGAACGCCCTGACGACCTGGGCCAACAACTGCCCGAGCACCACCATCTCCGTCACCTACGCCTACTGATCCGGTACGCACTCCGGCCGGCCCGCCAGGTTGACGGGCCGGCCGCCACTTCTCCTCTGCTGCCGTTGCCGTAGGGAGCCCAGGCCGGCACCGGTTGACTCGTCCTCGATCAGCGGCCGACGGCGCTTCCTGTTTAAGCTGCTCAACCGTGGCAGATCTGGGCGGCACGCTCGCTACCGCGGTGGGGCTGTTCGCCGGCACCAACGTTGACGACATCATCGTGTTGACGGTGCTGTTCCTGTCCGCGCGGGCATCCGGACGGCCTCGCCCGTGGCAGGTGTGGGCTGGCCAGTACGCCGGCATCGCGGTGCTGATCGCGGTCTCCGCCGTCACCGCCCTCGGGTTGACGATCGTGCCGGACCGGTGGGTGGGCTTCCTCGGCCTGGTTCCTTTCGCGCTGGGGGTGCGTGGCCTCGTCCGCGCCATCCGGGCCCGTAACGAGGACGAACCACCGGACCCCGCGGTCGCCACCGGTCTGCTGTCGGTGGCCGGCGTGACCATCGCCAACGGGGCCGACAACATCTCGGTCTACACGCCCGTGTTCCGCACGATCGGCCTCACCAACAGCCTCATCACCGTCGCCGTCTTCGCCGTCGGCGTCGCCGTGTGGTGTCTCGCCGGATCGTGGCTGGGCTCGCACAGGAAGGTCATCGAGGTAGTCCAACGCTTTGGGCACTGGATCGTGCCCGCCGTGTTCATGGTCATCGGCGCGGTCATCGTGATCGAGGCCGGGAGATAGCCGTCCGGCGTACCGGTCGACTCGCTGCTTGCCTGCGTGCTTCGACTCCTCCCTTGTACGTCCTGGGCATAGCAGGAATCAGTCGTGCAGGCACTAGCTGGAGGATCATTTCGTTGGTACGGTCGCCCGATGCCGACGGATTTCGAAGCCGACCGGATCGACCGCGCCCGCCTCAGCAGGCTGTTGGAGCGGGAGCGGGCCAGGTTCGTCGACCGGCACCCCCGGTCGGCGACCGCGTACGCCGGCGCCGAGCACCTGTTCGGCAGGGTGCCGATGACCTGGATGAACAAGAATGCGGCCGGTTTCCCGGTGTACGTCGATCGGGCCCGCGGCGCCCGGCTCACCGACATCGACGGGCACGACTACATCGACTTCTGTCTGGGCGACACCGCTGCCATGGCCGGGCACTCCCCCGCCCCGGTCGTCGCCGCGGTCAGCCGACGACTAGCCGACCTCGGCGGGGCGAGCACCATGCTGCCCACCGAGGAGGCGGCGACGGTCGGGGCCGAGCTGAGCCGTCGCTTCGGGCTGCCGGCCTGGAGCTTCACCCTGACCGCCACTGACGCCAACCGGTGGGCCATCCGAATGCTGCGCGCTGTCACCGGCCGGCCGCGTGTCCTGGTCAACAGCTACTGCTACCACGGCTCGGTGGACGAGTCGCTGATCGTGCTCGGGCCGGACGGGCGCCCCCGCAGCCGCGAAGGCAACGTCGGCGCCCCCTGCGACGTGACCCTGACCAGCCGGGTCGCCGAGTTCAACGATCTCGACGGGCTGGCCCGCGAACTCGCCCACGGGGACGTCGCCGCGGTGCTGATGGAGCCGGCGCTGACCAACATCGGCATCGTCCTGCCGGAACCCGGCTACCTCGACGGGGTCCGCGCGCTCACCCGACAGCACGGCACCTACCTCATCAACGACGAGACGCACACCTTCTCCGCCGGACCTGGCGGCGCGACGGGCGCGTGGGGCCTGTCACCGGACGTGGTCACGATCGGCAAGGCCATCGGCGGCGGAGTACCGGTCGGCGCGTACGGCCTGTCTGCCGAACTCGCCGCCGCCTTGACGGGCCGGGCGGACCTCGACCTGGTGGACATGGGCGGGGTGGGAGGCACGCTCGCCGGCAACCCGATGTCGATCGCCGCCACCCGAGCCACCCTGCAGGAGGTCCTCACCGACGACGCGTTCGCCGGCATGATCGAGGTGGCGACCGCCTTCGCCGAGGGCATCCGCAAAATCATCGAGGGGTACGCGCTGCCCTGGTCGGTGAGCCAGCTCGGCGCGCGGGTGGAGTACCGCTTCGCCACTCCGGCACCCCGCACCGGCACCGCATCGGCCGCCTGCGCCGACCCCGACCTGGAGGACTACCTGCACGTCTACCTGGTCAACCGGGGCATCTTGCTGACCCCGTTCCACAACATGGCGCTGATGTGCCCGCAGACCACCGTCGACGACGTCGCCCGGCACCACGAGGTCTTCACCGACGCGCTCGGCGAGCTGCTGGGGTGAGTGCCTGGCGCTTTCACCTGAGATGTGGGCGTCTCGACCCTGACACGACTTGGCGTTGAACCGGCTGGTCCCGCAGCGTCCGAGGTGATCACCTCGAGGTCGGGGTCCCCAGAAGCGCGTCACGGAGGATCACAGCGTTGATCGCGGTGCTGAGGTGTGTCCGCTGCATGAATCCCTGAACCGCAAGGACCTGCGTCATCTGGTTCAAGATGAGCCGGGTCGCGACGGAGTCGATCAAAGCGAGCGGCAACGCCAGCAGAAACGCTACCAACGCTGACTCACCTCCCAGGCTTCTGACCGCCGCCGTGAAGATGAATGCAAACACACCTATGAACCCTCGGCGGCTCCACAATGCCCAGGGGTACAGCGGCAGCCCGCGCAGGTAGCTGCGCTGTTCATCCGTCAACTTACCGTTGGCGATCATGCGTCCCTACGTGTCCGTCCTCGGGCCACGAAGTTTAGGTGCTGCTGCTCAGCTGGCGGTGAGCGGTAGCGCCAGCTTTCTCGCCGCCTCCAGGCAGGCCCTGCCGGCGACGCGGCGTCATCCCGCGTCGCCGGCAGGTTGGCCTAGGCTATTTCCCGTGCGGGTCGGACGCGTTGAGCGTCGCGACGACCTGGTCGTAGTCGCCGCGCGCCTCGCCGTAGCGCAGGAACTTCACGCGCTCGACCTGGATCTCCTTCGCGTCAGGCTGCGACTCAAGTAGGGCGACGACCTCCGCCACGAACTCGTCGAGCGGCATCGCGAACTCGCTGTTCTCCTGCCCGGGCAGCAGCGAGGTGCGGACGGCCGGCGGCTCGAGCTCCACGATCTTCACCGTCGTGTCGGCGAGCTGCAGCCGGATCGACTCGCTGAGCATGTGGATCGCGGCCTTCGACGCGTTGTAGCTCGGCGTGACCTTGAGCGGCGCGAACGCGAGGCCCGACGAGACCGTGACGATCGTGGCGTCCGGCTGCGCCTGCAGGTGCTCGATGAACGCGGCGATAAGGCGGATCGGGCCGAGCACGTTGGTGGTCACCACCGATTCGGCCGAGGCGAGGAAGGACTCGGGCTCGTGCCAGTCCTCGATCCGCATGATGCCGGCCATCGTGACGAGGACGTTGAGGTCCGGGTGCTTCGCAAGCACCTCCTTCGCGGCGAAGTCGATGCTCGCGGCATCCGTCGTGTCGATCTGCACGGTGTCGATGCCAGGGTGCTCTGCGGCGATCCGCTCGAGCAGTTCGGCCCGCCGGCCGCCGACGACGACCGTGTTACCCCTGGCCTGCAGCTCGAGTGCGAGGGCGAGGCCGATGCCGCTCGTGGAGCCGGGGATGAAAATGGTGTTTCCGGAGATATTCATGCTTCGAGTCTGGCCAGTCGGCCGGGGCGGGTGCAGAGAGCGCTCATCGGGGGATCCGCAGTCCCTGGTTGGCGCCGGGCGCGGGCGGATACTGGGCTCATGGACCGAGCAGCACTGGCGGCCTTCCTGCGCCGCCGCCGCGAGGCGCTGCAGCCCGAGGACATCGGGCTGCCCGCGGGCGCGCGCCGCCGGGCCCCGGGGCTCAGGCGGGAGGAGGTCGCGGCCCTCGCCGCGATGTCGACCGACTACTACACCCGGCTGGAGCAGCAGCGCGGCCCGCAGCCGAGCGAGCAGATGCTCGCGTCGCTCGCCCGGGCGCTGCGGCTGACCGGCGGCGAGCGCGACTACCTGTTCCAGATTGCCGGGCGCAACGCCCCCTCATCCGTGTCGGCCGCGACGCACGTCGCCCCCGCGTTGCTGAGAGTGCTGGACCGCCTCGATGACACCCCGGCGCTCGTCCTGTCCAACCTCGGGGAGACGCTCGTGCAGAACCGGATGGCTGAGGCCCTGTTCGGCGACAAGTCGGGCTACACGGGCCTCGCCCGCAGCGAGATCTACCGCTGGTTCACAGATCCCTCGGAGCGGCTGCGCTACCCCGAGGACGACCGCGACCGGCAGAGCCGGGCCCAGGTCGCGAACCTGCGCGCCGCCTACGGGTCGATGGGCCCGCAGTCGCGGGCCGGCGAGCTCGTGCGGGCGCTGCAGAAGGCGAGCGCGGAGTTTGCCGAGCTGTGGGAACGGCACGAGGTAGCCAAGCGCTTCGAGGACCACAAGACGCTCATCCACCCCCAGCTCGGCGCGATCGAGCTCGACTGCCAGGCGCTGTTCACCGAGGATCAGTCCCAGGCGCTGCTGGTGCTCACCGCGCCACCGCGCACCGAGGGCTACGAGAAGCTGCAGCTGCTCGGCGTGCTGGGGCATGAGCGCTTCCCCGCCGACGCGCGGCCCCGCTAGCGCCAGTGTCGAAGTCGGCGGTGGTGCGGTGCGGAAGTCCGGCGCGTCGGTTCCGTCGCTGGCAGCGCGACGGGACCTGGGCGAAGATCTTGACCATGTTGCAGGTCCTGCGTCCGGCGCATCGGCGGCGCGAGGTCCGTCGACCTCGGGACGTGCTCGGGCACGCCGGCCACGTGCATCAGGAGTCTTCCAGCCCGATCGCCTCGATCGTGTGGGGACTCGTGTCGGCCTGGCCACCGTCGAGCAGATCGAACCGCCAGCCGTGCCTCGCGCATACGAGATACCGGTCCTCCTCGATCCAGCCCTGGGCCAGATCGGCTCCTTGATGCGGGCAGAACCTGTTGACGGAGTACCGGCACCCCTGGGCCTCGACGATGATCCGCTCGGTACTTGCTTCCAGATCGAGCAGGCGCGCGCAGAAGTGGTTGAGATCCTCGGACTCCATGATGAGGAAGCCGTGAACGAGGGTTTGGTAGACGTCCGGTTCGCGGCTCAGGCGCATCCGGAACGTCAGTGAGAAGTCTTCCCAGCTCAGCCGCCCGTCAAGCACCCGCTCGATCTCCCACGACGGGGCTGACATCGAATAGTAGTTGTCCTTTTCGTCGATTGTGTCGACCGGATCGACGTACCGGCCGCGGAAATCAACCCGGAGGAGCTTCCGTGGGCGGTCAAGGAGCCCTACGTACAGGATCCTGTCGATCCGCTCCCGTAGCGTGAACGCATCGAGCTTGCGCTCGAGTTCCCCCTGCAGGCGCTTCAGGACAAGGTCACTGCGGCCGGGTGCGTCGACGTAGCGGCGCGTACGGAAGAAGCCCTCGTACCGGGCGATGTATGCCCGCATGTAGCTCTCGTAGTTGTCCTCGTTCACCCGATCGGGGGCCAGCTGGACCAGGGAGGCCGTGGCCACGTCGACGACGTCCCCCGGCATGATGTCGGGGATCTCAGCCTGGTGCGACCTCCGGAGCCTTTTGTCGAGATAGGACAGGAACCGGGGGGCACGTGGGAAGATGTTCACCTCCTCGAAGTTGAGATGGGACAGCAGGGGGTCGAGGAAAACCGCCGGACCTGCTGACGGCAGAAACATCCGAGGCTCGACGGCTTCGATCGCCTTCGCCGTGGCCTCGAACTTGCTCATCATCTTCTTGCGCGAGATCCTGCGGTAGGTCTCCTCCGAGTACTCGTAGCAGGTGGGATGCCACGTCGCTCCCGAGAACTGGCACGCGAAGACGTCGATGTCGCCCGCGTTCTGCCGGATCTCCGGCAGGCGGTCGTGGATCTTGCAGTCGTTCATGTTGAGGAAGCTGTGGCCATCGGCCGTCACGAGGATCGCGGAGTCGCGGTCCAACTCGGAGTCGTCCAGATAGAGCGTCACACTGCCGCCGGCAATCGGGATCTCCTGACGGTCGTGGCAGGCGATGAGGCCGTTGCACTGGTAATCCGCCAGCAGTTCACGGATCGCCGGACGGCGGTAGTGCGGAACGATGAGCGTGAAGTCCCGCGCCGCGAGGCTGTTCAGGAACGGCAGATCGAAGTGGTCCTTGTGCTCGTGGCTGATGTAGAGGTACCGGTGCTTCGTCGTGTCCTGGAGCTTTTCCTGAACGAGAGCGGCGAGATGATGATTGCAAGGGAACTGGAACCACCCCGAGTCGAAAGCTCCGGTCGGGGACATCCAGGGATCCATGACGACAATCGACTGAGAAGTCTCCACGCAGAACCCGGCATGCCCGAGATAAGTGATCTGCATCCGTTGCCGCTCCGTTCGACCTGTCATAGCTGTTCCCACGCCGTTGACCAGCCTGTCGTTCCCGGGGATCGACCCGCCTAGGAAGGGGTCTGTTCGCTGGTCAGGCGCTTCGTGCGAGCTGACGGACCGGCCTCGTGGTCGCCCAGGCTTCGGCGACGAAGCGTACTGCACCATGCGCGTAGATTATGCGGCTTTAGACGTTTTGGGGTTGCGGGGCGAGTCGCCTCGCGCCGAGCCATGATCAACAAGGCTGGCGGACGTGTTACCGCACACCGAGTCAGCGCCGCCGGCGTCGGCGGCAATCCCCAGTCGGTGATCCGCGCCGCCCGGTGCGGCCACTCCCTGATGCTCGCGATCATCGGCGGCCCGCGAGGAGTTCTTCCCCGCTACCAGCAGGTCATCCGCCGGGTCGCCCCGGACCCGTGGCTTCGCCGTCCCGACCCGGGGGTCCTTCCTGTACGAGGTCGGGCCGCACGGTTCGCTTTACGTCGGATCGCCCGAGACCGTGGCGCAGAAGATCGCCGCGAACCTCACCGTGCTCGGCGCGAACCGCTTCGAGATGAAGTACGGCATGGGCGGCCTTTCGCATTAGCCCTCATGACCACCATCGAGCTCTACGGCACCCAGGTCATCCCGCGCGTCCGGAGTTGCTGAGCTGACGGGGCTCCGGTCCCGCCGACGGTACAGCCCGGCGGGACCGTCTCAACCGGAACCGGAGATGGCCGCGGGATCTTCCCGCGGCCATCTCCGTGCGCTCATGCCCTGCGGACCGCAAGCAAGCGGCCGATCGGCCCCCGCCCGAGCCTCCGCCTCAGCGTCGACCATGACAAGACGCCCTGTTCTCCGCCCCGGACAGGACAATCGCCGCCGCCTGCGCCAGCCGGAGCAGGCTCGCTGGGTGCGCGCTAAATCCTGCGCCTCGCGTTCGCCAGGCAGATGATCACGACCACGACCGAGGATCCCGGCGTCGACAGCGCTGCGCTCGGCTACGTACCGGACTGGGCCGTCGCCATCGTCGAGCCAGCCCGGAGTGTTGCCAACGCGCCGCTCCAGGCCGCCAACTGGTCGAGCATCGTGTTCACCGCACCCTCCTGATGGGCGCCGGGCTTGAAGACGCTGAAGTTCTCGAAGTCGGTGAAGAGCGAGAGTGCCACCTGCGCCCGTACGTCTGCCATCTGCAACTCGGCCGCCACCAGGCGCAGGTGCTCCACCGCCCGGGTGCCGCCGACGCTGCCATAGCTGACGAACCCGGCCGCCTTGTTGTTCCACTCGGCGTAGAGGAAGTCGATCGCGTTCTTCAGCGCCCCGGACGTGGAGTGGTTGTACTCCGGCGTGACGAAGACGTACCCGTCGAACGAGGCGATCTTGTCGGCCCACCGCAGGGTGTGCGGCTGGGTGTACTGCCCGAGCGACGGGGGCGCCATCTCGTCCAGGTGCGGCAGGTTGAAGTCCTTGATGTCGACAAGTTCGTACTCGGCGTCGCCGCGCTTGGTGGCGATGTCGTGTACCCAGCGTGCCACCGCCTCACCGTTACGGCCCGGACGGGTGCTGCCGATGATGATGCCAATCCTGGTCATTGCCGCCCTTCCTTCCGCGTCCCGACACCCGGGAGCGGTCGGCGGTTACCCCATCTGCGTGGCTTCGAACAGACACAGACGGCTCGACATCGTCGCGGCCGCCAGCATCGCCACCCGCACCCCGGGCGGCGGACCCACCACCCCGACAGCCACTGTTGTGCTGCCGCAGGTGGTCACGCACCGTCGAGCCGGCCGACACCTCCCCGGCGCCGGCCGGTCCCGACGTGACCCCCGCCGCCCACCCCGGACGGCGCGAGGATCAGTTGGCCCGCGGAGGCCCGCCCCACCACCCGGCGGGGAGTCGCTCGCCCAAAAGGCGTAAGGCCACCTCCGGACTCCCCCAGCGCCACCATGTGGGGCTTTCGTGCAACACGAGCCGTGATACGGGTGCGTCATGAGACCGTATGGGGCTTTCACCCGTTTAGGGTAATGACGCGGCAGAGGTTCGATGGGGAGGGCTGGGTGGACTCATACCCTGGGGTGGAGGCCCACGGCTTGATTGGTGATCTGCAGACCGCGGCGTTGGTGGCGATGGACGGGACGCTGGACTGGTTCTGCGCCCCTCGGTTCGACTCGCCGAGCCTGTTCGGCGGTTTGCTTGATCGGCGCAGGGGTGGGCACTTCAAGGTGTCGCCGGAGGGCGTCGAGTACGTGAGCAAGCAGTTGTACCTGCCCGGTACGCCGATCCTGATCACCCGTTTTCTCAGCGCGGACGGCGTGGGTGAACTGGTGGATTTCATGCCCGTCGCGGGGGATCAGCCTACCGACCGCCACCGCCTGGTGCGGATGCTGCGGATGGTCCGAGGCACGATGCGGTTCCGGATCGACTGCCAACCCCGCTTCAACTACGGGCGGGATCCGCACGACCTCGACGAATACCCCGAGGGGCACGTTTTCCGCAGCTCTGCGCTCTCCCTCACCACGAACATAGTTCGATACCCCGAAACCCGGCCCGGCGAGCAGGGAGCCCGGCGTAAGGAGGGGGGCATATGGGCGATCGCAACGCTGCGCCAGGGCGAGGCCGGGGGTGTCGTCCTGGAAACAGGCGTGTCGCCTGACCGGCCGCGCTTCTACACGTCGGGCGAGGTGCAGGAGCTGCTGGAGCAGACCCGCGACTTCTGGCGGCGGTGGCTGGCCCGCAGCCGCTACACCGGCCGCTGGCGGGAAATGGTCGAGCGCTCCGCGATCACGCTCAAACTCATGACGTACGCGCCGACCGGCGGGCTGGTCGCCGCCCCCACCACCGGGCTGCCCGAGCAAATCGGCGGCCAGCGCAACTGGGACTACCGCTACACCTGGATCCGCGACGCGTCAATCTCCGTACACACCCTGCTCAAGCTGGGCTTCACCGACGAAACGTGGCGGTACATGCACTGGGTCGACGACCGGGTCCGGGAGGCCAGGGACCGGGAGGTGCCGCTGCAGATCATGTACCGCGTCGACGGCTCACCCGATCTCTCCGAGGAGGTGCTCGACCACTTCGAGGGTTACCGCGGATCAGCGCCCGTGCGGGTCGGCAATGGCGCCGCGAACCAGCTGCAACTCGACATCTATGGCGAGGTACTCAACGGCCTCCACGAGGCCGACAACCATGATCTGCAGCCCTCTCACGAGTTGTGGCTGAACACCGTGCGACTGGTCGACTGGGTCTGCAAGCACTGGGACCAGCCCGAAGACGGGATCTGGGAAACCCGTGGCGGCCGCCAGGACTTCACCTACGGGCGCCTGATGTCGTGGGTGGCTCTCGACCGGGCTGTCCGCCTCGCGCACCGACGCGGACGACCGGCCGACACCGACCGGTGGGTGCGTAACCGAAACCAGATCTACGAACAGATCATGGCCCGTGGCTTCCACCCCGGACGCGGCGCCTTCGTCCAGCACTACGCGACCGACGTCCTGGACGCGTCGCTGCTCGCCATGCCCGGCGTCGGATTAGTCTCGTCAGTGGATCCGATGTGGCAGTCCACGTTGCGAGCCATGGACGCAGAACTGGTTTCCGACAGCCTGGTCTACCGGTACGACCCGAACGCCTCGCCCGACGGACTCCCCGGCCAGGAGAGCACCTTCACCATGTGCACGTTCTGGTACGTCCAGGCCCTCGCGCAGTCCGGACGGCTCGACGACGCCACGCTGACCTTCGAGAAGATGCTCACCTACAGCAGCCCCCTCGGCCTCTACTCAGAGGAGATCGCACCCACCGGCGAGCAGACCGGTAACTTCCCGCAGGCGTTCAGCCACCTCTCCCTGATCGGCGCCGCCGTGGACCTCGACCGCCTACTCGACGCCCGCCCCTGAGCCCGACGTAGCGATATCCGGGCGGAGGCCGCAGTCAGCTCGGGCACCGACACCACCTTCGGCACAGGCCGTGGCGGTCGTGGTTGCAACTGGTAATCGCTTCAGACGGAGGAGCCCGGCAAATGGCCTTTACCTACTCGACCCTGAGGACGGAACTCAGCAACGGCGTGCTGTGGGCCACGATCGACAACCCGCCGATCAACCTGATCGACGAACGGTTCGTCGCCGATCTCATCGCGCTGCTGGACGCAGGCGACAGGCGACGTGCGAGTGGTCGTATTCCGCAGCGTAGATCCTTACTTCTTCCTTCCACACGTCGACCTGACGCGGATCGCCGAATACACCGCGGTCGCCGCCACGTCCGGGGGACCCGACGACATCAGTCTCGGGGCGCTCTACCGGCGTCTGAGCGAGGCGCGCCCCGTGACCATCGCACTTCTCGAAGGTCGTGCCCGGGGAGCCGGCGGCGAGTTCCTCTACGCCTGCGACATGCGGTTTGCATCGCTCGAGCGCGCCGTTATCGGACAGCCCGAGGTGGGAACAGGGGTCTTCCCCGGTGCCGGAGCGGTCCAGCAGATCGTGCGGCTCGCAGGGCGGGGGCAGGCGATGCAGGTCATCCTGGGCGGCGAGGACGTCGACCCCGAGAGGCGGAGCGGATCGGTCTGGTCAACCGGGCGCTCCCGGACGACGAGCTCGTCGCGTATGTGAAGGCGCTCGCCGAGCGCATCGGCAGTTTCCCAGAGGCTGCGGTCCGCCTCGCCAAGCGCCGCATCAACGCCGCAGCACTGCCGGCGAAGGAGGACGTGCAGGTCGACTCGGGGTTGTTCCAGATCCTCGCCCGCGACGGCTCGAGCACGTCGCGCCTGGCGGCACTCATGGAGCGAGGACTGCAGCGGCGCTCCCGCACGGAACTCGAGTTCGGCGCCGCGCTGGGCGAGCTCTAATCGCCATGAGTGACTGAGTGACGATCGGAGCGGACGCCAGCGGACGAGCGTGGACACCTGGAGGACCGTTCCTACAGCTCAGGTATGGCCGGGAGCGGGTCGGGCGACGGAGCCTCGGGACGTCAGCACGTCGGCTGGACGGTAAGTACGGCACTCAGGCTCGGAGCTCGTAACGCAGAGTGCCGTTAGGCATGCCACCAGCCCCTGATTGGTTCTCGGCCCGGAACGGCGCGCCAGGCAGACTGGAGATCTGATGCCGGACTTCAGGGAGTTGTGATGCAGGTCGCCGTGGTCACCTTCGACGGGTTCAACGAACTCGACAGCTTCATCGCTTCCGCGCTGATCAACCGGTGCCGTAAGGACGGTTTGGAGGCCTTCATTACGACGCCGACGCCGATGGTCACGTCGATGAACGGCGTCGAGGTGACCGGGCAGCGCGCGATGGAGTTCGTGACCGAAGCCGACGTCGTGCTGATCGGTAGCGGGGTGAAGGCGCGAGACGTTGTCGCCGACGACCGGATGCTCTCCAGGTTACCGCTCGACCCCTCACGACAACTGATCGGTGCGCAGTGCTCCGGCGCGCTGGTGCTCGCCCGGCTCGGGTTGCTGGATGGCATGCCCGCCTGTACGGACCTGAAGAGCCGGCCCTTTGTCGAAGCCTGCGACGTCACGGTGCTGGACGCGCCGTTCCACGCCGAGGGGAACATCGCTACGGCGGGCGGTTGCCTGGCGTCCCAGTATCTCGCCACGTGGGTGATCACCCGAATGCTCGGGGAGGACGCCGCGCGCGACGTCATCGGCTACGTGGCTCCGGTCAGTGAAAACCAGGATACTGTCGGGCGCGCCATGCGCGCCGTCCACGCGGGCGAGGTTGCACTGCGCTGACGCCCCGCGATCAGCCCTTTGGGGCCGCCGGCAGTTATGGCGACGACTCCTGAGAAGGGCCGCCCTGAGGCGTCCCGCCTGCTCGCCGCGCTACGCGACCCACACCGGGGCTTCGACGCCGTGGTCATCGGTGAGCCGCAGCGCGCCTTCTACGGCAACCAGTTCGGGCTTACCCTCCCGCTGTTCGAGCACTACGGCGTCTCGCTGTGGGTGCCCGAGGTCGGTGGGGCCGTTGACCCGGGCAGTGACGCCCACGATCTCGTCATGGCCCTGTACGGGGCATGAGCAAGGGCGAGCGCAACCGCATCAAGGTGCGAGTGCGCAGTGCCATGGCCGCCCAAGCCGCCGTTGCGCCCGCTGATCGTCCGTGGGGTGCTCCCTCCTCACGCGCGTTCATGTATGCCGCGTACCAGTCCGACCAGTCGTGCGGAGGGGCGACCTTCTCGTACGCGTCATGATGTTGAGCTGCTTCGTGCAGCAAATCCGCCAGCGACGGCACGTCCACGTCAGCTCTCCTTGTTGCCGGTTGTAAAGCCGGATCGTTGTTCTCGCGGAGCAGCTGGCCGCCGTCCAGCATCAGACTCGACCCGGAAGCCGTTCCGTGATTTCCTGCAGCACGTAGCGGTTGCCCTCGGAATCTTCGAACGAGGCGTACGTGGCATACGAGCGGCGTTCGGGATGGGGCCCGGAGGCGCGTTGCTTGTTGCCCATGTGGAAGCCGCCGCCGAGACCTCCACCGGCGTCGTGGAACGGCTCGCTCACCTCGACGCCGCGCGAGAGAAGGTCGTTGCGGGCCTTGTCGATGTCGTCCACCGCCAGGAGCAACCCGTCGAACGAGCCCGGCTGGGCGGAGGTGACGCCCCTGCCGAAGATGATAGAAGCGTTCGATCCGGGTGGGGTCAGCTGCAGAATCCGGTAGCCGTCGTCGGCGAAGTCGGCGTCGAGCCGCCACCCCAGTCCCAAGTAGAAGTCCTTGGCGCGGTCGGGGTCGGCGACAGGGATGACGACGACCTCCAGCCGGAACGGGATCGCCGCGTCACCGGACGCCGCCGTTGCGTTGTCGTTGCTTGCCTGCGTACTCATGAAGACCTCCGGTGGAGTCGCGATGTGCGTTGTCGCCAGTCTCAGCGCCGGGCGCACGGAGTCGCACCCGGGTGAATCCCTGGTTGGTGCCCGGGCCTACGGCGGCACGCGGCCATCTCGGGGGGTGGTGCCGAATGGGCCCAGGGAGTTGAGGTCCAAGCGCAGCGACTCGGCCATCGCCCACGCGTTGGGGAGGGTGAAGACGTCCATTCCATGAGTACCCGGGCCGGCACGCCCAGGGCGAGCAGCAGCGTGGCCGGGGTGTGCGGGCGTGGACGGCATTCCCCACCGACTAGTCGACCAGGTAATGAACGCCGGGCAGTTGGAGGTGATCGACGGGCTGTACTCCGCCGACCTCGCACCGGGGGCGCGGCGATGGATCAGGTCGTTCCGGACCGCGTTCCCCGATGTCCAGATGGCGGTCGTTGAACTTATCGCCGAGGGCGACAAGGTTGTCGGGAGGTTCACCTGCTCGGCCACCCACCAGTGGACCTGGCGCGGTCCCCCGCCGACCGGGCGCCGTTTTTGCAACATCGCGGAGGTCTAGATCTTCAGAATCCACAACGGCAAGATCGTCGACGTGTGGAGGATCGAGGACACGTACGCACGCATGACCCAACTCGGACTGCTCAGCTAAGCGCCGGCCTGTGCCGACTTGGGCCCCGCCCTCATCAAGCCGCCGCGGTCAGGCACAGCGAGCTGCGACAGCGCCAACGGTCGTGTGCAGCGGGCGGACTGGGCAACCCACGGCGGGGCGTCATGGGCGTGTCGCGGCCGTCATGCGGGTATCTGGCCTTAAGCAGGTTGCCAGAAGTCCTTCCCTCCGTAACCCGGCGTCAACCCCTCGCCGGGGGTGCGGCGAGGCGCCGCGAGGGTTTAGCGGCTTCTGAGCAGGCGCTTAATGGCCCAGAGAGAGGCGGAATTATGGCAACTGATTCGACTCCATCAATAGTTGCGCTCCACGCCATGGTCTGCGAGGCCGAGACGTCGTCCGAAGCATTGTTCGTATGCATGGATGACGCTTGTGGCCGTCGCGTCGTCGTCGGCAAATCCCAACCTCGTCTGACGGTCATCGATCGAGGCGACTTCTCGGTCCGGCACGTCGCGTCGCTAGGCGGCGTGACGATAGATGAGGTGGTGGTGGCATAACCGGTGGGATCTATCAAGTCGGCCCCCCGAACGGCGGGACGTTCGGGCGGGCCGACCGGACTCGATGGTCTAGAGCGGGTTTTCGACCTTGATGATCGGCCCCTCGGCGTATCCCATCATGTCGTAGCCCACCGGCCCGAGGGCCGAATCGAGGAACGCCGTCACGACGATCTTGTAGACACCCGACTGGCTGTCGTCGCCGGGGTTCTCCTCGGGCAGCTTGTTGGCGGGAACGGTTAGCTTGGCCGTGTAGGTCTCGTTCTGCGAGAACCCCGGCCCGCCGACGGGGACGTTCACTCTGCCGAGCGTGACCTCGTCGCCGGGGCCCTGCGACTCGGCGTACGCCGTCACGACCCAGTTCTTGGTGTTCACCGACAGCGCCGTCAGCCACAGCGGCACCAGGTTGCCGAAGACGCGCCAGTTGACCTCGATGTCGAACGGTTTGCCACGGTTCACGACGAGATTTGCCCGGCCGAGCGTGGGCTGCTCGGTGATGGCTACGACGCCGGTGAACTCGCCCTGGATGGCGGGGTTGGTTGGCCCGGTCGGTGGGATGTTGGGATCGAAGCGGTCGGTCATGTCAATGCTCCTTCGACAGTGGTGGGACTCGACCGGTCGTACGAGTTCGTGCAGCCTGCGCTTCGTCATTTGTCCCGCGCCTAATACATGTCGCAGCGCTGGCCATACCTCGCAACCGTAGCCGCGGAATTGCCGACGCTCAGCCGGATCACCGACAGCTCAGCCGTACATCTAATCGGCATCAAGGGACAGCATCTCCTTCGGCAGCACGTCCCAATGCAGCCTTAACGCTCCCGCAGCTTTGGTACGCCAACGCACGCTTCGCTCGTGCTTCGTATCGCCGCAGTCCGAACTTCGTCAGTGGGAGCCTGCGCGCCACCCACGCCAGTTGGTCGCCGACTCACACGGCCTCCTGGCAGCCGCCCGCCGGCTCGGGCACGCCAACGCCAGTGTCACCACCCGCCACTACGCCCGCGCCTAGACAAGCGCGATGCCGGCAGGATTCGAACCTGCGACACACGGTTTAGGAATTCTTGACGCAGCGGAGCGGACGGCTCGCTGAGCAGCGGTGAGCTGCGCTCGCCGCTTACTCGGATCATGGCATATCGCCGTCAGGGCCTTTCTGACGCGACCAGCCAACCGCCCGACCTGAGGCAGTTCCGGATGCCGAGGGGCAGCCTCCGCCGTCATGATTCGTGTCGCGCGGATCGCTGCAGATCCGCACCTCTCAATCGTGGTGCAGGGACGTTGAGTCGGGTGCCCGACTTCCCAGGTCTCGAAGTGCGTGCGCGGGTGCGCCGAGCGCGCGCAGCCACTCGGCTGGCAGTGGCACTCACGCCAGTTCGGCGATCACTGCGCGGACCATTCGGCGGCCGTGCTCGGCCATTCGCGGGAAGGTGTGCCGATAGTAGTCGATGCCGGTCAGCGACGGCGCGAGGGCCCAGCCGCAGGCGCGGCGCCAGGTAGCGTCGTCGTACTCGATGGCCTCCCGGTAGGCTTCTCGGGCCGCGCCGGTGAAGGTCCATAGCGCCGGAGCCACGTCCGGCGCCGGATCGCCGACACCGAGTGCGCCGAAGTCGACGACCGCGGCCAGTCGGCCGCTGTCGGTGATCAGGTTGCCCGGCTGCAGATCACCGTGGATCCATACGGGATCCCGGTCCCACTCAGGAGCAGCCAGGCAAGCATCCCAGGCCGCCTCGGCCGCGGTCACATCGAAGCCGTCGTCATGCTCGGCGAGCCGGGGAAGCACACGGCGGACGCCTTCATCGACGTGGAGCAGGGCGGACCCGCGGGAACCCGGTGGCTTGACCGGACCTCCGGCCGGATCCACCCCGTGCAGCGCGCGAACGAAGACTGCCACATCGCGGGCCAGGAGTACGTCGTCGCAGCCAAGCCTGGGAGGTGTGCTCCCCACGACCCACGGGACCACGGTCCACCGCCACGGGTACCCCGCGCCTGGACCGCCCACGTGAAGCGGAACGGGAATCCGCACAGGCAGGTGGGACACCAGCAAGGGCAGCCACCGCGCATCAGAATCGGCCTGGTCGACCGCCGAGGCAATCTTGGGCATACGGGCGACGAGTTCGTTGCCGATCCGAAAGAGTACGTGGTCGGTGCCCTCCAACTCGTCGGGTAGAGGTGTCACGGGAAGGTCGGCCCACCGCGGGCACTGGGCCGCCACGAGGCGGCGCACCTGCCCGACGGTGGCTCGGATCTCGTCATCATGGATGGGCACGGCTGGCACGGTAATGCGGTTAGGCGATGTGGTGCCAACCGATTAGGTGTCCCGCACCGACGCACCCGAAGGACTACGGCGCTGACCGCGGTTGGCGGGTGCAAACGATCGAGCCACACGGAGGAACCGTCGGATCGTGCGCGAGGCAGGTCAGGCCCGCGACCGTCGAGGATCCCCGGACCGCGACGCACTCAACTCGGCACGTCCGGGCGCCGGTCGCGCAGACGACTGTGACGCTGCGTAGCGCCGGCTCCGCGGCAGATCCGGACGTTCGATCTTGGCCCCGGGGAGGCTGACAAGCATCGACGAAGCCAGACAACATCGAGCAGCCCACGCTGCCGCATGCACGCCTGTCGACACGCTGGATCAAGTCCACGGCCAGCCTCGGGTCATGACGGCCGCCCGCCAAACTGCCAGTTGTGCACCTCGATGTCGGCGTACCGGTCCGGGGTCAGCACGGCGCGTGCCTTGTCCGGATCCGGCGCCCGGACCAGCACCGCCGTACCCAGCCAGGTGGCGCCGTCGTCGGACAGCAGCGGCCCGTACGCGATCAGCCCGTCCCGGTCGGGCGGCACCGCGAGGTCGGCGGCCTGCCCCGCGCCGAGGCCGAGCACCAGGTACCGGTTACCACCGGTCCGGCCTCCGGGGAAGTCCCACATGGTGCTGCCCAGCGCGTTGCGCCACCGGCGCAGCAGCACGTCCCGGTACACGCCGGCCTGATAGTTGGGCTCGTCGAAAGCGAACGCGCGCGCGGCTGCGGGATCGGGCAGGTCGACGATGTGCACGCTGCCGGTGGGCGTGTCGCCGTCGCCGGCAAGGGTCGGGCCGCGAGCGATCATTTCTCTCGAATAGCGGTCCATGTAGGACCAATGCTCTTCCAGCAGCTCAGCGCGCAGCGCCATCGAGCCGGGCCGGTCGCGGTGGTAGCAGAAGAACTCCATGCCCCAAAGTCTGCCCTCCATGCCAGACACCGACGCGGACGGGCACCACCCGCGATGGCCACCTCACCAACTCGGCCGCCTACGCCGACGACGAACTCGACGGCGTCGTGTACCACCGCCCCCGGTGACGGTTGTAGCCAGATCCGGCTGCAGTCGACGCACTCGAAGCGGGCAGATGAGTGTGTCCGAATGAGGTGTGAGCCGTTCACACGTCGTTGTGGCAAGGTCGGCACATGAGCACCGATGACGAGATCGCCCGCTTCGACTGGTCTCGTATTCAGACGTACCTGGGCCACGCCGAGATGGTGCCCGGTGTCGTGCGGGGCCTGGTCGCAGCTCCGAATGAGAAGAAAGCCGCCCGGCTCGGCGTGTGGATGGAGCGCCTCCTTCTGTCAGTGGCTGGCCCGCGCGAGGGTTGCGCGCCGGTCGCCACCGTTCTGGTCGCGGCGCTGCCCGAGATGAGGCCGGCTGGGCACAGCGTGGCCCTCGATCTCCTATCGCTCATTGGTGCCGCCCAGGTCACTGGACCGTCGCACGAGCAGATCGGTGCGGTGGACGTCGATGAGATCCGGCGGGCGGTAGCGGCCGGCTTCTCTGCCACCAGAGCTCGCTCGGGCCGGTCGCCTCGGGCACGGGTTGCGGTAAGCGCCGCTCGTCTGCCACCGGGACAACGTCATGCGGCGTGTAGCAGGTGAAGGTCCGGTGGAACGAGCCGCTCACGGTCAGGAGGAGTGCTAACAACGCACTCTCATCGGCACGAGCGTGCGTTCGACCTCACCGCGCCTCGTCACGCAACGCGACGCCCGGTCGGCGGCAGAAGCGCACATCGTGCGTGACTGCACCCACCCGGGCATGAATGACTGGGTAGGGCTGGCCGAGTACGCAGTCGCTGGTCAGTTGACGGTCACGACGACCTTGCCGAGGGCGCGTCCGTTACCCACGTGGGCCAACGCCTCGGGCACCTCGTCGAGCGTGAAGGCACGGTCGATGTGGATGGCGAGGTCGCCCGTGGCGCAGAGGTCGGCCACCGGTTCGAAGTGCGTCGGCCCTTCCTTGACGGCGAGCACGCCCAGCCGGCGGTGCGTGAGCCGGCCGGCCGCCGCGCCGATCGTCAGGACGCGCAGCAGCGCCGAGACCGATCCGCCGACGCACCGGTAGCGGCCGCCGGGGGCCAGTGCCCGGCGGTAGGCGAACACCGACCGGTGGGCGACCAGATCGAGGATGAGGTCGTACGGGCCGCTGCGGGTGAAGTCCTGGCTGCGGTAGTCGATCACCTCGTCGGCGCCGACCGACCGCATGAAGTCGAGCTTGCCCGCGTTGTCGACGCCGGTCACCTGGGCGCCGAGTCGCTTGGCGAGCTGGATCGCGAATGAGCCCGACCCTCCACCAGCACCGTTGATCAGGACCCGCTTTCCGGCTGCGACGCCGTCGGTTCCCTGCCACGCGATCACGCCTGCCTGCGGAATCGCCGACGCCTCGGCGAAGGTCAGTGCGGCGGGCTTGTGGGCCAGCACCGACTCGGGAGCGATCGCGTACTCGGCGAAACCGCCCTTGAGCATGAGGTTGTCGCCGTACACCTCGTCACCGGGTCGGAACCGGGTGACGGCCGGGCCTACCGCATCGACCCATCCGGCGATGTCCGAGCCGAGGGTCCGGCGTGCCGGGGAGCGCAGCCCACCAATGCGCGAATACAGTGGCGAGCCTTGCAGGGTTTCCCAATCGCTCAGGTTGACCGAGGTCGCCGCAATCTTGACGAGCACCTGCCGGGCAGCGGGAGACGGCTTGGGGACGCTCTCGATCCGCAACACGTCAGGAGGCCCGTACCGGTCGTACACGACCGCTCTCATCCGCGTACCCCTAGCCCTTGGAGGAAGTAGGCCAGCCGCAGGACCCGACGTTCAGGGCCAGCAGACTACGCCTTTGGTAGCACACAGGCACGAGCGGCTGACCGACAAGGAGGCCGCCGGCGACGGCGGGGAAGATGTCCGAAGGCTCGGGGGGGTGGCGGGTCGAGGATGAGCGATGAGTTCCGGTGCCGAATTGTGTCTACTCCAGTGCCGAGCAGAGGGAGAACGTGATGAGCGAAGCTGAAGTCCTGTTGGAAGGCATCGTTTTCGGCGAGTCACCGCGCTGGCACGACGGGCGAGTCTGGTTCTCCGACTGGGGCGCCAACCAGGTGATCTCGCTTGACGCCGACGGCAACCACGAGGTGGTGGCAACCGTCGCGTCGTTTCCGATGTGCATCGACTTCCTGCCGGACGGGCGACTGCTCGTCGTGGACTCGGCACAGCGTCGGTTGCTGCGCCGTGAGCCGGACGGGTCGCTGGTCGAGCATGCCGACCTGTCCGCGGTTTCGGACAAGCCGTGGAACGACATCGTGGTCGACGACCGGGGCAACGCCTATGTCAACAACATCGGTTTCGACTTCCCCGGCGGTGAGTTCGTACCGGGCCTGGTCGTGCTTGTCACCCCCGAGGGCGACGTCGAGCAGGTAGCCGACGACCTCGCGTTCCCCAACGGCATGGCGATCAGCCCGGACGGCGCGACCCTGGTCGTTGCCGAGTCGTACGCGAACCGGCTTACCGCCTACGACATCGGCAGTGACGGGGTCCTCAGCAATCGACACGTGTGGGCAGAGACGCCCGACGACCACCCCGACGGAATCTGCATGGACGCCGAGGACGCCATCTGGTACGCCGACGTCGGCAACCAGCGCTGTGTTCGGGTACGCGAGGGCGGCGAGGTGCTGGCCACCGTCGGCTTTGATCGCGGCGCCTTCGCCTGCGTGCTCAGCCGCGGGCGGGACCCCCGGTTGTTCGTCGTCGGCCAGACGTGGGGCGGACCGGAGCCGTCGCAACCTAGCGGGCGGGTGGTGGCGTTCCCGGCGCCCGCACCGGGAGCCGGGAGACCTTGACCAGGCCAGGTTCGGTTGCACTCTCAGCAATGATTGACACTCATCGGGCGCGTCCGGACGCTCTGCCCCAGCGATGAACTACTGAGAGCCACGCCCGGTCGGCGGCAAATGAGTTCACCGAAGCTGAAGCAGCCCACGTTTGGCCATATAGGCTCGCAACGTCTCGGCGTCCTCGGCGGACATCAAGCGGCGTGGGATCACGGTCGCTGGCATCCGGCCGACGTACACGATCCAGAACTCAGGGGTGTCCCTTACCTGGGCGACCCCGTCCCAGGCGATGCCGCCGGACTCCGAGCCGCTGCGCATCATGATGTTGTCGTCGGTGATGTCGTAGGCGCCCTCGACAGCGTAGCGACTGGAGCGGCGCCGGGCGCGCAACCGCACCCACGGCGAGTACAGCATCGACAGCACGCCACCCACGACCATCGCTATGCACAGCGGCGAGATCCGGTCGCCCCACGCGAACCCCCGCGAGACGGCGAAACCGATCGCCCCGACCGCCGCCAGCACCGCGCCGATAAAACCGTACTTGCGCAGCCGAACACTGCTGAGCGCAGCGGCCACGCGGCCTGGGTAGGCGGGATCAGCTGGGACGTCAAAACGGATGTGCACGCCAGAACGATAGTGCCCCCACCTGCCCCCGGGCAGCGCCTGACTAACGCCCCGCTGGCCGGATCGTCGGGTGCCGCCCGTTGTCAGCGGCATGTCCGGATGTCAACGGGACGGCGTAGAGAGTGCAGCTCGTCTTGGCCAGGCTCGCGACGGCGGCGGCCTCTCGCCTGGTGCGACTAGAGTCCGGCCATGGCTGACTTCACGGGGGACAACCTGAGCGGCTCGCGTTTCGAGCGTGTCGACCTGACCGATGCCGAGTTCCGTGCCGTCGACCTCTCCCGCGCCCGGTTCCGCGGCGTCGACTTGAGCGGGGTGGTGATGCGCGGCGTCGAGCTGGTCGACGTCCGGATCGACGGTGAGATCCAAAACCTTGTGCTCAACGGGGTCGACGTCGCGCCTCTCGTCAACGCGGAGCTCGACCGGCGCGACCCCGTCCGAGCCAGGATGCGCCCCACCGACCCCGACGGCTTCCGGGAAGCGTGGGGCATCGTCGAGCGGCTCTGGGACGGCACCGTCGAGCGGGCTCGCGGCCTGGACCCCGGGCAACTGCACGACTCGGTGAACGGCGAGTGGTCGTTCATCGAGACCCTGCGCCACCTGGTGTTCGCCACCGACGCGTGGGTGCGGCGGGCCATCCTCCGCGACCCCTCGCCGTGGGACCCGCTCGACCTGCCGTGGGACGAGATGCCGGACACCCCGGGGATCCCGCGGGACCGTGAGGCCCGTCCCTCGCTCGACGAGATCCTGGCTCTGCGCGGCGACCGGATGGCGACCGTGCGCATGGTGGTCAACGGCCTGACCGACGAGTCCCTGGCCAGCCGCACCGAGCCGGTCGAGGGGACCGGCTGGCCGCCGCCGGAAAGCTTCCCGGTACGCGAGTGCCTGCTGATCGTCCTGAACGAGGAGTGGCACCACCGGCAGTTCGCCGAACGGGACCTCGACGCCCTGGAGACAGGCGCGAAACGGAAGGCTTGATCGACGTCGGACCGACTGCCCGGTCCTCGGCACGTCAGCCGCGCACCATCAGCGGCATGGGCGGCGCTAGCCCGCTTCGACGAGTCTGGCGAGGTTCGCCAGGGCCATCCGCGTACCCGTCTCGTTGTCTTCGGCCGGGATCGCGTCGGGAATGCCGTCATGCACGACGACGACTTCGGTGCCGCCGTCCACGTCGGTGAGCGTCGTGGTCATGGTCATCGCGCCGCGAAGCGCGGGATCGTCGGTCTCGAACTCGACGACCTCGACCACCTGCTGGTCGGGCACGATCTTGACGAAGTGGCCGTGGTAGCTGTCGGTGTGTGCCATCGACTTGCCAGTTTTGTCCGGCGCCTCGTAGGTGAGCGAGACGCGCAACGAGCCCCCCTCGCGCGCGTCGAACTCGTGCACGTGGCCGCTCATGCCGGTGGGCACCCGCCACTTGGCGACCGCAGCCGGGTCCAGCAGTGCCCAATAGACGGCCGAGCGCGGTGCCTTGACGAGTTGGGATACCCGGGTCGAGTACATGGGGTGAATCTAATGCCCAGCGCTCGGGATGGCTTCGAGGCGCATCACATCGACATGAGCGTGCATTCGGTATCACGCGAGCGACGGTCCGGTCGCGTCAGTTGCTCGCTGACTCCGCCCCGGTCGAGTGCCGAGACGAGCGACGCGGGACGGCGCGCCGAGTTGCGCGTCCGTGCCCTGCGCCACCTGAGGATGATCTCGGCCGCGTGCAGCGGTACTAGCGCGAGCAGATTGATCCGCGTCCCGTCCGTGACGTCGAACCGCGGCTGGCTCGGTGAGGTCGAAGGATTGCGGGTTAGCCTCGGCGGCGCTCGGCTGTAGTGCCGCAGATGCGCAAGCTTCGCAGCAAGGAACTGTCCAACTTGGCCAGATACGCGCCGCGCCGTCTGTGCAAAGAGACCGGATCGCGACCGCGCCGAGGCGGCGCCGGCGCCGGCAGGTCAGGGCTCGGCGAGGGCGCGCCGCTTGGCGGCCGGGATGTTGTTGAGCACACGCAGGGCAAGTTTCATCCCGGCCAGGGCCAGCGGGTTCTCGGTGCGCTGCTGGCGGCGTAGGTTGGCCGTAGAGGCGCGCACGGCGGCGTACCCGTACTCCCGCATGCGGGTTTCGTAGTCGGCGATCGCGTCCAGCAGTGGTATTTCACCGACGGCAGCCCGAGACAGGTTGCCGGTGAGTAGTTGCGCGTCGCGCAAGGCGGTGTTTGCGCCAACTCCGGCGGTGGGCGGCATGCTGTGGATGGCGTCGCCGAGCAGGGTGACCGTGCTGGCCGGCCAGGCATCCGCCTGGGTGGAGGTGCGAATCGGGGTGAGCAGCACGGTCTCCAGGTCTGTGGCAGCGACCAGGTTACGAACGGCGGGATGCCATTCGGCGATGCGATCCGAGGCGAGCGCGGCCAAGCCGGAATCATCCAGCCGATCGAGGTCGGCGGGGAACTTGCCGCGCCGGGCGAGCAGTCCCCACATCAGGTAGTCGCGCTGGTTTCCCGCCTTGGCGCCAACGATGCCGGCAAGCTCGGCGGGCAGCGGAGGGAACTCGTGGATGGCCAGGAACATGCCGTAGCCACCCGAACCGACGACCATCGCCGGGCCGTCTGCCAACCGGGCCGGCAGACTTGCGCGGCTGGTCTCGGTCAGCCAGACCTTGCCCTGAATGCCAATGACGCCGGTGTCCACCCGTGGCGCGTTTGGCAGGTACTGCTGGCGGACCCGGGAGCTGCCGCCGTCGGCGCCGACCAGAACGTCGCCCGACTCGGAGGTCCCGTCGCCGAAGTGGGCGGTCACCGTGCCGTCCGGGTTGACCTCGTAGTGGGTGAACGTCTTGCCGAAGCGCACCACGTCGTCGAGCCCGACCAGCAACACCTGCCGCAGCGAGATCCGGCTAACCGACTTGTCGCTTTCCACCGGGTCCTTGGTGGCGTCCCCGGCGGCGTCGAACCAGATCAACTCACGCAGCCGGTGGTCGTACATCCCGATCCCGGCCCGCGGGTTGGGCGCGGCGGCGGTGGCCACGAACGCGTCGAACAGCTGCGGTGGCAGGCAGGCGTGCAGGGCCCTGCTGCCCGCCCGGTTGATGTGCACACGGTAGCCCTGCATCCGCTCGGTCGGGGTGCGGTCCCGCTCAAACACGGCGACCTCGAGCCCGGCCTTGTTTAACCCTTGGGCTAGGGCCAGCCCGCCGATCCCGCCACCGATCACCACAACCTTCATACCCATCACCGCTCTCCAGTTAGAATCCCTTCAAGGCACAGATATTTTAGTCATCGAAAGGTTCACGTGTCGAATCAGCAGAAAGGTGACCTGATCGCCACGGTCATGCAGGCGGTCGCCGCGTTCCAGGACGCCACCGACCAGATCGACGAGACCGCCGCCACGCGCCTGGGCCTCAACCGCACCGACCTACGCTGCCTGGGCATCCTGGAGCGGGCAGGAGCCATGACCGCCGGCCAACTCGCCGAATCCGTCGGACTGAGCCCCGGCGCCATCACCGCCGCTGTCGACCGGCTCGTCCGCGCCGGCTACGCCCACCGCATCCGCGACGTCAGCGATCGCCGCCGCGTCACCATCGAACCCACACCGGCCGCCCAGACCGCTTCTGAAAAGATCTGGGGACCCCTCGGAGTGGAGGCGCACCGGCGCCTGTCCCGCCGCACCATCGAGGAACTCACGATCATTCACGATTTCCTGGTCGAGGGATACCAGATGCAGACCCGCCACGCCCAACGCATCACCGACCTCAACGACTGACTCGACAGTCGGCACCGCGCATCCCGGCGTCTCCAGTCGGGTGGCGGGATCGACTGCAGCAGCATTCCGAGGACGCCCACCGCCGTTCCACGTACCCGCGACCGGGCAGCTCGGCACTGATCCGGGGCGGCGTGGCCGCGTCACAAACGATCGGCTCCGGTACAGCAGGCGCTGAAACCGGAGCCGATCACGGCGAGGCCGCTCGCAGGATCAGAGGTAGCGCGAGGCCTCGTCGAGGAAGCGCTGCGCGTAGCGGTCTGCCGGAATGTCCCCAAGGTAGTACTTCTTGAGTTCGCGGCGCGTAGCGGCGAGGGGGTCGCTGCCGAGGAGGTCGTCGAGGGCGGCGTCGAGTCCCTGCAGCCGGCCGCGGTACGCATCGATCACGTAGCCCGCCCGCGCAATCGGGAACGCCGCCGGGAACTGGTCCGCCGGCACCGAGACGGCAACCATCACGAAGGGCTTCTCCGAGTACAGGTACTCCGCCACCACGCTCGATACATCCGACACCATCGCGTCCGACGCGTTGAAGCAGTCCGCGACCGTCATCGCCACCTCAGCCTCGGCTCCGAAGACGTGTGGCCGTCCGCTCGCCCGGCGGTCGCCAGCCAGCAGCGTCCGGATGCGCTCACACTCGCGGGTCAACTCGGCGGACCGCCGGCTGTATGGATGCGGTCGGAAGACCACGCTGCACCCTCGAGCGACGAGCGCCTTGACGATGTCGTAGCCGACGAGCAGCGACGAATAGTTGGAGTCGGCATAGAAGCCGGCCCACGTCGGCGCGTACAGGACTCGAGGGTTGGCGACCGAGGCGATCGGCCCGGTGGCGATGGCGACGTTCTCCACCTGAGGCCGCCCGACGATGGTGAACATCTCTGCGGGCATGCTTACGCCGTTGGCCGCGAACCGGTCGATCGCGGCCTGGCCGGCGACGAAGTTCTTGTCGTAGACCCGGAAGACCGGGTTATGACTCGGCACCTTGTCGCTGTCGCCGTGGTTGAGCTGGATGTGCGTCAGGTTTGTATACCGGACAACGTGGTTGTTCATCGTCGCGGTATTGACGTAAAAGGCTGCCCGTAGCGACGGGGAGATGACATCGTCAAGCTGGTGCAGCCCCATCCGCAGTACCACCGGGGCCTTCGTGAGACCCACCACCTCATGGAAGGTGGTTTGGCTGCGAACCAGAACAAAGAACTTCTTGCCGAGGCGTTCCAGGTAGGGCAACCACATCGCGAGCTGGTAGGCGGTGCCGGCGGGTGCGTCCCAGTGCACGAGAAAGACCGGCTCGTAGGCGGTCAGCGCGGCATGCAGTTTCGTCTCACTGCTGCGCCGCGCCCGCACCCGCGTCAGGGCCTGCAACCCGGTGAACAGGGCCAACCCGAGCGCCGCGGTGGCTGCCGCCAGCGCGATCACCCCAGAGATGTTGTTGAACGCGCAGACCAGTGCCACGAGAACCGCACCACCGTTGACCAGCGCGACGCCGCTCGTGTTAGGCCTACGGTCAGGCCGTGAGCCGCTTCCGGGCAGGTTGGCCGAGACGGGGTAGACAGCATCGGACACGGCCGCCAACAGCGGCTCGCTGAGAACCGCCAGGGCTGCGACGGCGACACCACCGGCCAAGGCGGGATCAAGACTCCCGTGTACCGCGCCGAGCACGTACGCGCAGGCGAGCAGGAGGATGCGCGCCACAACGGACGGTTCGGCGGACACCGAACCCTCACGCCACGTCCAGGCCAGCAGACCGAGCGCGAGAGCGGCCGGGAGAAGCGCCCAGAGGCGGGAGTTTCCCACCGCCGCCAGCAGCAGAGCGGCAAGGGCCATCACCTCGGCCGCCGAGGCGGGCAGTCGCGCCCCCGCGGCCGACGTCCGCGCCTCCGCCAGCCACCCGGCGAACCGGGACCGCACCGATCGGTACATCTCATCCTCCCGTTGACGACATGCAGCGCGATTCGCGGGCCGAGACACGGACAGAACCAGCCACAGCCCCGACGTCCGCTCATGGTCCGGATCCCACGTCCGCACAATCAGGGTTGGATCCTAGATCCGCTCCCGGGCAGTCGGCCGCCCCGTGGGCGTCCCGTTCGTCGACTTTTTCGACCCGTTTGGCGCGATCGTCGTGGGTCTGGCGCGCCCCCTCTGGCGGCCACCGCACCCGCCCGGCGCGCTGCCAGGCGGGACGGAGGCGGTCAGATCCGGTCGGCCTGGTAGCCGAGGATGGTGCCGCCGGCCGGCACGTGGCCGATGACCTGGGTGACGGCGACGGTCTTGCCGCGCTCGCGCCACACGAAGTCGACGGCGGCCCGAAAGGCCGGGTCCTTCGCCATCGCGTCGACGTCGGCCCCCTCCATGTCCTTGCGGATCTCGGGATCCGCCTCGATGGCGGCCTCGATCGCCCGCCGGTAGATGGACTCGTCGGGGGTGTCGCTCTTGCCCTGGGTGCTCATCACTTCCCTTCCTGGCCCGCCGATCTCGCGGCCGCCGCGAGCGCCGGGGCGGGCCCGGCGCCACGGTGGCCGTCAGGCGGCGGCCTGCGCGGTGGCGGTCGGCCCGGAGCGCAGCCGCGGTGAGACCTGCACGAGCGGGCGGATGGCCCGGTTGCCGGCGATGAGCTCGGCGTGCTCGTCGAGGTGGGTCCGCGACTCCTTGCGGGCGTTCTCGACGGCCTGCTCGTCACCCGGGTCGCCGCCGGTGATGACGCTGGGCTGGCCCGGGCACAGGTAGCAGGTGTAACCCATCTGCGGCATGGCCGCCGAGGCCTTGCGTCCCCCGGCGGCCATCAGCGCACCCGCCGGGCGCCGCGGGCCATGAGCAGGGCGGTGACGAACAGCCACCCCCTTGTGCCAGGCCTGGTCCATGGCCAGGACCTTCCGGAGGTCCCGCCCGCATGACCAACCTCCCGGCCGCTCAGGCGGCCAATGCCGGCGCGCGTCCCAATGCCCCCCGAACCTGCTGACATCGGTGCGGCCGACGTGCCACGTGGGCGGATGCTCCAGCAGCCGCGTCGAGGACGTGTGCCTCGATGAGGACGCCGACGGTGAGGTCCTCGTCGTTGCGGCCCGGCCACGCAAGGGCGCCATGCGCCGGTGCGGGCGCTGCTCGGATGAGGGGCAACAGCGCTCTGTGCGCGGTCGGCGTCAGCGTGATCAGTCGGCGGAGGGCGGGACGCGGAACGAAGCGGGATCGACGGGACGGCTCTGCTTCGGCAGGCCGGCGACGACGAGGAGGTACGACTCGGTCACGAGATTGTCGACAAGCGCGGGCTCGACGTCCGCACCCGCCCGCACCGTGATCCAGTGCTTCTTGTTCATGTGGTAGCCGGGCGAGATGCTCGCGTGAGCTGCGCGGAGCGTCTCCGCGTCGGATGGATCCGCTTTCAGGATCACGACGGGCTCGCCGGGCATGGACGTCTGTAGCATGAACACCTTGCCGCCGACTTTCCATACCTCCCAGTCGCCGGTGACCTGGTGTGTGTGCTCGGAGCCGGGAAGCTCGGCGGCGCGGGCCGCGGCTCGATCCTGCACTGCCTTATCAATCTGCATCTTGACCTCCTCGAAGTCCTTAGGGTCGATTGCCTGGCGTCCGTCGAGGAGGTGCGGACGCTGGGCAACCGAGTCGAAGTGAACGGGGCCGGCACCGCGGTCCGATGGCCGCCCCGTCCGTCACATGTGCGTGAAGATCTTCTCCGCGTCGAGCCGCGAGACCGGCTGGCGGGAGACCCGAGCCTCGTCGGGGTAGCCGAGCACCAGAAGCAGCGTGGTCGTGTAGTCGGTGTCGGTCAGGTCGAAGGCCGCGTCCACGGTCGTGCGGTCGAAGCCCTCGAGCGGCGTCGCGTCCACCCCGAGGGATGCCGCGGCCATCATCGTGGCGCCGACGACGAGGTAGGTGTTCTTCTCAAGCCAGTGGAGCACGTCCCCGCCATAGTTCTCCGTCTGGATCTCCACGAAGTTGGAGGCGCCCGCCTCCCATCCCTTCTGGATCTCCGGGTCGGCGAAGCGCCCGTCGGCGCGCTCCTTCTCGAAGATCTCCTGCAGGTGCGTGTCGGGGATGTCCTTGCGCGTTGTGAAGACGATGGCGTGCGACGCGTTGCGCACCTTCTCCGCGTTGTCCGCGAAGCGGCCGACCAGTGCGTCCGCGAGCTTGTCCTTGCCATCCTGCGTCTCCAGCACGTGGAAACGGTTCGGCTGGATGTTGATCGTCGTCGGCGAGGTGCGCAGGTAACGCAGCAGCTGCTGGAACGTCTCCTCCGGGATCCTCTTGCTCGGGTCGAAGTAGCGGGTGAGGTGCTTCGTGATCAGCTTGTCGAGATTCAACGTCGTGCTTTCTTTCGTTTGAACGGCGGGTGGAGAGGAAAGTCAGGCCGACTGGTGGTCGGCGCCGGGGACGTCGACGACGGTGTCGCTGACGTTGTTGAGGTAGTTCGTGAGCAGGGTGACGACCACGATCGTGACGATCGCCTGGATCTCCGGGTCGATATACCCGACCTCGCGGATCGCTGCGAGGTCCTCGTCGCTGACCTGGCCACGTGTCTCGATCACGTGCTGCGCGAACTTCGCGACGGCGGCGCGCTTCGGGTCGCTGGACGTGCCCGTGCGGGCGAGCTCAATCTCCTCCGCCGACATACCGCCGAGGTTCGACGAGATGAAACCGTGGAGTGCCTGGCAGTAGTGGCAGCCGTTCGACTGAGAGACCGCGAGGGCGATCGTGTGGCGCGTCTTCGCGTCCAGGAGCTTCGCGATGCTGCCCTGCAGGCCCATCACGATCTCGAGCACGGTCGGGTTCGCGGCGAGCGTGGTGAACATGCTGGGCGCGAAGCCGAACTGCTTCGCGATGGCGTCGAGGGCGCCCTGCGTCTTCGCGTCGATGTCGGCGGGCATGGGAGCGGTCAGGCGAGACATGTTGATGAACCTCCGCGTGACGTTACTGGACGATTTCGTCCACTCGCTGAGTGAACACCATCGGAAATGGGTTGTCAAGCCCAGTTGTGTTTATGTTGATGACATGCAGGTGAACAGGGGGATGTCGGCGGCGCGGGAGCGGTCAGGCGAGACATGTTGATGAACCTCCGCGTGACGTTACTGGACGATTTCGTCCACTCGCTGTGTGAACACCATCGAAAATGGGTTGTCAAGCCCAGTTGTGTTATGTTGATGACATGCAGGTGAACGACGGGGCGGATGCAGCCCAGAAGCTCACTCCCAAGGGCCAGGCCACGCGCGAGCGAATACTGGAGCACGCGGCCGCGTTGATCTACGGCAAAGGGGTCCACGCAACCAACAACGAGCTCGTCCGCCGCGCTGCAGGCGTGAGTGGATCGCAGCTGAGTCACTACTTCCCCACCAAGGAGAGCCTCGTCCTGGCGGTCATCGACTGGCATGCCGACAGCGTCCTCGGCTTCCATCGCAGCGAACGGTTTGCCAGCTTCGACACCGTCGAGGCGTTCCAGGACTGGACGGACTTCTACGTCCTCTCGGGGCGTCCGTTCGAGGACGGCTGCAGCCTCGGCTCGCTCGCGAGCGAGATCGTCAAGACCGATCTCGACGTGCACGACCGGCTCGCGGAGGTGTTCGCGCAGTGGCGCGAGATCTTCCGCGTCGGGCTCGATCGCATGCGGCAACTCGGCCGCATCGACGCGTCCGCCGACCCCGCGCGGCTCGCCGACATGTTCCTCGCGGCGTATCAAGGCGGCATGCTCCTCGCTCAGGTCGCCCGGGACATCGGCCCCCTGCAGGACGCGCTCTCTGCGGCGGTTGACCATCTGCGGACGTTCGTGACGTCTGACGACCAGCACATGGGCTGACGCGGCGCATCCGAGCCTCGGGTGTCGGAGCGCGGAAGAAGGTCTGGCGAGCTGGTAAGACGACCACGTCGGGCGACGCGAAAGGGCGTCCGCTCTGTTAGCAGAACCGGACGGCTCGCCGACATCCAGCCTCACGAATTCATGGGCTCGACGGCGTGATGGCTGATTGCCGGCCCTGACGTGAAGGAGGTGCCGTCCTACCTGGAATGATCTGGGTTGCCTAGATCGAGAATCTTCCAGAAGGGCGGCACCTACCAGGTGAAGCGTATGACATCGACCAGGTTGCGTATGAAGGCTGCGCGTGCCAAACGATTGCAGCGTAAGCGACGCATCGAACAACGCGCCAACGCCTGGGCCCGCGGACTGACGCTGACCACCGGGGCGTCCGGGCTGATCGGTGCGGTCGGCGCCCCGTTGCTGCGGCTGCTGGCCGAACAGTCCGGGCTGCGCTAAGCCAGCCCGGCCACCCTGCGCCGAGTGCTACTCAACGCGCCAGCCCGCCTCGTGCGCCGCGCCCGTAAACGGCTGATCCGCCTCGACGACACCCACCCGCACCAGACCGACCTCATCCTCGCCTGGAACAAGATCCACGCCATGGTCACCCCGCCGTAACGGCAATCCCACCCGCCCCGACCAGACGAGAGGCCCCGCCCACCCTGCCGCGAAGGGGATACCAGGAGCAAGGCGAAGTCGCGGCACTGGCCGCCTCCGCCACCGGCGCCGTCCAGCGCGGTCCCGGGGCGCGTCGGCAGTTGGTCCGCAGGCTGATCACCCGGCCGGCGGAAACCTCGATCGGCGAAACCATGTGGTAGTCCAGGTCACGGAAGTTGGCCAGCGCGACGGTCAGCACCGTCCTGCCGTCGACCACCAGGTCGAGGCGCCCCTCGTCGCCCTGCGGGTTCTGCAGGAAGATGTCGGTCAGCACAAAGACCCGACGGGACGGCACGGTGTACCGGTCGGTGCCGATGGCGCCGGCCCCGGCGGTGACCGACAGCCGCCGGCTGGACGACTGCCCACCGTCGGGGATGGCCGGCACGCCCGGACGGACGGTGGGGGTCGGCGACGGGCTGGCCCCGGGCGCGACCGCGTCGACCGCCTGCTGGGCCTTGTCGTCCGCCTGCTGGGCTCGGGTGTCGGCGGCGCTGGCCTGCCGGGCCACCGGGGCGACCTGCCCCTGGGCAGCCTCCTCGGCCAGGGACTTCACGGTGGACGCAGCAGCGCGTACCAGAGTCCGACGCCCATCAGCGCCAGCACCAGCAAGACCGAGGAGTCCGACGCTTCCCTGCCGCTGCCGGCCATCTGCGTCACCGCGCTGCGGCACCGCTACCGCCAACAGGAAGCGGCCAGAGAGAAGGCCCGCGATGCGTGGCACGACACCGGCATGGCCTTCACGACCCGCTACGGGCTGCCGGTCGAGCCGCGGAACTTCAACCGCTCCTACGACAGCCGCATCGCCAACGCCGGCGCCCCTAAGATCACCGTCCACGACGCCCGGCGCACCTGCGCTTCCCTGCTGGTCGACCTGGACGTGCATCCGCGGATCGCGATGGCGATCCTGAGACACGCCGACTTCTCGATCACCATGGAGATCTACAGCCAGGTCTCGTCCAAGGCCACCCGAGAAGCCCTGCGAGAGCCTCGACCAATGAGCCGTTGCTGTACTTCACTGCTGTACAAGATCAGAAATGGCCATCCGGAAGATCCCGAATGGCCTCTGACCTGCGTCGGGACGGCCGGATTTGAACCGACGACCCCTTGACCCCCAGTAGTCCGGTGGCCCAGCGGCATGCTCGCGCACGTTTGCCCAGGTCGCCTGAAGCATAAACCGGCCGAGTAAAGGAGTCGTCGTACCACTCCCCCGCCACCATCGACTTCCCTGCTGTCAGCCAGACGAGCCGCGCGTGACTTCCCGCCGGCTGTCGGGGGAGTTCATGTCGGAGGGGCGACGTCGAGCAGCACATTGATGCATGTCACTCAGCCAGGTGCTTGGTGCTTGTGGCGTGGACCGTAACGAAGCAAAGGCTGTCCCGCCTGCCGGACGATACCCGAACCACTCGTTACCGGCACCGGGCCACGGACCCTCGCGACGGACATCCGACCAGCACAACCTCCGGATCCTCCCGTGACATGGCCCCATCGGGGGTACTGTCCGGCGGTAGGAACAGCGGCGGCAGTCGCCGCTCCCGGTCCTCGATCACAGGGGCGTTGATCCGGCCTTGGTGACTGATGGCCGGCGGGAGCCCGGGTGGCCCGGGGCCGGGACCAAAGGGTTCCCGCCGTCGGGACAGAACACCGCAGACAGGGCGGACAAGGAGTGGGTACGATGCACGTCAATCTTGAGGTGGTCACGATCCCGGTGTCGGATGTCGACAGGGCGATGGAGTTCTACCGGGATCGCCTGGGCTGGCGACTGGACTTAGACATCGAGGTCGGCGACGACGTCCGCGTCGTGCAACTGACCCCGACTGGTGACGGCCATACGTCCATCGTGTTCGGCAAAGGCCTGCCGATAGCCGCTGCACCGGGGTCGATGCGGCACCTAGAGCTGGTGACCTCCGACATCGTGGCCACACGGGAGGAACTGGTCCAGCGAGGCGTCGACATCACCGAGGTCTACCACGGCCCCGGCAGCCCTTTCTGGCCCGAGGCGCGCCAACCCGGCCCCGACCCCGAACGTCAGAGCTACAACTCGCACGCCTCATTCCAGGACCCGGACGGGAACGGCTGGACGCTGCAGGAGGTCACCACCCGCCGCGAGGCCCGTTCGTGACATTACAAGCCGCGTCCTTGCTCCACCACCTACCGCCTGCCTCACACATGTCGATTTTCGACCACGCCCGGGCCGAGTAAAGGAGTCGTCGCACCACTCCCCCGCCAACATCGACTTCCCCGCCGTCAGCCAGACGAGCAGCGCGTGACTTCCCGCCGGCTGTCGTGGGAGTTCATGTCGGAGGGGGGACACGGACCGAAGCCCCACCGATGACGATGAGCGCACCCTGAAGCTCCCGCAAGTCTAGCCGTTCACGCGCACCCGGCCCGGCCGCGGCGGCGACGTGTGGATGACGACGACGGGGGCCACAGCTCGTCGTCTCGGACATCGAAGAGGCCCGCGCGGAGCTCGTCGGTCGCGGCATCGAGGTGAGCGAGGTGTTCCACGATGCCGGCGGGACCGTGTACCACGGCCACGACGGCGGAGACGTCGTCCACCGCGCCGGCGGCCAGGCGCGGATCGCCGGCCCGCACCCCACCCGTGCCGACTACGGCTCCTTCGCCACCTTCAGCGACCCGGACGGCAACGGCTGGGTACTCCAGGAGGTCAAGAAGCGGGCCCCCGGCCGCTGACACCACCTCAGTCACCGAGGGCGCGACGGGTCGGCACCAGCCTACGTGGCGGCCGGCCCGTTCCGCCCTCGGTGCGACACCGGCGCCGGACCGCTGCCGCCGGGCGCCCTCCGCGCCCCAAGCTTGACCACAGCCATACGCTGTACCGTGCCGCAGCTTGGCCGACCGGGGACCGGGGCACAACGGCGCCCAGCCGAGACCCAGGCCCGGGTCACGGCCCTCCCTCGGCGACCCGAGGCGCGACCTCGGGCACCGTCGCCGGCACGCAGCGGCATCAGCGGGCGCTTCGGCGGCGGGCCGGCTACCGCAGACACGACCAGGGAGCCTCGGCCCGGCAGCCCCGCTTCTGCGGAAGCCGCACTCTAGACAGAGTCTCAGACGCAGTCATGGAGGAAGCAGTGACGAACGAGGCACCCCGCACCTATGACGTGGTCGTCATCGGCGCTGGCCCGGTCGGCGAGAACGTGGCCGACCGGGCCAGAGCCGCCGGGCTCAGCACCGTGATCGTGGAGCGCGAACTGCTCGGCGGCGAGTGCTCTTACTGGGCCTGCGAGCCCAGCAAGGCGCTGCTGCGGCCGGTGCTGGCACGCGCCGACGCCCGCCGCGTCCCCGGGCTGCGCCAGGCAGTGGCCGGGCCGCTGGACGTCGAGGCGGTCCTCGCGCACCGTGACAAGATGTCCGCGTACTGGAACGACGAGAACCAGGTCGACTGGCTGAACGCAGTCTCCGTCGACCTGATACGCGGCCACGGCCGGCTCGACGGCCCCCGCCAGGTGGCGGTGCAGACCCCTGACGGCGACACCGTCCGGCTGACCGCACGGCACGCCGTCGCCATCTGCACCGGCACCAGCGCGGCCCTGCCCGACACACCCGGACTCGACACCGTACGCCCCTGGACCAGCCGTGAGGCCACCAGCGCCGACCACGTACCAGGCCGTCTCGCCATCGTCGGCGGCGGCGTGGTGGCCGTCGAGATGGCAACCGCCTGGCAGGCGCTCGGCGCCCAGGTGACGATGCTGGTCCGCGGCGACGCCGGACTGCTGCCGCGGATGGAGCCGTTCGCCGGCGAGCTGGTCGCGGACGGGCTTCGCGAAGCCGGCGTCGACATCCGTTTCGGGGCCTCTGTGACATACGTGGCGCGCGAGGACGGCGAGGTGCGGATGACGCTGGCCGACGGCGCAGAACTGGCCGCCGACGAGATCCTGTTCGCCACGGGCCGAGCCCCGCGGACGGCGGACCTCGGCCTGGAGACCGTCGGTCTCACCGCGGGCGACTGGCTGACCGTGGACGACACCGGCCGGGTGACCGCCGTCGCCGACGGCTGGCTCTACGCCGCCGGCGATGTCAACCAACGGGCACTGCTGACCCATCAGGGGAAGTACCAGGCCCGGATCGTCGGCGCCGCCATCGGCGCCCGCGCTAAGGGAGAGCCGGTCGACGACGCCAGGTGGGGCGCGCACGCCACGACCGCCGACGGCGCGGCCGTGCCGCAGGTCGTCTTCACCGACCCGGAGGTCGCGTCCGTCGGCCTGACCGCGCGCGAGGCGGAGCGGGCCGGACGCCGGGTCGAGGTGGTCGACTACGACATCGCACGCGTCGCGGGCGCGCACCAGTACGCCGAGGGCTATCGCGGCCAGGCCCGTATGCTGGTCGATGTGGACCGCGGAACGGTGGCGGGGGTCACCTTCGTCGGGCCCGGCGTCGGAGAACTGCTGCACTCGGCCACCGTCACGGTCGCAGGCGAAGTGCCGGTGGAACGACTCTGGCATGCCGTGCCCGCGTTCCCGACGATCAGTGAGGTCTGGCTGAGGCTGCTGGAGACCTACCGGGGCCGGCAGCAGGATCAAATGCTGCCGCCGGAAGCTTGAGTTGTTGCCGGCTCTGTTCGATCGTCTGCTCCGCCGCCACATCCCCGCTGAAGGCCTGTGCCTGCCGAAAATGCCATCCACCCTGCTCAGGGTCGACTCGTCGACACCTGGCGAGCGATCACGGCTGGTTCGGCTTGTCACCTGGCCGATCGATGTCGATGACTACGCGATGATGCCGCCTCGTGTTCCTGCGACTGGCCTACCTCGGTGTGACCAACGTGTTCGCGCTGCTGCGGCTGTTGCCCGCAGCGATCACGACAAGGACACCGAGATCCTCATCATGCGGCACCAGATCGCCGTGCTGCAGCGCCAACTCGGCGACCAACGCGTCCGGTTCCAGCCCGCCGACAGGGCCCTGCTGGCCGCACTGCTGCGCCCACTCCCCCGGGCAGCGCTGCAGCAACTTCGGCTGCTCATGCGCCCAGACACCATCCTGCGCTGGCACCGCGAGCTGCTCGCCCGCCGCCACGCCACCATCTCCCGACCCCGCCGACCCGGACGACCCCGCACACTG
The DNA here is from genome assembly GCF_900091465.1 of Micromonospora rhizosphaerae. Classification (NCBI taxonomy): domain Bacteria; kingdom Bacillati; phylum Actinomycetota; class Actinomycetes; order Micromonosporales; family Micromonosporaceae; genus Micromonospora; species Micromonospora rhizosphaerae. Next base: position 3,667,733 of record NZ_FMHV01000002.1, on the reverse strand, counting down.
CGCTCAATCCGCACCCTGACCCTGCGGCTGGCCCGAGAGAACAGCAACTGGGGCTACCGGCGCATCCACGGCGAACTGCTCACTCTCGGGATCAAGGTCGCCGCCTCCACCGTCTGGGCGATCCTCCGCGAGGCCGGCATCGATCCCGCACCGGAGGGATCAGCGACAACCTGGGCGCAATTCCTCCTGTACCGCTCGGAAAGTCGGTTACAGCTACGCCACCTGGGCGTATTCGTTGATCAGCCCGTTGAGGATCTTCCGGCGGCGCACTCGTGCTGCGGTCAGGTCAGCGACCGGTGAGAGCGGTACGTCGGTGGCGTTGGGTGGGTGTTGGTGTCGGCCTTGGTGAGGCCGGTGGTCGTTGTAGTGCGTCACGTACTCGCCGAGAATGGCCAGTAGGTGACGGCGGTTGTAGATCAGCATCCGGTCGAGGCACTCGCGGCGGACCGTGCGTACCCATCGTTCCGCGTACGCGTTCGCCCGCGGCGCCCGAGGCGGGGTACGCAGGATCTCGATGCCCTCGGTGGTGAAGACCATGTCGAACCCGGCGATGTACTTGCTGTCACGATCCCGGATCAAAAACCTGAACTGGGCGACTCTGTCGCCGAGGTCCATCAACAGGTTCCGCGCCTGCTGGGTAACCCACTCCCCCGCCGGGTTCGTGGTGGCCCCGAGGATATGTACCCGCCGGGCCCCGATCTCCATCAGGAACAGCACGTAGACCCGGGTCAGACCGATCGTGTCCACATGCAGGAAGTCGCAGGCCAAACCGCCCCTGGCCTGAGCGGTCAGAAACTCGGTCCAGGTCGGCCCGCCGCGCCGCGGAGCCGGATCGACGCCGGCGGCGGTCAGGATCGCCACACGGTGCTGGGAGCGACCCGATAACCGAGCCTGAGCAGTTCGCCCTGCACCCGGCGGTGGCCCCAGGTCGGGTTCTCCCAGGCCAGGCGCAGCACCAGGGCGCGGATCTCCGCCCGTATCGGTGGGCGCCCGGGTCGTCGTTGCGGGTAGGTCCACTTCCGGGCGACCAGTTCACGGTGCCAGCGCAGCAACGTGGCAGGGGTGACAAAGAACGTCGACCACCGGGAACGAGGAAGCAGCCGTGAAAGGGCTGACAGAACCACTCGGTCGGTGGGCTCCAGGTCCAGCCGTGCCACCTGCCGGCGCAGGACCTCGACCTGATGACGCAGCACGAGAATCTCGATGTCCTTGGACCGGCCGCCGCGCAGGCCTTGGCCCACCAGCCGCAGGATCTGACACAAGATCAGGTATCCGAAAGACAGGAACATGCCCGCCACCATGCCCCACGGCTGGCTAGCCGGGTCGCACAGAACCGCACCTCAGAGGCCAGAACCGGGTTTCCGAGCGGTACAAGATCGGGAGCGGGCCGGGATGTGGCGGCTTCTCGATACCCGTTGAAGTAGAACGATCGTTGTACTTCAACGGTGAGGCGCCGCTGAGTGTCAACGCTTCAGAAACGCCCACCCGAAGCGGTCTCGCTAGGACGCATTGCTCCACATCCGGACCCGCAAGCACGAGAGGATCGAACATCGCATGCCCGATCGAACCTTTGTCTCCACCCCTCACGAGGTGGTCCGATGGTCAATCGACACCAAGACGAGCTTCGCGGACATCCGCACTCGATACGAGGCGGCAGTCCCGGCGTTGAATGCCGACAGGCTGGCTCAACTTCGTAGGGAGCGCGCGAGTTGGGATGCTGTACTCGCCGACGCCGAAGTGAATGCGCCGTACGGCTTCATGCGGTTCTGGAGCACGGACGTCGGCGAGACCATGCAACTCGCGGGAGACTCCGACGCGTGTGTCGCCTATTTGATGGGCAACCACACGATCGCGGAGCGGATGTATCGCCACGATCCCGCAGTGATGCTCTATGCGCCCTTGCGCACGACGATCCACCGCGATCGTGAGGGTCTCACGCGGTTCTCCATCGACCAGCCCAGCACGCGCTTCGCGAGCTTCTCCTTTCCGGAGGTTGCCGCGGTCGGTCTCGAGCTGGACCGAAAGGTTGCGAACCTGCTCAGAGTTCTCGACATACCTGTGCCGGATGCGTTCGACCCAACCTCAGCACAGCGCAGCTAGCACTCTCGCACGGTAGTCCTACCCCAACGACTCAGAACAGGTTTCTCATGAGCACCGACAAACCAGCCATCGATGCGGCGCCCGCGGCGGACGACCGCGAGCTCGCGGATCTCGGCGTGGCAGCAGCCGCTACCGCAATCCGTCAGGGCGACATCAGCGCTGAGTCTTACTCCGCGGCCCTTCTGAAGCGAGCACGACGTTACTCGGATCTCCAGTCCTTCATCACCATCGATGAGTCCGCGGTACTGGCCGCAGCCGCGGAGGCCGATAAGGCCCGCGCTGCAGGCTCGACTGCTCCGCTTCTCGGAGTCCCTCTAGGAGTCAAAGACAGCTATGCGACGCGCGGCCTTCGTACAACTCTCGGCGTGAAGACCTTAGAGACGTTCATCCCGTCCCAAGACGCCGATGTCGTCAGAGCAATCAAGAATGCAGGCGGCATCGTCTTCGGCAAGAACAACCTTGTCGAGATGTCCTATGGCTTGACCGGTGACAACGACCGATACGGCCAGGTGAAAAATCCCCACGGCCGAGAGCACATTCCCGGGGGGTCATCGAGTGGCTCAGCAGCATCCGTCGCGGCTCGGATTGTGCCCGCGTCTTTCGGGGGCGACACGATCGGCTCCATCAGAGTGCCTGCCGCGCTGACTGGAGTGGTCGGTTTCAAGCCGACCATTGGGCGCTGGCCGGGCTATGGAGTCGCGCCGGTCTCTCACACCCTCGACACAACCGGGCTACTCGCGCGCAATGTCGACGATTGCATACTGATCGACCAGATCGTCGCTGCGGACGAGTTCGCGTCCCCTTCTAAGCACTCTGGCCTCAAGGACGTGAGATTCGCCTACGCCCCGAAGCAGTTCCTCGGGCTTGTCGATCCCGAGATCGAGTCGCAGTTCGTCACCGCCCTTCATCGTCTCCGAGATGCCGGGGCCGAAGTCCTCGAGATTGACCTTGGCGAGGACTTCTCCAAGCTGGCAGACCGCGTAGCCTGGAACCTCTTTTTCCGCGAGACGCAGCAAGCGGTCTCCGAGTTTCTCCGTCAGAACGACGTCCCAGTCACTTTCGACGAGATCTACGACGATCTGAAGCCGCAACTTAAAGAGGTATGGAATCAGTTCGTCATACCTTCCGGACCTGGCTACCTCACCGAGAGCGACTTGGAGGAAACCTTGTCGATCGACCGCCCGGAACTCCAGCGCCGTCTCGGCAACGTCTTCGGCGCGGGAGGCTTTGATGCACTGGCCTTCCCCACGACCGCGGCACTCGCACCGCTGATCGAGGATCAGTGGAGCTTCACAGTGGCTGGCGAACGAGTCGACCATCTCTTTCTCGCGAAGAACACGATTCCTGCCAGCGGCGCCGGACTACCCGGTATTAGCCTTCCAATAGGCCTAGCCCGAAGCGGCCTTCCCCTCGGAATCGAACTCGACGGAGCACGGGGCGACGACCGCAAGCTTCTCGATGTGGCGCGCCGGGTTGAAAACGTCCTCGAGCTCACTCCCGCGTGACGCCTGATCCTGCTGAGGCTGCCGAGCGTGGTGACGGGAACATGGCAGTGGCTGTGCCGTCATCCGGGATCGTCAGCATGGAAAGTATTCGATGATCCGGTAGCTGGGATCCCCCGAACCCCTGGCTGTACAGGCTTCATGTTGCGGTCAGCCCGCCCTGAGGCGCCCGCAGGAGCCGTCCGCCGCTACCCATGGGTCGCCCGGGGAGAGGGGGCTGCCGCCTGGGCCTGCCGTGCGGCGATGTCGACGAACTCGTGCACCAGAGGTGACCGGTTGGCCTCGGCCCAGGCCAGGCAGACCTGATTGGGCTTGAGGTCGTCGACGGGCACGTGGACAACGCCGGGCCGGGTGTAGAACCTCGCGGTCGACAGGGGCAGGATCGCCACCCCGCCGTACGCCGCGACGTGCTCCAGCTTCTTGAGTTGCTGGCCTTCTACGACTTCCCCGCCGAGCACTGGGTGCACCTGCGCACCACCAACCCGATCGAGTCGACCTTCGCCACGGTCCGGCACCGCACCAAGGTCACCAAGGGTCCCGGCTCCAAGCTGCCGGCCTCGCGATGGCGTTCAGACTCATCGAGGCCGCTCAACAGCGGTGGCGGGCGGTCAACGCGCCGCACCTGGTCGCATTGGTCCGCGCCGGCGCCCGCTATGAACGCGGCCGGCTCGTCGAACGACCCGCCACCCAGCCCGTCACGACCCAGCCGCAGCCGCCTGATCAAGATTTCTCATCCACAAGTCTTGACGATTGCTCTCGGGCAGTCGACCAGTACGGGCAGGTCATTGACGTGCTGGTCTCGGCCCGCCGGGACGCCGGCGCGGCTCGGCGGTTCTTCCGACGAGCGCTGTCGACGTTGAAGGTGACGCCCACGCAGGTAGCGGCTGACCGCCCGAGCGGTCTTGGGGCCGATGCGGACGCGGCGGTCTTTGGCGCCCTTGCCGTGATAGCGAACCGAGTCCAGGGAGAGGTCGACGTCCTCAAGGTTGAGGTTGGCCACCTCGGACAGCCGCGCGCCAGTGTTGCACAACACCCGGATGATCGCCTCGTCGCGCAGCTGAACGAACTCCCTCCCCTTGCAGGTGTCCAGGATCTTTTTCGTGTCCTCGTCGCGAATGATCGGGATGAGCCGCTCCGGTGTCTTGGGTTGCCGGACCCGCAGCATGGGCGTCTGGCAGATCTCCCCCTCGTCGACCATCAGCCACTTGAAGAACTGCTGCAGCGCCTTGTGCTTGTTCAGCGCTGTGGCCGCCGACCGGGTCTCGATCATCCACGTCTGGAACGCCTCGATGCGCCGGCGAGTGGCCGCGATCGGCGTGCCCGCTGCCGCCACTGCCTCCGGCTGGCATCCCTGCTCGGCCAGGTAGCGGCCTAGCTGAATCACCGCCAGCAGATAGTTGTACCGCGTGGTCGACGGGTAGTTCCCCGACCGCAACGACCGATCCCAATCGACAAGGAAGGCCACCCACGCCGGCGATAGCCCCGACGTCATCTTGGAGAGATCCCATTTCATGGCTGGCCACCTCCCGGCAGCCTCATCGTCGGACGCCGGCTCGAACGCCGGCACCCAGCGATGAGGCCCGACCGGATAGACAAGCCGCTAGGCCAGTCCTGCTGGCGACGGCGGCCGCCCGCGACAGGTTGCCACCACCCTGAGACCGTCTGCCCGCAGTCAGCTGCGGCGACGTGCACTGACCGGTGAGCGCGGCTGATGGTCACCGTAATGTCGTGCCGCGCACCCCGATCATGACGGTTCGTCCTGAAGATGCGCCGACGCGGCGCTATCGAGTCTGCCCTCACAACCACAAATGGCTAGCCGGACCGCGTGGACACCACGGCTGGGCACCGCCGAGTACCCAACAGCCACCCAACAGCGCGACCGCATGAACCATCCGTTACCCAACAACTCCGTACTGTTCACGGAGCAGGTCTGCGGACGCCATCTGTTGGCTGAACCGGGCAGCATTCGGCACGGGCCGGGCGCCTGTGTCGGGTGTCGACAATCGGGAACAAGAAGGTCCCGGCTCCAAGGAGCCGAACCGGACCAGCACAGCTGCACGTTGTCCAAGGGGGCGACGTCGATTACAAATCCATAATCGTCGTTCGTGGCGAACTACAACTCACACCCAGGTAACCGCGTTGCTGGCGCGCGGTCCCAGCTCGTGTTCGAGGGGGGACACGAACACCAATTCCAAGCACACCTGCTGGAAACAGGTATGCATGCGATGACGGTATGGGCACGTCATCGCATCGGTCAAGCAGCAGGACGAGCCGCCGACAGTGGATGCCCGCCCGCTGGAAGGCGATGTCGGCCACCAGGCCACCCACTTCGGTCACAGGGTGGTGTGGTCGAGCGCGGCAGCGACCTCGCCGATCCGTGCGCGGACCCAGCTGTGCGCCGGGTCGGTCGTGCGGACGGGGCTCCACCACATCGTCTGGGTGATCGACGGGAGATCCATGGGAGGCTCGAGCAGCCGGATGGCCGCGGTACGTTGCAGGAGCGGGACGGCCCGTTCGAGCACCAGGGTCACGAGGTCGGTGCCCTGCAGCAGGAACGGCGCGAGAAGGAAGCTCTCCACAGAGAACTCGACTCTGCGAGTCGGGCCGAGACGGGCCAGGTGCTCGTCGACGAGTGCGACCGGCTTGCCCGCGCCCATGGAGTAGACGACACTGCCGAGTCGCAGGTACGTCTCGAGCGGCATGGTGTCGTCGACCTGGGTGTTGCCGTCCCACACGCAGCATAGCCAACGATCGACGAACAGCCGCTGCGAGGGCAGCGTGGCCCCGCCCATGATCTCGACAGGCTCGATGACAAGGTCGGTCTCCCCGTCGCGCAGTGTTTGCACAGGATCGGGCGAGCGTGGTTGGACTTGGATCGTCACACCTGGCGCCTCGGCGGCGAGGCGCCGAATCAGGGGAGCGATCAGAATCAGCACGCTGTAGTCCGAGCAACTGACTCGGAAGGTGCATTCGTCGGTGGCCGGATCGAAGCCGGCGCGGTCCTCGATGGCGTGCTCAATCAGATTGAGCGCCTCGCGCACCGGCTGGACGAGGGATTGCGCACGTGCGGTCGGAACCAACGCGGTGCCCTCGCGCACAAGCAACGGGTCGGCGAACAGCTTGCGCAGCCGGCCCAGGGCACTGCTCATCCCGGGCTGACTCAGCCCGATCCGGCCGGCGGCGCGGGTGACGTTGCGCTCAGCTAGCAATGCGTCAAGCGCAACAAGCAGGTTGAGGTCCACGCCAGCAAGCTTCATGGCTAGGGACTATATCTGTCACAGATACCGCCTATCCATATCATCCGCTTGGCAGATGTCCCTTGCGTCCTCACGATAAGAGCTGTGACGAAGAACACGGATTCCGACGAGCTTCCGGTCCTGATTGTCGGCGGCAGCCTGGTGGGCCTGTCGACGGCGCTGTTCCTGGCAAAGCACGGCGTCGAGTCGCTGACGGTCGAGCGCCACGCCGGCACCGCCATCCACCCCCGTGCCGGGCACCTGCACCTGCGCACCTTGGAGCTGATGCGGTCCGTGGGGCTTGAGGAGCCCCTGCAACGGCTCTCCGCGGAGCGGTTCTTTCCCAACGGCGGGATCAATGCGATGGAGACCTTGGCTGGCGGTGAGATCGCGACCTACATCCCTAACCTCAATGAGGGAGTGGCCGAGTTCAGTCCATCGCGCCGGCTGTTCGTGGCCCAGGACGCCTTGGAGCCGCTGCTGCGCGAGCGCGCCGAGCAGTTGGGCGCGACACTGCGTTACAGCGCCGAAGTTGTCCAGCTGTATCAGGACGCGGACAGTGTCACCGCCGTCGTTCGGGATCGCACTACCGGAGACGACCGGTCGGTCCGCGCACGGTACGTGGTCGCGGCCGACGGGAACCGCAGCCCGATCCGCACGCAGCTGGGCATCGGAATGCGCGGTCATGGCTTGCTCTCCCGCAGCGCGACGATCTACTTCCAGGCCGACTGTCGGGAGCTGCTGGCGGGCACGGAGCTGGGCGTCATCTACATCGACAACCCGAGCCTGCGAGGGTTCTTCCGCTTCGAGCGGTCCGGCACCTCGGGCTTCCTGGTCGTCAACACGCTCGGCGACCCCACTCGCCCAGGAGCGCTGGACGTCACCAAGGGGCTGACCACCGAACGGGCCGCCGACCTCGTGCGCGCCGCCGTCGGCGTGCCGAACCTGGCCGTCCAGGTCGACGACGTTGCGCACTGGAACGCTATGGCGGAGGTTGCCGAGCGCTACCAGGAGGGGCGCATCTTCCTCGCCGGCGACGCCGCGCATGTCGTGCCGCCCAACGGCGGCTTCGGCGGCAACACCGGCATCCACGACGCACACAACCTGGCTTGGAAGCTGGCCATGGTCGTCCGCGGTGCCGCGGGCGAGGGTCTGCTCGACAGCTATGACGCCGAGCGACGGCCGGTGGGCGGGCTCACGGTTGACCAGGCCTATTCCCGTTACCGGCATCGCGTCACCCCCGAACTGCTCGCCGACGACGTCCCGCCCCTGGTTGACGACTTCAGTATGGAGATCGGCTATCGCTACCACTCGGCAGCCGTCGTGCCGGACGCCGACGCCGCTGATGACTGCGACATCGTTGGGCACCCGAGGGATGCCGCGGGCCGACCGGGTACCCGCGCGCCGCATGTCGAGTACGCGGCTGCTGTCTCCAGTCTCGACCTGTTCGGGTCCGGCTTCGTCCTCCTTTCCGGCCGCGCCGGAGGGGCGTGGCGCGCCGCCGCCCGGGTAGTGGTCGACCGGCTCGGAGTGCCCCTGCAGGCCCATCCGGCCGGAGCGCACCCAGACCTCCTCGCTGCGGCCTATGGCATCACCGAGCAGGGAGCCGTGCTGGTCCGTCCCGACGGGTTCGTCGGGTGGCGCAGCCGGAACGGCGCCGCACGCCCGGACGACGAGATCGCCCGCGCCCTGCAGTCCCTGATCGCCAGGCGGCAGGAGGCTCCCCGGAGAAACACCATCACGATCTAGCGACCCTTAGCGACAGGTGTGACCAATGGCGATCGATCCCCGAGAACTCCGCCGATGTCTGGGGCATTTCACGACCGGCGTCACGGTGGTTACCTGCCGTGCGCCCGATGGAAGCCCGCACGGAGCAACCGTCAACGCTTTCACCGCCGTGTCCCTTGACCCGCCGCTGGTCCTGGTCTCGCTCGACCGCCGCTCGAGGATCAGCCGCCTGTTGGAGGCGGTGCCCTTCACGGTGAACGTCCTGGAGGCCGCGCAGCAGGAGGTTGCGTTGCACTTCGCCGGACGCCCGTGCCTGGAGGAGGTTGCGTGGGGCGCCGACACCGGCTGCGGGGCGCCCGGGCTGGCTCACTGCCTGGCCTCCGTGTCTTGCACCCCCTGGCGGCATTACGACGGGGGCGACCACATCCTCTATCTCGGCGAGGTGCAGGAGTTCCGGATCCGCACGGGCCGTCCACTCCTCTTCCACACCGGTGAGTTCCACGGATTGCACCACGACGCCGGTCCGATGCCCTGGGAGGGATCGGGCGATGGCCCCTCCGCCCTGAGCTGGGTCGCCGACGTGCCCGTCGCCCAACCATCGGACCTTCGATGACAGCCCGGGTATGCACGCCCGGGTCGGCTGGAAGCACCGTCCATATCCAACAACCACGATGGAGCCTGCGATGACCCTGCAACACGAATCGGTCCCCACGCCGGCCGGCGCAGCTGGCCGTCCGACCCGGCCGATGACCGGTGAGGAGTACATCGAGAGCCTGCGCGACGGCCGGGAGGTGTTCCTCTACGGAGAGCGGGTCGAGGATGTCACCACACACCCCGCGTTCCGCAATGCCGTTCGGATGACAGCCCGCCTCTACGACGCCATGCACGACCCGGACCACCGCGACGTGCTGACGACGCCCACCGACACCGGAAGCGACGGGTTCACCCACCCGTTCTTCCGCACACCGCGCAGCGTCGAGGACCTCAAGGCCGACCAAGCCGCAATCGCCGAGTGGGCTCGGATGACCTACGGCTTCATGGGACGCAGTCCCGACTACAAGGCGAGCTTCCTCGGCACCCTGGGCGCCAACGCCGAGTTCTACGGCGAGTACGCGTCCAATGCCCAGCGGTGGTACCAGGACTCGCAGGAAAAGCTGCACTACTGGAACCACGCGATCATCAACCCGCCGGTCGACCGGCACCGCAGCCCCGACGAGGTAGCCGACGTGTTCCTGCACGTCGAGAAGGAGACCGATGCCGGTCTCGTGGTCAGCGGCGCCAAAGTCGTGGCGACCGGTTCGGCGATCACGAACTACAACTTCATCGCCCACTACGGCCTCCCGATCAAGAAGAGGGAGTTCGCGCTGGTGTGCACCGTCCCGGCCGGCGCCCCGGGTATGAAGCTGATCTGCCGCCCTTCTTACTCCAACCAGGCCGCGGTCACCGGCAGCCCGTTCGACTACCCGCTCTCGAGCCGTCTCGATGAGAACGACACGATCTTCGTCCTGGACAAGGTCCTGGTCCCGTGGGACGACGTCCTCATCTATGGCGACACGGAGGCCGCTAGCAGCTTCCTGCCCCACTCGGGCTTCCTGCACCGTCTTACCTTCCACGGCGTCACTCGGCTGGCCGTGAAGCTCGACTTCCTGGCCGGCCTGCTGCTCAAGGGCCTGGAGGCCACCGGCACCAAGGACTTCCGCGGCGTGCAGACCCGCGTCGGCGAGGTCATCAACTGGCGCAACATGTTCTGGGCCATCTCCGACGTCCAGGTCGCCAAGCCCGCCGAGTGGAAGGCGGGAGCGCTGCTGCCCAACCTCGAATACGGCATGGTCTACCGCTGGTTCATGACCGTCGGCTACCCGCGGATTCGCGAGATCATCCTGCAGGACCTGGGGGCCTCGCTGATCTACCTTCCCTCCAGCGCAGCCGATTTCAAGAACCCCGACATCCGGCCCTACCTGGACAAGTACGTGCGCGGCTCGCACGGAATCAACGCCGTCGAGCGGATCAAGCTGATGAAGCTGATCTGGGACTCGATCGGCTCGGAATTCGGTGGCCGCCACGAGCTCTACGAGCTCAACTACGCCGGCAACCACGAGCAGATCCGCGTAGAGGCGCTACTGAACGCCGAGCAGTCCGGCGCCGCGGCCGCGATGAGGGGCTACGCCGAGCAGTGCATGGCGGAGTACGACCTCGACGGGTGGACCGTACCCGACCTCATCGGCAACGACGACGTGTCGTTTCTCAGGCAGCACTGACCACGTCATAAGCCCGGGGCCGGGCCTGACCGACTCCCGGCCCCGGGCGGATGGCTACGAAGGAGGTTGTGGTGGACTTCACCGAGAACGAGTCCGCGCTGGTCGTCGCGAAGAGTTTCGAGACGACCTCCGATCTCAGGCTCCGCGAGCTGTTGCAGGGGCTCGTGCATCACCTGCACGCATACGTGCGGGAGGCGCGACCCACGATGGCCGAGTGGGAGGCCGCAATCGCCTTCCTCACCGAGACCGGCCAGACCTGCTCCGACGCTCGGCAGGAGTTCATTCTGCTCTCCGACGTCCTCGGTGTCTCGATGCTCATCGAAACCATCAACGGTGCCGACGCGCGCGCCGCGGAAGGCGCGACGGCGTCGACCGTCCTCGGCCCCTTCCATATGACGGGGAGCCCCCGGCGTAACCTGGGCGACACGCTGTATCCCGGCCGCGACAGCGACGTGTGCGTGATCGAAGGCCGGGTCGTCGACACCGCGGGACGCCCGGTTGCCGGAGCCGTCCTGGACGTCTGGCAGGCCGACGACAAGGGCTTCTACGACGTGCAGCAGCCCGACGTGCAGCCTCCGGGCGCCGGCCGCGGCATATTCGCCGCCGACCCCGGTGGATGCTTCTGGTTCCGCACGGTGACCCCCTGCCACTACCCGATTCCAACGGACGGACCGGTGGGCAAGCTGCTCGGCGTGACCGGGAGGCATCCGTACCGACCTGCGCACGTGCATTTCATCGTAGACGCCCCAGGGCACGAGCGGCTGACTACGCATGTGTTCGTGGCCGGCAGCGAGTACCTCGACTCCGACGCCGTCTTCGCCGTCAAGCACGGTTTGGTGCGCGGCTTCCAGCGGATAGAGGACCCGGCAGAGGCGGCCCGGTACGACGTGGTCGCGCCGTTCACCCTGGCTCGCTTCGACATCGTCCTGGGTGGTCAACCGTGAGCGTCATGACGGCCAACGCCGTGCCCCTCGATGAAGGGCCGGACTGGTCCGCGAGGTTGTGGCGAAATCCCGACCAAATCCCGGGCCATCTCGGTCCAACCGTCGTAACGATCGGGCACTTCGACGGAGTCCACCGCGGTCATCGTAGGCTGGTGGCGGAGGCGCAGACGCGTGGACACCGGCTCGGTGTCGCTACGGTTGTCGTCACATTCGACCGCCATCCGGCCACGGTGCTCTCTCCCGGCAGTGAGCCGCCAGCCCTGACCGACCTGCACGGGAAAATGGCCCGGCTCGTGGGATGTGGAGCCGACTTCGTGCTCGCGCTGCCGCTCAGCGTGCAGTTCCTCGAGACCAGCCCCGAGGACTTCGTGCGCGAGTTGCTGGTGGAGAGGCTGCAGAGCCGATCCGTCGTCGTCGGGTCGAACTTCCGCTTTGGGCATAGGGCGGCAGGCAGCCCCGCCACGCTCGCCGAACTCGGCCGGCCGAGCGGGCTCGAGGTCGTCCGGATGGGGCTCCTTGAGCACGCGGGCCGGCCGGTCTCCTCGACGCGAATCCGTGCGGAGATCGCCGCGGGCAGACTACGAACCGCCGCAATGCTACTCGGGAGGCACTACCACCTCGACGCCGTCGTGACGGCTCCTCGGCGCGACGGCGTCGACGGCCGCCTTGCGGCTGGACGGGCGTGGCCGGGGGCGGGCCGCTACATCTGCACCGTCCACGACCCGGACGCGGCAGGCCGGCCTACGCACCCTGCGGTCGTCAAAGTCGATGAGCGGGGCTACGTCGCCGTCGCGACGCCCGACCGCCAAACCGGCCGTTCGGCCGTTGGCGCGAGGATTCGAATGGAGTTCCTTCGTGAAGTCCGTTGACCACGCTGACCGCACCTCGAACCTGTCGTTCGTTCACGAGGGGTTGCCGGGCCGCATCGTTTTCGGTGCCGGCTCACGACTGAAGCTCGCGGGGGAGCTGGACCTGATGGGCGTCGACCGCGTCCTCATGATCGTCGCGCCCGATCTCGTCGTCCTCGGTGACGAGCTGGCGGCTCAGCTGGGAGGGCGGGTTGTCGGCCGGTTCACCGAGGTCAGGGAGCATGTCCCCATCGCTACCGCAGTTCGGGCCCGCGCCCTGGCCGCCGAACTCGGCGCGGACGCACTGCTCAGCATCGGGGGTGGTTCCAGCACTGGAACCGCGAAGGCGATCGCGTTGACCAGCGGTCTGCCCCTCGTCGCAGTTCCCACCACGTACGCGGGTTCGGAGGTCACCCCGGTCTGGGGCATCACCGAGAACGCTCGAAAGACGACCGGCACCGATCCTCGTGTCCTTCCGCGCGTGGTCGTCTACGACCCCGAGCTCACCGTGGGCCTGCCGCTCGCCCTGTCGTCGGCGAGTGCGCTCAACGCAGTGGCTCACTGCGTCGATGCGCTGTGGGCGCCCCGTCGCAGTCCGATTTCGGACCTCATCGCAGGGGAGGGCATCAGGGCACTTGCCGCCGGTCTGCGCGCGCTGCCCGCCTCGGGTTCACTCGCCAGGGCCCGGACCGACCTTCTCTATGGCGCCTACCTGGCCGGTTCGGCGTTCGCGACCGCCGGCACTGGCCTGCATCACAAGATCTGCCACGTTCTGGGCGGGGCACTCGACCTACGGCACGCCATGACGCACGCGATCGTCCTCCCGCACGTTCTCGCCTTCAACGCTCCGCACGCGCGAGATGCCGCCGATCGAGTCGCGCAGGCGCTCGGGACCACCGACGCCGTCGCGGGACTCCGATCGCTGGCTTTCGATGCGGGCGTTCCGCGCGGACTCCACGAGCTTGGTATGTCGGAGGACCAGATCGACGTGATCGCGAAACTGGTCGTCGAGAATGCCCCTGCCAGCAATCCATCGCCCCCGACGCCGACCGCCGTGCGCGCATTGATCGAAGCCGCGTGGGCAGGCTGACCGCGCCTGACGTAGTCCATTCACAGGCCACCACAGAAATGAGGAAGAGGAATGTCGATCGACATCGGACTGCTCGTGCTTCGCGCACTCATTGGCTTCATACTGTTCGCGCACGCGACCCAGAAGCTCGCTGGCTGGTTCAGCGGCCCCGGCCTCGACAGGGCCGCCTTGATCTTCGAATCCCTGGGGCAGGTCCCTGGCAGGCCCATGGCGGTGCTCGCATCGATCTGCGAATCGGCGGCTGCTGTTCTACTCATCCTCGGCCTCGGCACACCTCTCGGTGCCGCGATCGCGACCGGAACGATGCTCGTCGCCGGCGTCGCAATGACCGCGAAGGCCGGAAAGTCGTGGAACGCCGGGGGCGGCGGTGAGTATCCGCTGGTCCTGGCCGGGCTCGCGGCCAGCATCGGGTTCACCGGCGCCGGATCATGGTCGGCCGACGCGATCCTGCACCTGCCCTGGGACCGGGCTACCGGCTCCGAGGCCGCCCTCATCGGTCTTGGAGCGGCGGTACTCGGCGTCCTGGCGTCACTCGGTCCCATCGCCCGTATGCTCCCCGCGCGTCGGTCCGCCAACGCGGGAGCGCCGAGGTGACCGTCGCATCCTTATCCGGCCCGACGAACTATCGCGCCGCACTCCGGCGATCGAGAACCGGACAACCGCGACCACGCAGATCGTCCGGATGAGCAGGCGAGCGTCGCGGTGGCCAGCGAACCGGCCGGCCTGCCACCGGTCCCGGCCAGCGCGAGGCGACGGCGCTGTGTGCCGACGCCTTGGTGTCGTTACTCGGCTGGGCTGGCTTGCCGGCGACGCAGCGTACGGATCCACCCCTGGGCGGTGTGCCGGGGCACGTTGTAGTGATCGGCGACAGCCGCCACGCTGCCGGCCTGCTGGTACACCGACTCGAGATCACTCGGTGACCGCCGGTACACGCGACCCTTGCCCGGTGACGCCTCGCCCTTCGCGGTCTGCTTGGTGGCTTTCCGCCCGGCGTTGGCGGCATTGGCGCCTGCGGCTTTCCGTCCACGCGCCCGGGTCGCGCCAGCGGCCGGTGCTTTCGCCCGTGACGCCTGCTTGGGAACGGCGACCTCGGTCGCGTCGCTCTTCACCGGGACAGTCGTCGCCGGCTCGGCGGCGGACGTGGCTGCGGCGACAGGCTGGGCCGCCTCGGTGTCCGCGGCGGGCTCCTCGTCGTCAACGGATACTCCAGCGGGCGCGTCGTCGGCTGCAGCAGCAGGCGCCACAGTCAACGCCTGCTGCCCGCCGACGGCAGGAGTGAGCGCCCTCAGCAGCAGATCCAGATCGACCGCGGGAATCTGGCCAGCGGTCAGCCCGGGCCCGTCCCCCTCACCGGCGCTTACCACCAGCTCGGTGATGCGGGCGGTCTCGCCGTTCAACTCGGCCCTGACGGTTGTGGTCGCCCGGCTGGGATCGTTCGCGGCGATGGTAATGGTGTAGGAACTCACGACTTTGCCTCTCATGTAGGGCAAGGGCCTTGTCGCCTCCTGCGCGAACCATCCCGAAAGGACGACAAGGTGTGGCCTTCCCCGATGCGGTATTCGCTGTTGAAAGGGTAAAAGCTACCGCATGCCCTATTAGCTGCCACCAACCGCATCGGCCGCACCATGCTGCGGGCTGTGGGCGCATGGCGCGCGACCCCCGCTATGGGTCCCGCTCCGCCCGCCGGTTCAGGCCCGTTGCCTAGAAGTAGCAGGCGAGTTGCCGGGTGGGTGTCGGTGCCGGGTCGGCAGGCGGCACGATGGTTTCCGTGACCGCTCCTGCCCACGCGCCGCTCGCCTCGTTGGAGGCGGTGCTGGAGCGGCTGACTTACGTCAACGAGGAGACGGGTTACACCGTCGCCCGTGTGTCCACGGATCGTAGCGCGGATCTATTGACCGTGGTGGGCGCGCTGCTGGGTGCGCGGCCGGGCGAGACGCTGTGGCTGCACGGGCGCTGGTCGTCGCACCCGCGCTACGGCCGGCAGTTCGAGGTCGACTCCTACACCACGGTGCTGCCAGCCACGATCCAGGGCATCCAGCGCTACCTGGGCTCCGGTCTGGTCAAGGGCATCGGGCCGGTGTTCGCCGAGCGGATCGTGGCCCACTTCGGCCTGGACACGCTGCGCGTGATTGAGGCCGAACCCGCCCGCCTGGTCGAGGTGCCGGTCTGGGGCCGAAACGCACGGCGAAGATCACCGCTGCGTGGGAGGAGCAGAAGGCCATCAAGGAGGTGATGGTCTTCCTGCAAGGCGTCGGCGTGTCGACCTCCCTCGCCGTGCGGATCTACAAGCAGTACGGCGACGCCTCCACCGACGTCGTGTCGAAGGAGCCTTACCGGCTCGCCGCCGACGTGTGGGGCATCGGCTTCAAGACCGCCGACACCATCGCCCGATCCGTCGGCATCCCCCACGACAGCCCCCAGCGGGTCATGGCCGGCCTGCAGTACACCCTGTCCGCGGCCACCGACAACGGTCACTGCTACCTGCCCCAGGCCGATCTCGTGGCCGACGCCACGAAGATCCTCGACGCGCCCGCCGACCTCGTCACCGGCTGCATCGACACCCTGGTCGCCGGCGAGGGAGTCGTCCGCGAGACCCTGCCCGGCGGCGACGGGAAGCCGGTGCAGGCGGTGTACCTGGTGCCTTTGCACCGCGCCGAGCAGTCCCTCGCCTCCTCCCTGCTGCGCCTGCTCGGCGACCGGGCCGACCGGCTGCCCCACTTCACTCACGTCGACTGGAGCAAGGCCCTCGGCTGGTTGAAGGCCCGCACCGGCGCGGACCTGGCCCCCGAGCAGGAACAGGCCGTCCGGCTCGCCCTCACTTCGAAAGTCGCGGTGCTGACGGGTGGGCCGGGCTGCGGCAAGAGCTTCACCGTCCGCTCCATCGTCGAGCTCGCCGCCGCCAAGAAAGCCAAGGTCACCCTCGTCGCCCCGACCGGCCGCGCCGCCAACCGCCTGGCCGAGCTGACCGGCCACCCCGCCGCCACCGTGCACCGGCTTCTGCAGCTACGCCCCGGCGGGGGCGCCTCCTACGACCGGGACAACCCCCTCGACGTCGACCTGCTCGTTGTCGACGAGGCCTCCATGCTCGACCTCATCCTGGCCAACAAACTCGTCAAAGCCGTCCCACCCGGCGCGGACCTGCTGCTCGTCGGCGACGTCGACCAGCTCCCTTCCGTCGGTGCCGGCGAAGTCCTACGGGACCTGCTCGCCTCCCCCACCGTCCCGCGGGTGCGGCTGACCCAGATCTTCCGCCAAGCCGCCCAGTCCGGCGTCGTCACCAACGCCCACCGCATCAACGCCGGCCGCCCACCCCTCCTGCAGGGCCTGCCTGATTTCTTCATGTTCGCCTGCGACGACACCGACGCCACCGCCGCCCTCACCGTCGACGTCGCCTGCACCCGCATCCCGGCGAAGTTCGGCCTCGACCCACGCCGGGACGTGCAGGTCCTCACCCCCATGCACCGCGGCCCCGCCGGCGCCGGCGCGTTGAACACCCTGCTGCAGCAGCGCCTCACCCCGCCCGAACGGCGCGCGGGCGGGCGGGCGGGTGTTCCCGATAGGCGACAAGGTCACCCAGATCCGCAACAACTACGACAACGGCCAAGCCGGCGTCTTCAACGGCACCCTCGGCATCGTCACCCACCTCTCCCCCGAGGAGCAGACGCTCACGGTGCGCACCGATGAGGACGAGAGCATCGACTACGACTACGACTACGACTTCGACGAACTCGACGAGCTCGCCCACGCCTACGCCATGACCATCCACCGCTCCCAAGGCTCCGAATACCCCGCCGTCGTCATCCCCCTGACCACCAGCGCGTGGATGATGCTGCAACGCAACCTGCTCTACACCGCCGTCACCCGCGCCAAGAAACTCGTCGTCCTCGTCGGCTCCCGCCGCGCCCTCGGCGCCGCGGTACGTACCGTCGGCGGCGGACGCCGCCACACCGCCCTCGGCTACCGCCTCGCCTGAGTCGGTGATGTTGACACCCGGCTGTTCATGCCCCTCAAGGCGCGCTGGCGTCGTCGAGTGCCAGTCGAGCGACCACAAGATCAATCCGTCTCGAGCTCTTGTTGCTCAGCGTGCCGAAGCCACAAGGAATCGGGGCAAAACCCAGATAGTTCTTGCCTCCCAGGGTGCAAGTTCCCGTGTGACCTGACGAAACATCAGAGTCGGGCCCTGTAACCGGCCACGAATGCCGATTGCGGGGCCTGGCGTGCCCCGGCCGGTGCCGGTCCCGACGACTCGCCGTGGACTCCTCGTCTTCCGGTGCGGGGTTCCCGCCCAGTAGCCGATCCCACGCTCGGTCCGCCGGTCAGGGGGAGATCAACCGGACGGCGTGAGACGGGCGTAACAGGTGATCATGAGGCGGTCGCCATTGCGCCGGACGTACCGTGAGATCGTGCCGACCAAAGACGTGATCACACCCGCTGACCTCGCCGAGATCCGCCGTACCGCGCTCGGAGCAGCCGACCCGCTCGGCGTGGCCGCCGACCTCGCCGACGCGGTGGAGCAGGGCCGACTGGCCGAACCCGACAGCGCCGGAGACGCGCTGACCCTCGCCGCCGAGATCGCCGAGATCCGGTCGCGCCTCGACGCCGCGCTGCGGTACGCGGGCCGTGCCGTCGAGGCGTACCCGTCCGCGGACAACCCGCGGGCCGGTACCGCCCGGGCGGTGCGGGCGCGGATCCTGTTCCGCGCCGGCGGCCGCGAGGACGAGGCGATGGCGGAGCTCACCGCCCTGCGCCCGCTCCTGACCGAACAGCCCGACGCCCCCGCGTACATCAGCGCGGCGCTGGAGAGCGGCGGCCAGTCGCGGACCTCCGAGGAGTGGCTCAGCGAGGCCCTCGACACCCTGCTCGGCCAACGGGCCACGGCCGCCGTGGGGCAGGCGCAGGCCATCACCGCCACCGAGCCCGTGGTGGAGGTTGGTCCGCCGGAGTCCCCCGGGGTGCTGTTCTTCCTGCTCCAGCAGCGCCACCGCGTACGCCGGAACCTGAACCTGCCGCACGACCGGAACGACGACCTGGCGGACCGACTGGAGGCCCAGCTCGTCCGCCGCGCCCAGCAACAGCAGACCGGAGAAGGCGACCTGCTCTTCTTCCCGCAGGCTGAGTTCGACCGCCTGCTCGCCGACCAGGCCGTGCTCGCGGAGAGGTACGGGCCGGACTGGGACGAGCACCGGACCCGGCTGGAGAAGGAGCTGGTGCGGCAGGCCAACGCGGGCGGCACCGGGCTGCACGTGCTGCGCGGGTCGGTGGCCGGGCTGACCGGCTACGCCGACCGGCAGGGCGGCGAACCGACGGACCAGCAGACCCGGGCCGGCTACGCCCGTGAGCTCTCGGCGCGCCCGGACGCGCAGATTCCGTGGCCACCGGAGCGCAACGACGCCTGCTGGTGCGGCTCGGGCCTGAAGTACAAGAAGTGCTGTCTGCCGCGCTCCCGCAGCTGACGAGCAGCGACCCTGGTGGGGCCGGAGCCCCTGAGGTGCATGCACCTCAGGGGCTCCGGTGCTGCCCGGCGGTGCGGTAGGCCGCGAGAGCCGACCGGGCCGAGCGCCTCACGTACGGAGGAGACAGGTCCGGACGCCGGCGGCCGTTGGCCGGTCACAGGCTGCACGGCACGGCGCCCGCTCAGGCGCGTTGCTCCGCTCGTCGGCCAGAGTCGCTCCGCGCGGCCTGGCTCAAACTGGACACCAGCGAGAGGGATGATGCGGACGTGGCCAATGACAGTGGTTATCTGCTCGACAATCAGAAGGCGGAAGCAGGGACTCGCTTTGGCGCCCTTCGTAGGACAGCAGCCCGACGACCAACGTCGTCTCCTCTTCCGGCTGGCCACTCACCCACAAATCCCCAGCTCAGCGACACCGCTGACCGACCGCAATCACCCCTGCGGGCGGTCAGACAGCGGTAGAACTCGGTCCGAAACGTGGACAGCACCCCTAAAGCCTCGACGCGGGCAGCGTCATCCAGCACACTCTTCCTCACGGCCTTGGTGTCGATCACTGATGTCTTCAGCAACATCCATGATCACGCCAAGGCCGCATGCTGTCCACAGTGCACGGACCGATCCCGGGTCGAATCCACAGCTAATCGCGCCCGCAGGTTAAACGACAAGCTAAGAGCCTGGTAGATAAGGGTTTCAGGTGTTTTGGTGGCGGGCGAGGCGGCGGGTCATGACGATGATCATGGCCCATTGGACCATCGCGGCGTGGTGGTCGGGTAGCCGTTCGTAGTCGCGGACGGTGCGTCGGCACCGGTTGATCCAGGAGAATGTGCGCTCGACCGCCCATCTGCGGTGCAGCACGACGAAGGTGGTCTGCCCGGCGAGCTTGGCCACGATGCGCACGGTCAGGGCGAGGTGAGTGGCGGCCCAGTCGACGAGTTTGCCGGCGTAGCCGCTGTCGGCCCAGGTCAGGCCGATGGTGGGGAAGCATGTGCGTAGTGCCCACAGCAGCGGTTTGGCGGCGTCGCGGTCCTGCACGTTCGCGCCGGTGACCAGGACGACGAGGAGCAGTCCGCAGGTGTCGACGGCGATGTGGCGTTTCCGGCCGTTCATCTTCTTGCCGGCGTCGTAGCCGCGGCTGGGCCGGCCGACGGTCTCCGCGCCCCGTACCGACTGGGAGTCGACCAGCGCGGCCGACGGCTGTCGGTGACGCCCCTCGACGTGCTCGCGGACCTGTTCACGCAGGCTGTTGTGCATGCGGTTCAACGTGCCGTCGCGGGTCCAGGTCTTGAAGTAGTGGTAGACGAGCTTGTGGTGCGGGAAGTCGGCAGGCAGCGCGTCCCATTGGCAGCCTGTCCGGTCGAGGTAGCGGATCGCGTCCACGACGTCGCGGCGGGGGTACGTGATTGGCCGGCCGCGCCCGGTCCCGGCCGGCACGTGCGGAGCCAGGACCTGCCATTCGGCATCCGAGGTGTCGGACGGATAGTGCCGTGGCCGGGCGGTGGGCAGGTGATCGTCAACGATAGCCGGGGTGGCGGATGCGGCGACGCCGGCGACAAGGTATACAGACAGGGTTGGGCCTTCGGTCGTGCTGGTTTAGTCGCCTTTGCTCGTACCGAAGGCCCTTCCCCATGTCACGCCGCCACGCCGGCGCCGTCACGATTGTCGATCTTCGCCAGGACCGGCGACCGCCCGAACCCCTTATTTACCAGGCTCTAAGGCCGGTACGTCCGTCACTACAACGGGCGACGTCCCCATCGGGCGTTGCAGCTGCAGCACCACGCTCCGACCGACCCGTCGTCGACCTGACCCACGAACGGATCAAACGCCGACCCACCTCCGGCAGGGCTCATCAACGAATACGAACGCGTCGCGTAAAGCCCCAGCTCAGACCACTGACCAGGATACTGGCACCCCCACAGGCCGCATTCGAGGTCGTCGCGTCCGAGTCACTGTCGCCAGTAGTCGTAGGACTCGCGAGCACGGCCCGAATCTCGCCGTCGTAGCCGCGCCATATATCGCCTTGCCCGTCGCCATCGACGTTCAGGGTGCGGAGCATGCGCGGACCGGTGACCGGATACTTGGACATCGCGGCGCGATGGTCCCGCCCTGCCAGGGCACGTTCCTTAGGTATAGCGACGTTGAGTGACAGTAGGCGTGCCATGATGGCACTCCTTCAGGGCGATCGAGAGCCCTACGGCGATGGCGGGGCTGAGAACAATGTGGGGCGTGGTGTCCGCAGCGGCCCAGACGGTCTTCGCCGTGGTGCTCGACCGCAGGCCGCTGGCCAGCACCTGGGCCCGGGTCGTGGTCGTCGAGATCCTGCTCGGGTTCGGCCTCGTCGTCGGGCTCCTGGTGGGAATCGCCGATCACGAGCGGCTCCGGATGACCCTTGAGGGCACCCGTTGCGTTGAGCGTTGGCAAGGTCGAGGCAGGCTTGAGCAGTGAAGTCATCGACCCGCTCGCGCCCGTGGTTGCCTCCGCCGTCGGCGTTCGCCGGGTTCCGGTTCCCGACCGAGGTGATCGTGTCGCGGTCCGCTGGTATCTGCGCTTCAACCTCTCGTATCGCGACGTTGAGGAACTGCTGCTCGAGCGTGGGGTCGAGGTCGATCACGTCAGTGTCTACCGCTGGGTGCAGCGGTTCACGCCGCTGCTGGCCGACGCCGCCCGGTTCTGCCGCCACTCGCCAGGTGACCGCTGGTTCGTCGACGAGACGTACGTCAAGGTCAACGGCGTGTGGCGGTACGTGTACCGGGCGGTCGACCAGTATGGGCAGGTCATCGACGTGCTGGTCTCGGCCCGCCGTGACGCCGGCGCGGCCCGGCGGTTCTTCCGGCGGGCGCGGTCGACGTTGAAGGCGACACCCGGCGAGATCGTCACCGACGCCGGCGCGGTCTATCCGGGCGTGCTCGACGAGCTGATCCCGTCCGCGTGGCACCACGTTGAACTGTACGCGAACAATCCGATCGAAGCTGATCACAGCCGGTTGAAACATCGTTTGAGACCGATGCGTGGGCTGCGAACGGACAAGACAGCGCAGGTGATCATCGCCGGACACGCGTTCATGCAGAACCTCCGACGCGGCCACTACGAACTCGCCATCGACACCCCGCCGACCACGCGGTTCAGCATCAGGCGGTAGCCGCCCGAGTCACGGTCCTGTGGGCGATCGCCTGTACTTGCGGAGATCGACTTGCGTCGCGGGCCACGGGCATCACAGGGCCTGCAGACAACTTTGGCCGCTGGACTGGGCGGGCTGTTGGTAGGGGTCGCCGCGCGGGTCAACGGATGGTGGTGTTGGCTTGTTGCCGGACCGGCAGCACGAGCCGGGTGGCGGACAAGTCGAGCGCCGCGGTGAATGCCGGGTTCGGTGGCCGGTAGGTCGGCTGGTCGACCTGAGCGAAGTCCAGACGGACTCGGTGACCGGCGGGGAAGGTCCAGTGGTTGCCGTACAACGGCACCTGGACGATGCCGCTGCGGGCGTCGTATCCAGTGAAGTCGAACCGGTAGACGCCTCGACTGACCAGCAGTGCGGCGCCGTCAGGAGACACGTCCCACACCCGTGCCGTCAGCACTGCGGTGAAGGCGCCTGGCGTCGCGGCGTACCGGGCCTCGGCGTGGCTGATCCCAACGAGAGTCTGCTCCGTTGGCAGCGGTTGCGAAACCGCGGTGTAGCCATCGCTCGGCGAGGTGGCCAGTCGGGCGGACGTGCGACAGCCGGCACTGGTGGAGGTGATGGTGCCGCCAGCAACGGCGTCGGTAACGGCTGCATCCGGATCGGTGGCCCCTGATGTGGGCGGCAAGAGCACCGAGCCTTTGAAGTCGACGACGAGGGTGCCCTTGGCGAGGGCGGCAGGGCTGCCCGCGCTGATCGCGTCCGCTGCGGTTGCGGCGCCCGTGCACCGGGTGGGGTAGCTGGACGCCGTGGTACTCGCGGGTCGGCTGCCGGCGATGTTGGCCTGCAGGAACCTCCATGCCTGTTCGTTGATCGCCTGCCACACGCCCGGCGGGTTCTGCGCCCGCGCGTGCCCGATGTCGCCTACCACGACGGCGACGGGCCAGTTCCGGTCGAGGCTCTTGAGGTAGGTGAACATGCGGAAGGACTCCACGGGCGGGAAGAGGTCATCGGTCCAGCCGGAGACCGAGAGGATCGCCGGGGTGCGGCCGGCGTCGCGGCCGGTGCGCCAGCCGGGCTGGTAGTAGGCGGAGTGCCAGCCGCTGAACGCCGTTCTGAGCTGGCTCATCGTCGAGTCGTCCACCCGGCCCGGCGTGCTGTAGGGCTCCCCCGCGTCGACCCTGGCCAGCCAGGCCGTGAACGGCTCCGGGCCGTTGCTCTGTGGGCTCAGGGAACCCTCGTCGAAGACGCCGTTGGCGGTGCCGAGGCTGTAGAGACCACCGACGTAGCTGGACTTGGCCACGCCGATCGGGTTACCGACGCCGACGGTGTCGGGTGCCCCCTGTGCGGACGAGTACAGGTCGCTGCCCCGGTACGGCTCACCGGCGGCCGCTTGAGAAGGTCCGCCGGGGTGGCCGTTGGGCATCAGGGCGTAGGCCAGGTCCGTCCATGGGTACTTCGGCACGGCGACCTGCAGACGCAGTCGGGGCAGGCCGGGCCAGTCGCTCCAGTACTCGCTGCCCGCCTGTGCGGCGGCCTGCAACCAGCTCTCCCCACCGCCGTAGGAGCCGCCGCTGACCGCGACCTGATCCGGGCTGATGTCGGGATAGGCGAGCGCCGTTAGCGCGGCCAGCCACTGGGTGTCCCGGATCTCGACGTCCTTGTTCTTCACCCGGATGGTGCCCGTCGGCGGACACGCCGACCCGCCGGGCGGCAGGCAGGTCGGCGCGGCGCCCGGCGGCGTCGCCGGCTGGTAGCTGGCCTGCGGGCCGTTGTCGCGGAAGCCGCGGGCGGTGTAGGTGAGCACGTAGTAGCCGTGTGCAGCAAACCAGTGGGTGTTCCAGTGGTACTTGTCCGCCCCGTCGGCGGCATCTGAGGTGGATTCCCACTCGTGCTTGTCGTTGCCGAAGCCGTGCAGCAGGACGATCAACGGATGGGTGTCGCCGGTGCCGGGCAGGGGCCGCGTGACGTCCACGTCGAGGGGCGCGCCGTCGAAGCTGGGAACTTGCGCCGCAGATCGTTGCGCCACCCGGGTAACCCGCGCAGTTCGCTCTCAGCGCCCCCGCATCCGGCGAACCGCTGAGCGCGTGGCCCGAAACAGCAGCAGCCACTGGGTGCGCCGTCACAGACAGGACCGCCAGCATCACGAGTGCGCCGCCGAGGGCCGGTCCGCCCCACCTCGTGCGTGTTCCTGTCACAGCCTTCCCCTCCTTGAACTCGTCAAGCGACAGCGGGGAAACGACCCCTGGCTCGCCCCGCGCTGAACGCGTTGGGGTGATGGCGTTCTGCTGTCCGGCGGCCACCACCCCGCAGCGGATTGGTGTGGTCTGTTCATCTGGTGTCGGTCGCGGTAAGGGTGAACGGGACCGCGGCGCCCAGCCACAGCTGGGTGAGGACATACCGGGTGCCGCTGGGGATCGTGGCGGACTCGTCGGCGGCGGAGGAGGCCGCCGAGCCGAGCAGGGTGCACGACTCGTCGTAGAAGTACAGGTCGAAGTCGTACGGAGTGGCGGTGTCGCTGTGTACCTGCGCCTGGTGGGCTCCGTCGCCGAAGCTGTCGGGCAGCTTGGTGACCCAGCCGTCCGCGCCCTGCGCGGGCGCCGCCGGCACGGCGCATGCCGTCTTGAACGCGGTGGCGGTCACTCCGGTGGCATCGTCCGCTGTGCCGGTGGACGGGTTGCCCGTGACGATCACTCCGGTCTCGGTCACCGGTGCGTCCGGCGGCGACGGCGGCAGCGGCTCGACCCCGGCGGCGGTCTGCGAGAACACCTGCAGCTCGGCGGCCTGCACGTCGGTCTTGGTCTCGCCGAGCGCGCTGTCGGTCCAGAACCGCACATACTGCGCCTGCACCGGCTTCGGCAGGGTGAACTGCTTGTAGTGCAGATCGGGTGCGGTGGGCCGGGGCGTCTGATAGCCGAACCCGTCGGCCTTGGTCAGAGCGGTCTGCCAGGTCGCCCCGTCGGCGGAGGTTTGCAGGGTGAACCCGCGCAGTCCCTCGAATCGGGAGCTGGCGAAGGCGCTGACCTGGACCGACGTGATCTGTGCCGGGGCGGCCAGTTTGATCACCGCGTTGCCGGTTCCCGCGGTGGCCTTCCAACTGCTGGCCTCGGTGTCGTCGATGAGCCGTGCGGCGCCGGTCGCGGTGGCAGAGACGACGGTGGCGCCGTTGGCGCCCGAGGCAAGGTTGGGCGGTAGGGCGAACCGCAATGCGGAGGCTTTGCCGGCGGTGACCTTGATGCCCGGGAAGGTCCGGGCGCCGAACCCGTCGGCGGCGATCGTCACCGGGTAGGTACCGGCGGTCACCGGCGCTGAGAAGCCGCCGTCCGCGGACGAGGTCCGCAGCGGGGTGACCCGCGCTTCGAACACGCCGAGCATGATCCGGGCGCCGGGGATCGGCTTGCCGGTGGCGGCGTTGACGACGGTGCCGGTCAGGGTGCCGTTGCGGGCCGGGTTCACGTGCTCGTAGGAGGGGGTGGGGTCGGTGTCGTCGCCGCCGTCGCTGGCGGCGTGCAGGCCCAAGCCCCGCTTGGCGAAGGCGCCGTAGACGACGTCCACCAGCGTGGAGTAGTCGGAGCGGCTGTGGTAGCGGTTGTCCAGGGCGGTGCGGATGGCGTCGCGCATGTCGATGAAGGACGGGTCGGCCGGGGACAGCGGCATCGCGTCGGTGATCAGCCGCGCGGCCATTTCGCCACCGGTCGTCTCGCCGTATTGGGCGACGAGGGCCTTGCGCATGTCCCACGCGGTGGCTGTCCAGATTTCCCCGTCGGAGTGGACCTCGGGGCCGCCGAGGTCGTACCCGAGGTCTCCGTAGCCGGTGGGGTTCTGGTCGTAGCTCCAGTTGCGGATGCCGCGTTCGGTGTTGCCGGTGGCGTACTGGGCGACCACGGCGGTGGTGGCGAGCTTGTTGCCGTAGAGGTGGTTCAGGGCGTACCAGTCGCCCCAGCCCTCCCCCATCGAGCCGGACTGGTGGGTGTTGAGGGCGTTGTCCTCGCCGCTGACGTACCGGTTCGACAACCCGTGCGCGTACTCGTGCTCGATGACGGAGGCGTCGAAGTTGCCGTCCGAGTACGGCCCCTCGAAGGCGTCGTTGATCGGCTCCCACAGGAACATGCCACTCCAGGCGGGGATGCCATCGGGGAGGGTGAGCATGTAGGCGTTGTCCCGGCCGGTGTAGGTCGGTGCGCCGCCGCTGGCCGCCCCGGCGTGGACCAGCCCCAGGACCGGGTCGCCGCCCTGTCCGCCGTTGCCACCGTTGTTGACCTGGAAGTTGCCGGCGGACTCGGTGAAGCCCAGGGCCCGGAACTCGTCATGGATGCGGTTGTGGTGCCAGAACAGGTTGGTCGCCGCCGGGTTGAGATCCAGGGCGTAGGACGGCGGCACGGACTGGCCCTTGCTGCGCGCCCAGTTCGCGGCGTAGGGGTAGTTGAACTGGGCCGTCGGGCTGACCGGCCGGGGTCCCTGGTCGGCGGGTACCAGGAAGTTCGAGTAGTTGGCGTAGGTGTTCGCGTTGTTGCCGACCGTCGTCGGGCCCGCAATTCCCGCAAGCCCGGTCGGGTCGACGTAACCGGAGGGCGACTGGGCGGTCGGCCCGAACGACTTGATCACCGGGGCGCCGCCGGCCGGGGCTCCGGGGTAGTTCTCGTAGACGGTGCCTTCGGCGTCGTGGGCCACCAGGGACGCCTGGTACAGCGTCTCCCCGGTCGCCGCGTCGACGACGGTGTCCCAGGCCTCGTCGAGGGCCTTGATGAACAGCACTCGGTATGCGGGCCGGGCGCCGTCCCGAGTGGGGAACGCCGCCTTCTGGACGTAGGACTCGCCGGCGAAGGGGCCCTTCGCAAACACCTGGAAGCCGGCGCGCTCGCCGCTCGGCTGCGCCGTGTAGGCCACACCCGGGGCGAGCTTGTCGGCCACGCCCTCGAGCACCTGCCCGGCGGACAGCTTGTGCGCTGCGGTGAGCCCGCCGCTGCGGGCCGAGTTGCCGGCGTAGGAAAGGACCCGCCCGTCGCTGGTCACGGCCACGCCGAGACGCCCACCCCGCACCGCCGGCAAGCCCGCGTACGTCTGCGCGAAGTTCACCACGTGCGTGCCGGTGCCCACGAGTTCGTGGTCCCGAACGACCGTCAGCGACGCGACGTCCGCCGTCGTGAGGCCGAACGCGTCGCGGTTGGCGTCGATGAACGACCGCGCCACCGACACTGGATCTCCGGAGCGCGGGTCGGTGAGCCAGCCACCGTTTTTGCGGATCGTCCGCGGCGTGCCGAAACGCCCGTCCCAGCTGGCCCGGGTACCGGAGCCCGCAGCCGCGACCAGGTCGCGCACCGCGGCCAGCTGGCCGTCGGTGGGCCGCACGGCCTGCGGACCACGCCGTATGTCAAGCCTGTCAATACCTGGAGAGCCAACATCGACGACGGCGGAAGCGACAGATGGACTGAGTGTGAGAACCAGGGCGAACGCCGCTCCCATCGCGAGCGGCCGACGAATACCCATCAGGACTCCTCTGCACGTCTGATCACGCCTGCGTCGTGCCGGTGCTGGTTGCCTGTCGTATAGACATCGGCGGGGACGACTACCGTGCAACAACGCGGGCTGGGAGCGGTCGGCGTGAGCAGGTCCCGGGCTCCTCGGCAGACGTCCGAACGACGCGGAACATGGCGATCGTCGGAGCGGTCTCCCTGGACGCATCCGCTGATGCCCGGGCGTCAGCTCGGCGGCCTACGACCTGCGCTGGTTGAGCCCAGAACAGTTCCTTCCTTTCGGGACTAAACGGAAGCATGAATCCCTCCCGCGTTCCTATCGACAAGGTCGGCGGTTGTACCAGGTGTGACGGCGAAGTTACGGCGGCCATCATGATCCCGGCGTTGGCGCGCTTCCCGCGGCGGGTTACTTGGGCGGAACGCGAGAACGATCGGCGGCACGACGTGTACGAGATTGAGGTCAGGCCTGGCACCGACGCCACGACGAGCTGATCCGGCTGCGGATCGAGGCCGCCGGGTTCCTCGGGTGCATGCAGCCGCGTAACGGCCTACCGACGAACCTCGACGACGAGGTGGTGTACCGGGTGCTGCCGGCCGTGGAGCTGGTCGAGGCAAAGGCGCGGCACGTCGCTGGACTGCCCACACCCGGGCTGACCGTCTGCAGCCAGCGTCACCGCGCCCGCTCGCACGCTGCGGGGAGGCCTCCATGTCGTCGACGCGGGAATGGCGGTCGTGACCAGCCATCGGGTGGCGTTCGCCGGGCGTGTGAGCCGACGTGAGTGGACGTACGCGGACATGGTGGGGCTCGCTCACCACCCCGACGTCCCACTCACCCTGCTACACACCACCGAGGGGCGTCGGCTCGCCGGGCTGCTGGTGCCAGCGGCCGTCACGGTGAACTTCCGCTTCTACCTCACCCTCGCCTTCGCCGCCGCCATCGGGCAACGCGCCGCCGTCATCGCGCAGATCGATGCGCGGCTGGACGCCCAACAACGCGCGCGGCTGGTGCCGCCGCCACTGGTAGAACCGGACTACGCCCGGCCAACCCCGCAGCGCCCCGACCGCCTGGTGGCGGCCGCTGCCGCCCTCGTCGCGTTCGCGTTCGCGACGCTAAGTGCCGGCCCGCCCAAACCGGAACAGCCCCGCCGGCCCTACCGGGCGAACCCAGGCTCAGGCGGCATTGCCACCACCGACCCACCGAACTCCATCCGGGCCATCGCCCCGAGCATCCCCGCCGAGCCGCCGGCACCGAACGGCGGCACAGGCGGGTCGCTGACGGGCCCCGCGGCAACCCGGCCTCGCGGCGGCACGCCAGGAGTAGACCGACGGATCCACGGCACCGCGAGCCGGGCCACCTCCGCCCCATCAGCGGTCAAGGCCACGGGTCCGGCTGCCCACTCGGCCCCGACCGCCCGCCCTGGGCCAACCACCGCTCCCACCCCGGGCACGAGGCCGTCCCCGACCACCGGTCCGGCCCCAACCAGCGCGCCATCCTCGCCCGAGCCTTCCGTCGCCGGCCTATGCACGGACCCCCTACGGCTGGCCACTGGTGGAGCCGCTGCTCTGCCCATCAGCCAGTCACTAAGACAGGTTCAAGGTCGCCAGCACGGCGGCGTGGTCGGAGTCTCAGGAGCTGCTGCGCGTTATGGAGTGGCCGGCGGCTGAGGGCGGCGTGCGGTCGACGATCACCAGGTCCTGGCCAGCTCAATCCCGCAATGCCCGGACGGCAGCGGGGGTCGTCTGTCGTCTGTTCGCGGGATGGTCCGGCTGGACTTTTGGCTGATGGTGAGTATGGTCAGCTAGCTGTCCGCACCTGTGCGTTCGGAGGAGGACGGCGACCGTGGCCGAGAGATCGACCGCTCGCCCCGCCGATGGGGCTGCCCAAGTAAACGACGACCCAAGTGACGTTGACAGCTGGATCGCTCACCTGGCGCGGCCGGCAGAAGGCGACTTCGACACGGACGACGAGTGGCCGGAGGCTGCCGCGCCGCAGCGGCGCGAGGACGTGTCGGACCCGTTCGAGGAGTCGTACCAGCCCGAGGATACGAGCCAGGGGCAGGAAGGCCCGCACGCACGGCACCGGGCAGACCAGCAGAACGAGGAATACGACCAGTACGACGGGGCCTACCGTCAGGACGAGCACGCGTACCGGGGGTCCGACCCACTGGCCGAACCCGCACCGGCGGGCTACGAGCCCGACCAGACCTACCGGTCCGACGAGCACGAGCAGGCCCCTTGGGAGGAACGGCAGGCCCAAGCGCCGTACGGACCGATCGATGCCGGTCCAGTCCACGAGGACGCGTATGCCGCGCTGCAGGACACATACGTCCCGGAGGTGGGCTACGCCGCCCGAGAGGAGCATTACCCGCACGGCGATTACGCCGGCCGCAACGAGTACCGCTACGGCGGGTCCGCCGCGCAGGAACCCGAGGCGGTCGAAGACGCTCCGACCCGAGTGCTGCACCTCCCGGAGCTTGGTGCCCACCCGCGGCCGGCCAGCCGGCGGCGCTGGCTGATCGCGGTCGGCGGGCTCGCGTTGGGGGTACTGGTCTGCGCTCTGGCATTTACCTGGGGGTCGGGCCAGCCGCCGGAAGGCGAGCGGCCGCTGGTGATTGCCACCATCCCGCCGGAGGTGTCTGAGGAGCCGATGGCCCTCCCGGAGATGCCGTCGGCGATGCCAAGCACCGCGACCCCGCGCAGTTCCTCCGCCACGCCCGGGACCGCACCGACGGTCACCCGTTCCGCCACGCCCAGCGCCGCACCGTCGGTCACACGTTCCGCCACGCCGGCCCAGACCCGAAGCGCGAGTCCGGTCCTGCTCGGCCCGTCGGGCAACGATGGGGTGGCGAACATGGCCCAGGGGTATTGCGATCGGCACGCCGCCGGGAGCTCAGCGGAGCCCCGCAATGACGGCAGTTGGCAATGCACGAGGCTTCTCATGGCGTCCGTCGTCGACATGGACGTCGCCTGCCGCGACACGTACGGTTCGGGCGCCTACGCACGAACATCGGATCCTGGCGATCCATACGCCTGGCGGTGCTACCGCTGATCACCCGGCTCCGCCACTGATGCCCGATCTCTGACCGGCGCTACGTCGATCAGACATCTAGCGGCGTTGCCGATGCCGTTCGATCTCCTTCTCGAGCAGCGCGAGGCGGGCACAAATATCAGCGAGGTGCGCTGCTGCCTGCTGCGCGCGAGCATGCAGTTCCTCTAAGGTGCGGCAGATCTGGTCGTCGGCGTGACCCGGGACCGGAGCAGGCGTCTCGCCCGTCGTCATCCCTGTTCTCCCCACGGTTGAGCAACCCGCTGAGGGGGGCGGGTTGCACACACCGCACCCGGGCCTCTGACCAGGGAAACCACCAGCACCTTCCGGCAGTCAGCAGCCGTTGTCACCCGGCTGCTCCCACCCGCTCCCCGACCAACAAAGTCACTGGGCACCCTGCTGGTCGGCAAGCTTGCGAACGTTCGGGGCGCCCGACGAGCCGACGGGCAAGGTGTATCTCCACCTCGACCACGTACTCGTTGATCAGGCTGTTGAGGATCTTCGGTCAGCGCCGACCGGCCTCGGCCGACTGGGTGTTGGACCGGCGCCGGACGGTCTCCGAGACCGGTCTCGGGTCCGCGTCGTCCCGCCGGCGCTGCTGCGGTCGCGATGCTGATCGTTGCTCGGCGGCCCCTTCCACGGCGTCTGGGACCGTGATGGGCGGTGTGGTACGGCTCGCGGCGGCGTCGACCAGGTCCGGCAGGTCCCGCCCGGCCACCGACGGTTGCTCCCGCATGACTGGCGCGACCGTCCCCGGCTCGCCCGCGAGGTCGGCGACTCGGGCCAAGGGTGCCCGGCCCGTCTCGGTTCGCGTCATCGGTGGACCACCGGTCGTCGCCGGCGGCGAGGTGTCGGCCGGCTCCGCCACGGAGCCTGGCGCGTCCGTGGCCGACGATGCCTCCGCCCGGCTGGTGGCCGACCGGCCCGCCCCGTTGCGAGGCGTTCGGCGCGGTGCGGTTGCCGGCAGGAGCGGGGCGAGTTCCGCGTGCAGCGCCGCCCAGTCGGAGGCACGGGGCGGGTCGGGCTGATCAGTGGCCGAGGTGAGCTGACCCGTGCTGTCGGATCCCTCCATCTGCCGGTCGGTGCGATCGGCCGTGGCT
This sequence comes from Micromonospora rhizosphaerae, assembly GCF_900091465.1. Classification (NCBI taxonomy): domain Bacteria; kingdom Bacillati; phylum Actinomycetota; class Actinomycetes; order Micromonosporales; family Micromonosporaceae; genus Micromonospora; species Micromonospora rhizosphaerae. Next base: position 3,635,846 of record NZ_FMHV01000002.1, on the reverse strand, counting down.
GCCCGGGACCGCTCCGATCCGTGTTGCTCGGCACCGTCTCCCGCCTGCTCGGTGGCGCTCGCCTGCTGAACGGCGTCCCTGGCTGACCCTGGCCCGGCTGAGCCGACGGAGGCGACGTCCGCCGAAGGAGGTGCGGGGGCCGTGTCCGGCGCGGGGGCCGCCACCGTGAGGGGCTCGGGGGCGTGGACGAGCAGCCGCTGCGGGGTATCGGCGAGCAGCCGCGCGGCCGAGGCGAGTGCGACGGGGTCGGGTTGACCCGACCAACGCCACCGCCGGCGGCGGCCGCCCGCCGGCAGGTTCCCGGCCAGCACGCGCGCGGGTGCCAGATCGGCGGCGATCAGCGTGGTGAGCCCGTCGTAGTCCGCCTGCTCGGCCAGCCGCCGGGCGATCTCGTCGAGGTCGTACACCGCCATGGCGATATCCGCGGTGGTGGCGTCCAGCGCTCGGGTGATCTTGCGATGCAACACCTTGCTGAGCGCCGCCTGCCGCCGCTCGCCGCGAATCTGCGCGCGGGCCGCGTCGAGGGAGCCGTACAGCCCGAGGCCGGGGTCGGCCTTGGCCAGCGAGCGGGCACGGCGGGTCAGCCACGGGTGTCGCAGCCAGTGCCCGACCGGTTCGTACGCCGGCGTGGTGGGTGGCAGCTGCCGCCTGGCGCGCAGCCGGTCCCGCCGCTGGTTCTCGGTGTTCATCAGCCACACCAGGTAACCGAGCAGGGACATTCCCGCGTAGAAGCCGCCTTCGAGGTGGTTACCGTGAGCCAGCCAGTTGAAGGCGACCGCGCCGGCGGCGATGCCAGCAGACAGCACACGGGACAGCATCGCCCGTTCGCCTAGCCGACGGCGTACGTCGGCGTTCGCCAGCACCACGATGCCGCCCAGCTCCAGCGCCCCAACGGCGGGAAGAGCGACGTACCACGGCATGCCGAGCCGTTCCATCGCCCCGGACACCTGGCCCCCGAGCGCGACCAGCAGCACAACAACATAGAACCCCGTGCGCAGCACGGCGACCTGCCGCACCGCCCGGGCCAGCTCGCCGTCCCACCCCTCCGGCGGGTCGACGCCTTGCATCCCGCCAGTTGAGCTTCCGCCAGTCATCCGGGTTCGGTTCGGTTCCTGGAACACGCCGAGCAGGTTCCTCTCTTACTACGGCCCCGGCCTGACCGGCGCCAGCGCGGCTCCAGTACGACCCGGCGGTGCCGCCCGCCGAGTCGTACTGGAGCCGCGCTCCGCCGGCCGCCCGTCGTCCGCCGCATGTTACAAGGGTGCCGGCCGATTTGGAGACCTCAGAGAAAACGCCGGGGTGCATCGGGACGCCCCTCCCGCGCCAAACCGTCGATTATCGGTGCTCACCCACCGACACCGTGGCCGGTGCCGCGCCGAGCAGGTTCCGACCTTGGTCGAACATCTGTAGGAGTAGCCTGCCCTTGCGGAGTGGCGCACGCGCTGGCACATCACGATCCGCTGGGACCGGACCGACAACTCGCCCGCCGGGTGACCGTCGTCGAGCACGTCGTGGACTCCCCCGCCGAGCTGCGGCAGCTGGTCGCGCAGGTACGCGCCGACCGACACGTCGTCGCCTTCCCCTACTGCCGGGTCCGCGAGCTGGTTGGCGACGAGCCGCAGCGCTACAGAAGCGGGCACAGCTACGCCGGCGGGTCGGCGACCCGGCCGGTGCGCGACTGGTGGCGGTGCCGCTGCGGCGGCCACCTCGTCCTGCGCTGCCGCATGTGCCCCGACGTCCGGTTGGACCCGATCGTCAGCACCGACTGCACCCCGCGCCGCACCGACGGCTAGTCCGCCTGACGGACTAGTCGCTGGCGTCGGGCGTGCTGAGCATCGGCAGGATCCCGGTCATCGACAGCACGCGCCAGACATGGCCGGCGGGATTGACCAGGGCGAGGCTGACGCCCATTTCTGGTGCGGGCGCGTGCCCACTCTTGAGACGCGGCGGGGTGGGCTTCCCAGACGGCGCGGAAGCCTGCGGCGGTACGGCGGAAGCCTGTGCGGCCTGAGCGGCGCCCGAGCCCGTGGCAGCGCCGGCGGTGGCGGGCGCGGCCACCGACCCGGTGGCCACTGTGCTGCCGGAGCCGGTGCCGGCAATGGCGGGACCGGTCACGGCGCGGGGCGGCTGATCTGGCCCGCCGGGAGCAGAGGAACCGGCGCTCGGCGAGAGGGCAACAGCCAGCCCGACGACGATGGCGAGACTCAGCGTCGTCACGATCGCGGTAAGTGGGGCCTGATCCGAGGTGACCATGACCGGCGGCGAGGGCCGCGCATGCTGGTACGCGGCGATCACCTGGTCAAGCTGAGCCACGACGGCTGCCCGCTCGCCGATGGCGTCGGCGAAGGCCAGGGTCACGTGGAACCGGAATCCGTCGGCGGCGGCCGGCGGCAGCAGCAGTCCCGAGAGTCTTTGCTCGTCGACCGTGTGCATCAGGGTGAACGGTGCCCGCCGATCGTGCGCCACCCCGCTCAGCCGCGCGTAGGTCCACTCGCGTAACCCATCGTGGCCGACGAAGACGACGGCGCGATTAGTCACGACCACCATTCCCGCGTCGATCACGTGGAGCCCGTCTGCAAGCACCGGGTTGAGAGTCCCGTTGGGCGTGGGCAGGACCGCCCGTTCGGGCTGGGGCAGGCCGGCGATGTGGCGTCCCTCCGCCTCGATGAGTTCGGCGGCGGGCAGCACGGTGTAGACGGCCTCATCGGGGAAGAACTCTAGAGCGAGACCGGCGGCCGCATCCGCCGACCCCCTGAACTCAGACGCCGCCGCTCGCAGCCGCCGTAGCTTCGTGTCCGGCTGGTGCCACGCCTCTAGCGCGGCGTCGTACGCCCGTTGCTGCCGCTCGTTCTTCCGGTCGGCCCACCGTTCACGCCATCCGCGCAGGCCGATCGGCTGTGTCTTCCACACCCCAGATCGCCTTCTGTGAAGATGGCTCTTCTTTGGCGTCACACTGGTACAACCCACCCAAGACCACACGGGACACGGCACAAACATCAATGCGCCGGATTTAGCCCAGAAAGCGCGAACGTCGGTGTGGGTTGATGAGTCGACCCGGTTCTGGCCGGGTGGCGGCAGCGGGGCCATGGCCGGGCCACGGCTGTCGGGCTGGAATTCTCGGTGTCGGCTCAGCCATGGCAGCTTTCTGCGCGTTGTTCGGACCGGACCGGGCGGGACCCCGGGTCTGACGTCCCGCCCGCCAGGGGAGCTGTTTCAGCCCGACCTCGCAAAGGAGAGGCGTTGCCCGTCGCGGTGCCGTGACAGGGAGACGGTCGCGGCCCATGCCCCGGCACGGGCGGCGAACAGCACGAACGGCAATCCTCGTGGCGTTTGCAAACTTGACCCGACCCGCCGAGCGCGCCGCCGTCGATGTCCTCAGGCGGTCATTCGGACGCGACAACGTCGCCTTCTGCCTGCCGCATGGGCCCGACGTGCGTCAGCCTGGGCCCGCGGCCCCGGCACTGCCATCGCGCCCGGCCGCCCATAATGACCAGGTCGTGGCCGGGGGTGTGTCTCACGTCCCGACCGTGTCCCTACGTCGACTCGCGCGCATCCCCGCTAGCCCGTGTTTCATAAGGCTCGGAGCCACTGGTTGATGACGGCGATGGTGACGGTGGCTTCGAAGCGGACGGCGAGTTTGTCGTAGCGGGTGGCCATGGCGCGGTGCTGTTTGAGCTGGTTGATGCCGCATTCCACGGCGTGCCGCAATCGGTAGTCGACCGGGTCGAAGGCGGGCGGCCGTCCGCCTTTGGATCCCTTGGCCTTACGGTGGGCGTCCTGGTCGGCCTTGCTCGGGATGCAGACCCGGATCTTTCGGCGGCGGGCATACCCGCGGTTGCCGCGGCTGGTGTACGCCTTGTCGGCCAGGACCAGGTCGGGACGTGTGCGGGGCCGGCCCCCGCCGACCCGGTACACCTTGATCCGCTGCAGCACGGTGATGAACTGTGGGCTGTCTCCGCGCTGCCCAGCGGTGATCACCACGGCGAGGTGAGGTGTACCAAGGATCTTGGACATGTCCTCCGACTTGAGAGGATGAGTCCATGCCCGAGCAGCGTCGTCGGTTCAGTCCGCAGTTCAAGGCCGAGGCCGTGCAGATGGTGATCGAGACCGGGAAACCGATCGCCGTGGTCGCTCGTGAACTCGGAATCCATGACGGCACCCTGGGCAACTGGGTGAACGCGTGGCGCCGTGAGCACCCGGAGCCGGACCAGCCCGTCAACCCCACGGAGCGTGCCCGCGTGAAGGAGATGGAAGAAGAAATCCGCCGGCTGCGGATGGAAAACGAGTTTCTAAAAAAAAGCCGCGGCCTTCTTCGCCCGGACGCACCCGTAGCGGTGCGGTGCGCGCTGATCGACGCGGAGAAGGCCACCTACCCGGTCGCGTGGATGTGCCGGATGCTGCGCGTGCCCCGCTCGACGTTCTACGCCTGGCGTAACCGGGCCGAGACCGCGACCACGGCCCGCCGGCGGCAGCTGGCCGAGCAGGTACGGCGGGTGTTCGACGCCTCGCGGGGCACCTACGGGTGCCGGCGGGTGACCGCGGCGCTCAACCGCGAGGGCATCGCCTGCAGCGTCGGGCTGGTCGCCGACCTGATGCGTGAACTCGGCTTGCAGGCCTGCCAGCCACGCGCCTACAAGCGCACCACCGTGCCCGGCCAGCAGCCGGTCTCCAGCCCCGACCTGATCGCCCGCGAGTTCACCGCCGCCCAGCCCGGCACCCGGCTCGTCGGCGACATCACCTACCTGCGCACCGGGCCGGGCAGGGCTGGCTGTAGCTGGCCACCGTCATCGACCTGGCCACCCGCATGGTCGTCGGCTGGCAGACCGCCGACCACATGCGCGCCAGCCTCGTCATCGACGCCCTCGCCATGGCGAAACGACACGGACATCTACGCCCCGGCGCCGTGTTCCACAGCGATCGCGGCCCAATACACCTCGGCCGAGTTCGCCCGGTTCTGCACCGCCAACAAGATACGCACCAGCGTCGGACGCACCGGCGTCTGCTGGGACAACGCCGCCGCGGAATCGTTCTTCGCCACCCTCAAAAACGAGATGTACCACCGGCAACGCTTCGACACCCGCGCCCGCGCCAGCTTCGCCGTCGCCGAATACATCGAAATCTTCTACAACCGCCAGCGCCTGCACTCAGCGCTCGACTACCGCACCCCAGCCGAAGCCCTCACCGAATCCCAGACCCGCATCGCAGCCTGACCAGCAAACCCACGAGGCACTGTCCAAGATCCTTGACACAGCCCAAGGGTCTTGCGGCCCTGCTCGCAGGCCAGGTGCGTCTTGGTGGTGAACCCGCCCCGGGAACGGCCCAGCCCGTGATCGGCAGGCTCGGTGGCAACGCCGCCCGGCGGTTCTTTCTGCAGGTGACCGTCCCGGCGGGCACCCGCGGCGTGCTGGTGGGCGCGGCTGATCGTGGAGTCGACACTGACCGTCCAGTCGATCTTCCCGGCGGCGTCTGCCCCGGCCTGCAACCCTGCCAGGACCTTCGCCCAGGTGCCGTCACGCTGCCAGCGCCGGAACCAGCGATACAAGGTCTGCCAAGGCCCATACACCTCCGGCACATCCCGCCACGGCGTCCCGGTCCGGACCCGCCACCGGATCCCGTCGATGATCTGCCGTTTCGTCCAACGCGGCGGACGCCCCCGGCCCGGCTCCGCAGGCAGAACAGGCCGCAGCCCCGCCCACTGAGCGTCGGTGAGATCGTGCCGCCTCGCTGCCGCTACCCTGGGCACGAGGTCTCCGGTCGGTCTTCGGTTTGCTTGGTCGCTAACCGATCTACCGGAGACCTCCTCTCTTATCGATCACCGCCACGCCGGCTTCTCACCGCCTAGCAGAGCCTTACGAAACACGGGCTAGGAGCCGCCCCCAAATGACGACACCTACACCCCCCGGCCGCCCACACGAGGTACCACTGGACGACACCGCAATCCTGCCCGTGTACGCCACGTCCACCGACACCAAGAGGAAGACGCTGCCATGGCTGCTCGCCGGCGCCGCTGCCGTCGTCGAGCTGTGCTGCTGCGGCACACTGATCATGGCGGCCAATGGCCTCTCCCCCACCGCAGCGCCCACCGCCAGCACCACGACGCCCGGCAACCGCTTCGTCGACGTCATTCCCAATCCGAGTCCGTCCGCGGCGAAACCGACCACACCGACCCCTCCCGCAGCGGAGGAGACTCCGGCTGACCCCGCGACCACCGTGCGCACGCCCCCGGCCAAGCCGACGGCCACGCGCACAAGCAGTCCCGCACCCGCTCCGACCACCACCCGGCCAAAGCCGCCGCCGCCGACGACCGACCCTCGATTCGCCACGTGCAAAGAGGCAAACGCAGCCGGCTACGGTCCATACCGCAGGGGCATCGACCCCGAGTACGCCTGGTACCGCGATCCGAACGACGACGGTCTGGTCTGCGAACGACGGTAAGGCCTACGGCGCGATCGGGCGGGCATGCGGCAATCGGGGAGGGCTCGGGTGTCCCGGCCCGCGTCGCCACGGATGCGCGTACCGTCCATCCGTCTAACTGCGGCAGGTGCGGGCATACATCGCTGCGGCGGTGTGGCCGCGAGAGCGATGACCTGCGCTTCGGGTGGACCAGCCGAAAACTCGGGCGCCTCACTGGCTGCTCGCTCGGCCGCCGATGCGGGGAGCTCTGCCGGCTCGGCGGGCGTCCCTACCGGTCGGACTTGGGACTGATTAGGTGACAGCAGGACGAGCTGTTGATTACCGTCTGTCGCGAAGGTCAGCATGGCAGCGACGCCGGGAGGCAACATGACGTCACCGTTGACCGTGATGACGTGGAACGTGGAAAACCTCTTTCCCGCCGGCCACAAGGACGGACCTCCAGACCAGGAGACCTACGGCGTCAAGATTGCCTACCTGGCCACGACCATCCGAGGTCTCAACCCGGACGTGGTCGCCTTGCAGGAGGTGGGCGACCCGCAGTGCGCCCAAGACCTCGCCAGGGCGGTCGGCGACGGCTGGCAGGTCCAACTCTCCGACCACTCGGATGGCCGGCGTATCCGAGTCGGCGTCCTGTCGCCCCACCCCGTCACCGTCGAGGACCAGGTCGTCGACCTTCCCGAGGCCGGCCTGCCGGCGGTACCCGACGTCGATGGCACCACCCTCACCCGGATGGGCCGCGGCGCCCTTCAAGTCCACGTCGACGTCGGCAGCGGCCTGCGGCTGGTCACCTGCCACCTCAAGTCGAAACTGCTGACCTACCCCGACAACCGCCGCTACCCCAAGAGCGAGGACGAACGCGCCCGGGGCGCCGGATACGCCCTCCTACGGCGGGCCGCCGAAGCCGTCGCCGTCCGCGTGCAACTCAACAAGGTCATGACCGCCTCCGCCACCGACGGCGAACCCGGCGTACCCACCTTTCTCTGCGGGGACCTCAACGACGGCCCCGACGCCGTCACCACCACCCTGCTCAGCGGCCCCAGCGACGGAGACATCAACCGGCCCGACAAGGGCGACCCCGTCCGGCTGTACAACCTCGCCCCGATCCTGCCGATTGGGAGGGCCTACTCACGCATCTATCAAGGACGAGGCGAACTCATCGACCACATCCTCGTCTCCCGCGACCTGCGCCTACGAGTCGCCAGCGTCGACAGCCTCGTCGACGACATCGGTTCGATCACCGAGTCCACCGACACCCGACGCCCCGCTACCGTCCCCGACCACGCCCCCGTCATCGCCCGCTTCCACGCCTGAACAACACTGGCCGCGCCGGCACGACCACAAAGATCCGCGCTGAGAAGTCGGTGGGCCGGATCTAATCGTCGGAGTCGGGCTTGGTGAGCATTGGCAGGATCCCGGTCATCGACAGCACGCGCCGGACATGGCCGGTGGGATTGACCAGGGCGAGGCTGACGCCCGTGTCGGTGGCACGGCTGTGGGCGTTGACGAACGCGTTCAGCACGGTGGAGTCGATGAAGCTGACCCGCGCCAGGTCGACCTGGACGCGGGGCGATTGGGCGATCGCGCCCTGCAGGACGTCCCCCAGCGGGTTGGCTGCGGCGATGTCGAGTTCGCCGAACAGTGTCACGACGGCGGTCCCGTCGCTAACCGTCGTCTCCGACTGCCACGTCTGTTCCACGCTGCACCTCATCCGTTCCCGCTCGACTGTACGCCGGGGAGGCGGGCGGTGACGGTGGCTGTCGTGCCGTGCGGCCCGCTGTCGATGACCAGGCTGTCGGTGAGCTGCTGGGCCAGCCACAGGCCCCGGTGGCCCGGGGTTCGGGGTCGCGGCAGGGCGATCGGAACATCCTCTGTTCCGGGACGGTGGTCGATGACCTGGCAGGACAGGGATACGGCGTCGCGCAGCAGGCGGAGCCGTCCGCTGCCGCCACCGTGGCGCACCACATTGGTGACCAGCTCGTGCACGGCCAAGACGAAGTCCTCCAACGCGTCACCAGCGAGCCCGGCCGCGCCGGCGGCCGCGGCGACCGCGTGCCGCAGCCGCGTCACCGCCACCTCGGTGATCGATTCCGACAGTAGGATCACGCCGCCCCGGACACCGTCCAGGTCGCCCCTACCAGCCCCGACGTGGCCACGCCAGCTCACCCGGGCACCCTACAGGCGGTGGACGACCACCGCATGCGATGGGACGTCGGGTGGGACAACCTCCTGCCTGGCCACGGCCTGGCTAAACGCCTGCCCGCTCTGCACCGTGACGCTGGGCCTGCCTAGTATGTTCCTCCGATGCGCCGATGACCGGTTTGAGAGGTCGGGGTGCGCGGCCACCCATCCGGAGCGGTATGCCCCTCGCCCCCCGGGGTACCCGCATGGCGCACAGGAAGGCCCCGTTCCCCCCAGAACGGGGTCTTCCGCGCGATGAGCAGCCGGTTAGCACCAGGCACCCGGGCAGCTCGGGTCGAGCAGACTGTTGTCTATCCGCCCTGCTGATGGCGCCGGATCTGCTCCTCGAGCACTGCAAGGCGCGCATGGATATCGGCCAGCTGCGCTGCCGCGCGCCTAGCGCGAACGTGCAGTTCTGCCATCTCCCGGTTGAGTTGGTCCTCGGCGTGATCCGCGGCAGGAGCGGGCACCGTCGTCATCCCTGATCTCCCCATGCTTGAGCAACCCGCAGAGGGGCAGCGAGTTACGCAGGCCGTACCCCGATCGCAGAGCAGGAAAACCATCGGCACCGCCTCGATAGAGCAGGTCGAGCCCTGGCGCCGACACGATCAAGGAAGCAACGTCGGCGCAGCGGTCGGCCCTGCAGCCGCACAGTCGGGGGCCGCAGGAGTTCTGGGAGAGCCGTCAGCCGCCGACGGCAGGACGACGTTCCTGAGAGGACGATGTAACGAGCAAGCGGTTGGTTGCGCTGATGTTGGCGGCAGGGATGGCAATCGGACCGGCGCCTGGTAGCCGGTGGCGAAACCGGCGATATCCGGACGACTCATCCTTTGATATTCGAGCCGCCGGCGAACGGCGAGCTGGGTGGAGGCCTCATGGTGATGGATCTTTCCGCGGTCGCGCGGGAGCGGGCGGTGCTCGCGACCATTGCCGATGCGATGGTGACAGCGTCGGTCGGCAGAGGTCTGCGCGTAGAGGTCGCCTGCCCGGATACACACCTAGCTGTCGTCGATCACCTCGCTCAGGCGCTGCACGTCCGCGGCCGGCCATGCCGCAGCCTTGCCTCGAAGCCGAACCCGTCAAGCACTGTCAGCTTGCCGTCACGTCCTGAAGAGAACCGTTCGACCGTGCTCGTGGTCAGCAGCGGCCCGTCTGGGACGACAGACGATGACGTGGAGCGCTTGGACATCAACGTGACTGTCGGCGCCCCACGGGACCACCGAGGGGGTCTTAGCCACCAGAGGCCGGATGAGGGCCATACAGACGCCGACCATGAGCCGGACATCATCCTCGCCTATCACGAATCCGACGGGCCGATGATCCGCCACATGGCATCCCACCTGTCATCGCCACCACTCGCCCCGCAGTAGCAGCGGCGGAGGCACCGACGCGGCACGGGGAGTGGATCACGAGTACCTACCAGGGTCCGTCGCCGTATTTGTCTCCGCAGGCGTCCAGAAAGTCAAGCTGGGCTTGGGCGATATCGATGTTCGTGTCGGGCCCTGGGGCGGCGCTGGCCGCTCCTGCCGCCGTCACGAGGCCCCGCCCAGGCAGAGAGAACTTCGGGTCGACGATCAGCTCGCCGCGCTGTCCGGCAGCCAGGTTCGCGTCCGGGTCGAAGTTGTTGCTGTTGCCGAGGTCGGCGATCGTGTTGCACAAACGGCGGATGGTCGCGTCGTCGGCGATGGGCGCAGGTGCGGTTGTCACCGGCGCTGCGGAGGTGGTGGCCGGCGTGGCGGCCGTGCCATTGACGGATGAAGCGATGGGCTCAGTCTCGCTGGAGCAGCCAGCCAGGGCTGCCACGAACAGGGCGGCGGGGTGTCGGGTGCCAAAAGCCGCATACGGTCGTTGATCAGGCGCAATGGCCTGCACCGCTGTCGGGCAGGATCGTTGCTCGTGTCGCTACGCATGCTCTACCTCGTGTTCTGCCGCATCGCCGAGTGGCTGACCCTGCTCGCCGAGAGCAGTGCGGCCAAGGACGTGGAGATCCTGGTCCTCCGTCACGAGAACGCAGTGCTACGCCGGGCCAACCCGAGGCCGCGGTTGGACTGGGCCGACCGGGCCACGCTCAGCGCCCTGATCAGGCTTCTCCCCCGCGCGCTGAAGATGCACCGGCTCGTCACTCCCGCCACGGTCCTTGCCTGGCATCGCCGGCTGGTCGCCCGGCACTGGACCTATCCAAACCGGCGGGGGCGCCCATCGATCGACCCGGCCATCGTTGCTCTGATTGAGCAGATGGCCCGGGATAATCCCGGATGGGGCTACCAACGCATCCAGGGTGAGCTGCTCGGCCTTGGCTACCGCGTCGGCGCGTCCACCATCCGACGGGTCCTCCGACGTTGCGGGGTACCGCCGGTGCCGCTGCGACGTGACCACACCACCTGGCGGCGGTTCCTGTCTGCCCAGGCGTCGACCCTGCTCGCCTGCGATTTCTTTCATGTGGACTGCGCGCTCACCCTCAAGCGCCTGTACGTGTTCTTCGTGCTCGAGGTCGGCAGCCGTTACGTCCACATTCTCGGCGTCACCGCCAATCCCGACGGACCGTGGACAGCGCAGCAAGCCCGCAATCTGCTCATCGACCTCGGCGAACGGGCCGCGCAGTTCAAGGTCCTCATCCGGGACCGGGCCGGGCAGTTCACCGCCGCCTTCGACGCCGTGCTGGCCGACGCCGGCATCACCGTATGCAAGATCCCACCACGTAGCCCACGAGCCAACGCCTACGCGGAAAGGTTCGTCCTCACCGCCCGCAGCGAGGTCACCGACCGCATACTCATCGTCGGCGAACGACACCTACGCCAAACGCTCGGCGAGTACGCCGGCCACTACAACGGGCGACGGCCACATCGAGCCCTCGCGCTGCAGCCCCCACGATCCGACCGACCCGTCATCGACTTCACTCATGAGCGGATCAGACGCCGCCCCGTCCTCGGAGGGCTCATCACCGAGTACGAACGAGCAGCATAGAAGTCCAGCTCCACCACCAGTGACAGCGTTATGGAACCCCACGGGTCCGACTCGCGATACAAGCGCACAGCGCGCTGACGCAACTCGTCGGGATACTTCCAAGACCACGAAGTTAAGGCCGTCGGGTGACGTGTCAAGCTGGTCTGGGTCTCTGGGATCGAGACCGTTGGGCTCCTGATAGGACAAGGCGTTCGCCAAGATCGTCTTGAGGGGTCCTGTTGTCCGAGCGAAGCTCAACTGTCGTGCTTTCCCGCGCCGTCACTGTGGCTGAAGGCGTCTTCGCTCCTGGCCACTTGGGGGAGCTGACCAGGCAAGTCCCGTTCGAGCTCGTGGATGACGTGCTGGAGCGCACCCGCACGACGCAGAGCCGGTTGCGGCTGCTGCCCTCGCGGGTAGGGGTCTACTTCACCCTGGCTCTGGCGTTGTTTCCGATGCTTGGCCACGCGCGGGTATGGGACAAGCTGGTCGCAGGCCTCGACGGGTTGTCCCTGCGTCGGCCATCGGAGAAGGCGCTGCGAGATGTTCGCCGCCGGCTGGGTCCGGCCCCGATAAAGCTGCTGTTCGAGACTCTCGCCGGGCCGGTTGCCCGGCCGCACGTTCCGGGCGTGCGCTACCGGCGCTGGCGGACCGTCGCGTTCGATGGATGCAGCTCAACCAAGGCGCCGGACCGACCACGAGCGGCCGCGTGGCTGGGGAAGATCAAGCACCGCTTCGGCCAGGACGGATACCCGATGCTGCGGATCGTCGCCTTGTGCGAGACGGGCACCCGTTCCCTTCTCGGCGCGGTGTTCGGTCCCGTTGACGTCAGCGAGAACGCGTATGCCGAGCAACTACTCCCGCTGCTCGATGACGGCATGCTGCTGCTCAACGACCGCGGCTTCGACGCTGACGACTTCCTCGCCAAGGCGGCCGGCACCGGCGCTCAACTGCTGGTCCGGCTCAAAGGCCGCCGAACCCCGGCCAGACAAGCATGCCTTCCCGACGGCACCTACCTCACCCGGATCAACGGGATAGCTCTTCGCATCATCGACGCCCACATCAGCGTGACCACCGGCAAAGGACTTCAACTGGGCGGCGACTACCGGCTAGCCACCACCCTGACCGATCACCGACGCTATCCCGCGCATGAGCTCATCACGCTCTACCACGAACGATGGGAAGTCGAATCGGCCTTCTACTCACTACGCCACACCCTCCTGCAAGGGCTCGTCCTGCGCTCGCAGGACGCTTACGGCATCGAACAAGAAATCTGGGCCCAGCTCACGCTCTACCAGGCTCTTCGTCGCGCCATGGCGGAAGCCGTCGAGTCCGTTCCCGGCACCGACCCCGACCGGGCCGCGTTCACCGTCGCTGTCGAGACAGCCCGAGATCAAGTCGTCGCCGCCGCCGGCATACTCCCACCGCCGTCGAGTCAACGCCGGGCCGAATCGCCCAAGCTGTCCTTACCAACCTGCTGCCTCCACGTCGCCCACGCATTTCCCCTCGCCGGGTGAAGTGCCCCATCTCCCGATACGCAGCACCAGCAGCACAACGCCTGATCAACGGAGCGGCACCAATCACCAGCACCACGATCACCGTGCTGCCCGCCTCGACATCTCACCCCGACGGCCGACGCGACCGAACCTTGCAACTCATGCGCACTGATCCGCACCGACCATGGACCGCACGCGAAATCGCCGCCGGCCTCGGCCTCACCCACCACCGAGGCCTGACCGCCGAGCTATGCCGCTGGGCCAAGGAGACCATGCTCACGCGAACAGCCCCCGGCACCTACGCCCTCACCCACGAATGGACCCACCCCGACCAGCCCGCATATCAACCATCCACGCCAAGTTGACAGGCCAATCAGCGCCTTAACTTCGTGGTCTTGGGATACTTCTTCGGTGCTGCCACGGACGACTTCCTCCCCACGGCCACCAGACCATGGTCAAGAAGCTCCATGAAAGCGGGGGTGGCTCACTTCCAAGCCGTGTTAGCCGTCACCGAAGGTGACGGCTAACAAACCCGGTGCGGTACCGGCGCCGGAGTGTCGACGATCTGGCAGGTCAGGTGACCCCGATGTTCAGGTAGAAGTGGCCGAGCTTGAGCGAAAGCGAGGCGCCTCCGAAGTGGTGTATGAGCAGCGCCAACAGGATGACGATCAAGATGCAGACGACGAGCCAGATCAGGAACCACACGAACCCTGGGATCCCGTAGCGACCGACGCGAGCCATTAGGCTCGCCCCCTCGCGGTCGGCGCTGCAGCACGCACCGCCACGCATGGACGTGTCGGTTGTCGGTAACTGCGCCCGGCGCTAGCGGACGTCTCCATACAGTCTCCTTCGTTGAGGTGTCCGCGAAATTTCCCTACCGCGGTGCGCGTCAAACCGGGACGGAGGAGCTCGCTTCAGGATGCCGCCGGGGCCGGGGCCGCGTCGGTGCTGTCGGTGAACGGCACGTTCAAGCGTGCCCCCGGTCTACGGGTCCAGTGCCGAGGAGGTCAACGCCAAGCTCACCGAGATCAAGGCACGCTTCAACCGCGGGTTGCCGGCCGAGGCCACCGTCTGGACGGTCAAGGCGTACGCGGTCTACTGGCTCGATCAGGTGGCCGGGCTGGTGCGCGCCGCCGGCTGACCCATCGGGGTCAGGCTCACTCGTCGCCCTTCGTCTCAGGCTCGCCCGCGTCCAGGTAGGCCTCCGGGCACGGGTCCGTCTCGGCCTCGGCCTGCGGCTCGTCGCCGGCCGCCTCCTCGGCCTCGGTGGCGCGATCGGGCTCGACATCGTGCTCGGGCAGCTGCACGTCGACGACCGGCGCCACGCCCTCGCCGTCCTCCACGTAGCCCTCCACGTCGTCGTACTCCAGCTCGACCTCGGCGTCGTCCGGCCCTGGCGGGGCGCCGATGACGTGGGGACGTCCAGGACAGTCGATCTTTGGCGCACTCATCGTCTCTGCCGGCCCGATGCCGACGCGCGGACGCTTCCCGCCCACGTCACACCCGCTAGACCGTCCTAGGAGGATCGGCGTCGGTCAGTTGACCGTTTCATCCGGCCCCTGTGGCTAGACCAACTCGAGGACGATGCCGTCTTCGGATTCGTTGCCGCCGGGACCGTGGTCGTGGATGATCTCTACGATCATGTCGAAAAGGGTCGGCCCCTGGCCACGCCGCGCGTTGCTGATCCTGGCCTCGACGTTCGCACGGTTCGATGGGTCGCAGGTGAGGAGAATCTGCTTTAGCCATCGGATTGTCGCGTCGTAACCGAGCGCGGCCCGAGACGACTCAGAGTTGACCCACCTCAGCACCCATCCGGTCTCGGGGGTTCCGAAGCCTCCTCGGAGGATGTCGTTGAAGGCATCCAGGTTTCCGTGCCAGGTATAGCGACAAAGCAGCTGCGAAAACTCGCGTGCGAAGCCGTCGAAATCGGAGAACGAGGCTCCGTCGATGACAAGGACGGGAAGGACATCGCTCTGGTTGGTCACGATCCAAGTATGGGGCGCGACTCATGGCATCCGCTTCTGCCGCCGAGGGCGGTCGGTGGCCACGGTGCGATTACCGCAGACTCCAAGTGGCGGTGACCGAACCCAGCGACGGCTGGGCGTGGGGCACACTCGCTGCGTGGATGAGATCGTGTTGTCGGTGCCTGGCTACGACAGGACGCGTGGCGTTGTCGCGCCCGTGGAGGGTGGCACAGTGTCCGTAGAGATCGTGGACGGCTCGGTTGAGATCTTTGGCGACCGAGCAGGGCCGCGGGATCTCGCACGATGGTGCCTCGCCCTCTCCGACGAGCGGGCACCGTGTGGGGCCCACATCCACCTCGACCCAGGGACCCTCCCGCTGAGTCTTGACTCGGCCCCTTTGATGCTGGCCCGCGACCCGCGGGAGGGCTATTAGCAGGATCGGGCGACGGCAGCGGGCGGCGAGGCGACCCCACTGGCTCGCCACCCGCTGGGCGTCTCCGGAGATGAATGCCGGTACCTAGATCCTTCGACCACTAGCGTTCGCGGTGTCGGATGGAAACGCTGCTGCAGCAGCTGCTGGCACAAGATCAGGGTGAAGATGAGTGACTGGTGGGACGGCTCTGGCGATGCACTGACGGTGTGCCCGCGCAGTGCGGTCGTGCAGGTAGGGGCGATCCTGCCGGAGACGGGCAGGCTCGTCGTCGCCCGGTTGGACGGGGCGAAGATGACGGATGCGAACCTTGTCTTCTACGAGTTCTCCGACGCGCTGCTCTTTCCCGGCTACTTCGGCTGGAACTGGGACGCGTTGTCCGACTGCCTCCGTGACCTGAACTGGATGCCCGCCGATGCCTACGTCATCGTGGTTGACCGTGCGCCACTGCTGATGTCCGGCAGCTTCGACGAGCGGCAGATTCTATTTAGGGTCCTGTCGCGCGCCGTTCGTACCTGGGCTAACCCGGTCGGTCGGCCGTACGGCAAGGGCGTCCCGTTCAGGGTGCTGCTGCTGTGCGACCGAGACGAGGAGGCCGTGGAACTGGAACGGGAGATCGCCAGCCTCCAGCTTTAATTGGCGTCGTCGCATTGGGCCGCGGCGCGGACCGGGCTGAACTGCGGGACCTCGCCTGTCGCCCAACGCGGCAGACGTTTCTGGTCAGAGCACCAACAGCGCTTGCTGCATCGGGGCAAGGGGCTGAAAGGCTAGACGTCGAGTCGTCGCGGGACATCTTCCGGGTGACCGGAGGTGAGGACCCGAGTAAGCCCGCGGCGTAGGAGCTGCAGCTGGTCAGGGGGCAGCATGAGTGAAAAGCGCAGCTCCGTGGGGGTACCCAACTCCTCGGCAGCGGACTCGCTGAGAAGGAGATGCAGCTGGTCGTCGCTGACGGTGCATTCGATGACCCCGCCATAGAACGTCGCCTGGCCAGGGTCAATGACCAGGCAGTAGCTGTCCTCGTCGTCGTAGCCCTCCTGGAACACGAGCGACCGCGCCTCCGGGTCAGTGCTCTCGCGAACGCCCACCATGTAGATGTCGGCGTCGTACTCGTCGGTTGCGCCCACGTCACGCAGGACCTCAGGCACCCACCACTTCGTGCCGCCGCTGTTGGCCGTCGCCAGTTCCTCATCTCCGAAGTTCGGCGTCGGCGCAGCCTAACGAGCGAGCGGTTCGATCCGCCGTCCTCACCGTTCTAGCCCCTGATTCGGATGCGACTGCCCGACCGACGATGGATGGTCGAGGACTCGTATTCTCATGGCCATGAAGACGCGCAGGCCGCTGCTGGTGGCTTTACTCGGCGCGTCTGCTGCGATGTTGCTGGCGGTCGTCGGGTGCGTCGCGGCCGGGTTCCTGCTCGTCGGTGACGATTCGGCGGAGACGCGCACGTGCCAGGAGTCCGTGCATGCCGCAGAGGCAAAGGTCCGCACCGACCGTTGGGACCCTCCGGAGGACTTGCCGGGCCTCGGTGAGTACCCAGAAATCCACTGGCAGTTGCGCGCCTCGGGCAACCCATGTTCGAGAATGCCCGGCCCGACGGACTGGGCGTACCAGGGCGTGGTCAAGCTGCGCCCGGAGGACGCGCAGTGGTTGGCGAAGCGGTACGAATTCGTGCCGTACGAATCTGTCAATCTGGATGAACTCCCGCACGACAGCAGCCCCGCAGACGTTTGGCCGGCCCTGACGCCGTTCCTGCCCACCGAGTCGCGGTGGCTGCACAGCAGGTCGTACAACGAAACAGACCCGTCGCCGCGGTGGCGGGTCGCGTTCCTCGACGTCGAGCACCAGACACTCGTCTTCATGCTCAACGACCACTAGCCCGTGTTTCATAAGGCTCGGAGCCACTGGTTGATGATGGCGACGGTGACGGTGGCTTCGAAGCGGACGGCGAGTTTGTCGTAGCGGGTGACCATGGCGCGGTGCTGTTTGAGCTGGTTGATGCCGCACTCCACGGCGTGCCGCAATCGGTAGTCGACCGGGTTGAAGGCGGGTGGTCGTCCGCCTTTGGATCCCTTGGCCTTACGGTGAGCGTCCTGGTCGGCCTTGCTCGGGATGCAGACCCGGATCTTTCGGCGGCGGGCATACCCGCGGTTGCCGCGGCTGGTGTACGCCTTGTCGGCCAGGACCAGGTCGGGACGAGTCCGGGGCCGGCCGCCGCCGACCCGGTACACCTTGATCCGCTCCAGCACGGTGATGAACTGCGGGCTGTCTCCGCGCTGCCCACCGGTGATCACCACGGTGAGGGTCTTACGGCCCTGCTCGCAGGCCAGGTGCGTCTTGGTGGTGAACCCGCCCCGGGAACGACCCAGCCCATGATCGGCAGGCTCGGTGGCAACACCACCCGGCGGCTCCTTCTGCAGGTGACCGTCCCGGCGGGCGCCCGCAGCGTGCTGGTGAGCGCGGCTGATCGTGGAATCGACGCTCACCGTCCAGTCGATCTTCCCGGCGGCGTCTGCCCCGGCCTGCAACCCTGCCAGGACCTTCGCCCACGTGCCGTCACGCTGCCAGCGCCGGAACCAGCGATACAAGGTCTGCCAAGGCCCATACACCTCCGGCACATCCCGCCACGGCGTCCCGGTCCGGACCCGCCACCGGATCCCGTCGATGATCTGCCGTTTCGTCCAACGCGGCGGACGCCCCCGGCCCGGCTCCACAGGCAGAACAGGCCGCAGCCCCGCCCACTGAGCGTCGGTGAGATCGTGCCGCCTCGCTGCCGCTACCCTGGGCACGAGGTCTCCGGTCGGTCTTCGGTTTGCTTGGTCGCTAACCGATCTACCGGAGACCTCCTCTCTTATCGATCACCGCCACGCCGGCTTCTCACCGCCTAGCAGAGCCTTACGAAACACGGGCTAGGGCCGCCGCCATGACCTACTGGCCGATCGCGTGCCTCCGCTGGTGGTTGATGTACCCGAGGGCGGGACTCCTTCACCTTGACGAACGCATGACGACGGCCACCCAGGACCGGTGGCAGGAGGTCAACGCACGCCACCTCGTCGCCCTGGTCCGCCCTACAGCCACGTTCGTCAGCGGTCATCTCGTCGAGCGCCGCGTCCAGCAGGTCGCAGCATGACTGCGGACGGCAGGCAACCAGAGTGGCCCACCGACAAACTGACCGCGCTGCGTCTCGGGCGACGCTTGGTGACCGAGGTACCCGCCTCCGGACCAGGGCGACGAGCGTTCGTCGAGATCCGACCTATCGCGACCGCCGCCGGCTCCGACGCGCGACGGCGGGGCTGGACCCGATCCGACCGTGATCGCACCTTCAAGCTGGAGCACTGGGACTACGACGCCGACCAGATCTCCGGCTTCGACTACGACATCGGTGCGATCCTCGTGGCAGCAAAGACCGTCATCGGCGAGGCTCAGCTCGTCGCGGCCCTCGAAGCATGGAAGCTGCGGCCTGACCAGTTCCTCCACCCCTGGCAGACCGACGACCCGAAGTAGCAGGCAACCTCACCGCAGAAACCAACCGATCCACAGGTCAGGACGGTTCCTCCCCGATGACCGGCAGCAGGCGCGCAGGTGACATCGCGACAGGTTCCCACAACACTGACGGTGACGCTGCCCGGGGGAATCTCCTTCAGCTTGGGACTCCCGGTCGGGTTGCCTCAGCCGGGGTCGCATCAGTCAACAGGCGAAGGATCTCGGCGGCGACCGGGGGCCGCTGGTCGCCGGCACAGTCGGTTGACGTCACGAGGACGCGTTCGATTTGCACCGTGGAGACCAGCCCTTCCCGGCATGGCAGCCGGTACCCGCGCACCAGGTCTGTTTCCCTCTCCAAGGCTGGGTCGTGCGCCAGCTCCTGCAACCGGCTCGCCTGGTCGGGGTTGAGCCGCCCGTCGTGCTGTTTGCCGTCGCCCGCGCAATTGCTGCACTTCCAGGTCCCGCTCGGGTCGACCCTCAGCATGCGGGTGGGTGCGCCGCCCGCCATCTGCGCCAGGACCACTGTGGCCGGTTTCGTGGTCGACGGTCGCGTGGTGGTCGTTGGGTGAGGCGACGCTACAGGGGCAGTGGCGCTCCGGGCGCCGCTTGTCGAGCAGCTCGCGATCATCAGGGCGGCGAGGGGCAGGGCAAGTAGGAGCCGGACCGGATTGAGCCCCCGACTGTTGATCACAGGACGCATCGTATAGCTCTGCATGCGTGACCCCTACGTGACCCGACCCGCCGCCAGGACAGCACGGCGGGCCAACCCAGCAGGGGACTTGCCAAGGTAGCGGCGGTTGGCCAAGGCGGGTCGATGGCAGACCGGGTGGTGCTGCAGCTTGGCTTTTGTAGCATGCGGCGCATGCGCGACAAGCCCGCATGGGCGCACGTGGTCTCGGTGGCTTTGATCACGGTGTTCGCCTGGTGTGCGTACGGGTTGTTGTCCCGGGGCATCGACGCTATGCGGGCATCGGAGTTCGGTATCCCGGGGACCGTCGTGGCGACCGAGTGTGAGCCCTTTCGGAAGGCGTCAACCTGCGAAGGCGTGTTCCGCTCAGACGACGGCAAGGTCGTCATCGACCGGGTGGCCTTTCACCCAGAGGTCAGGCAATGGCCGATGGACCCGCTCCGTCTCACCGTCAGTTCGCCATCGGCGCCATTCGCGCACCCAGAAGGCGAGTGGTGGGCGCAGGTCGGCAGGGACTTGTACTTTGCGGCCATGGTCTTGCTGGTCGTCCGCTGGCACCTGCGATAGGAAGCTGAGCCGGCGTCTGCGCCCGTAACGCCGCCCCGCTCTTGCAAGGGATCCGAAACCACTGGATTCGGCGAAAGGAGCAGAGGGCCATGGCGGACTACGGCCTCGTGGTGGGCGGTGTCGACCAGGGGCAGTCATTCGAGCGGCTGGTGGACCTGGTCGCCGGGGTGACCGGGGCGACCGGTCGGGAGGTGCCCGGCGAGAGCCAATCGGTAATGGGTACCCTCGCCGGCGGTCACGTCTGGGTGTGGTTCGACGGCCTCACCGACTTGGAGCCGTTCGACAACCACCCGTACGTCGTCGATCTGAAGCTGGAGTATCCGTCCCGGGAACCGGAACTGGCGGACAAGATCTTCACTGCTCTCGTCGCCGACGGCTACCAGGTGATCCTGCTGGAAGACGGCGGCATGATCCGCTCCTCGCATTACCGCGAGGATGGTGACGACGCCGGGGCCGACACACGCGGTGGTCAGGGCGGGTCTCCGGACCGCCGGAGCTGAGGACCGATGCAGCTCATCTCGTGCATCAAGCCCGGCCCACAGTTGGCACTTGCCGTCCCACCTCCTGGATTGACGCCATGCCCAACCGGGGGGTGGCCGAGTGGCGCATGTGCCTTGGCCCGGGGTTGCGTCATCGCCGCATGATGATCGCGTGATCATGCAGCGACGCTCATCGGCGTGGGCGACCCTCGGCAGCGTGTTGCTGGTTGTGGCAGGCGGCGCGCTGCTGTGGCTGCCGTTCCATACCCAGTACGCGCTCGACGACTGGCAGACCCAACTGCGAGCCACGGGTGTGCCGGCGCGAGCGGTTGTCCAAGACCAGGTGACGAAGTCCGGCGGCAACCGGACAAGCCCGTCGACCACAATGTATTTCCGTTACGAGGTGGCCGGCCGGACGTACGAGCAGGAGGTCGGCTGCGTCGAGGTGTGCCGATCAATCGGCGAGGAGGTGCCGATCTGGGTGAACCCGGCCGATCCGGGTGATTTCGTCACCGACTTTGACCAGCTCAGCGGACACCGAGGCCGCATCCAGGGAGGGCTGGGCGTCGCCGGATTCGTGATCCTGGTCGTCGCGGTTCCGCCGCTGCTGTCCCGCATCCCGTTCCAGCGCTGGTTTCCTCCGCGTAAGCCGCGGCGCCGGTCCATTGCCCCGGTTCCGGGAGGTGCCGGGTTCACGATCCGCTCCAAGCACAAGCAGGGCAGCCGAAAGTAAGCAGTCCGCCGATGGGGTCTGAGGGTTCGCCGGCTAGACCAGTCCGCTGTTCGCAGTCCACTGCTCGCTGCTCGCACGTTGCTGCACTGAGCTGCAGAGGGATCGAGAGGTTGGAGGACCCGATTGGCGAACTTGTTCGGTGGACGGCGGCTGAGGAGCGTCGTGGCTGTCTTCCTAGGCACCCTCCTGATCGGTAGTGGACTTGTGCTTTCGGCCCGGCTGGGTACGGCGATCGACGAGAGGGTGCGCACCGGGGCCCGAGCGACTGGTCGGGTCGTCCACGTAGAGCGGTTTAAGGTCAGTCGTTCGTTCGCGGCGACGAGGTTGACGGTGAACTACACGTTCGGCGGCGTGCGGCACCGGGAGCGGCTTTCCAGCGAACTCGACGAGGGTCGGTATCGCAACGGTGACGTGCTGACCCTGCACGTCGACCGATCGGACCCGACGAAGGCGGCCACGGCTGAGGGGTACGCGACAGAGGACCTGCTTCTTCAGCTGCCTGCCCTCCTGGAGGGCCTCGGAATCGTCGTGATCATGCTGTCACTGGCTCTGCTCAGGACAGGCGCACCGGCCGAGTAGGCGGGCCAACCAGACTTCCCGCCCGGCCAGGCTGCAGCTCGTTCAGCCTGTAACGGCGGTAGCGGTTGGCAGTGACGGTGCGGCGCGCTCGACTCCCGTCGGTGTCGTGCGCGAAGCCGGCGCGGCTGTGGCCCACTGGCGGTGGCGTCCGGAGATCCGGACGGCACCGAATTGATCAACAGGGCTTCAGTAGCCGTTGGGGGCGCGCCAGCAGTGCTGGTAGCGACAAGCAGTTCAGCCTTTGGTCTCGCGAGGGTCACGGCTGCGGGGGTAGGTGTTCCTCTCGCCGATCGTGCCATCCTTCTTTTTGATCACGTGCTCGACGCCGCGCTGAGTGGCCATCTGTCGGCCGGCGGCTTCCGCTTCTGCCTTTGTGTCGCGCGCGCTGCTCGCCCGCTGGTTGCCCGCTGGGCGATTCTTCCACTGCCCGTCCTCGTAGTAAGTTTCGATGTCGCCCTTTGCCATGTCGTGGCCTCCCTGGTCGCATGGTCGGTCACGAATATCTGCCCGCGCCGCATCCTTGCCCAAACGTCCTCAGGTCGCCTCGCCAATCAGCAGCCGACGAGATGATCCCAGAGGAGGGGCGAGATCAAGCGCAGGAGGTTGGAGGCCTTGGCATCGAGAGCAAGGAGGCATCGCGAACCTCGATCCAAGTCGGTCCCGGACGGCACTTGACTTTGCCCACCACGTGCGCCACAGAGGTTGGTGCGGTCCGGCGACCGTCGGCACGATGTGTCCGGCTACCCCAGCGGGGTCGGCATGGGACGCCGGCGGATCCGTCGCTGCGAACGCCGGTTCAGTCGAGCGGCCTTCCGCCAAGCCGGGACGACGCCAGCACATGGGCACCGAGCCCTTCTATGGCTGGTCCTGTGCCGCGAGGTAGGGCGCCATGTAGCGGATTACAGGCCCGTCCGGGTTCCGGTAGTCGATGATGATGTCCGAGTCACCGGTTGCCCATGAGTACGCCTCGTCGGATTCTGAGTGGCTGAGCTCGCCGTCCCGCTGCACGTCGGCAATCACACTGATGTTCACCCGTCGGGTGCCCCGGTCGACCTCCGTATTCGGTCCGCTCGCTATCACCACAATCGTTGAACCGGTCGCTTGCCGATCCGGTGGCACGGCGTCTCTCGGGTTCGGCGTCATGGGCAGGCAGCGGCAGGCGCGGCCGCGGGCGTGCAGTGCTTGTGCCAGGTGGTCCACCAGGGCGAGGTGGGAATTGGGGCAGGCCACGGCGACCCGTAGGCCTTTGCCGACTGACGCTTGCACGACCGCGTCGGCTATCACGGTCAGCACTGCCCGCTCACGGGCGATTGCCGCAAGATCAGACACGGCCGGCCCTTCCCCCAGCGTTGACTCCACCTAGGTACAGGCGTGATCAACCCGGGTGCTTGTTACATCGTCCAGCTCTCTGAAACCGGAGGGTTAGGCGAGCACGAACGGGCTCTGGGTCGGCGTGCTAGCCGGGCCGACCGTCGTGGCCAGCTGGTGCTCGGCTTGCAGGCGGTACGAGCACGGCCAGTAGGCGCGGCAGTCTCGACACCGGCGGGGGTCGTCATCACACTGCCGGTGCCGCTCTGCTACGGCCCGCCACTGCTCCAGGTCCATGTCCACGGCGGCCTGATACCCAGTAGCGCGGCAGATCACGCCGACGTCCATGCTGCAGCAGGTGCGGGTCGGCGGCCAGCTGCGGTGACAGCATTTTCACCGCCACGTCCCGTCCGACCACCCTCATCGTGGGTACGCCAGACCACCGACATGCCACCCGCGCCCAAACGGTCGGCCAGCCGGTAGCGACCGTTGAGCAATTGCCCGGTATCCATCACCAGTCGCGATGACCCGACAGGCGCCGGACGAAACAGTCGCCCGGCGTGTCGGGGCCGTCTATCGGCCAGGCGGATGAATCAGCGGCTGGGCAAGACCTGCGCGAGTTGCGCCAGCCCAGCGGCGAGAGCCTGTAACCGGCGCCGGTGAGCTTGTTCTTCTTCCGTAGGTTGGCCACCTTCTCACCAAACTCCGCGAGCTCTTCCCGGGCCTTGTCCACCTCACCCGCGGCGAGCTTCTCCGCCGCTTCGCGCAGCCGCTTGGTCAACTCCTCGCCATCGTCCGGAGCCAACTGCCCGTCCAGAACGAGACCCGCAACCGTGGAGTGCAGTCCCGCGATGAGCTGGACGGGGCCCGGGGTCCGATGAGGGGACGGCTTCACCGCGGGTGAGGCCGACGGGGACTCTGACGGCGCCTCAGTCACCTGCGATTCAGAGGCCTGCGGGCGAACTCCTCGGACGCCGCAGGACCCGCCCATCCGGACGCCGGCGGCTCGGGATCGCCGCCGGCGCGAGCATGACAGTCACGGCTGCCCAGAAGCACCGCTACCAGGGCACCAGCCACCGCCGCCCACATGACCCATCGCGTGCATCCTGTGCAATCGGCGAGCACTGCGGTGGCTGCCGCCGTGGCCAGAAGCGCCAGGGCAATGCCGGCGAATGGCACGCCGTCGAGCCGGTGGTCGCCGAGGCGGCCCGGCGGCTTCCGGTGACCAGGGAGCCCCGGGGAGGACAGCTCGTCGTACGGCCGGAGACGCAAGGGCAGGACTCGTTCGCTCACCGAGTGATTCCGTGATCGCTTCCGCGGTGGCGGCAATGGCCGCAGCGGTCGGAATTCGACGACCAGCCTCCTTGGCCATCACAGCGGCGACCGGCTCGCGGACGGCTGCCGGGACGTCGTCGGGCAGCGGGGCCCGCTCCTCCTCGAGGGCGGCGCAGCGCCACCGCGACCGGGTTGTCACCGGTCGAGCCGGCGTTCGGATGTCCCGGTGCCTGCGTTTGAGCACGTCTACCTTCTCGCCGACCCGCTCGATGACGTCAAGCTTTAGTACTCCAGCCGGGGATGTTGACCTTGGCTGAGCTGTGGCGTGATGCGGCGCGGGAACGAGGGCAGCCACCGTCGATCATGGACGGTTGTGTGGACTGACCATGACGCAGCGGTGGCTGCCGGATACAGGGTAGACGCCCAGCGATGGCGGATGTTGTTCGACGACCTGCTGTTCACTGTCGGCCAACGTTTCCGCAGGCCGGAGCCCCGGCGGCGGGTACGGGACTTTGTCCGAGGCCTGCTGGCGCCGCTACCGCGTAAGAACTGCTGGACGATCGCTGAGCACGCCGGCGACGCCGGTCCGGACGGGATGCAGGACCTACTGACCCGGGTGAAGTGGGACGACGTGGCGGTCCGCGCCGACGTGCGTGAGTTCATCTGCGAGCAGTTCGGCGACACCGAAGCGGTACTGGTCATCGACGAGACCGGTGATCTGAAGAAGGGCCGGCACACCGTCGGCGTTCAACGGCAGTACTCCGGCACCGCCGGGAAGATCGAGAACTGCCAGCTCGCCGTGCATCTGGTCTACGCCACCGAGGTGGTTCACGCGATGCTCGACGCGGCCCTCTACCTCCCGAAATCGTGGTGCGACGACCCGCAACGCCGGGCTGAGGCGGGTGTCCCGGAGCAGGTGCGGTTCGCGACCAAGCCACAGCTGGCGTCCCGGATGATCGAGACCGCGGTCACCGCCGGGCTGCCCTGCCGCTGGGTGGCCGGCGACGAAGCCTACGGCGGAGACCCGCGCCTGGCCGCCCAGCTTCGTCAGTTGCAACTGGGCTACGTCCTGGCGGTGGCCTGCTCACATCAGGTGACCACCAGCCTCGGTGTCTACCGCGTAGACGCGCTGGCCACGGGACTGCCCGCTTCTGCCTGGCAGCGCGTGTCCGCCGGTCGAGGCGCCAAGGGACACCGCTACTACGACTGGTCCTTCACCGCCCTACCCGCCCACCGCGACCAGCACGGAGGACACCACTGGCTCCTGATCCGCCGCAACCGGACAACCGGCGAGCTGGCCTTCTACCGCTGCTGGTCACCCGAACCCGTCCCGCTGCACACCCTCGTCACAGTGGCCGGGCGCCGCTGGAAAATTGAAGAGTCGTTCCAAGCCGCGAAGACCGGCCTCGGCCTCGACCAGCACCAGAACCGCCGCTGGACGTCCTGGCACCGCTGGACCACCCTGGCGATCCTCGCCCACGCCTTCCTCGCCGCTGCCACCGCTCACCGCGACCGGCCCGACCCGGCCGGGCTGATCCCGCTAACCGTCAACGAGCTACGCCACCTGTTCAACGTCCTGATCATCGAGCCCACCCGCCGCCACACCGATCCCTTGCTCTGGTCGGTCCGCCGACGCCGCCACCAAGCCCGCGCCATGAAAAGCCATTACGCCCGACAAGCCCTCATCGAGCCGTGATCACGATCCCCGGCTGGAGTATTAGGAGGACCGGCACCCCGCTTCGGTGACGACGACCGGCAGCTAGCGCCGGCGGAGCGGCTGTTCTGCGGTTGTTTGCTCATAGACCATTGCTTTGCCGGTCGACACCCGCGTATATCGAAGTACCGCTATCTTCGATGACCGGGAGAGCCGACCGTGACCCGTACTGCGCGCTGGGCCGCCACCCTGCCGGCCGCCGTCACCGCCACCACGGCCCTGACCGCCGCCCCCGCCTACGCCGAGACCTATTCCGCTTACCTGCGCACTGCCGTGTCGAACCTGCCCGTGGCCACCGAGGTTCGCACCGGCTACGACCGGAGCCTGTTCCCGCACTGGATCGACGCGGACGGGGACGGCTGCAACACCCGCAACGAGGTCCTCATCGCCGAAGCCACCACCAAACCGTCCGTGGGCTTTGGCTGCTCCTTGTCGGGCGGGCGCTGGTACTCCTACTACGACAACGCCTACTGGACTGTCACCAGCGACCTCGACATCGACCACATGGTGCCCCTGGCCGAAGCCTGGGACTCTGGCGCCCGGAACTGGACCACCAGCCGCCGCCAGGCCTTCGCCAACGACCTCGGCGACTCCCGCCCGCTGGTTGCGGTCACCGACAACGTCAACCAGGCCAAGGGCGACCAGGACCCGGCCACCTGGATGCCCCCCTACAGCTCGGCCCGCTGCCGGTACATCAACGAATGGGTCGCCACCAAGATCCGCTGGCGGCTCACCGTCGACGCCTCGGAGAAGAATGCCCTGACGAGCTGGGCGAACTCCTGCCCCAACGTCACCATCACCGTCGTCCGGGCCTTCTGACGGCATACGAAGGGCGCCGCGCCGGCCGGTTCCTGCTACTTGCCCGGTTGGTTGCGGCGCCCTTCCTGTGTGGGTTTGGCCGAGGTCAATCAGGCGCTGCGCGTGTACGCGGAGAAGGGGTCTTCGCCTTCGTCGAGGATCAGCGGCACGTCGTACACCGACAGGTCGGGCCTCGGCCGCGCGTACCGCACCCAGTGACGCCATCGGTGGTGCTCATAGGCCGTATCCACCTGAATCTCAGCCACCACGGTCGGCTCGACCTGGGCGTAGCGCAGCGGCGCAGGCCGCTCGAACTGGCCGGACCAGGCAGCCGGTAGCGGATCGGGCCAGGGGTGGATGACCGTACGCCTCTCGGTCGGACGTGGCGGGGACAGCAGTCTCGCCAGCTCCTGGCGCTGCGCCGTGGCCAGCGAGTGCGTCCGGCCGGTGTACCGGAGCCGCCCGCGCCGGTCGAACCGGCCGAGCAGAGCCGTCTCGGGGTTGCGGATGCTGCCAGTCACGCCGCCGATGATCGCCTCCGTCGTGGCACGGGCCCGGAACTTCGCCCACCCTCGCCGGCCAGGCTCGTAGCGGCTGTCGAGGCGTTTGATCACGACACCTTCCACGCCGGCCGTGGTCCAGGTGGTGAGCCATTCGCTGACCTCCGCGACGTCGGCGCTCTGCGGGGTGACCGCCAGCTGCGGCGGGCCGCCGGCAAGCAGCCGCAGCAGCCGGGCACGACGCTCGACCAGCGGGGCGTCGAGCACCGGCTCTGCGCCGGCGTCGACGAGGAGGTCGAAGGTGACGTAGTAGGCGGGGTGCTCGCGGGCTTCGCGCAGCAGCTGTCGACCGGCGGTGACCCGCCGCTGCAGCAGGGCGAAGTTCGTCCGCCCGCGCTCCCAGACGACCAGTTCCCCGTCGAGCACCGCACCGGGCGGGACGAAGGCCCGCACCGCCCGTGTGATGTCCGGGAAGTACGGCGTCAGATTCCTGCCGGCGCGTGATTGCAAGTAGACGTCGGAGGCTCCGCGGAACGCCAGGGCCCGCCAGCCATCCCACTTCGGTTCATAGACCAGGTTCGGGCCCTCGGGCACCGAGTCGACCGGCGCGGCCAGCATCGGGGCGACAGGCCGGCGTAGCACCAGCCCACCTGGCGACGTCTCCCACCACCAGGCCGGGCTCATCCCCTCCAGCCCCGTCCGGCCACACCGCGGGCGCCACTCATACGCGTCCCTCCCCCTGCCATCGTCGGGCAGCGGGATCGGGTCCCGGGCGAAGATCAGGCACAACGAATGCATCGGATCTGCCGCAATTCCGAGTCGGTTCCTCGGCGCTAGTCCGGTGCCGGGTCCTCTTGCCCAAAGTTCGGCAGACGGAGCCTTCAATATGGACACCCGGAGGGTATCGTGACAAGATCTCTGAGTGAGCTGGCAAGCTCGCATGATCACGGCGCTTTGGCGGGCTATTTCGGCATTTTTGGCCCATGAGGGTCAGAAACCAGAGAAGGCCATAAAAATCAGGGTCTCCTCATTTTCGCCACGGATGTAGCGTACTTGGCCGCTGCCACCCTATCAGCCAGTTGATGGAAAGTTCATGCGTTGACTTCTCATCGCGGGGCGAGCACCATCAGTGACGCGTTCAGAGTCGACAGGAACTAGGCGGCCCGGGTAAAGGACCCGAGAAGTAGAGACACGATCGTTGACAAACGACCAGGTCAACCTTTCCCCAGTTCTTGTCGACACAACCTTCGGTGGGATACACAACCGGCGGAGGGCAGTGACACCAGATGCCGCTCGGCGCGCATCGTGACCCGATTGCGGAAGCGGCACCGTTCCTTATCCAACGCATACTCCGCGTCCCAGGAACGTCCCGAGGTGAGATCCCGCATGCTGGTCGCCGTCGCGGCCTTTTTCATCCTGCTCGGCACACCCTCGCCCGCCCTCGCAATTAGGCAGGTGCGGCCAGGTGTCACGACTACGCGAACCGCGCGTAGCACTCCCCCTTAAGGAGACCACCATGTCCAAAGCAAAGCGAAGACTCAGAGGGGCGGCATTCACGATTGCCGCAGTAACTGCGATGACTGCCGCATTCCCTCAGCCGCTCTCCGCAGCAAAGCCCTCATCGACGGCCGCTGTCAGCGGCGCGTCTGCGGCCGCCGCCTGCGACAAGGCGCCGACCGATGTGCAGGTCAGCGATCACTTTCTACCCTTCACCGTCCCCGCCGGGCTGATGCCCGACCCGCAGTTCGACGGGCTCCCGGCCGAACTGCAGGTGCACCGCGTCCAGCCCGTCTACGCCAACGGCAAGTGCGCCTCGGTGCCCAACAGGGCCGCAGTGCTGATCCACGGCCGCACCGTGTACGGCCCGACCGTGTTCGACCTGCGACAGCCCGCCCCCGAAGGCGGCGAGCTCAGCGTGCAGAAGGCGCTCGCCCGGGCAGGAATCGACACCTTCGCTCCCAACCTGCTCGGCTACGGCCGCTCGACGCGCTTCGCCCATGGCCTGGACGATCCGGGCAACGCAAGCCTGCGCGCCTACACCAAGGACACCTGCTCGTTCCCCGAGGGGTGCGACCGCACTCACGTTCCGGTGTTCCCCCTCGATCAGCAGGGGACGAGGCTGCTGACCAATCCGCTCGGCGGACAGCGGCGGGCGCACTCGAGCAACGTCCGATTCGCCCGTGTCGACGTCTTCGTGCGCGACATCCGTCAGGTCATCGACGACGCCATCGTGCGGGCGCAGCCGTCGGACGGCAAGGTAACCCTGGTGGGCTACTCGGCTGGCGGGCAGCACGTCGGCCGGACGCTGTACGCGAACAACCCGGTACTTCCCGGAAGCGACCAGTACATCGCAAAGGTCAACCGTGTCGTGTTCGCGGCGTCGCTCTTCGGCTTTTCGACCGAGGAACCGCCGGAGGCGGGCTTGGCTACCTTCCCGCTGCACGTCTTCGCCGGTGGCGGACCCGGGAACCTGCCGGCCGACCGCGAGGCGGCGTGCACCGGCCGTGTGGTCCCGGGCAGTCGGGAGCAGGTCGTGGCGCAGATCCGGGAGGAGGATCCTGTGGGCGCCCAGTGGGGAGGGACCATCCCCGGGCAGCCGACCGGCCTCGGCCGCAGTCCGGTTTTCTCCAGCTACGGCTGGAACACCGATGTCGCAAGAAAGATGACCACACCCACACTCGTCATCCACGGTCTTGAAGACGAGGTGGCGCCGGTGGTGAACGCGGACAACATCTACGGCAACCTCCCGGCCTCGATGACGAACAAGGTGCTAGTCAAGGTGGCGTGCGGAAGCCACACCTTTGTGTGGGAGGGCTGCTCCGGGACACGCTGCACCCCCACCTCGGGCACCCCCTACGGCGGCAAGATCGGCGCCCCTTGGGCTGGCCCCCATTCCACCCTCAAGGCGGCGCTGATCGAGTGGATCACGAGTGGAACCTTCAACGGCTTCCCGAGCGGACAGTTCACCGTCAACGAGAGCGGGGTGGCGAGCGGGCCCTGAGATCGGCTGGCGTTCGGCGGTACGAAGAAGGCCCGGGTCACGATCGGCGATCAAGCCCGTGACCCGGGCCTTCCCATGGAGCGGCCCAACGGAATGGAACGGTCGCATTGCGAGTCCGTTCCCGTTACTGACTGCGCCCCGGCCCACTCGGTATAGCCGAACTCGATCCCGGGACCCGCACACCCAGTCCACCCACGCTCGCCGCTCTGGCTGCTCGCCCGGCTGCCCGAGGGGCTTTTGGCGCGAAGCCTTCTTGGACTCAGCGGGCGTCCCCGTCCGTCGGGCTTGGGACTGTTCAGGTGACAGCACGACGTGCTCTCATTACCGTCCGTCGCAGAGGCCAGCATGGCAGCGACGCCGGGAGGCAACATGACGTCACCGTTGACCGTGATGACGTGGAACGTGGAAAACCTCTTTCCCGCCGGCCACAAGGACGGACCTCCAGACCAGGAGACCTACGGCGTCAAGATTGCCTACCTGGCCACGACCATCCGAGGTCTCAACCCGGACGTGGTCGCCTTGCAGGAGGTGGGCGACCCGCAGTGCGCCCAAGACCTCGCCAGGGCGGTCGGCGACGGCTGGCAGGTCCAACTCTCCGACCACTCGGATGGCCGGCGTATCCGAGTCGGCGTCCTGTCGCCCCACCCCGTCACCGTCGAGGACCAGGTCGTCGACCTTCCCGAGGCCGGCCTGCCGGCGGTACCCGACGTCGATGGCACCACCCTCACCCGGATGGGCCGCGGCGCCCTTCAAGTCCACGTCGACGTCGGCAGCGGCCTGCGGCTGGTCACCTGCCACCTCAAGTCAAAGCTGCTGACCTACCCCGACAACCGCCGCTACCCCAAGAGCGAGGACGAACGCGCCCGGGGCGCCGGATACGCCCTCCTACGGCGGGCCGCCGAAGCCGTCGCCGTCCGCGTGCAACTCAACAAGATCATGACCGCCTCCGCCACCGACGGCGAACCCGGCGTACCCACCTTTCTCTGCGGGGACCTCAACGACGGCCCCGACGCCGTCACCACCACCCTGCTCAGCGGCCCCAGCGACGGAGACATCAACCGGCCCGACAAGGGCGACCCCGTCCGGCTGTACAACCTCGCCCCGATCCTGCCGATTGGGAGGGCCTACTCACGCATCTATCAAGGACGAGGCGAACTCATCGACCACATCCTCGTCTCCCGCGACCTGCGCCTACGAGTCGCCAGCGTCGACAGCCTCGTCGACGACATCGGCTCGATCACCGAGTCCACCGACACCCGACGCCCCGCTACCGTCCCCGACCACGCCCCCGTCATCGCCCGCTTCCACGCCTGAACAACACCGGCGCGCCCGCACGACCCACAGTCCCGGAGTACTAGGCGGTGACCTGGGGCTTCTCGGCCTGGCTGGGGACTATCTCGCTAACGGTGTTTCCGGCGGTCTTCTAGTAGGTCTCAGCGGCCGGGAAGCGGTCCCGGAGGAGACGTTCCAGCAGCTGCTGCGTTACCTGCGCACCTCGCCGACGACGATCAACATCCAGCCGAACCGTTTCCACGTGCTGGAGACGCAGGATGGCAAGGACAAGCTCGCGGACGCACTGGTCGGCCGCTTCGCGGACAACGCGGAGAAGGTGCGCAACGCGTCGCACGCCATCGTCTTCACAACGCGCAAGGACATCCCCGACACGCACCTGCAGGAGATCTTCGAGAAGGAGCGCGCCGACGGGCGCTTCGCCGACCCGGAGATCCAGAAGGGATGGGAGGCGGGCGCCTCCAACTTCGTGGAGATCCAGACGGAGAACTATGGCGGGGACGTGCTCCACTGGCTTGAGAAGAACACCTACCTCGTCGTCGGCGCCACGATGATGGCCGCGGCATCCCTCGGGGTGGACGCGACGCCGCTCGAGGGCTTCGACCGCACGACCGTGGACGCGGCCTTCGACCTGACCGACACCGACTACACGACCACGCTGCTTCTGGTGCTCGGCTACCCCGACGAGGCTCGGGTCTCCCGCCAGCCGGTCTCGCGGCTCGACGCGGAGAAGATCTTCACGCACATGTGACGGACGGGGCGGCCATCGGACCGCGGTGCCGGCCCCGTTCACTTCGACTCGGTTGCCCAGCGTCCGCACCTCCTCGACGGACGCCAGGCAATCGACCCTAAGGACTTCGAGGAGGTCAAGATGCAGATTGATAAGGCAGTGCAGGATCGAGCCGCGGCCCGCGCCGCCGAGCTTCCCGGCTCCGAGCACACACACCAGGTCACCGGCGACTGGGAGGTATGGAAAGTCGGCGGCAAGGTGTTCATGCTACAGACGTCCATGCCCGGCGAGCCCGTCGTGATCCTGAAAGCGGATCCATCCGACGCGGAGACGCTCCGCGCAGCTCACGCGAGCATCTCGCCCGGCTACCACATGAACAAGAAGCACTGGATCACGGTGCGGGCGGGTGCGGACGTCGAGCCCGCGCTTGTCGACAATCTCGTGACCGAGTCGTACCTCCTCGTCGTCGCCGGCCTGCCGAAGCAGAGCCGTCCCGTCGATCCCGCTTCGTTCCGCGTCCCGCCCTCCGCCGACTGATCACGCTGACGCCGACCGCGCACAGAGCGCTGTTGCCCCTCATCCGAGCAGCGCCCGCACCGGCGCATGGCACCCTTGCGTGGCCGGGCCGCAACGACGAGGACCTCACCGTCGGCGTCCTCATCGAGGCACACGTCCTCGACGACCGCCCGATCGAACCCCACCTGCCGATGAAATACCCTGGTCAAACGCACGCCGTGTTCCAATCTTCGGTGCCTGACCTTCGACAAGCCAGAAGCCTATGCTGATCTTGGGACTTCGCCCAACATCAGTGGCCCCTTCGGGGCAGCTTCGCCTGGCGGGTAGGTGCGGTGAGCGCCGACTCCAGGACCCGCTTGGTGAGCTGCTGCAACAGCCCACCATCGCCGGTCAGCTGCAACCCGGCCGCCCGGGCCTGCTCCACCAAGCGGGCGACCAGTTCCGCTTCGACACCGTCCGCCGGTTGTCCCGGCCCGTTCTTCGCCACCGCGGCAGTATCCACGGCGATCGTCGCTTCTGCGGACATCAGGTGCTGCTCCTTGATCAGGAGTTACACCGTTCGTCCCAGTGTCCCGCCGGGAGTGCCGTTTGAGTGCTGATCTGTGGCGCCCGGGACGCGTGTACCCGCGACGAGATGGCGGACGACCTCGGGATCACCGATGATGGCGGCGCCGGCCGCTACGAGCCTGGCGAGGTCGTGGCTGCCGAAGGCGGCGAGGAGGGCATCCGTCGTGGTGATCAGGACGGCGTGCGGCTTTTCGGGCGGCTCGTGGGTGACCTCGGCGCCGGTCGGCGTGAGGCGGACGCCGAACACCCCGGCGGGACCGTGGTCGCGTAGTTCGATCCGGAGCGTCGCCTCGGGCCGCTCCGGCATCGGCACGAAGAAGGTGCGGATGCTCAGCATGGCGCTGTCCGCGCTCACGAAGACCTGTTCCACGGTCGGCGGGGCGGCCAGCGCCCAGGTACCAAGCGCGACCACGATCGGCTCGAGGCCGCGACCCCACGCCGTCAGCTCGTAGACCCGCACATTGCCCGGCGGAGGCAGCTGCCGACGGCGTACGACGCCCGCGTCGGCCAGCTCGCGCAGCCGGTCGGACAGTGCGTTCGGGCTGGCGGTGGGGAGCGCCTGCTGGAGGTCGGTGAACCGTTTCGGCCCGAGCAGCAGCTCGCGCACCACGAGCAGCGCCCACCGCTCCCCCACGATGTCGAGGCCGCGAGCAACGCCGCACGCCTGCCGATAACCCCGCTGAATCGGCACCGAAAACCTCCCTACGCCTTGTCCGGACCCGCGCCGCCCGTTCGTCACACTGGTGAGTTCCAGAATCTCATACTTGCTCGATCCTAGCAGTTACTATTAGCCTCATAGCCCCTGACCCGAGGAGGAGCCCATGACCACGCCAGCGACACCCCCGATCACCGACCGCGAGACCTGGCAGAAGCAGCTCGACGAGCTGCGGCTCCGTGAGAAGGCGCACACCCGGGAGGGCGACGCCATCGCCGCCGCCCGCCGGCGGTTGCCGATGGTCGAGGTCGACCCGACCACCCGTCTGGTCGGTGCCGACGGCCCGGTGCCCCTGCTCGACGTCTTCGAGGGAAGGGCCCAGCTGTTCGCGTCGTACCACATGTGGCACCCGGGCAGGCCGGCCGCCGACCAGTGCGAGGGCTGCACGTTCTTCACCGGCCAGGTGCTCGAGTTGTCCTACCTGCACTCGCGCGACGTCACGTTCGCGGTCTTCTGCCAGGGGCCGTTCGAGGAGACCTCGCGCTACCGCGACTTCATGGGCTGGGAGGCGCCCTGGTACTCGGTGCCCGCGGAGTCGCTCGACTCCCTCGTCGCCGGGCGCGCGTTCGGGATGAAGGCGTGCTACCTGCGCCAGGGCGACCGAGTGTTCGAGACCTACTGGACCACCGGGCGGGGCGTCGAGGCGATGGCGCCGTCGTACGGCCTGCTCGACATGACCGTCTACGGTCGCCAGGAGGACTGGGAGGACTCGCCGGAAGGCTGGCCGCAACGCTTCCGGACCGACGGCGACCAGTTCCGGCTCGACGGCCGGCCCACATCGCAGTGGTCGCGCCTCGCCGCCGGCCGTAACGACGACCTCGGCGCCTCCGGGCCCGCCGGCAGCGCGCACCAGTGCTGCCACTGAGGTTCGGCGTCTGCCGGAGGCTCCGCCACCGTTCGTGGGGCCGATGATCGGCATTGCCCCCCTCCGATGGCTGCTGACGGTGGCGTTCGGAGGGGCGGCCGCCTTTCACCTGCTCCGGTGCCTGCGCCCACCCGCTGCGCGGCTCTGTCCGGTGGCGGAGGATCGACTCTCCGAGATGTTGCACCTGGTCATGGGCCTATCGATGATCGCGATGATCTGGCGGTGGGGCGCGGCGGTCCCGGCAGCAGCCTGGATTGCCATTTTTATGATGTCGACGGCGTGGTTCGCGGTGCGGGCGGTGCGGACGCCGCGCGGTCGCGCCCTCCCGGTGTTCTTCGCCACCGCCACAGGGACCATGGTGTGGATGAGTGCCTCGGCACCGGGGGACGCCTCCGCCGTCGGTCACAGTGGTATGGACATGGCCGGGATGGCTCATGCGCCGGTCGGATGCGCCGGATGGGCCAGTGCGCTGCTCGGGGGGTACCTGGTACTCGCCGCATTCTGGTGGGTTGGCCGCGGGATGCGCATCGGTGGACTGTCCACGGCGACGACGAACGCGGTGGCGTGTCCGCTGGACTGGTCGGCACTGTGCCACGGCGTGATGAGCGCGGGTATGGGCATCGCCCTGCTCGCGATGGCGTAACGATGGGCGCCAGGCGGGATGCTCGCCGCCGGGTGAACTTCGGTTGAGATCAAAAGGAACATGCCAAGATCGGGCATCCACTCTTCGACAGAAGCGGATAACTGGCACGCCAGTCGTCACGGAAAGTCGGCGGGTACGTATCCGCAAGGTTGCATTCGGCCCCTGCGAAGAAGTGTCGTGTTAGGGAGGTTCAGAAATGACGGTGGCAGTCGACGCCGAGATCACCGCGTTGATGCAGTGCCTCCAGAGGCAGCGAAACCACGTGCTGGGTGCCGTGGAAGGACTGAGCGATGAGGCGCTGCGGCGCCCCGTGCTGCCCTCTGGGTGGAGCTGCCTGGGGATGCTGCAGCACCTCACGCTGTCGGTGGAGCGTTTGTGGTTCCGCGCTGTTGTAGCCGGCGACCCGGAGGTCATCGACCTGGTCGGCAGCCAAGACAGCCCATGGCAGGTAGCTCCGGAACTACCCGCCGGCGATGTCCTTGACTGCTATCGCCATGAGGCTTCCCTGGCGGATGCCGTCATCGCCGCCTCATCTGCCGATGCCGACCTGGCCTGGTGGCCCTTCCCCGAGGGCGAGTGGCGCCTGCACAATCTTCGGGATGTCCTGCTCCATGTGATCACTGAGACCGCCTGCCACGCCGGACACCTCGACGCGGTTCGCGAGCTCATCGACGGGCAACAGTGGCTGGTGAACACCTGACTAGTAGGCCTGGCTCCGTGCTTCGACTCCCGTGCGGCCGAACCCGGTTGCGCCATTCCGGTCCCCCATGTCAGACGTGGCGACCACTCTGACGGCCAACCGGATCTGCCGCGAGTCGCGCGCTAGATGCGACGCCGGAGCGATCATGTCAAGCGTCAACCGAGGCCGCCGTGTCAACCATCAACCGGAGTCGGACAGCCGGCTGCCGGCGATGTCGCGTCTCAGGACATGCGTGACAGATCAGTCTCGGGACGTGAGTGACACGTCTGGCTAGACGATCTTCGTCGGGGTACGGTGCTCGGCAGGCCCCTTACCGGTGCTGGACCTTCTCGCTGGGGTAAGGCCCAGCATCGTCGGTGCCGGGCACAGGCCGGCATGAGCCAGCCGGGGGTTAGGGGTATGGGAGCGCCGACGACGTCAGCGGGAACCAGCAGGGCCGGTAGCGGTGCCGGAGGGGGCGCCGGGGGACGCAAGCTGGGTGCGTATCTGGTGGACCGGCGTCCACTGGCGATCCCCGCATTTAGGCGGTTGTGGGTCGCGTCGTTGATCGCCGCGGTGGGTGGTTCGTTCGGTGTGCTTGCCATTCCCACGCAGCTGTTCACGTTGACCGGCTCGTCTGCGGCTGTTGGGGTCTCGGCTGCGGTGTCGCTGGTCGCGTTGGTGGTCTCGGCGTTGTGGGGTGGTGCTCTCGCCGACGCCATGGACCGGCGTCGGCTGTTACTGGTCGCACACGGTTGCCTGGCTCTGACGTACGTGGGGCTGTGGGCGCAGGCGGCACTGGACCTGCGGTCGGTACTGGCGTTGATGGCACTGGTTGCTTGCCAGGGCCTCAGCTACGGAGCGGTCATGGCGGCGATGGGCGCGGCGGTGCCCCGCGTGGTGCCGGCCGAGCTGCTAGCCGCCGCCAACGGATTGAGCTCGCTGGTCCGGTACACCGGGTCGATCGTGGGCCCGCTGCTGGCCGGTGTGTTGATCCCGGCGGTGGGACTCGGCGCGTTGTACCTGTTGGACACGCTGGCACTGCTGCTCGTCATGTGGTCGGTGTTCCGGCTGCCCCGGCTCCCTCCGCGACCGAGCGTGCCTGCACCGGTGCTGGTGCCGCGCCCTGGGACGCCTTCCTTGGTCGGCGCGAGCGCCGCGCCGCGTCGGTCGACGGTCGGCCAGCTGCTGGACGGTTTCCGATATCTCTTCTCCCGGCCGCTGCTGGTGGCGCTGATCGGGGTGGACCTGGCCGCCATGGTATTCGGGGCACCGTGGGCGCTCTACCCGGAACTGGCCGAGCGGGAGTTCGGCGGCACGGCCGGGGGTGGGTTCGAGCTCGGGGTGCTCTACGCCAGCTACCCGGCAGGAGTGTTCGCGGTCGGGATGGTGTCGGGCGTGTTCACCCGTGCCCGGCGGCACGGTGCGCTGATGGTGTCCGCCGCTGCCGCCTGGGGTGTGACGGTCGTTCTGCTGGGGCTGGCACCCCAGCTGTGGCTCGCCGCCGCGGCGCTCCTGCTCGGCGGCGGCGTCAACTTCGTGCTCAGCATGTTTCGACGGGCCATCAGCCAGGCGAGCACCGACGACACGCTGCGCGGCAGGATCGAGGGCTCGATGATCGTTGTCACGATGGGCGGCCCACAGATCGGCAACCTCCTGCATGGCGTAACGGGCGCGGCATGGGGACCGCGCTGGGCAATTTCCGTGGGTGGAGGGCTGACCATCCTGGGCGTGGCAGCAATCATCCGGGCGGTGCCGCAGCTGTGGCAGTACGACGCGGCGCACTGAGCGGCCCCACTGACGTCGTCGGCGTCGGGTCGGGTGCCGATCTCGTCAGTGGGGCGTCAGCATGACGGCGCTGTTGGCCTATTCCAGGGCGCTCAGGGGCGCACGCGAATGACGGTCTTGCCCTTGCGCCGCTCGGTCGGGTTGAGCGCGGGAATGGCGTCGTCGAGAGTCGCGACTGTTCCGATGTGCGTGCGAAGGCGCCCGTCTCGCACCCGGTCGACGATCTCCATTAGCTGACTCGGAACGGACTCGACGACGAAGTCGACCGCCAAGCCGTCGACAGGGCGAGCCTCAACAGGTCCGACCACCGACACCAGCGTCCCGCCAGGCCGGATGATGCTCGCCGAGCGCCTTTGGATATCACCGCCGATGACATCGAAGACCAGGTCGACCCCGCCGATGTCGTCGAGATCCTCGTGGTCGAGGTCGAGGAACTCGTTCGCGCCGAAGTCGAGCGCCGCCTGGCGGTCCGCCGCCCGACCGGTACCGATGACGTAGGCGCCGAACTCCCGGGCGAGCTGCGTCACCACTGATCCGACGGCGCCGGCGGCGCCGTGTGCGAGGACGCTCTGCCCCGCCTGAAGACGACCGTGCTGGAACAGGCCCTGCCACGCGGTCAGGCCGGAGATCGGCAGACTCGCACCCACCGTGAAGTCGACGTTCCCCGGCAGCGGCGCAAGGTTGCGTGCCTCCACGGCCGCGTACTCAGCCAGCGTTCCATCGCGGTGCCAGTCCGTGATCCCGAACACCCGCTGTCCCAACGAGAGTCCCGTCGTGCCGTAGCCGAGGGAGGAGACCACTCCGGCGAACTCGTGGCCGATGATCGCCTGGGCGCGATCGTGACCGGAGCGATCGACCCACGTCGAGGGCCACGCCCACTCCGCGGGGACGAAGCCCGACGCGTGGACTTCAACGACGACGTCGTTGATCGCCGGCGTCGGCTCAGGCCGCTCCGCGAGTGTGATCCCGGCTGCTTCCGCGGCCTGATCCATCGCGACGATTGCCTTCATGGGTGCCTCCGTATATCTCGTGCTCGTCGGCTCTGTGCGCCGCTTTTTTGGGCCTGCTAGCCCTGCAGGTGCCGACAATGACGTCCGTCCTGGTCACGGCCGGTTTGGCCACGACGACAAAGATCTTGCCCTCATCAACGTGCCCAGGCTGGTCGAATCGCTGAAAACCACTGGGCGAGGATGACTGGTCGTGCTGCTTCGACGGGCCTACGTCGGCGTAACCAACGCGCTGGCGATGCTGCGTCTGCTGCCGATGAGCGACCGGGCCAAGGACGCCGAGATCCTCACCCTGCGACACCAGATCATGGTCCTCCAGCGGCAGCTGCACGGCCAGAAGATCCGGTTCACCCCCGCTGACCGGGCATTGCTCGCCGCACTACTGCACCGACTCCCCCGCGCCGTGCTACGCCAGATCCGGCTGCTG
Organism: Micromonospora rhizosphaerae; assembly: GCF_900091465.1. NCBI lineage: Bacteria > Bacillati > Actinomycetota > Actinomycetes > Micromonosporales > Micromonosporaceae > Micromonospora > Micromonospora rhizosphaerae. Next base: position 3,596,075 of record NZ_FMHV01000002.1, on the reverse strand, counting down.
GTGCGCCCCGAGACCGTGCTGCGCTGGCATCGCGACCTGACCGCACCGTCGGCGACGCCCTGGACAACGCGCTGATGGAATCCACCATCGGCCTCTACAAGACCGAACTGATCAAACCCAGGCGGCCGTGGCGCAGCCTCGCCCAGGTAGAACTGGCCACCGCTGAATGGGTCGACTGGTACAACCACCGGCGGTTGCACTCCGCCCTGAACTACCTGCCACCGGCCGAATACGAATCGATGTTCTACGCTCACAGCCAACCCGACCAGCAAGCCCTGGTCACAGTCTGAGGACTCCACCAGACTCGGGGCGGTTCACACCAGATACTTGACATGATCGTCGGCTTACTGCAGTGACTGCGGCGAAACAGCTTCCCTGGCAGAGTGACCGCCATGTCGGACAGCCATAGCAGCGAGTCGGACGAGGTCAACGCCCCCGTTCACATTGAGCCCTACGACGCCGCATGGCCCGAGCGGTTCGCCACCGAGGCCAGCGTGATCGGCCAGACCATCGGTCCCTGGATCACTGGCGGCATCCACCACGTCGGCAGCACAGCAGTACCCGGGCTCGCCGCCAAACCAGTCATCGACATCATGGTCGGCGTCGCAGACCTGGGGTCGTCGCGCCCCTGCATCGAGTTGCTGAAGCCTTTGGACTACTGCTACTGGCCCTACCTCGCTGAGGTCATGCACTGGTTCTGCAAGCCACGCCCCAGCCACCGGACCCACCACCTGCACCTCGTGCCGACCGGCTCGCCGCGTTACCTCAACGTCCTGGCGTTTCGGGACTACCTACGAGCCCATCCTGACGCCCGTGCCGACTACAAAGCACTAAAGCGAGAGTTGGCCGACCGCTACCCACACGACCGTGAGGCGTACACCAAGGGCAAGACAGACCTCATCGGCAAGCTGACCGAGGCGGCTCGGGCGTGGGCCACAACCAGAGACATGAAGAGCGGCAAACCCGATAGCACAACGTAACGGCCGGCCCAATCCACCTGTGAATCGCTGCGTCCTCGAGACCGAGCGTCAAGCATCTGGTGGGACGGATCCGGGCGTAACGCATCAACCGGAGTACGACACCCGGCTGCCGGCATGTCCGGTCTCAGGACCTGCGTGACGGATCGGTATCAGTTTTCTGGTCCATGGGGACGCCGCGCGTGCGGGAAAATCGGGTTGGTCGCCCGCCGACGTCGGTCGTCCTTGGCGCAGGTGAGGCCGTGTATCAGTTTGACGCTGGGAGCCGCTACGAGGGGCTGCGCATTGTAGCTACGAGCACGAGGGTCCGACTCTTCCCGTTTCCCCGCTGGCTCCCGCGGGTGGCCGTCCCCGATCCCCCCTTTGCTCCTCAGAGGTTGTCATGGAAGAAGTCGATGAGCAGGAGCTACACATCGAGCGGGTAGCCGCGCTTGATCTTGGCAAGGCGGTGTTGGAGGCGTGTGTGCGGGTGCCGCACGAGTCCAGGCCGGGCCGGCGGATGCAGGAGGTGCGGACCTACCCGACCACCACGGTGGCGTTGCTGCAGATGGCGGACTGGTTCCGCTGCTGGGGTGTGACCCGGGTGGTCATGGAAAGCACCAGCGACTACTGGAAAGGTGTCTACTACCTGCTGGAGGCGGAGGGCTTCGAGTGCTGGCTGGTCAACGCCCGGGACGTCAAGAACGTCCCGGGCCGAGCCAAGACCGACAAGCTCGATGTGGTGTGGCTGGCCAAGGTTGCCGAGCGGGGTATGTGCCGGCCGTCGCTGGTGCAGCCCCGACGGATCCGGGAGTTACGCAACCTGACCCGGTACCGGCGTTGTCTGATCCGCGATCGCACCCGGGAGATGCAACGGGCGGAGAAGCTGCTCGAGGACGCCCAGATCACGCTGTCCTCGGTGGTCAGTGAGCTGTTCGGGGTGACCGGGCGGCTGATCCTGGACGCGCTGGTCGCCGGGCAGCGCGACCCGAGGGTGCTCGCGCAGCTGGCCAAGGGCCACCTCCGGCCGAAGATCACACAGCTGCAGGAGGCGCTGCGCGGGTTCTTCACCGATCATCACGGCGCCATCCTGGCGATGATGCTTTCCAACATCGACCGGCTCACCGCCCAGATCGCCGCCCTTGGACACGATGGTCGAGCAGGCGATCACCCCGTTCGCACATCAAGCACAGCAGTTGGCGCAGATCACCGGAGCCGGCCCCATCGCCGCGCAGGAGATCATCGCCGAAGTAGGCGTAGACATGGCCCGGTTCCCGTCCGCCGCCCACCTGGTGTCCTGGGCCAAGTTCTGCCCACAGACCCACGAGTCGGCCGGCAAGAAGAAGAACAAGGGCCGCGCGAAGGGCAACCCCTGGCTGGCCGCCACCCTGGGCAACATCGCCGCCACCGCCGCCCGCAGCGGCGCCGGCTTCCTCGGCGCCCGACACCGACGCATCGCCCGACGCCGCGGGCCGCAGAAAGCGATTGTCGCCACCGGCAACTCCGTGCTGACCATCATCTACCACCTGCTGTCCGACCCCACCGCCCAGTTCAACGACCTCGGCGCCGACTACTTCACCACCCGCATCGACAGGAACCGCCGGGCCCGCAGCCTGGCCGCCGCACTGCAAGCCGTCACCGGCCAGAAGATCACCATCCGGGACGGCCAAGCCATCATCGAAGCCCAAGCCGCGTAACCTCACCACTGTCACGCAACGACAGCACTCCACACGGCACGCTGTCGGGGCGCTGCCCCGACGCTGCCGCCTGCCCACACGTCCGTTGATTTACGGGTCAGGACCTGTGTCGCCCGCGACGGTGGGGCCAAGGATATGGAGATCCTGGTGCTCCGCCATCAGGTGGCGGTGCTGCGTCGACAGGTGCACCGCCCCGACCTCGAACCGGCCGACCGGGTGGTGCTGGCGGTGCTGTCGCGGCTGCTGCCCCGCCCGCAGTGGCCAGTGTTCTTCGTGACCCCGGCCACGCTGTTGCGGTGGCACCGTGAACTGGTCGCCCGACGCTGGACGTACCCGCATGCCCGGCCGGGCCGGCCACCGGTCAACGCGCAGGTCCGCGAGCTGGTGCTGCGACTCGCGGCGGAGAACCCGACCTGGGGGCACCGGCGCATTCAGGGTGAGCTGGCCGGCCTGGGCTACCCGGTCGCGGCCAGCACGGTGTGGAAGATCCTGCACAACGCCGGAGTCGACCCGGCACCCCGACGGTCCGGACCCACCTGGAAACAATTCCTGACCGCCCAGGCCCACACGATCCTGGCGTGCGACTTCTTCACCGTCGACACAGTGTTCCTCAAGCGGATCTACGTGCTGTTCTTCGTCGAGATCGCCACCCGCCAAGTCCACGTGGTTGGGGTGACCGCCCATCCAACCGGCGTCTGGGTGGCCCAGCAAGCACGGAATCTACTGAGGGACCTCGACCAACGCGCAGCTGGGCTGCGGTTCCTGCTCCGCGACCGAGATACGAAATTTACGGCGGTCTTCGACGCGGTGTTCACCGCCGAAGGCATCGACGTGATCAAAACCCCACCGCAGACACCCCGAGCGAACGCCTTCGCCGAACGATGGGTAGGCACCGTACGCCGGGAGTGCACCGACCGGATCCTCATCGTCAGCGAGCGCCACCTCGCGGCCGTCCTCACCGAGTACACAACCCACTACAACAGCCACCGCCCACATCGATCGCTCGGCCAGCAGCCACCCAACCCGCCGTCGGCAGTCACTGACCTGACCGCCGCCAGGATCCGACGGCGCCCGATCCTCGGCGGGCTGATCAACGAGTATTCGCAGGCAGCGTAGCCGAACCGGCTTTACGAGCCCCACAGCCTGCGCCAGCGACATGCCACCGTAGCCGAGGACGTCGACGACGGCACTGTCCTCGAGCGCCCCAGTGGCTTTCTGCCCCTCCAACCCCCGGGTCGCAGTCACCTCGGGTGACGACGCAACAACGCCGAGCCAGCGACCGGGGTGACCGGCGACCTGGATGCCGAACCGGTGGCCGTTGCAGCCGGTTCGGGTGACCAGGGTGGAGCCCGCGACACCGTCGGCTGCGGCGAGACAGAGCGCGGCGACCACCACCGACAGGTTCAGCGCGAAGGCCGGCGACCTGTCGAGGAAGTCGGCCGCAGCGGTGTCGATGCTGCCGCTGGCCCACTCCCGCAGCGCTGCATTTGCTCAGACACACCTCGCTTTAGAGCACGACGACGAGTTTCCGGTGTGGTGATGCTTTCTGCTCAACCCATGCCTCGGCAACGTCACCGAGTGTAAACGTGCTGAGGTGCATACGAAGGTCACCTCGTCGCGCGTGATGAATGATTTTCTTGTACGCCGCCGCGAGCACGTGTGCTGGGGCGACGAGGTTGGAGTAGCCGAGAACCGCGACCATTCGGCCTCGTACTGCCGCCGAGCTGACAGGGACCTCGGATGCTGCGGACTGTCCGAGGTTCACGACTCGGCCCATGGTTGCGGTGGCCCGGATCGCTGCCAGTGCTGGCGGACCCCACAGTGGGTCGATCGTCACGTCCACCGGGCCGCCCGCGGCTTCTCGGAAGGCGGCTTCGAGGAAGACGGGGTCTTGGCTGTCGAGCGGGACGATGGCATCGGCTCCCAAGTCCTTGAGCGCTTCGAGCGTCTCACCGGGTCGCGCGGCTGCCACGACGTGGCCGGCGCCGAGCAGGCGCGCCGCTTGTATGGCGATCTGGCCGACCGCTCCCGTGGCGCCGAGAACCAGCACACGTTCCCCGGGCATCAGTTGGGCTCGCCACTGCAGACTCACCCATCCCGCTAGCGCGGACACACCCAATGCCGCCGCGTCCGCGTCCGGGAGGTCCTCCTCGATGGGCAGCGTGGCTGATTCCTCGACGCCGACATATTCTGCGAGGGAGCCGGTGCCGCTGTACCCGGCGTGTGTCTCGAACCGGACCCGGGTGCCCGTGGTCAGGCTGGTTGCCTGTACCACGTATCCGACTCCTTCAGCTCCGGGAACGTAGGGGATTGCCGGTGGGCCGGCGTAGAAGTGCCCTGACGCGATGAGTAGGTCTAGCGGGTTCAGCGGCGCGGCGGTTACCCTAACCAGCGCCTGGCCCGGTTTTGGGGTGGGGATTGGGATGTTGGCGACCACTGGGGGCCTACCGAGCTGCTTCAAAAGGGCTGCACGCATGACTAGTCCTGTCGGCGTTGATGCGGTTGCGATGTTCGTGGTGGAGGCAGCGGTTCGAGCACGATTGTCAGGTCCACGCTGAACCATGGGCCGTCCATTCCGTCGGGAGTCTGCGCCTCGGTGGCCTGGTGCGGCTGGAACCGATGTACCAGGCTTGGCTTCACACCGAAGACTGCGTCGGAGTCGAGGTAGGGGCTAGCTGCGTCGAAGATGTGGGTGGTGACCGGGCGATGTCCCCCGGCGCTTCCGATGACGTGGATGTGTGCAGGGCGCCAGGGATGTCTTCCGGTGGCGTTGAGCATCCTGCCAACCGGCCCATCGTGCGGAATCGGGTAGTCGACGGGACGTATGGTGACGAACCAAACCCGTCCGTCCTGATCGGAACGGAACACGCCACGTCCGTTGTTGGGGTCCTGATTGGGATCCTGTACGGCGTAGAGCATGTTGCCGGCGTTCTGCCAGATGTCGAGCGTGGCGCCGGGCACGGGTTCACCAGCTGTATTCACGACGCGCCCATATACCACGAGAGGTTGGCCGGTGGTGGTGTCGATGATCTCCTCACCGTGCTGTCGGACGGGTGAGCCGTCGACGTGAAACGGCCCCAGCACGGTTGACTCGGTGGAGCCGTCAACGGCTCGGTGGTTGATCGCGTCAACGAGCATCGAGAAGCCGAGGGCATCCGAGAGCAGGATGAACTCTTGCCGGGACGGTGAACACATTTGCCCAACCTCGGTTAGAAATTCGATGCCGGCCAGCCACTCCTCTTCGGTCAGCTTCGTTCCGCCTGCGAACGCGTGCAGGTGGGTGACAAGTGATCGCAGGACATGCCCGAGCCGTTCGTTGTCGCAGCTGTCGAAGCTCCGCAGCACTGCCTCGGTGATGCTCTCTTTTGTCGTTGTCTGTGAATGACCGGTCATGCCTGCTCCAATGGATTCCCGCGCTGCGCCGTGGGGCGCTGCGTGGCGGGATACGCCCCCGCCCAGGCGGCCTCCAGCAGCCCGCGTACACCGTCGACTGTGAGGTCTGCAGGGTTGTCGGGGGCGGCGGCGACGATCGCGTATGCGACGTTGGCAAGTTCTGCTCGGGGTAAGCCGAGGTCCCTTAGCCGCGTAGGGGCGCCTAGGGCGGCGGCGAAGGTGAACACAGCATCGGCGACGGCGCCTTGGGGGTGCCCTTCGCCGAGGCATCGTTGGATGGTCGCCAGCGCGGCCGGTGCCGCGGCCGTGTTGTAGGCGATCACCTGTGGTAGTACAGCGCTATGGAGCGCTGAATGCCGCAGGGCGAAGCGGCCGCCCAACTGATGACAGATCGCGTGGTGAAGGCCGGTTCCGGCCCCGGCTAGGGCGGCACCGGCCAGGCTGGCTCCCACTAGCGCGTCACCACGGGCCGAGGCATCGTGTGGGTGCCGGACCGCTCTCGGAAGTGCGGCGTACAGGGTCGCCAGGCCGCGTTCTGCGTACGCCTGGGTAAATGGAGTGGTCCGAGTGCCCCACAGGCCCTGCAAGCAGTGGGCGATTGCGTTCAACCCGCTCGAGGCGGTGAGTTCGGGGCTCATCGTGAGGGTCAGGTCCGGGTCGTAGATCACGGTGCTCGGCAAGACCCGCCAGTCCCGTCCCGTGACCTTCCCCTCCTCCGTGGTGGTGCCGTAGATCGGGGTCATCTCTGATCCCGCGTACGTGGTGGGCACCGCGACCAGCGGAAGTCCGGTCTCTCGGGCGACCGCCTTGCCCAACCCGGTCGCCGAACCGCCACCGACGGTCACGACGCCGTCAACCGCGCGCTCACGTGCGAGGTCAATGACGTCGTGGACCAAGCTCTCCGGCACGTGCTGGATCACCCTCGAGTGGTGCGCGACGAGTCGGCCGCCGAGGTTGGCAATCACCGCCTCGAGGCGGCTGCCCGCAGTCCCGGCGATGAGCAGAACAGAGTTCAGGCCGAGCCCTTCGCACTCCTCATCCAAACGGGCCAGGCCGCCGGCGGCGAACACGATTCGCGCCGGCAGCCGGCTGTCCTGCACCAGGGGTTTCATCTCGACCATGTGCGTCAGGCCTTGGCCGCGTCTTCCCGCTTCGCATCGTCTGCGGCATAGTAGCCATCGCGCTGGTCCTGGTCGCGGGCGTACTCCGGTTGGTAGCGGACCGAGGCGTAGTGGGACTGCTTCTCGGCCTCCGCGGCACGTTCGGCGATGCTCTCCATGCTGCCGAAGCCCAGCACCTCGCGGGCCAGCTCAGTGAGCGGGCCGTCGACCTGGTATTCGGTCCGTTGCATCGTCAGCAGCCTGATCAAGTACAGCGGCGTGCCGTTGAACTTCTCGAACATCTCGTTCCGGGTTCCCCAGTCGGACAAGAACCGTTCGTGGATCAGCTTGAACAGCTTGGTCCGGTCCCATGCCGTCATTGCCGGCCCCCGGAAGGCCTCGGCCAGTTTCGGACCGATGTAGGGGTCTTCGAGATCCGCCCGCGTTGGGTACACGACGATCCCTCGACCGCAGAAGTCGATCAGGATCTCGGTCATCTTGCCGATGTTCTCCAGGTAGTAGGCGCGCCCGAAGTCGACGAAGATGTTGTTCGGCTTGTACAGCCCACCGGGGGTGTGGAACCCGGTTTCCTCGGCCGCCAGGGTGAACGCCCGGCAGGTCTCACGGAACCTGACGAGGTCGGCGAGGTTCGACGCGACAGTCGGTGCCGTATGAGTGCCAAGAGCATGGGTGACGAGGAGCCCGAGCCCGGCGATGAGCTCGGCGTTCGCCACGTGCCGGATCTGCGTCTCAACGTGAATCCAGTCAAAGGTCCGCTGCGGGTACCACTTGGCGTGCTCCGGGTTGCCGACGTGCTGCACTCGCTCCCACGGGATGAAGACGTTGTCGAAGTACGCCATGCCGTCGAGCTCGTCGCCGAGCGAGGCCATCGGCCGGTCGAACTCCGAGGCGTCAGCCGCGGCATTGGATGGGCGGGTGAAGATGGACAGGCCCGGTGAGTTGACCGGCACCAGCGCGTAGACCGTCTGTTCCGGGGTCTGGCCGGGTCGCCACAGGTTGCCGATCAAGAGTTCGTCGACGAACGGCATGCCGGTGCCGATCGCCTTCCACCCGCGTACGACGATCCCGTCGTCGTTACGGTCGACCATGGTGAGCATGGGTGTCTCCGCGAGCGCGTCGTCTCGCGAGCGGTCGTACTGTACGTCCAAGAACATCGGCGAGAACGACAGGTCGTTGTTCTTGATCCGGTGCCACGAATCCACGATGTACTGAGCCAGCGGGCGCCCCTCGTGGAAGCGGGAGTTGTCCTCCCACGGTTGCGGGTCATCAACCATCGTGTAGAAGACGGGAAGCATGCTGCACGGCGGGCGCTTGAACATCGCGCCCTTGAAGTGCCGCCAGATGAGCTCGTAGTACTTGCGCCGCCGTACGACGTCTTCCTTCGACCGCGGAAGGAACCAGTGCATCGCCCGCCGCTCGCCGTCGTCATCTACAAATGTCGTCACGTCCTGGTGCTCGGGGTCATGGTGGAGGTCGTAGTACCCGGCCATCGCCTGGGCATAGCCGCGCGTTTTCGGGTGGATGGTGACATCGTCGATCAACTCACCGCCGCAGTAGACGCGACGGCCGTCCTGCAATCCCTTTAGATACTGCTCCCCGGTTCGGATCATGGTGGTGACTTCCCTTCTTAGGGGTGCGGGTGATTGTGTCGTAGGTTCAGGTGCTTTGCATCTGCCGGTTGAACGAGGCCGCGTCCCAGTAGTCCGCGCTGTGACCGATAGCCCTTTCACCGGCCGTCAGCCACAGCACCCCCGGTAACTCCAACGGCTGCCCATGAGCGGTATAGGGGCCGAAATCGGCCTGCAAGGATCCGGTCAGCCGGTAACGGACCGCAGCGTGCTGCGCGGTGACCGCGGTCGACTCGACGTGCCACATGGCGTCGGGGAATGCACGCAGGAAGAAGCCGAGGCCGGCGACGATCGCGTCGCGTCCCTGTCGAGGTCGACCCGTCGCGACATCCAGGTGGGTGGCGTCGAGGCAGTAGCAGGGTGCCACCGAAGTGGGGCTGTGGTTGTTGTAGGCGTCGAGCAACACGGGCACGATCTGTTTCAGCTCCATGCCAACTGCCCGCCTAGACGCGAGGTTGCGTCGAAGTCGATCGGCTCGTGATACCTGCCTGCCCCGTACAGCAGCGGTCGTCGGCTCCCGTCGATGAAGACCCCAGACACCAGCCCTATCAGCACCATGTGGCTGCCCACTACGCGGGCGTCATCGAGGTCGCAGTCAAAGGCGGCCAGCGAGTCATACAGCAGCGGTGCGCTCGCTCCCTCTGAGGGTAGGCAGTAGTCGTCGAGGTACTTTGGCATACCGGGACGCGAGCACAGCCGAGACAAGAACTCTTGGTCCTGGCTCAGCAGGTTCACCCCGAACCGGCCGCCGGTTTGCACGGCGCCCGCGAGCACCGTGTTCCTGTTCAAACAGATCAAGACTGTCGGTGGTTCTGCACATACCGGGGTGAAGGCGCTAACGGTCATCCCCCATGGCCGGCTCTTGTAGGTGGCGGTAATGATCGTGACGCCGGTGACCAGGCGCCGCATCGCGGCACGGAACTCGTCAGCGGTGACCGCGTTACTCGGGGCAGAGGGTCTGACTGTAGCCGACTGAAGACTCATGGCATCGACCATCCGAATCTGTGAAGGAGCATCGCCGTCGGTAGTCCCGTCGCTCCCGTGGCACGCCATCGACGCTAGGAGCGGGTGAGGTATTCAGCAATACTGTGATTGGTATCACTACCAATCGCTGCATCAATACCTGGGAGCCCCACCATGAACCTGGCGAACGTCGATTTGAACCTGCTGGTGGCGCTTGATGCCCTCTTGACCGAGCGCAATGTCACCCGAGCGGCTGCTCGGCTCGGCATGACGCAGCCTGGCATGAGCAACGCACTGGGCAGGCTGCGGCGGATGTTAGCTGACCCGCTGCTGGTACGCCAAGGACGCAACCTCAGCCTCACTCCGCAAGCCGAAGCCTTGCTCGACCCGCTGGCCAAGATCCTCAGCCTGATCCAGCACACGCTAGAGGACCGCGCGACATTTGATCCTAAAAAGGACAGTCGCAGCTTTACGATCAGCGCATCCGACTACGCCACGCTCGTCCTCGTAGGGCCACTCGTCAGGCGCCTTGCCGTCGATGCCCCAGGAGTGACCGTGCACGTGTTTCCGCGTGCCCCCGAAGCGGCGCAGTTGCTTCGGTCTGGCGAAGTGGACTTCGTCATCGAGCCAAAGGAGTTGATGCCCGCTGCCGAGTTTCCCGGATTGCAACTGTTGGGCGATCGTTGGTCCTGCGCCGTCTGGGTCGACAACGTGGAAGTTGAGAAAAAGATGACCATGGAAACTTATCTGCGGTTACCACACGTCATCTACTCGATCGGACGGTCGCTGTCTCTACCGGACCGGTACCTACAGGAAAGGAATATACGTAGAAGGGTCGAGTCTTCCGTCGACAGCTTCCTGCTAGCTGCATTCCTGTTGAAGGGAACCTCCCTGACCACTCTTCTTCCGCACCGGACCCGCCCCTACCTGCAAGTCGCCTCGGAGATACGGATGCTCGAACCTCCGCTGGAGCTACCCGAAATCACCGAATGGCTTTGGTGGCATCCCAGACATGACCTTGATCCTGGGCATACCTGGCTTCGAACCAGATTCGCCGAAGTGGCATCGGACATTCGGCAGGGGAGCCGACAGTCGACCAGATAGGACGAAGGGCGCTGATGCCCCTATGTTCTGTCAAGCGGTTCGTGGGGTCGGATCTATGGGATCGAGCTGGCGGAGCAGGTGGTAGATCTCGCGGGCGATGTACCGCTTGAGACATCGCATGGCTTCGCGGCGGGTGAGGCCTTGGCTGCTGCGTCGGTCGAGGTAGTCCTGGGTGCGTTGGTCACCCCGTGATCGGGTCAGGGCGATGCGGTAGAGGGCGGCGTTGGCGCGGCGGTCGCCGCCGCGGTTGAGTCGGCGCCGGCGGGTCTTGCCCGAGGACGCCTCGATCGGGTTGACGCCGCATAGCGCGGCGAAGGACGCCTGGCTGTGCATCCGGTCGGGGTTGTCCCCTGCGGTGATCAGCAGCGCGGAGGCGCTGTCGGGGCCGATCCCGTGACGGTGCAGCAGCTGTGGCGCGTTCGAGTTCAGCACGGCGGTGATCTGGCGCTGGAGTTCACGTTCCTCGGCGGTGAGTGTCTGGATGCGCTGGGCCAGGCGGCGCAGGGTGTAGACGGTGGCGGTGGCCACGTCGGTCGGGGCGGTGTCGGGCAGGGCGGCGCAGTGGCGGATCAACGCTGTGTTGGACAGGCCGGTCAAAGTGTCGCGTAGCGTTGTGGCGGCGGTGACGATTACGGCCTTGAGCTGGTTGACCTGTGGGGCTCGAGAATTGGGTTACCCCGGCTGACCCGCGGCGCTGCGCCTGCTCGACGCCGGCGTTGCCGACACAATGGAGTCCGTGATCGCGTCCCTTGTGTACCGGCTGCTTCGCCAAGTGCTGCAGATGTTGACCCAGCTCGCCCGCGACGGTGGAGCCAAGGACGTTGAGCTCCTGGTGTTACGCCATCAGGTGGCGGTGCTGCGCCGCCAAGTGCACCGCCCCGATCTCGAACCGGCCGACCGGGCGGTGCTGGCAATGTTGTCGCGGCTGCTGCCCCGCCCGTACTGGTCGGCGTTCTTCGTCACCCCAGCGACGCTGCTTCGTTGGCATCGTGAGCTGGTCGCCCGGCGGTGGACATATCCGCATGCCCGGACGGGCCGGCCACCGGTCGACCGACGGGTCCGTGAGCTGGTGCTGCGACTCGCGGCGGAGAACCCGTCGTGGGGGCATCGCCGGATTCAAGGTGAACTGGTCGGCCTGGGCTTCCGGGTGACGCCAAGTTCACTGCGGCCTTCGACGCGGTGTTCACCGCCGATGGCATCGACGTGATCAAGACTCCGCCGCAGGCACCTCGAGCGAATGCGTTCGCGGAGCGCTGGGTCGGCACCGTACGCCGGGAGTGCACCGACCTGATGCTCATCGTCAACGAACGCCACCTGGCGACCGTACTTGCCGATTACACATCGCACTACAACGATCATCGGCCGCACCGTTCACTGGGACAGCAGCCACCAAATCCGCCACCGCGCATCGTGGACGTGACCGCCGCCCGGATCAAACGGCGTCCGATCCTGGATGGGTTGATCAATGAGTATTCGCAGGCAGCATAGCCAGACCCGATTTACGAGCCCCACAAGGAGGAGGACGAGGTGGCCAGGGACTACACCTACGCCGAGGCCGCGGCGAAGCTACGCATCGCGGAAACCACCCTCCGGCGCTGGGTGTCCAAGGGCCGCGTCCCCTGTCACCGCCTCGGCCGAAAGGTCCGCTTCACCGACTCGGACCTCGAAGCCGCCTACCAGGTGTGCCCGGCTCTGGCCCGCCGCCCACGTCATAGACCGTCCTAGGAGGGCCGCCCCCGCAGCGGGCGCCTAGCCACCCCGACCCGTTCTGGCTCGCCGCCAGCTGCTGGATCGCGCTTCGGTTGCTAGACGGTTGTTCCGCCTGTTGGGTTACGCGGTCCCCCCGACGGTCACGTGAGTTGGTGTAGAGCGTCAGTCTCTGCTTCTTGTGGAGGCTTTCCCTTCACGCCGCGGCCGCGAGGGCGGCCAAGCGTCCGCGCAGCTCCTCGCCCTGCTCACAGTGCGGTGCGAGCTGCTCGACGATCGCCCGGCGGCTGGCGTTGTCAGGTGCCCGCAGCGCCTGTTCGGCGAGGTCGATCCGGCGTTCCAGCTCGATTCCGCGTTCGGACAGGATCTCCACGGCGCGATCCAGGATCTGCGTGCCGCGGGCGTCGGCCTCGGCAGCGAACAAGACAACGTATTCCTTCGCAACCTCGTCGAGGTTGTCGATCAAGACCTGACGCAGCAGGTCAAGCGTGGCGAGCTTGGACTTGTTGCGCTTGATCAATCCCCAGACCACGCCGAAGGCCAGGGAGAGGCCCACCGGCACGATGACAACCGGACCGCTGATGAAGCCGGCACCCGCCACGATCGCGGTCACGATCGACGTCCCAACGCCGAGCACTTTCGACACGTCCTGAAGGATGTCCTGGCCACTGGTGCGGTAGCGTTGCGAGGGTTCTGTCTTGAGCCTGGTCAGGTCGATCTGGGTGCTAGCTGACCCCATCTGCTCAGCCGATGTGGTGTCGCCGAGGATGGTCTGCACCGATTGGAAGACATTCTCCAGGAACTCCTGCGACTCACGTTCCCACAATTTCTCCGGCCCGTGCTGGCTGGTCCATTCGCGAAGCAGGTCGGCACGTCGCGATTCGATAGCCTCCGACTCCTTTTTCTTCGAGAGATCCGCAGCCCGGATTGCGTCGTCCAGCGCTGTGTGCAGGTGCTCGGCCAGCCCGTCGAATGTACGGGACATATTGCGGATACGGCGTAGGAGGTCCTCGCGCAGCCGCTCCCGGAACTCCGGAATCGTGGCGTTCAGTTGCTCCAGCCTCAGTCGCAGCCGATCCCGCTCGCCCGCCATTTCCTCCAACGGTGTGCGGGCAGTGTGCAGCATTTCCGTCAACAGGCTCAGCCGGCTGGCCAGGGTCCGGTGCGCCTCCTCAGCCACCCCCCGCAGATGGGTCTGTCCCGTGCCCGCCTCGATAAGGTCGGTCAGCACCCCCCGCAGCCGACCCATCCGGCTCCAGCGGGCGTAGTTCTGGCCCTTGTGGCGTTGTCCGTCGCCCTGCTCCATCAGCCACCGGCCGTACGCCTCCCACGCGGGTGAGACCGGGATGAAGCCTTCCGCCCCGATGAAGCCGGGCGAGGCGTCCCGCTGCACCGGCGGGAACCTCTCCACTAGGTAGGAGTTGTTCGCCGAAACCGTCTGCTGCCACGCGGTGCTGTGCTCGCCAGGGTTGGTGGAATTCGCCCGGTCAATGCCCGTCACCACCCAGATCACCGGCTTGCCGGTGCGCACGTGATGGTCGTGCAAACGGCGGATCAGCTCATCATCCTCCCGGCCCACCGTCTGGGTCGCCTGAGTGACAAAGACAAAGCAGTCGGCGTCGTGCCAGGCACGGTCGGCGATCTGGTCGTGCTGTGGGTCGATTGACCCGTGCCCCGGCAGGTCGTAGAGCTTTCCCGGGATGCGGCAGTCGCGCAGCAGGATCTCCACCTCCGCGACCTGGCGGCTGCGGTGGTCGACGCTCAGCCGGTTGATATCCAGCCGAGGGTCTTGCGTGGTGTAGGCCGCGACGACGGCCGGCGGCACCGAGTTGCCGATCGCCTCCCATTCCCGGCTGTCGGTGAACCGGACCCGCAAGAATCCCCGGCCGGAGGCGTCGACATCACTGGCGGCGGTGACCGGCACGACGGTTACCGGGCAGGCCGTCGTGTGCTTGGGGGCCGAATACAGCAGTCCCAGGTATTGCTCGGACGGCATGTCGTCGTCGCCTATGACCTCCTCGTAGTCCAGCATCCCGACCAAGCCACTGATGAGGAAGCTTTTGCCCGACGAGAACTGACCGACGAATGCCACATTGATGAGCGCCGACGCTGCCCGCACCTTGAGCTGATGGACTGCATACATCGCCGTGGCCAGCCATTCGCGGTCGACCTTCCGGTGCTCGTGTACGTCGTCGTGGCCAAGGGACGGCTCGGCGCCCAGCCACTCCTCCAGCGCCTCAAGCTGTTGTCGGACATCACTGGTGAGGGCTTCCAGGTCTGACATCCACATCTCCACGAGAGGTTCGGGGGCTGTCCTACTCGGACCAAGTTTGTTGGGTGTTGGAGAGAGTAGCGGCGATCAGCGAGGCTCATCGATCCCCGTTCGGACCCTGAACCTTGATGATCGGTTGATGGCGCCTGCGCTTCCCGTCAAGGGCGTCCACTTCTGGCAGCGGTGACAGACCGATGCAGACTTCGGCAGCTGGCCGTTCGGTCGGGCCCGACCGTCATCGCTCCTTGAACGGCCGTGCTCTAGAAGAGGGATGGCATTGGAGCACGAGGACGTGCAGCGCCTCAACGACTGCCCTCGGGAAGTCGGGAGAAAGAGATCGGCTGGACGATCGGCCCAGATGAGGATGGCGGCCCACGGCTCTATTGAGCTGTCGGCCGCTGCACTGGCACCCTGGGCCTCTGGCACAGACTCTCAACCGATGGTCTCAGCGCCCGGCATGGAGCCAGGATGCCCTACCGCCCGGCGGCCGCCAGCTTCTCGACGCCGAGGAAGTCCCCCACGATCTGCCGCACCGGCTCGTGGTGCCGGCGGGTCGCGTGCACGTACACGTTCATCGTCGTCGTCACGCTCGCGTGCCCGGCCATCGTCCGCAGCGCCGCCAGGTCGACGCCCTCCGTCGCCAGCAGCGTCAGCAGCGAGTGCCGCAGCCCGTGCATCGTCATCCGGCGCGGCAGGCCCCGCTCTCGGGCCAGGTCGCGGATCTTCACCAACCGGTCCGTGTAGAAGTCCTCGTACCGCCAGTGGTTCCCGCGCGGCGCCACGAACACGAACTGCCGCCCCTGCTCCCGGCTGGCCGCCGCCACCCGCTCGGCGACCATCCGCATCACCGACGCCGGCAGCGGTACCTCCCGGTAGTCCTGCTTCGTCTTCGGCTTGGGCTCGACCACCCACCGCCGGTTCACCTTCCGCAGGACCTGCACGATGGACACCGTGCTGCGGGCGACGTTCACCGCCCGGGGCGGCAGCGCCGACACCTCACCCCAGCGCAGCCCGGTCGCCAGCTTGCACAGCAGCAGGTCCGCCGCCTCCGGGTCGACCGCGTACGCCGCCTCGAGGAACAGCCGGGCCTCGTCCGGGCTCTCCAGGATGTCCCGCTCGGCGCGCGGGCCCTCGGGCAGCGGCAGCCCGTCCATCGGGTTCGACGTCCGCACGGCCGGCTCGCCGTCCTCGCCGGGCCGGCACGCCGCCGTGAAGATCGGCACCACGCTGTCACCCCGGATGTTGGCGATCGTCTTCGCCGACACCGGGCCCGCTGGCAGCTCTCCTGGACGGGTCCGGCCCAGCTCCCCGGCGTCGCGCAAGCCCTGCTGCCACTCGCGCATCTCCCGCCGGGTGATCTCGACGATCGGCCGATCGCCCAGCCGCGGGTAGACGTGCTTCTCCAGGCGCTCCCGGTACTTGCGCATCGTCTCCGGGTGCGGCTTCACGAGCGTGCCCAGCCACTCCTCGGCGTACGCCCGGAACGTCAGCTTCTCCTGGACCGGCTCCGGCGCCGGGGCGACGACGCCGGCCGGGAGCAGGGCGGTGAACCCGTGCTCGACCAGCTGCTCAGGCGACGGCATCCGCTCGCCGGCGGCCTCGACGAGCGTCCTGAAGCGCTTCGCGTCGGCCTGGTAGTCGAACGTCCGGCTGACCTGCTGGCCGTCGCGGCGGCCGCCGTCGCGCCACTTCACCCGCCAGCGAATCGTCTTCCCGCCGTTCGTCGTCCTTCTTTCCAGCCCTGCCACAGTTCCTCCACGTGAAGCGGCCTCGAACCCCGCCTCTGCGGGCTCTGCCGCCGAGCGCACCTATACGCAACAGTGGGACCGTAACCGTCTTGTCGGGGCGGCTCAAGATCGCGCCGCTAGTTGTTCCCGACGACGCCCGTCCGGGCCCGTGCTCCCTCGGTGCTCCCTCGGCGGCAGCAGACCGAGAACCGACTAAGGCCGCTGACCTGAGTAATGCCAGGTCAACGGCCTTCTGTGCGAGTTCTTGATCTTGTGTCCGAGGGGGGATTCGGCCACATGTTCCAAGCACATCCGCTGGGAAGCGGTGTGCATGCGTTGACGGTAGGCCATTGTGGAGCACACTTGCAACACCCCAACAGAGGCATCAGTACGCCCGATCCCCAGCCTTGACGCGGGCCGCAGGATGGCTCACGCCACGCTCGCTGTTCTCAACGACTCGTCGATGGTCGGGTGCGCCGCGAAGCACCACTCCCCCATGAACGTTGACCCTCGGAGCGTGAGCGCTCCCGTCCAGTGAGCCCGTCGATCCGGGTACGGCCCCGCCGAGAGATCCGGGCCGCCCGCCGACCCCGCTCCCACCGATACTGGGACCATCTGATCGCCGCCCCGTTGTGGCCGATGCACGGTGCGAATCTCGGCACCCTGCTGCGTACCTGCGACGCCGTCGGGGCATGCCTGGCCGTACCCCGCTTCCGCTGGATCGATGAGGCCGTCGCCCGCGGCAACAGGCTACGCCGGCCCAGCTGCGTACACCGAATCGGCGACCCAACCGGCTGGCTGCGCACCCAGAAGGACAACGATGCGCACATCGTCGGTGTGGAGCTGGCCGACGAAGCGATCCTGGTTCTGCACCACGTCGAGAACCCGGCCTACGCAGGATAAAAGGGATCGTTGTTACACGGACGGGTCCCAGGCGATGAGCTGATCGAAGATGCGACGGTCGCCGTCCAGCTCCAGCTTCAGAGAATCCGGCGGTATGCGGCCGTAAAAGAACAGGACCAGATCACTGGCCGTGCCCCGGGCGGAGGCGTCGGCCGTGTCCGGGTCCGGGTCCTCGCTGGCAGCCGGCGCGCCGAGGCGGGCGGTCCATGCGCCGTCGCGGGACAGCCGAAGGCGCCAAGAGCGGCCCTCGGTGGCGTAGTAATCGACGACGGCGGGTTCGTGCGGCCAGGCGACATCCGTCGAGCAGAGGGTGAACTGGCAGTCGTCGAAACCGTCGAGGGCGACCTCGTCCGGCAGCGGCTCCGGGTCCCCCACGGTGAGCTGGACATCGTAGGTGTGCACCGCGATCTCGGGAACCTGGCGCCGAGCCCATGCACCGGAGGTTTGCGGTGACTGCGAGTCACCCCACCACGTCCAACAACCGCGGTCCGGGCCGGCCTCGCGCAGCGCGCTCGTCAGTCGCTCGACGGACTCGGTCCACCAGGCCAGGAGAGCCTCGCGTTCCCGAGGCGCACCCGTGCCGTCCTCCCAAGCCGACTTCTCCGGGGGAGCGTCGGCCGGCCCTGCGGCGACGATGGCGGCCGACTTGCGGCGGCCCATGCCCACGTGTTGCACGAGATCGAACAGCGTCCACCCCGGACAGCTCGGCACCGGCACGTCGAGGCTGGGCGCCGCAGCGACCGCGGCGCGGAAGGCGGTCGTTCGTCAATCAGCCGCAGATGATCAGAGAACGTGAGAATCTTGTGCACCCCGGCTTTCTAACACTGTGCTCCGGCAACCGGACAGCGATTTTCACAGCCGACACGGCGGGCGCCGTGGCACTGGCGCGCCAGGGTTCCACCTGCCGTGACCTGCACCGTCACGATGAAAAAGGCTCAATGCTGCGTGACCTGCGTGACCTGCGTGGACGAGGTTTTCGGCAAGCGCAACGTTGCAGCGGCCACGGACGGCCCCTACCCGTAGTCTGGAGTTCGCTTCAAAGCGGTGGCCAGCGCCATTCTTGCGGTTGCTTCCTGTTCGATGGCGTAGCCGCGGTCGAGGCAACTGCGGGCGAAGGCTCCGATCTGGTCAGGCCTGATCGTAAATCGTTCTAGCTGAGTGCGACTGTGAGCCGAGAGAGCCCGGCCGGGGTTGTGTTCGGCAACGCCGACGTCAATGACGTGAACGGTCGTGCCTGCGGCGAGGCGGTCGCGGATCCGGGCAGCGATCCGTACGCCGCCGAGGTCAGCGTCGGTGCAGATCAGCGTCGAGGGAGTTTGCGCTGCTGCTTCCGTGATCAGTTTGACGACGGGATCGGGTGGCTGTCCATGGCACCAGATGACCGGCAGGTCCGGGTCCATATCGCAAAGCGTTTCGGCGGCCTGCCGGTTCTCGATGATTAGTAGCAGGCCAGCGCCGGCACGGACGTCAATGTTGATCGAGTGGCGGTGGCTGAGGCGGATGTCGTGTGGTCCGGGTAGCGGCGATAGGTCGACACGGGTGTCGCCGGCGCGAAGCCGGATCGGGCCGCCGATGCCGATGTACGGACTGCGGGACAGGCCGAGCGCGGCGATCGCGTCGGGTTCGAACCCGAGGTCGGCCAGCAGCCGCTGGACGTCGTCGCGCGCCTTGGTGTTTCCGGCATGGTTTTGCACGAACGCGCGAACGGAATCGTGGACGACGCCGGCCGCTAGGTCGGCGGCGGCGTTGACTACCCAACCGAGCCGGTCCGGGTGATCGGTGGCACCCAGGGCCTGAGCGACGCCGGGCCATTCGTCGCGCAGGTCGGCGGCGAGGTCGGCGGCACGGGTCTGCAGCGTGGTTCGCTGGTCGCGGCGGGCAGTTCGGCGCTCCTGCTCGGCGGCGGCGAGGTCGGGGTGCGGGTAGACCCGCTTGGGTGTCGGCGCGAGGCTGCTGCCTTTGAGGTCGTAGCCGATGGTGACGCAGCCCGCGCGGGCAAGGGTGAACACAATCGTTTCGGCTTGGGTACCGAGTCGGGCGGCGACGTGGGGCCAGGTGTGCTCGCTGCGGATCATCCACGCCCAGTCGGTGTCGCTGAGCAGCCCGGCGGGCCGGTGCGGCGGCAGGTGTGGGGTTTCAGTCCGCAGGCGGGCAGTGCGTGGGCACGGCCGGTTCCGGCTGTCCCGGGGGTACCGGCCGTTTGCCGGCACCGGCGCGTAGGCAACAAGCCCGGGCCGGTCGATCCAGGTGAGGGTGATTTCGGTGTCCTGGTCGGTGTCGGGAGTGGTCACGTCTGCGGCTCCGGACGGTAGGAGGTCATCCACTCGGCAAGGAGTTCGACGCGGGCTGCCTCGGTCTCGCTGCCGATGACGACGGGTGCTTGGTTGTACGCGTACGCATCGGAAGTTCGCCGCAGCTTGATGTACAGGCTCGAAGAGCCGATCGCGTACCGCTCCATGTCGTCCTGCAGGGCGCCGACAACGCTGATGGCGCGGTCCCGCCCGATGTTCTCGAACAGAGCCACCGCGTCGCGGCGGTGGGCGGAGCCGAGATTACGGCCGAGTTCGTCGAGGACGAGCAGCAGCGGCCGGTCCTGGGATCCGGCGAGCGCGGCGGCGCAGACAAGTTTGACGGCCTTGTCGTCCATCTGCGCGGTGTTGCCGCGAAGCCGGTACGATGACAGGGGTTTCCCCTCGCCGCGTCGCCAGCGTGGGGTGACCGTCCACTGCCAGGACTTCTGCGGGTCGGCCGGCGGTTCCGGCTCGGGGTAGTCGAGGCCGGCGCCGTACCCCCCGTACGCCTGGTCGAGGTTGTCGAACTCGTCGGAGACCTGCTTCAGCTTCGCTTTGATGGCCTTCGCCAGGGTGGCCCGCAGCGCCGTGGACGCCAAACGTGCCTCTCTCAAGTGGTCTTCGGCGCTGACCAACGTGCGGGTGAGGTTGGCCCGGCCGTTTTGGATCTGGTCGAGTTGCTGCCGGTCGATGTCTTCGAGGTCGTCGAGGTGTGTGCCGATGATCCGAAGCACTTGGGGAGTGAGGCGGATGTGGGCGTTGAGCTTACGGTCGCGGCGCTGCTGGTCGACGACTTTCAGCTCCTCTGGAAGCGCCTCATCCGGGGTTCCGGGCGGGAAACATGCCCGGTGAAGCTGATCGGCCCGCAAAGCGCACAGGTCGTCCCACTCCGCGATGGTCCGCTCGTGCTCCTGCTCGGTGAGGGTAAGCAGGTGCTGTTCCGCTGAGGCGACGGTTCCCGCCCACGCCTCATGCCGGCGCGGCAGGTCCAATGCTTGCCGTCGTTGGGTCTTCTCCTGCCACGTCTCCCGGTTTTGCTGCAGTTCCCGGC
Organism: Micromonospora rhizosphaerae; assembly: GCF_900091465.1. Lineage (NCBI taxonomy): Bacteria > Bacillati > Actinomycetota > Actinomycetes > Micromonosporales > Micromonosporaceae > Micromonospora > Micromonospora rhizosphaerae. The sequence goes on along the minus strand of NZ_FMHV01000002.1, from coordinate 3,575,262 downwards.
GCAGCGCGTTCAACTGTGCCCTCGCCGTCGCGATCCGCTCGTCGCGGGCGTTCTTCTCTCCCAATGCCGTCTCGTACGCCGCCTTGGCCCGGCCGAGCGGCCCGGCAAGCTCAGACAGCTTGTCGCTGATCTGGTTGTTCTGCACTCGCAGCTTCCGGACTTGACCATCGAGGTCGTCCGCTTCGAGTGCGGCTTTGGCGGCGGCGACGCGTTCGGCGGCACGGTCTCGGGCACGTTCGGCGGCTCGAACGTCGGCGTCGGCGGCCTCGTCGGCGGCGGACGTTTCCTCCAAGACGTGGAGAGCGGCCTGGATGCGGCCGGCGCGACCGGTCATCGCTTCAGTGAACCCGGCGATGCCGTACACGCCGGCGGTCGTGTCAATCCGGCCGGTGTCGTCGTCGGCGCGGTCGCGCAGCGCGGTCAGAAACCGATTCACGGTCATGGTCGCGTCTGGGGCGTTGGGCAGGTCCAGGCCGCCGGGCTTCCCGTCGCGGTCCGCTTCGACCAGCAACGAGCCAGGCACCGTCGTTAGGACCTTCATCGCCTCGGCCGCGTCGGTGACAACGACCGCATGCCGGTACGGCAGCAGCCGCGCCTCCCACACGGGCCGCTGCTGCTCGGTCAGCGAGATCGCGTCCACGAGTGGAATGCCCGTAATGCCGCGGTCACGCAGCGCCTGGACCTGGGCCACCGCGACGTCCTCGCCGCGTTCCGCTGCGTTAAGAGCCTCGCGTGCCTGCTGGACAGCCTTCTGGGTGACACCCTTGTTGCGCTGCGCGGCCTGGATGGCGGCTTCCGCCTCGCGGAGTTCGTGCTCGGCTTCGGGTTGCGTCCGCCCGTCTGCGGCCTCCGCGCTCTTCCGTAGAGTCCGGATCCGGCCGGTGTGCACCTCGATCCGGGCGACGTTTCCCTTCTCCTGGTCTTTCAGGTCGTTGACTGCGGCCTGAGCCTCCTCGTGTGCCTTTACCCGTTGGCGATAGCTGACCTCGAACGTCTTGTCGTCGGTGAGCCGCTCCAGGTTGACGTCGGCGATCTCGATGCTCGCTTCGAGCTCTTCACGCCGGGTTTCGAGTTGGCCGATGTCGTGGGCCAGGTCGTCGTCCGCGGCGACCCCGTCGATGAGGAAGCGTGCGCACCGCGACCTCCAGCTGTCGTATGCGTCGGCCTTCAAGGTGCGGGCTTTTTCCCGAGCGTGAATCATGTCCTCGGTGACGTGACCCGCCTGTTCCACTCGTCGTACTCGTGCTGCGCACGCTGGGCGTCGACCGCGTGCTGGTACTCCTTCTGCCGGGCCTTCAGCTCGTCGTCGATCTCCCTGTTCAGGCCGGTCAACGCACCGATCGCGTCGAAGATCCGCTCCGGGGTCAGTTCGTTCAACGGCTGGGCGAGCAGGTTCGCCGTCGCGCTGGCCCGCACCGACGTCGACAGGAACGACACGCACCGCACCGTCCTGCCGTACAACGTGCGGGCGAGCTTGTTCGCGCGGATGTTCGTGCGGCCGTTACTAGACGGCAGCGTGTCCCACAGCTGGTCGGCGCCGGCGGCCCGGTCGTTCTCCGTGTCGCCGTACGCGACGTGCCGCTGCGGCTTCCACCGCAGCTCGACGTGCGGCGCCTGCCGGTTGATCCGCAACCACACGGTCAACGCATCCGCCTCGATCTCGGCGATTGTGTGGCTAGCTGGCGGGACGAATACGCCGATGATGTAGCCGTGGTCGGCGTTGGCGTGCACGACTTCCTGCCCGGCTAGCTCCGCGGTGAACAGCAGCTCAGCGGCGGCCTGCGCACCCGACTGCAGCCGCCATTGGTCGTCGGCGTGCAGCAGGCTGAGCCCGGCGATGAATGACGACTTTCCGGCGCCGTTGGAGTCCGACGGGCCCTGTCCCGCGACGGTGATCAGTCCTCGTGAGGTGATTGGCACGGGATGGGTCGACAACCGCGAGATATTGATCATCTGGATGCCAGCAAGGACTCTCGGCCCGACGATGTCAGTGGCGCCATCGTCATCGAGGAAGCTGCCTGGTGCCGTCAACGAGGATTCTCCCTGCTGATGGTGCGGTTACGGCGCTCGCGGATCACGGCGGCGAGCGGATGGTTTGGGGCGGCGGCGAGGATCAGCTGGTCTTGTAGCCGCTCCCGCACGGCAGGGGTCAGCCGCAGCAGTTGCGGACCGGGCACGTACCCACCTTCGGCGTCGACGCGGTCACGGACCCGGCCGAGCAGGCCGCACGCGACAAGTTTGCTCAACGCGGTCTTCGCCGCGACCGCCGGAACCTTGCTGGCCCGCAGGATGTCCTCCTCCGCCGTCGGGTAGGGGCTCGTCCACACGTCCTGCGCGAGGCGTTCCTCGCTGCGCGGTATCGCGACCGAGTAGACGAGCACGAGGACGAGCACCGCCCGTTCGACCACGGTCAGCGGCTGCCAGCCGCTGCCGGTCAACTGCGTGGCGACGGCATCGTCGTAGCCGGAGGTGAACCGCAGCCCGTCGACCTGGACGAGGACCCGGCCGGTGCGGCGCAGCAACTGCTCCAGCCGGTCCCGGCTCGTCGGGTCCTGGAACGCGAGCAGTTCCTGCCGGTGGACCGGTTCCCGGCTGTGTTCCAGCAACGCGTACGCCGCTTCGACGTGCTCCCGCTGCCGGTCGGTCAGCGTGGCCAGGACGGCTTCGAACAGTGGGTTCTGGTCGCTGCTCACCGCGCCTCCTGTCTCTGCGGCCGCATATCAGAGTCCGGGTCGGGGATCATCCGCCACAGCTCCCGGACCGTGGACAGCTCCAGCGGCCCCCACGTCGCAACCCGCGGCCCCAGCCGCACCCTCCCCGCGGTTTGCAGCACCCAACGGGCGGCTTCCAGCCTGCGCAGGGCGGCGGTCAGCAGCCGCTGTCGGCTTCTCTGGTCCCGGCCCGGGGTGAGCTGCTCCAGGACCCGATCGACGCGTGCGAGGTCCGCCGGCTGGCCTGGCCACGGATCCGTTCCCGGGTCGGGCCAGCAGCAGCGCAGGCACGAGGCGAGAACCCGTAACGTGCCGGCGGCGTCCTGCAGCGTCACCGCCTGCTGCCGGTATTCGGCGAGAACCTGCGGGCCGGCGCTGGACGGAATGTTCGGCAGCAGCCACACCGATTGCGCGTCCGCTTCGATCAGCCGCCGCATCCCCGCCGGTGACGGGCTGCCCGCCGAGGCCCGCTGCGGGCCCCCGGAGCGAACCTTTGCCCACCACACTGCGGTATCCCGCTCATTCACGCTGGCACCTCCACCGGCTTCTGCCGTCGGAACCAGCCGTCGGTGACCCACGTCAGGTCCCCGGCAACGTCGATGCTCAGCCCGTCACCCCACGTCAGCGTGTACGGCAACTCCGGCCGTAGCCCGATCGCGGTCAGGTCCGACAAGACCCGCCGACCCGCCCGCCAATCCCCTGCCGCAGCGAGCAGTGCGCTACGTTGCCAGCCTGGCCGCACGGGACGGCCGTCCCTGGGCCGCCCGCGCCGCCGCCCGGTTGCTGGAGGCCTCGGCGCTGGCCGTCGGCGAGCACCTGGCCGTCGACCTGGCCGTCTACGAGATCAACCGAGGTGCGCCATTCGAGGCGCTGCTGCACCGCTCCCTGCTGGCCGGTACCCTGGGCCGCCGTGCGACGCCGCCGCAGCTGGCCGATCCGTCCACAGTCGACGTCGGCGACCGGCTGTGCCTGTGGATCCACGAGCTGGACACATCGCTCGAGACGATCGTGGTGGCCTGGCGCTCCGCCGACGACCAGGTTGCGGCCTGCGTGTCCGAGTTGACCGCGGCCGCCGGGCGCGCGCTCCGAGACCTGGCTGACAGCCGACCGGCCCGGATGACCCCTGCCGTGTGCGACAAGCTTGGCGAGAAGCTGCTCGGCGCCCTGCCGCTCACCCGCCAAGGTGCCGCCGGCTCGGTGATCGTGATCCCGTCCCCGGCGCTGCGCCCGCTGCCGGTCGAGGCCCTCACCATCGCCGGGCGGCCCGTCCTCGACCCGCACGCCCCGGTCACCGTTGCACCGGCCCTGACAACGTGGGCGCGGCTACCCCCGCCGCCGCGGCTGTCCCGCCCCTACCGACTGGTCGGCGTCTTCGACGAGACTCTGCCCGGCGCCGCCGCGGAGATGCGGTACCTGCGGGCGCTGGGCCGCGCCGGCGTTATCGACGGGCAGGCCGTCCTCTCACCCGGCAAGCTCGGCGCGCAATTGCGCGAACACCACTACCAGGTACTCACGCTCGCTGTCCACGGCACCGTGTCACCTTCCGGTCTGACCCTGCACCTGCCGCGCGGCACCGCCACCGGCCTCGACGTCCTTGGTTGGCGCCTGCCCCCGGTGGTGGTGCTGGCCGCCTGCCGCTCCGGCGCGGCCGGCACCATCCGCTGGCCCATCGACCTGACAACCGCATGCCTGCGGCGCGGCGCCTCATCGGTCATCGTGTCCCGCTGGCCGGTCGCCGACGACACCACCGCGACGCAGATGGCATCGCTGTACGAGACGCTCGCCGACGGCGCCAGCCCCGGCGCCGCGCTACGCTCAGCCGCCGGTCACACGCCGGACCGCCCGCTGTGGTCGTGGGCGAACCTGGCGGTATACGGGCGCGCCGACTGATCCCGCGCCACCACACAGGGACGACCTGCCCCCGTGAGCGCAGGCGGTACCGCAGGCGCTCCGCAGCCTCGATGTCGACGGCGTCCCGATCCATCCGATTCTGCCGAGATCAGCTGCATCAGCGGGGAACGAGCGATGCTCTGCCAGCTGCTCCGGCCTTGGACTGGCGTCCAACGACGGGCCGGCAAGGTTAGCTATAGCTAGCGCCCGATGCCCCGAGGCGTCGGGTGGGCAGCGTTGCATTAAGCCATCGCGCGCCCTCGGCGCCGCAGATTTTCCATCACGAGGCTGAAGACGGGGGCAAGACCGCCATCGGTCGCTGGACAGCGCAAGCAACAGGAAGGCTTTTGTCTGGATTCAATAGACCAGGTTGAGCGCTCAACTTCGATCTTGCAGGAGGTCTTGCGGCCAGTGATCTCGACGCTTAATCCGCGATCGCGCCCCGGCCTGCCCAGAATGTGAGACGACGCAGGGTGATGCTTGACACGACCGGGGACCCCCAAAGTCTAATGATCGGACTTATGGACCTATGGAGGTGCTCGCGATGGTGAACCAGTACCCGACGCAGCTTACGGCGAAGACTCGCGTCCGCCACTACGCCGCCGACTTCCGGAAGCTGGATGAACTATTCCCAGGGAAGTACCCGCGAATGTTCGTGCACGGCGAGGGCACCGACCTGATCGACTCGGACGGCCAACGTGTCTTGGACGCCGGTAACCACCTCGGGGTCTGCGTGGTGGGACATGGCCGGGGCGACATCGCCGACGCCGTCGCCGCGCAGATCCGTGGACTGGAGTTCGTTTCCCTGGAGGCGGGGGCTTCGCACCCGTACGTTGCCGCCCTAGGCGAGGAGTTGGCCGGGCGCGTCCCGGTCGATAACCCGATCTTCAGTTTCACGAGCAGCGGTAGCGAGGCCAACGAGGTCGCGATGAAGGTGGCCCGCGACTATCACCGCCGCCGCGGCGAGTCCGGCCGGTTCAAGATCATGAGCCGCTACGGCTCTTACCACGGCTCCAGCTACGGGGCGACGACGGCCACTTCGATCCCCGCCTTCCGCGAGCCGTTCCAGCCGCTGGTGCCCGGTTTCGTGTCGCTTCCGCAGCCGTTCGCCGGGTTTTGCGGCAGCTGTTCGTTCGGGGAGGACTGCGTCGGACACTGCATCGAGGAAACCGCTGCGATCATCGAGCAGGAGGGCCCGCACACGATCGCCGCGATTCTCGCCGAGCCGGTTTCCATTCCGGGGGCCGTCAAGGTCCCGCACAACGACTACTGGCCGCGGCTTCGTGAACTCTGTGACCGGTACGGCATCCTCCTGATCGCCGACGAGGTCGTCACGGGCTTCGGCCGGACCGGCACCCTGTTCGCCTGCGAGCACTGGGGCGTGAGGCCGGACATCCTGACGATGGCCAAGGGTCTGACGAGCGGCTACGTGCCCATGGGGGCGGCAGCCGTGTCCGGACGGGTCCAAGAGGCCTTCGAGGGCTCGCCGCTCGTCCACGTCAACACCTACGCCGGCCACCCGGTGGCAAGCATCGCGGCGCTCACCACCCTCAAGATTATCGACGAGGAGGGCCTGGTGGCGAACGCCGCCGCACGCGAGCCGGAGCTGCGGCTGCGCCTCGAGGAGATCGGCGCGCAGGTGCCATGGCCGGCGCGCGCCTCGGTCATCGGACTGCTCGGCAGTCTTGAGATCAGCCTGCCTGACGACGTGGACGCAGAGCGGTTCCGGGCGCTGCTGTGGCATGAGAGCTACGAGCAGGGGGTCGTGGTCCGCGTGACTCGCGCGGCGCAGATCGTGTCGGTGTTCTTCTACCCGCCCCTGGTCATCACCAGCGACCGGTTGCAGGAGGGCTTGGACCACCTTGCGGCGGCGGTCCGACGTGTCACCACGACGACGTTGATGGACGACGGCCGAGTCGAGGTAGGCCCGAGCGCCGAGATCCAGGCCTCTGCCGAGCTGGCTCACGCCGCCTCGACTCGCTGACCTGTCCCACTTCCGCCCGGCGGCGCCGGGCGACGTCTCGAGGAGACACACGTGCAAACCCCATTGAGCGATGTACGGGCCGCTGATGGTCACCGACCCACCGGATCGGACAGCCACCCCGACCGGGGACAGAGTTTGACGTCCGGACACGTGATGACGGTCAACGGGCCCATTTCGCCGGACGAGCTCGGCTTCACGCTGATGCATGAACACCTGTTGACCAGGTTCTGGCACGCGACGCACCGTTTCGACCTGGCGGGCATGCCGGAGGACGAGCGGTACATCGTGGAGGAGCTAACGGCTCTCGCCGCAACAGAGTGCCGCACCCTCGTCGACGTGACCCCGGTTGGCATCAACCGGGACCCGGCGGCGCTACGGGACCTCTCCCGCCGTACCGGGATCCAGGTCGTCATGGGATGCGGATGGTATCGCGACTCCTACTATCCGGCGACCGCGGAGATCGATCGTCGATCCGTCGACAGTCTCGCCGACGAGCTGATCACCGAGATCGAGACCGGCGCCCAGGGAAGCGGGGTACGGCCGGGAATCATCGGTGAGATCGGCACCGAGAAGAGCTGGATGTCGCCCACGGAGGAGCGGGTTCACCGCGCTGCAGCCAGAGCGGCGAAACGGACCGGACTCGCGATCATGATGCACAGCTTCGCCTCCGAGATCGGCCTTTGGCAGTTGCAGGTGCTCAGCGAAGAAGGCGTGGACCCGTCGAGGGTGATCATCGGCCATGCGGACAGCTACCGGGTTCGCTCCTACCACCAGGCACTGCTCGACGCCGGCGCCAACATCGAGTTCGACACCCTGATGTGGTACCGCCCCACGCTGTTCGAGGATGCCCTTGACCTGGTGTGCGAGTACGTCCAGGGCGGCTTCCGTGAGCAGGTGCTGGTGTCGATGGACACCTGCAAGTCAGAGCACCTCTCGCGGTTCGGCGGTGCCGGACTTACCGGCATCCAGGAAAAGGTGATACCGGGTCTGCGTGCGCGAGGGCTCAGCGAAGCAGACCTGGCGGCAATCTTCGTCGAGAACCCACGCCGCATTCTCACCGTGACCGCGAAGGCAGTGGCATGAGTGCGGATGGGAAGCGCACCGCACCCGGGTTCGCCGAGGTGTTCCACCCGGTACCGGGCCACCGAACCCAGTACGAGGTCATCGACCAGATCACGTTCGCCATCCGCGCGGGCGTCTTCGCGCCCGGCGACCGGCTCCCGTCCCTCGACGAGCTGTCGGCGCTGCTGGGCGTAAGCAGGTCCGTGGTCATCGAGGCGGTGCGAAGCTTGTCGATGGCAGGGGTCATCGCCACCCAGCGCGGCAACCGGGGCGGCCTGACCGTCGCGACGAGCAACATCCCGGTGGCGCTCCTCGGACTGACCGCCAACAAGTTCGACAAGCTACCGGACATCCTCGAAGCCCGCCGAGCCGTCGAGGTTCAACTGGCGCTGCTCTGTGCCCAGCGCGCCACGCCGGACGACTTCGATGCGATGGAGCTGTCCGTGCTGCGCCTAGTCGAGAGCCGGGACGCCGACCGTCTGGAACGACGGCACTGGGACCACCTTTTCCACTACCAGATGGCCCGGGCGGCTCGAAGCGAGGTGCTCGCCTACATGCAGCACCAGATCCTCGAACGGCTGACCGTCGTCCTCGAGAGCTACTTCAGAGAGGACGAAGACCCACTGGCGGTCGAGTCGCTGCACCGGGAGACCCTCGACTGCCTGCGGACCGGTGACCCGGAGCTGATCATGCGGGCCGTGGAGCGACACCTGGCACCGCTCGAACTGCTGGTGCAGCAGCCGTCCCCCGCTGACACCCCAAGCCGAAAGTGAGAACCACATGACTGAACGCCCATTCCGAGCTCCACAGGTGCCCGACCAGCTGTTCATCAACGGCGAGTGGGTGACGCCTGCCGATGGTGGCAGCCGGCCGAGCGTGGACCCCTTCACCTCCAAGCCGTGGGCAACGCTGCCAGAGGCTGGTGAGGCCGACGTGCGGCGAGCGGTCGACGCCGCGGCTCAGGCACTCGACGGGGAGTGGGGGCGCACGTCCGGTCGAGACCGACGCAAGCTGCTCCTGCGCATCGCCGAGGTGATCACCTCCAAGGCTGACGAGCTGGCACTCATCGAGGCATACGACAACGGAAAGCTGCTCCGTGAGATGCGCGGGCAGCTGGACGGATTGCCCGACTGGTACGAGTTCTACGCAGGCCTCGCGGACAAGGTGCGCGGAGCGACCGTGCCGCTATCCAAGCCCGACTTCTTCGGCTACACCGTCAAGGAACCCGCAGGTGTGTGCGCAGCGATCACCGCCTGGAACTCCCCGCTGCTCCTGCTGACCTGGAAGCTGGCACCGGCGCTCGCGGCCGGTTGCACGATGGTGGTCAAGCCATCGGAACACGCCAGTGCGTCGACGCTCGCTTTCGCACGAGTGCTTGAGGAGGCTGACGTCCCGCCCGGCGTCGTCAACGTCGTCACCGGCGGCCCGGAGACGGGACGGGCGCTGGTGGGACACCCGTCCGTTGCCAAGGTCTCGTTCACCGGGTCCGTCGACATCGGCTCCCAGGTCGGGCAGGCCGCCATCGCCGACCTGAAGCGCGTGACCCTGGAACTGGGCGGCAAGTCGCCCAATATCATCTTCGAGGACGCGCCGCTCGCTGACGCCGTCAACGGCGCCATAGCTGGCATCTTCGCCGCGACCGGCCAGACCTGCGCAGCAGGGTCGCGAGTCCTCGTGCACAAGGACATCCACGACGAGTTCGTCGCAGCCCTGGTCGAACGTGCAGCGACCATCCGACTGGGTGACCCGTTGGCGTCCGACTCCGAGATGGGCCCGGTGGCCTTCCAGGCTCAGCTCGAAAAGGTGCAGCGGTACGTCGAGATCGCGACCCAGGACGGTGCCGAGCTCCTCTCAGGAGGGCGACGGCCCTGCAGCGCCGAACTCCGGGACGGGCTGTTCATCGAACCAACAGTCCTCGGCAACGTCGACAACCAGATGCGGATCGCGCGCGAGGAAGTGTTCGGACCGGTCGTCGCCGTCATTCCGTTCAGCAACGAAGAGGACGCGATCCGTCTGGCGAACGACTCCTCGTACGGCCTTGCGGCTGGGGTGTGGACACGGAGCGTCGGCCGCGCACATCGCATGGCGAAGGCATTGCGCGCCGGAACGGTCTGGGTCAACTCCTACCGAACCGTCAGCTACGAGATGCCCTACGGCGGCTTCGGCGCAAGCGGCATCGGCAGAGAAAACGGCATCGAGGCGATCGAGGCCTACCTCGAAGACAAGGCCGTGTGGATCAACACCAGCGACGCGGCCGGACGCGACCCCTTCCGCCTCGGCTAGGACAACAGGAGAACTGACCAGACATGCGCATCACGTCAATTCGCGAACGGGAGATCCCGTTGGCCGCGGAAATCCGCAACGCCTACGTGGACTTCTCCACCATGACCGCCTCCATCGTCGCCGTCGAGTCCGATGTCATCCGGGACGCGCGACCGGTGACCGGGTACGGATTCTCGTCCCCCGGCCGCTATGCACAAGGGGAGATCATCCGCAATCGTGCCATCCCCCGGCTCATGCGGGCGGAGGCGAAAGCCCTCCTCGACCCGGAGACCGGTGACCTGGACCCGGTGCGGGCCAACGCCATCATGTTCGAAGGCGAAAAGCCGGGAGGCCACGGAGACCGCAGCGTCGCCATCGGCGCCGTGGATGCGGCGATGTGGGACCTTGCCGCCAAGCTCCGCGGCCAGTCGCTTGCCCAGCTGTTCGCCGACAGGTTCGGCAACGGTGCGGTGGCCGACAGCGTTTGGGTGTACGCCGCCGGTGGCTACTACCAACCGGGGTCCGGACCGGACGCACTGGTCGCAGAGATGACCAGCTACCTTGGGCAAGGCTTCGAGCACGTCAAGATGAAGATCGGCGGGGCCCCGCTGACGGAGGACGCCGAGCGGATCGCCGCCGTGGTGGAAGCCGTCGGCGACGGTGCCCGTGTCGCCGTGGACGCCAACGGCCGATTCGACCTCGACACCGCCTTGGCCTACGGCGAGATGCTCACTCCGTTCGGACTGCTCTGGTACGAGGAAGCCGGCGACCCCCTCGACTACGCGCTGAACGCCGAGCTCGCCCGTACCTATTCGGGCTCGCTCGCGACGGGCGAGAACCTGTTCTCGGTCCAGGACTCGCGCAACCTCATCCGCTACGCCGGGATGCGCCCCGATCGCGACTGGCTGCAGATGGACCCCGCCTTGAGCTACGGGCCGACCGAGTTCATCCGCATGGTCGCCGATGCCGAGAGCAACGGCTGGCGCCGTGACCGCTTCATCCCCCACGGCGGTCACCAGCTCAACCTCGCGCTGGCCGCAGGGCTCGGACTCGGCGGGACCGAATGCTACCCAGGCGTCTTCCAGCCCGTCGGAGGGTTCCTCGACAGCACGCCGGTCAACGGGGGCCGGGTGAAGGTCCTCGACCACCCCGGCATCGGCGTCGAGGAGAAATCGAACCTCTGGGCGCACTTCCGCGACCTGTAGGCCACCCACGCCCGGTGACTGCCTCGCAGTCACTGACCACCACGGTTCTTGATCACGAACAACCAGAGAGACGCACATCGAGAGAGGCACCCCCATGACACAGACCCTCACTCAACCGTCCCCGCCGACAGCCGACCCCTCCACCCTCAAGCGCGCGGTGATCGCCGGCGTCATCGGCCACTTCGTCGAGTGGTACGACTACGGCGTCTACGCCTACGTGGCCACCACCCTCGCAGTAGTGTTCTTCAGCTCCTCGAATCCGACCGCCGCGTTGCTCGCCGTGTTTGCGACGTTCGCCGTGGCGTTCTTCGCCCGCCCCCTCGGCGGTCTCTTCTTCGGCTCTCTCGGTGATCGCATCGGGCGACAGCGCTGTCTGGCCACCGTCGTGGTGCTCATGTCGCTCTCGACGTTCGCCATCGGGGTGCTCCCCACCTACACCAGCGTCGGCGTCCTTGCCCCGGTCCTCCTCCTCACCGCCCGACTGCTTCAGGGCTTCTCCGCCGGCGGCGAGATCGCCGGTGCTGCCTCCTTCATCAACGAGTACGCCCCGGGCAACCGACGGGGGCTGCTGTCGAGCCTGCTGCCGGCGGCCTCGGCCACCGGCCTGCTCTTCGGCGCCGTTTTGATGGCGGTCCTCACCGCGAACCTGTCCAAGGACGGGATGAACTCCTGGGGCTGGCGAGTTCCGTTCCTGATCGCACTGCCGCTCGGCATGATCGGCCTGTACCTCCGACTCAAGATCGAAGACACCCCGATGTTCCGGGCCCTGGTCTCCGCAGCGGAGGCCGATCCGGCGCCACTCCGGTCCAGTGTCACCGGACAGTTCAAGTGGATCGCGGTGGCTTTCGGCGCCACACTCACCTACGGAGTCGGCTTCTACGTGGTCATGAGCTACATGCCCACGTACCTGAAGGGAGTCGCCCACTTCGATACCGGATCCATGCTCGCCATCACATCGGCGGCCCTGATCACCCACATCGTCGCCCTGCCGCTGTGGGGCGCCCTCTCCGACCGGGTCGGCCGCAAGCCGGTGCTCATCGGGGCCAGCGTCGCTCTCGTCGTGGTCACCTACCCGGCGTTCCTGTTCATCGCCCAGGGAGGCGTCGCGGCCGCGATCACAGGCGGTGCGACGCTGGGAGCTCTAATCGCCGCTGGCGCCGCCCCGCTGTTCGCCTACATGGCTGAAATGTTCCCGACCCGAGTCCGCGCAAGCTCAGTGTCCATCGGATACAACGCCTCGGTCATGATCTTCGGCGGGACCGCACCGTTCATCGCGACCTACTTGATCGACCGGACAGGCAGCCAGGTCGCACCCAGCTTCTACCTTGTGGCCGCCGCCGCGGGTGCAGCACTCACCCTCGCTCTGGCACCGACCAGCAAGAGCAGTCACCAAGACGCGCTGCGCCAGAGCTGAGTCACCAATCCAGGTCGCGCCTGGAACTGCGGCGCGGGCGTCGATTCCCCCTCGGTGCCCGCGCCGCACGACCGGGCATGTTGATCGCCCCCCGAACCATGAAAGGCCAGTCTGTCATGAAGATCGGCGTGCCAGCCGAAGTCAAGAACCACGAGTACCGCGTCGCCCTCACCCCAGCAGGCGCGCACGAACTCTCAAGCCACGGCCACGACGTGTTCGTGCAGTCCGGAGCCGGCGTCGGCTCAGCAATCCTCGACGAGGACTACCTCGGCGCCGGAGCGAAGATCCTGGACACCGCGGACGACGTCTGGGCAGAAGGCGACCTCATCCTGAAAGTCAAGGAGCCGGTCGCAAGCGAATACGACAGGATGCGCGACGGCCAGGTGCTGTTCACTTACCTCCACCTGGCCGCCTCCCGCCCGTGCACCGAAGCGTTGCTCGAAAAGAACGTCACCGCCATCGCGTACGAGACCGTCCAGACCCCGGACGGCCGGCTCCCGCTCCTGGCCCCTATGAGCGAGGTCGCGGGTCGACTGGCCCCCCAGGTGGGCGCCTACCACCTAATGCGCTCAGGCGGCGGCCGCGGGATCCTGCCCGGAGGCGTACCCGGCACCCAGCCGGCCAAGGTGGTTGTCCTCGGCGCTGGCGTGTCGGGCATGAACGCCACCGCAATCGCCGTCGGCCTCGGCGCTGAGGTCACCCTGCTCGATCTCGACGTCGACCGGCTGCGCGCCGCTGACGAGGTGTACCGCGGCCGGGTGCGCACCGTCACGTCAAACCGGTTCGAGGTCGAGAAGGCTGTTCTCGACGCAGACCTGGTGATCGGAGCTGTGCTGGTGCCCGGAGCCAAGGCGCCGACGCTCGTGTCCAACAGTCTGGTCTCGCGAATGAAGCCGGGCGCTGTGCTGGTGGACGTCTCCATTGACCAGGGCGGGTGCTTCGAGGACAGCCGCCCCACCACTCATGCCGACCCGACCTATCGGGTACACGACACGGTGTTCTACTGCGTCGCGAACATGCCCGGTGCGGTGCCTCAGACATCGACCCATGCCCTGACCAACGCGACGCTGCGGCACAGCGTCGCGATCGCAAACAAGGGCTGGAGGAAGGCGCTGCAAGACGACCCCGCCCTGGCCCGGGGATTGAACACCTACGCCGGTGGGCTCACAAACGGTTTGGTAGCGAACGCACACGGCCTTCCCCACACCGAGTTGGAGGAGGTCCTTCGTCCCGTCACGCTATAGAAGGACGGATCACGGCGGCGGCTCGGGGGACCCTGAGTCGCCACCCCAACCAATCTCCTCCCGCACCTTCCACCAAGATGGCGGCCGGAACCGAAGCACTCCTCGCCGAGGATCGGCTGCCGTTCGTACGTTTCACGTCTGTGAAGAAGGCGGTCAGCAGGGTTAGGTCGAGGCTCATCAGCTGATGGTCGCCGCGGTTGGCATTACCTTCACGAGCTCGCCGTGCTTCTCATCGCGTGGCGCGCCGGTCAGGTCGCCCATGCCTGCGAAGGTCCTCGCCGTGTTCTTCATCGGACGGTTGCGGGAACATCTCGCCCCGGGGCGCCGGCGCCCGGCCGGACCCGTGAAGCGCGCTCAGGTCTGCGTCGAGCGTGGCCGGATCGTAGCAGACGTGGTGGATCCAGGTGCCGAGGCCATTCCAGGTGTTGGCGGCCTCAATCCAACGCCGGGCGGCGGTCGCTTTGGCGTCATCCTTCTCGTCAGGGTTTCCCTTGCCCTCAAGGAGCACAGTCAGGCCGCTCCTCATTCGGACAACGAAGTCCGGGCGGTAGCGGTGAGTGATGCCGAAGTAGAGGTACGGGATTTCCAGGAACAGCTTGTGGTTCTTGACCCAGGCCTGCACCTCGTCGTGTGCATCCAGCACGGCGCAGATCTTGCGCTCAAGGCCGGAGTCGACGACGGCGTGTGACAGGTGTCCGCCTGCCGAAAATGCCATCCGTGCAGGTGGCGGGCTCTGCCTGGCTCCTCATGGCCAACTCGTGGCCCCGGCCGTCAAAGCGGTAGCGGAACGGAGCAGGATGATCTCTCGTGCTGCTGCGCCTGGCCTATCTGACCGTCACGAACGCGTTCGCCGCGCTGCGGCTGCTGCCGGTGGGGGATCGGGACAAGGACGTGGAGATTCTGGCTTTGCGGCATCAGATCACCGTTCTGGAGCGGCAACTCGGTGCTGACCGGGTGAAGTTCGCGCCCGAGGACCGGGTCTTCCTCGCCGCCCTTCTCGCGCCTCTGCCCCGCCGGGTGCTGCGCCGACTGCGGCTGCTGGTGCGACCGGACACCGTCCTGCGCTGGCACCGGGACCTGATGAACCGCCGTCGCGCACGCACCTGCCGCCTCAAGCGTCCCGGACGTCCGCCCACCGTCCGCTCCATCCGCGTCCTCGTGCTGCGACTGGTCAGGGAGAACCCGAACTGGGGTTACCGGCGGGTGCACGGCGAGCTCGCCACCCTCGGTATCAAGGTCGCTGCCTCCACCGTCTGGGAGATTCTCAAGAGTGAGGGCATTGACCCCGCGCCCCAGCGCGGCAGCACGACCTGGGCCGGCTTCCTGCGCTCCCAAGCCGAGACGCTGCTCGGCTGCGACTTCATCGAGACCGTCCCCCTCACCGGGCAGCGCCAATACATCCTCGCGGTCATCGAGCACGCCAACCGCCGTATCCGCGTCCTCGGCACCACCGCGCATCCGACGGCGGGCTGGGTCGGGCAGGCCATCAAGAACCTCGTGATGGATCTCGAGGACGCGGGCTGCCGGGCGCGCTACCTGATCAGGGACCGGGACGGGAAGTTCCCCGCCATCATCGACGAGGTCCTCGCCGACGCCGGCATCCAGACCGTCTGCTGCGGCGTTCGGATCCCGAGAATGAACGCGATCATGGAGAGATGGGTGCAGTCCTGCCGCCACGAGCTGCTCGACCGCACCCTGATCTGGAACGAACGCCACCTACGCCACGCGCTACGCCAGTACGAGCAGTTCTACAACACCCACCGCGCCCACCAGACCATGATGCAAGCCGCACCCCTACGAGCTGTCCCCGCACCAATCACAGATCGGGGACGAATCGCCCACCTCGACATACGCCGACGAGACCGACTCGGCGGCGTCCTCCACGAATACCAACACGCCGCTTGAGCTGCACGGACGAGATATTCGGCAGGCGCAGGGCCAGGTGGGCTTCGAGGTTGAACACCTTGTCCAGAACATGCATCCCGCGATCGGCGCGCCCGTCGGCGAGCTGGGGGAAGAAGTGCGCCATCTCGGCCTGCCAGCGCCGGTTGACATCGGTGCGCTCCATCGCCGCCTGCGCGGCCGCGAAGCCGTCCGTCACCAGAACACCGACGAGCAGTCCGTCCTCCCGGAGATGAAGCGTGTAATCGCGCCAGCCGGCGTCGCGTAGCGCGGCGAGCATCTCGGGCCACACTGCCGCGTGCCGGGCACGGTACTCCTCGAGCCGTGACGGGTCGACCTGCAGGGTGAAGCAGACACGGGACATCAGAGTCTCCGTTCAGTTGGTCGTGCCCGGACTGGCCGGCGCGCTCAGCCCTTGACCGCGCCGGCGGTGAGCCCTTGGACGATGTACCGGCTGGCGAAGGCGAAGAGAACCATCGTGGGGAGGATGGTCAGTACCGCCGCCGCCGCCATCGACGACCACTCGATGTTGAAACTGGTGATGAAGGCGTTCAGCGCCGTCGGGATGGTGCGGTTCTCGTCGCTGTTCATCAGCGTGACCGACAGGAACAGCTCATTCCAGCAGTTCACAAAGTTGAAGATGAACGCCGCGATAATCCCCGGCTTCATGACCGGCACGATGACCCGGAAGAGCGCCTTGAGGCGGGAGCAGCCGTCGATCAGGGCCGCTTCCTCCAACGCATCCGGCACATTGGCGAAGAAGCCGCGTAGCATGACGGTGCTCACCGGGATGCAGACGGCGATGTAGATCAGCACCAGACCCAGCTTCTGGTCGACCAGTCCCAACTGGACCATCAGCAGGTACAGCGGCCCGAGCGCGATGAACGACGGGATCATCTGCGTGACCAGGAAGGCCAGCAGCACCGCCGACTTGCTACGGAACTCGAACCGGGCGAGCACGTAACCGGAGAGCATCGCGATCAGCGTGGCCGCGGCCGCGGCAGCGGTCGACACCGTCAGGCTGTTCAGGATGTACGTACCGAACTGCGCCTTCTGGAACAGTCCGATGTAGTTCTCCAGCGAGAACTCCTTCGGCCAGTACGCCAGCGGGTAGCTGAAGATCGCGCCCGGCGCCTTGAACGAGGTGATCGTGATCCAGTACATCGGGAACAGGGTGATCACGGCCCACAGGGTCAGGAAGAGAACCCGGATGACCTGGCCCGCGACGGATTGACGTGACGTCACGATCGAACCACCTTCCGTTCACGCAGGGCCAACAAATAGAAGGCGCTGAACACGAGGAGCACGGCGACGACGATCAGGCCGATCGCCGAGGCATGCCCGTAGTCACCACGTTGAGTTGTCTCGATCATCCAGGTGGTGACGATGTGAGTCTGGTTGGCGGGTCCTCCCCCGGTCATCGCCCAGATGATGTCCGGGAAGTTGAAGATCCAGATGACCCGCAGCAGCACGGTCAGCGCGAGGGTCGTGGCGATCTGCGGAATCGTGATCTGGAACAGCACGCGGGCCTTGCTCGCGCCGTCCAACGCGGCCGCCTCGTACAGCTCATCGGGCACCGACTGGAGTGCGGCAAGGATCATGATGGCGAAGAAGGTCACTCCGTACCAGACGTTCGCCACGACCACCGCGAACATCGCGGTACCGGGCTTGGCCAGCCACGGCACCGGGCTGTCGATGATCCCGATCTTCGTCAGCAGGTCGTTGATCACCCCGAACTCGCCGTTGAACATCCAGCGGAACAGGATGCCGATGAGGAAGCCGGAAATGGCCCAGGGAAAGAAGACCAGGGCCTGGTAGAGGCCGCGGAAGCGGAACCTTCGGCGTAGCCACAGCGCGAGGGCGAAGCCGATCAGGAACTGCGGGACGATGGACGCGAAGACCCAGACCACGGTGTTGCCCAGCACGGTGAAGAAGGTCGGGTCTGCGAAGATCGCGGCGAAGTTGTCGAAGCCGACCCATGAGGTGTCGGTGAGGTCGGCGAGGTTCCACTTGCGAAACGCCATCTGGCTGCCGGAGATCATCGGGTAGTACGTGAATACCGCGACGAAGATGACAGCCGGCGCCATGAACGCCAGGACGGTGAGGCCTCGCCGGACCGTGAAGGGTCGCTTTCGCGGGCCTGAAGGGGCGCCCGGCCCGGAAGCCGGGCGCCGCCTTGTCGGTAGTGCTGTCTGCGTCATGCTCTTACTACTTCGCCCACTTCTCGGTCCAGTACTTGTCCCAGCTGGCGAGGAGTTGCTCGTTCGTAATCTTGCCGGCCAGGACCTGCTGCACCTCGGTGTCCGCCTTCTGGGCCCACTCCGTCCACCAGCTGGCGTCCCGGGGCTGGATGGCGGTGATGTACACGTCGGGCTTCTGGTTCATCGTGACGTAGCTCTTCCAGGCGCCCACCTTGTAGAACTCGTCGTCGACTGCCGTCTTCAAAATGGGCACGAGACTGTTCTCCTTCGTGAAGCGGATCGAGGCATCCCCCTCCGAGAGGAACTTGATCAGCTTGACGGCCTCCTGCTTGTGCTTGCTCGACGAGGCGATCCCCCAGCCGGCCGTCGCCATGGGCTGAATGGCCTTTCCGGTCGGGCCCACCAGCATCGGAGCCGTCGTCCACTGATCCTTGCTGATCGCCTTGGACTGCCCCACGGTGGCGATGACTTCTGGGTCCTGCAGGAGGAATGCGGTCGACCCGTTCGAGAAGCCCTCGACCATCTCTGGGTAACCCCACGCCACCGATGACGGCGGAGAAGCCTGCTTGAAGAGCGCGAAGTAGGTCTTGAGCGCCTCGAGGGCCTCCGGGGCGGAGAAGATGCTCTTCCCGTTGGACAACTTGTACGCGTTGTTGACGTCGATCTGGTCCGCGACGTAGGCCTCGATGGCGACGGTGGCGTTGGTGTAGCCGTTCTTTCCGCCGCGGAACGCGTAACCGTATCGCTTCTTCGACGGGTCCTGGATGGCGGTGGCCTGCTGGAGCAGCTCCTCCCAGCTGTTGGGGGGAGCGTTGAAGCCGGCATCCTTCACCAGGTCGGTGCGGTAGAAGAGGCTGAGCCCGTAGAAGCCATAGGGCACAAAATAGGATTTGCCCTCGGAGTTCTTCGAGAACTTCGCCGCGTTCTCCGTCAGGGCGTCCCGGCCCGTCCAGCCCTCCAGGTCGTGCGACATGTCGTACAGCCAGCCGTTCTTGGAGAACGGACCGACGGTGAGGTCCCGGACCTCGAGTACGTCGATGCCGCTACCGGCCTGCAGCATCTGCTGGAGCTTCTGATCGGCCTGGTCTGTCGGGGGCGACACGAGCTGCACCTTGACGCCCTTGTTCTTCGCCTCGAAGTCGGCGAGAAGGCTCTTGAGCAGCTGGGTGCGGGCGGGGTTGGTGAGGCTCTCGACCATCTGCAGCGTGACCGTGCCGTCAGCAGCGGGGCTGGAGCAGCCCGTCATCGCGATGGCGGTGGTCAGGGAGAGGGTGATTCCGGTGAGCGCCCTTCTCAGTTTCACGGTTCCTCTTTTCGATGGTGGGGGAACGTGGCGTGCTCTGTCGGGGGTGGAGAGGTCAGGACGGACCTGCGGCCTCGCGCGCCCACCGGCAGAGCACGGGGACGCAATGTTCGGCGAAGTGCTCGAAATCCTCGGCCGTGTTGTAGACATGGGTGGACAGGCGGTAGTAGCCGGTGCCATCGAAGCTGGTGAAAGCGGTTTCGACCCCGAGTTCCCGCAGCACCCGGTCCCGCAGGCCGTCGGCGTCCTGGTGGGTGGTGGCAAGTTCCGCCGGCAGGCGCACCAGGCGCATCGCGTTCACCGGACTTCCGACGTCCACCCGGTGGTCTTCGCCCGTGATGGCAGAGAAGGCCGACGCGATGACCTCCTCGGCGTAATCAGCCAGGCCACTCATGTACCGCCGGGCGGCCTCCCAGCCCCAGGTGTGTTCGATGAACGCGATCGACCGCGGCGCCGCGAGGTAGCTGGTCGCGTCGAGAGTTCCCTGGCTATCGAAGCGCTGCGGAAAGTCGAGCGGCGCGCCCCACGAGTCAATCAGCGGGTACAGCTGGTCCCGCAGCGCGTTTCGCGCGACCAGAACCGCCGCGCCACGCGGTGCGCAGGCGAACTTGTGCAGGTTGCCGACCCAGAAGTCGCAATCCAGTCCGTCGAGCGGTCGGTCGTAGAGCCCGGGAACGTGCGCCCCGTCGACCAGCACGGGGATGCCGCGGCGTCGCGCCTCGGCGGACACCGTGTCGACCGGAAGCAGGCGTGCGGTCGGCGAGGTAAGGTGATCGATGACGACAAGGCCGGTGTGGTCTGTGAACTGCGCTACGACAGCGTCGTGGGCCTGCTGCAGCGTCGCGTCGAGTGGTATCCGAGCGACGCGCACCCTGCCGCCCGAGCGGCGGGCGAGGCGTTCGGCGCCCATCGTGACCGCTCCGTAGCCGTGGTCGGTGACCACGATCTCCATTCCGGGGCGGGCCGGCAGGTTCGCGTAGACCACGCTGGCACCGCCGCTGGCGTTGGGAACGAACGCCGTGTCGTCGGCGGCGACGCCCAGGAAACTGGCGATCTCGGCCCGGGCTGCGCCGATCTTGGGAGACAGCTCTGAGAACCACAGGACCGGGGCGGCGTCCATCTGCGCGCGCAGGGCGTTCTGATGGGCCTGCACGTGCGCGGGAACCGCGCCGAAGGAACCGTGGTTGAGATGACGTAGGTCGGGCTGGAGCGTCCAGCCGGCTGCTGCCGGCGAGCCGTCGGGCAGGGTCAGGCACGCGGTCATGGACGTAGCGGTCATGGGTTCCCGCTCTCGAAGAAGGGCGTGAGCCTTCGAAAGACGTTAGATAACTTGCCGTAATAGTGCGCGTACGGGGCTGCTGTGGAGGCCTTTGCCAGCGGAGACATCATATGACTCCGGTGATCTCGTGCGCTAGCCTTATAGTTGACCATCGTTCGAGGGAGCTCCGTGTCCGCAGTCGACGTCGCCTTCCACGGCCTCCGGCAGATGATCTCCTCCGGTCGTTTGGCCGCCGGTCAGAAGTTCCCGCCGGAGGCGGAGCTCTGTGAGGAACTCGGGGTGTCCCGCGGATCGCTGCGGGAGGCGGTCCGGATGCTGTCGGCACTCCGAGTGATCGACTCCCGTCATGGCTCGGGCACCTACGTCGCGAGGCTCGTGCCGGAGGAAATCGTCGGCACTCTCGCCCTGACGGTCGACCTGCTGCCTCTGGCCGGGTTGCTTGAGATCTACGAGTTGCGGCGCGTGCTCGAGGCCCATGCGACTTCGCAGGCAGCCGCGAGAATCACCGACGAGCAGGGGCGGGAGCTGCTGCAACTGCTCGACCGGATGGAGGCGACCTCCGACGGACATCAGGCCTCAGAGCTTGATGCCCTCTTCCACTCGACCATCGCCGCCATTGCCGGCAACCCCACACTCGCGACTCTGTTGGATGTGTTCCGATCGCGGTCTCGCTCCTACCAGATCTTCGATACGGCGGACGGGAAGTTAATCAAGGCGACAAGCGACGCGGGCCATCGCTCGATCACCAACGCGCTCATCGCGCGGGACCCGGCGGCCGCCTACAGCGCCGCCGCTCAGCACGTAGCTCAGACGGAGCACTGGCTGCGCCTTCACCAGCCGCCGGTCAGCGGAGCCCCTGAGCGATCGGTTGCCCCGCCCGCCCCCTCCCGTGGCCGTTCATACCGCCGGCGGCAGCTTGCGGGATCCGCGGACAATCAGCCGCACCAGTAGCACCACCCGGCAGGGCGGACCGGTCCCACGTGGCCTCGTCCGCCGGCGCGGCATTAGCCGGCCGCCTTGTCCAGCACGGTGAGCAGGTGCGCCACGACGTCGGCGACGGCGTCGCGGGCGACCCGCAGGTATTTGCGGGGGTCCACCGGGGGGTTCGGGCCGGCCAGGACGTCTCGGACGGCACCGGTGTACGCCAGGTTCAACGCCGTACCGAAGTTGATTTTGACCATGCCGTGCCCGATGGCGCCGCGCAGGTGCTCGTCCGGCACTCCTGAGGACCCGTGCAGGACCAGCGGCACCGGGACGGTCTTGCGCAGCTGCGCGATCAGGTCGAGATCGAGAGCCGCCTCTCGGGTCGTCATCGCATGTGAACTGCCCACCGCCACCGCGAGTGCGTCGACCCCGGTCGCCGCCACGTAGGACTCCGCCTGGCGTGGATCGGTCCGGACACCGGGCGCGTGCGCGCCGTCCTTGCCGCCCACCTCACCGAGTTCGGCCTCCAGCCACAGCCCCCGCTCGTGCGCCCAGTCGGCCGCCGCCCGGGTAACGGCCACATTCTCCTGGTACGGCCGGGTCGAGGCGTCGAACATGACGGAGCTGAAGCCGGCGTCGGCTGTCTGGTGCAGGAGCGACTCGTCCGCGACGTGGTCCAGGTGCAGCGATACCGGCACCCGCGCGGCGGTGGCGATCTCGCCGAGGGCGGCGGCGATGGGGCGTACGCGGCCGAGGTGGAAACCGACGGCGTTCTCGCTGAGCTGGAGGATCACCGGCCGGTCCACGCGCTCGGCGCCGGCGACGAT
Organism: Micromonospora rhizosphaerae; assembly: GCF_900091465.1. Taxonomy (NCBI): domain Bacteria; kingdom Bacillati; phylum Actinomycetota; class Actinomycetes; order Micromonosporales; family Micromonosporaceae; genus Micromonospora; species Micromonospora rhizosphaerae. The sequence continues at coordinate 3,553,054 of NZ_FMHV01000002.1, read as the reverse complement.
CGCCTCCGCATGTTCGAGCGTGATGACGTTGAACGCCCCCGCTCCCCTACCTGCGGCGGCGGCGGCCGCGACGATCTCGCCGGTACTGACGCGCATCCCTAGACCTCCTCGACGTGGACCAAGTCGCGAAACCGCCGGTAGGCGTCCCGGTCGACCTCACCGGCCACGGGGCGCAGCACCGCGGCGGCCGACAACGCCACGGCGTCGGCCAGCCGTTCCGGCCAGCCGCTCCCGGCGCGCAGCCCCCGGGCGAGCGCGGCGACACATGCGTCGCCGGCGCCGGTCGGGTTGCCCGACAGCGGTTCGGGCGGCCGGGCCACCCATCGGCGCCGCGGGGTCGCTGCCAGCAGGCCGTCGGCGCCGGCGGAGACGACGACGGCGGCCGCCCCGGCCGACACCAGAGAGTCTGCGGCGGTCCACGCGTCGCCGTGACCCGTGGCCGCCGCCAGTTCCTCCCGGTTGGGCTTGACCACTGCCGGTCCGGCGGTGACGCCGATCCGCAGCGCCGCGCCGGAGACGTCGAGGACGGCTGGCACACCGGCGTCGCCGGCGATGGAGATCAGCGATGCGTAGCCGTCGTCCGGTACTCCCGGTGGCGCGCTACCGGAGAGCACCACGACGGCCGCGTCGGGGAGCAGGCGGTGGAAGCGCCGGACTAACGCGTCCCACTCGTCGGCGCGCACAGCTGGCCCCGGCTCCCAGAAGCCGGTCGCGTCGCCCGCGGCCTCGTCCACCACGGCCAGCGTGCGCCGGGACTCGCCGGCGATGGGCACCAGCTCCTCGGTGATCCCGGCGGCGGCGAGGTGGCGTCGGATCCGGTCGCCCGTGCCGCCACCGGCGAGACCGGTCAGCACCACGTGCTCGCCGAGGCTGTGCAGCACCCGGGCCACGTTGGTGCCCTTGCCGCCAGCGTGCTCGGCGGTGGAGACCACCCTGTTGCCGGAATGCCAGCGGACCTGGTCGACGACGTAGGTGACGTCGAGGGCGGCGTTCAACGTGACACAGAGGATCACCGGGCGACTCCCGGTGACGGCACCCGGCAGGGCGCGACGACGGTGCGGCGGGACAGGTGACGGATCATCTGTCAGACGACCGTGACGGTGAGCCCGGCCGTCCGCAACCGGTCCACTTCCGCGGGGTCCGCCCCGGCGTCGGTGATGAGCTCGCTGATCGCGGACACCGGGGCGATGCCGGCGAACACGACCCGGCCGAGCTTGCTGGAGTCGGCCACCACGATCGCCTTGCGGCTGCGTTCGATCAGGACCCGGTTGGTGGCGGCCTCGGTCTCGTTCTGTGTAGTCAGGCCGGCGTTGCGCTCGATGCCGTCGACGCCGACGAAGGCGATGTCGATGTTTATCTTGTCCAGCGTCGCGTCGGCCAGGGGTCCGACGAGTTCGTAGGAGACGCCGCGGGCGACGCCGCCGGTCATGATGAGCTTCACGTTCGGCCGGACCGCGAGTTCCGCCCCGATGTTCAGCGCGTTCGTCACCACCGACACCTCACCGCGGTACGCCAGGCAGCGGGCGACCTCCAGGGTCGTGGTGCCGCCGGTGAGCGCCACGACGTCGCCCTCCGCCACGCGTTCGGCAGCGGCGCGCGCGATGCGCAGCTTCTCCGCGTGGGCCTGGCCGCTCCGGTACCGCACCGGCAACTCCGTCGCGCCGGAGACCGCGCCGCCGTGCGCGCGTTCGAGCAGCCGCTGGTTGGCCAGCGCGCGCAGGTCCCGCCGCACCGTGGCCTCGCTGACGCCGAGGTCGAGGGCGAGGTCGGCGACGTCGACGCTGCCCTTCTCGCCGAGCATCTGCAGGATCCGGCCGAAGCGATCGGCGCGGTGCCGGCGGCGTGCGGCGGCGTTCCCGTTCGGTGAAGTTTCTTGGCCTGCCGTCGTCATTGGAGCGCTCGCCTCACCGGATCCGTTGCTGGCGGAGGAATGCACAGTGGGCAGCATCCCAGGTTGCACAATCGTGCGCAAGTGTGTGCACAGTGTTGCCCATCTTGTGATCGGATATGACCGGGCGTGCTTGACAGAGGCAAAACCCGCGCGCGAGCATCCAGCGATGAGCATGACCGCGGATGAGATCGCTACCCAGCCCGACGTGTGGCGGCGGGCGACCGCCCTCGCACCCAGCGTCGCCGACCTCCTGCCCGGTCGGGGCGAGGAGGTGTGCATCGTCGGTTGCGGCACCTCCCTGTACATGGCGCAGGCCGCCGCGGCGCTGCGCGAAGGTGCCGGACACGGACGCACCGACGCGTTCCCCGCCTCCGAGCTGCCCAGCGGGCGGCGCTACGACGTGCTGGTGGCCATCTCCCGCTCCGGTACCACGTCGGAGATCGCCCACGTGCTGCGCCGCGCGCCGGCCGCTCGCTCGGTGGTGCTGACCGCCCTACCGGACGGGCCGGTCGCGGCCGCGGCGGACGGGGTGGTGCCGCTGGTCTTCGCCGACGAACGTTCGGTGGTGCAGACCCGCTTCGCCACCACCGCGCTCACCCTGCTCCGTGCCGCCGCCGGTGAGGACACGGCCGAGTCGGCGGCGGACGCGGAGCGGGCCCTGGCGGTCGACCTCCCCGTCGACCCGACGGCGATCTCGCAGTGGACCTTCGTGGGCCGCGGCTGGACCGTGGGGCTCGCCCACGAGGCGGCGCTGAAGCTCCGTGAGGCGGCTCAGGCGTGGACGGAGGCGTACCCGGCGCTAGAGTACCGGCACGGGCCGATCAGCGTGTCCGGGCCCGGCACCGTGGTGTGGTCCTTCGGTCCGCTGGATCCCGCACTGGCCGACCAGGTCCGCTCGATCGGCGCCACCGTGGTGGACCTGCCGCTGGACCCGCTGGCGTCGCTCGTGGTGGCGCAGCGGGTGGCGGTCGCGCTGGCCGAGTCCCGTGGGCTCGACCCGGACACCCCGCACAACCTGACGCGCGCGGTGATCCTGGACGACGCCGCCCTCCCCGGCTAGGACGTTCCGCGCGCCCGCCCGGTAGAAGGTTCGGCGATCGCCTTCGGGTTCGTCCACGGCTTGAACGAGTAGCCGAGGGTGTACATGTCGGAGTCGGAGCGGATGCCCGGGTAGCGGAACAGGTCCCAGGTCCCGCCGATGGCGCCGCGGGCCTCAAGCACCGTGTAGGTCTTTCCTGGACAGTTGCCCTGCAGGTGGACGGCGGCGCCGACGCCGGAGAGCCCGGCACCGACGATCAGGACGTCCCTCTCCGCGGGCCTGGCCGGCGGTCGCCGGGCCGGCCTGGTCGCCGCGCTCGCCTGCACGCTGAGCCTGGTGCCGCATCTGGTGGCTGCGGTCACCGGGCTGGCCGCACTGCTGCACGCCAGCCCGGTGCTGTTCCGGGCGGTGACCTGGCTGGGCGTGGCCTGGCTGCTGTGGCTGGGCTGGTCGTCGCTGCGGGAGCGCGGCACCTGGCTGACCGACGGCGACCCCACCCCGCCGCGGACGGCCCGGCTGGTCCGTGACGGGGTGCTGCTGAACCTGCTCAACCCCAAGGTGACCGTGTTCTTCGTGGCGTTCCTGCCGCAGTTCGTGCCGCCCGACCGACCGGGGGCGACGGCCCGGATGCTCGCGTACGGCGCGGTCTTCATGCTGGTCACCTTCGTGGTCTTCGCCGGGTACGGCGTGCTGGCCGCCGCCGTGCGCGCCCGGGTGCTGGCCCGGCCCCGGGCCGCCGGGCTGCTGCGCCGCACCCTCGCCGGCAGCTTCCTCGCCCGCGGCGTCGGCCTCGCCCTCACCGCCCGATAGGAGTCTCCCGTGCACTTCCGACACTCCCCCGCGATCCGGTCCGCCTTCCCGGAACTGGCCTGCGGTGTGCTGCACGCCACCGGGATCACCGCCGCCGCGGACGTGGATCCGTACCTCGAGGCCCCCACCGAGGCGGCCCGGGCCCGGCTCGCCGCCGGCCCGGAGGGCGGGTTCCCGGAGATCCAGGCCTGGCGGCGGGCGTTCGCCGCCATGGGCCTGCCGCCGACCCGGTACCGGTGCGCGGCCGAGTCGCTGCTGCGCCGCCTCCGGCGCGACGGGACGCTGCCCCGGCTGCACCCGCTGGTCGACCTCGGCAACGCCCTCTCCGTCGGGTACGCCGTCCCGGTCGCCGTGCTCGATCTCGCCCGGATCTCCGGTGACCTGGAGGTCCGGCCTGCGATCGGCGACGAGACGTACCTGACGCTCGCCGGGGACGCGGAGCGACCGGAGCCCGGCGAGGTGATCTTCGGCGACTCGGCCGGGCGGGCGCACTCCCGGCGCTGGACGCACCGGCAGAGCGGCTGGTCGGCGGTCCGCGAGGGGACCACCGAGGTGCTGGTGGTGATCGAGGCGGTGCACGACGGCGGCCCAGACACCGTGTCCCGGATGCTGGCGGAGCTCGCGTCGACCCTGACGCGGGTGTGGCGGGTGCCGGCGCGTACGGCGGTGCTGACTGCCGACCCGCCGGCCTTCGAGGTCACGCCGGCCCGGACGGCGGCCGGCTGACGTGCCGCCGATGGCCGCAGCCGCCGGGAGCACCCGGTCACGGCTCGGGTGGGTCCAGCCAGGTCCACATGATGCTGCGTAGGTCGCCGGTCATCGCGTACATCTGGGCCACCAGGCGGGCCGCCGAGGCGGCGTACACCTGTCTGATCCGTTGCTGTGGGTCCACATCGTCGCCTCCGTGTCGGTCGTTGCACCCCGTACGACCGGCGAGGGGGCGGCGAGGTGACATTTCGGCGGGCCCCGGGGGTCGGGCTCCGGGGCGGGGCCGTTCGCCGCGGCCAGCGACCGGGCCTCGGCACGGTAACCGTCCACGGCGACAATCCGGGCGGCGGCCTGCACCCCGCGGTCAGTCCCCGCCGATGTCGAGCCGGAACAGGTCGGCGGCGTTGCGCCAGGCGACCAACTCGCTCTCCTCGGGACCGAGGTCGGCGGCGAGCACCGCCCCGTACGCGGCCGCCGGGTCGATCAGTGTCGCGTCGGTGCCGAACAGCAGCCGGCGGGGGTTCACCGCCGCGGCGACGGCCGCGAAGCGGCCGGCTTTCGTGTGCGAGAAGCAGGGCTCCAGCCAGAGCCGGTCGACGGAGTTGGCCGCCTCCACCGCGTGCCGCCAGCCGTCGGCCCCCATGTGCCCGGCGATGGCCCGCAGGCCGGGGATGTCGGCGCAGGCCTGGGCGAGGTCCAACGGGGTCGGGCCCCACGTGTGTACGAGGACCGGCAGGTCGTGGGCGGCGACCAGGGCCAACGCGTCCCGGGTCTGGGGGGACGCCACCGGCGAGCCGGTGTAGTCGGTGTGGATCTTCACACCGACGAACCGGCCGGAGGGAAGCAGCTCGCGCAGGTCACGCTCGGCGTCGTCGAGCCGCCGCGGATTGATCGTCAGGTAGCCGAGCAGGCGGTCCTGCTCCGCAAGCACCCGGGCCATCGCCCGGTTCCCGGCGGCGGCGTCGTAGATGACCGCCTCGGTGGCCGAGACGATCGCCAGGTCGATGCCGTACCGGTCCATGACCGCGAGGTTCGTCGCGACCCGGCCGACGTCCATGCTGAAGAACCAGGGACCCCAGTGCGCGTGCACGTCGATGATCATGTGTTCGCTCCCAGGATCCGTCGGGCATTGCCACCGGCCACCTCCGCCACCGCGGCCAGATCGAGGCCGGAGCGGGCCAGCCGCAGCCGGGGCACGACCGGCTCGTAGAACGGGGCACGGGAACCGTAGAGCAGGCGCTCGACGCCGACCTGCGCGGCCACGGTCTCCAGGGCGTCCGGGGAGTTGAGCAGCCGGGTCGAGGTGTGGAATCCGGGCTCGTCGCGGGCGACGACGACGAAGTCGCCCAGGTGGTAGAAGTGCGTGTCGAGGAAGACCACGGTGGCGCCGAGCAGGGGCCGCCAGAACCGGCGTACGTCGCCGCCGGCCAGCACGACCAGCCCGGCCTCGGCCGCGCGGCGGGCGACATGTCGGACAGAGGGGAAGTCCGGTTCCACCCGCTGCTCCTCGGGGAAGAGCCGGACGGCGGGGAAACCCCGCTCGGCGAGCCGGACCACCTCCCGCTCGGCGCCCAGCGGATCCCGCAGGTCCACCGCGCCCACCGGCAGCACACCCGGGCCGGCGAGGGCGGCGGCCTCGTCGTTACCGCCGGGCACGTCGAACAGCACCGCCCGCAGGCTGGCCACGGCCGCGCCGGCGATGCCGTTGGCCGCCAGCACCGCGCGCACCTGGGCCGGATCGCCGACCGGTCCGGGCCGGTCGGCGTACCGGCCGACCAGGACGTCGACGTCGAACGTGACCGGTGGCAGGTCGTCCGCCGCGAACGGCTTTCGCGCGCCCTCGCGCGGGACACCGGTCACCGCGACCTCACCATCCGCAGCACCCGTTCACGGTCCTCGGCGGGCAGCGCCGGGCCGTACGGGTCGACGGCGTACCGGGGCGGGATGCGCCCCTCGTGGGTCGCGATCCACAGCATGCGTTGCACGTAACCTTCCATCGGGTCGGTGAAGGTGGCGCTGGCCAGCCGGTCGAGCTGCGCCGAGGCGACGACGAACTCGTCGTACTGCTTGTCGGCGAAGGCCCGCAGCACCGCCGCGGTCACCGGGACCGCGGCGGCGGCCAGGCCGACCAGCGCGGCCTGGGCGCCCCAGAGCAGGGACGGGCCGAACATCCGGTCCTCGCCGGTCACGGCCAGCCGGTCGGCCCGGTAGGCGGCGGCCAGCGCCTCCTGGCAGGCGATCGCGTCGTTGAGGCGGGCCACCTTGACCCCGGCCACCCCGGGGTGGGCCAGCAGCGCCGCCAGCGCGTCCGCGGGATATGGTCGCAGGTAGAGGTCGAAGGCCAGCATCGGCAGCCCGCTGGCCCGCCACAGCGCCTCGTGGTGGGCGACCGCATCGTCCTCGACCGGAAACACCAGCAGGCCGGCGGCCTCCAGTTCGGCGGCCTGGACGGCCTGGTCGGCGACGGCCGCCTGGGTCTCCCCCGGCCGCCCGCCGACGCCGACCACCACCGGTACGCCGGTGTCGACCGCCTGCCGAATGATCTCGCCTCGGGTGGCCGGGTCGAGGTATGGGCCCCGACCGGTGTGCGCGAGCACCGCGAGCGCGTCGGCGCCGTCGGCGACCAGCCCGCGCAGGTACGTCCCGACCAGGGCGGGGTCGATCTCGCCGGCCGCGCTGCCGGGGGTGGTGGCGGCGGCGATCAGTCGCCACCGGAGCCGGTCGCGCAGCGCCGCCGCGTTCGGGTCGATCATGCGTCGGTCACCGCGGCCCGGACCGCCTTGGCGATCTCGTCGACGTGTGCGTCGGTGTAGTGCTCGTTCCAGTCGATCACCAGCAGAGTCTGCGTGATCAGCCGTTCCGCATTCGGTTGGGTGCCCCAGCCGTAGGTGGGCACCCGCTCGGCGGGCGGCACGGTCAGCGGGTACCGGGAGGTGCCGTAAATCGGCCCCCCCATCAGGGCGGGCGCGCAGTGCAGGGGTTCGGCGAGGTATCCGGCGCGCGCCGGGATGCCCGCGCGCACCAGCCGGTCGGCGACCTCGCGGTTGGTCAGCGGCGGGTCGAGCACGATCGGGAAGAGCCACCAGGCGTGCCGATCGGGGTCGGCCGGCACGCGTACGCGGGGCAGATCCGCCAGCGCGGCGACCAGGCGCCGCGCGGTGCGCCGCCGGTCGGCCAGAACGCCGGGCAGTTTGGTCAGCTGGGCGCGGGCGACCGCACCGGACAACTCGGTCATCCGGTAGTTGACCCCGAAGCTCTCGTGCCGGCGTACCCCGTCATCGCGGGGCCAGCCCTTGTCGGCGAAGAGCCGCATCCGCCGGGCCAGCGCGGCGTCTTCGGTGATGGTCAGGCCGCCGTCGCCACAGGTGATGTGCTTCCACTGCTGGAGGCTGAAGCAGCCGATGGTGCCGACGGCGCCGGCGAGGCGGTCGTCCGGGTACCGGGTGAGCCAGGCCTGGGCGCAGTCCTCGATGAGCGGGATGCCGGCGGCGTCGGCGACCTCCCGCAGGCCGGTGGCCGCGGCGCCGAAGAGGTGCACGCCCAGGATCGCCCGGGTCCGGGGCCCGATCGCGGCGGCCACCGCGACCGGGTCCAGGTTGCCAGTGTCCGGGTCGACGTCGGCGAACACCGGGACCGCGTTCTGGGCGAGGATCGGCGCCACCGTGCCGAAGTCGCTGATCGGGGTGGTGATGATCTCGTCGCCCGGGTCGGGCGCGACGGCGGCCACGGCCAGGTGGAGTGCGGCCGTACCCGAGCTGCAGGCCACGGCGTGCGAAACTCTGTGCAGGTCGGCCATTTCTCGTTCGAGGGCACGGACCTCCTTGCCCCAGACCGAACTGAGCATGCCCGACCGGAGGACCCGCGTGACCGCTTCGACCTCTTCCGCACCAAGCGTCCGACCACTGGAATCGGCCATGCTGGGATACGACACGTGCTCTCCCCGGCTTCGTGAATACCGGACCCGACCGTAATCTTAGACGTACGGGCCACGCAACCCCTCAGGAGGAGCTCGTGACCATCAAGATCGGCGTCGTCGGACCACATGACCTGGTTGACGACGTGGCGGCTACCTGCGAGGAGCAGCCCGGCGTCACGGCGCGGCGGTACGACTACGACCACGAGTCGCAGGCGCCGGCCATCGTCGAGGCGCACGGCGGCCAGGTGGAGGCGTGGCTCTTCACCGGCGTCGTGCCGTACACGCTCGCCCGGGAGGCCGACGTGCTGACCCGGCCGGCGACCTTCGTCGACTACACCGGGGCGACGCTGCTGCAGGCGGCCGTCCGGCTGCTGCGGGACGGACACGACCCGACCCGAATTTCCATCGACACGGTCGCCACCGCCGACGTGACGACCACCTTCACCGACGCCGGCCTGCCCGTGGACCGGCTGCGTTCGCTGCCGTACCGCAGCGGGCTGACCTCCGCCGACGTGATCGCCTTCCACCGCCGGCAGCGCCGTGGCAGCTCCCCCGCGACCGTGGCGGTGACCTGCCTCAGCTCCGTGTACGAGGTACTGCGCCACGAGATGCCCGTGCTGCGCCTCGCCCCGTCCAACCACTCGGTGCGTACCGCCCTGCGACAACTGCTGCTCGAGGCCAACAGCCAGGCGCAGGAGGACGCGCAGATCGCCCTCGGCCTGGCCGACGTGCCGGACGGGGACGAGGGGCTGCTCAAGGAGGTGGCGGTGCTCGGCGGCACGATGGCCCGGTTCGCCCGCGGCACCCACCTGATCGTGACGACCCGCGGACCGCTGCACGACGCGACCGCCGGATTCACCGCGCTCCCCATGCTGCGCCGCCTCGCCGGCCGGCACGACACCGTCCACATCGGCTTCGGACTGGGGCGCAGCGGCGCGGAGGCGGAGAACCTGGCCCGCCGGGCGCTGAGCCGGGCCCGCCGCATCGGCCCCACCGTGGCGGTGCTGTCGCTGCGCGGGGACACCGACATCGTGCTGGAGTCGACCGCCCCTACCCCGGCCCCGCAGGAGGCCAACCTCGCCATCATCGCGCAGCGGGTCGGCCTCTCGGTGCCGACGCTGCAGCGGTTGCGCCAGGTGCGGCACGCCGTCGGCGCCGCGCCGCTGACCACCCGCGAGGTCGCCGAGCAGCTGAACGTGCAGCAGCGTACGGCCCGCCGGATGCTGCATCGGCTGGAGCTCGCCGGCCTCGCCGAGCGGACCGGCAACCTAGCCTCGGGGACCAGCGGGCGTCCGCTGACGCTCTACCGGCTGACCCTTTGACGTGCTCTCCGCCCTAAAAGACGGGGATTCCCTTCACGCTCTGCATCAGTAGATCGAGCAGCACGAGCGCCGGTCCAAGGCATGCTCGGGGCTGCCGCCCCTCCCACGCGGGCCCTCACCCCCGCCCTGAAGGGCGGAGCACCGGCCGCATCTTGGTACGATCCAGCGGCCGTCAGGCCAGCCACTCGTCCAGGTGCTCGGCGACGAAGTCGTCGTCGCGCAGGTGCGGGTACGCCTCGTGCACCCGGTCCAGCTCGGCGAGCTGCCCCGGGGAGAGCTCCTCCGTCGGGTCCAGGCACCAGCGTCCGGCGAGCAGGCCCTGCCGGCGCAGCACCTCGTGGATGCCGGGGATGCAGCCGTGGTAGTGGTTGGCCGCGTCGAAGATGGCGGCGTTGGCGTCGGTGAGGTGGCCGTCGAGGGTGAGCAGCTGGCGCAGTGCTGCGTCGTCGCCGGCCCGCGCGCGGCGGGCCTCGTCGAGCAGACCGACCGCGCTACGCGCCCACACCGCCCACTGCCCGAGCAGGCCACCGACGAACTCCACCTTGACCGGCCGGCCGTCGACCATGACACGGTGCGGCGCGACGAGGTCCGCGAGGATGTGGTCGTCATTGCCGGTGTAGAGGGCGAGGTCGCCGTTGCGGCCAGCGGCGCAGACGCCGTGCAGCACGTCCAGCGTCCGATACCGGTCGAAGGGCGCCACCTTGATCCCCACCACCGCGTCGAGCGCCGCCAGCCGGGTCCAGAAGGTACGCGACAGTTCCCTGCCGCCGACGGCCGGTTGAAGGTAGAACCCGACCACGGGCAGCACCTCGCCCACGGCGCGGGCCCGGTCGATGAGAGCGTCCTCGTCGAGGCCGGCGTGCGGCGACAGCAGCACCATGTGGTAGCCGAGCGAGGCGGCGAGTTCGGCCTCGGCAACCGCCTGCGCGGTGGGTCCGCAGGCGCCCGCAACGAGGATCGCGGCGGAGCCGGCGGCCGTCTCCGCTGCCAGTTCCAGCACCGGCGCGAGCAGCCCGACCTGCGGGTCGTGGATGGCGAACTGGGTGGTGTGCACGCCGACCGCGATACCGCCCGCGCCGGACGCGAGGTAGTAACGGGTCAGCGCACGCTGGCGGCGCTCGTCCAGCCGCCGCCGCTCGTCGAGGGCGAGCGGGTGGGCGGGGATGACGCAGCCGCGCCGGAAGCGGTCCAGCGCCGCGGCGTGCCGGGTGCTCGGGGCGGTCAACACAGTTGATCTCCTAGAACTTGCCGTCGCGGCGCTGGAATCCGGTCGGTTTGCCGAGCAGCGGTAGACCGTCGGCCACCCACTCCGCCGTCCACTCGATGAGTTCGGCGAGCGGCACGTCGGGGTAGCCGAAGAGCCGGTGACAGAGCTGGGCGTTGGACAGCAGGGCGGTGGGGGCCTCGGTGCCGGTGACAATGGGTTCCCGGCCCAGCCGGTCGGCGAACGCGGTGGCCACCTGGCGGACCGAGACCGTTTCCGGACCGGTCAGGTTCAGCACGAACGGCGGTGTGGCGGCGTGGTGCAGCGCCCGCAGGACGACCTCGTTGGCGTACCCCTGCCAGACGATGTTGGCGTGTCCCATGGTGACGTCGATCGGGTCGCCTTGGTGCACGGCCCGGGCAATGTCGACGAGGACGCCGTAGCGCATCTCGACGGCGTAGTTGAGCCGGATCAGCGCCAGCGGGGTGTTGTCGCGCAGCGAGAAGTGGGTGAGGAGGCGCTCCCGGCCGAGGCAGGACATGGCGTACTCGCCGACCGGCGCGAGCGGAGTCTGCTCGACGCAGCCGCCCGACGTGAGCGGCACCAGCGGGTAGACGTTGCCGGTGCTGAGCGCCACGAGGCGCCGTCCGGCGAAGCGCTCCGCCACCCGGCCGGGCAGGTACGTATTGGTGGCCCAGGTGGCGTGCTCGCGGCCCGACGTGCCGAACTTGGAGCCGACCAGGAAGACGACGTTCGCGGCGTCCGGCAGCGCGGCCAGGGCGGCGTCGTCGGTGATGTCCGCCTCGACGACGTCGGCGCCCTCGCCGCGCAGCGCGTCAGCCAGGCCCGGCTCAGAGAAGCGGGAGACCGCGATCACGCGGGAGCCGGTGCCCGCCGCGGCAACGCCCCGCAGAGCCAACCGGACCAGGCTCGGCCCGAGCTTGCCGCCGGTGCCGAGGACCAGGATGTCGCCGTCGAGCTTGCGCAGGTCGTCCACCAGCACGTCGCGCGGGCGCGACAGTCGTTCCTCGAGCTCCGTCAAGGATTTCATCGATGCAGCCCCTTCCCCGGTTAACGGCCCTGACCGTAACTGTGCGGCGGAGGGATCGTCAAGCGGCGACGGGCGAGTGCGAAGATCCGGGCCCGACCTGCGGGCCCCGGCGGTCAGGCGTAGGCGCGCGCGGTGGCGAGCATGCCCAGCACGGCCCGGGTCTGCGCCCAGGGGACCGGGCTGGGCGCACCATCGACCATGGCCAGGAACGCCTCGATGGTGGCCCGGTAGCCGAGCTCGTCCTCCCCGCCGCGCAGCGCGACGTGCCGCTCCCCCGTGGACGTGTGCACGGTGACCTCGTACGCTTCGCCCTCGCTGATCCCGAGCACCTCGACGGTGCCGGGCACCCCGTCCCCCCATTGCAGGGTCAACAGGCCGGTGTCCTCGGACCGGAGGGTCCCGTAGCGGCGGGTCGCGGTGGCCGCGCCGACGAGCCGGACGGCCGGCCCCAGCAGCGCGACGAGGAGCTCCACGCCGTGCAGACCCATCATGACCAGCGTCCCGCCGCCCACGGCCGGGTCGTCCTGCCACGGGTTGTAGCCGGTGGCCCAGAGACCCACGTCGTGCCGCACGGTTGCCCGCACCGCGAGCACCTCCTCGCGGGGCACGGCGAACGCCGCGAAGTCCGGCGCGAAGCGGAGCACCGAGGTGGACAGGACCAGCTCGGGCGCCCGCGCCACGACACGGTCGAGCTGCTCCAGCTGCCCCGTGGTGGCCGCCGCGGGCTTGTTCACGAAGCAGGGCAACCCCTGGTCCAGCACCCGCTCAAGCGCCACGGGCACCTGCGGCGGGGGCACCGTGAGGACGACGCCGTCCGGCCGGGTGGCGAGCAGCGCGGCGAGGTCCGGCGCCACGGCGGCGTCCGGATGCTCGGCCAGGAAGCGGGCCAGCCGCTCCGGATCGGGTTCCCAGACCACCAGGTCGGCCTGCCGGCCCAGCGTCCGGGCGTCGGCGTAGGGGTGGCTGGTGGCGAGTCCGGCGAGGGCGATGCGCATGACCGCACAGGCTAGCGCGCCAGGTCGCCATCCCTGGTCACCCCCGGCTGACCGTGGCGAAGACTACCCGGCAGCGCCGGACACACCCCTCCGAGACAAAGCTCCGGCGTCACCTCGGCGTGGAGATGAACGCCACGCATCGACCGACCGGCGCTGTCGGGCACCGCCTCGCCCCTTCTCGGACTCGCCAAGTTCGGACTAGGCAAGCTTACGGTCTAGGCCGATACTAAGCCCACAAACAAGAGGGATTTCCGCCAGCGGTTGTCTCATCAGGCGACCGCCGTAACGAGAAGGAACCGGATGACGGTCACCCTGGCCATCGTCGGCGCAGGCACACGCGGCACAATGTACGCCGGTTACGCCGAGCAATTTCCAGACCGGGCGCGCGTCGTCGCCGTCGCGGATTCCCGTGCGGCCTACCGGGACGCGCTCGCCGACCGGCACGGCGTACCCGACGCCGGCCGCTTCACGTCCTGGCGCGAGCTCGCCGAGCGGCCCCGGCTGGCTGACGCCGTGGTGCTCGCCACGCCGGACCACGAGCATGCCGAGCCGGTCGCGCAGCTCACGGCGCTCGGGTACGACATCCTGCTCGAGAAGCCGATGGCCCCCACCGAGGCCGAGTGCGACGCGGTCGTCGAGGCGGCCCGGCGCAGCGGCGTCCTGCTCGCCGTGTGCCATGTGCTGCGGTACACGCCCTACACGGACGCCGTCAAGCGGCTTGTCGCCGATGGCGCCATCGGCCAGATCATCGGCATCGAGCATCTTGAACCGGTGGGCTGGTGGCACTTCGCGCACTCATACGTGCGCGGCATCTGGCGCCGCGCCGACGAGTCGTCATTCAGCCTGCTCGCCAAGTGCTGCCACGACCTCGACTGGCTGCGGTACGTCGTCGATGCGCCGCCGGTCCGGATCAGCAGCGTCGGAGCGCTGCACCACTTTCATCCCGGGAACCGGCCGCCGGAGGCGGCCGACCGCTGCCTCGACTGCCGGGTCGAGGCGAGCTGCCCGTACTCGGCGACCCGCTTCTACAACGACTGCCTGGCCGACCCGCGCCGGCATGCCTGGCCACTGTCGGTGCTGACCCGCGACCTCACCGAGGCCGGGGTACGGACGGCGCTGCGCGACGGCCCGTACGGACGCTGCGTCTACGCCACCGACAACGACGTGGTCGACCATCAGGTGGTGACCGTGTCGTTCGAAGGCGGAGCCACCGCGACGCTCACGATGAGCGCCTTCACGCCGGGCGGGCACCGGCGCACCCGGATCATGGGAACCCGGGGGCACCTTGAGGGCGACGGCGAACGCATCACCCTCACCGACTTCGTGACCAGTGAGGTGTCCGTCATCGACGTCGTGGGGGGTGGCGCGGACGCCGGGTCCGGCCACGGCGGTGGGGACCTCGGGTTGATGGCTGCCTTCGTCGAGGCCGTCGCGACCGGCGACCGGTCGCTCGTGCGCTCCGGTCCAGAGGAGTCGCTCGACAGCCACCGGATGGCCTTCGCCGCCGAGCGCAGTCGGCTCACAGGCGGGGTGCCGGTCGAGCTGACCCCTCCGAGCAGCAGCGTCGCCGCCTTGACCGCGGCATCAGCACACTAGCGTGGCCTGGGCGTTCTCATGGTCCACCGTCTCGCAGACCTCCGCGCCGACACCATGCCGATGCTGCTGCCGCACGGAGCCGCCGGCACGGACTGGCCGGCCGCACGGCTGGCGGCCGAACGGGTGTGGCGACGTTACCTCGGCACGCTGCCGGGTCCCGTCCCGGTCCGCCACGCGATAATCGCCGAGCACCACGAGCCGACCCACGTCCGCCAGCACCTCGTCTATGACGCGCCAGGTGGCGAGCAGGTGCCCGCCCTGCTGCTGGTGCCGCACGATGTGCTGGCGCACCGCCGTCCGGCGCCGGCGGTGCTCGCGCTCCACCCCACGGTGGGTACCGGCAAGGCGGACGTGGCCGCACCCGATGGCCGGGCCAACCGCCGGTACGGCGTGGAACTCGTCGAGCGCGGGTTCGTCGTGCTCGCGCCGGACACCATAACGGCGGGCGAGCGGGTCCCGTACGGCGAACAGCCGTTCCACACCGCCAGCTTCTACGCGGGCAACCCGGGATGGACGGCGGTCGGCCGCATGCTTGTCGACCACGTGCAGGCGATCGAGCTGTTGTGCGCCCTCGACGTGGTCGATCCGAACCGCATCGGCGCGATCGGCCACTCTCTCGGCGGGTACAACTCGATCTTCCTCGCCGGGCTCGACGAGCGGGTTCGCGCCGTCACCGCCAGCTGCGGCTTCAGCGTGTTCGCCGACGATCCGGACCCGGGCCGGTGGGGCGAACGGGACTGGTTTTCCCACATTCCCCGGCTCAGCCAGGATCTGGCGTCCGGCGAGGTGCCGTTCGAATGGCACGAGATCGCCGCGCTCGTCGCGCCGCGCCCGATGTTTGCCTGGTGTGCCAAGCAGGATGACATCTTCCCGCACTGGCCGGCGATCGCCGCCGGGGTGGCCGAGCTCGCGAGGCTGTACGGCGTCCTCGGCCACCCGGAAAATCTCGAGTTCGTCCTGGGTGACGGCGGGCACGACTTCCCACCACCCGCCCGGCAGGCGGCGTACGCGTTCCTCGAGCGGTGGCTCGGCCCGTGAAACCCGGCGGGGACGGTCTCCTGGTCAGGTCCGAGCGGGGCAAGGCACCGGCAGCGCCAGTCAGCCCATGCGGTCCAACAGCTCAGGCGTCACCTCGTGGTGCAACGCCTCGCCCCGCAGGAACCGGGCCACCTCCGCGACCACGATCTCGCCGGCGCGCCGGCGCGACTCGACCGTCCCCGCCGCCTCGTGCGGCGTCAGCAACACGTTCGGTAGCGCCCGCAGCGGGTGGTCTACCGGCAGCGGCTCCTCGTCGAACACGTCAAGCGCCGCGTCGAGTCGCCCGGTGCGCAGCGCCGCGAGTAGCGCGTCGCTGTCCACCAGCAGCGACCGTGCCGTGTTCACGAGCAGGCCGCCGTCGGGCATCAGGGCGAGCTCCCGCGCGCCGACCATGCCGACCGTCGCCGGCAGCACCGGGGCGTGCAGCGACACCACGCGCGCGGAGGACATCAGCTCGTCGAGCCCGACGCGGGCGACCCCCAGCTCGACCGCCTCCTCGGCGGACAGGTACGGATCGAAGACCAGCACCCGCGCGCCGAGCGCCCGGACCAGCGCGATGTATGCCCGGCCGGTCCGCGACGCCCCGACCACGCCCACCACGCTGTCGCGCAACTCCCGCCGGGGCGGGGCGGTCTTCGCGGCCGCCCAGTGCACGCCCGACCGCAGCGCATGGTCGAACCGGTGCAACCGGTGCAGCAGGGCGAGGGTCAGCGCCAAGGCCTGCTCCCCCACCGCGTACTCCATCGCGTCACCGGCCTGGGTGACCCGCACCCCACGGGCGAAGCACGCCGGGGTGGCGTACGCCTTGACGGAGGCACCGGTGTGCGCGAGCAGCCGCAGCCGTGGCGCGGCGGCCAGCACCTCCTCCGACAAGGGGGCGCAGCCCCAGGTGGTGACGACGACCTCCGCGCCGTCCAGCAGGCGTACGAAGGTGGCGACATCAGACAGGTCGGCGTCATCGGGCGGCAGGCGCAGCTGGCCGAGCGACGCCAGCGCATCCCACAGGTCCCCGGGGAAGAACAGCGAGCGCAGCCTCGGCCCAGCCGCCATCGCGATGATGCTCATCCGACTCGCGGCGCTGCCCCCGCTCGGTCGCGCGGCGGAAACACTGCTTCCTCCTCTCCAGGGCGGAACCTGCACAGGCGCCGGCCTCGAGCGCGGCGTTTGAGCGCCAGAGGGCAATGGTCGACATCCTCATTCGGACCGTCTCCCCGGTCTCAGGCGGGCCAGGCCAAATTACTGTCTAGGCCAGTATCGAGCATGAGTGGCGGCTCAGCCCTTGATACCGGAGGACATCACGCCCTCGGTGAGGTACCGCTGACCGAACAGGTACGCGACGAACAGCGGCACCGCCGCGACAACCGCACCGGCCATCACCTCGTTGAGGCTGGTTCTTTCCTGCTTGTGCAGCGAGGCGATGCCGACGGTCAGCGTCTGCATGCTGGTGTCCTGCCCGACGAGCAGCGGCCACAGGAAGTCGTTCCAGTGCCAGAGGAAGACGAACACCCCGAGCGTGGCGAGGATCGGCTTGCACAGCGGGATCACGATCTGCCAGTAGATCCGCCAGTCGGAACAGCCGTCCATCCGGGCCGCCTCGATGAGTTCGTCGGGAATGGTGCTGATGAACTGCCGAAGCAGGAACACTCCGGTCGCGTTGGCGAACGTCGGAACGACGAGCCCCCAGTAGGTGTCCACGCCCCCTGCCTGCGCGATCAGGATGAACAGCGGGATGAGGGTGATCTGGTACGGCACCATCAGCATCGCGAGGAAGGACCAGAACATCACCTCCCGGCCGGGGAACCGCTTCTTGGCAAAGCCGTATCCGGCGAGCGAGGACAGCAGGAGGACGAACACGACCCCGACGACCGAGTAGATGACCGTGTTGAAAAGCCAGCGGAGCACACCGTCGGCGCTGAAGATCCGGTCGTACAGTTCAGCGGTCAACGACTGTGGCAGCAGGCTGCCCGGGATCTCGATGGCCCCCTGCGGCTTGAACGACAGGATGACCATGGCGTAGAAGGGAAACAGCGTCACCAGGGCCCCCAGCACGAGCAGGAGGGCGGTGACCGCCCGGCCGAACCGGCTCGCCAGGGGCAGCCGGCGGCGTCCGGCCGACGGCCGGGTTGCGGCGGCAGTGGCCTCGGCGCGAGGCGGCGTCACGACGGTCATGCGTCGCTCCTCCCGAAGATCAGGCGCTGGATGAGCGCGATGACCAGGGTGAGCACGAAGAGCGCCACCCCGACCGCGCTCGCGTAGCCCAGGTTGAAGTAGGTGAAGCCCTGGTCGTAGAGCATGTAGACGAGCGTGTATGAACCGTGAGCTGGCCCCCCGCCGGTGAGCACATACACCGAGTCAAATACCTGGAACGAATTGATGGTGTCAAGCACGCCGACGAAGAACAGGGCGGGCCGTAGCTGCGGCAGCGTGATGTGCCAGAACTTCGCCCACGGTCCGGCGCCGTCAACCACTGCCGCCTCCTCGATCTCCGGTGGCACGTCGTGCATCCGCGCGAGGATGATGAGCATGTCGAAGCCGTAGCGCCCCCAGACGGCGAGCACCGCGACGGCGGGCAGCACAAGCAGGGTGCTGCCCAGCCAGTCCTGCGGCAGGCCGAGCCAACCCATGATCTTGGGCCATGGGCCCGACGGTGAGAAGATCCAGCCGAACACGATGCCGGCGAACACGATGCTCGTCACTGAGGGCAGAAAGAACACCGCGCGGAAGAACCGCGCACCGCGAAATGCCCGCCTGGTCAGCAGTGCCATCACGGTCGCCACGACCATGGACAGCGGCACGCTGATCATCGTGTACACGGTGGTGACCCGAAGTGCCGTCCAGAAGTCCGGGTCGTTGACGAGGTGCTCGTAGTGGTCGAACCCGCGCCAGGTGGACCCGCCGCCGATCGTGTAGTCGAAGAAACTCAACAGAATGCCCGCGATCGCCGGCCCGAACCGGAAAATCATGAAGAGCACCAAGCACGGCAGGACGAAGGCGAGCCCGGTCAGGGTGTCCTTCACCGCGCGCGCCCGTCGCGTGTCCGGGCCGGCGATCTCGAACGTTGCCATCGGAGACAGTGATCCTTCCTGGCGGTAGTGCGGCCTGCGGTGGGGCTAACCGAGCAGCTGGTTGGCCTGCTTGGCGGCCTCCTGCATGGCCTGCTCCGGAGTCTTCTGGCCGATGATCGCAGCCTGCACCAACGGCCGGAGCACGCCCTGGACGTCGCGCGCCTTGGGGTGCAGCTCGCCCGGCGAGGCGTAGTTCAGCATCTCCTCGCACTTGCCCAGCACCGGGTCGTCGGCGTACTGCGGCGGCACGGACTTGCGCGGGGCGAAGTAGCCCGAGGCCTTGTCGTAGGCGGCCATCACCTCAGTACTGGTGATGTAGTTCAGCCACTTGGCCGTGGCGTCCTTGGCCTTGGAGCCCTTGAGCATCGAGAACGACCCGACCGTCCCGTAGGTGGCCTGCGCCTTGTTCTGCAGCGGCGGCAGCGCCACGATGTTTTCCTTGCCCCACAGCGGGATCATCGTCGACGGCGCTTCCGAGTACATGCAGGCCACCTTGCCCTGCCCGAACCGGGTCTGCTCCGGCTTGAGCTCCTGCGTGATCGTTGCCTTCTCGACGAACCCGCCCTCGACGAGCTTGCGCATGAAGGTCACCGCCTCGACGCCCGCCTGGTCGTCGAACACGACCTTCTTGCCGTCCTCGGAGAAGGTCCTGCCGCCTGCCTGCCACAGCAGCGGGTAGAAGGCCTGGTTGATGCCGTCGAAGTATGGGATGGCCAGGACGTCGAAGCCCTTGGCCTTGAACGTCGGACCGAGTTTGAGCACGTCGTCCCAGGTCTTCGGGTAGTCCGTGACCCCGGCGGCCTCGAACACCTTCTTGTTGCACAGCGTGGGGACCACGCTCATCAGCATCGGGGCACCGACGATGTGGCCGTCGACCGTGACCGACTTCGTCACGCTCTCCCGGTAGTCGCTCTTCGCGTCCGCCGACAGGTACTTGTCGAGCGGCTCGAGCGCGTTCTGCGCGTAGAACTTGGGCAGCTGGTCCGGGATCATGTAGACGGCGTCCGGCCCCTTGCCGGCCGCGATCGCCGCGGTCAGCTGCTGCTCCCGGTTCGCCCACGGGTAGATGTTGACCTTGACTTTGACGCCGTTGTTCTGGTTCTCGAACGCCTTGATCTTCTCGTCCCAGAAGGCGCGGTGCTGCCCCTCGTCGGCGATGACCGGGTAGACCCACATGGTCACCTCCGATCCGGACCCGCTGCCGCCATCCTTCGACCCGCACGCGGTCGCCCCGGCTGTCACGGCCAGAAACGCAAACGCTGCCGCGAGTGTTCGCCGCAGAGCCATACACTCACCCTCTCTCTCGGATTTACGGTCCAGACCGTAGTTCCGGCCGACGATCACGTCAATGGGCAAGTGCAGCCACCGGCCACCTCGTTATTCAAGCGTCACGGGGGCGAGTCGACGTAGACGTCATCCGCTGGCGCGACCTGACGGCGGACCGTCCCACGCCGGGGCGACGAGGACTTCCATCGACCCTGGCTCTGGCGAGGCGGACGGAACCCTTAGGAGGTTTCGGATCTGGCCGAAATATGTCCGTTTCGGACCGCGCCGGAGGTGGCCCGTACTCTAACCGGTCCGAGGGGCGGCGGGCGACCGTCACCAGGACCTCCGATCCCCTTGGCCCTGGTGACCGCAGCCGCATCTGCCGAGGCGGCGGGCATGGCCTTCGCCGCCCAACGATCAGGCCGGGTTCATGATGCGAATCGGGATCGGCGTCCCGAGACCGGCCGCGTCGGAGTTTGGAGAGGGGAAGCCTCTGTCCTGGCCACCGGGAACAATCCGAAGCCCGCGCCGGCCCAACGGTTCGATGATGAGGGGCGGCCGGCTTGCCGGGCCGCCCCTCATCATTCATGATCTCAGCCGGCGCCCTGCGTCAGTTCGGGCGGCAGGGCGGGCGACGGAACAACAACGCCGCCGGTCATCACGGCGCAGCGCCGGCAGTCGGCGTACCGGCAGCGGGCCGCGCCCCGGTCGGCGACCAAGGCCGCGGCGGCGCGGGCGACCAGCGGTCCGGCCGGGTACGCGGTCCACGCCGAGCCGTCGACGGTGACTCGCCGGGCCAGTGGTTCGAGCATCGGGGCGAGCCGGTCGAAGCCCCGTGAGCAGGAGCCGACCTCGCATTCGACGACGCCGGCACGGGTGAGCGCCCAGCGCCGGAACATCTGCCGACCGGCCCGCTGCTCAGCGAGGTGGATGGCGGTGACCGAGGTCAGTCCGGTGCCCATGCACAGGATCAGCCCGTCGTGGGCCGCCAGGGCGCGCAGTGGCGCGTAGACGTCCAGCGGCGCCTGCCCGGCCACCAGGGTGGCGGCCAGCGGGCCGACCGCGGTGAAGGAGTTGAGCGGGTGATCGCCGCGGCGTCGGTCCGGGTGAGCGACCACGGTGGCGGCGAGTGCACCCACGGCGTCGGCGTGCACATACGGTGATGACGGGTCCCAGCAGTGCTGGGCGGGGCGGGTCGGCACGCTGCCGTCGTCCTCGGCGTTGTCCGGGCGGGACCGGCCGGGCGGTGGTGGGGTGGCGTACCACCCGCCGCTCCAGGTCGACACCATCAGCGTGCCGCCGCCCGCCAGCACCGCCTCCACGATCGCCGTCGGCCCCCCGTCGAGCCGCCCAAAGGAGCGCAGCGAGGAGTGCACGCAGACCGGGCGGCCGGTCGCGCCGATCGCGGCGAACCCGGCGGCCATCTCGGCGAGGCCGGCGCTCATCCTTTGATTCCCACGGTGGCGACGTTGTCGGCGACGTACCGCTGGAGGAGCCCGAAGACCAGCAGGCACGGCAGCACGGTGATGGTCGCGGCGGCGAGTTGCTGCTGTGGCAGCATCTGATCGGAACGTAGCGTGGCCAGACCGACGGTGATGGTACGCATCTCGTCGCTCTGGGCGACCAGCAGCGGCCACAGGAAGTCGTTCCAGTGCCAGATGAAGTTGGCCAGGGTCGGCACGATCATGCCCCAGTACGTGTCGATGCCGCCCGCGGCGCTGACCGTCAGAAAGAACGGGATCAGCGTGACGTGGAACGGCACCATCAGGGTAGCCAGCATCACCCAGAACACAGTGTCCCGGCCGGGCCAGCGTTTCTTCGCGAACGCGTACCCGGCCATCGTGGCGAGGATCAACACCAACGCGGTGGAGACCGCCGAGTACACCAGCGAGTTGACCGCCCAACGGGCCAGGCTCGCACCACGCAACGCCGTAACGAAGTTGTCCAAGCTGACCCGGTCCGGCCACAGCACATCCGGCAACGTACGCACACCCGGCGGAGACAACGCCACAAGCAGCATCGCCACGGACGGCACCAGCGTGGCAAGCGCAACCAGCACCACCAACGTCACCGTACCCAACCGACGGCGAGGCGGGCGCCCGGCGCGGCGCCGGACGGCGCCGATGGCGACCGGCTGGCTGGTCACCACAGTCATGTGTCTCCCTTGTGGTTGGAGGCGGTCCGGGCGCTGCGGACCGGCCGGGTACGTCATCCGGTCCGTGCGATGAGCTCGTTGGCCTCCTTGGCCGCGTCGTCCAGGGCCTGCCGCGGGCTCTTGTCGCCCTTGAGCGCGGCCTGAATGTGCGGCGCGAGCACGGACATCACCTGCCGGGAGGCGGGCTGCACCTCGCCGGCGAACATGGTGGACAGATACGGGGCGAACTGCTTCATCACCGGGTCGTCCGGCACCGGCACGGACTTGCGCGGCGGGAAGTACCCGAACGCCGTGCTGAGCCTGGCGAGCACGTCGCTGCCGGTGACGTAGGGGGAACTCCTTGGCCGCCTTGGCCTTCTTCGGGTCCTTGGCCTGCGAGGTAAGGACCAGGCCGCCGGGTATCCCGAAGCCGACCTGCTGGCCGTTGGACAGCGGCGGACCGACCAGTACGTTCTCGGCGCCCCACAGCTTCTGCACGTTCTTGACGAACGGCACGGACATCGCGTTGTTGAACGCAACCTTGCCCTTGGCCATCGGGCCGGTGGCGGCATCGCCCGGCGCGGTGAGCTGCGACTTGGGGATGCCACCCTGCTTGTAGATGTCGACGAGGATCTGCAGCGCCTTCTCGCCCTCCGGGCTGTTGAACGCCACCGACTTGCCGTCCGGGGCGAAGACGTGCCCGCCGCTCTGCCACAGGAGCGGGTAGTACGTGCCGTTGAGGGAGTAGCTGGCGGCCGCGGTGTAGTCGAGGGTCTGGTATCCCTTCGCGCTCAGCTTGGGCACCCAGGACAGCACCTCGTCCCAGGTCTTCGGCGCCTCGGTGACACCGATCTCGGCGAGCACCTTCTTGTTGTAGGCCGGCAGGTCCGCGGTCAGGTAGAGCGGCGCGATGTACAGCTTGCCCTCGTACGTCGACCCGCTGATCGCGCCCGGCTGGAAGTCCTCGCGCGGACCGCCGAGCGCGTCGTCGACCGGCTGAAGCGACCGGGTCCTGGCGAACTGCGGCACCTGATCGGGGATCATCAGCACCAGGTCCGGCCCCTTACCCGAGGCCAGCGCCGTGGTCAGCTTCTCCTCCCTGTTCTCCCACGGCTGGGTCTCGATCTTGACGTCGATGTCCGGGTGCGCCTTCTCGAAGTCCCACTCCACCCCCGACCAGAAGGTCTGGTTGACCGACTCGTCGCCCAACGGATACATCCACAACGTCACGGTCTGTTTGTCACTGCCGCCCGCGGACCCGCCGCAGCCCGCTGCGGCGAGGGCGAGCGCGGCCACGGCCAGGCCGCCGACCAGTCTTCGAAACATGCTGCCCTCCTCGCCAGCGCGACCCATCGGCGCGCCTCTCGTCCGCACGGGTCGCGCGGGATGTGCCGCCACGTCTGGTCGCGGCACTTCCTGTCGAGCCTGCCTTCGATGGCAAGCTAAGGGACTCCGGTTACGGCGGTCAATAAAAGATTTTGGGACGGCCTAAATTCTTGACAGTCCATCCGAGGAGCTTCACCCTGGCTGTCAATCGATTTCCATGGAGGTGGAGGTGTTCGACCAATCCCCCGTACGCGGCCCGCTTACCACGCGCCGCCGCCTACTCAAGGTCGCCGGCGCCAGTGCGGCCGCGCTGGCCACCGGCGGCCTCTTGTTGCCCGGCCGCGCCGCGGCCAGTGAACCCGCCGAGTGGACCACCCGCGCGAAGTTCGACGCCCTCGACCTCGGCTTCAACAACGGCGACGGGCGCAAGACCGACCTCAACGAGGATCGGGCTGCGCTTGGCTGGGGCGAGTCGTATGTGCTCCAGGCGTACCTGCTGATGTACGAGGCGTACCGCGACCCGTACTACCTGGACAAGGCGATCGACCACATCGACCACGTGCTGGCCAGCCGGGACACCGTACGCGGCGTGACCGACTGGCGCGGCCAGTCGCTGCCGGCCTGGCGGGCTGGCTGGCCGTACTCAGCCGGCCACCTCGACCTCGTGGACACGGCCGGGCGGCCGACGCTGCGCCTGGTCAGCGCGCTCGCCTACGCCGAGAGCATGACCGTGACCGTGTCGGCCGGCACCCTGCCCGGCACGTTCCGGATCGACACGTCGCACAAGGTTTACAAGAACGCCGTCAACACCTTCGACAACCTGACGATGGATCCGACCAGTCCGGACTACGCGGTGCGGCGGATCAACGACGCGTTCGACGCCACCAAGGACCAGCTCACCGCGCACGACCTTCGCGCGCAGTCCGACGCCGCCGGAGACCCGGTGCCCGGGGCCCAACTGATGAGCTCGTCGTACTTCTACTCCTGTGTCCACACCGGACAGATCGCGTACCCGATCGCCTGGTTCGCCCGGATCGTGCACACCACCCCGAAGCTACACAAGAACCGCTTGTACCGCGACAAGGCCCGCGAGTACTACGCCGCCGCCGAGGCCGCGGTAGCGGTCCACGACGAGGAGTACCTGGTCACCGACGACGGACGCGGCTACTACGGATACCTCAAGGGCGCGCCGGTCAACCTCGACGGCTCGGACCTGCCGCACAACTACAGCTGCTCGATGGCCCGCGTCTACCTGGAGCTGGACATGGCCGGCCACGGGCATCGGCACCGGCGGCGGGCCGAGGAGCTGGTCCGCAGCTTCGTCGCCGACCTTCGCCACCAGCCCGACGGCACGGCGACGTGGACGTACTACCGGGGCGGCGGCCTGTGCTACACCGGCTGGACCCGCGCCGACGACGTCTCGATGAACTTCCCGGTGCGGGGTGCGACGACCAAGCCCGAGGACACCGAGCACGGGCACATCGAGGCGACCATGGCGACCGTGGCCTACCGGGCCGGAATCGGCATCACCGCGGCGGACATGACCGCGTTGGCCCGTACGCTCAACCAGAGGATCCTGCAACGCACCCCCGACGGCCGGCTGACCGCCACCGAGTTCGTCGACGGCAGCGGCCGGACCGGCATTCCGTACTACGAGACAATCGTGCCGCCGTACCTGGGCCTGGCCTCGTTCGGTGACACCGACACGCTGATCCGCGCAGGGGCGCAGCTGATGGCGCAGAACGATCCCGCGCCCCAGGTGGTGCCCATCTACTCCACGGCATACCTGAACTGGGCGAGCCGCACCGGAGCGCGGGTGCGCTGACACCGAGCTGCTGGCCGGGGCTCCCTACGGGGCGCCCCGGCCAGCGGCCCCGGCAGTATGCGTCATCGGTCAGGCACGAGTTGAGGACTGGCGCCGTGCCCGTGGTGCCCGTACGGCACCCCCGCGATCGCGGCCGCGACTGGATCGTGCTCGCCGGCGACCCGCCGAGCCCCGTCGACCCGCCGGCAAGCTGCCGCTTCCACACCCACTGTCCGCTCGCCGCCGATGTGTGCCGCGAGCGCACCCCCACCCTGGACACCCCGGCCGAAGGCCACGCCGCCGCGTGTCACTTCGCCCCAGCGAACATCTAACGGGTGCTGGGCGGTGCGAATCGTCGCAGTCGATTGGTCACGGCGTAGGGATCAACGTGGCCGCGACGGGCCGGGAGCCGAAGGGTACGCCTGAGAAGCCGTCCTCTGGGTGGATCGGCGTGCCCGCCGCGGCGAGGACCTGCGGCGCCACGTCGACGTGGCATGCGTGGACATCGCCGGTGGGGATGCCGGGGCCGCAGCGGCGATCCACGCCGTCCGCTCCCACCGGGTCCGCTGACCGTGCCCACCGCCGTCGCGGTGACCGTGATCGGTGACCACGATCGTCGTCCACTCCTCGTCGGCGTAGCTTGGGCGGGTCGAGATGGCGTCCAGGATCTGGCCGATCCTGCGGTCTGCGGCCTCGATGGCGCTGATGTAACGCGCCGGTGCCACCGTCATGGGCGGTGTGGTCGGGGTCGCCGAGGTAGACAAAAGAGGCGTGCACGTCCTCGCGCGACAGCACCGCGACCGCCTCGTCGGCGAGAGCCTGGTCGGCCACGTTGTAGCCGAGCTCCTCGCCGTCGACAAAGGTCTGCCGCGATGGCGGCCCGAAGATCGGGCCGCCATCCCCCGCGGGTAGTTCGGGTCGTTCAGTGCGACCCACCCCCAGGCGATCGCCGAACCCTGCAGGTTGATGACAGCGCCAGAGGAGTCCTTGACGTCGGAGAAGGTCTTGGTGGTCAGGTCCAGCCGGGACAGGCCGTCCGCGTCGGTGTAGTAGACCGAGCGCCCGTCCGGGGCAAGCGGGGAGACGCCGCGCGAGCCGATCGGAAAGGTGATGACGGTCTGTCCGCTGTCACCGTCGGTCAAGGTGTCGGCGGCGCCGGTGTCCGGGTCGAGCACCGCCGCGGTGAGCGAGGGGTGCATCTTGGCGATCAGCCGGCCGCTGACGTAGTTCAGGTCGTAGACCTCCTTCTCACCGGTGAACGCCGCTGGCAGGATATCCGCCTTGGCCCCGGTTCCAAGGTTGTGCCGGACCAGGCGGCCGGTGCCGCCGGTGCCGATGTAGAGGATGTCCTCGGTGCCGTCCAGCTTCAGCGCGGTGGACAGGGCGTGGGTCTCTCCAGACCACGCGGTGCCTAGGTTGTACAGGGTTCCGGTGCCGGAGACGGCGAAGACGCCGGCGCCCGGGTAGGTACCGCCGTAGACCGCGCAGCCGCGCCCCGCGCTCATCACGTACAGCACGACCGCCCCGGGCACCGGGGCGCCGAGATTCGCCAGGGTCTGGGTGTCGGGGTCGTACCGGTAAACCCGACCACCGCGGTAGCTGCCGATGGTCACCTTACGGTTGGAGTCGTCGACGGTGATCGCCCAGGCGGCGGTCTGACCGGCCAATGGGAAGGATTTGACCACCTGGCGGGTGTTCAGATCCATCACCACGAAGGTGCCGGGCTCGGTGACGGACGCTGCGTCGCCGTAGACGACGGCGTAGAGCAGCGGTCGCCCGGTGGCGTCGGTGCCGACCGCTCCCTTGTGGATGGTGATCGCTCGGGCCTGCGGACCGAGATCGGTGAAGGTGCCGCTGGTGGCGGCGGCCGCCGCCACGCGGTGGGCCGGAGCGACGATGGCCAGGGCGGCGACCAGGATCAGCAGGGCGAGGATGACCTTGCTGGTCTTGCCCGGTGGAGCAGGTTTTGCCGCATAGGTACCCCCTGGGCAAAGACCCGGTCGCATGCGCGGACCGGCACGTGCTCCTGTTGCGACAGTCAGGGCCGCAGTCGTGGGTGGTGGCCCGGACGCTGCGGGCATCCGGCCGTGGTTGTCAGGTGCCGTGGCTGCCCGGGGCGCCGCCCCGGGCAGCCACGGCGGCTCAGGCCCCCACGTCGGACTGGCCGGCCGCCGCCACGATCGCGTCCTTCTCCGAGTCGGTCAGCACCCCGGAGCGGACGAGATCCGCGGTGACGTGCGCGACGTGCGCGAGGAACGCCCCGTGGCTGTCCCAGCTCGTCTCGTCACGGATCAGGTCGTTGACCGTGCAGCCGTCGGCGGCGTATCGGTTGGCCACGCCGGAGTCGACGTCGCCGGTGAACACGTGAGCCCGCAGGTCCGAGCCCCGGCAGGCGTCCGCCTCCGGCACGTAGCGCAGCAGGTGCGAGCCGTACTGCACCGCGCCGTTCGCCGCCTTGACCCCGTTGCGGAACCACAGGTTGCCCTGCGCGTCCTGGGTCAGCCGGTACGTCTGCGCGTCCCGAATCACCGTCACCGCCTTCGACAGTGGGTCGATCTTGAGCAGGTTCCCGTCGAGCGAGGCGTAGACGTGCTCGTCGGCGGGGTTAACCGTTAGCTCGTCCTGCACCCCGGAGTAGTCGCCGGGGATGTCCTGCCGGTGGACGACGGCTCCGGTCGCCGGGTCGAGGATGAACAGCTCCCCGTCCGCGAGACCCCAGATCCTGCCGTCGGGGCCGGCGACCACCGAAGTGATCGCGTCGGCGCCGGGCAGCGGGGTGTACTCGGCGATCTTCTCGCCGGTGGCGAGGTCGGCGGTGAAGAGCTTCGCCTCGGTCGCCTTCGGTTCGGTGCCCCCGCCACCACTGATCGAGGTACCGGCCCAGAGCCGGTCGCCGATCACGGCCAGCGCGACCACGCCCTGGTCAGCCACGATGTCCCGGTGCGTGACCCGCTCGCCCGTCGCGGTGTCGTACACGGTCAGCGCGCCGCCCCACAGGCCGTAGTCCGGTGTGCTGCCGACGTAGATCTTCGAGCCCGCCGAGGCGAACGTGATCGGGCGGTTCTGCCCGTCCGGCTGCAGCCGGAACAGCTCCCGCGGGTTCGTGCCGCGGACGTACGGCTTGGCCGGGTCGTACTCGAGCACGCCGCCGTACGGGTAGATGCCCTGGTACATCTTCCCGCCGTGCCAGCCGAAGCCGTCGGCCTGCCCCAGTCCGCCCAGGTTGGTCGCCTTGCCGGTGGTCGGGTCGAGCACCGACAGATTGCCGTTGATGTAGAGGTTCGTGTAGACCCGCCCGTCCGGGCCGGCGCTTATGTTGTTGATGTCCAGCGCCTGCGGCGGGAACGGCAGCACGTACTGCTCATTCGCTCCGGTGGCCGGGTCGTACCACAGTGCCTGCCCCTGGTAGTTGCCGATCGCCGCGTAGACCTTGCCGTCGATGAATCCCCACCCGACCCCGGGCCCGGCGCTGACCACCGGCTTGCCGGCCGCGTCGAGCGCCGGTCCGTACGTGTCGGTCGGCAGATCGTAACGCCAGAGTTGGGTGCCGGAGGTGAAGTAGACCGACCGCCCGTCCGGGGCCACCGTCGAGGTGCGCGGGAGCTCATCGTGAAGTTCTCGGCCAGTACCGCACCGGTGTCCGGGTCCAGCACGAGCGCCTGCAGCTTGCTGCGCTTGACGAACAGCTTCCCGCCGACCAGGTTGATGTCGGCCGGAGCGTTCGGGTCGCCGCGCAGCGCCTCCGGCCAGATGTCGCGCTTCTCTCCGGTCTTCAGGTCGACCCGGATGAGGTGCCCGTGGCTACTGATCGCCGCCCAGAGCACGTCGCGGTCGGGGTCGATCGCCACATCGATGACGTACTGCTCGCCGGCGTACATCGGGCCGTAGTCACGGAAACCCTCGGCGGGCGAGTACGAGAACACGTGCGCCCCAGGGTAGGTGCCGCCATAGATCCGGCCGTCGGCGCCCGGCCGGAACCCGTACAGCACGGTCTGCCCCGATACCGGCGCGCCGAGATCCACGGTCTCGCGGCTCTGTGGGTCGTACGAGTAGACGTGGGCGTTGGGATAGCTGCCCGCGTACACCATGCCATCGCTGGCCTGGGTGACGCCCCAGGCACCCGAGGATTCGGGCAGATAGGCGGTGTCGAGCAACTCCCGGTCACCGGGTCGGTCACGCTCAGCACACCCGGCGAGCCCATCTGGACGGCGAAGGCGGCCGGGCGGCCACCGGCATCGCTGCCGTATGCCACCTCGAAGACGGTCAGGGCGCTCTGCTGGACCCCGAAGTCGGTGACGTTGCCGGGCTCCGGGTCGCCCGCGGCGGCGGCCACGGCAGGCTCGGAGCCGGCCAGGAGAGCTGCGGCGAGCGCGGCGGCGAGGGCCCCTCGGACCCTACGGCTGGTCATCGAGGGCCACCGATGGCGATGTGGATCAGGTTGCGCTCACGCAGCGTGTAGAGGCCCCGGCCGGACGGATCGGCGGCCAGCTTCGCGCCGTCGAACCAGCCGCCGGCCAGGCCGTCGACGACCGTGGTGACCCGCAGCGACTCCAGGTCGACCCGGTAGACCCGGTTGCCGTCGGTGCCGTACAGGACGTCGTCGCGGACCACGAGGTCACCGCCCGGTCCGCCGACCTCCACCGTGCGCAGCACCTTCCGGCGGGCGGGATCGAACTCGAACAGGACCCCCGTGTCGGTGACCCCGTAGATCCGGTTCGCGGTGTGCCCCAGGTCGGCGATGAACGTCGCGTCCGCCACCGGTTCCAGCTGCCACTCGAGGCGACGCCGCGCCAGGTCGAACGCGGCCAGTCGGGCCGTGGTGGTGACGGGCGGCAGGCCGAACCCCTCCTGGATGTACGTGCCGAGGTAGGCGGTGCCGCGCAGCGTCGTCACCGAGTAGACGCTCTGCTGGTCGACGACCGGCCGGTACACGTCCAGCGTCCCGGTGGGCGCGTGGTAGAGCGAGAGCGCGCCGTCAGGCTGCCCCGGCTCGGGCTGGGTCGGGATGACGAGCAGTTCCGACGGCCCGTCGTACACCATGTCGCGGGGTCGGTCCTGCCGGTTCGCGATGTGCGCGAGCAGCGTCGCCTCGGCATCGCCGGGTCGCCAACCGTAGAGCAGCGCCTGCGTGTACACCCCCATGTAGACCTGGCCGTCCACGGCGACCATCGCCTTCGGCTCGCCGGGAATGCCGATCCGGGTCTGCTGACCGGTGGACCGGTCGTGCACCTGGGTGCCGCCCTTGCCGCTGACGTACACCCGGCGGCCGTCGGACATGACCGTCATCGGCTGTTCAGGGGCAGCCCGGAAGCCGCGCTCGACAAGGTTGCGGTAGTCGATGGTGTTCGTGGCCGGGTCGTAGACGTACAGGGCGCCGTCCTGGATGCCCCAGACCTTGCCGTCGTACGCGAGCAGCGCCGGCGTGCCGGCCTCCGGGTACGGCACACCGAGCGCCTCGACCTGCCCGGTTGCGCGGCGGTAGCGGTAGAGGGTGCCGGACGGCCGGCCGGCGAAGTAGACGTCGTCGCCGAGGATCGCCGTGGCGGTCACGTACTTCTCACCGGGCGCCGTGGCCTTGACGATCCGGTAGTCGGTCGGGTCCGTCTTGTTGACCAGGAGCAGCTCACCGACCGACGAGATCCCCATCGCCAGGTGGGTGTCGCTCATCGTCATGCTCGCCACGAAGTCTCGGGTCAGCAGCTCGGGCGGCAGCACGTCCCGCTTCGCCCCGGTTGCCCGGTCAAGGGCGACCAGGTGGGCGTGCGCCCCGATGCCCGCCCAAACGGTGGTGGCGTCGGCGGCGATGCTGCGCACGTACTGCTCGCCCAGCACCGGCTGGCCCAGGTCCCGGGTGGCCCCGGTGGCCGGGTCGTACTCCGCGACGCGACCGCTCTCCGAGAAGCCGAGATAGATCTTGCCGTCGGGGCTCGCGGCGATGTTCCAGATGAAGTGGTCGTCGAAGGAGGCAACCTTCGTGACCGTGTGGGTCAGGGTGTCGATGCGGTACAGGTCGGACGGGATGTGGGTCCCGACGTAGACGTCGGTGCCGATGGCGGTCATCGCCCAGGCGCCGATGCCGGTCGCGATGTCGTAGTGACGGATCACCCGGTCGGTGCCGGGGTCGTAGACCCCGACGGCGTTGGGCGAGAGGCCCCGGGTGACGGCGTAGAGGAGCCCGTTGACGAAGACGGCGTTGCCGAGCGCGTTGGTGACGCTGGCCGGGCCGAGGTCAGTGACGGTGCCCTCGGGCGGGCTGCTCGCCGAGGCGACGCCGGTTGGCAGTGCAGCTGGCAGCGCGGTCAGCGCCGCGCCGGCGACGGTGGCGCGCAGGATGGTACGACGCGATAACGACACGAGGTGACCTCCCGGGTTGCGTAAGTGCTGGGCACTCTATTACGGGCGAGGCCGAAACTCCATAGCCACCGATGGGTCGAGCTGCGAGAGGCAGGTTCTTGATGCCCGGCACCGGGCGAACACTCGCCTTGGGGAGCAGGGTTAGCTCATAATGGTCTCGTCCGTAACCACACCACAGCGGCGAGGCGATCGACGATTCGCGCCGAGGCCCCGCAGGTGCGATGCGTCCTCGCTCGCCTGGCCGGAAACTCGCGGCGTCCGGCCGGGCTGCTCAGCCGAGTCGTTCCACCATGAGTCGGTACGACTGACGAGGTCGGCCCGGGCCGGCGGCGCGGGCCGGGGGCATCTGCCAGGCCAGCCCCAGCTCGGCGAGCGCGTGCAGCAGCCGGCGGGCCGCGCGGGGCGTGATGTCGAGCAGGTTCGCGACAGTGGAGGCGTCAACCACGACCGGGCCCGACGTCGGCATGTCGCCGTCCGACCGGATCGCGGCCACGAGCCGCGCGAGGGTCCCGGCGGCCTTCGTCCGCGCGTCGTTCTGGGCCGCCAGCCGCACCCGGGGCCGCGACGGAAGCATCAGGACGTGGCCGTCGTGCCCGACGAGGTAACTGTCGTGCTCCCCGTCGGTGCGCGAGCGGATCAGCGCGGCCCGCGCGTTGGCTTCGGCTTCGCGCGCCGTCTCCCCCAACCCGATGCCCAACTCGATGTCGATGCCCAACTCCGCACGCACCCGCTCCACGAAGGGCGGGACGGCGAAGTCTTCGGTCGCCGCGACCAACGAGCCGAGCGTGGCGACCACGTAATAGCCGCGTTCGTCGCGGGGCAGGACCGTGGCGCCCATCCCGCGCGCCTCATCGAGCAACAGACCGTGCAGCGCCAGCCGCAGCGACCCGAAGTCCCCGCCGCCCACCGGCGCTTCCACGATGCCGATCGCGATCTGCGACTCCTCCAGGCGGCTGCCCAGCCCGAGCAGAAGCGCGGTCCGCAGCGCGATGCGCACCGTCGCCTTGGTGGGCCGCACCAGCAGCACGGGGACCCCGGCCTTGGTAAGCCGCTGCGCCACCGAGCGCACGCTGGTCAGGGCCACCGTGGTGGTGCCGGAAAGGTGGAGCTCGGAGTGGAACGACTCGAAGGCGCTGGGCGAGGACGGGTCGGAGTACTCCAGCACGTGCACGTCGTCAGCGGAGACACCGATCTCGGCGTACGCCTCGTCGACCTCCCGCCGTGGCACCGAGTCGACACTGACCCGGCGCAGGTCGTATCCGCCGTCCAGGACGGCACGCAGCAGCGTGCCGTAGAGCGCTGAGCCGGACAGCGGCACGAAGGTCGCGGGTACGGCGATGGCGCCGGCCTCGCGCGCCAGGTCGTACGGCAACGGGCCGGCGAAGAGGCACACGTCGAGCTCGGGCTGGACCCGGGCCAGTTCCCGGGCGATGTCTCCCTCGTCCTCGTATGCCACCGCGACGAGCCGGAAGTCGACCGGACCGTCGGCGAAGTCCGCACCTAGGTGCATGGTGGTGGCCACCACGTCGGCGGTGCCGACCACGCCTACGGTCAGCTTGTGGCCGAGCCCTTCGGAACCCGCCTCCCCCACCGGTCACACTCCCGTCTCCGTAACTGTGTGCAGACTACCCACGCAGGCGCGCGTGAACGCGGACGAAGGCCGCCGCGATGGCATCCACATCGGCGTCGGTGTACGCCTCGTTCCACTGCAACACGAGCAGGGTCCGGTCGATCAGCCGCTCAGCCTGAGGGCACAAGCCCGGTCCGTAGCGGAACTCGACGCGGGCCGGCGGGCTGGTGAACGGGAAGCCGGATCCGCCGTACAGGCGCCGTTGCGCGAGTGCCGGATACCCGTACACCGGCTGGTCGAGGTAGCCGGCCGTCACGGGTACGCCTTCGGCGGCCAGCGCCTTGGCGTACGCCTGGTTGTCCGCCCCCGCCGCGTCCACATCCAGCACGACCGGGAACAGCCACACGGCGTGCCGGTCGAGGCCGGCCGGCACGCGAATCCCGGCCAGCGGGCGCAGCGCGTCGGCGAGGCGCCGGGCGGTGCGCCGACGGTCCGCGACGACGGTGAGCAGCTTGGCGAGTTGGGCCCGCGCGACCGCCGCCTGCAGCTCGGTCATCCGGTAGTTCATCCCGAACGACAGATGAGTGCGCTCGCCGGTGGCCCGGGGCCAGCCCTTGTCGGCGAACAGGCGCATCGCGGCGGCAAGCTCCGGGTCCGCGCTGACCGCTAGACCGCCGTCCCCGCAGGTGATGTGCTTGTACTGCTGCAGCGAGAAGCAGCCGACGTGTCCCACGGTGCCGGCGAGTCGGCCGTCGGGCAGCGCCGTGAGGTACGCCTGCGCACAGTCCTCGATCAGAGTGATTCCGCGGCAGTCGGCGATGTCGCGCAGCTCGTCGACGGGTGCGGCCGCGCCGAACAGGTGCACGGCGACGATCGCCCGGGTCCGCTCGGAGATCAGGGACTCGACGCTGGACGGGTCGAGCAGGCCGGTGGCCGGGTCGAGGTCGGCGAAGACCGGCACCGCGTTCTGCGCCAGAATCGGGATGACGGTACCGAAGTCGGTCAACGGGGTGGTGATGATCTCGTCACCGGGCGCTGGGTCGACCGCGCCGACGGCCAGGTGCACCGCGGCCGTACCGGAGGAGCAGGCCACCGCGTGGTCGATGCCGAGCAGGGCGGCGAACTCGTTTTCCAGGGCCGGTGTCTGGGTGCCGCCGACGGTGAAGTTGAGCTTCCCGGAGGCGAGGACCTCGGCCAGCGCCGCGGCCTCCTCGTCACCGAAGCTGCGGCCGGCCGGCTCCGCCGCGCTCGGATAGTGGATCACGACCGCACCACCCTTCCTCCGGTGGTGACGGCCTCGGCCGGCACGGTCGCCGCCGGAGCCCCGGGCTCGGTCGGCCCGGCGGGTGCGAACACCACCCGGTTGCGCAGCACACCGAGGTCACCGACGCGCACCTCGACCGTGGACCCGTCCGGGACCGGGCCGATGCCGTCGGGCGTACCGGTGGCGATCACGTCGCCGGGCTCGAGGGTCATGACCGCGCTGAGCCGCGTCAGCAACTCGCCGACCCCGAAGATCATTTGATCGGTTCCGCCCCGTTGGCGCGGCTCACCGTCGACCCGTACCTCGAGGTCGAGGGCCTGCGGATCCGGGACCTCGTCAGCGGTCACCAGCCACGGCCCGAGCGGTCCGTAGCCGTCGATGCTCTTCGACAGGTCCCAGGGGTGCCGCGCCTCGATGTCATCCAGTTGCAGGTCGCGGGCGGTGAGGTCGTTGCAGATCGTGTACCCGGCCACCGCCTCACGCCAGGTCAACCCGGTGAGGTTCCGCGACCGGCGGCCGATCACCACGGCCAACTCACCTTCGTGGTCGATCCGCCGGGTCAGCGGTGGAACCACAACGTCGCACCCGTGTCCGGTGAGGGTGTTCGGGCCCTTCAAGAAGGTCACCGGCCGAGCGGGCGGGGTGAAGCCGCCCTCCTGTGCGTGGGCCCGGTAGTTCAGCGCCAGGCAGATCATCTTGGGTACGGGCCAGACCGGCGGCCCGAGCGGAGCTTCGTCGAGTGGCTGTACCACGTCACCGTCCGGTCCCGCCGCTGCCCGCGCCGCCGCGGCGGCCTGCCAGCGCTCCCGTTCGGCGGGCGGCAGGGTCGCGGCCGCCACCGGGCCGGCGTGCAGGCCGAGCACGTCGGCGCGTACGACCAGGTCGCCGACGCCGATTCCGACGCGGAGTCCGTCCGGTGTACGTAATCCGGCGATTCTCACAGTGATCAACCCCTCACGGTTGGGACAGCAGTCACGGTCGAGGTGGAAGCAGCGCGGCGAACGCACCGCCGAGGACGGTGATCCGGTCGGCCAGGGGCAGGTCGGCGAAGAGGACCCGGCCGAGTGAATACCGCAGGTCGATGAAGGGGAAGTCAGAGCCATAGATGACCCGGTGTGCGCCCAGCTCGCCGACCATCCGCTCGAGCGCACGGCTGGTGAAGTACGAGCCGCAGATCTCCAGGTAGAGGTTCTGATGCCGGCGGGCCAGCTCGATGACCGTGTCGAAGCCGGCCGGCAGCGCGCCGGCGTGCCCGAGCAGGATGGTGACGTCGGGGTGGCGCTCGGCGACGGCGGCGAGCATCGCCGGGTCGTCGTACGCCGAACCGGTCCAGGTGTGGCTGAGCACCGGCCGTCCGGTGGCCGCCGCGAACTCCCAGGCGGGACCGTAGGCCGGCCCGGGAACCGGGTACTCGTGCAGGCTCGGATGCAGCTTTATGCCGATGAAGCCGGGGTCATCGGCCCACCGGGCCACCTCCGCCTCCGGGCTCTGGTGCGGGTTGAGCGTCAGATAGCCGGCGAGCCGGTCCGGGTGTGACCGTACGGCGGCGGCCGTGGCGGCGTTGCCGGCGGCGGTGTCCAGCTCGATGGCCAGGCAGGAGGAGAGCACCGCCCGGCGCACCCCGCACCGGTCCATCAACCGCACCATCGCGTCGGCGGACGGGTCAGGGATGAAGAATCGGCTGTACGGGCCGACGTGGGCGTGCGCGTCGATCACGTCGGCGCCCGCGAGCGGAACCCGGTTCCGGACCGCCTCCGTGAGCGGGTCGGGGGTCAGCACGGGTCCCCCCCGCCGACAAGCCGCCGCAGGTTGCCGGCGCCGATCGCCGCCACCTCCGCGTCATCCAGCTCCGACCAGAGCAGCCGGGTCACGGCGTCGGCCGGATCGCGCACCGGCAGGCCGGTGCCGAACAACAGCCGAGCGCTCCCGAAGCGCTCCACCAGCCACTCCAGCCCGAGATGGCTGCCCAGATAGGACAGTTCGACGTGGACGTTCCCGGTGCGGGCGAGGACCCCGGCGAGTCGGCGAAGCGCCCGGTATCCGACCTGGCACACCACGACGGGCAGCGCGGGGCGCGCCGCGGCGATCGCCTCGATCTCGGTCATCGACGCCTGGTCGGCGTCGATGAGCACCGGGAGCCGCGCCGCCGCCAGGGCGTCGAGCAGCGCCGCGCAGTCGCTTCCGGCAAGGCCGTAGCCGTGGTCGGCCGGGTAGAGGCGCACCGCCGCGACGTCGTGTCGTCGGGCTGCGGCCACGAACTGTGCTGGTGGCGCCACCTCGCCGCAGCTGTCCGGTAGGCCCACCCAGGCGGGCCGCAACCGCGGCTCGCCGGAAACCTCGGCGAGCAGCTGGGCATTGCCACTGGCCGGGTCGTGCCGCCACGCGGCGGTGTGGGCGACGACCGCCGCCTCGATGCCGAACCGGTCCATCAGCTTCGTCAGCGCCGCGACACTGCCCTCGCCCACGTTGCCCGCCGGGAGCCTGCCGAGCATCGAATTGCAGTCGTACAGGTTCACCGAGTGGCCTTCTCCACGGCGGCGACCACCTCGGCCATCCGTTCGACCGGTGCGAGCAGCAGCTCGTGCGGCAGCCAGACGGTCTCCCGGCAGGCCCGCTCGGTCTCCGGGAGGTGCACACCGTCGTAGCGCCCGGCGAACAGTGGCTGCCGGTAGAGCGGTACCGGATAGCCGGGCACGGCAGGGATGTCGAGCGCCCGCAACGCCTCGACGAACTCCCCCACCGGGCCACGGCCGTAGCGGAACAGGTAGAGGTGGTGGGCATGGACGGTGACCCATGGCGCCCGCCCCTGCGGGGTGACCGTCCCGGGCAGGTGCTCATCGAGGTAGCCGGCGGCCGCCTCGCGGGCCGCCACCTGGGCGGTCAACCGGTCCAGGCCGGCGCGGAGCAGCGCCGCCTGCATCGCGGTCAGCCGGGAGTTCCAGCCGAGAACGTGGTGCTCGTACCA
The DNA here is from genome assembly GCF_900091465.1 of Micromonospora rhizosphaerae. Lineage (NCBI taxonomy): Bacteria > Bacillati > Actinomycetota > Actinomycetes > Micromonosporales > Micromonosporaceae > Micromonospora > Micromonospora rhizosphaerae. The sequence goes on along the minus strand of NZ_FMHV01000002.1, from coordinate 3,515,736 downwards.
GGCACCGCCGGCCACCCGGCCCTGGTTGCGCAGCGAACGCATCCGCTCGGCGATGCCGTCGTCGTTGGTGGTCAGCGCTCCACCCTCGCCCGCGGTCAGGTTCTTCGAGCCCTGGAACGACCAGGACGCAAGATCGGCGAGCGCGCCGACGGGCCGGTCCCGGTGGCGGGCGCCGTGGGCGTGCGCGGCGTCCTCGACGAGCGCCAGACCGCGCCGTCGGCAGAGGGCACCGAGCGCGTCCATATCCGCCGGATGCCCGCCGAGGTGCACGGCGATGACCGCGGCGGTGCGCGGGGTGACCGCGGCGTCGACCGCGGCGGGGTCGAGACAGTAGCTGTCGGGGTCGATGTCGGCGAACACGGGCGTGGCACCGGCCAGTGCGACCGCCGAGGCGGTGGCGAGGAAGGTGTACGCCGGCACGATGACCTCGTCTCCCGGGCCGACGCCGAGGGCGCGCAGCCCGAGCAGGAGGCTGTCCGTGCCGTTGGCGGCGCAGATCGCGTGCCGGGCGCCCGTGTAGGCGGCCCACCGCTGCTCGAAGTCGGTGACCGCTGGGGCATCGACGCCGTTCCACCTGCCGGAGTCGATCACCTCGCGGACCGCCGTCAGGTCCGCGTCCGTCCACTGTGGCCATGTAGGCCAGTCGCCGGTCATCGCTCCCCCTCGCTATCGATCTGTACTCTCCACCGGCCGGCCGCCGGCAGCGTGACCCGGCTGCCGCCGTCGACCCGGGTCGGGCTGATCCGCACCCCGTCGAGCCGGGTGGCTCCGGCCGCGGCGATCCACAACACGGTCCGGGCGGCGACCTCGGCCGTGACGGTCCAGCGGTCCGCATCGACCGTCAGGCCCACGGCGTCGGCACGGCCTCGCACCAGCGTCCGCCCGGCATGCTCGATCGGGTTACCGGCCCACGACGCCGCGGCGCGCAGCCGGCCGTCGCCCAGTCGCACCACCGACCCGTCCCCGATGACGTCCACGCCACCCGCGTGGGCGATCCGCAGCACCGGGCCGGCCTCCGACAGACTCACCGTGGGACGCGTGGCGGCGTACGGCACCAGCACGTGCCGGGCCCGGCCGGCCGGATAGCGCAGAGTGAGCCCGTACAGCGTCGCCGGCGACGACGCGCCTTCGGCGTCGGGTATCCGGGTCGGACCCGAGTCGGTGCGCACGGCCTGCGGCAGGTCGACGGGGAGCACGAGCAGGGCGGGGCCGATCCCGCCGTGCAACCCGGTGGCCGGATCACCGCTCCACGGCTGGAGGGCACCCAACCGCCAGTCGTACGGCCCGTCTTGATAGTCGTCACTGATGACCCAGTAGGTCGGATCGTCGCGCAGCAGGAGCACGCATCTGCGGTGTGGCGCGCCCCAACCGGTGTGCTCGGCGACCAGCATGTCGCACTCGGGAAGCCTCACGTGGGCGTCGACGCGGGCGTCGTGGTCCTCGCCGACATCTCCGTCGCCGGGCTGGATCGTGTTGTGCGCCCGGGTCGCCCGGTACCAGCCCTGGTACTGCGGATCGTCGTAACTCTCCGGCCCGCCGGGCTCCCAGGCCAGCGCCGCGCCGTGGCCCCACAGCACCAGGTCGAGCGCCGCGTGGTGGCTGTGGCTCTCCAACTCGTGTTCGATGTACGGCCCGCAGTTGACCACCCCGTAGTGCCCGCCGACCCGCAGCACGGCGAACTTGCTCTGCGGCAGCAGGACCGAGCGGGCCGGGGCCGCCTCGGGTGACTCGGCGGGAAGTTCGCGCAGTTCCAGCCAGGCGAGGATCTCGGCGATCCGCTCGGCCGGCAGGTGCGCTCGGGCGACGGCGAGGTACGCCGGGTCGCCGTACAGGTGCCAGCCGCGGAGCAGCGGCTCGGCCACGTGCGGCACGTGCGAGTCGTTGAACGGCGGTACGACTCCCCCGGGTGTGGCCATCGCCAGCAGCCAGTCGTGCATCGCGCGCAGCCGCGGATGCGCCCGCAGGCTCTCGTCGCGCAGCGCCGCGTTCTGCAACCCGGCCAGGCACATGAGGTGGTAGGACGGGCTGCGCTCGTAGTGCCCGCCGTCGGCGTACACGTCCAGCATCAGGTGCTCGTGCAGCCGCTCGCCCGCCACCGCGGACCAGGCCGATGCTTCGGTGAACTCCGGTAGATAGCCGGCGATCTCGGTGAGTACCGCACAGCCGGCGAGCTGCCAGTTGCCGTGCCGGAACGCGTCGTGCTCCTCGGCGAGCCAGCGCGCGCCGCCGAGCAGCGTCGCGACCAACCGGTGCCGGGTCTTCTCGCTCAGTTCGTGACCGAGAGTGTGCAGGGCACCCAGCAGCACCTGCGAACGGCAGGCGACCCCGAGGGTGTACCAGACCACGTCCAGCCCCGGCCACTCGCCGCGTACCTGGTCGCGGACGGCGTACCAGTCGTCCACGATCGCGCCGAACCGTTCGGCGTACCGCCGCTCGCCGGTGAGCGCGTACGCCTGGACGAGCGGGTTGGTCCAGTAGAGGTAGTGGAACCCGTACAGCCCGGACCGCCCATGTGCCGGGTCGGTGAAGTCGAAGGGCTGGTCGAGCAGCGCGTCGGCGGCGGCCAGCACCTCGGCGGCGCGCGGGGTGCCGCGCAGGTGCGCCGCCCATCGGAGCGGATCGCGCACCGGCGTGACCCCGGTACGGGTCGACAGCCGCGCCCGCAGATCCGGCACATCCACCGCGGCGGCGAGCGCTTCCGGGCTGATGTGCCGCATCCGCAACTCGTCGACGTGTCGCGCCTTTTCCACCAGGGTGGTCATGTCAGACGGCCTCCGGTCGGCCCGAGGCGATCGAGCGGTGGATGGCGGCCAACACCGCGGTGACGTGTCGGCTGGACTCCAACGTCACCAACGGTTCACGGTCGTGACGTACGCAGTCGACCAGGTGCCAGATCGCGTCCCGTACCGCGCCGGCCGGCACCCCGTGCACCGTGCGCAGCAGCAGGTTGCGCGGGTACTGGTAGGCGTCCTCGGTGGCGATCTCGATCTGCTCACACTTGCGGTCGAGGTGGATCACGCCCCGCTCACCGATGACCTCGACGAACGAGTCGGTCATCGTGGGGAAGGTGTCCGGGTATGTCCAGCACGACTCGAAGGTCGCCACCCCGCCACCGCGGAAGCGGCACTGCGCCTGGATCGCGTCCGGTGTGTCCACCCCCAGCCCGCGCAGCACGCCGTCGACGGCGGAGGCGTAGACCGTCTCCACCTGGTCGTCGAACATCCAGCAGACGAGGTCGATGTCGTGGCTGGACAGGAACCAGGCGCAGGTGGTCCGGTCCGCCCACGGGATCATCCGGGTCGGGACGTAGCGGGTGTCGTTCTTGCGGGCGTACGCCACCCGGGGGCGGCCGATGTCACCGGCGGCGATGCGGGCCTGCGCCTGGGCGTAGGCGGGAACCCAGCGGTGGTTGAACAGGGTCATCGCCTTGACCCCGGCCTGCCGGACCGCCGCCACCGCGCGCTCGGCGTCACCCGGGTCGGTGGTGAACGGCTTCTCCACCAGCACGTGCTTGCCGGCCTCCGCGGCCGCGCAGACCGTCTCGGCGTGCAGATGGTCCGGGGTCGCCACGACCACGATGTCCACGTCGGCGTCGGCGACCAGCGCGGCGACGTCCGGGTGGACGCTCGCGTCGTACTCGACGGCGAGCTTCTCCGCCGAGTCCCTGGTCCGGCTGGTCACGGCGACGACCCGGGTGGCCGGGTGCTCGGCGAGGACGCTCGCGTGGGCTCGACCCATGATGCCGGCACCGACGATTCCGACACCCAACTGCGGCATGTTCGTCCTTCCCTGGGCCGGTGGCCGCCCCTGGCAGGGGCGGCCACCGGGTGGATCACTTGGCGGCGAGAATGGTGTTCCACTCTTTCTCGGCGTCGGCGAGCGCCTGGTCGGGGCTCTTGGTGCCGGTGAGCATCGCCCGCACGTTCTCCCGCCAGCGCTCGGTCAGCTTGTCGTCCTTGCCGGTGCCGAGGAAGCCGAGCTGGAGCTTGGGCAGCTCGTCCGCGACGAGCTTGCGGGCTTCGTCGTGCAGGTTGCCCGGCTGGAAGGTGCTGAACTGGGGGTCCTTCAGGGACTCCACGGTGGACGGGTAGATCGCGACGAGTTTGCAGAACGCGGTCTGGTTCTCGGCGTTGGTGAGGTAGAGACCGAACTCGGCGGCGAGCTTCGGGTTCTTCGCGCCCTTGGGCACGACGAACGTCTGCTGGTCCGGCAGCACGTAGGTGCCTGCCGCCCCGGTCGCCCCCGGCGCAAGCTTGAGCTTCTTGAAGACATCAGGCGCGTTCTTCTCGATGTTCTTCAGCTGGAACGGCAGGCCGCCGGCCGAGAACGCTACCTGCTGGTTGTCGAGCGTCTGCGGGTACTGGCGGTCATCCTTGACCGTGGTGCCGGGGGCGAGGCCACCCTTGGCGTAGGCGTCCTTCCAGGCCGAGAGGATCGCCTTCGCCTCGGGTGTGTTGAAGGCAGCCTTGGTGCGGTCGGCCGACAGCATCGGCACGCCCTCGGCCTGCATCACCGACACGTCGGGGATGCCGTTCATGCCGTACACCTTGGGCGTCGCCTGGTGCAGCTTCGTCGCCCACTGCAGCGCCTCGGTGAAGGTCTTCGGCGGGTTGTTGACGTCCAGGCCGGCCTTGCTGACCAGTTCGCTGTTGTAGATCGAGACCGGTGCGCCGCCGTTGTACCAGGGCAGGCCGATCAGCTTCCCGTCGGGCTTGAGCGGCTCGAGCAGGTTCGGCACGTACGCCTTCTGCTGTTCGTCGGTGACGTACGGGCTGAGGTCGGTCAGCGACGGGATGAACTCCTCCAGGTCGACGTTGGTCAGGTTGACCACGTCAGGCGCCTTACCGGCCGCCACCGCGGCGAGCAGCTTGGGCTTCACCTCGTTGCCCGGCACGTCCACCCAGGTGAGCTTCGCATCCGGGTGCTGCTTCTTGAATCCGTCGATGAGCCCGGTGATGTAGCTCTCGAAGTTCTTCTTCAGATTGATGGTCCAGAACTCGAGCTCGGTGCTGTTGGTGCTGGACTTGTCCTTCTCGGTCCCGGCGACACAACCGGTCGCAAGACCGAGCGCGAGCCCGGCGGCCAGGGCTCTGGCCAGCAGCGAAGTAACCCTCACGGCAGACCTCCATTGGTCCTAGGGGTTGGGCGATCGGTCGGGCCGCCGCGAGGGCCCGGGAAGGAGCCCGCATCGGTGACCTTGACAGTGCCTAAGGGGCGAAATAGGGTCCGGACAACATTTCGGCGGTCCTTAAAGTTTGTTGCGGACAAAGGTTAACCATCACGCTCGGCCTGTCAAGGGGTTCAATCGACTGACGGTCCACCCACGAAGACTGACGGCCCACCCATGAAGGAAGTGCGGCATGACGATGACGGTGGTGCCCGCGCCGGCGGAGACGGGGCACTCGGTCGCCCCTCCCGGCCGGAACCGGCGGGTCCGACAGCACTGGGGTGCAACCCCGTACCTCTTCCTGCTGCCCGCTTTGACCCTGCTCGGCGTCTTCTTCGTCTGGCCCGCGGTCACCGCCGTGCAGCTCGCGTTCTACGACTACCGGGTGGTCTCGCCCGCCGAGTTCGTCGGCCTGGGCAACTTCAGCCACATGCTCGGCGACGACCGCTTCTACACGGCACTGACGAACTCCGGCCTCTTCTTGATCGGCATGCTGCCGATCCTGGTCGTCATCCCGCTGCTGCTGGCGGTCCTGGTCAACCTGCCGCTGCGGGGGATCAAGGTCTTCCGCCTGGTCTACTACCTACCGGTGGTCACCTCAATGGTCGCCGTTGCCATCGCCTGGAACTACGTCTACCACCAGCGCGGGATCCTCAACTGGCTGCTCAACACCCTCGGCCTGCTCGATCAGCCGGTGCAGTACCTCCTCGACCCGGGCTGGGCCCTGCCGGCGCTCGTGCTGGTCGAGAGCTGGAAGTCGCTCGGCTACTACATGATGATCTACCTCGCGGGACTGCAGTCCGTACCGCGTGAGCTCTACGAGGCGGCGGCGGTGGACGGTGCCGGGCCGTGGCGCCGGCTGAGCAGTATCACCGTGCCGATGCTGCGCCCCTACATCGCGGTGGTCATGGTCCTCGCGGCACTCGACTCGATGCAGGTCTTCACGTCGGTGTTCGTGATGACACAGGGCGGCCCGCAGGATGGCACCCTCACGCTCGGCTACTACATCTACGACGCGGCGTTCCGCCACTTCAACATGGGCTACGCGAGCGCGATGGGCCTGGTGCTGTGGGCGATCCTCGTCGTGTTCTCCCTCGTCTCCTACCGGTTGACTCGCGGGAAGGCGGCCGCCAGATGAACGATCGCACCGAGCAAGACACCACCCAAAGGCGCGTCATAGAGCCGGGGCGAGCGAAGCGAGTCAGCCTGAACGGGATGAAGCAGGCCGGGTTCTACACCCTGCTCTGCCTCATCGGCGCCCTGTTCATCGGCCCGTTCCTCATCCTGCTCACCAGCGCGCTCAAACCCGCGAGCCAGCCGGTGTACTCGTTCCCCCCGCAGCTGATCCCGATACCGCCGGTGCTCGACTGGTTCGTCGAGTCGTGGACCAAGATCTCCTTCCCGCGCTACCTGGCCAACTCCATGATCTACGAGCTGCTCACCGTGCCGGCATACCTGGTCATCTCGGCGTTGGCCGCCTACCCGCTGGCCCGGATGGAGTTCCGCGGCCGCGCACCACTGTTCGCGCTGATCGTGTCGACGATGTTCCTGCCCGGCGAGGTCATGCTGGTACCGCGGTTCCTCGTCGTGTCCGAACTCGGCATGGTCGACACCTTCGCCGGCGTCGTCCTGCCGGGGCTGCTCTCCGCCTTCGGGGTGTTCCTTCTGAAGCAGGCCTTCGAGCAGGTCCCGCGGGAACTGTTCGACGCGGCCCGAGTGGACGGCTGCAACGAGTGGCAGATCTTCTGGCGGGTGGCCGTCCGCCAGGTCACCCCGACCCTCGCCACGCTCGCGATTTTCGGTTTCATCAGCGTGTGGAACAACTTCATCTGGCCGCTGGTCGTGCTCAAGAGCGAGGACAAGTACCCCATCGCGCTCGGCCTGGCCTACCTGCAGGGCATCTTCGGCACCGACGTACGGTCGATGGCCGCAGGAACGGTGATCGCGGTCCTGCCCATCGTGGTGTTCTTCATCGCCATGCAGAAGCACTTCGTCGACGGCATGCGCGGGGCGGTGAAGGGCTGATGGCGCGGATTGGCCTGGTCGATCTGGACACCTCCCACCCCGGCGCGTTCACCCCACTGCTGCGGGCGATGGACCACGACGTGGTCGCGGTGTGGCACCACGGACCCCACGGACCGGCGGCGGAGTTCGCCGCCCAGCACGGCATACGGCACGTCTTCGACGACCTGTACCCCATGGCCGACGCGGTGGACCTGGCCCTGGTCTCCGGCGCCGACTGGTCCACGCACATCGAGCGGGTCACGCCGTTCGTCGCCGCCGGTCGGGCGGTGCTGCTGGACAAGCCGTTCGCCGGGAACGCCGCCGACCTGGCGCAGCTCGTCGAGTGGGCCGGCCACGGCGTACGGCTCTCCGGGGGCTCCTCGCTGCGCTGGGCGGTGGAGCGTGACCCGGACGCCGAGTTCGCCCTCGCCGGCTGTTCCGGTCACGAATTCGACTACGGCATCCACGCGTACTCGCTGCTGCACGGGCTGCTCGGACCCGGCATGCGGCGGGCACGGTGGCTCGGCGGGCGCGGCCAGGCCCGGGTCGAGATCGCCTGGGCCGACGGGCGCACCGGGATGGTGTCGGTGGGGGAAACCCCGGCACGCCACCCCTTTTGGGCGACCGTCCTGTCGGGCCGGTCCGTGCGTCACGTCGAGGTCGACCCGTCCGCGCTGTACGAAACGATGCTGCACGCCGTCGTGCCGTACCTGTCCGGGCAGGCTCCGGACCCGATGCCGATGTCCGCCCTGATCGAACCGGAGCTGGCCGCCCTCGCCGGGTTGTGCTCGCGTTACGACGGCGGCCGCTGGGTCTCCTTCGACGACCCGGACCTGGCCGGGGTGGAATACGACGGGCCCGCGTTCGCCGCCGCGTACCGACGGGCGAAGCTGCGGTGAGGCCGACGGACGTCCGGGTGGCGGACGTCACCGTCCGGTTCCGCGACGTCCCGTTCGCCGCCCCGCTGGTGCTGAGCTCCGGACCGATCGACGGGCTCACCGAGGCGACGGTGACCGTCGAGGTGGACGCCGCCGGGCGGCACGCGTCCGGCACCGGCAGCGTGCTGCTGTCCCACCCCTGGGCCTACGGCTCAACCGGGCACGACGATGCCGGCGACGGCTCGACCGGCGGCAGCCGCGGCAACCGCGACACCGTGATGCGGTCGGCGGTGGCCGCGCTTGCGCAGGCGGTGCTGGGCAGCGCCGGTGATCCGCTCAGCATCGGCGCGGCCCTGCTCGACGCGCTGCCCGACCTGCCACTGCCCCGGCTGGCCGCCGAGGTGTGTCTCGGCCCGGTCGACGCGGCGGTGCACGACGCGTGGGCGCGTGCCGCCGGCCGTTCCGCCTTCCAGCTGTACGCCGACCCGTACGTGCCCGACCTGTCCGCCTTCCTCGGGCCGGATTTCGCCGGTCGGTACCCGGTCGACTATCTGGCCCCGCGCCCGCCCGCCCGGCTGCCGGTGCAGTGGGTGGTCGGGGCGAACGATCCGCTCGACGGGCTGGCCGGCGCGCGCTGGCTCAAGGTGAAACTGGCCGGCGCCGACCCAGCCCACGACGCGGCACGGGTGATGGCCGTCCAGGCCGCGGCCGGCCCGGGCTGCCGGCTGGCACTGGACCCGAACGAGGGCTACCGGACCGTGTCGGACGTCACCGCGCTGCTGGACGCGCTGCCACCCGGCCTGACCGTGGACTACGTCGAGCAGCCGCTGCCCCGGTCGGCTGCGGTGGCACCGCCGGGCAACGGCATCCCCGTCCTGCTCGACGAGGGGCTACCCGACCCGCGCCGGCTCAACGAGGTGACCGGCTGGGACGGCGTGGTGGTCAAGACCTGCCGTGGGCAGACCGCGGCGCTGCTCACCTACTGCTGGGCGCGGCAGCGCGGGCGGTACGTCGTGCAGCAGGACCTCACCCACGTCGGTGCCGCGCTGGAACACGCGGCGGCGTTCGCCACCCGGACCGTCCGCGCGGTCCCCGCCTTCGAGTGCAACAGCCTGCAGTACGCCCCGGCCGGCAACGACGAACTCGCCCGCCGCCGGCCGGAGCTGGTAACCGTCGTGGACGGCACGATCGACGTGTCCGGCTGCGGCAGGGAGGGCATCCGATGATCGAGGCACGCGCCGTCTTCCCCGAGCCGGGTTTCTTCCGGCCACCGAGCGGGGCCGCCGTGCATCATCCACCGGCCGCCGCCGCGGCAGCGGCCCGGGTGGCCGGCCTTGTCGGGCTGCCCACCCGGGTGGTCGACGGCGGATCGGGGTGGTGGGTCGTCGCGGGCGCGACGCCCGCGCCGGTACTGACCCCGCCCGACCGGCCCGACGGGTTCGCGCTGGCCGTCACCCCCGATCGGATCGAGCTCACCGGGCGCGGCGCCGCCGCACTCGGCTACGCCGCCGCGTCGCTGGCCGACGGCGGCCTGGCCTGCCGGCGCCTGGTCGACTTCGCCGATCTGGCCGTGCGCGGCGTTCATCTGGACCTGAAGGGGCCCGCGCTGGCGCCGTCGTACCTGGACGGCCTGCTCGCCCGGCTCGGTGCGCTGCGGGTGAACACCCTGCTGGTCGAGTACGAGGACAGGTTCCCGTACCCGGCGGAGCTGGACCTGGCGGCACCGGATACCGTCGATGTGCCGGCACTGCTTGCCACCGCGGCACGCCACGGCATGACCGTCGTTCCGCTGGTGCAGTGCCTCGGCCATCTGGAGTACGCCCTGCGCCGCCCGCGCTGGCGCAACCTCGCCGAGGACGACCGGCATCAGCAGCTGTGCCCCATGCTGCCGGGGTCGCTCGAGTTCTTCGCCGGCACGCTGGACGCGGTCCTCGCCGCGCACCCCGAGGCGGACCTCGTGCACATCGGCGGTGATGAACCCTGGTCGCTGGGCGCCTGCCAGCGCTGCGCCGGCCAGCGGCGACCCGACCTGTACGCGCAGCACGTCGCCGCCGCCGCGCGAGTGGTGATCGAGGCCGGTCGGCGCCCGGTGGTCTGGGACGACGTGCTCTACGCCGAGCGCGACCCGGCCCTGGTCGACGCGCTGCCGGCGGAGACCGTGCTGATGCCGTGGGAGTACGCCGCGACGGGTCGGACCGGCTGGGCGAGGTGGGGCAACCCGCAGACCGTCGTGGCGACCTCCGACCTCGTCGCGTCGGCACCGCCCGGGGCGCCCCTGGTGCCGGTGGCGTCGTTGCCGCCCGAGGAGCGCCGGCTGATCGAGACGGTGAAATCCGGGGACCACCCGCTGCCCTGGGCCCGGGCGCTCGCGGCCCGGGGCCGTACCGTGATCGGCGCCGCCGCGGCGCGTGGCGCCGATGGCCCGAACGCGGCACATCCCCACTGGTCCCGGCGGTTGGCCAACGTCGGCATGTGGGCCGCGCAGGCCCGCTCGCTGGGCATCGAGGGCGTGGTGAGCACGGCGTGGGCGGCGTACGACACGGTCAGCCCGCCGTGCGAGCCGCTGCCCACCGCGGAGCCCGTGCTGGCCGCCTCGGCGGCCCGGTACTGGAACGTTGACGCGGCGGTAGCGCTGCCCGAGTGGTGCCGAGTGGTCGAGAACGGCACGGTGCACGAGTTGCGGGCGGTGTGCGACTCGGCCGCCGACCCGCTCGTGCGGGCCTGTGCCCGACACCGGCTGCTGACCATCGCGACGGACGAGGTCGCGCAGACGGCGGCCTGGCACCGGGGCAACGGCGCCGATGATCCGGCGGCGTCAGCCGCACGGGCCATGGCGGAAGGGTCGGCGGACCGGCTCATCAGCGAGTGGCGCGCATGGCAGGAGGAGTACGCCGAGGCGCTCCGCGACGTGTACGCCGGCGAGGGCGGGGCGGTGGTCGCCGCGGCCAAGGCCGCCGAGCCGGTCCGCCGGCTCGGCGGCGGGCAGTGAGCCCGGCCGGCCACCGGAACGTCCGGCGGCCGGCCGGTCACACCACCTCGATGTCGCCCAACTCCGGGTACGGCGCGTGGGGCTCGCGCTGGTACCAGAACGCGGTCGAGGAGATGTCGTCGCGCAGCGGCAGGTACCGCCCGTCGGGTCGCCAGCCGAGTGCCTGCACGGTCACGCGCAGGTCGGAGCGGAAGTGGATCGGGTCGGGGATGTGCCATCGGTACATGCCAAACCGATTGGGGGTGTGGCTGCCGGTGATGACCTGTGGCATGCCCAGGAACGGCGTCGAATACTCCCGGTAGGCCCCTGCGGGCTGCTCGAAGGACCAGGCGCCGCCGAAGTAGTCCTCCGTGCCGGTTCCGCAGATGGTCGGGAACTCGATGTCGCCGTCAAGGTAGAACTTGACTTCGCCCTCGCCCCACCAGCCGGCCGAGTTGGCCTGCCAGGCGAGGTACGTTCCGACGTAGTGGCCCCGACCCCGCACGCCGTCGAGGATGACGTGCGGTTCGGCCCACGCGGTGGGGTGCGAGCGGCGCCATGAGGCGTGGAAGTACGCCGCGTCGTCAGGCACCGGGGACAGTTCGTAGGTGACCTGGTAGTAGAGGTTGACCGGGGTGTGGTGGCGGCTCTCCACCTCGATACGCGCGGCCTGCCGGAACGGCATTGGCCAGTACGAGTTGTACCCGCCGTTGGGGTTGACCGCGACCGGGAACGAGTTCACCAGCGTCGGGACGTTCCAACCGGAGCAGAAGAAGTCACCGAAGGGCACCTCGACGCTCGGATGCTCCTCGCCGTCCCAGTACATCCGCAACACCAGACTGCGGTCGGCGCCCGGTGGTCGCGCGAACCAGATGTGCTGCACGGTCCCCGGGCCGGTGAGGTCGGCGATGACCTGGGGCGCACCCGGGGCCAACACCGCGTAGGGCGAAAGCTTCCAACCCTGACCCAGGTCCCAGGCGGCCGAAGCGTTCGGACCGTCGAGCGCCGCTCCACCCCGACCGGGCTCGCCGGTCGGGTTCTCCGCGCTGACCGACCGGGTCACCGCGTCCCGTATTCGCCACAACTCAAACAATCTCAGCCCCCAGCCCAAACAACTCCACGGCATTGCGACACGCGACCCGTTCGGCCCCCTCATCGGTCAGGTTCGCGGGATCGCCGCCATGCTGAGGAACCATGGGCGCGGGTGGGCCGAATTAAGGCCTCGGCCGAAACTAGGGAAAGCCTGACTGCATGTCAAGGTGGGGCAGGTGCAGGCCCACGACCTGACGGCTGAACAGCCACCAGGTCGGGAAGGGAAGCTCCGTCGAGGTTGGCTCTAGAGATCGGAGCGAATTCCTTGTAGGTTCCGGCTACGACCGAAACTCCATCCGTTGCGTCTGCCATCGGAGGTACCGAGTGCTCGAACCAGTCCGCCGCGCTGTGCGGGTCGCCGTCATCGGCGTCTGCCTGAGCCTCTTCGCCCTGCCTGCCCCGTCCGCTTCGGCTGACTCGTCGGTCACGACGGATGGCCTGGCACTCGGCCGTTGCACCGACCCGCAGGGCACCATCACCGACCTCGGCCCGGCGAGCATGAACAACGCGCCGGGCAACGCCGAGCTCATCGGCGACAAGATGTACATGGTGACCCGTGGGCTGTCGCCCAACGTGGTCGGTGTCTACGATCTCGCCACCGACCGCGTCACCACCCACTACGAGATCCCGACCGGCATCGGCGCCTGGGCCACGGCCACGATCGGCACGGACCTGTACGTCGGTACCCACCTCCCCTCCGACCTCTACAAGGTCGACACGGTCAGTGGCGCGGTCACCAAGGTGGCCTCGTTCGACGACGACTACATCTGGAACCTCGCCGCCTCGCCGGACGGCAAGATCTATCTCGGCTTCTCGCAGAGCGGTCGCGTCGCGGAGTACGACCCGACGACCGGGGCCACCCGGGACCTGGGCATGGCGACTGCCGGTGAGCAGTACGCCCGCAGCATCGCTGCGGACGCGACGACCATCTACGTCGGGGTCGGCTCACACGCCCACCTCGTCGCGATCGACCGGGCCACCGGCGCCAAGCGGGAGATCCTGCCACCCGAGCTGGCCGGCCGCGACTTCGTCGCCAGCATGGCCGCCAGCGGCACCTACCTGGCGATGGGCATCTCCTCCAACGGCGAGCTGCTGGTGATGGAGAAGGCGAACCCGGCGGACTATCAGATCGTCAAGGCGTCCGTGCCCGGCGAGAAGTACATCACCACCGAGGTCATCGACGGCGACGACGTGTTCTTCGCCGGCCGACCCTCAGGCTCCTTCTACCGGTACAACATCACCAGCGGGAAGCTGGACGTGCTCGGCGTGCCGTACCCGGAGATGGCCACCGCCCGGCTGCTGGCGCATGGCGGCAAGATCTACGGGCTGCAAGAGGGCGCGGTGTTCGTCTACGACAAGGCCACCGGCACGATGGAGTACCGCAACCTCGTGCAGCGGGGCTTGCGGGCCGCGCCGGAGCAGCCGATGACGCTGCTCTCCGACGGGCAACGGGTCTACGTCTCGGGCAAGGGTGGTGTTCAGATCCACGACCTGGGCACCGGGCAGCAGTCGCGGCTCGGCCTGCCCGGTCAGCCGAAGGCGATGGTCGCCGTTGACGGGCGGATCTACATGGGCGTCTACACGCAGGCGCTGCTGTACGGGTACACGCCGGGCGCGGAATCCGCGGAGCTGCTGGCCAGGGTCGGCAACAACCAGGACCGGCCGCGGGACATGGTGTACGACGAGAGCGGCGGGCTGCTGGTGATGCCGACGCAGCCGGAGCCGGGGCATCCCGACGGCGCGCTGTCCATCTATGACATCGCCGCCAAGAAACTCGACGTGTACCGGCCGGTGATCGACCGGCAGACCGTGTACTCCGTGACGGTGGACAAGGGCGTGGCATACCTCGGCTCGTACCTTCAGGAGGGCTTCGGCCTGCCGCCGGTGGCGAAGCAGGCCACGCTGGCCGCGTTCGACCTGAGCGAGCGGCGGGTGCGTTGGCAGCTCGACCCGGTACCGGGCGCGACGTTCATCGCCGACCTGGTGCACCTGCACGGCCGCATCTACGGGGTGACCGACAACGGGGTGTTCTTCGAGGTCGACCCGGTCCGCCGCCAGGTGCTGCGTACCGTGCAGGTCGGCACGGCTGGCGGTGACCTGGTGGTCAAGGGCCTGGCGATCTACGGCACCGACGGCAACCGGGTGTACCAGGTCGACCCGGTGACGCTGGAGGTCACCACGGTCGTCGACGGTCTGGCCGGCGCCTGGTTCGACGGCGCCAAGCTCGCCGACGACCCGGCCGGCTGCGCCCTGTACACGGTGCGGGACCGCAACCTGATCCGAATCGCGGTCTCCGGGCGTCCCTGGCGCTCTTCCTGATCCCCGGGGTGGCGTGCCGTCGGTCGGCGGCGCGCCACCCAACGTCCCTATCCCTCACCCTCCGGGAGGTCCAGTGCGTCTGTCCCGATCAACCCGCGCGCTCGCCGCGATCACCGCGGTGGCGACGGCTCTCGTCCTGCCCACCACGAATGCGGCGGCCGCCGACGAGCCACCGCCGCCACCCACACCCGGCGCCACGACCGACTTCGGCGTCCAGTCGACCGCGCTCACCGTCTTCGAGGGGTACTTCGGCACCGACGCCGGCGGGCGACCGATGTGGTACTCCGTACAGATGGGCACGCCGGGCGTGCTCGCCGCCGTCGACCCAGTCAGCCGGCAGCACGTGCACACGGCCGAGCTGCCCGAGTCCTCCGGCGCCTGGGCGGTGACCCAGGCCAACGACGGCAAGGTGTACGCCGGCAGCTACCCCAACGCGCACGTGTACCAGCACGACCCGGCGACCGGCCAGACCGTTGACCTCGGTGCACCGGTGCCCAACCAGACCGTGCTCTACGGCTTCCAGGCCGGCACGGACGGGAAGATCTACGGCGGCACCTACCCCAGCGCGCATGCGTTCTCCTACTCGCCGAGCGAGGGCTTCCGCGACCTCGGCCAGATGTTCGACGGCGAGCAGTACGTCATCGACGTGGCGATCGACCCGGGCCGCGAGGTGCTGTGGGCCGCGATCGGCTCGCACGGGCACATCATCCGGTACGACCTGCGCACCGGCGAGAAGCGCGACATCCTGCCCGAGGCGCGGCGCGGGTCGACGGCCTACCCGGCGGACATGAACCTCGTCGGCGGGCAGCTGGTGCTCAAGCTCAGCAACCTGCAGGCGATCGTTTTGGACGCCGACACCGGCGAGCCGGTGCCACTGGTCAACCGCGACACCGGCCAGCCCGCAGAGACGTTCTCGCTGACCTCCCGCGGCACCTCCCGGATCGCACCCGACGGGCGGTCGGTGTACTACACCGCCGGCCTCGACCTGGCCCGCTACGACCTGATCGACCACACGTTCGGTCCGGTCCGCGACGCCAGCGGCGCCGCCGTGAAGGCCGGCGGCGCGGGCGTCGGGTGGGGCTGGCTCGACGGCTCGCTCTACGCGCTGATCGGCAACTACGCGGGCCAGGCGCTCACGTACGACCCGGCGACCGGCGCCGCCGATGCGTACACGCTGCCGTTCCCGTACCAGCCGATCGACATCGCCAACATCAACGCGGGTGAGGACGGGAATATCTACACCAACCTGTACATCAACGGGTCGCTGACCATCCTCGACCCGGTGACCGGTAAGAAGGTGACGCAGAGCCGGCTCGGCCAGACCGAGGGCTGGGCCTGGCACGGCGGCAAGATGTACATCGGGGTCTACCCGGCCGGTCGGATCATGGAGTACGACCCGACCAAGCCGTACTCGTTCGGCACCAACCCCAGAGAGCTGTTCAGCCTGCAGAGCGCGTACGGGCAGAATCGTCCGGTCGCGTTCGTTGACGCCGGGGACGCCATGTACATCGCCAGCACGCCCGACTACGGGCTGTGGGGCGGGGCGCTCACCCGATACGAGTACGCCACCGGGCAGTACACGGTGCAGCGCAACATCGTCACCGACCAGGGCGTGACGTCACTCGCCACGATCGACGGCAAGCTGTGGGGCGGCACCAGCATCTCCGGTGGTGGGGGCACCGACCCGAAGGCGACCGAGGCCAAGCTGTTCAGCGTCGACCCCGCCACCGGCGCCAAGACCCGAGAGCTGGTGCCGGTGCCCGGGGCGTACGCGATCACCTCACTGATCGCCGGGCCGGACGGGAAGCTGTGGGGGCTGGCCGACAACACGCTGTTCATCGCCGACCCGACCACCGGCGAGGTCACGTACCGGCAGCAGTTGCCCGGCGTGTACAGCGGCGTGCAGGACGAGCTGTACCTCAACCCCGACGAGCACGTGTACGCCTCGCTCGACGGGAACCTGCTGCGCATCGACGCGCTCTCGTACCAGGTGACCGTGGTGCGGGACTCGGGCACCTACCGTCTCGCTCAGGACAAGCAGGGCAACCTGTGGTTCCGCAACGGGGTCAAGGCGGACCACGGCGCGGTGCAGTACGGGTCGCACCTGCTGCGCTACACCCCGCAGGCCGACGCCTGCCCGAAGTCTGACCTTCGGGCTGACGTGTTCACTGGCGACGTCGACAGTGGTGTAGCCAACCGCTACCGGCCGGACGGCTGCACAGTCAACGACCTCATCCGCGACGACCAGCCCTGGAAGAACCACGGCGAGTTTGTTTCGCACGTCGCTCACGTGACCGAGCAGCTGGTCAGTAATGGCATCCTCACGGCCGCGGAGAAGGATGCGATCGTGGACGCCGCTGGCCGGTCCGGGATTGGCGGCTGAGCTGACAGTTTGATGATGAAGGGGCGGCCGGCTTGCCGGCCGCCCCTTCATCATCAACCGCACCGGCTGGCCAATGCGGGCACTCCCGTGCGCGGCATCCGGTCGACACCGTACGAATCGACAATGTGCACGGCGCAGCTGGTCACCACCCACCTGCCGGTACCGCGGCCGTGCGGCTACCGGCGGGCGCTCGAAGCGCGCCCTCCGCTGACGTCGCCGGCCATTGCCGCACAGCATGGGCGATCGGCGTACCGGCAGCGGGCCGCTGACGGCCGGCGCGTAACGCCCAGGCCGCACGGGCGATCAGCGGTCCGGCCAGGTATGCCGTCCACGCCGGGCCGTTGACGGTGACCCGCTGGGCCGGCGGGTCAAGCACCGGGGGGAGCCGGCCGCCCCGACGGTGGCGAGGTCGGCGCGGCTGGCGTTCATCCCTTGATTCCCGCGGTGGCGACGTTGTCGGCGACGTAGCGCTGGAACAGTCCGAAGACGAGCAGGCAGGGCAGTACGGTGATGGTCGCGGCGGCGAGCTGCTGCTGCGGCAGCATCTGATCGGAGCGCAGCGCGGCCAGGCCGACGGTGATGGTGCGCATGTCGTCGCTCTGCGCGACCAGCAGCGGCCACAGGAAGTCGTTCCAGTGCCAGATGAACACGAACACGCCGATCGCGGCCATGCCGGGCCGGGCCAGCGGCAGCACGATGCGCGTGAACATCCGCCACTCGGACGCGCCGTCCATCCGGGCCGCCTCGAACAACTCGTCGGGCAGGCCCGCGATGTACTGACGCATCAGGAACACGGCCTGCACGTTGGCCAGGGTCGGCACGATCATGCCCCAGTACGTGTCGATGCCACCGACGGAGCTGACGGTGAGGAAGAACGGGATCAGCGTGACGTGGAACGGCACCATCAGGGTGGCCAGCATCACCCAGAACACCTTGTCCCGGCCGGTCCAGCGCTTCTTGGCGAACGCGTACCCGGCCATGGTGGCAAGCATCAGCACCAGCGCGGTGGAGACCGCCGAGTACACCAGCGAGTTGACCGCCCAGCGGGCCAGGCTGGCACCACGCAGCGCGGTGACGAAGTTGTCCAGACTGATCCGGTCCGGCCACAACACGTCCGGCAGCGTGCGGGCGCCTGGCGGTGAGAGCGCGACAAGCAGCATCGCCACGAACGGCACCAGCGTGGCGAGCGCGACCAGGACGACCAGCGTCAGGGTGCCAAGCTGGCCGCGCCGCGGGCGGTCCGGACCGCTGGCGTCGGTCGGTGCGTCGGCGGTGGCCGCGCCGCCAATCGTGACGCCGGTCATGACGGGCTCCGGTCGAGCAGTCGCCGCTGGATCAGCGACACCGCCAGGATGACGACGAACAGCACCATCCCGATGGCGCTGGCGTAACCGAAGTCGGCGAACTTGAAACCCTGGTCGTAGAGCATGTACACCACCGAGTAACTGGCGTTGACCGGTCCACCCCCGGTCATCACATACATCGCGTCGAAGACCTGCAGCGCGCCGATCGTCTCGATGACGATCACGAAGAACAGCACCGGACGCAGCAGTGGCAGCGTGATCCGGCGGAACAGCCCGAACCCGCTCGCGCCGTCGATCCGTGCGGCCTCCAGGTATTCCTCCGGGATGGTCTGCAACCCGGCCAGCAGGATCATCATCGAGTACCCGAAGCCCTTCCACGCGGCCATCACCGCGATCGACGGCAGGACCAGCGGGGCATCGTTGAGAAACGGCACGTCGCCGATACCGGCCTTGTTCAGCAGCCCGTTGATCAGGCCGCCCTCGACCGAGTACAGCCACCGCCAGATCACCGCCGCGAACACGGTGCTGGTGACGTACGGCAGGAAGAAAACGCCGCGGAAGAATCCGCGCGCCCAAATCAGGCGTTGTAGCAGCACCGCGGTGACCAGCGACAGCACGGTGGTGAACGGAACGAACACCAACGCGTACACGACGGTGACCCGCAGCGCCCGCCAGAACCCGGTGTCGGCGACCAGCCGCTGATAGTTGCCCAGGCCGACGAAGTTCCAGCCCGCCAGCGGATGGTAGTCGGTGAGGCTGAGCAACGCCGACTCGAACGTCGGAGCCAGCCGGAACACCGCGAACAACGCCAGCATCGGGGCCGCGAACGCCACACCGGCCAACGCCTCGCGGCGGCGTCGCCGCCGGCGCTGGACGGCTCCGGTAGTGGCCGGTTCGGCGGCGGGGCCGGCTCGACGGGCCGGCGGGCTGCTCACCGCGGTCATGTTGTCTCCCTTGTCGATAGCGCCGGCCCGGACGCCGAGAGGGCGTCCGGGCCGGCCCGATACCGTCATCCGGTCCGTGCGATGAGCTCGTTGGCTTCCTTGGCCGCGTCGTCGAGGGCCTGCCGGGGGCTCTTGTCGCCCTTGAGCGCGGCCTGGATGTGCGGCGCGAGCACGGACATCACCTGCCGGGAGGCGGGCTGCACCTCGCCGGCGAACATGGTGGACAGGTACGGTTCGTACTGCTTCATCACCGGGTCGTCCGGCACCGGCACGGACTTGCGCGGCGGGAAGTACCCGAACGCCTTGCTGAGGCCGGCGAGCACCTCGCTGCCGGTGACGTAGCGGAGGAACTCCTTGGCCGCCTTCGGATCCTTCGCGGCCGAGGCGAGCGCCAGGCCGCCGGGCAGGCCGAAGCTGACCCCCTGCTTGCCGTTGGACAGCGGCGGGCCGACCATTACGTTGTCGGCACCCCACAGCTTCTGCAGGTTCTTGAGGAACGGCACGGACATCGCGTTGTTGAGCGCGACCTTGCCCTTGGCCATCGGGCCGGTGCTCGCGTCGCCCTGGGCGGTGAGCTGCGACTTGGGAATACCGCCCTGCTTGTAGATGTCCACGAGGATCTTCAGCGCCTTCTCGCCCTCAGGGCTGTTGAAGGCCACCGACTTGCCGTCCGGGGCGAAGACGCGCCCGCCACTCTGCCACAGCGTCAGGTAATACGAGCCGTTGAGCGAGGCGTCGGTGGCGGCGGTGTAGTCGAGTGTCTGGTACCCCTTCGCGCTCAGCTTGGGCACCCAGGACAGCACCTCGTCCCAGGTCTTCGGCGCCTCGGTGACGCCGATCTCGGCGAGCACCTTCTTGTTGTACGCCGGCAGGGTCGCGGTCTGGTACAGCGGCGCCAGGTACAGCTTGCCCTCGTACGTCGACCCGCTGATCGCGCCCGGCTGGAAGTCCTCGCGCGGGCCGCCGAGCGCGTCGTCGACCGGCTGGAGCGAGCGGGTCCTGGCGAACTGTGGCACCTGATCGGGGATCATCAGCACCAGGTCCGGCCCCTTACCGGAGGCCAGCGCCGTGGTCAGCTTCTCCTCCCTGTTCTCCCACGGCTGGATCTCCACCTTGACGTCGATGTCCGGGTGCGCCTTCTCGAAACCCTGCTCCACACCGGACCAGAAGGTCTGATTGACCGACTGGTCGTTCGTTGACAGCGGGTACATCCACAACGTCACGCTCTGCTTGCCGTCGCCGGCCGATCCGCCGCAGCCCGCTGCGGAGAGTGCGAGCGCGGCCGCGGCCAGGCCGCCGACCAATCTTCGAAGCATGTTGCTCTCCTCACCGGCGCGACCTCATCGGCGCGCCGTCCTCGCGTGGCGCCAGGCATACCCGGTACGCCCGGCCCCGACGCAGCAGCTGTTGTCATCCCGTCCGGGTGTATCCTCGGAACCTAGGGGACCGCTTTCGGTCAGTACCGAAATTGAGACCTCCAAATACTGACAGCCGGATCCGCCGGGCTCAAGGTGTGCCAGCAACCGATTTTCTACGGGCCGATCGGCGGCAACCGGAGGAATGCCCGAGGTGGTAGAAGGGCGAGGACGAGGGCGTCGGCGTCTTACCAACCGTCAAGCCCCGCCACCGGCCGCTCTCGATCGAGTGCGGCCGGTGGTGGACCGTCGGGGTCAGCACCCGCGGTCGCCAACCCGAGCTGGGCCGCTCGTGTAACCGTGCACGCAACCGGCGTCACGCCCATGAAGGTTGCGGCCGTCCTCGGTGTGGACGTCGGCATCTGGTGGCACGAATTCGTCGCCCCCAGTCGCCCACTGCTGGCCCTGGTGAAGCGGATGTGGTCGCCGTCGGGGTGAGTGGCATGGGCCCCCGCCTGGGTCGCGGACAACGAACCCGAGTTGCTCCAGCGCGCCCGTCGCCTCTTCATGCCCAGCTCCTGGCTCGCCTTCCAGCTCACCGACCAGTACGTGCTCGACCAGCAACTCCGCCAGCCAGTGCACACCGCTCTACGACACAGACAACCGGGACTGGTACCTGCCGTGGGCCACGGCGATCGCGCCGGAGTTGATCCTGGGGACGTTGCCGGCCGCGTGACGGCGGAGGCGGCGGCGGTGACCGGAGCCCGGGACCTCAATCTCGCCGGCGGTCTGGCGACCTCCGGAGCGATCACGGCCTGGCTGCGCGACCTGTTCGGCTCACCCGACTTTCCCGAGTTGCTGCGTCTGGCCGAACTCTCCGGTCCGGGCGCCAGGGGCTGGTGATGCTGCCGTACAGGCGGCCAGCGGCGACATCCGGCGCATCGTCACCGTCGGCGGTGGCACTCAGGGCTGACTCTGGACGCAGATCAGCTCCGACATCACCGGCCGTGCCCGGCCGATCCCGCCACAGACCGTCGGTGCGAGCTACGGGGCCGCCTTTCTGGCCGCCCAAACGGTCTGGGCCATCTTGATCGAGGCGTGGAACCCCATCAAGGAGATCCGCAAGCCCCGGCCAGAGCTCGCCGGCGAATACGACGAGCTGTACGGGCTGTACCGCGAGCTGTACGCGAGTTCGAAGGGGTAGCCCACGCGCTCGCCGCCCGTCAGGCGCGTCTCATGTCCACCCCCCAGTCGATCTCCGGCTGAAGCGTGACGCGATGAAGGAGTCGCCCCATGACCAGGTACACGCTGCCCGTGTTGGCCGACCCGCCCAAGGCGACACCCGGCACCGTCCACGACACCAGCCATGTCCGCGATCTGCCCCCACTGCCGGACGATCCCGAGGTCGAACTCGATCGGGCGCTGGCCGCCCAGCTGGTCCGGGAAAAGGCGATCATCGGCGTCTTCGACGAGGGTTGTATGGGCATGTACAACGCGATCTTCGACGATGCCGGTGGCTGGACGACGCCGGCATGACCTTCACCTCGGCACGGACGAGGCCCCCCGAGGTTGAGGGCTCGACGTGACGACACTGGTGTGATGGGCTAGTGGTGGATTACAGTCCGGACCGGAATTACCCCTGCCACTCACCGGAGGGCCTGTTGCGACGCAGAACCTTGACCGCCGTCCTCGCCCTGACCGCCTTGGCCCTCGCCGTACCGACGGGGCCCGCTCACGCCGAAGAACCAGCGGTACGAACTGACGACCGGCGGCGGCGCCTGGGCCACCACCAGTGTCGGCACGGACCTCTACGTCGGCACGTACGAACCCGGTGACCTGTACCGGGTGGACACCACCGGCACCGCCGTCACCAAGGTCGCCGACGTCTCCCCCGACCGGTACATCTGGGCCCTGGACACCGCGCCCGACGGGGTCGGCTACGGCGGCACCTACCCCGGCGGGCGGGTCTTCTCCTACGACCCCACCACCGGCACCCAGCGCGACTACGGCGTGGCGGTCCCCGGGGAGCAGTACGTCCGCAGCATCGCCGTCGACGAGACCACCATCTACGCCGGCGTCGGATCGCACGCCCACCTGATCGCGATCGACCGGGCCACCGGCGCGAAGCGGGTAGAAGGTCTCGTACTCGCGGAGTGCGTGGAGAAGCTGGGCCTGGTTCAGGATCAAGGTGCGGTCGAGGAGTTCGGCTCGGCATGAGCGCACCCAGCGTTCCATGATCGCGTTCATCCGTGGTACGCGGACACCTGTCTTCACGATGGCGATGCCTTCGTTGTGGAAGACCGCGTCGAGCGTAGCCGTGTACCTGCTGTCGCGATCGCGGATCACATACCTCACCGTGGCGCCGGTGTCCTGGAGGTCCATGACCAGGTTCCTGGCCAGTTGGGTGGTCCAGGCCGCGGTGGGATGGGCGGTGGCACCGAGCACGCGGACGCGGCGGGTGGCGTGTTCGATGACGGCGAAGACGTACAGGCGTGCGCCGGTCAGGGTGCGGGTTTCGAAGAAGTCGGCGGCGAGGATCGCGTGCGCTTGGCCGCGGAGGAAAGTGGCCCAGGTCTGGTGGTCGCGTTGGGGTGCGGGCTCGATGCCGTTGCGGTGGAGGATCTCC
Source organism: Micromonospora rhizosphaerae (assembly GCF_900091465.1). Lineage (NCBI taxonomy): Bacteria > Bacillati > Actinomycetota > Actinomycetes > Micromonosporales > Micromonosporaceae > Micromonospora > Micromonospora rhizosphaerae. The sequence goes on along the minus strand of NZ_FMHV01000002.1, from coordinate 3,492,696 downwards.
CATCCGGTGGAGGGGGCGACCTTGACGCCCAGCACGGCCAGTTCGCCGTGGACTCGCCGGTAGCCCCAGGTCGGGTTCTCCCGGGCCAGGCGCAGGACGAGGGTCTGGACGCGGCGGTGGGTGGGCGGTCGGCCTGGCCGTTTCGGGCGGGATGCGTTGGCGTGGTGGCGACGGAGCAGGTCGCGGTGCCAGCGTAGGACGGTGTCGGGGGAGACGATCAGTTGCAGTTGTCGCAGCGTCGGCCTCGGTAGCCGGTGCAGGAGGGCGGCGAGGAACGCCCGGTCGGGCGGCGTGAGGCGGGGCTTGTCGATCTGGCGCTGCAGGATGGCGAGTTGGTGGCGCAGCGTCAGAATTTCGATGTCTTTGTCCGTGTCGCTCATGGGCAGCAGCCGTAGAGGGTTGCTGGTGGGATTCAAGTCCCAGCTTTCAGGATCCATGCCGACGCCAGCACGGCGCCATCCAGAGACCCACGTCGATGCAGTGAGACCCTGGTAGCTGGCGTCGGCGGGATCCAGACGACTATCGACACCAGCCAAGCGGGGAGCAGCGAAGCTTGACCTCTTCGGTGTTCTCTGGGAGGTCACGCCGGTCCGCTCTCCCACATCGCCGCAGGTCAGCGCGCCGTCCCTTTTCCGGTCTCGGTGAGCACTCGGACGCGGTGACCACTTCGCCAACCTGCACCCAATCTGCACCCACATGCAAGGCCAGGCCATCCGGCGACTCCTTACCGCCCTGACCTGCACATACTCTCCTGCCAGGCGACATGGAGGACCGTCGACTGCTGCGCAAAACCGCTGAGCACTCCGTGTGAAGCAGGACGCTGCACCGACTCTGACCTGCGCAAACATTGATCCGCAGGTGGGCGTGGTTGCCGTTAAGCGCTGTTCGGTGCCGTTGGGTGCGGTTGACTGCCGTTCGGTGCACCCGCCTGCTCCCATCTCGCTCCCCAATCCTGGGCCCCACGGCAGGCGGCTTCGGTCGCTGAGCCGCTGCAGGGCCGCTACTTCTCCGGCCCGCACACGCCTTTGCCTCCGCGTCGCGACCAGCCGACTCAACGAGGACATCGACGAAGTGGCCGACCTGCTCGCCTTCGCCGCATTCGAGGAGCATGATTCCCCGCAACCGCCCATCGTCCGGCACTGACCGGGCCCTCCGTCAACACAGTCGCGCGCCGCATCCGTGGAGTCGGCGCCTCACAATCGGTTCGGCCGGTTGTTGATGAACCGACGTCGCGCACCGGCCGTGCTGCGCGGCCAGTGGGTCGGCCACCTGGGGGTGGCCGACCCGCTGGATTACGAGCGCCGCACCGGCTGAACGTGTTCAATGGCCTGTTCGGCGGCAGCCGCCAGGCCGAAGCCGATGGGCTCGGTTCTCTCCTCGAGCAGGTGGGCGACGAGGCTCATCGTCCGGCCGATCAAGGGCACCCCCTTCATGGCCTCAAGCGGGAAGTCGACGTCCAGCAGAACTGCCGGGATCGCCCCGGAGACGTTGAGCGCCAGCCTCTTGCCGTACACGTGTTCAACAGCAGCGACCAGCGCGTTTACCGCCTCCACGTGTGGGCCCTTTGCGCCAAGCCGGTCCACCAGTGCCAAGAGGGCTTCCGCTCTGGGGTCGCTTTCCCGGTGCACGGGGTGCCCCACGCCGGGAACGTGCCGCCCCCCTTGACGAAGCTCACCAACAATCTTCAAGGCCACATTGTCAGGCGTCTGGCCTGACCGTTCGGCGTCTTCGACGATCTGCCGCAGTACCTTCGCCGTGTCCTCGGAGCTGCCCAAGATCACGGACCCGCAGCCCAAGAGTCCTGCAGCCACGGCGCCCTGCAGCGCCTCCGGGCCCGACGCGTACGTCATGCGTGCCGCTTGGACGGAAGGCACCAGGCCGTGCTCGGCCAAGGCGACGATGCAAGCGTCCAGCATCTGCACCTGGACCGGAGACGGTCGTGCCCCGGTGAGCAGGATGTAGAAGTACTCGGCCGCGCTGGTCGACCCGATCAGCTCCGACGACAGGTCGAATCCCCTGACCACCACGCGGTCGGGGGAGACCCGCGAGATACCGGTCCGCATTGCCTTCGACGCCACAGTTTCAGTCCTTCCAGTGGTCGGTGGACCCCAACGCAACCTCTTGACGGGTCGCCCGCGTGTACGTAGCTTCGCATAGCGCAGGAGTTTGCGCTATGCGAAGACCTTGAGTAGAACTGGACCGAATTTGATGATTCCCTCTCCTCACCCAGCACCCACCGGGCCACGGAGTGGGCATCCGCTGCCCCTTGAGGGCATCCGGGTGGTCGAACAGGGGGCGTTCATCACCGGCCCCTACGCAGCGATGCTCCTTGCCGACATGGGGGCGGACGTCATCAAGGTCGAGCGGCCCGGCTCCGGGGACGTGTTCCGCTCGTACGACGGCACCATGTACGCGCCCACATTCCGCGCCTTCAACAGGAACAAGCGCAGCATCACGATCGACAACCGTGACGCCGAGGACCAGGCGGTGCTGGACGAGCTGATCAGGACCGCAGACGTGTACATCCACAACTTCCGTCCCGGCGTGGCGGCTCGTCTCGGCGTTGACCACGACCGGCTCCTGGAGATCAACCCGCGGCTGATCTACTGCGCCATCAGCGGGTTAGGCGCCGACGGCCCGTATGCGGACCGGCCGTCGTACGACACGGTGGCCCAGGCCTACAGCGGGATGTTGAGCTTGACGCTGGACCCGGACCAGCCCAAGATCACTGGCCCCGCGGCTGCGGACGCCGTGACCGGACTGTACGCGGCACAAGGTGTCCTCGCTGCGCTCGTCCGGCGATCCGTTGACGGTCTCGGTCACGTCGTGGAGATCTCCATGCTCGAGGCGATGAGCCACTTCCTCATCGAGCCCTTCAACAGTCTCTTCGGGTCCGGGACGAACCCGGGTCCCTTTGGGCGCGCCGCGGTTTCTCAGAGCTTTGCCATGCGGTGCGGGGACGATTCCCTCATCGCCCTTCATCTGTCCTCCCCGCCGAAGTTCTGGCTGGGCCTGCTCGCCGCGGTGGACATGCCGCACCTCGCCGACGATCCGCGCTTCGCCGATCATCAGGCGCGGGTGCGGCATCACGAGGCGCTGCGGGTGGAGCTTCAGGCCAAATTCGCCACTCGATCTCGAGACGAGTGGTTGGAGTGCCTCGTCCTCAACGACGTCCCCCACGCACCCGTCCTTGAGCTCGACGAGGCACTTGACGACCCCCAGTTCAAGCACCTACGCCTGCACACCGTCGCCAGGCATCAGGTTGAGGGCGAGGTGCGGTCCATCAGACCCCCACATCGCTTCGATGGGCAGATCCAAGATCAGATCCAGCCGCCTCCCACGCTCGGAGAGCACGACGCGGAAGTCCGGGCCGAGCTTCAACGGACGCCCGAGGCCCGCGTTACCAGGTGACCGGGCCCGGACTCTCAGCCCGTGAAATTCCCCCACACACCGATTCACACCCCCAAGGAGCAACGGCAGTGACTACTTCAAAGATGAGAAGAGTCGTCGGTGCGGCATCGCTCGGGACGGCCCTCGAGTGGTACGACTTCTTCCTCTACGGCACCGCGGCAGCGCTGGTGTTTCCCCACCTGTTCTTCCCCAAGGACGACCCCACGGTCGGCACTCTCCTGTCGTTCGGCGTCTACGCCACGGGCTTCGTCGCCCGTCCAATCGGTGGGGTGATCTCGGGCCACATCGGTGACCGCTTCGGACGCCGTAGGGCACTTCTGGCGACCCTGCTCGTGATGGGTCTGGGTACCGCCGGCATCGGCCTTCTCCCGACCTACGGCCAGATCGGCGTGGCCGCGCCGGTCCTGCTGGTGGTCCTGCGCATCATCCAGGGACTCGCCACGGGTGGCGAATGGGGCGGAGCATCCCTGCTGACCCTTGAGCACGCTCAGAACCGCCGGGGCTTCTTCGGGTCCTTCATCTCCGCAGCGGTATACGTCGGCCTCATCATCGGCAGCCTCATCTTCCTCGTGTTCGACAAGCTCCTGACCGACAGCCAGCTGCTGTCGTGGGGCTGGCGAATCCCGTTCCTTCTGAGCCTGCTGTTGGTGCTGGTCGGGCTCTACATCCGCCGCCAGGTGCCGGAGACCCCCGAGTTCCAGGAGATGCAGCAGCAGCAGCGTCGGTCCAAGGCTCCGGTGCTCGAGGCCTTGAAGGAGAACCCGCGGAACATTCTTGCGATCTTCCTGATGCGGCTCGGCCAGAACACCAGCTTCTACATCATCTCCGTCTTCTGTCTCTCCTACGCGACGGTCACGCTCGGCGTGTCAAAGTCAGTGACCCTCACCGCTCTCATGATCGGCTCCGTTGCGGCCGCGATCGCGGCCCCGGCCTGGGGAGCGCTGGCCGACCGGATTGGCTACACCAAGATCATGGTGGGCAGCCTGGTGGCCTCCGCGCTCCTTGCGTTCCCGATGTTCATGGCGCTGGACACCAAGTCGACAACCATCATCATCCTCACGCTTCTGGTGATGATCGCGGGGGTCAACGCGGCCAACGACGCAATTCAGCCCGGCTACTTCACGACCATGTTCGGTGCAAAGGTTCGCTACAGCGGCACCTCCATCGGGCGTGAGGGCGGCAGTGTCATCGGCGGCGGGCTCTCGCCGTTGATCGCCGCCAGCCTTCTGGCCAGCACCGGGCACTGGTACGCCGTCGCTGGCTGGATCGTTCTGACAAGCCTCTTGGGTGTTGTAGGTGCGCGCCTGGTGCGGCCGGCAGCCGACAACTCCCCGCGTGGCGCGGATGCCGGCGCGTTCTCGAGCCCTGCCGTCAAGGTCCGCTAGCGATCCCCACCGTGAGTGAGGGGCCCGTTCGCATCGGCCCCTCACTCACGCGGCAGCTGACATGTTGCAAAGGAGCCAGCCAGCCCGCCGCCGTGCTCGGGATTACCAGGCCAGGGTGCCGTCCGGCGCGTCAACGACCCGGACCACGATGATCTACAAGACCTGCACCCGGCTACCATTGCCCGAAGAAGCGGTAGGTCATAATGGCTGACCCTTCAAGAGTCACTTGCCAAGGAAAGGAGGCGGGACGTGGCCTCTGACTTCATCGGATCTCTTGCGAAAGGTTTGGCGGTCCTTCAAGCGTTCAACCGCGAGCGACCTGAGATGACCGTCAGCGAGGTCGCAAAGGCGGTTGACGTCACGCCAGCGGCTGCGCGACGTTGCCTCCTGACTCTCGAAGAGCTTGGTTTCGTCACCAGACACGAGCGGCGCTTTCTGTTGACTCCGAGAGTGCTTCGCCTCAGCGAGGCTTTCTTGTCCTCGGTCAGCATGCAAGAAGTCATGCAGCAGTTCCTGCAGGAAATGGTGGATGCGACCGGCGACAGCGCCTCGGTTGCAGTGCTCGACGGCACGGATGTCCTCTACGTGGCATCCGTGTCCGCCAAGCGTTCCTATCAACTAACGCCCACCATTGGCACCCGCTACCCCGCCTATGCGACTTCCCTCGGCCGCGCGATCCTCTCGCGATCGCCGAGCGACCTGGTGGACAGAGTTCTTGGCACCACTGACTTCACACAGCTGACGGCGAAGACCGTGGTCGACCCCGAGCTGATCAGGAAGGCGATCCGAACGGCGTCCGTCACTGGGATTGCGGGGTCCGACGAGCAGTTGACGTACGGCGTTGTCTCGGTCGCGATGCCCCTCCTCGATTCCTCAGGGAACGCGGTTGCAGCCGTCAACTGTTCGACATCTCCCCATCGCACGAGCCTGAAGGACATGCTCGAGACACGACGGGACGTGCTGGCGAAGGCTCGATCTCAGATCACTTCGGCGCTTCGTCAACATCCCGTGCTGACGCACGCTGTGCTTGGCCTCGATTCGTCGCGGGCTTTCCTGGCTGACTGATTCGGCGCCGCTCGGCGGTAGCCGCCACCCCGGCAGCAGTGGACACCAAGCCAATCACCAGTGACGCAGCGGCCCGAGACGAACCATCGCAGTGACAGGCAGCCTGAACTCTTCGGCCTCGCCGAAGAGGTCAGCGAACAGGAACGCCTGGTCAGAGCGGTGCGGCTGGGATTGATCTCCCAGAGAGTAGGACGGCTGCGGACTGAGAGACAGACGCGCGCAGAGACCTCCGCCTATCCCCGGGCCGCATCGCCGGCGTGCCTCAGCCATCCACTCGCTACCTGAAGTTGCTCGGCGTCCAGTCGTCGGGCGGGTGACCACTTCGGTCTTCTCTGGGAGGTCACGCCAACTCGCTCGCGCACATCGTCGCAGGTCAAGGCGCCATTAGCCGTCCGCCACTGTTGAGCACTTCGGACGCGGTGACCACTTCGCCAACGTGCACCCAATCTGCACCCACCTGCAAGGCAAAAGCAGTCTGGAACTCCTTACCGCCTTGACCTCCGGATACTCCCCTACCAGGCGACATAGAGTGCCGTCGACAGCTGCCCAATGCGGCTGAACACTCCGTGTGAAGCAGGACGCTGCACCCGCCCGGACCTGCGGAAACGTGGAACCGCAGGTCGGGGTGGGTGCAGTTGAGTGCCGTTCAGCGCCGTTGTATGCCGGTCAATGCCGTTCAGCGCACCCGACTGCTCCCACCGTGCTCCCCGACCCCCGGCCCCAAGCGGGAAATTAGGTCGGGCTGCAGTGGTGGCGGTGAGCATGCTTGAGGCCGATTGGGACCGTAAATCGGACCGACGTGTACCGGTTCCTCGTCGCCGAAAAGATCACCGCGACACGAGAGAATCGTCCGGTGTCTGGACGGCTCTCTCCCGTGTGAGCCGGGCCGCTTCATCTTTTGCGCTTGCGGATCTCCTCGGTGGCCTGGGGGACGACCTTGAACAGATCGCCCACCACACCGAAGTCGGCCAGCTCGAAGATCGGGGCCTCGCCGTCCTTGTTCACCGCGACGATGGTCTTCGAGGTCTGCATGCCGGCCCGGTGCTGGATCGCGCCGGAGATGCCGAGCGCGATGTACAGCTGCGGGGAGACGGTCTTGCCGGTCTGACCGACCTGGAACTGGTGCGGGTAGAAGCCGGAGTCGACCGCGGCGCGGGAGGCGCCGACGGCACCGCCGAGAAGGTCAGCCAGTTCCTCGACGAGCTTGAAGTTGTCGGCGTTGCCGACGCCGCGGCCGCCGGAGACGACGACGGAGGCTTCGGTGAGCTCGGGGCGGGTGCCCTTCTGCTCGGCGACCCGGTTGACGACCTTGGCCAGCTTGTCGGCGTCGCCGACCTGCACGGTGAGCTGCTCCACGGCCGGGGTGGCCGGGGCCGGGGCCGGGTTGACCGAGTTCGGCCGGACGGTGACCAGCGGCAGCCCCCGGGTCACCTTGGACTGGACGATGGTGGAGCCGGCGAACGCGACCTGCGTCGCGGTGCCGTCCGCGGTCAGGGCGACCACGTCGGTCAGGATGCCGTTGTCCAGCTTGACCGCCAGGCGGGCGGCGATCTCCTTGCCCCTCTGCGACGAGGCGAGCAGCACCGCGGCCGGCTGCACCCGCTTGACCAGGTCGGCCAGCACGGTGGCCTTCGGCGCCACCAGGTAGCCGTCGATCTCCTCGCTCTCGGCCGCGTAGATCTTCTCCGCGCCGTACTCGCCCAGCTTGGCGCTCAGCGCCTCCGCGGCGCCGGCGCCGCCGAGCACGACCGCGGCCGGGGTGCCCAGCTCGCGGGCGAGGGTGAGCATCTCCAGGGTGACCTTCTTGACGCCGAATTCCCGGGTGGCTTCGACGACGACGAGAACCTCAGACATGTCCAGACCTCTCACACGAACTTCTCGGTGGCGAGGAACTCGACCAGCTTCACGCCGCCGTCGCCCTCGTCGGTGATCTTGGCGCCGCCGGAGCGCGGCGGCCGCTTGGTGTGCTCCAGCACGGCGCTGGTCGCGCCGTCGAAGCCCACCTCGGCCGGGGCGACGCCGAGGTCACCCAGGGAGAGCGTCTGCACCGGCTTCTTCTTGGCGGCCATGATGCCCTTGAAGGACGGGTAGCGCGGCTCGTTGATGGTGTCCCAGACGGAGACCACGGCCGGGGTCGAGGCGGTGACCACCTCGTAGCCCTCCTCGGTCTGCCGCTCGATGGTCAGCGTGGCGCCGTCCACGGTGAGCTTGCGCGCGCCGGTCAGCGCGGCGACGCCCAGCCGCTCGGCGATCATGTGCGGCATCACCTGAACCCGGCCGTCGGTCGACTCGGCGCCGCAGATCACCAGATCCGCGCCCAGTTGACCGAGCACGGCCGCCAGGACCTTCGAGGTGGCCACGGCGCACGAGCCGTGCAGCGCGTCGTCCACCACGTGCACGGCCTTGTCCGGACCCATGGAGAGCGCCTTGCGGATCGACTCGGTCGCCCGGTCCGGACCCATGGTCAGGATGGTGACCTCGCCGCCGTGCGCCTCCTTGATCTTCAACGCCTCTTCGATGGCGTACTCGTCCATCTCGTTGATGACGTTGTTCGCCGAACCGCGGTCGACGGTGTTGTCGTCAGAACGCAGGTTGCGGTCCGCGCCCGAATCGGGCACCTGCTTGACGAGTACGACGATGTTCATCGCGCTTCGACCACCCTCCTTGCCCGCGGCATACCGCGTCAGGCCGCATCTCAGCCGTATTGCATACTAGTTGCATGCCATTTCCAGCGCAGCCCTCACCCCCTCGCCGGATAGCGGTGATCCGCGGCGACGGCATAGGCCCCGAACTTGTAGACAGTGCGGTGGAGGTGCTCTCCGCCGTGGCGGACCGGGAAGGCCTGGAGCTTCACTTCTCCACCGAGCCGGGTGGGGCGGCCACCTACCGCGAGACCGGCCACGCCATGCCGCCGGAGGCTCTCGACCGGCTGCGCACGGAGTACGACGCGACCCTCAAGGGACCCGTCGGGCTACCCGAGGTCCGTAAGGCAGACGGCACCGAGGCCGGCCTGCTGGGGGGCGTCCTTCGCCTCGGGCTGGACACGTACGCCAACGTCCGGCCCATCCGACTCCTGCCCGGCGTCCGGACACCGGTGCGATTCGAGCCGGGCCAGATCGATTACGTCATCGTCCGGGAGAACACCGAAGGCCTCTACCTGTCCCGCGGCGCGGGGGTGGGCAACGAGCGGGCCGCCGCCGACCAGTTGATGGTGACGCGGGAAGGCTGTGAGCGCATTGTTCGCTTCGCCTTCGAGCTCGCACGGACGCGCTCCGGCGCCCCGGCCGACGGCCGACGGCGGGTGACCTGTGTGGACAAGAGCAACGTGCTCCGCAGCTTCGCCTTCTTCCGCCGGGTCTACGACGAGGTCGCCGCGGACTATCCGGACATCGAGCGCGACTACCGCTACTCCGACGCGGCGGCCCACGATCTTGTGGCCGACCCGGCGCACTTCGACGTCATCGTCACCGAGAACTTTCTCGGCGATCTCCTGAGCGACCTCGGTGCGGCCACGGTGGGCGGGCTCGGGATGTGCCCGTCGGCGAACATCGGCAGGGCATCCGCGTACTTCGAGCCGATCCACGGCAGCGCACCGGGGATCGCGGGCCAGGACCGCGCCAATCCCACGTCGCAGGTGCTGTCGTCGGCGATGCTGCTCGACCACCTCGGCGAGCACTCCGCCGCGGAGCGGATCCGGCGGGCGGTCGCGGCGGCGTACGCCGAGGGCGCCGTCGAGATCGACGAGCGAGGGCAGCCGACCTGTGGCACCCGCGGCGTCACCCGGGCCGTCGTCGAACGTCTCTGAGCGCCAGGGGCTGGCGTCCCGCGACGTCAGCCCCCGTGTGGTCCTGCTCCACCTTCCCTGCCCTCCGCCACACGGATGCCGCGGGTCCCGGTCAGGCCGTCGAGCGGGCGTCACAAGCCGACTGGCCGCGACAGGCCGGGTTCTTCCGGTCCTGTCGCGGCCAGTACGCCCTTGCCCGCTCCCGCTAGGACTGCCGGGCGGCCGCCTTGACGGCGAGGACGGGGCAGTTGGCATCGAGCAGGATTCGCTGGGCGTTGCTGCCCAGGAGGAACTTGCCCACCGCCGAGCGGCGGCGCAGACCGATGACGATGAGGTCGGCATCGGTCTCTTCGGCGACGTCCACGAGTTCGTCCGCCGCTTCCCGGCCGCGCACCAGCCGGCGGACCTCATGGTCCACGCCCTCGCGCTCAAGCTGCTCGCGCAGCCCGTTCAGCTCGGAGTCGGCCAGCTCCAGATTCGGGTCGAAATCCCCGCCGACGTGCGCATGCTCACCGGAGACGTTGACGACGACCAGCCGGGCGCCCCGTAGTTTGGCCTCCTCGATTCCTCGCTGCAACGCCGCTCGTCCCTCGGGCGAACGGAGGTACCCCACTACAACGGTCACGGTTCCGATCCTTCCTCGTTCGCGATCTCAGCCAGCTGCTCCGTTGCCGGTCAGGTCGGTCAGGCCGCAGCCGCGGCCGTGGCGGCACCGCGTCCGGCGATCTTGCCGAACACCGAGCCGTTCGTCAGGCCGCTGCCGCCCGGGTAGTTGAAGTAGAAGATGCCGCCGACGAGTTCGCCGGCGGCGAAGAGTCCGGGAATGGGCTTCAGATCCGTGTCCAGCACCCGGGCAGAGGTGTCGATCCGCAGGCCGCCGAAGGTGAAGGTGATCCCACAGGTCACCTGGTACGCCTCGAAGGGCGCCTCGTCGATCCGGTTGGCCCAGTTGGTCTTCGGCACCTCCAGGCCGCGGGTTCCTCGTCCGTCCTTCACGTTCGGGTTGAACGGAGTGTCGACGTCGACCGCGGCGTTGTAGGCGGCGATCTCCTTGAGGAACGCCTCCGGGTCCACCCCTTCGAGCTTGTCGGCGAGCTCTTCGAGGGTGTTGGCCTTGACCTTCGTCACCTGGCGGATCCGGTACTCGTCCCGCAGCAGGTGGGTCACCTTGGCGTCGAAGATCTGCCAGGCGAACTGCTGCGGCTGCTCCAGGATGACCCGGCCGTACTTGGCGTACGTGTAGTTGCGGAAGTCCGCGCCCTCGTCGACGAAGCGGCGGCCGTGGGCGTTGACCATGATTCCCCACGGGTAGCTGTGCTTCTGGAAGTGGTCGCCGACGGCGAGGTCGCCGAACTCCGGGGCATTGCGCTCCCAGCCCACGGCGTGGCAACCGGACCAGTTCCCCGCCGGGCTGGCCCCGATCTCGAGCGCCATCTTGATGCCGTCCCCGGTGTCGTACATCGTCCCGCGCACCTTGGCGAGGTCCCAGTTCGGACCGAGGTAGCGGGCGCGCATCTCCGTGTTCGCCTGGAAGCCACCGCTGGCCAGCACGACGGCGTCGGCGGCGAGCTCGGCGGTACGCCCGTCCTGGCGAACCCGTACGCCGTGCACACCCTCGTCATCGGCGATCAGCGAGAGCGCCCGGGCGCCATACCGGATCTCCACGCGGGCGTCCAGCGCCGCCCGGGTCAGTGCGTCCACCAGGCCGGGCCCGCCGCCGGACGCCTCCACCGTCAGGCCGCCCCAGAACTTGAACCGCCCGTCGACCTGGAAGGCCTGCCGGCCGTAGATGGGCAGGAACCGAACGCCCTTGCGCTGCATCCACTGCAGCGTCGGCAGGCTCTCCTCGACCAGCAGCGAGGCCAGCTCCGGGTCGGTGCGGTACTCGGTGACCCGGGCGAGGTCGTCCAGGAAGGCATCCTTCGGGTAGGAGCCGAAGTCCGTGATGGCCCGCTGCGACTCGTCGAGGTCCGGCATCAGCGTCATGAGGTCGTCGACCCCGTCGTACGCGACCCGCATCGCGCCCGCGGTGAAGGTGCTGTTGCCGCCCTTCGCTTCCTGCGGGGCCCGCTCGAGGAGCGTCACCGCCGCCCCCTGCTCCCGGGCCGACAGCGCGGCGCACAGACCCGCGTTGCCACCTCCGACCACGATCACCTGGCGCTGAGCCGTCATCCCGTCCTCCGCTGTCTCCAACGCGAATGCAAGTTGTATTCAATCGTAGAGGATTTGGATTCACTAGTCGACCCGCGTCCAGTACTGTTGACCGGGTGGAGAGCACGCAACGCAAGCGCGCGGCAAAGGCGCCGCGGACGTCCGACCAGGCCGCCCCCCGGACGCGAGGCCGGAGCGCCTCGGCTGCGGAGGCCGACCTTGCGCGGTACCTGCGCGACGCACCGTCGTGGGGCGGGACGACCGACGCGGTGACCAACGCCCTCCGGGAGGCCATCCTCGACGGTGCGCTGCAGCCGTCCGCATGGCTACGGGAAGACGAGCTGGCCCGGACGCTTCAGGTCAGTCGCACGCCCGTCCGGGAGGCCCTCCGCCGGCTCGCCGACGAGGGCCTGGTCATCAAGACCGCCCACCAGGGGACGGTCGTGGCCAGCCTGTCGCTGGAGGACATCCTCGCCCTGTACGTGGTGCGGGAGAACCTCGAAGGCGTCGCCGGGCGCCTGGCGGCCGTGCGTTGCACCCCCGAGCTGCTGGCCGGGCTGGAGGCCTCGCAGGAGCGCCTGTCGCTGGCCGTCGCCGACGGCGACACCGCGGAACTGGCCCGCGAGAACCTCGAGTTCCACCGTCTGTTGCGAACCGCCGCGGGCAACCCCTACCTGGAACGATTCCTCACCCAGGTCGAGCACGCCGTGCGTCGTCTCCCCGTGAGCACCTTCGCCAAGCAGGGTCGACCGCAGGCCGTCCTCGCCGAGCACCAGGCGATCATCGACGCGATCCGCGCTCGCGACGGGGACGCCGCGGAGGCGGCGGCGAAGAAGCACATGCATGAGGCGCGCAACGTCCGCCTCGCGCTGGTGCTGGGTTCCTGACCGGCCCATCATTCGGCGGGTCCGTCGCCCTTTCCGTCGCGGCGCAGCCACCGCACCGCGAAGTGCAGTGCGGTGATCACCACGAGCAGGCGTACGAAGTGCATGCCCGCGACGAGGGCACTGTCGCCGCCCAGGCCCGCCACGGCCGCGACCATCTCACCGACGCCACCGGGCACCATGCCGAACACGGACTCGACCAGACCCGCTCGTCCGGTGGCCCAGATGGCGAGGCCGACACCGATCCCGGCCGGGATGATGACGAGCACCGCGGTGATCCCCGGCACCAGGATCGCCCGAAAGTCCTGCAGGACCGACGGCCCCAGGCGGGAGCCCACCGCGCTGCCGACGGCGATCTGCGCGATGAAGGCCCACCACCACGGCAGCCCTCCGGCACCGCCAATGGTCAACTGAAAGGCGGCCGAGCCGAGGATCGCTCCGGTGAGCGCCCACATGGGTAGGCGCAGCAGGCGCCCGGCAACCGCGCCGATCGCGCCGCTGGCGAACAGTCCCAACAGGGCGGGGAGGCTCATGCCGGCCCCAGGATCGCGATGAGCAGGGGCAGCGCCACGAGTACGACGATCAGCACCCGGACGACGTGCACGGCGATGACGATCCCGCTTCGCGCGCCGACCTGCTCGGCGACCACGGCGATCTCACTGACTCCGCCCGGTGCGCAGGCCAGCAGCGCGGTGACGGGATCGATCCCGTACTTCTTGGTGAGCAGGGCGGCGAGCAGCCCGTCGACGAGCAGCATGGCGGCGACGGAGGCCAAGAGCGGGACGGCCAGGTGGAGCAGCGTCTGCAGGGTCTGCGGTTGCAGCCGGATCCCCGCGGCGCAACCGAGCAGGATCATGCCGATCAGCCGGACCTGGGCGGGCACCGGCGGACGGGCCCGGACAGTCGACACCGCAGCACTGCCAGCAACCGCTCCCACGATGCCCCCTGCCGGCACGTGCAACAGCGTCAGGAGTGTGCCGCCGGCCAGTCCGCCGAGCAGCGCCGGGAGCCCCGGCGGCAGGAATCGTCCGAACCTGCCGGCCGAATCACCGGGCGCGCTCACGACGACCCGGCCTCCGCCAGTCCGCCGGCCCGGCCGGGTGCCGGCTGGATGTCGGGATCGAGGAGTTCGTCCCGCCACAGCACTCCCCCGAGGTAGTCGCGCACCTGGTCGGCGGCGATGGCCGCGAACTCGGTGAACACCTCCTCGACCGTCCACCCGAGGTGCGGCGTCAACACCGCGTTCGGCAGCGATCGGAGTGGACTGCTCGCGGGAAGCGGCTCCTCGGTGAAGACGTCCAGGCCAGCCGCGGCGAGCGGGCCGTCCCGCAGTGCCTCCACGAGCGCGTCCTCGTCGACGATGGCCCCTCGGGCGGTGTTCACCAGCACGGACCGCGGCTTCATCGACTGCAGCCGCGCGCGGTCCAGCAGCCCCCGCGACTGGTCGGACAGTCGCAGGTGCACGGTGAGCACGTCGGTGCTTCGGAGCAGGTCCTCCAGCGGCAGCAGGGGGACGCCGTCGACACCGGTACGCGCCGTTCCCGTCCCCCGGTCCTCGCCCGCTCTGTCCCAGGCGACCACGTCCATCCCGAACGCCCGCCCGAGCCGGGCGACGTTGCGCCCGTGCCGACCCAGTCCAAGGATGCCCAGCCGCCGGCCGGCGAGCAGCCGACCGGTCAGCGGCGCCCACTCCCCCGCGGACATCTGACGGGACGCTTCGCCGAGCCGGCGCAGGCAGGCGATGGCGAGCATGAAGGTGAGCTCGGGCATGGCGGCTCGGACCACCTGGGCCCGCCGGCCCAACGCGGTGACGATCCCGCGCCGGCGCAGCTCGTCCCGGTCGACGTGGTAGGCGTGTCCGCCCGTCTGCAGCAGCAGTTCGAGCGCGGGAAACCGGGCCAACGTGGCGGCGTCGAGCCGGGTCCGCTCCCGGATCGCGAGGAGGAATCGCACGTCGCGCAGGTCGGCGTCGGGCACCTCGGCCAGCGGCCGGTCGAGGATCGACACCTCGCACAGCTCGCGCAGCGCGGCGGTGCCGGGTGCCGCGGCGACGAGACCCTCGCGGTCGTCCAGGACCAGCAGGCGCGGGCGGTCGACGCTCGATCCACTACCCACGCCGCGCCGCCTCCGCCCTCCGCTGCGCCGCCTGCCGGGCCGCGGCCTCGCCGGCGATTCGACCGAAGACCGCACCGCGTACGAGCCCCGCTCCCGCCGGGTAGTTGTGGTAGAAGAACCCTCCGGTGATCTCGCCCGTGGCGTAGAGCCCGGGCATCGGTCGACCGGCGAGGTCGTGGACCCGCGCATCCGTGTCGATGCGCAGACCCCCGAAGGTGAACGTGATGCCGCAGGTGACCGTGTAGGCGACGTACGGCGGCCGGTCCAGCGGTTGTGCCCAGTTGGACTTCGGCGGTTGTCCCGCCGGGCACGCGGCGCGCCCGTCCTTGCGGAAGGGGTCGATGGAACCGTCGGAGCACGCCGCGTTGAAGGCATCGACCGTTTGCCGAAGGCGGTCGGGATCCACGTTGAGCTTTTCCGCGAGCCCCTCGATCGTGTCGGACTCGACGGGCACCCCGGTGCTGTACCGGGGCTCCAGCAGGTGCACCGTACGCTGATCGAAGATCTGCGCCGCCCAGGCCCGCGACTGTGCTCGGACGGCGGCCCCCGTCTTGGCGTAGGTCAGCCAGACCTCGTCCTCTCCCTCGTCGACGAAGCGTTGCGCCTCGGCGTTGACCATGAGCCCGTACGGGTAGCTGTACCTGCTGTACTTGTCGGTCATCTTCAGCTCGCCGACCGGTGGGGCGTCCGCGTCGAGGGGAACGGCGTGACAGCCTCCCCAGTGCCCGAACGGCTGGCCGCCCTGACGCAGGGCGGCCTCCAGCGGAACACCCAGGTTGAATCGCGTCCCCCGGACCTTGACGAGGTCCCAGCCGGGCCCGAGCCACCGTTGCCGCATCTCGGGGTTCGACTCGAAGCCTCCGGACGCCAGCACGACCGTCCCGTAGACCCGCTCGTCGCCGGTGGGACGTCGCACGATCACGCCCTGGCAGGAGGAGCCGTCCATGATCAGGTCGACCACCGGCGCGTCGTACCACACCTCGATTCCGGCCCGCTCGACCGCGCCGAACAGGTCCTCGACAAGTCCCACGCCCTCGCCTGCCGCACGCAGCGCGCCGCCCGGCGGCAACGAATAGGCCTCGCCCTCCGGCAGCTTCGCCGGGTCGATCAGCTTGCCGACGCTCAGTTCCCACCGCACCCCGCGCTCGTGCATCCAGCGAACAGTCTCGTAGGACTGGCCGACGAGGATGTCGACGAGGTCGGAATCCGCACGTCCGTCGGTGGTGGTGGAGATCTCGTCGCGGTACCGCTGGGCCGGATAGGGACCGACCGAGACCTTCTCCGACCACCCCCGCGACTCATCCGTCAGCAACGGCAGCAGATGGGCCAGACCATCGTGGGCGATGCGGAAGATGCCGCCCGTGAACCGGCTGTTGCCGCCGCGGAGTTCCTGCGGGGCCGCCTCCAGCACGAGCACTCGCGCTCCCGCCTCGTGCGCGGCCAGCGCTGCGACGAGAGCCGCGTTGCCGGCGCCGACGACCACGACGTCGGCGACGTGATCCGCTGTCTCGGCGCTGCCCACCGACGTCGTTTCGAGGAATGTCACTTGAGGACCTCCGGGGTGTAGAGACCGACCGGTAGCGAGATCTCGGCGTACTGGTGCAGCACCCACAACGCCGCCAGCACACCCAACGTGTAGATGACGATCTTGAGCGGCTGCCACCTGCCCACCCGCCAGAGGAACAGCGGGATGAACAGCGCAGCGGCGATCATGGTGCCCGCGACGTAGACGAACACCAGGAACACCACGAGCCAACCGAAGGCGACCGCGACGTTGGCCACCTGACCGCGCCAGTCGGCGGGAGCCCGCTGCCCGGTCCTGCGGCGGGTGCGGAGTTCGGTGGCGACCACGCCCGCCGCGAGCAGCATGCCGACCACTGCGATGATGCGCGGCATCAGCGCCGCCCGCTCGCTGAAGCCGGCGCTCAGGACGAGCGCGCCGGCGAAGAGGGCGAGGAACACCGCGGCGAGCCCGACCGGGAGCAGGCTCTTGTCGAGGGCGCCGGCCTGCGGGCCTTCGTCCTCGTCGTCGAGGTGCTGACCGTCCTCGGCACCGGCTTCGGGCGCCTCCACCTTCGGCCGGGCCAGCTTCCGGCGCAGCGCCAGCAGCAGCGGCAGGACGAGCACCGCCATCATGATCAGAACCCCGGGGCGGCTGAGCCATTCGCCGGTGGTGTACAGGCGGTCGGTCAGGAAGTAGTAGCGCTCCATCGGGATGCTCAGCACGAAGCCGATGAGGAAGGGCGCCCGGGGAAACCCGCCGACCTTCATCAGCCAGCCCAGCAGCGCCAGCAGCAGCATGACCTGCAGGACGGCGAACTGCTGCGGCTCCTGGTAGGCGCTGACGAACATGATGACGACGAGACCGGCGCCGAGGATCGGGAACGGGACGCTGCTGAGCCGGGCGAGCGGCACGCTCACCCCGAAGCAGAGGGCGGCACCGAGGACGCTGGCCAGGGCGAAGGACCACACGATCGTGTAGACGAGGTCGAGGTGGTCGGTGATGAGGCGGGGGCCCGGCTCGACGCCGTACAGCAGCAGCGCTCCCATGAGCAGGGCGGCCGGTGCGCCACCGGGGATACCGAAGAGGAGCGTGGGGATGAGGTCGCCCGCCTCCACGGAGTTGTTCGCGCTCTCCGGTCCGATGATGCCCCGCGGGTCGCCCTTGCCGAACTTGCGCTTGTCCTTCGACGACGCCACGGCCTGGCCGTAGGCCATCCAGGTGCCGGCCGTCGCGCCCACGCCCGGGAGAACGCCGGCCCAGATGCCGATCAGCGCTCCGCGGATCACGTGGGTCCAGTGGGTGAAGAAGTCACGGATGCCCACCCGCCAGCCACCGCCGATGCCCGACACCTCGGAGACGGCGCCGCGACGCGCCACGAGGTGCACGACCTCGGCGAGGCCGAAGATCCCGAGCGCCACGGCCACGAGGTCGAGGCCCTCCTGGAGGAACAGCGAGTCGAAGGTGAAGCGGTAGTCGGCCGCCGCGGGAGCACCGCCGACCTGGCCCAGGAGTACGCCCAGGGCGCCGGCCAGCAGGCCCTTCATCATGTTTCCGCGGGACAGTGTCGCGGTGAGGCTGATGCCCAGGATGGTCAACATGAACAGCTCAGGCGAGCCGAAGGCCAGCACGAGCGGCCGCGCGATCGGGATCGACAGGGTGAGTCCGATGGCCCCGAGCAGGCCGCCGGCCATGGAGGAGAGGAAGGCGATCGAGAGCGCGCGGGCGGCCTGCCCCTGTTTGGCCATGGCGTGGCCGTCCATCAGGGTGACCGTCGATGACGCAGAACCGGGCACACCGATCAGCACGGCCGAGATGGTGTCGGAGGTGTGTACGACGGCGACCGCTCCGATGATCAGCGCGAGCGCCTGCTGGGGTTCCAGGATGAACGCGAAGGGCAGCAGCACGGCGACCGCGCCCGTGCCGCCGAGACCCGGGATGATGCCCATCACCAGGCCCGCCAGCACCCCGCAGGCCAGTAGGAGGAACAACGAGGGGTCGAGTAGTGCGCCCAGCGCGCTCAGCGCGGCGTCGAACATGGAAGGGGCCTTTCAGGTGCCGGGAGGGGACGCGGACAGGGGCCGGGCCCGATCGCCGGGCCCGGCCCCTGCGCACTACTTCGTCTCGATCTTCGTCTCGTACTTGGTGGCCAGCAGGTCCAACACGTACTTGCGTGCCGCGTCGCTGATGGAGAACGACTGGCGGACCTGGTCCGCGACCTTGTCACCGGGGTAGATCGGGTACCCGCCGAGGACCTTCTCGCCCTTGGCATTGAAGTCACTGTCGTCGACCAGCTTCTGCGCCGCGGCGTAGAACGGCGTGGTGATCGAGTCGGGCGTCTCCTCGTTGACCCAGATGCCCTTCTGGTACGGGAAACCGGCCGCGAGGAAGGCCTTGTACGCGTCGTAGGCCTCGCCGCTGGGGGCCTTCCCGTTCAGCTGCTGGTAGACCTCCTCGACGGTGGGCAGGTCCGGCAGGTTCGGGTCCCGAACGACCTCGCCCTTCTCGTTGATCATCCCGAAGGACATGAGCGGGACGGCCTGCTTCTTGTCGACCATCGGTACGACCTCGGTCTTGTACGCGGAGGTGGTCTGGTAGTCGATGTTGACCTCGCCCCGCTCGACCGCCAGCCGCGCCGGGCCCCGGCCCTCGAAGCCGAACGTGGCGTCGACGTCAAGGCCGAGGAGGTCGAAGGCGAGCAGAGCGCTCAGGTCCAGACCCGTGGCGCTGATGCCGCCGTACTTCAGCGGCTTCGGCGGGTTCTTCAGGTCCTGCACCGAGTTGATGCCGGCGGCCTTCGACGCGTAGATGACGCCGCCCGTGCCGTTGAGGATCAGCGGCCTCATCTTGGCGAAGTCGAACTTCACCTCCTTGCGCCCGAGCAGGGACTGGAAGTAGGTGGTGCCGGAGGTGACCAGTACCTGGGCACCGTTGGTGCCGCCGGACTCGACGAACTGGTTGGAGCCGGTGATGCTCTCCCCACCGGGCCGGTTCTCCGGGATGAAGGTCGGCTGGCCGTCCACCGTCTTCTGGAGGTAGGGAGCCATGAAACGGGCCCAGGTGTCCGTGCCGCCGCCCTCGCCGTAGGGGATGACCAGGGTGACCCGGTCCGGCAGCTTGGCGCCTTCCTCGGCCTTCCCTCCGCCGGAGCGCGACTCCGGGGAGGCGCAACCGCTCACGAGCAGCGAGCCGACCAGGGCCATCGCGGCCAGCGGACGCAGAAGTCGTTTCGGTCGGGACATCATCGTTATCCTCTTCTCCGTTTCCCCGCCGTGGCGGGCGCTCATATCGCTCGGGGAATGCGGCCGAAGGCGTCCTGTGTGTTCCTAGGCGGGACCGCCCGGCCCTGCTTTCAGCTTTGTCTTGACTAGGCGCCGACCGCCACCGGCACCGAGAGCACCCGGTCGGGCACCAACGCCCACCCCTCCATCAGGCGGCGGGCCGTCCGGTAGCCCGCGACCGCGTCGACGGTCCAGGCGCCGTCCACCAGCTCGGGGTGGGCTTCCATGTCCATGACGCCCGCGGGATGCCCGATCCGGGTGACCCCGTTGTCGGCCCCGGACGCCTCGGCCGCGATCGTGCCGGGGATCGCCGCGGCGACGGCCGTGCAGATCGCCCCCGTCAACGGGTACGAACGGTGCAGCCGGCCCATCGACATCATCGAGGCACGCAAGGTGATCTCTTCGGCGGCGACGGCCCCACCGTCGGCCCGCCGGTACGGCCGGGGCGGGCCGACGAAGGCCAGCTTGGGCACCGACGGGACGTCGCGGGTCGCCTCCTCGACACTGCCCGCGATGCCGGCGAGCACGGAGGCCGCCGCGCGCACGGCCTCGATCCGCGCGAGCAGCGCGGGATCCGCGTCGATGGCGTCCGGCTTCTCCGAACCATCCAGTCCGAGGTCGCGCCACCGGACGAAGACGAGCGGATTCGCCGCGTCCACCAGGGACACCTCGATAGTCCCGACGCCGGGCACCTCAAGGGTGTCGCGGACGTTGCCGGTCGGCAGGAGGCGGCCGGTGACCGCGCCGCCGGGGTCCAGGTAGTCGAGCCGGATCCGCGACCCCGTCCCCGGTACGCCCGGGATGGCGAAGTCGCCGATCGGATCGAACGCCCCCGCCGTCGTCGGCACGTGGGCGACGATCTTCTTCCCGGTGTTGAGGTTGAGGAAGCGGACCTGGGTGATCGGATCGGTCAGGGTCACGAGCCGCTCGTCGACGGCGAACGGACCGACCGCCGAGGAGATGTTCCCGCAGTTGCCGCGGCGGTCGACGAGGGGCTGGTCGATGCTGACCTGTCCGAACTCGTAGGTGATGTCGACGCCGTGCGCGGCTCCGTCGCCGATGATCGCGACCTTGCTGGTGGTCGACGTCGCCCCGCCGAGGCCGTTTATCTGGCGGCGGTCCGGGTCGGGGCTCCCGTAGGCGGCAAGGATGAACCTGTCCCGCTCCACCGGGTCGGTCGGCAGGTCAGCCTCGTGGAAGAACACCGCCTTGCTGGTGCCGCCGCGCATCAGGACTGCCGGTACGCGCACTCGCAACCCCCTAGCCTCTGCTCGCCACTCTGCTGCTGTGACGTGGATTGCATGCAGTTTGCACGCCGAATGCGTACGTGTAAACCCCTCACCTCGCTTCCCCGCCGAAGCTGGGGCAGCCCGGCAGGTTTCAGCCGGCGTAGCGCCGCTCCACCTCGTCGAATTGCGGCTTGCGCACGACGCGTTGGCGTTCCGCCCAACCGGCCAGATGCTGGGACGCGACCGCGAGCGATCCGGTGTCGCGGAGGGTGGCCAGGGCGCGTTGCATGCCCAGCACCGCCGCCTGCAGGGCCGCGTTGGCGAAGAGCGCGAGGCGGAACGAGCCCAGCTCCGCCACGGGGAGCAGCGGCGTCCGGCCGCCCTCGACGAGGTTCACAACCTGCGGGATGCCGGGCAGGCGCTCCGGGACGGCGAGCAGCTCCCCGACGGACTCGGGTGCTTCCACAAACGTCACGTCGGCGCCGGCCTCCGCGAACATCCTTGCGCGTTCAATCGCGGCGTCGAAGCCCTCGACCGATCGGGCGTCCGTCCGAGCGATGATCAAGGTGGTGTCACGCGCGTCCGCGGCGGCACGTACCTTCGCCTCCATCTCCGCAACCGGCACGACCTGCTTGCCGGCGAAATGGCCGCAACGCTTGGGAAACACCTGGTCCTCGATCTGGATCGCGTCGGCTCCGGCGCGCTCCAGCATCCGAACCGCGCGCTGTACCCCGACCGGGTTACCGAAGCCGGTGTCCGCGTCGACGACCAACGGGATGCCGACCGCGTCCCGGATCGCGGCGACGTGCCCGGCGAGCTCGTTGAGCGTCAACAGCCCGATGTCCGGAGCTCCGAGGTAGGTGTTGGCGATTCCGGCGCCGGTGACGTAGCAGGCTTCGAAGCCCGCCTCCTCGATGAGGCGCGCGGCCAACGCGTTCGCCGCACCAGGGCAGACAAGGACGGGGCCGTTGTTGAGGCGGGACTTGAGCTGTTGGGTTGGCGTCATGGCGGGAGAATACAAGTTGCATACATCTGCGCAAGGGGCTGCGTAGATGTGGCTCCTCGGGCTCCGCACCGTTGAGCATCTAGACGTCGATAAGCGCGGCGAGGTCGAAAACCACCACATCGACCCCGCAACAGAACACCAGCTCGCCGTACTCGCCAATTGCTAGGGCATCCGCCCGCTTGCGCACGACCAACGCCGCGCCGACGTTTCGATCGACCAGGTCTACCAGTCGTACGACCTTGTCGTCGCAGCCCACGGCCGCGAGTGCCCGGCCGCTTACTTCGGCGACGGCGACCACGTCGACGGGGCTGGGCAACTCCACCGCGGTCGGTGGCCCCGCGTCGTTCCACCCCCAGAGCCGCAGCCTCCGGTCACGGTCCAGAGTCACCAGGGTGGGCACCCCGTCTATGGCGACCAAACCATGGACCCTGTCGTATAGCCAGTCCCGCTCCGGCGTCGGCAGCAGAGCGCGGTCGGTCAGATCCCAGATGCGCAGCGGGTCGAACAGCACCCGGGTGACGACCGCGACGGGCCGTCCGCCGACCACGCCGGTCACCATGCCGTCGGACGGAAGGTTTTCCACCTGCTCGCCGAGGTGAGCACCGGTGGCGATGTCCCAGAGTGCCACTCGCCCGTCGCAGCCCGAGCTGAGCACCACCGCCCGCCCGTCGACCACCGCCGCGGCCAGATGCTTGGTCTCGCCGCGGTCGCCGGTGTCGATCGGCGGACCCCACTCCCGCCCCGAACGCAGGTTCCACCGCCGCAGGGTCGAGTCCTTCGTCTGGTTGACGTCGCCACCGCCGCTGACCGCCACCGGCACGCCGTCCACGCTCGCGCAGGCGACCGTCCGCACGGGACCCGGGTGGCCGGTGAGGGGCCCGCCCACCGGCTGGCGGTCGGTGGCCCGCCACCGACGTACCGTGCCGTCCTCGCTCCCAGTCACCACCAGGCGCTCGTCGGCCGCACCGACGAGAGCGACCGCGTGGATCCGGTCGGTGTGGCGAGCCGTACGGGGCAATGGCGGTGTGACGGAGAGGTCCCAGAGGCGCACTTCCGCCGCGTCGCGGGAGGCGGTCACCAGGTGGGGCGACCGGCCACGTGCACCGCGGCAAGGCTCGCGTACCCGGTGCAGCCAGTCAGCGGCGGCGCTGGCTGTCCGGTCGCCAGGCCAACCAGCTCGACCTGGCCGGACCGGGCGACGGCCAGGAACGTACCTGCAAGCGTCAGAGCGGCCCCGCAACCGTGACCGCGCACCTGACCTCGCCGGTCCGGACGTCGCGGACAACTACCCGCCCGTCGCTTTCCCCGGTGACCGTGACGAGATCGGAGTCGAGGTGGGCCAGGCTGTGCGGGTATCCGAGAAGCTCCGCCGACGACTCGCGTCCTGGCTCGGCCGCCGCCACGTCCCACCACTCGACGGTGCCCCGGAAGCCGCGGAGCAGCAGCGTGGCCCGGCCGTCCACCTCGTCGACCACGAGGTCGACCACGGGTTCCCCAGGCTGCACGACCTCGGCGCTCTCGCCCGTGTCCAGGTCCCAGCGGCGGATTGGCTCGGTCCAGTCGGCCAGCAGTGCCTGCGGCCTCCCGTCGAGCAGCGCGAGCGCGACCGCCGGATCGTCGCCAACCGCCCGCAGGATGGTCCGCAGCAGGTTCCCGCTGCGGGCGTCCCAGCCCCGCACCGCAGGCGCGCAGTCGTGCGTCTCACCAGCACGGCACTCGTCGTGCGCCCGGTTGGCGGTCGCGACCAGGACCTGTCCGTCGTGCCACAGCGCGGCCACCGCGTCGACCTCGCCGGTCGGGACCCTGCTCACGAGGCGAGGACCAACACCGGGATCGGTATGCCAGCGAGCCATCCCAAGATCTACCGACACGTGCGAATGCTAGGGCGTGACCCTGAGTAACTGCCAGAGCGAGGGCGTCCGAGCCTGTTGCTGTCACTCGTCGCTGTCACGATGTCCCGCCGACGGTGGACGAAGGGAGTCAGGGGTGGGCGACTGTTTCGAAACGATCGCTGACATCGAGACGACACCAAAGGAGGCTGACCTCCTGGGGGCCGAGGTGTTGTCGTGGCTGGTTGAGCAAGGCATCGTCCTTACCGGCCTGACCTGCGGATACTCCCCTATCAGGCGACATAGAGTCTTGTCGACTGCTGCTCAATACGGCTGAGCACTCCGTGTGAAGCAGGACGCCGCTCCCACTCTGATGCGATGAAGGAGCGGGGCCTCCGCTCCTCGTGACCTCCCGGCGGGATGCTGGGACTGCTCACGTCCACGACGAAGGAGGCCCCTGGTGGAAGGGTATGCGGGACAGCAGTTCGTGGGTATCGACCTGCATCGGCGCCGCTCGGTGATCGTCCGGATGACCGAGTCGGGTGAGGTGCTGGAGAGCGTGCGGATCGTCAACGACGCCGACCGGTTGACAGAGGTGATCACCCGAGCTGGGCAGTCGCCGGAGGTGGTGTTGGAAGCCACCTACGGCTGGTACTGGGCGGCCGACGCGCTGCAGGCGGCCGGGGCCAGCGTGCACCTGGCACACCCGTTGGGAGTCAAGGCGTTCGAGTACCGTCGGGTGAAGAACGACGTCCGCGACGCGATCGACCTGGCCGATCTGCTGAGGATGGGTCGCCTCGCCCAGGGGTGGATCGCCCCGCCAGCGACCAGGAAGTTGCGGGAGCTGGTCCGCCACCGCGCCAAGCTGGTCGCCGTGCGCAGCCTGTGCAAGGCGGAGGTGCACGCTGTGCTGGCCAAGTGTGGTGTGCAGGTGCCGATGACCGACCTGTTCGGGGTGGCCGGCACCGCGCTGCTGGACCGGCTGGACCTACCCGCCGCCTACACGGCCCGGATCGCGTCGCTGCGCCGGTTGATGGACGCACTCAACGTCGAGATCGACCTGTTCGCCCGGCTGGCCCGCGCCCGGCTCGCCCGGGATCCGGCCTACACCGCGGTCCAGACCATCCCCGACATCGGACCCACCCTGGGTGCGGTGTTCGTGGCCGAGATCGGCGACGTCACCCGCTTCGCCACCGCGCCGCAGCTGGCATGCTGGGCCGGATTGACCCCGCGCCACCACGAGTCTGACAACCGGGTGCGCCGCGGCTCGATCACGAAACAGGGCTCCCGGCTGGTGCGCTGGGCCGCGGTCGAGTCGGTGCAGACCTTGTCCGCGACCAGCAAAGTCGGGCAGATCCGTGACCGCATTGCCGCCCACCGGGGCCGCAACATTGGCGTCGTCGCGGCTGCCCGCCGGCAACTGGAGTACGTCTACTACGCGCTACGCGATCACCACGTGCGCGCCCTCCAACCAAACCCCACGGCGGCAGCATGAACCGCCCCTCGACTGGTCGGCGCGGGTCGTGCAGGTCATGACCCCCACCACACCAGGCGTGGTCGCCCCTTCTGATTGACCCCGCCGACCGGAGCACCGCGCACCCCATCATGCCCGCCCTGCCGCAGGCGAAGGGATGACCGGCAGCCCCCACGGGCCTGCCCACCGCCGGGATACCGGCACTGATGAGCGCAACGCCCCCGACCAGACGACAGACTTGGGGAGCCGCCACCTACGCTTCTCCGCCACCCACATCGTGCGCCCAGCGGCGCCGGCGTCAAGGCCCTACGGCCGCTACGCGGTCGGGCTACGCCCGAGCCCTGACCCCGACGCCTCACCTCGGCGCGCCCACAACACGACGAAGAAGACCAAAAACAAGGCCAGCACACCCCTTGACCGGCCCCGCCCCTTCAGGGATGACCTGCGCATACTCCCCTATCAGGCAACATAGAGCGCCGTCGACTGCTGCTCAATACGGCTGAGCACTCCGTGTGAAGCAGGACGCTGCACCGTCTCTGACCTGCGAAGACGCAAGACCGAAGGTCGGGCGTATGCCGTTGGGCGCCGTTCGCTGCCGTTGATTGCAGTGCAACGCCGTTCAGCGCACCCGACTGCTCCCAACCCGCTCCCCGGATCTCCCTCCCCGCATGGAGCCACACGGTCACAGCCGGGACAGTCTGCCAAACGCAGGACCGCAGACCCCGCGGCACCAAACGAGCCATCCGACGGTCGCCTATGGTGAGGGAATTAAGCTCCCATCTCGTCGATGTTTCACAGTCAGGCATCCGCCACGATCCGGTCCAGGGTGCGCCGGCCCATCCGGCTCATCGAAGGGTTGCTGTCCACGTAGTACCAGACCGCGCCCATCGCCTGCTGGAACGCCCACGCCTTACCGCGTTCCCACTCGACGTCGCCGCATCCGAGCGCCTCGCGCAACGCCTGCCGCGGCCCAGCTTCGAGCAGATGCCATGCGCTGACGAGGTCGAGCGCCTGGTCGGCCGGTCCCAGCCCGCCGACGTCGAGCACCCCGGCCAGACGGCCCCCGGACACCAGGACGTTGCCGGGGATGAGGTCGCCGTGGGTCATCAGGTCGGGCGCCTCGCGCGGCAGCACCCGCAGCGTCGCCCAAATGGCGCGCAGCCGTGGGACGTCCAGCAGACGCTCGCTGCGCCCGAAACAGGTCTCCAGCCATTGGTCGTGCGCGGTCAGCTCGCCACCTCGGCCGCTTCCGCAAAAGGTCCTCCCCCGGGTGTCGATGGAACGCACCCCGGCGATGAACTCGGCCAGATCCCGGGCGAACGCCACCGACTCGCCCGGGTCGTCGTCACTGGCCACCAAGCCGGGCAGCCACGTCTGCACCGACCAGGGCATCGGGTAGCCGGCTCCCGGCTCGCCCACCGCCACCGGCTCGGGCGTCGCGAACCGCGTACGGCCGGCCAACTCCCGCGCCGCCTCAGCCTCGGCCCGCAGCCCACGCCGGGTCTGCTCAACGTCACGGGGCTGCAACGGCAGGCGAGCGGCCAGCTCCTCGCCGATCCGGAAAATCGCGTTGACCGTTCCCTGTCCGCCCACGGCCCGCACCGGCAGGTCACGCCACTGCGGGAACTGCTCGGCGATCAGATCGCGCACGGTCTGCGGGGACACGGTCAACTGGTCGGCATGCATCTGCATCCCGGCGAGCCTAATCGGGTACGCCGACCGGGCGCTCGGTCCGCCCGGCCCTGCGGAGGTTCGATTGCCGGTATGCCGCCGGGCCGACCAGCGCCGCCACGGCGAGTGCTGCGACCAGCAGACAGGGGCCCAGCCAGCCCAGCTGCGCGTACAACCGGGTGCCCAGCCAGGAACCCGCACCGCCGGCCAGATACGCGCAGGTCATGTACGCGGAGTACAGGCGACTGCCGGCAGCGGAGCTGATGCCGTAGATTCGCACGCCGTTGGCGACCATGCCGGACTGCATCGCCACATCCAGCAGCAACAGCCCGGCTGTCAGCCAGATCAGTCCACCGGCGCCGCCGGTGGCGCCGACGGCGAGCACGATCGCCGAGCCGGCCACCCCAGCCAGCGTCACCTGGTTCACCGCTTCCGGACCGTACCGGTCCACCAACCGGCCGGCGATCGGCGTACATACCATGGTGGCCGCGTTGACCAGGGCCAGCAGGCCCACCACCCGGGTGTCGAGCCGGTACGCCGGTCCCGTCACCAGCATCGCCACGCACGTCCACACTGCGGAGAACCCGGCGAACGCCGCCGCCTGATACCAGCACGACCGGCGTAGCATCGGTTGGCTGCGCAGCAGCCGCAGAGGCTCGGCGACCAGGCTGCGATACGTCTGCCGCGACGTCGGGGTGGTCGTCGGCAGCGTCCACGCCAGCATCAGCGCCATCGTCAACGTCAGCGCCGCCGCGAGCAGATACGGTGCCCGCCAGCCGAGGGACTGGCCGACCACGCCACCGAACGCCCGTGATACCAGCATCCCGGCGATCGACCCGCTCAGCAGCGTTCCGCTGACCACACCGCGCCGCTCCGCCAGCACCAGACGCGCCGCCAGCGGTCCGGTGATCGGGGCGGCGACCGCGGCCGTCCCGGCGAGCAGACTGGCCCCGGCCAGCGCCGGCAACCCGGGGGCCAGGCCGGCGCCCAGCAGCGCCACGGTGGTCGCGGCGAGCAGGGTCACCAGCAGCGGCCGGTGCGGAATCCGGTCACCCAGCGGCACCAGCAGGAAGATTCCGAGGGCGTACCCGGCCTGCGTCGCGGTCACCACGCCGGCGGCGGCACCGGCCGAGACGCCCAGCCCGGCGGCGACCAGCGGACTGACCGCCTGCGGGAAGTAGACGGTGCCAACCGCCATGCCGCAGGTCAGCGCGAGGATTCCGACCAGCCGGCCGGTCTTGTTCGTCGTCACGGCCGCCAGTCCACGGCAGCCGGACCCGATCCGGAATCGATGTAGGCTCTGCCTTAATGATCAGTTACGAGCTCGGCGTCGAAGACCTCGCCGACACCCGCTTTACCTTCTCGCCGATCAACGAGACAGTGCTCAGCCTCCGCGTGCTGCGCGACCCGGGCGTACACGCGCTGCACCTGCCGTGGCGCCGGACCGTGCTGGAGCAGCTCGACCCCGCCGACGTCAACCTGCTGCTACTCCTGGTCGGGCCACGGCTGACCCTGCCGGACTTCCTCACCCCGCGGCCGGCCGTCTTCGCCCCCTCCTTCGACGACGAACTGCCCGGGCTACTGGCCACGCCTGTCGACGTAATCCGCCGGGATGTGGCCGCGGCGTACACGCCGAGCCAGCCACCGGCATCGTTACGCGCTGACGACGACCGCGACATCGCCGCGCTGCGCGACCGCATCGGCGCCGCGCTGCGCCGGTACTGGACCATCGCGATCGAACCGGTCTGGCCGCAGATCCGCCTGATCCTCGAGGCGGACATGACCTACCGCGCCCGGCAGCTGGCCGTCGGCGGCGCCCGGCTGCTGTTCGCCGACATGCACCCGCACGTGCACTGGCGCGACGGCGTGCTGTCGATCGACCGGATGATCAGCGACTTCCGGGTGGCCTCGGCCGGCCGTGGTCTGCTGCTTATTCCGTCGGTGTTCGCCCACAAACCGGCCGGACCGGTCACCGCGGACATGCCGCCGTCGCTGACCTACCCCAGCCGCGGCGTGGCGACCCTATGGGCGCCGCCGGCCCCCAACCCGGCCGCGCTGGCGTCTCTAGTCGGCCCAGCCAAGGCCCGGCTGCTCGGCCTGCTCGGCGAGCCACTGTCCACGGCCGAGATCGCCCGCCGGGTCGGGGTCAGCCCCAGCGCCGTGTCCCAAACCTTGCAGGTGTTACACGACAGCGGGCTGGTCACCCGCGCGCGCAGCGGCCGGCAGGTGCTCTACCGTCGCACTACGCTGGGCGACCAACTCCTCCGGTAGCGGCATGGACGACCATTGAGCAGGGTGATGGGTGAGAGCGTCGAGTACACGCTCCTGTTCGGGGCGGTTGGCGGTAGAGCCGGATCACGACGTTTTGAGCTGCCCCGGATAGGGTTTTCGGCACCCGCGATGTGCTGACCATTTCACCAACGGGCAGCGCGGCGGCCGACTGGGCCAGGGCGATATGAGGTGGTCGACCACTGGCTGGACCGGGGCGCTCGATCATGGTCGCGATTGCGGTGCGGGATTGATCCGGACAACTCCGGTGGAGTCATCGCCTCGGCCGAGTTGCATCTGCGCCGGCCGAGACCACCGAGCCGGGAACGCTGGGGGCTCTTCTTCCCCCGCGGCTGCCTCCACTAGCCGTCCTACACGTCGGACACGAGATCGGCGCGAGGCACGATCACCACGTGCAGGCGTCGAGGCCCGTGGACGCCCTCCACCCGGTTGAGCTCGATGTCGCTGGTGGCGGAGGGTCCGCTGATCCAGGTCATTGGGCGGTGTGGGTCGAGCCTGGCGAGAGCGTCCGGCACACCGGCGACGACCTGATCGGTCCGCAGCACGCAGATGTGCACGTCGGGCAGGAGCGTGACGACCCGCCGGCCCTGGTCGGCGGCTGCGTCGAGCACGACGGTGCCGGTTTCGGCGACGGCCACCGCCGCCGCGGTGACGACCCCATCGAAGGCGGCGATCTGCTCCGTGGTGAGGTGCTCGTCGGTCACCGCGTCTACCGTGGCGGGCAGCCAATGTCGGGGCACCCCGGGTGGCACCACGATGCGCCGGCCGCCAAGGACCTCGTCGACCACCTTCGCCACCTCTGCGTCCGAGCATCGGTGCACGGTGGCCTTGTAGTCGGTGAGCCGGTGCACCAGTACGTCGAGGTCGGCGGCGGCGCCGGCCGGCCGGTAGTTCCGTGGCACCTCGGCCGGTGACCGCGTACCGGGGCCGATGGCGGCGCGGAGGCGGCCGAGGATCTGTTCCCGTGAGCTCACCGTTCTGCCCACCAATCGCGGAAGGTCTGCGGGGGCGGCTGCGGCAGATCGCGGCCGATGGCCCAGCCGGACAGCGGCGGGGGCAGGCCGCGGCCGCGGCGGCCGGCGAGGCGGGTGAGCCGCGCGGCGCGCTGCGCGGCCGCGTACAGCGCCGGGTGATCCATCGTGTACGCCGCCGCGGCCATCGCGATGGACTCGGCGGTGGGTCGCCGTTGGGCGGCGACGTGGGCGGCCCGCAGATGCACCAGCAGCTCCGGGATATTGATCTTCACCGGGCATGCGTCGAAGCAGGCGCCGCAGAGCGACGACGCATACGGTAGGGAGGCGTTGTCCTCGACGCCGGTGAGCTGGGGTGACAGCACCGCCCCGATCGGCCCCGGATAGACCGAGCCGTATGCGTGCCCGCCGGCACGCTCGTACACAGGGCAGACGTTGAGGCAGGCGGAGCAGCGAATGCAGTGCAGCGCCTGCCGGCCCACCTCGTCGGCCAGCACGGCACTGCGCCCGTTGTCTAGCAGCACCAGGTGCACCTGCTGCGGGCCGTCCCCGCGGGTGACCCCGGTCCACATCGAGGTGTACGGGTTCATCCGCTCCCCCGTCGACGCCCGCGGCAGCAACTGGAGGAACACCTCGAGGTCCAGCCAGGTTGGCACCACCTTCTCGATGCCCATCACGGTGATCAGGGTCTCCGGCAGAGTGAGGCACATCCGCCCGTTCCCCTCGGACTCCACCACCGCCAGGGTGCCGGTCTCGGCCACCGCGAAGTTCGCCCCGGAGACAGCCACCGGGGTGTCCAGGAACGTCTGCCGCAGATAGCTACGCGCGGCGGCGGCCAGGGCCGCCGGATCGTCGGTGAGCGCTGGGTCCACGCCGGGCATCTCGCGCAGGAAGATCTCCCGGATCTCAGCCCTGTTGCGGTGGATGGCGGGCACCAGGATATGGCTGGGCCGGTCGTCGCCGAGCTGCACGATCAGCTCCGCGAGGTCGGTCTCCACCGGGCTGATCCCGGCAGCCTGCAGCGCCTCGTTGAGGCCGATCTCCTGCGTGGCCATCGACTTGACCTTGATGGCCCGGTCGCTGCCGGTCGCGGCCACCAGCTCGGTCACGATCCGGTTCGCCTCCACCGCGTCGGCCGCCCAGTGCACGGTCCCACCGGCCCGGGTGACCGCCGCCTCGAGCTGTTCGAGCAGCTCGGGTAGGCGGCTCATGACGTCGGCCTTGATGGCCGCGCCGGCGTCGCGCAGCTGTTGCCAGTCAGGAGCTTCGGCGATGACCGCGGCGGACTTGGCCCGGATCGTGGTGGTGGCGTGGCGCAGGTTCCGGCGGAGCTGCGGGTCGGCGAGGCTGCGTCTGGCCGCCGCGGGGAACGGTTCGTCGCCGCGCAGGTGCCCCACACCACGGGGTGCGGTGGCGGGCATGCCGAGGAATGTGCTGGTCACGATACCTCCGTACTGGCCAGGACCTCGGCCAGGTGCACGGTCCGCACCCCGGCGCGCAGCCGGGACAGGCCACCGCCGATGTGCATGAGGCAGGAGACGTCCCCAGCGGTGCAGACGTCCGCGCCGGTGGACAGGACATGGCGTATCTTGTCGGCCAGCATCGCCGTCGAGGTGTCCGCGTTCTTCACCGCGAAGGTGCCGCCAAAGCCGCAACACTGCTCCGCGGCCGGCAGCTCCACCAGCGTCAAGCCGCGGACCCGCCGTAGCAACCGCAACGGCCGGTCCCCCACCCGCAGCATCCGCAGGGAGTGGCAGGTCGGGTGGTAGGTGACGCGGTGCGGGTAGTAGGCGCCGAGGTCCTCGATCCCGAGCACGTCGGTGAGCAGCTCGGACAGTTCATAGGTGCGTGACGACACGGCCTCGGCCCGGCTGGCCAGCCGCTCGTCGCCGGCCCGCCGGGCGACCATCGCGTGCTGGTGCCGCACCGATCCGACGCACGAGCCGGACGGCGCCACCACCACGTCGTACGGGTCGAAGGTACGCACGTGCCGGCGTACCAGCGGCAGCGTGTCCTTCGGATAGCCGGTGTTGACGTGCATCTGCCCGCAGCAGGTCTGATCCGTGGGGAAGACGACCTCGTGGCCGAGGCGCTCCAGCAGCCGCACGGTGGCCTTTGCCGCCTCGGGGAACATGGTGTCCGCCAGGCAGGTGACGAACAACGCGATGCGCATCCTCACCTCCCGATCCGCGCGGCGGCGGCACGCCACGGCTCGTCGGTGCCCTGCGGCTCGTACACCGTCAGCTGTTGCGTGTTGCGCAGCAGCTGCCGCAGCACCCGCAGGTCCCTGTGCACCACACCGGCTGCCCGGGCCTGCACGAGCACGTTGCCGAGGGCCGCGGCTTCGACCGGCCCGGCCACGACGGGCCGACGGCAGGCGTCCGCGGTAAGCTGACACAGCAGCCCGTTGCGGGCGCCGCCGCCGACGATGTGCACGGCGTCGACGTCGCGGCCCGACAGCCGTACCGCGTCGTGCACGGCGGCGCGGTAGGCGAGGGCGAGGCTGTCCAGGATGCAGCGGACCGTCTCAGCCTGGCTCTGCGGCGGTGTCTGGCCGGTGCGCCGGCACGCGGCGGCGATGCGCGCCGGCATGTCGCCCGGGGGCAGGAACGCCGGGTCATCGACGTCCACGACCGCCGAGAAGGCCGGTACGCGGGCCGCGTCGTGCAGCAGCGACGCCAGGTCGGCTGGGAGCCCGGCCGCGTTCCACGCGTGGATTGACTCCTGCAGCAGCCACAGGCCCATGACGTTGCGCAGGTAGCGGGTGGTGCCGTCGACGCCCCCCTCGTTGCTGAAGTTGGCGCGCCGGCTCTCCTCGGTCAGCACCGGCGAGTCGAGCTCCACCCCGACGAGCGACCAGGTCCCGCACGACACGTACGCGAAGCGCTCGCCGGCCGCCGGGACACCGACCACCGCGGAGGCCGTGTCGTGCGACCCGACGGCGGTCACGGGCACCGGACCGACCAGACCGGTCTCGTCGAGGACGTCGGGCAGCAGCTCGCCCGCCGGGTCGCCGGGCTGGCGCAGCGGCGGAAAAAGGTCCGCCGACACGCCGGCCGCGGTGAGGAGCCGGTCGGACCAGGTGCGGGTGCGGACGTCGAGCAGCTGCGTGGTGGAGGCGTTCGTGACCTCGGTGCCGGCGATCCCGGTGAGCCAGTAGCTCAGCAGGTCGGGGACCAGGAGCAGGTTCCGCGCCGCGGCGAGCTGCGGTGACCCGGCGGATGCGGCGAGCTGGTAGATCGTGTTGAACGGCAGGAACTGCAGCCCGGTGATCCGGTAGATCTCCTCCGCCGGCACGCTGGCGAACACCTTGTCCATGGCGCCGTCGGTGCGCTCGTCGCGATAGTGCACGGGATTGCCGAGCAGGGTGCCCTCCGCGTCGAGCAGACCGTAGTCGACGGCCCACGAGTCGATCCCGACGGAGGTGATCCGGCCAGCCTCCCGGCCCGCCGCCCGCAGCCCCTCGAGGACGCCCCGGTACAGCGCGAGGATGTCCCAGTGCAGGGTGCCCGCGACCCGTACCGGCAGGTTGGGAAACCGGTTCACCTCGACGAGGTCGAGCCGGTCGGGCGCCACCCGGCCGAGCATCACGCGCCCGCTGGACGCACCGAGGTCGACCGCGGCGACCGCGGTCGTGCCGTCCGCAACCGTCACGTTCACTGCGGGTATCCCTCCAGCTCGATGATGCGGGAGTAGGCGTTGTCGTTGGCGGACCGGACGATGACGCGTAGCGCGGTCGCGGTGACGGGCGCGAAGGTCCGGCGCACCAGACCGTCGGTGTTGCCCCGGATCTCCGCGACCGTACGCCACTGGCCGCCGACCAGAGCCTGCACGTCGGCGTCGCGCAGCCCCCATCCCTTCGCGGGGAACTCCGCGGAGTCGATCGTGTACAGGTCGACCCGACCGACCGGCGCCGGCGCGGTGAAGTCGACCGTCAGCGTGTCGGGGAACGCCCCCTGCGTGGCGTCGTTCCACCCGTTGCCCTGGCCCCACCGCTCCGAGCTGCGGTCCCCGTCGATGGCGCCCTCCGGCCGGAAGGAGGCGTGGGTGGAGGAGGCGCTGGCCTGGCCGAGCCGGGTCGCCAGGTCGATGGTCACCGGCACGTCCCGGCGCTCGCCGCCGACCGTGACCGTGAGACCGCCGGTGCCGGGCACGGCCGTGTCCACCGGAGCGGTCAACGTGACCGGGATCAGCGCCTCGCCGACGCGGTCGAACTTCACCTCGGTCCGGGCCGGCGTGACAGTCAGCCCACCGCTGGTGGAGAAGTCGACCTCTGCGGTGTCCTGCGAGCCGCCGAAGCGGCGTACCCGAATCTGCAGGTCACGGGATTGTCCCGGCGACACGGTCGGCGCCGTTGGCAGGGCGACCTCGTACACCGGCTGGTCTCCGACCGGCGTCAGCTCGGCGGACACGGCCCGCTGCGGCCGCAGCGTCACCGGGCCGAGCAGGCCTGCGGGACGGTGGTCCCCGTGCCGGTTGGCGAGGGTGTTCGTGACCCGCACCTGGATCTCGTTGCGTCCCGAGTGCAGCGCGGCGGTGATGTCCTGGCGGTACGGCTTCCACAGCAACGGGTCGAACGTCTGCCCGTTGACCGTGACCTCCGCGACGTCCCGCACATCGCCCAGGTCAAGGACCAGCCGGCGCCCGTCGAGCGTGGCCGGGTCCAGGTCGACCGAACGGGAGTACGTGGCCGATCCGGAGTACGCCGGATCGATCGCGGTCCACGACCCGAGCGGCCGGTCCTGCGTTTGCGCGCCCGGCTTGTCCAGCCGCACCGTCCAGTCGCCGCCGAGCGGAACCGGGGTGAGCGGGTCGTCGGTAGCAAGCGTGCCGCCGAACAGCTGACCGTCCCAGGCGCCGACCACCCGGTGGCTGCCCGGCGCGTCGAGCAGGGCGTCGACCCGCAGGGTGCCGGAAGCGCCCGGCCCCACCGCCGTGGCGGTGACATCGCCGGAGACCAGGTGCGGTACCGCAGCCGGTGGCCGCGCCGCGGACCGGAAGGCGACCACCACGGTCTGGTACGGCTGCAGCTCGAGCGGCACGGCGGTGCCCAGGCGGCCGGGCGCGTCGCGGAAGGTGGTGGCGGTCGCCGTCCGACCGGTTTCCGGCTGCCACAGCTCGGGTGTCCCCTTGGCCGGGAACGTCGCGGTGGTACGGATGACCGCTGCGCTCTCGTTGGTGACCAGGAACGCCTGGTCCTTGCCGGTCTCCAGCCGGAGCACCCGCACCGCCCGCTGGGCCGGTTCGAGGACGGCCGCGGCGACCCCTGCCGAGCGGGTCGCCTCCCCGAGCCCGGCCGGGTCGGCCAGGCGCACGGCTCGTCCGGCGCCGTAGGCGCGCTCGGCCGGCGCCGTGCTGTCTCCGAACAGCGCCGTGAGCGCGTCCCGGAGTTCGCCGTCGTGGCCGGCGGCCTCCTCCCTCGGCAGGCCGCCGACCGCGACCAGGGTGCCACCGGTCCGGACGAACTCGGTCAGCGTCCGGACGGTGGCCACATCCAGGGTCGGAGCCTGCGGGAGCACGGCGAGGCGGTAGGACTGCTCCCCCACGTGCAGCCGCCCGCCGCGGGCCTCGGCGCGGGCGCGGATCGCCGGATCGCCGGCCAGCGCGCCCTCGTCGAGCAGGTCGAAGTCGACCTGCGTGTCCTCCAGGCCGTAGGCGGCGGCGGTGAAGTCGCGGTCGATCGCATCCTGGGTGGGTGTGCCCTGCCAGGCCTCGGCGGCGCGCTGCGGCTGGATGAGCACGGTCTGGGCGGCGGCCCGGCCGCGGGCGACCTCCATCACCCGGCCGATCCAGTCGGTGAGCGGTTTGGCGGTGCGCCACCACGGGTTGCCCGAGCCGAACGGCGGTGGGTAGACGACGTTGTTCTCGTCGGTCCACATCGCGTGCAGCACGGTGAGGTTGATCCCCCGGGCGGCGAACGCGCCGAGCAGCGCGTGCGAAAACTCGGGCGACACCTGCCAGCCCATCGCGCCGAACGCCTCCAGCAGTACGCGTTCCTGCCCGTTCTGGTGGGCGTCGCTCGCCGCGTACCGGGGCAGCATCGTGCGCCCGCCGGCCGCGTAGTGGTCGAACACGACGTCGGTGCCGGGCACCTGCGCCCACTGGTTCTCCTTGTGCAGGTCGCCGGTGCTGGCGACCTGCTCGGCGGGGCCGTACTCGTCCCACAGCGGGTTGGAGATGTAGCCGACGCCGTGGTCGGCCATCCACCGGGCCTGCTGGGCGTAGTACGCCTCGCCGAAGCGGTCGGAGACGGCGCGCCAGTACCGCCCGCGCTCGGTGCGCCCGTCGCGGCCGAGGTCGTCGAAGAGAGCCGCGTACGCCACGCCGGGGGTGGTGCCGACGTTCTTCAGCGCGGCGTGCAGGCTCGGCGACCACGGCTTCTGCTGGAAGTGGGCATCGGCGGAGGCGATGAACGGCTCGTCGTCCCAGAAGCCGCGCAGCACGGTGCCGAACGCCCACGGGAACCGCCGGTAGTACTCGCCGGGCACGGCGTCCAGCATGCGGGCCACGGCGTCGTCGTTCAGCAGGTCGAGGTAGTACCGGCGGAACGACCACGAGTTGTCGTCGGCCAGCGGCGTGGCGGTGAAGGTGTCCACCCGCCACTGGCCGGCGGGCGCCGGCCAGGCTCGGCCGGACCTCACGTAGTCGGTGAGGTCGACGAACTCGCCGACGTCGTTCGAGCCGGCCGGTCGGGCGACCGCGGAGATCACCTTCGCCGCGGACTGGCGGGGCCGGAAGTCGCCGAGGGCGCCCGCCGCGTCGAACGTCTGCCGGTACAGCTGCTGGCCATCGGGCCCGGTCACGGAGAGTTCGTCGTACGTCGAGCGCTGGTCGGCGACCGCCCGGACCCCGACCGTGCCGCGCGGGAACGTGCCGTCGGTGGCCGATGGCTGGGCCTTGCCGTCCACGTACGGGGTGATGGTGTTCCCGGCGACCGCGACCTTGATCTCGTGCTCGGCGGTCGGGCCCCAGCCGGGCACCCCGCCGGGGTGGCTGAGCAGGCTGAACGTCCCGTTCTGCTGGCGCCAGATGTCGACGCCGCCGTCGTCGCGGCGGGTGTCGACGAGGTATCCGTTGCGCTCGTCGGTCGCGCGGACGACGATGCCGGCGGTGCCGCGGTCGAGGCGGGCCCGGGCGGTGAACGTGTAGTCGCTCCACTCTCCTCCGGTCTTCAGCACCGCGACGCCGTTCAACGTCGTGGCGTCCACGACGAGGCGGCCGTCCGCGACGTCCAGGCCGGTCGTGTCACCGTCGAGGTCGACCTGCGCGGGGCCGGTCACGGTCCTGCTGGTCCGTCCGAGCCCTGTCGGGCGCAGCTCGGGGTGCGGCTCGTAGGTCCGGTCGCCGACCTTGCCCCCGTTGATGACCAGACCGCCGCCCCGGCCGCTCGGGAAGAAGTCGTCGTTGAACAGCCACAGGTGCATGCCGGTGCGCTGTGCCTCGCGCAGTGTGTGCTCGATGATGGCGAACCATTCCTCGCTGAAGAACGCCGGCTTCAGCGCGGTGGTGTCGAACGGGAACACGATCGCCTCGTAGACGCCCTGCGCCCGCAGCTCGCCGAGCTGCCGGTCGACCAGCGCCGGCGTAACGGTGCCGTTCCAGAACCAGAGCACGGTCGGTCGGCTGTCCGGACGCGGCTCGGCGAACCGCGCCGCGTCCAGGCCGCTCACCGGCTGAGCGGTCTCGTCTGGCTGGGCAACCGCGGCTGACTGGGGAACTGTGGCGGTGGCGACCGAACACAGCACGGCGAGCGCGGCCGCGGCCACTCGCCCGGCGAACGGCTGCATGGGCTTACTCCTCATCGGCGGGGTGAGCGCTGATCGTGTGGGCGCCGGCGGGCAGACCGGTGAGGTAGACGTACCGGCCGTCGGTGTGGGCGCCGTACGCCTTCGCCTTGTCGCCGTTCCAGGCGAGCCGCCCGTCGACGGTGACCGTCGTCGGGCCGTCGGCCGGGACGGCGATCGTGCCGGTGGTGCCCTGCGGGGCGGTCACGTCCATGACGAACCGGTCACGCCCTCGGTCCTGGCGCCAGGACACCCAGATCGCGCCGTGCGCGGTCGGCACCCGGCCCTGCGCCCACTCCAGGTCTCCCGGATGCGGCTTGACCGTATACGTGGTGAACCCGGGGCCGGTCGGCCGGACGCCGAGGACCTCGTTGGTGAGCAGGGCGGTGCCGCCGGCGGACCAGGGGTGGGACATGCTGCCGTCGCCGTGCCGGTAGGGGCTGCCGTCGAGGTTGATGTGCTCCCAGGCGCCGGTCGCCAGCGGTTCCTCGACCCCGTTGATCGGCTTGCGCTGCGCGAACTGGTAGCCCCAGACGGTGCGCAACAGGTGCCAGGCCTCGGCGTCGCGTCCTTCGTCGAACCGGGCGAGCGCCTCCCAGTAGTTCATGAACGGGCCGACCAGCTGCGGCATCGAGCC
Organism: Micromonospora rhizosphaerae; assembly: GCF_900091465.1. Classification (NCBI taxonomy): domain Bacteria; kingdom Bacillati; phylum Actinomycetota; class Actinomycetes; order Micromonosporales; family Micromonosporaceae; genus Micromonospora; species Micromonospora rhizosphaerae. The sequence goes on along the minus strand of NZ_FMHV01000002.1, from coordinate 3,454,229 downwards.
GGTGCCGGACTTCGAGCCGTACGCGGTCCACAGCTGGTCCTTGAGCGTGTCAAGAGCCCGGGTGGCACGATCGGCGGGGGCGATCCCGGACAGCACCGCGAACACGTTGCCGTCCTGGGCGATGTTGCCGGGCTGGCCGGTGGACTGCCGGTACGCCCCGGCGGCCTCGTTCCAGAGCTGGTCGTTGACCCCGCGCACCACCTCGGGGATCAGCTCCCGCCAGTGGGCGGCCGTCGGCTTGTCGTCCTGCAGCTCGGCGAACACCGCCGCGTCGCGCAGCACCTCGACGTACAGGGCGTTGACCTCGGTCTCCTTGCCGGAGTCTCCGTAGATCCAGTGGCCGCCCTGGTCGTAGAGGTCGAGCAGCCGCGTCCGGCCGTCGCTGACGGTTGCGATCCGCAGGGTGCGGTCGCCGGCGATCGGCTTCCCGTCGGCCAGGGCGGTGCCCTGCGGGTAGGCGTCGGTGGAGTTGGTCCACCAGGCGATCGTGCCCGAGGGGTCGGACTGCTCCAGGTAGTAGGTTCCCGGGGCGGCCGCGTCTGGCAGGTCGATCATGAGCCAGGCGTTGTCCACCACGTCCTCGAACCGCTTGCTCGCGACGAGCTGACCCGCGCCGGGTTGCCCCCGGTAGAGCGACAGCGTCATGTCGGCGCCGGTGGTGTTGTACGTCGGGAACCGGCCACCGGCTGCGGTGAACCGCGAGGTGGTGGTGAAGGTCTGGCCCTGGGTGTGGCCGGGCAGCAGCTTCGGCGCGGAGTCCTGCGCCTCGCTGCCCTCGAATCCCTGTGCGGTCAGTCGGGTCTCCAGGAAGGCCATGGCTCTGGTGAACGTCGGCCACATCTCGGCGACGAATGCCTTGTCGCCGGTGTAGAGGTAGTACTCCTGAAGCCCGCGCAGCCACCACAGGTGGTACTCGAGGAAGCCCTGGCAGACGGGGCCGCCCAGCCCGTTCGGTGAGCAGGCCGACAGGTAGCCGTCGCCGCGCTGGGTGCGGGCGATGCTGCGCAACGAGTCGCGCATGGCCTGCCGGTCGTCGGTCGAGACGTACGCGATGCGCCCGGTGATCGCGAGGTCGCCGTTCCACACCAGCCGGTCGCGCTTGGCGCCGTCGACGATCACCCGCTCACCGACGCCGATCGTCTCGGTGCCGTTCTCGATGCCCTGCTTCGGATCGATCGTGCCGCTGACGATCGTGTGCGCGCCGCCGTACCAGATCTTGTTCAACGCGTCGTCGGAGGAGAGGAACCAGCCGGGCAACAGCCCGTCGCGGTCGGCCAGGTCGATGCCAGGCGCGGCCGTGTACCGCACGCGGACTGCGTCGATGCTCACGCTGGACCCGGCGGGTGCTTCGGGCGCGAGCCGGATCATCAGGTAGCGGAAGCCGCCGCGCAGCTCCGGGTCGTGCCAGGTGCCCGCTGCGGCCGGTGCCTGCTCGTGCGGGCTCTCGAACCGGCGCTCGCGCTGTGGCTTAGACGCGTCACCGTTGGCGATCCAGCTCGTCGTGCCGAAGGTGTCGCCCCAGTCGCCCAGGTAGCCGAGCGTCTCGCTGAACGCGAAGAGCGTGTTCGGGGCGGCGCCGGCGAAGTCGACGCTGAGGTAGCCGGAGACCTCGCGGCCGAAGTCGATGACCAACCGGGGGTCGGCGGCCGCACCGGTCTTGGTGATCTTCACCGCCTGTTCGTCGGCGGCCAGCACCGCGGCCGGGTTGGTGATCTCCCCGCCGCGGCCCTCCGCCGAGACCACGTGGTCCGGCGGGACCTCGCGTGTCTGCGGAGTGAGCACGTATCGCTGCCAGTCACCGGGCGCCGGTGCGGCGAGGCCACCGGTTTCGGCGCTGGCCACACCCGTGCTGGCTACGAGCGCGGCCGCGGTGGTCAGCGACAGGGCGGCGAAGCGGTTACGTCTCATGTGGTCACCTCGGCGATCTCGGGCGGGGGCAGTGGCGGTCGTTCATCCGGCAGCGGCGGGTTGGGGGCGCTGGTCGAGGATCACGGTCGTGGGGCCCGGTGCCACGCCGCTCAGCACGAGGTGGCCGTCGACGACGGTGCGCTCCGGGTGCGGGCCCGGGCCGATGACGTGGAAGGCCTGCGGCGGCGAGCCGTCGAGCGGCACCAGGATGCGGCCGTGGACGTTCGGCGGCAGGTCGACGTCGAGCCGGTAGCCGTCGCGGCGGTCGACGCGCACCCCGACCGGTCCCCGGATCGTCGGCACGCGGCCCTCCGCCCACTCCAGCGGACCGGGCTGTGGCCGTACGTCCACCTGCGCCGCCCCCGGCGCGGTGACGGTGACCCCGAGGAGGCGTCGCATGACGACGTTCGCGGGTGCCGAGCCCCAGGCGTGCGAGAACGTCATGTTCGGCTTGAGCGCCGGGTCCCATGCCTCCCCGACGATCGTCGCGCCGAGATCGTCCATCAGGTGCAGCCAGCTCTCCCGGGCGTGGCTCGTCATGAGCGCGTACCCGGTATCGCCCCGCCCGCCGCGGTAGAGCGCGTCGAGGAGGAACTGGGCGCCGTACACGCTCATCCGCATCCCGCCACTGGCCAGCGTGGCCGCGAGCGCGGGCAGGTCGGCGTCGTCGGCCACGCCCAGGGCAATCGGGAATGCGGTAGCGTGCTGGGCCCGGTGGGCGGTGCTGAGCCCGTCCCGGTAGGCCGCGGCCGGCCGATCGATCAGCTGCTCGTTGACCGCCTGCCGGAGCCGGCCCGCCAGGTCGGCGAACCGGCGTTCCTCCTCCGCCTTGCCGAGGACCCGCGCCACCTCGGCGCAGGCGGCGAAGGCCGCGCACTGGAAGGCGTTGACCACCGTGTTGACGGTGGTGAGCACGTATCCGTCGCGGTTGCTGACCGGCCAGTCGACGAGGTCGGAGACGCCACCCACGGACGTCGGCTTGTGCAGCAGGCCGTCCTCGGCGAGGAACTCGTCGAAGTTCTTCTCCACGTACAGCGACCAGTCGCGGGCCAGCTGATCCGGATCGCCGGTGTGCAGGTAGTCCAGCCATGCCGACAGCACCGACATCAGCCGGTAGTCCGACGGCCACGTCGGGCGCCGCGCGAGGTAGGAGTTCGACCAGCGGGCGAGCGCGTACGAGCGCTGCGTCGCGTACTCGGAGAGTTGGTTGACGTACGCGTCGCCCTCGTACGGCCCGCGCTCCCGCGTGGGGGTGTCCTGGTAGAGGTCCAGCCGGGTCGCCTCGATCGAGTAGCGACACATCTCCCAGACCCGGTTGAGGTCGTCGTCCGAGCAGCGGAAGGCGGCGTCGTCCGCCCGCCAGGGCAGCCGGATCGCGACCCCCCGTACCGCGGAACTGAGATCCAGCGCCGGGTCGGTGATCAGCTCGGCGTAGCGGAAGCCTCGGTAGCCCCAGTGCTCCAGGTGCTGGGTGCCGTCGCGCAGCGTCCACACCTCGCGGTAGACGTTGCCGCCGCGCAACTGGTAGCGGACCGTGTCCGGCCCGGACAGTTCCTCCCCCAGCCGGATCTCCACGGTCCGCCCGGCGTACGCCCCGTCGAGGTCGAGGGCGAGGCCGCCGACGATCTCCCGGCCGAGGTCGACGATCCATCGGCCGTCCCCGACTCGCCGAACGGCGGCCGGGGTGACGGCCTCGCGCCGCAGGTTCGGTGTCTGGGCCGGGAGCAGTCCGTCGATCGGCGCCCGCTCGGCTGCCGGCGTCCAGGACGAGTCGTCGAAGCCGGGCGACAGCCAGCCGACCGGCTCCTCCCGGGCGTCGATGAACTCCTGCGGTGCGGTGTAGTAGCCACCGCGCAGGTCCCCCGCGGCCGGGAGCCAGCGGCCGCCGCTCCTGGCCCGCCAGTCCGCACCGGTGCCGACGGTGAGGCGGGAGCCGTCCGCGTAGCGGACCTCCATCTGCGCGAGGAACCGCTGGTCGGCCGGTGTGTAGCAGAGGGCGGCGAGCGCGTTGGCCTCGCCTGGGCGGAGCAGTGCGGTCACTTCATAGGAGTGGTACCGCGGTTCGCCGGCCGGCGCACGGGTCGGGCCCGAGCCGACGAACCCGCCGTTGACCCAGGCGGAGTAGACGTACTGCCGGATGGGGTCCGGGGACTGTCCGGTCAGGTAGAGGATGGCCGACTCGATCGGCTTGTCGGCCAGCCGCACCTCGGTGCGCAGCGCCGCCCAGTGGTCCGGTGCCGGGCCGGCCAGGAGTTGCTGGCCGCGGGCGACGGCCAGCGCGCCGTTCTGCACGGTCCCGCCGGGAAAGGCGCCCGGCCCGTGGGAGAAGCCCTCGGCGAGCAGCACCGTGCCGGACGGGCCGGTGAAGGTGACGTCGTCGTACGTCTGCGACTCCGAGCCGCCGTTGCGGAAGCCGACCGTGCCGCTCGCGTACGTCGGGTCCTCGGTCGTGTCGACCAGCTGGCCGTCCAGATAGGTGCGGATGCGCGTACCCGCCAGCTCGATCTCGACCGGGATGGGCGTGCCGAGCGGGACGGCGCGGCCGATCGGGTGCTCGGCCAGCACCCGGTAGGCGCCGTTGACCTGCACGTGGGTCTTCAGCACGCCGGTCGGTCCGGCGATCAGCTGCCACAGGTAGTTGTTGCGGAGGTCGGCCGCCCGGAACACCAGGCCCGCCGACTTCTCCTTTATCACCGTGGTCACCGCGAACCGACCGTCGCCGAGGACCGGCGGGGGTGGCGGCGCCGGGGCCCAGACGGGGATTGCCGCCCACTCGGGCCCGATCCCGGTGACGATGCGCTGCGGCGGGGACCATCCCGACGGCAGGTTGCCGGTGGTCCAGGTGCGCACCCGCCACCAGTACGCGCCGCGTGACTCCAGCGGCGGGCCGCCGAGCGGCACGGCCGTCGAATCGGCCGAGGCAACCCGACCGCTGTCCCAGACCAGGTCTTCCTCGAGCAGGCGGTCCCGGGTGCGGGCGACCTGCACCTGGTAGGCCGTCTGCGTCGCCCGCGGCCCGTCGGCGGGAACGATCCAGGACAGCCGCGGGTGGGGATCGACGATGCCCAGCGGGTCGTCGAGCAGGGCGGTGAGCAGCCCGCTGGGAACGTCGGCGGGCGCCTGCGCCACGGCCGCCGGTGACCTCAGCAGGTCGAGGCCACCGAGCGCGGCCGCGGCGCCGCCGGCAACGCCGAGCTGGATGAATCGCCGGCGGTCCATTGACGGGCTCATGCGCCACCTCCGGGCAGGATCCTGATCGCGTCGATACGGATGTCGCCCTGGGTCGTCATGGGATCCAGCCGCAGGCCGGTGAGCCGCGTGCCCTGTGCCGGAATCGTGACGGTGTAGGTGCGGGTGGGCCCGCCGGTCACGGCGAACTTCGCGCTCTTGTCCTCGGAGAACCCGCCCTGGGCGGCGGTCGTCCAGAAGATCTGCCCCTGGCTGCTCGCGGACGTCGCCATGGTCACCTCGACGGTGAGGCCCTGTGCCAGGTTCTGCGAGAGCGGTTGGCTCTGAATCAGGTACGGATCGCCCCCGGTGGCCGATGTGGCGAGCACGCCGCCGGAGACGGTGAACGGCGTCAGCTGGTTGGCGGCCGTCCAGCCCTCGGCGTCCCCGTCGTGGGCGAACTCCCACGCCACGAGCGAATGCGCCACCACCACCTGGACGGTCGCGGTCGCCGTCCGCCCGTCGTCGCCCGCCGCGGTCAGCCGCACGTCGTACGTGCCGTCGGCGGTCGACGTCGGGGCGGTGACCATCACGGTGGGCCGCAGCGACACCGGCGTCCCCGACGAGGCGGCGTCGTAGCGCTGCGATGCGGGTTGGACCGTCCAGCCGTCGGTCGCGGAGACGGCGAGCGTGCCGGAGAGCCGCTCCGGCGCGATCCCGTCGATCACCGCGGCGAGCTGCACGCTCCCGCCGGCGAGTACCCGCGCCGACGCGGGCGCCGCCGCCAGGGCGAGCGAGCGGACCTGCTCCCCCTCGCCGAGCGCGACGTCGAGAACGCGCTGGGGGCGCAGGACCACCGGCCCGAGCAGGCCGGACGGATTGGCCCGGCCCTCGAAGGCGTTGGTCTGGGTGTTGGTCACCCGCACCTCGACCGTGTTCGCGCCAGCATGGAGCAGGTCGGTCACGTCCACCGTGTACGGCTGCCAGTCAACGTGCCGCGGCGGCGACCCGTTCACCGAGACCGCGGCCAGGTCCCGCACCGAGCCCAGGTCGAGGAGAACGCGCCGCCCGTCGGTGAGGAAGCTGTCCGGGATGTCGACGTCCCGGCGGTAAACGCCGGTGCCGGAGAACGCCGGGTCGAGCGCGGTCCACGAGCCGAGCGTTCGGCTCACGGTCGGTGCGCCCTCCCGGTCGAACCGGAACTGCCACTGACCGTCGAGCGCGATCGGCGCGAGCGGGTCGTCCACCGTCACGCTGCCCCCGTACGTCTTCCCGCCGTACCGTCCGGTGACGTAGACGTCGCCGGTGCGCTCCACCGCGACCCGCGCCCGCAACGCGTCGCCGTCCGCGGTGATCTGCGAGACCGCGGCGTTGCTGGCGGTGGCGTGCGGAGTCTGGCCGATCGGATGCGCGCCGGGCCGGAAGACCAGCCAGGTCGCCTGGTACGGCCGCAACTGCATCGGCACCGTCACCTGCTCGTCGCCGAGCCGGAACACGGGGGCGACGTCGGTCCGGCCCGTCTCCGGGTCCCAGATCTCGGGCACCTGCGGCACGCTGACCGTCACGTCGGTGCGTACCGTCGCGGCTGAGAGGTTGGTGACGAGCACCGCGTCGTCCGCCGCCCGCTTCACGTGCCGTACCCGGATGTCCGGACTGGCCGGCGAGAGGGTGACGCCGGGGTCGATCCGATCCGTCAGGGTCGCGGCGAGGTCGGCGCGGGACGGCAGGTAGACGGCGAGTCCGCCGGCGGCGCTGGTCTTGCGGGCGGCCGAGGGTGCGGCGGGGTCGGTGCCGAACAGGGCCGCCAGGCGCTGGCGCAGCTCGGCGTCGCGGCCCTCCGCCTCCCGGGTCGGTAGGCCGTCGACGGCCACGAGCGTGCCGCCCTGGGCGACCAGCCGCTCGGCGGCGGCTAGCGCCTCCAGCGACAGCACAGTCGTCTTCGGCATGACCAGGGCCTGGAAGGTCTGGTCGTGCAGCCGCAGCCGGCCCTGGTCGACGGTGAGCCCGACGTCGAGGTCCGGGTCCCCGGCGAGCGCGAGTTCGTCGAGATAGTCGAAATCGAGCTGCGCGGCGAGCAGGGCGTTGGACGTGCCCTTCCACGAGCCGTCGACCTCGCTCAGCCCGGGCCCGTTGCCGGCGAAGCCGCGGACCGTCCACGGCGTCCCCTCCGCCATCACCGACGAGCTGGGATAGAGCAGCCCGACCGGGTTCACCGGGGTGGCTCCCCGAGCCGGCTCGACGAGGCGGCCGGTGAAAGAGGCGTACGCGCCGAAGCGCGGCCAGAACGTGTTCTGGAAGAACTCGCTCGGCTGCGACTCGAAGCGCCGCTGCCCGTCGATCGAGTAGTAAAAGGCGTGGTTGTCGATGAGGTCGACGCCGCCGGCCACCTCCCAGGCGACCGTGCGCTTCATCTCCTCCATCGACAGGTCCCACCCGAACGCGCCGAACGTCTCCGCCAGGTTGCGCTTACGGTCGAACAGGTGCGCCACCGACGAGTTCAGCTTCGGCGTGATGACGTTGGTGTCCAGGCCGCTGATCAGGTCCATGCCGGGCAGCTGGTAGTGCTTGCTCATCTCGAACCAGCTGCCGCCCTCGATGAGCCGGTGGCTGCCGAGGTCCTCCTCGACCAGGGGGTTGGAGATCAGGGCGATGTGGTGTGCCGCGGCCCAGTCGGCCAGCGGCTTGGTGTGCGCCTCGTTGTAGCGGTCGGAGAGCGCGTCGTAGTAGTCGATCCTGGTCTTGGTGGTCGCCGCGCCGCTGTCGTACCAGATTGCGGCGAGCCGGGCGGTGAGGTCGTACCCGGCTTTGCCGGTCAGGTAGTCGCGGAATCCCGGCGTCCACGGGATTGAGCCGAGCGAGTCGATGCCTCCCCGGTTGTCCGGGAAGTTGTTGTAGAAGCCCGGCTCGTCGTTGAAAATGCCCTGGATCGTCGAGCCGAAGTGGCCGCCGAACCGGCGCGCGTACGTCTCGTGGGTGATGTCGATGAACTTCTGTGTCGCCTTGGGGTTGAGCATGTCGACGTACGGCTGGTCGGGCTCGAGGTCCGGGTGGTAGTTGACCAGCGGCCGCTGCACAAGGTGCAGCAGGCACCAGCGGCCCTCCGGCACGTCCCAGCGCAGCCGTCCGTCGGCGCCGACCTTGCCGGTCAGCTCGACGGCCGTGTCGCCGTCCAGCGCGCTACCACGAGCCTGCCCGCCGGTCACGCAGCTGCCGTCACCGCGCTTGCGCAGGGCGACGGCGGCGACGAGCGACGACGCCGGCGACTGGGTGACGTCCCACCGGGCGAGGCCCGCTGAGAAGTCGTCCGCCAGCAGGATGGCTCCGCCGTCGAGCGCGGTGACCTTCAGGTTGTCGAAGTGGGCCCGTTCGTCCTGGCCGGACCGCAGGCCGACGCGACCCTTGGCGAGCGCGGCGATTCGCGGATCGCTGCGGCTGCCGACCTCCCGGCCGTCGAGGAACAGCGTCACGGTGTCGCCGCGGATGTCGGTCGCGACGTGGTGCCGCTCGTCGTCGCGGATCGTCGTTCCGGCCGGGATACGGGCGCCGATGAGCTGGTACGCCCCGTTCACTCGGACGTGCACGCCGAACGTCGAAGCGGCCTCCGGGTTGAACGGGGAGGTGGTCGTCAGGTTGACCATGACGAGGTTGGCGGCGTCCCGGCTGTGCAGGGTCCACCCGCCGGCCAGCGCGTCGACGGTCAGGTCGAACTCCATCCGGTATCCCGACCAGTCGGCCCCTTCCTTCGCCAGGCCGATCTCCCCGCCGTTGACGGTGAGGACCCCGTCGCTGACCGACCAACCGGCGGGCACCGGCACGGGTACCGGCTGGTCGTAGTCCGCCGGCCCGGTGACGTCCTTGGCAACCGGGGTGAGATACCACGGCAGGTAGTCGGGATTGGCGGACACCGCCTTCCCGTCGACGTCGCCGCCCTTGACCGTACGGCCCCCGGCGAAGCCGCTCGGCCAGTTGAGGTCGTCGTAGAGCCAGGCCTTCATGCCACGGCGTTCGGCTTCGGCGAGGGCGAAGCCCACCTTGTCGAAGTAGTCCTTCGACAGGTAGTAGCTGTTCTCGGTGACGCCGAAATCCCCGCCCAGGCCCTGCCGCGGGTGGATGAAGAACTCCTCGACACCCTTGGCCTTCATCTCGTCGAGCTGCCGGGACAGTTCGTCCTCGGTGAGCTTGCCGTTCCAGAACCAGAAGGCGTGCGGCCGAGCCGTGGTCGGCGGGCTCCGGAACGTGGCCGGATCCAGCCGCCCGGTCTTCCCGTCCCACGCGGGCTGCCCGCCGCTCGGGCTGGCCGCCGCGGCCAATGGGACGGTCGCCGCGAGGAGCAGCGCGGCCACGCCACCCGCCGTCCAGCTCATGAACCGTCGCGCCATGACATCCCCTCTGGTCACTCGGAAACTGCCGCCTGACCGGGCTCGTCGCCACCCGCTCACCCGGTGCGGCGCCAACGGCCTCGATCGCTGAATTCGGGCGCTCATGGTTTGACCTGCGCCCCGTACGCCTCGAGCTCGGCGAGCTGGAGCCGGTACAGACCCCGCTGCGCGTCATCGCCCGCCGGCTCGCCGAGCACCGTCACATACACGCGGACGAAGCGAGCGGTCACGCCGTCGAACGTGTACGCCTGCGGCGTCGTGCCTTGCTGCACGTGATCCGTGACCGTCCGGACGGTTTTCCACGTCGACCCGTCGTCGGAGGTCTGAATCTGGAACGTGCGGGGGAAGGCTGCCCCGTCCGCCGACACACCGTTGTCGTTCGGCGTCTGCGTGCGCGGGCAGAGCACAACCCGGTCCAGGGATGTCGGCGCGCCCAGGTCGACCGACACCCACTCGACGGCGTCGCGGCTGGTCGAGGCCGGGTTGCTGGTGTAGCCCTTGGCCGAGTCCTCGCTGCGGCGTTTGCCGTCCACGAGCAGGCTCGTGGACCAGTTGGCGACCTCCAGGCTGTGCGCGGCGCCGACCGGCCGGCCACGGGCCAGGTTGCCCACCCTTACCGTGGCCGGCAGGCGCAGCTCGTCTGTACGCCCCTCGGGATGCAGCGTCAGGGACAGGGCGATGTCCGCGCTCGGCGGTATGGCCTCCCCGGTTGGTGTCAGCCGGAGCTGCACGTTGGCTGTGCCACCGGCCGGGACGCGCAGCTGTGCTGTCGCCGGAGACAGCGTCCACCCCTGGGGGGCGCTCGCCTCCGCCGTGCCGGCCAGTGCCACGTCGGCCGCGTTGGCAACCGGCACGTCGACGGTCACCGGAATGCCGGATTGGTCGGGCCAGGCATCGGCGCGGGGCGTCCCGACCGTGACGGCGGGCCGCACGGCGAGAAACTCGTCGTATGCGGTGTCCGCGGTGCCGCCGCCGGCGGTCCAACCCAGCGCGAGGTGCAGCGGGACGCTGTCTGCGGACGCGGACAACGGCGCGGTCACGTCCAGCGGCACCGAGAAGGTGTCCCCAGGGCGGATTGCACCGGCGCCGGAGTCGCCGGGCGGACGAACCATCCAGCCGTCCGGCACGCTCGCCACCAGGTGGACGTCGCGCACCGGCGCCGCGCCGCTGTTGCGCACGACCGCGGTGAGCCGCGCCGTGCTGCCCGCGACCAGCGGGTCATCTGCGCCGGTCAGCTCCACTGTGATGCCGAGCAGCACAGCCGACGCCTCCGACAGCGTCTTGTGCAGCGCGGAGAGCGCCTGGTCCAGGCGCTGCCGATCCGCGTCGGGCAGCCCGTCCTGCTTCGCGAGCCACCGGGACAGGTGCGCCTCGGCGGCCAGAGTCTGCTGCACGAGCTGGCCGGCCACGTCGATGTCGCCGCGCGCGGCTTTCTCCAGCGACTGGCGCAGCGCCTCGGCGATGCTGCGGGTGCGCGCGTCTGCGTAGCCGCGCTGGCCTGCGGTGAGGTCCGCGCTGGTGACGGCGTCGCCGAGCGCCGAGGCGGCGTCGATCGCCGCGCCGATCCGGGCAGCGTGGGGACTGACTCGGAAGGCGTACGTACCGGAGCCGACGGAGAACACCGCTCGGCCGCCCGCGAACTTGACGAAGGTCACGCCGGGCGCGTCCGCCGCGGGGCGTCCGCTCTCCGTCACCGCCCAGCGGTTGGCGGCGGGGACGGACACCGTCGCAGTGGCCCCCACCGGCACCGTCACGTCCAGGTCGAGCGCACCACCCCCGCGCTTGCGCCACGCGCTCGCCACCGCGCCGCGCACCGTGTTGATACGCGCCGACGCGGAGGTGAGGTCGTCGACCAGTTGGGGTGTCACGTCGAAGCGCTCGTAGCCGGGCGCGGTGGGCCGGATACCCGCCAGGTCCTCGTAGAACCACTCGCCGATGGCGCCGCCGAGGAAGGCGTGGTCACGAGAGCGCGCGCCGACGTCCCACCGTTCCCACAGTGACGTCGCGCCGTTGTCGAGCCAGTAGCCCCAGGAGGGGTACGTGCGCTGCGTGGCGATCCGGTAGGCCAGGTCGCCGTAGCCGCGGCGGGTCAGCTCGGGGAGCAGGAACTTCGTTCCCAACGCGCCGGTGTCGAGGTGGTCGCCCTTGACGCCGATTTCCCGCACGAGACGGGCCACGACGGCGTCCACCTTGTCCGCCGGCACCATGTCGAATGCGAGCGGCAGGAGGTTGTTGGTCTGCCGGTAACCCGGGTCGGACGACGTGACGTACGCGTCTCCGCGCAGGAACGCCGCGTTGAAAGCATCACGGATCTTCGTCGCTGCTGCCCGGTAGCGCGAGGCATCGGCGTCCTTGCCGAGGACGTCCGCGATCTGAGCCATCGCCGTGACGTTCGCGTAGGCGTATGCCGTGCCGGCCAGGGTCGGGTCCTCCGGGCTGTTTCCGCCGTAACCGGGAGCGAGGTAGTCGTTGAGCGAGCTCGAGTGCAAACCAGCCGGTGCGCGCCCGATCTCGTACTCGATGTACTCGCGAATGTCGGGATAGTGCGCGGCGAGGATGTCCCGGTCGCCGTAGCGCTCGTACATGGCCCACGGGATCAGCACGTACGCCGCATCCCACGGCGGCGCCTGGCCGGGCCACCCCAGCCCCCAGCCGTTGTCCGGCGCGATGCCCGGCACGAGGCCGTCCGCGCCCTGGCTGTCCCGAATGTCGCCCAGCCACTTCTCGTAGAACCGTCGCATGTCGAACTCGAACATGTCGGTCTCGGCCATGAGCTGCGCGTCGCCAGCCCAACCGTTCTTCTCGTACATGGGAGTGTCGGTGGGGATGCCATGGGCGTTGTTGAGCACGGTGCGCCGGGTCAGCTCACGCACCTTCTCGAACAGTGGCTGGGAGCTCGACCAGTCTCCGTCCGAGGCGAGGTCGGTGTGCACGACGCGGGCGTCGAGTTCTTCGACGGTCGGGGTGCCGGGCCAGCCGGTCACCTCGACGTACTGGAAGCCCTTGTAGGTGTAGCGGGACTCCCACTGCTCCGGCTCGGGGCGCCCGGCGAGCACGTATTCGTCGGTCTGGAAGCGGCCGGTGACGAGACCGTTGGCGGACACGAGGTTACCGGCGTCGTCGAGCGTCTCGCCGTAGCGCAAGGTGACCTTGGTGCCGTTTGCTCCCTGCACGCGGATGCGCGCCCAGCCCGCGACGTTGCGCGGCAGGTGGAACACGTACACGCCGGAGCGCGGTGAGGTGACCTTGGTCGGGCGGAGCGTCTCGGTGACGCGGATCGGCTCCTGGCTCTCGGCGACGAGTCGTCCCGCCGGGGCGGTGAGCACCACGGCCGGCCGCCAGGTGCCGGCGTCGAAGCCGGCTGTGTCCCAGCCGGGCTGCTCGGTGCGGGCGTCGTAGGTCTCGCCGCCGTAGAGCGAGTCGTACCGCACCGGCCCCTCGGCGGTGCGCCACGATCCGTCGGTGGCGATCACCTGCCGCGTGCCGTCGGCGTACTCGATCTCCAGCTGGCCGAGCACCCGCGGCTCGCCGGTCCACGAGGTGGTGTGCCAGTTCCAGACGTTGGCCTGGGTCATGCCGTAGAAGCCGCGGCCGAGCCGTACTCCCACGGCGTTCGTCCCGGGCCGGAGGATGTCGGTGACGTCCCGGGTGACGTACTGGACGGTCTTGTCGTAGCGGGTGAAACCCGGTTCGAGCACGGTGTCGGTGGTCGGTCGGCCGTTGAGCGTGGCCTCGGCGTACGCGACGCCGCTGAGATAGAGGCGCGCCCGGCGCACGGGCGTGTCGCGCACCGCGAACTCCTTGCGCAGCAACGGCTCCGGCGCCGTCGGGCTCGCCACCGCCACCTGGCCCCACGGGCTGCCACCCCAGGCGGTGATCACTTTCGCGGCCGGCCAGGCCGTGTCGTCGAAGCCCACCTGCTGCCAGCCGTCGGCGGGCCCGGTGGCCGACCGCCACGTCCCGTCCGTGTCCACGCGGGTCGTCGTCCCGTCGGCGAAGCGCAACTCCAACCGGCCGAGCAGGCCGGCAGGGCTGACCCGGCCGTTGGTCGCGGCCACCGCGAGCACGTTCGCACCGTCCCGGACCGCCGAGGTGACGTCGGTGACAACGGGGGTACGCCAGCTTTCCAGCTCCGGGCGGGGGTCGGCGCTGGCGACCTGGGTGCCATCGATCCACGCGGTGAAGCCGTCGTCGCCGGTCATGACCAGCCGGGCCGAGGCCAGCTCCGCCACCGAGGGCACCGAGAAGCCACGTCGGAACACCCGGGTGGCCGCGGGCGCGGAGTTGCCCGGATCGCCCTCCGGATACCAGATCCAGGACGCGCCCTGCAGGCTCGGCTTGTCCGCGGTGGCTACCGGCGCGCCGATCCACGAGCCCGTCCACTGGTTCGCGTCGACGAAGGCCGTCTCAAACCAGGCCGGGGCACTGAAGCCTGAGGCGCGGCCCTGCGCGTCCCAGGAGCGGACCCGCCACCAGTAGCGGGTCCGCGACGCGAGGTCCGGGCCGGCGTAGCGCACGTCGAACGTGGCGCCCGAGCTGACGCGGCCGCTGTCCCAGACATCCGCTTCGCCGGACTCGAGCCGGCTCGGCGAGGTGGCGACGAGGATCTCGTACGCGGTCTGGCGCTGGCCGCGCTCCGACGATGACAGGGTCCAGCCGAGCCGTGGGCGGGCCGCGTCGATGCCGAGCGGGTTCTGGGCGTGCTCGGTTTCCACTGACGTCACACTCAGCGCGGAAGCGCTCGCGGCCACCGCGGGGGGCGCCGGGGCCAGTGAGACGACCAGGGCGACGAGCAACAAGGGGAAGGAGTGCCGGGTGCGTGAGCTCATGTCGGATGTGCCTCCGGATCCTCGTGAACGTTGGACCGTTTCAACCACTCGCAGGTGTTCGCGCTGCTGGCAGTAGTCAGGTGGTCGGCGGGGAGGTGCCTGGGGCGTACGCCTCGAGTTCGATCACTCGACTGAACTGGCCGTCGTTACTGGCCAGCGCGACCAGCCGCAACGCCGTCGTGCTCGTGGCGGCGAACGTCGTGTCCACCCGGCCGGCGGTGTTGCCGCGCACCGAGGTCACCGTTCGCCACTGGCCGTCGACGAATGCCTGGAGGTCGAAGTCCCGCAGCGCGTAGCGGGCGTCGGGGTGGGTGTAGAGCCGGGCCCGGTCGAGGGTGACCGGACGGCTCCACGTCGCGGTCAGGGTGTCCGGGAAGCTCTGGAAGGTGCCGTCGTTCCAGCCGGCGCCGCCGTCCCAGCGCGCCGCGGAGGTGTCGCCGTCGTTCGCCTTGGCGGCCGAGAAGCCGGGCCAGGTGCTGGAGGCGGTCATCGCCGCGACGCGGGTGAGGGTGCTCGCGACGAGCGGCACGCTCGCCGTGCTGGTACCGACGGCGAGCGTCACCGTGCCGCTCGTCGTGCCCTGGTCGGTCCGCTCGATCGCGACCGGAACCTCCACGCCCTGCCCGGCGGGCACGATGACCGAGTCGGCGTCCAGGGTCGCGGAGAAGCCGGCGGAGGCCGTGACCTGCGGCCGCGCGGTCACCTCGGTGTCGCCGAGGTTGACCAGCCGGAACGTCGCGGTCGAGGTCCAGCCCGGCACGACCGCGGCCTGGCCGGTGGACGCCTCGACAACCACCGGGCTCGTCTGCGGCGGCGTGTCCGGGGTGCGGGTGACGAACGACCACCGACCCGAGCCGACCCGGTAGACCGCGCGGTCGCCCTCGATGCCGACGAACGTGGCGCCCGCGGTCGCCGAGGCACGCCAGCGACCGGAGCCCTCCCCGAACAGCGGCACCGAGACAGTTGCGCTGCTGTTGACGGGCACCTCGACGTCGAGGTGCAGGCTCCTCCCGTCGCGGCGCCACTCGCTGACGATCCGGCCGTACGGCGAGCGCTGCTCGGCTCGTACGTGGGACATGTCGCCGGTGACCTCCGGCTGCACGAGGAAGGTCTGGTAGCCGGGTGCTTCGGAGCGGATGCCGCCGAGGTACCGGTAGTACCAGCCGTCGATGGCGCCGAGCATGAAGTGGTTCTGCGAGGCTCCCGCCGTCGGGCCGTCCCACAGCTCGGTGAGCGTGGTCGCGCCGTGCAGCACCTGGTAGGCGTAGCTGGGGCTGCTCGGGTTGTTGGCCAGCGCCTGGACCAAGTCGGCGTGGCCGCCGTCGGCGAGCACGTCGAGCAGGGCGGGCAGGCCTATCTCGCCCGTGGACAGGTGGTTGCCGCGCGCCTTGACGTCGTCGACGACGTGCTGGAGCACAGCCTCCCGGGCCTCTGCGGGCACCATGCCGGCCCACAGCGGCAGCGCATTGCTGGCCTGGCTGCCCGAGGCGTAGCTCTTGGTATCGGTGTGGAAGTACTTCGCGTTGAAAGCGGTGCGGATCTGTTGGGCCCGCTCGGCGTACGCGGCCTTGCCCGCCGCGTCCCCGACCGCCTCGGCGATCTGCGTCATGGCGGTGGCGAACCGGTAGTACGCGGTGGTCGCGGTGACGGCCAGCGGCGTGCTCGTGTCGAACGCGACCCAATCGCCGAGCCCGTACGAGAGGATGTGCCCGTCCGCTTTCCTGCCGAGATAGTCCATGTAGCGTTTCATCGCCGGGTAGTGCTCGCGCAGCACCCGCGCGTCGCCGTAGGAGCGGTACATCTGCCACGGCATCAGGATGAGGGCCCCACCCCAGTTCGGGTCGTCGCGGAAGCCGCCGGAGAAGACGGTGTATTCCGGCGCGATGTCGGGGACCATGCCGTTGGTGAGCTGGGCGCCTTCCATGTCCCGCACGATCTTGTTGTAGTAGGCGGCGAGGTCGAAGTTGGCGGTGAGGGCGTCGCCAACCAGGTGCGACTCCTCCAGCCAGCCGAGCTTCTCGCGGTGCGGGCAGTCGGTGAGGACGGAGAACATGTTGCCGTCGATGGCCGTGTTCACGATGTCGTGGATCCGGTTGACCATCGGGTCGGAGGTGTCAAGGCTGCCGGTGCGCTCGTTGTCGGCCCGAAGCACGATCCCCTGGACGTCGGCGAGCCCCGGTGGCGTGTCCGTGCCGGAGATCTCGACGTAGCGGAAGCCGTAGTACATGAAGCGGGGGTGCCAGGTGACGGCGGCGTCCGTCGCGGGCGTGACGTCGAAGTAGACCGGGGAGCCGACCTGGCCCTGGTCGACCCGGCCGTTGGCCAGCGACTCCGCCGGCCGCAGCCGCACCTTCGAGCCGGCGGCGCCGCGCAGCGTCACCTGCGGCCAACCAGCGATGTTGCGGCCCAGATCGTAGAGCCACGTGCCCGCGGCGACCTCGGTGCGGGAAACGGCGTTCAGGTTCGCCTGGCCACGGATCGGTGGTGCCGCGCGGGCGGTGAGGCGGCTGCCTTCCGTGGGCGCGGTGGTCTCCTCCGCCGGCACCCAGCCGCTCCGGTCGCCGTCCGGACGGTCCCAACCGGAGATCTGCCGCCGGGCGTCGTAGTCCTCTCCCCCGTACCAGCTGGAGAAGGTGGTCGGGCCCGCAGTGGTGAGCCATGAGGCGTCGGAGGCGACGACGGCACCGGTGCCGTCGGAATAGGTGAGTTCCAGTTGGGCGACGAGCTTCGGCGCGCCCATCGATCCGGAGAACTTCTGGTACCGGCCCGGCGTCGACGGCACGTTGTAGATGCCGTTGCCCAGCTCGAAGCCGAGGGCGTTCGGGCCCTGGCGGAGCTGGCCGGTCACGTCGTACGTCGCGTACTCGATGCGCTTGCGGTAGTCGGTGTTGGCCGGCTCCAGCACCGCATCGCC
Source organism: Micromonospora rhizosphaerae (assembly GCF_900091465.1). Taxonomy (NCBI): domain Bacteria; kingdom Bacillati; phylum Actinomycetota; class Actinomycetes; order Micromonosporales; family Micromonosporaceae; genus Micromonospora; species Micromonospora rhizosphaerae. The sequence goes on along the minus strand of NZ_FMHV01000002.1, from coordinate 3,437,031 downwards.
GACCTTGGCGCCGTTGAGGCGCGCCTCGTAGACGCCGAGGCCGGTGGCGTAGAGCCTGGCCCGCGCGACCGGCTTGTCCACGGTGAAGGTCTTCGCGAACAGCGGCATGGCGCCGGGTTTGGCCGGCGGCTTCGGTGCGGCCTGCCCGGTCACGCTGGTCACAACCGTGCCGGTGGTCTCGTCCGCGGCCCGCACCTGCACCGTGTAGTTCTCCGGAAAGTTCGGCGTGGAGCCGTCCGCAGTGAGGGTGTCCGTGCGCGGGTACAGCACCAGCTTGTCGACGTCGGTGTCGCGGCCGAGGTCGAATTCGAGCCAGATCGAACCGTCCAGGTCCTGGTACTGCCGCTCGTAACTGGTGTAGCCCATCGGCGGGCCGTCGCTGGTCAGCCGGCCGTCGTGGACGGCCTGGAGGGCCCAGCTGCCGGGGATCTCGAAGGACTCGGAGGCCTTCGCGACGGCGTCGCGAGAAAGCAGCTGGCCCGCGCCGTACACCTCCATCTCAGCCAGCTGCAGCCGGGAGACGGGGTACGGCCAGCCTTCCTTGATCGGCTTGCCGAGTCGGGTGACGTCCAGCCGCACGTACCGCCCGTGCCGGGCGGGGAAGGTGATGGTGACCGGGTTGGTTCGCGCGAGCCAGTCGGGGTTGGCGATCCAGCGGGCGGACCAGTCGGTCGGCTTCAGCAGCCCGGTCTCCCAGGAGCCGACGCCGCTCCAGGGCGACGGGCGGTCGTCGGCATCCCAGGCGCGCAGCGCCCAGTAGACCCGCTGGCGGGAGTGCAGCGGCTTGCCCCCGTAGCGGATGCCCACGGACTGGCTCGAGGCGACCTTTCCGCTGTCCCACAGGTCCCCGTCGCCGGCGGCGATCCGCTGCGGGCTGGACGCGACGAGTGCCTGGTAGGCGGTCTGGACGGAGTTGCGCCGCGTGGCAGCCAGTTGCCAGGTCAGCGAGGGTGTCGGGTCCTCAATGCCGAGCGGGTCGGCGAGTGAATCCACGGTGAGCGCGCCGACGGAAAGGACCGACGCGGTGGCGGCGGGAGCCGCCGCCACGGGGGCCGCCCAGGTCACGGCGGCGGCGACGGCGCCGGCGGCGAAGACCGCCACGGGGATGCCGATCCGGCCCGATCTAAGCCTCATGCCCGTGGTCCTCTCACTCGAACCAGCTATTAGAACGTTTCAAAGTGACACCGGTCACTTCTTAACTCTCCGGAAACACGCAGCACAACCCCATGTCCGGATCCGGCCATGGCACGGACGGCAGGGACGTCAGGACACCTCACGTCGGCACGACGGAAGCCGCCTGACGTACCCGCCGCCGCCCGGTGACCGTGGACGCACGGCCCCGGGCGGGTCAGATCAGATGGCGGCGGGCCGCCCAGACCACCGCCTCGATCGGCGTGCTCACGCCCAGCCGGTCGCAGATCGTCCGAGTGCGCCGGCGCACCGTCCGCTCCGACATCTCCAGGCGCCGGGCCACGGCGTCCAGCGACAGTCCTCGCGCGAGCAGCGCGAGGAGCGCCACATCCTCCTTGGACAGATCAGGACGTGGTACGCCTGGGGCGTCCACGTGCCGGCCTCCCTCCGGTCATACCCGCAGTTCGCGGAACTCGACGTCGAGCAGCTCCGCGACCGCCCGCAGCTCGTTCACCCGATGTCCGGTCCCGAGTGCCCAGTGATGTCCCACGCCGCTCGCGCTCCACGCGTCGGTCCACTCGCCCGGGTCGCAGCCGAAGTCCACGCGCGACGTGGTGTTCCCGATCTGCAGCAGCGGCCCGGCGACGACGCTGCCCTCGGATGCCAGGAAGGTGTACCGCCCGTCGCGGGTCTGCCCAACGCCGAACGCGGTCACCGGGCCGTGCTTCACGTCGAACTCGACCGAGACGCCCCAGCCCCGCTTGCCGTGGTACACACCCAGCCCGCGCAGCAGCGGCTTGCCGTCGCTGATCGCGAGATGCGCTGGACCGTCGTGGCCCATCTCCACCACATTGTCGAAGAAGTTCAGCGCCTGGAACTCGGTGAACGACCCGCCGGCACCCAGCCGGTCCATGATGAGCATGGCCAGCGACGTGCGCAGCTCGTACTCCCCCGCCGCCGGGATGCCGCGCGCGGTGAGCAAAGACGCTCCGAGGATCATGCCGGCGCCGAGCCGCTCGTGCAGCTCGCCCTCCAGCCCGCGGTGGTAGTAGGCGAGGCTGTCCAGCTCGAAGTCCTCGACCAGCCGGTCGAGGCCGACCGCCACGCGGGCGGCCCACTGGAAGTCCTCGTCGACGACGGACTCGTTGACGGCGAAGATCTCCCGCGCCTGCGCCATCTTGGCGCGGACCTGCTCGTCGGTCGCGGCGTTGACGCGTACGCGCAGGTCGTCGAACTCGACGACCTCCATGTGCCCGCCGAAGTTGGCCGGCACCATGGTCAGGTCGGTGGAGACGTCCAGCATGCCGGGGTAGAGGTGCCCCATCAGGCCGTGCCGGCCGCGCCGCAGCACAGCCCGTACGCCGGCCGCCTTCACCCAGCGGGCGATTCGTGCCCAGGCTCGTTCGTCCTCCAGGTAGCCGGAGACGGAACGGAATGGGATGCCGCAGCGGGTGAACGCGTTGGCCATCTCCGGCAGCGGGCAAGCCCCGCAGTAGGCCAGCCACTGCCCGGTGTCGAAGGTCGCGTGGTCCATCGCCTCGGTCGGCTGCAGGTTGATGAGCAGCACCGGCGCGTCGCTGCGCTGGGCGATCGGCAGAAGCATGGTCGCGGTCATGTAGGTGGTGAGGAAGCCGACGATGATGTCGCAGCCGGCGACGCGCAGCTTCTCCGCCGCCGCCGCACCCTCCTGCGCGTCGGAGATGAAGCCGACGTCGACGACGTCCGCACCGAGAGCATGCATCTTCTCGCTCACCCGGGCCGCCGATCGTTGCAGTTGCGGCAGCAGATCGGGAAACTGCGGCCAGTACGCCCCGAGGCCGCCCGCAACGAGTCCGACCTTGACGCGGCGCTGCGGGATGCTGGCCAGCGTCGGGCTCGCGGCGACCGGCTCAGTCGTGGTGGTCATGTCCGTGTTCCTTTCGGGTCAGGGGGTCGGCGTTGCCGTGTCCAGGGGGCGAGCCGCACCGACTTCCAGCTCGGCGAGCTGGAAGCGGAAGACGTTCAGCCGCTCTTCGAAGTCGGTAGGTCTGCCGAGTCGGGTGACCAACACGCGAACGTACCGGGCGGGCACGCCACCAAGGTCCACGAGGACCGGGTGCCGGCCGGGGTTGCCCTGCCCGGTCACCGTCGCGGCGTCGGTCCAGGTCGCGTTGTCAGTCGAGACCTGAACCGTGAAGACCTCTGGGAAACAGACGCCGTCAACCGGCAGCTCGCCGTCGGACGGTGTCTGCGTTCGCGGCCACAGTGCGAGCGTCCCCGCGGTCAGGGTCCGCCCGAGATCCACGCTCACCCACTCCGAGGCGTCCCGGCTGGATCGCGGCGGGTCACTGGTGTAGCCGCGGGCGCCGTCGACGCTGCGTCTGCTGCCGTCCGTGAGCAGCCGGGTCCCCCAGTCGGCCGCCTCCAGGCTCACCCGGGCGGCCGCCGGGCGGTTCAGCGCCAGGTCGCCGACCGGGACGCTGATCGAGCGGCTCAACGCCCCGGTCCCATACGACAACCGCAGATCCAGCTCGGGGCTCCGCTGGCCAGCCGCCTGATCCCGGGAGACGTCGATCGTGACGGTGGTGGTGGCTCCGGGGGCCAACGTCACGGTCGGCACCTCGGCGGCCCGCCACCCGTCCGGGACGGCGAGCGCCGCTCCCACGCGCAGCGGAACGTCGCCGAGGTTGCGCAGCGCCGCCCGGACCTTCCCGCCGGCCGCGTCGCCGAACACGCCGGCCGCCCGCAGCTCTTCGACACGCACCGGGGGCGCCAGCGTCACCGCGGACCGGGCGGCCAGCACGAAGTCGGCGTCCTTCAGGGCGACCGGGGTGGTCGCGACGACCTCGGTCGGGAGAGAGGTGTCCGCATCCACCGGGCTGCGCACCTCGAACGTGGTGACGGCCTGTTCCCCCGGGTCGAGCTGTCCGGGTGCCGCGTCGCGACGGATAAGGCGCGCCGTCCAGCCGTCCGGCAGGTTGAGGGTGCTGTCACCCACACGCACAGGTTGGCTCCCGTCGTTTCGGACAACGGTCCGCACGCTGACCGCCGCACCGGCCACCGCGCCGGACCCGTTCACGGTCGTCGTGGCGTGTACGTCAGTAAGCAGTGCCAAGGCCTCGTCGACGGATCCGCGTGCCGCCCGCAGATGGTCGTCCGCGCCGGCTGCGTCGGCCAGCATGCGGTCGATGCGACGCTGGCTGTCGCGCAGCGCCTTCAGCGCGTCCGTGGTACCGCGCAGCAGCGCCTCGAGCGGCTCCCGGGCCCGCGCCGCATCGTCGCCCCCCACGGCCGCGATGTCGTCCCGCGCGGCCGCCACGGCGCCACGGAAGGCATCCGTGCCGAAGCGGTACGAGCCAGAGCCGACCTCGAACGTGGCCCGCCCGTCGGCGGCCGACACCGGGCGCACCCCGGGGGACTCGGCGGCGATCCGGCCAGTCTCCGTCACCGCCCAGGCCGAGGAGGCCGGCACCGAGACCCGGGCTGTCACCCCGACCGGCACCTGCACATCCAGCGTGAACCGTTTCCCGTCACGCCGCCACGACGATCGGACTTCCCCGTACGGCGTGCCGACCTTCGCCGAGGCCGAACGCAGATCGTCGACGGGGTGCGGTGCGACGTCCACTGTGCGGTAGCCCGGCGACGTCGGGCGGACACCCGCCAGCTGCTCGTAGAACCACTGGTCGATGGTGCCGAGGAACGCATGGTCGCGGGACCGGGCGTCGAGGTTCCATGACTCCCACATGGTCGTCGCACCGTTCTCGAACCAGTAACCCCAGCTCGGGTACGTCTTCTGGTTGGCGACCCGGAACGCGACGTCACCGGAGCCCTGCTCGGTCAGCACCGGCAGCAGATAGCGGGTGCCGATGCTGCCGGTGTTGAGGTGGTCGTCCCGCGCCTCGGTGATGTCCTGCACCAGGTTTGCGGTGACGGCGCCCCGATCCTGGTCGGGCACCAGACCGAAGGCCAGCGGCAGGATCTGCGACGTCTGCCGGAACCCGGCGTCCCGCTCGGTGCGGAAAACCTTCCGCTCGCCGTCGTAGAACGTCCGCTGGAACGCGGCCTTCACCTCGCCCGCCAGCCGGGTGTACCGGTCGCGGTCCGCAGCCGCGCCGAGCAGGGCGGCGCTGTCCCGCATGACTTCGAGGTCCCGGAACAGGTACGCGGTCGCGGTCAGCCGGGCGCCCTCCGGCGGGGTCAGGTAGCCGGGCGAGACCCAGTCCCCGAGCACGCTGTCGGCGATGAGGCCCGGACTGTCGGCCAGCTTGCGCTCCACGTACGCCCGCATCGAGGCGTACTGGCGGGCGATGATCCGCGCGTCGCCGGACCGCTGATACACGTACCAGGGGACCAGGACTCCCGCGCTGCCCCACTCGATCGCGTCGATGCCCGCGCCCCAGCCGTCGTCGGGCGCGATGGCCGGGATCCGCCCGTCGGGCATCTGGCTCTCGGAGAGGTCAGCGACCCACTTCGACACGAGCGGCACAGAGTCCAGGTTGATGAGCGTGTCCTCGGACCAGAGGTGGAAGTCCGCCCAGCCATTCTTCTCGAACATCGGCGAATCGCTCGGATACCCGTACAGGTTGTTCAGTGTGGTTCGGACCATCGCATCGTGTATCCGGTTGAACAGCTCGTTCGAGCTGGTGAACTCGCTGGTACTTGCCAGGTCCGAGTGCACGTACACGGCGGTGAGCGTGCCGGTCTGCGGCGCCCGAGGCAACCCCCGCGCCTCCACGTACCGGAAGCTCTTGTAGCTGAACCTGGGTTCCCAGCTCTCCGCTGCACCGCCGCGCAGCACGTAGCGGTCGACCTGGATGTCGCCGGTGATGTGCTGCTGCTCGTTGGCCACCGTGCCGTCGGGCCGCAGCTGCTCGCCGTACCGCAGCTCGACCTGCTGGCCCGGCTCGCCCTCGACGGCGAGCCGGGCCCAACCCGCGACGACCTCTCCGAAGTCGAAGACGTACGCGCCGGACGGCAGCCGAGTGATCTTCACCGGGGCGACGGAGCCGGCACGGCGGATCGGCTGCAGCGGCTCGGCGCGCACCTCGCCGGCGGGCGCAGGCACGGTGGTGACCGGTCGCCACGCGGCATCGTCGAAGCCGGGCGCATCCCAGCCCGCCTGCTCGCGGCGGGCGTCGTACACCTCGCCAAGATGCAGACTGTCCGCCTGGGTGGGGCTGTCCGCCCAGCGCCAGGTGCCGTCGCTGACGACGGTGTCGCTCGTGCCGTCCGGATGGTCGACCACGAGCTTGAGCCGCAGGGCCGGCTCGGCGCGCCAGGGCGCGGTGTGGAAGTTCCAGACCGTCGGCGTGGTCATCGAGTACCAGCCACGCCCGAGCGTCACGCCGAGCACGTTCTCTCCGTTGCGGAGCGCTCCGGTGACGTCCTTCGTCACGTAGTAGACGCGTTTGTCGTACCGCGAGAACACCGGCGACAACACCTCGTCGCCGATCCGTTCCCCGTTGATCCGCAGTTCGGAGATGCCCAGGCCGCTGTAGTACACGCGCGCCCGGCTCACCGGCTTGTCGAGGTGGAGCGCCTTACGCAGCTGCGGGGCGGCGGTGCTGACCGCCGGGATGGCCATCGGTCCCCACGGACCCGCGCCCTGCGCCGCCACGACCTGAGCCCGCGCCCAGCCACTGTCGTCGAACCCGGGCTCGGTCCAGCCCTGCGGGGCGGTCTGCGCACTCCGCCAGTTCGTGTTCGTCCGGATCGCCACGGTGGCGCCGGTCGAGAGGACGACCCGCAGGCTGCCGAGGAAACCCGCGGGTCCGGTTGAAACGCCCGGGTCCGGGTCGTTCGTGACCTCGACCGCGATGGCGTTCGCGCCCGGGCGCAGCACATCGGTGAGGTCGAAGCGCCGCACCTGCTGCCAGTCGTCACCGCGTCCGAGCTCGCGCCCGTTGACGAAGAGCCGGAAATGGTTGTCCGCGGTCGCGATTAAGGTGGCCTGCCGGATCGTGGCATCCGCGGCCAGCGGCACACTGCGCCGCAGGTAGCGGGTGCCGGCCGGCGCACCGGTGGGCAGATCGGCCGGCGCGTGCCAGATCCAGCCGGCACTTCCCCAGTCCACCGCGCCGTCGCGTGCCCCAGCGCCGATCCACGACGCACCCCAGTCGGCGGCGTCGAGCAGGCCGGTCTCGAACCAGGTGGGCCTGCTCCACTCGGAGACGACGCCGGCGCGACCCCAGGCCCGGACCCGCCAGTGGTACCGGGTGGCCGACCGCAACCCCGGGCCGGCCCAGTCGAGGAACTGATCGGCGGTTTCCCGGCGGCCACTGTCCCAGATCAGGTCACCGCGACCCAGGTCGTCGGCGCTGGCCGCCACCTGTACCTGCGCCGCCGTCTGGATCTCGCCGCGGGCCGTGGCGGTTAGCGTCCAGGCCAGCCGAGGCGCCGGATTGTCCACCCCGAGCGGCGTGGCGAGGTGGTCGGTGGTGGTGGCGATCGCGACGAGCGACGGCGGGCCGTCCTCCGGGCTCGCGGCAGCGGGCAAGGCCGCGACCGGAAGGAGCCCCGCGACCAGCCCGGTCACCAGGGCCAGGCGCAGCGGGGTGCGTAACCGGGACAGGGCCACGGGAACTCCTTTCTTCGACCGGTCGGTCAGCGGAGGAACGCCGCCGCGACGCCGGCATCGACGGGGATGTGCAGGCCGGTGGTCAGAGACAGATCGCCGCCGGTCAGCGCGAGCACCGCCGCCGCCACGTGCTCCGGCCGCACCTCCCGCTTGAGCAGCGTGCGTCCGGCGTAGTACTCGCCGAGCTTCTCCTCGGGGACCCCGTAGACCGCGGCGCGTTGCGCGCCCCAGCCACCCGCGAAGATCCCCGAACCGCGCACCACGCCGTCCGGGTTGACGCCGTTGACCCGGATGCGGTGTGCGCCCAGCTCGGCCGCTAGGAGCCGCACCTGGTGCGCCTGGTCGGCCTTCGCCGCGCCGTATGCGACGTTGTTGGGGCCGGCGAAGACTGCGTTCTTGCTGGCGATGTAGACGATGTCGCCGCCCATCCCCTGATCGATCATGATCTTCGCGGCGGCCTTGGCGACCAGGAACGACCCTCGGGCCATGACCCGGTGCTGCAGGTCCCAGTCCGCCTCGTCGGTCTGCAACAGCGGCTTGGAGATCGACAGGCCGGCGTTGTTGACGACCATGTCGACCCCGCCGAACGCCAGCGCGGCGGCGTCGAACGCCGCGGCGATCTGGCCGGCGTCGGTGACGTCCGTGCGCACCGACACGGCGACGTCAGCGCCGATACCGTGCCGGATCTCGTCGGCGACCGCCGACGCGGCATCCTCGTTCAGATCGGCGACCACCACGCAGGCGCCCTCCGCGGCCAGCCGCATCGCGATCGCCTTGCCGATGCCCGAGCCGGCCCCGGTGACGAGCGCGACACGCGTCGCCAGCGGCTTCGGCGCCGGCAACCGGCGCAGCTTGGCCTCCTCCAACTCCCAGTACTCGATCCGGAACTTCTCCGACTCGGGGATCGGGGCGTACGTGGAGATGGCCTCGGCACCGCGCATCACGTTGATCGCGTTGAGGTAGAACTCGCCGGCGACCCGCGCTGTCTGCTTGTCCTTGCCGAAGGAGAACATGCCGACGCCGGGCACCAGCACGATGGCCGGATCGGCCCCGCGCATCGGCGGGGAATCCGCGGTCGCGTGCCGGGAGTAGTACGCCTGGTACTCCTCCCGGTAGGCGGTGTGCAGCTCACGCAGGCGCGCGACCACGTCCGCCAGCGGGGCGGTCGCCGGCAGGTCGACCACGAGCGGGCGCACCTTGGTCCGCAGGAAATGATCCGGGCAGGAGGTGCCGAGCGCGACCAGCGCCGGGTGCTTCTCCCGGGCCAGGAAATCGAGCACGGCGTCGTCGTCGGTGAAGTGCCCCACCTGGGCCACGTCGGTCGAGGCGAGCCCCCGGACGACCGGGGCGAGCGCGGCCGCCCGGGCCCTCCGCTCCGCCTCGGGCAGTGGCCCGTACCCCTCGAGCAGCGTGCCGAGCGGCTCGGCCGCTCCCCGGGCGTCGATAAACGCATGCGCGTTGCGGATGATCTCCAGCGACCTGGCCTCGCACTCGGGTGAGGTGTCGCCCCACGCGGTGATCCCGTGCCCGCCCAGGATCACGCCGATCGCCTGCGGGTTCGCCGCTTTGATCTTCGCGATGTCCAGCCCCAGCTGGAACCCGGGGCGGCGCCACGGCACCCAGACCACCCGGTCGCCGAAGCACTCCTTGGTCAGCGCCTCGCCCTCGGCGGCGGTGGCGAACGCGATGCCGGCGTCGGGGTGCAGGTGGTCGACGTGCGCGGCGTCGACCAGGCCGTGCATGGCGGTGTCGATCGACGGTGCTGCGCCACCCTTTCCGTGGAGGCAGTAGTCGAAGGCCGCCACCATCTCGTCCTCGCGGTCGACGCCGGGGTAGACGTCGACGAGCGCGCGCAGGCGGTCCAGCCGCAGGACGGCCAGGCCCGCCTCGGTGAGCGTGCCGAGGTCACCGCCGGACCCCTTCACCCACATCAGCTCGGTGTCCTCCCGGGTGACCGGGTCGGATGCGGTCGACTTGCAGGAGGCGTTGCCGCCGGCGTAGTTCGTGTTCCGCGGATCGGCGCCGAGCCGGTGCGCGCGTTCGAGCAGAGCGGCGACGGTCGGGTGGGTCGTACTCATGGTGGCCCTTCTCCGGTGATTTCTTGCGACGGCTGCCTGGTGTTGGACGTGCGGGCGACCGTCAGGCCCCCCAGCCGGCCTGCGAGCCGCCCTGCCGCTCGGCGACGAGCCGCTCGTGGTGGCCCGACCGGCGGTAGGCGGTGATCGGGTCGGGGTCGATGCCCATCTCCTCGCGCAGCTCCGCGAGGATCGGGCGGACGTCGGTGTTGAACGCGTCCATGAGCACGGCGTTGGCACCGAGCACGTCACCGTTGTCCTGGGCCGCTTGCAGCGCGTCGGAGTCGACCAGCAGTGCCTTGGCCGTCGCCTCCTGGACGTTGAGCACCGACCGGATCATCGCGGGGATCTTCGGCTCGATGTTGTGGCACTGGTCGAGCATGAACGCCACGTCGGCGGCGGGGTCAAGGGCACCCGCCTGCACGATCTCATGCATGATCCGGAACAGCTGGAACGGGTCCGCGGCGCCGACCATGAGGTCGTCGTCGGCGTAGAAGCGGCTGTTGAAGTGAAAGCCGCCGAGCCGGCCGGCGCGCCGCAGCAACGCCACGATGAACTCGATGTTGGTGCCCGGCGCGTGGTGACCGGTGTCGACAAGCACCTGGGCCCGCTCCCCGAGCTGCAGGCAGTGCGCGTACGAGGTGCCCCAGTCGGGCACGTCCATGGTGTAGAACGACGGCTCGAAGAGCTTGTACTCCAGCAGCATCCGCATCCCCCCGGGCATCGCGGCGTACGTCGCCTCGAGCGCCTCGGCCAGGCGATCCTGACGGGCCCGGATGCTGTCCTGCCCCGGATAGTTCGTGCCGTCGGCGAACCACAGGCTGAGGATGGTCGAGCCGGTGGCAGTGCCGATCTCCACGCACTCCAGCAGATGGTCCAGCGCCTTGCGGCGCACCGCCGGGTCGGGGTTGCAGACGCTGCCGAGTCGGTAGACGTCGTCCTGGAACACGTTCGGGTTGATCGCGCCGATCCGGATCCCGGCATCGCTGGCGTGCTTGGCCAGTTCCGCGTAGTCGTCGACGCGGTCCCACGGGATGTGCACGGCGACGCTGGGGGCCACCCCGGTGAAGCGGTGCACGGTAGCGGCGTCGTCGACCTTCTCGTACGCGTTGCGCGGCACCCCTTCCTGCGCGAAGACCTTGAAGCGGGTACCGGAGTTGCCGAAGGCCCACGACGGTGTCTCGATCCGCTGCGCCCTCAAGGCGGCCTTTACCGATGCTGTGTCAGTCATGAGTGGTGCTCCTGATCCATTGCTCTGCCGTGGGCTCTCTCGTCGGTTCGGTGTGTCAGTCGGTCATCGCCGTCTCCCGCCGTGGCCAGATCACGTGCCGGCCGCCACCGTCGTGTCGATGCGCAGGTCGCGACCGGTCTCCTCGCGCCAGGTGGTGCCACCGTCGTTGCTGTAGAGGGCGCTGCCGCCGGGATAGGGGTCGGCGTCGCTGTATGCCATGCCGTAGCAGCCGCGGCCGGCGGCCGTGCGGACGACGAGCGCGAACCGGTCGCCGGCCGCCACGTCGAGGCCCACCTCGACGGCGACCCTGGACGGCGACCAGCTCACCGCGGCCGCCGGCACCTCCCGCCGCACGAGCGGCTCGCCGGGCCGCCCGTCGGCGCCGAGCCGGGAGACTTCGAGAATCAACGGCCCGTCGGGATGGCCGGACTGGAAGGTCGTGTACGAGACGCGCTCGAGCCGGCCGCTCCGTCCGGCGGTGAACGTCTGGGCCCGCTGGATCCGCCCGGCCACGTCGCAGAATGCCCGGAAGCCGAGATCTCCGGCCGTCACGTCGATGCTGGCGGGGACCGGCGGGCCGGTGTTGTCGCGAAGCCCGGCGAGCGGCAGATCGTAGCTGCGGCCGCAGGTGATCGGTTCGATCGACCCGTCGGCCCGGAAGCGCAGCGGCTCCCAGTGATGCCGGGCCAGCGCCTCGTTCGGCGCCCCGTTGTTCCACAGGTCGCTCTGGTACAGGTAGACCTTGCCCTGCCGGGCGGGCAGCGCGGCGATATCGGCCGGTTGCCCTCCGCACGAGTCATTGCTGATCTTGATGCCAACGGGTGGCAGGGCGGGCCGGTCCCAGGCCGCGAGGTCGCCGGAGAAGTCGTCGGCGAACAGGACGGTGCCGTCCGGCGCGGTGACCTTGACGTCGTCGAAGCGCGCGCTCTCGTGATCCGAGCCGCCACTCTCGCGGAAGCCGATCCGCCCCGCGCCGTACGTGCCGTCGGTTGTCTCGTCGATCAGCACCCCGTCTACCCAGGTGCGGATCGTGTCGCCGCTGACCTGGGTGCGGACGGCGTACGAGCGCCCACCCTCGATGGCCATCGGGGTCTTGACCGTCGCCACGCTCGCGATGCCGCTGCCCCGCCAGACGACCTTGGTGAGGTTGCCGCCGGTGGCTCCGGCGTGCGGGTAGTTGCCGAGCAGCCAGGAATAGCCGTTGCCGGAATCCGATGCCCGGAAGACCCAGCCGGCCTGGGCGTACGACTGGCCGCCCTGGGACGCGGTCTGCAGCGGCGTCGTGGTGAACGTCAGGTCGTAGTCGGTCCATTGGGCGCCCGCCTTGGACAGCCCGATGCCGCCACCATCGACGAGCAGTTCGCCGCCGGCGACCTGCCAGCTGTCGAGCGCGGGCGCACCGGTCCATGGGCCGAGCGGCGTCGGCGCGGTGAAGTAGGAGGTGCCGGTGGTGCAGTAGCCGCAGTTCGGGTCGGAAAGGGTGAGGTAGTAGCGCCCGTCGCGCTCGAACATCGACGGCGCCTCGACCCGGGTCAGGCCCAGTCGGGTGTATTCACCGGTGCCCGTGCGGTAGGTCGGGTCGAGCTTTTCGACCACGATGTCGCCGCCCCGGCGCCAGTCCGTGAAGACGAGGTAGGCGGTGCCGTCGTCGTCGACGAACAGATCGTGGTCGCCGTTGTTCAGCCCAGGTGGGACGCCGTCGGTCACGGCGAGGCGGGGGAACGGCTCCTCGAGGAACGGGCCGGTCGGCAGGTCGCTGGTGAGGACGTGGTAGCCGACGCCGATGTCGTAGGAGTTGATCCAGAGGACGTACTTCCCGGTCGCCGCGTTGAAGGCGACGTGTGGGCGGTAGCAGCCGTAGGTGTTGCCGTTGCAGCGCTGCTGCCACTGGGCGGTCGAGGCGTCGAAGAGCGGGCCCTCGTCGCGCCAGTGCACCAGGTCCGCGGAGCTGTAGGAGGCGAAACCGCAGAACGGGGCACCGGGGCGCTGCCACTCGTAGCCGCAGCCGTAGCGGGTGCCGTAGAGGTAGTAGCGGTCGCCGAAGCGGCGGATCTCGCCGTCGTGCGCGTCGACCGCGTCCCCGTCCGTGGCGAACCGGAGCGTCGACCCGGTCGCGTCGCCGTTCACCACGGTCGTCACCGGTTGCGGCGACTCGGCTGCGGCGGGCGGGGTGGCGACCAGGATCACCAGGGCGGCCGCCGCGCTCAGGAGAAGGACGGACCGCCGGTTCACGGTCGTTCCACACAAGCCACGCGGGCGTCGGCCCAGTCGGCATGGTCGTTGCTGAAACCGTCCAGCCACGGCGTCGTGACCAACTCGAGCGTCTGCACCCCGGTGACGTCGAGGTCGACCTCGAGTGACCCGGTGGTGGTGGACAGCACGGTCGGGCTCCACTGGACGCCGTATCGCACTCCGCTGTCGAAAACCTGCGTGCCGTCGGCGACCACCTGGAACACGACACTGCCGCCGTTGCCACGGTGGTCCACCTCGTCGTCGACGCCGACGACGGCCCGGAACCTGCCGCACCGACCGTTAAGGTCGTACGCAACCTTGGAGTTCGGGACGAGCCCGAGGCCTTTCTGGTACACCTTGCCGTCCAGGCTGATCGGGTTTCCGTCACCGGTGGCGTTCTCCCCGTTGGACATGTCCCGCTCGACGGGGCCCCAGGCGCCGGTCGCGGAGACCCAGTCGAGGTCACTGAGCCAGTAGCTCGTCGGGCCGGTTGACGCCTCGGTCTCGGCGGCCGACCGCGCCGAGCCGGCGGCCGTCGCTTCGTGCATCTGCCAGGCCGCGGCCGGGAGAACAAGCAGCAGCCCGGTCGCGCCGGCGGCGAGCAGGACGGGTCCGCCTCGGAACAACCTCATCTCAAGCTCCCTTCCGTACGCCGAAGACTCGCCGGACGGCATTCAGATGGCCATTGCCGTGCTGCTCGTCGGGCTCGAGATAGCTGCCCTCGGTCCACTCGTTCCAGGCGTTCACGGTGACGATCGGTGGACTGGCGTTGGCGACGGCGAAGTCGCGCGCCAAGCGGAGCGCCGTCTCGAACTCCTGCGGAGTGTTGCCGCCGAGCACCGGGGTCCACGGGTAGCCGAGGTTCTCCCAGACGTCGCTCTGCACAGTCCGCGGCGAGGAGTCCCACCCCATGGTCACGTTGGGGAAGTACGGGCGCTCCAGGCCACGGGTCAGGGTGTCCCACACTGTCGCCGCGTGGGCGCGCATCTCGGAGTACGCCGTCTCGGGAAATCGGGTGAACGGCGAGTGGTGGATCCAGACGTACGTGGTGTGGCTGTCCATGCCGAGTTGGTCGACAAGCTTGTTGCGGTTGGCCATCGACCGCGGGTGGCTGTCCGGCACGAACGGCTCGCAGTCGACGGTCATGCAGTTGAGGTGCAGCTCGCCGACGCCGGCCGCCCTGGCCTTCACGCGGAACGCGTCGAGCGCGGCGCGGGCGGCGCCGACATCGCGACCGAACCCGTCGAGGAACTTCTCGATCTGGTAAATGGAGAAGTAGGCGCCGCCACCGACCCGCCAGTACGACGGATGCGTCATGTACTTCTCGACGACGTAGGTCGTGAGCGCGTCGAAGGACGCCGGGACCTGGGCTCCGAACAGGGTGGTGTTGCCGACCTTCAAGGTGTTGACGGGGTTCGCCCGGTGCACCGGGAACAGGTTGTTCCAGTCGTGGTTGGCCCACATCAGGGCGAACTTGATGCGGCTGACGTTCGGCGCGCGCAGGAAGCCTTCCTCAAGGCAGCGGTGCAGGTAGGGACCCCAGCTGCCGGTGCCCGTGGTGTACCAGTACCAGTCGAACATGAAGGCGTCCACGCCGTGGTCGGCAGCCGCATCGATCTTCTTGGCCATCACCGCGGGCTGCGCCTCGTCCTGCATGCCCCAGGCCGGCACCTTCGGCTGCTGGTGCCCTGGGTAGCGCGGCTGTGCCCGCTTGACCAGCTCCCACTCGCTCCACCCACGGCCGAACCAGTACTCGTTGAGTGGGTCGACGTGCCACTGCGGGAAGTAGAAGGCGGCCACGTCCGGCCGTGCCTGCGGGTTCGCCGCGAGTGCCGCATCAGGCTGCAGCAGACCGCTGCCTCCCGCGAACGCTGCTGTCGTTGCGGCGCCGGTCAGCTGCAGGAACCGCTTGCGGGACATCGGGGTCCCACCGTGGTGCGCTGCCTGGTCACCCGTGATGTCCTGTCTCATCCCACCGTTCCTTCCGTCAGGTGGTTGTCTGCCTCGAACGTTCGATGGGTGCTGGTGCGTGCGCTGGTTAAGGTCATGCCGGGTCCGCCGGCACAGTCTGGGTGGTGGTTCCGGTGCGCACCGAGGTCTCGAGCTTGAGATCTCGACCCTGCTCGACCCGCCAAATGGTGCCGCCGTCCGTACTGACCAGCGCTGCGCCGCCTGTGTACGGGTCGTCGGGCGCGTACACCATGCCGTAGCACCCCTTCGTGAGCGTCGGGGCGCTGACGACCACGGCATACGACTTGCCGGCCGTAACCGTCAGGTTGGGCTCCACGGTCACCTCGGTGGGGGCCCAGCTCAGTTCGCCGACCTCGTGGGTACCGGTCCAGAGCACGTCACCCGGGGTGCCATCGGGACGTAGGGCTGTGATCGAGACCGTCAGCGGGCCGTTCGGGTGGTTGTCCTGGAACGAGGTGTAGGCGACGCGGCTGAGCACACCCGAGCGGCCGGCGATGAAGGTCTGCGCCCGCCGGAGCGCGCCCTTGGTGTCACAGAAGGCGCGGAAGCCGGCTGAACCGGTGCTCTGGTCGAGGTCGGCCGGGGCGCGGTCACTGCCCTGCTTGAGTCCCGCGAGCGTCAGGTCGTACGTTTCGCCGCAGGTCAGGGGCTCAATCGAGCCGTCGGCGCGGAACCGCAGTGGTTCCCAGTAGTGCTTGGCGAGCGCCTCGTTCTGGTCGCCATTGTTCCATCGGTCGGATTGGAACAGGTACGTGCGACCGCCCGGCGCGGGAAGGACAGCGACATCGGCCGGCTGCCCGCCGCAGGAGTCCTCGCTGATCGGGAAACCGCGCTTGCGCGGCTCAAGTCCGATCCACTGGGCGGTGTCGCCGGAGAAGCCCTCCTGGAACAGCCGGGTGCCATCGGGAGCGGTGACGGTGACGTCGTCGAACAGGCCGCTCTCGCCGGTCGTCTCGCGCAAGCCGATCCGGCCGGTGGCATAGGTGGAGTCCGTGGTGGCGTCCACGAGTACCCCGTTCACCCAGGTGCGGAAGGTCGAGCCGAGCACCTCGGTGCGCACCTGGTAGCGCTGGCCGCCGACGATCGGGAACGGCAGCTTGAGCACGGTGACCTTGGCCGGCTGCCCGTTGACGTAGACGACCTTGGTGAGGTTGCCGCCGGTCGCTCCCGGGTGCGGGTAGTTGCCGATGAGCCAGGCGTAGCCGTTGCGGGTGTCCTGGGCGCGGAAGAACCAACCGGCCTGGGCGTAGGCTCCGCCGCCGCCGGTCTGCAGTGGTGTGACGGACAGGTCGAGGGTGTAGTCGGTCCAGTCGAGGCCGGGCCTGCTCACCGTGCCGAGACTGGCCAGCTTCAATTGCCCGTCGATGATCGGCGCGTCACCGCGCATCGCCCCGGTCCACGGCCCGAGCGGCGACGGAGCGGTGAGATACGAGGCGCCGGTACCGGAGCAGTAGGCGCAGTTCGGATCGGAGAGCGTCACGTAGTAGGTGTCGCCGCGTCGAAACAGCGAGGGCGCCTCGGTGTTGCGGACGTCGAGCCTCGTGTACGCGCCGGTCCCGGTCGTGTAGGTCTTGTCCAGCCGCTCGACGGCGACGTCGTAGCCGGCGCCGGTGAGCGTGTACGCCAGATAGGCCGACCCGTCGTCGTCGACGAACAGATCCATGTCGCCGCCGCCGTCGAGCGCCAGCCTCGGCAGGTCCGGCTCTTCTTGGAAGGGTCCGATCGGGGAGTCGCTGGTCAGGACGTGGAAGTGCACCGGCACGTCGTACGTGTTGACCCACAGGACGTACTTCCGGCTGGCCGCGTTGTAGGCGACGTGCGGGCGGTAGCAGGACAGCGTCGCGCTGTTGCACCGCGACTGCCAGGCGGTCGTGGTGGCGTCGAAGAGCGGGCCTTCGTCGGTCCAGTGGGCGAGGTCCGGCGAGGAGTAGACCCGGTAGCCGCACCACGGGGTGGCCGGGCGCTCGAGCCGCACGTAGCCGCAGCCGTAGCTGGTGCCGTAGAGGTAGTAGCGGTTCCCGAACCGCTGGATCTCCCCGTCGTGCGCGTCGATGGCGTTCCCGTCCACGTCGAAGCGGATCGTCCCGCCATGCGTATCCCCGTTGACCACCGTTGTGCTCATCGAGGAGGCGGGGGCAGGGTCGGGCGACGCGGCCGCGGGCGTCGAGCCGGCGACCAGCGACAGCCCGAGCCCGGCTGCCAGGACCAGCTTTCTCGCACGGGCGAGGGCGCGCCCGGGTGCGGCGCCGGCGCTCATCAGGCCCTCGCCGACCGGGCGACCGTGCGAAGAGCGTCGAGGTAGGCCATGCCGTGCTCCACGTCGGGCTCGAGGTAGCTGCCCTCGGTCCACTCGTTCCAGGCGTTGATCGAGACGATCTTCAGCTCGTGCTCGGGCTTGGCCACGAACTCGCGCGCGGCCTGCAACGCCTGGCGGAATTCACCGGGGGTGTTCTTGGTGAAGACCGGCGTGAAGGGGTAGCCGATGGGCTCGTAGATCTCGGACTGGGCGGTCCGGGGGCTGGGATCCCAGCCCATGCTCACCACCGGGAAGTACGGGGCCTCGAAGTCGCCGTCGAACCGCTCCCAACTGCGCGCGGCGGACTCACGGACCGTGTCGTACGGCGTGGCGATCTGGGTGAGCAGGTCGTACTCGTGGTGGATCCAGGTGTAGTGCGTGATGCTGTCGAAGCCCAGCTCCGCCACCATCGCGTTGATGTCGGGCATCCACTGGTTGACGACGACGTTCAGGTGCAGTTCGCCGACGCCGGCGCGAGCCGCACGGGCCCGCAGGTCATCGAGCGCTGCACGCGTCGCGGGCCGGCCGCCGAGCCCGGTCTGCAGGGTCCCGATATCGTAGATCGAGAAGTAGGCCTTACCGCCGGCCCGCCAGTAGGCCGGGTGGCGCATGTAGTTCGTGATGACGTGATCCGTGGCCCGCTCGAACGCCGCGCGATCGGTGGCGCCGGGCATGAGGGTGTCGTAGAGGGTCCGACGCTTGGCCGGGTACAGGTCCCACCAGTCGTGGTTGGCCCACATGAGCGCGAACTTCAGTTCGTCTCGGTTGTCGGCCTGGAGAAAGCCACGGTCCAGGGCGCCGTTGAGGAAGGGCCCGTCGTACCAGTACCAGTCGAAGACGAAGGCGTTGAGGCCGTGGCTGGCAGCGGCGTCGATACGCCGAGCCATCTGCTCAGGGTCGCTCTCGTCGGTGTATCCCCAGAGCGGCCGCTTCGGCTGGTCGTGCCCGGCGAACCGCGGACGGGCGGACTTGAGCACCTCCCACTCGCTCCACCCCGGCCCGAACCACTGCTCGTTACGGGGATCGGCGTGCCACTGGGGGAAGTAGTAGGCCACGAACTCGACGCCCGGCTCGCGGGCCGGCTGGGTCGTGGTCTGCGCTGCGGCGGGGCTGCCGACAACACCGTCGATGGCGAGGGCGCCGACGCTCGCGCCGGCGAGGCGGAGGAAGTTCTTGCGGGAGATGGGCGTGCTCACGGGATACCTGCCTCGGGGGGAATAGGAGGAGGGAGAGGCGCTACCCGGCGACCGCGTGCCAGCGGCGCCATCGGGTCAGGGGGCGATGGAGCAACAGGGCGGGATGGGGGTGCGGTTCATCGGGGTGACGTCCCGGGACGGGGCCAGGCTCGCCCCGGGACGGCGTCGAGCGGGGGTCAGCCCGCGAACTGCGCGACGTTGTCCTTGGTCACCAGCGTGACCTTCTGGAACACCTCGCGGTTGGTCGCGTCGTCGTAGGTCAGCTTGCCGCCGTCGAGGGCCTGCGCCGCGAGTTCCACGGTCTTCGCCCCCATGCCCGCCGGGTCCTGCGCGATGGTGGCCGACAGCCCGCCCTTGCCAATCGCGGTGATCGCCTCGGGGTCGGCGTTGAAGCCGACGGTCACGATGCCCTTGACCGGATCCTTACCCGCGTCCTTGATCGCGTTGGCGGCGGCGACGCCCATCGGGTCGTTGCAGGCGAAGACGCCGGTGACGTCCGGGTCCTTGGCGAGGGCGTCCTTCATGATCTTGTACGCCTCTTCCGCCTTGGAGTTGCCGGAGAGCTCGGTGACGACCTGGAAGCCCTTGGCCTTGATCTGCTCGTCGAACGCCTGGTTACGCCGGGCCGCGTACACGGCCGAGGGCTCACAGGTGATCGAGACGACCTTCTTGCTCTTGGCGCCGTTGGCCGCGATCTGCTGGGCCATGTAGTCCGCGGCCTGCTTACCGCCGTCGGCGTTGTCCGAGATCACAATGGCGTCGTACGGGGTGCCGCCCCCACCAATGTCGTCGATGATGACCGGGATCTGCTTCTGCTTGGCCTTGGCGACGATCGGGCCGAGCGCGTCGGGCTTGAACGGGCTGATGATGAGGACGTCGACGCCCTGGTCGAGCAGCGCCTGGGCGCCGGTCACCATCTCGTTCTCGTCGCTCTTTTCGTCGTGGAGCTTGAACTTCCAGCCCTTCGCCTCGACGGCTTCACGGGTGCCCTTTTCCATCTTCTGGAAGAACTCGTACTGCATGTCGTACACCGAGAAGCCGACGGTGACATCGCCGCCAGCTGCGCCGGAGGGCTTGCCACCCTCGGCGGTCGTTGAGTCCGAGCACGCTGTCAGGCCAAGGGCGAGCACCCCGGCGATGGCCAGAGTGGAGAGGTTGGTGCGCACGGTTCCTCCTTCGAAGGTGCCCGCGTGCGTCGCCGCAGCGGACGGTGGAAGCTGAGACGTTTCAACTACTGGTGACTCGTTCTGTTCTGTTGTGGGTCGGGTGTTGCAGTCAGGGCGCCGGCGCCTCCCGGCGCTGGGTCGGCAGCAGTCGGGCGAACGATCCGGGTACGGCGAACCGCGTACGAAAACCGTCGATGGCGAGCGCGGTGATGAGCACGCAGCCGAGCACCACGCGCTGGTAGGAGGCGTCGACGCCGCGGCTGACCAGCAGGTCGTTGAGGACGCCGACCAGCAGCACCGCCGAGAAGGTGCCGATCAGCGTGCCCTTGCCACCCTTGAGGCTGGTGCCCCCGAGTACGACGGCGGCGATGACGCGCAGCTCGAAGCCGTCCTGGGCGGCGCCGTCGGCCGTCCATACCCGACTGATGTAGGTCAGCGCCGCGATACCGACGCTGAATCCGATGACGACGAAGATGAACATCCGGATGCGGTGCACCGAGATGCCGCAGAACCTCGCGGCCTCCGGCGAAGAGCCGAACGCCACGATCCGCCGGCCCGTGGCGGTACGCCGCAACAGCACCCAGGTCACGCCGTAGCAGGCCACCATGATCAGAAACGGCAACGGGATGCCGGCGATGTTCAGCCCGCCGATCTTCACGAACGGCGATCCGATCTCGCTGTAGGGCAACGTCTTGGGACCGTGCTGGG
The DNA here is from genome assembly GCF_900091465.1 of Micromonospora rhizosphaerae. Lineage (NCBI taxonomy): Bacteria > Bacillati > Actinomycetota > Actinomycetes > Micromonosporales > Micromonosporaceae > Micromonospora > Micromonospora rhizosphaerae. The sequence continues at coordinate 3,416,469 of NZ_FMHV01000002.1, read as the reverse complement.
TGAGGACGTAGGCAATGCCCCGGAAGACGAACAGCATGCCGAGCGTGGCGACGAACGGCGGCACGCGCATGGCGGTCACCAGCGCCCCGTTGACCGCTCCGCACGCCACCCCGGTGAGCAGTGCGACCACCACGGCGAGCCCGGTGCCGCCGGCCGCGTAGCCCATCAGGGTCGTCACCGAGACCAGCGCGAGCTGACCACCGACCGAAAGGTCGAACGTGCCGTTCATGACCGCGAGCGTCATGGCCGCGGCGACGATCCCCAGGTACGCGCTCTCGCGCAGCACTGACTGGAAGTTGGCGACGGTCAGGAAGTCGGACGACAGCAGCGGCGAGGCGGCCAGCAGGATGACGAGGACGGCGGTGATCCCCCACGTCTCCCAGAGCGCACCGATGCTGTGCTGGCGGACCCACCGGCGCTGGGTCCCGGTGGCCGGGGCGGGTGCCTGGGCGCCGGGAGCCGGCGGCAGGGCGGTGTCAGACGTCATCGAGGGCCTCCGCGGGGGTGTTGCGACGCAGAGCCTGGATCGTCAGGGCGACGACGAGCAGCAGGCCGATGCTGATGCGCTGGTAGGCGGGTGGGGTGTTGAGCAGGTTGAGGCCGTTGCGAATCGTCTCGATGAGCACCGCCCCGAGCAGCGTGCCGACGACCGACGCCCGTCCGCCGAGCAGGCTGGTGCCGCCGATCACCACGATCGTGATCGCGTCGAGTTCGAAGCCGAGGCCGAGTTGCCCCGACCCCTTCTGCAACTGGCTCGAGATGAGCAGGCCCCAGATGCCCCCGGCGACACCGACCATGACGTAGACAGCGGTCCGTACCCGGTCGACAGGCAAGCCGGACATGCGCGCGGCCTCCCGGTTCGAGCCGATCGCGCAGACCCACCGTCCGAAGCGGGTGCGGTTGACCACCCACCACGCGACGAGCGCGGTCACCGCGGTGAGCACCACCGGCATCGGTACGCCGGCCACACGTCCGGCGGCGAGGAACTTCAGGGTGGACGAGCTGACGATGACGTCCCGGCCGCCGGTGTAGGCGAGGGAGACGCCGCGGACGATGACCAGCGTCGCCAGCGTCGCGATGAACGGGGTCACGCCGAGCTTCGTGACGACGAGGCCGTTGAGCAGTCCCACCGCCGCGCCGACCATGAGGCCGACCACCATGGCCAGGCCCGCGGAGTGGCCGCCAACGATCCACGTACAGGCGACCGCCCCGGTCAGCGAGACCGTGGAGCCGACGGAGAGGTCGAACTCCCCCATCGCGATGCAGAGCGTCATCGCCATACCGGGGATCGCGACGATCCCGGCGGCGACGATGACGTTGGTGACGTTGTCGACGCTGAGGAACCGGTCGGTCGCCACGGTGAGGACGACAGCGATGAGCACCAGCGGCACCGCGAGCGGCGCCCTCTCGATCGCTCGGCTGAGGCGGGACCTCGGGTCGGCGCCGCGGGCGCGCCGCTCGCGAAGGGCGGCTGGGGTGCCCCGCTCGGGGGCGGCGGTGGTCATGCGGCCACTCCGATCCGGCGACCCGTGGTCGCGCAGGCGACGACATTTTCCTCGGTGCGGTCTTCTCCCTCGAGCACCCCGACGATGCGTCCTCTGGACAGCACCACGACGCGGTCGCTCGTGCCGAGCAGCTCCGGCAGGTCGCTGCTGACCATGATGACTGCCGCACCTGCGGCGGTGAGTTCGTTGATGAGCGCATGGATCTCGGCCTTGGCGCCGATGTCCACGCCGCGGGTGGGCTCGTTGAGGACCAGGACCCGTCCACCCGGCGCGAGCGCCCGGGCCAGCAGCACCTTTTGCTGGTTGCCGCCGGAGAGCTCGCTGATGAGCTGGTCCGGGCCCGTGGAGCGGACCCGCAGCCGGCTGCCGTACTCGGTGTAGGTGTTCTCCTCCGCCTGGCGGGAGAGCAGGCGAGCGAACCCGTGGCGGAGCCGGTCCAGCACCGTCACCGTCAGGTTCTGGCGCACCGACAGGTCGGGCAGGATGCCCGCACGCTTGCGGTCCTCGTGGAGGAAGCCGACGCCCGCCGCGAGCGCATCCGCCGGCGTCGACGGAGCGAAGGGCCGGCCGTCGAGTTCCATGTGCCCCGCGCGGAGTGGCAGCGCGCCGAAGACCGCCTGCGTGAGTTCGGCCTGCCCGGCACCCGCCACACCACCGATGCCGACGACCTCCCCCGCCCGTACCTCGAGGCTGACGTCGCGCAAGTGCCGGCCGGCGCTCACGCCGACCAGGCGCAGGACGACCCTGCCCTCCGCGACCGTGTCACGGTGGAAGACCGCGTCGATGTCGCGCCCGACCATGAGCCGGACGAGCTCGTCCTCGCCGGTCGCCGTTATGTCGAGGGTACGGACGAGGCGCCCGTCGCGAAGGACGGTAGCCCGGTCGGCGACGGCGAACACCTCCTCCAGCCGGTGGCTCACGTAGATCACCGAGCGGCCCTCGTCGCGGAGGCGGCGGACCACGTCGAGCAGCCGCTCCACCTCTTCCTTGGACAGTGCCGCGGTCGGCTCGTCCATGACGATGACCTGACCGTCGGTGCCGAGCGCCTTGGCGATCTCGACGAGCTGCTGCTCGGAGACGCTGAGGTCGGCCACCCGGGCGTCGGGATCGATGTCGACGCCGAGGGTGCCGAACAGTCGCCGGCATCCGGCGCGCATCTCCCCGTACCGGATCCCGCGAGACCACCGGGAGTGCGGCTCGCGTCCCGCGTAGACGTTCTCGGCGACGGTGAGCTCGGGGAAGAGCGTGAACTCCTGGTAGATCACGGCGATGCCGTGGGCGTGCGCATCGCTGGGCCGGCGCGGCGCGTAGATGTCGCCGCGCAGCCGGACGGTGCCGGCGCTGGGTGTGTAGACCCCGCCGAGGACCTTCAACAGGGTCGACTTGCCGGCACCGTTCTCCCCGACCAGGGCGTGCACCTCGCCGGCACGGATCTCGAGGTCGACACCGTCGAGTGCGCGGACCCCCGGGAACTCGACGGTGAGGCGGGTAACCTCCAGCACGGGCGCCTGGGAGCTGTCCACTGTAGGGCTCATTCGGCGGGCTCCAACCAGCGTGTCGGGGCGGTGGTGAATCGTTTCAACCATGGCTACACTGCGAAGCTAGAGCCGCCGTCCGGCAGGTGTCAAGAGTCACGTCGTCATCGCTCTGACATCGACTGGAAACGGGGGCGTCATCTGATCAACGCATTTGAATCAACACCAACGGTTGGCCCGGAAGCGGCCGGCGCCAACGAAACGAGGACTACGTGAACCGACCCCCAGCGAGCATCCGTGAGGTCGCCAGCATGGCCGGCGTCTCCGTCGGCACTGTCTCCAACGTCCTCAACCGACCCGACATCGTGGCCGAAGCAACCCGTCGCAGAGTCCTCGACGCGATCCGCCAACTCGGCTTCGTCCGCAACGAGTCGGCTCGACAGCTGCGCGCCGGTCACAGCCGCACGATCGGCCTCGTGGTCCTCGACGTGGCCAACCCGTTCTTCACCGACGTCGCCCGCGGCGTGGAGGACAGCGCCAACGACGCCGGTCTCGCGGTCATCCTGTGCAACAGCGATGACGACCCCGCCAAGGAGTCCCGCTACCTCGATCTCCTCGAGGAGCAGCGGGTGCAGGGAATCCTGATCACCCCCGTGACCGCGACCAACCAGCGCTTGGAGCAGCTGCGCAAGCGCGGCACACCCATCGTGCTGCTCGACCGCCGGGCGACCGACGACACGCAGTGCTCTGTTGCCGTGAACGACGTCCTCGGCGGTGAGCTCGCGGTGGGACACCTGCTCGCGCAGGGACACACACACCTCGCATTCGTCGGCGGACCCTTCACCACCCGGCAGGTTCAGGAGCGACAGCAGGGCGCCCTCCAGGCGATGCGGGCCGCCGGCCGGGACCCTGGCGAGTTGCACATCATCGAAACCAGCGCCCTCAACGTCGCCGCCGGCCGGGACGCCGCCGCCCGCCTCGCCGGGACAATGCCCAGACCGACCGCGGTGTTCTGCGCCAACGACCTGCTCGCACTCGGCGTGCTTCAGGAGATGACCCGCCGCGGCGTGCGGGTTCCGCACGACCTGGCCATCGTCGGCTACGACGACATCGAATTCGCCGCCGCCGCCGCAGTGCCGCTGTCCTCGGTTCGCCAGCCCCGGCAGTTGCTCGGGCGGACCGCCGCGGAGCTGCTCATCGAGGAGGCGACGGAGGACAGCAGCCACCTGCACCGCCAGGTCGTCTTCGATCCGGAGCTGGTCGTACGCGATTCGAGCGACCAGAAGATCGGCCGGCGGTCGCGGCACCGCCTACCCATCCGCGAGGCCGGCACAGCCACCCGAGGCTCCGCGTAGATTGTTCCTGCCGCATCAGGGCGCGATCGGATAGATCTCCATCTCGTAGAGCGAGTAGCCGTACCCCGTGCCGCGCTGCACGCCCTGCATACGCACGAACTTTGCCGCAAATGCGTCGAAGCGCAGGACGTCTTCGCCCCCGTCCCCCGCCGTCACGGCCGCCGCGGCAGTCCAGGTCGTGCCGTCCGGCGAGGTTTCGATCCGGTACGCCTTGCCGTAGGCCGCCTCCCAGCGCAGCACGATCTTGCCGATCCGCTGGGGTTGCTTCAGCTCCACCCGCAGCCACTCGTTGTCCGTGTGGTTCGACGACCAGCGGGTGGAGGCATCTCCGTCAATGGCGTGATCGGGGGTGAACTGCCCAAGCTCCTCCTCAGTGCTCGACGCCGTTGCCGTCGCACCGTTCGCGGCGAGGGCGACGTTGGTGGTGCTGGTCTTCGGGTAGACGTTGACGGTCAGCGCCCCGCTGACCCGTTCGCCGCTGCTGGCGGTGAAGGTGATCGGCGCGTCGTACGATCCGGTGGGCGTACCGGCGGGGGCCGTCACCTTGACGGTGATGCTCTGGTCCTGCCCGCGCAGGAGAGTGATGGCCTGGCTCGCGGGCTGCGCGACCAGGCCGGCAGGAGTGGTGACGGTGAGGGTGCCGGCGACGTTCACGGCGCGCGTCGCGGCGAGGTGCACGGCCGCGGTCGCGGGTTGACCACCGGCCTCGGCGTCCGCGGTCGCCGGTGCGACGCTCAGGTCGGCGAGCGGGGCGTCGGCAAACCATGGGATCAGCTCGTTGATCTGCGGCGCCGGGGATCCCTCCCGCCAGGCCAGGCGGATAGCGTCGGTCTTCACGCCGCCTGCGCTGAGCTGGGTGTAACCGCCCGACAGTTCACCGATGGTGGCCCAACTGCCGTCGGACGAACGCACCTGCACGGCAGCCGTGGCCACGCTGCTGCCCGACTGCAGGACCACCACCTGGTCGAGCGGGCGGCTCTGGGACAGGAGGACCTGCAGTGACTCGCCGGACTGCGGCTTCCGCCCGGCGACATAGGCACTGCCGGCGTCCCCGTCGACGGCTTCGCCGAGACTGGACCCGGCGGCCGCCGCCGGAGCGCCGGACGCAGTGAGAGTGGTGCCGCCGACCAAGGCGACCTCGAACTCTCGGACCACCACCCAGGTGCCCTGCGCCGCCGTCGCACGCATCCGGACATATCTCGCCCTGGTGCCCGCCGGAACGGTTGCGTGGATCTCCGGTTGGTCGACGTAGCTGGCGATCGGAGTCCAGGTGGAACCGTCGGCGGAAAACTCCAGCACGCCGCGGCGGACGTAATCGGTGGGACTCGTGGGCTTGCTCATGTAGAGGTCGATCTTGCCGATTTCCGCGACGGATCCGAGGTCGACGCCGACGGAGTCACCGGGGTTCGCCGCCCGGTTGCTCCAGTAGTACGTCGACAGGTCGCCATCAACCATGTTCGCGGGCGAATTGGCCTGCCACTGGCCCATTGACGTGGTGCCGCTGGCCCGGCCCTCACCGGTGCCGAGCCAGCGATCGCTGGTCGCCGCGGCACGCTCGAGGAACGGCGGCATGACATTCGGCGCCACACTCTGGCTGACCGCGGCAGCCTGCCGGCGTACCGCGTCGAAGGCCTGTCGCTGCGCCCAGGCCGTCGTGCCGTCGCCGGCTCGCTGTGCCAGCAGCATCAGCACCGCCCGCTGTCCCGCCTGACCGTAGAGGCCGAGCTTGTTCAGCCACGGTTCGACCTCGTCGAGAAATGCCGCGTTGTGCAGTTCGGAGCGCAACGTGGCGGGGGCCGCCGCCATTTCGCCGAAATAGTCAGCAATGCTGGCGGCAGCGGCGTCGAGGCCGGAGCCGCTCTGATAGGCCGACCAGAACTCGTCGATCAACGGCGTGAGGCGCGGGGACTCCACGGGGTCGATGTTCGACGAGTAGTTGTTTTCGGCGAAGACTCGCAGCGCTGGCCATGCCGTGCCGCCGAGGTCCTGCAACGCCGCGATCCACGCGGTCGCCGGGTCGTAGGTTGCCGGGTTCCAGAGAAATGCGGCCGAGGTGAACTCCGCGATCTTCGAGGCCTCGGCCTGGATCATGGGATTGGCGGTGATCCCGACGAGGTGCTCCTGGATGCCGGGCTCACGCCCGACGTAGGGCCCGAGTAGCAGCCGGTTGGTGACGTAGTCGTTGACCGGGTAGTTGTCCCACACCAGGATGTCGTGGTCGAAGACCTGCCGCGCGCTGTTGGCCTGTTCCGTGGTGATGACGGGTGCGACCACTCCCACGCCGGTCCACTCGACAATGATCTCGGGGTCGAGCGTCCCCCGGAGGGCGCTCTTGTACGCCGAGTCGTTGACGTCGGCGTACTCCGTCGGCACCGTCTGCAGCCGCTCGGCGCCGGGATGCGTGGCGATGAAGTCGCGCTGCACCCGGTTGAGCAGGAATGCCTGCGCCTGCCCCGCAGCGCCGCCGCCCGTACCGAACTTCGCAGCGTCCTGCGGGCAGTTCCAGTTCGTGTAGCTGATGTCATCCAGCGGGATCGCAAACGACCGCACGCCGACGTCCCACAGCGACTGAAACTTGTCGACCAGCGCCTGCTCGTCGGTGTCAGAGCTGTAACAGACCGACAGACCTGGTGAGAGCGCATACGTGAACGCGACGTGATTCCGTTCCGCCGTCGCCACCAACTGCCGGATCGGCGAGAGCTTGTCCGGCGGGTACGCCTGGCGCCACTGGGAGCGGAGGTAGGGGTCGTCCTTGGGGGAATAGACGTAGATGTTCTGCTTGGTGCGGCCGTAGAACTCCAGTTGGCTCAGCCTGTCCTGCTGCGACCATGGCTGCCCGTAGAAGCCCTCGATCACGCCGCGCAGCGGCATCCCCGGCCAGTCGCGAACGGCTACGGCAGGGAACATGTGCCGACCCGGGTGCGCGACGAGAAGCTGGCGTAATGTCTGCGCGGCGTAGAACGTACCGGTCGGATCAACACCGTCGAGGACCGCCTTCGCTTTGCCGTCCGCGTCCTTTCCAACACCGAGCACGTAGCCACCGCGCGGTAGCCCGGCGGCGTCCGTTGCGATGCCGATCCGTTCGAGGGCCTGGTCGGAGGCTCCGTTCTCGCTCGGACCTCCGATATAGATGACAAGACCGTTGTCCGGCGCGGGTTGGGTGTCGGACACGGTGACGACCCTTGTCACGTCCGCCTCGGCCAGAACCTGCCTGACCACGTCGACCGCCGACGGATCGGTCTGCGCACCGGTCACAAGCGCGACGTTCGGCGTGACCGGAACCTGGTCCTGCCGGTCCTGCACCGACTGCGGCGTCGGCCAGATCCGAGGTACGGAGACTGGCGCCGCGGAGACCGGAGCTGGGGCGACGGCAAGGAGGACGGGACTCGCGACTGCGATGGCGGCCGAGACACCGAGGCCGAGAGGACGGGTTCCAAACCTGGGCATTGATCTCCCTTTCGGGGCTCGCGAGCCGGCTCCCAGACTGGCATCGGCAGACCTTGCCACCTCAAGCCTTCTCTACCGCACATTGACGGTAGTGATCGGCTAAGGGTTCGGCCAATACGGCTGTCCGGATCCGGCCAGCCGCTCGCCATCCTGAGCGCGAGCGCGGCCGGGGCAGGCCGCGACGGGCCTGGCCACGCCTCGAGTCAATATCAGATCGATGGCGATTTGATTCTTGACAGGCGCTGGAGGCCGGTCCTAGCTTCACAAGGCAGGCGTGATTGAAACGATTCAGCACCAGGAAGCGTGCGAGATTGGCGGCCCTTCGCGCCGTTCGCCACCTGGCTGAGCAATCCATGACCGTCGCACGCAACTCGATCACAAGGAGGGGTCGGCGTGTCCGGTCCGCACCACAGCAAACGTTTCGCTCGTCGACGTAGGTACTTGTCGCAGGCGGCGGGCATCCTCACCGCGCTGCTCATCGTGGCCGTGTCCCCACTGCAGGCACTTGCCCGCACCGACCAGCCGGCGCACGAGGGGACGCAGCAAGGAGAGGGCGGCGCGGGCGGCGGCCTGTCGGCGGCCCGCTTCGAACATCCGCCCGGCGACAGCAGGCCCACCATGCTCTGGTTCTGGAACGGGATCATCACCGAGGACCTCGTCGACCGCCAGTTGACCGACATGCGCAACGAGGGCATCAACGAGGTCGTGATCTTCCCGGACGCGACGTCGTCCCTGTCTCCCGCCTTCTTCAGCGAGGGCTGGTTCGCGATGGTCGAGCATGCCCTGCGCGAGGCGCAGCGGACCGGCATGAAGGTGTGGCTGTACAACGACCGCAACTTCCCCAGCGGCCGGGCGGCCGGCTGGGTGGTCAACGGCGGCACGGTCGGCGGCCGCGTCTACGAACCGCATCCGGAGCTGCGCCCGCAGAGCGTCGCGCGGAGCGAGCTCGACGCCTCAGGACCTGGGTCGTTCGACGTCCGCGGGCGGTTTCCCGGGCTGATCCCCACCGCGCTCAGCGTGTCCGACGGCCGCCTGAAGGTGGACGGTGGCTACGTCACGACCCTGGGCCGCGGCAGTGACTGGACCGACTACACGCTCTCCTTCGACACCCAGCCGCTCCAGACGGCATCGCTCGGAGGGCACAACTACGCACAGGCAGGTTGGGTCTACCGCGCCCAGGACACCGCGAACGGCTACATCTACCTGCTCGGCAACTACCCCCATGTTGGGGCCGCGGGCGGGAACCTGACGAAGATCATCTACAAGAACGGGGCGTACGTCTCGACCCGGGTGATCCCGCTGCCGTTCAACGTGGTCAGCGGCCGTTCGTACCACGTCGAGACCCGCGTCGCGGGCGACCACATCGTCACCTCGGTCGACGGCACCGTCGTCGACGAGACGACCGACGCAACGTACGCGCGGGGCACGATCGGCTTCCGCGAAGCGACCACGCAGCACGAGTCGGCCACCTTCGACAACCTTCGCGTGACGGCGCCGGACAGCACGGCCCTCTACTCGCAAACCTTCGACTCGGAGTCGGCGCTAAGCGACTTCGCCACGCCGGTGCCGGCCGGCAACGTCGTCGCCGTGGCCGCGCTGCCCGTGCGCGACGGCAAGCCGGACCTCGGCGGGCTCGTCGACCTCACCGACCGCTTCGGGGACGGGACGCCGTGGAGCGTCCCGGATGGCGACTACCAGATCGAGTACTACCTCCACCACGCCCGCACGGACTTCGGCGGCGACGGATACCTCAACCTGTTCGACGAAGAGGCGATCACGCGCTACATCCAGGTGGTCCACGACGAGTACTACCGGCGCTTCGCCTGGGCTTTCGAGGCGGGCGTGGTTCGCGGGCTCTGGGACGACGAGCCGCGGATCGCCACCGGCTACGGCGCCGAGCCCCCGTGGTCCGACCTGGTCGAGGACAACATCGCACGCGCCGGGTCGACGCCGGCGCAAACGCTGGCCGCCACCTTCGGCGACTACGGCCCGGCCGGCAGCCGGCTGCGGGGCGTGCTCTCCAACGCCGCCGGTGACGCGCTCGCGCAGGCCTACTACAAGCAGCAGGGCGACTGGGCTCGGGCGCACGGCACGCAGATCATCTCCAACCCCCTGTCCGACGATCGCCCACCGACGTGGATGCTCCGCGAGACCGGCGACATTCACAAGGACAACCAGTGGATCCAGGTGCCCGGCGGGGACGCCATCAGCGGCAGGGTGGCACCGGGGCTACGCAACCTGGTGCCGCGCTACATCACCAGCGACGGGCATCAACAGGGTGCCAGCCGGATCCTGCACGAGAACCTCGGCGCCTACGGCTGGGGCGTCACACCACAGTTGGCGCGCTACGTCAACGGTGCGATGGGCGTGCGGGGCGTCAACCTGACGGTCCTGCACGCGTACTGGTCAAACCCGGACAGCGTGCGGTACCCCCCGCCGCTACAGCCCTCGAACCCGTGGTGGGACTCGATGGACGGCGTCGTCGACTGGACGGGCCGGGTGATGGAGCTGACGCGGGGGCAGGCGAACGCGCCGACGGCACTGCTGCACCCGCAGACCGCGGCCCAGGCCTGGCAGCGGACCGAGACGGGCGACGCGCTCGACAACGATTTCCGCACAATCACGTACGCCCTTGAGGACGCCCAGGTCGACTTCGACATCCTCGACGAGGCGTACCTGAACGGAGACCCGGCGATGAAGCGCCAAGCGGTCGTCAGCGACCAAGCGCTGAATCTGGGCCCCCAGTCCTATCGAGTCGTGGTCCTGCCGCCGACACCAACGATCAGCGGGAAGGCGGTCGCCCGCCTCGAGGAGTTCGCCCGCGCCGGAGGCACCGTCATCGCCTACGGGCAACTCCCGCTGCAGGAGTCCGACGGCCAAGACGAGGCGCTGCGTGCGGCGCTCGTCCGGCTGTTCGGCACCGACCCCGCCCGCCCGCAGCCGACCGACCATCGAGTCGGGTCCGGCCACGCGGTGTTCGTGTCAGCGGCGCCGGACCTTCAGCGGGCGCTCGACGAAGCACGCGCACCCGCCGCGCATCTGCAGCCCGCCAGCCCGGACATTCGAGTGCTGAGGGTGAAGCACGGGCCGGACCGCGTGTTTCTCGTTATGAACGAAGGCACCAAGCCTGTCGACACCACCGCCGCTTTCCCAATCGTGGGCACGCCGGAGATCTGGGATCCCGACGACGGGTCGCACCGGATCGCCACACGGTTCGACGCGGCACCCGGAAACCGCACCACCTCCGTACCGCTGCACCTCGAGCCGACCAGGGTCCTCGCCGTCGTGTTCCGGGGCCAGCCGCCGGCGCCGCATCTCGTGCAGTCCCCGCTCGAGGCAAGCACGGTCAGGGAGGTCGATCAGGACACGCTCGAGGCCACGGTGATCGCCGATCGACCAGGCGACTTCACGCTGGTGGGCGCCAGGGGCCCACGAGAGTACCGGGGCAGCCTGCGCGTCGAGGGCTCCTTCACACCTATCGCCCTCGACGGTCCCTGGCGCTTCCGCTTCGAGCAGCCCAGAGCGGAATGGAGCGAGCGACAGCTCGGGTCATGGACGCAGGTCGACCGGGCCTACTCCGGCGACGCGACATACGAGAGGGACGTCAGTCTTCCGGCGCAGGACCTGGCATCCGGCCGACGGCTGATCCTCGACCTCGGCAGCGTCCGGGATGTCGCCCACGTCTCCGTCAACGGTACGCAGGTCGGCCGGCTGCTGTGGGAGCCCTACCGGCTCGACGTCACCGACTTCCTGCACATTGGGGAGAACCGGATCGACGTCACGGTGACCAACACGCCAGCCAATGCCCATGGCGGGACACAGCAGTCGGGACTCCTCGGACCGGTCGTACTGCGCCCGCAACAGGAGACGACCGTCCAGCTCAGCTGATGACCAGGGGCGCGGCGGCGAACCCGCCGCGCCCCCGGGGGGCCTTCAGGCGTTCAAGTACGGCTCGGCGGTAAGCGGGTGCCATGAAAGGGTCGCGAATCCTTCAACGCCAACGCCTGCTTCGGGCCTTCACTCGTCATCCGTTGATTGGCGCGCAGCCGAACAGACCTCAATCGGTCACGGCGAACCATGGCGGATCTTCCGACGCTCCCACCGAGTAACAGCGGCGGCCGAGGTAGCCACCGACGAGCCTTCCTGCAGCACCGTCAGCTTGAATACTTCGGTCTTCCCGAAGAGGTCACCAGACACAATCTACGATGACGCATGGGTTACACCTGCGAAGACGATGAGCCACAGGTACGGCCAGGTGACTAAGAGGTCCTAACAAAATGATCTCCGGGTCTTTCGTCCCTTGTGGATGACGATCTAGAATCTCGGGCCGTGAGGCGTGGCGAGCAGCCGCCGTGGATCGTGCCGGACGGGCTATGGCAGCGCATCGAGCCGTTGCTGCCTAAACCTGAGCGCAACCCACGGCACCCGGGACGCAAGCGGATCCCGGACCGGCAGGTGCTGTGCGGGATCCTGTTCGTGCTGCACACCGGCATCCAGTGGGAGTTCCTGCCCCAACAGCTGGGGTTCGGGTCCGGGATGACCTGCTGGCGGCGCCTGGAGGAGTGGAACCGGGCCGGGGTGTGGCAGCGGCTGCACGAGCTGCTGCTGGCCGAACTCCAGGCAGCCGGCAAGCTCGACTGGTCCCGCGCCGTGATCGACTCCTCACACGTACGGGCTGCCAGACGTGGCCCAAAAGCGGCCCGAGCCCGGTCGACCGCGCCCGCCCGGGCTCGAAGCACCACGTCCTGACCGAGGGCGCCGGCATCCCCCTGGCCGTGTCGCTGACCGGCGGGAACCGCCACGACGTCACCCAACTGCTCCCGCTGATCGACAAGATCCCACCCGTACGAAGCCGCCGTGGCCGGCCCCGCCGACGCCCCGACCAGCTGTTCGCCGACCGCGCCTACGACTACGACATCTACCGCCGGGCGGTACGGGCCAAGGGCATCCGCCCCCGCATCGCCCGCCGGGGCCAACCCCACGGCTCTGGCCTCGGCGTCATCCGCTGGGTCGTCGAACGCACGATTGCCTGGTACCACGGCATGAAACGGCTACGCATCCGCTGGGAACGCCGCGACGACATCCACGAAGCCTTCCTCGCCCTGGCCACCTGCATCATCACGTACCGACACGTCACCCGGCTTTGTTAGGACCTCTAACTGGAAGACCACGGTTCGGTGTTGGTCGGGGTGACCGCCCCCGTAGTGGAGGTCCTGGCGGTGCGCCGATCGCACAGTGAGGAAGGCGGGCTGTGCTTTGACGTGCTTGCCGGACTCGCGAACAACGACGGTGGGGGTGCCGGCTGTGTGGTGGAGGATGCCGCCGACAGCATGGAACAGGGCCGCGTCGGGGTCGAACCGGGCCGCTGCGGCGTCTGCCAGCCACTCGTACAGCCGGTCGATCGCACTGGCGAAGCCTCGCTGCGGGTTCCACTCTCGCGCGGGATCGAGGTAGGTGCACAGCCGCCGTCCCTGCAACACGTGCGGGTAGCCGAGGAACCGATCGTGGTCGACTTCGACGAGCGGTGGCGACAGTCCGTTGGGGCCAATCCGCAGCAGGAACTCTTCCTGCTCTTGTAGCGGGAGACCGTGGGGCGCGCGACCAAGGTCGCCGGTCCGCAGCCGGATGCGCGCTTGAACGAGCCCGAGGTCGGTGAGCCGGGGCCGGCCGAGGAGTTGGAAGTCGTCCGGTAGGGCGGCTGCGACCGCGCGCAGTTCACGCACGGCAGTCTCCTGCCAGACCGTGAACTGGTTGCGCTTCCTCTTGGTCACCGACGGTGTAACTCGTTACCCGGCTCGACCGGAGCGGCCCGACGAGGAGGCGCCGGGCGGTTCGTTCCCGCCGACGACCCCGCCCGCTGCGCCGGCGTCCCCGAACTTGGTGCTCGACGACGAGATCTCCGGCGCCTGGAACTCGTCGCCGAAGAGGCCTTGCCACTTCTTGACGCTCTTCTCCTCGTCGGTTTCGTGGTAGGCGTCGTGGATCTCGGCTGCGTGGGCGTGGATGCGGTCGCGGAAGTAGGAGTAGGTCTCCTGGCTCCAACGGTGGTCGAAGGTGACCGACGGGTTGGAGGGGTCGGCGATGGACGGCTTGATCCAGTTTTGCTGGAGCCACTGGTCGAGGTCACTGACCATATGCAGCAGGGCGGTGGGCAGATCGCTGTAGTAGCCGGGGTCGCTGATCTTCTTCCACTCGGAGACCTGCTCGCCGAGGAGGGTGGTGATGAGGATCGACTTGGTCCCGGTGAACGAGTTCTTGTGGTCGCGCAGGAACTTCAGCAGGCGGATCACCTTGCGCAGATTGCGGTTGGCGATCTTGTCCTTGTCTTTCATCCACTGCGTGAAGCCGGATGGGTTGGTCGTCTCGAACTGCTCGTCGTCCCGGTTGATGATCACCTGTTCGCCTTCGCCGAGGATGACGTACGGGACGATGTCGACGTGCATCTGGTTGTTCGCGTACTCGACGTAGACGCAGCGGCACTTGCGATTGTGCGGCATGTTGCCGTACCTCGAGTGGTGGTGGATGACGTGATAGACGGCGTTGATGTACTCCTGCACGTCCTCTGACCAGTCGGTCTCCTCCTTCATCTGGAGGAGGAAGTCCGCGTCGAACGGCTTGCCGTTCTGCGGGCTGATGATCGTCTCCTGGGCCCAGGATCCCTGCGGGATCTTCTTGACGATCCGCGGGCCGAGGTCCGGATCCGCCTTGAGGGCCGCGTAGATTGCGTCGACCCGGTCGGCGAGGAGGTCCAGGTTGAACTGGCTGAGGTTGACCGTGTTCTTCAGGAAGTTGCTGAAGTAATCAGTGTGCTTCATCGGGCGTCCCCCGTGGCGATCGGCGGTGAGGCCGTAACCGGCATGTCCGTTCTGGCCGTGTACGCGTGGGCGAGGTCGAGTCGGTGATCGGTCACGTGTTGACCTGGATCACGGGCGTGTAGGTGCCGTTCTGCCGCTCGTACACCTCGGTGGGTGGCTGGGCGCCGCGCATAAAGGCGCGTCCCATCTCGATCGCCGGGGTCAGCGGTGCGGCGGCGACGAGGTGCCACCTGGTTGCTCCGGGGCAGGTCTTCTCGACCTCGGCGAGCAGGGTCCGCCAGCGGTCGGCGAAGTTGCGCAGCGTGTTGGGGTGCGAAAACAGGCTCGGTCCGAAGCGATCTGCCTCGGGCCGGATCTCGAAGTACGGCAGCCCCTGGAGCGCGTCCGGGAGGTTGGCCTTCTGAACCTCGGCGGTGAGTGAGGCGGCGAGCACAACCTCCGTGGCGGCGGTGGAGCCGATGGTGGCACTGGTGGAGAAGTCGTGGATCGGAGCGGTGGCGTCCCAGCGCCAGCCCTGGTCGCCGTCGCGGTGTTTTTGGTAGAGCCGGGTGTCGGTCTTGTCGTCCAGGCGAGAGCCCAGGTAGACCAGCAGCGGGATCGGGGCGATCGCGAAGATGGACAGGTGCTCGACCTCGCCGCTGGCGACCGACTGCTCGACGAGCCCGAGCGTGGCGTCGATCTCTTCCTGGGCCGCACGCCAGTAGGTTGGGCGGTTCGGGTCACCGGCGATCTTGCACAGGAAGTCGCCTTGCCAGCGGCTGTCGACGAGGCCGAGGTACCCGTCGGCGAGGAGCGCGTCGGCGGTCTGCCGCTGCGAGGCCAGGGCCGTGACTCCGCGGACCAGGCCTCCGACGCGCAGCGCGGCGGTGCGCCGCATCCCGCCACTCGTTGCGGCTACCCGAACCCGGTCT
Organism: Micromonospora rhizosphaerae; assembly: GCF_900091465.1. NCBI lineage: Bacteria > Bacillati > Actinomycetota > Actinomycetes > Micromonosporales > Micromonosporaceae > Micromonospora > Micromonospora rhizosphaerae. The sequence goes on along the minus strand of NZ_FMHV01000002.1, from coordinate 3,400,961 downwards.
TCGTGCTTCTTCTTCAATTCCCGGAGCCGCTCGGTCGTGAAGTACGGCGCGTGGTCTTCGTTGTCGATCAGTCGGTGGCAGGCGTGGCAGAGCAGCAGGAGGTTCTCTTCGGCTTCCCGGTCCGCGATGTCCTCGGCGAGGCCGCGCGGCGAGCCCTCGGTGGCGGTGGCACCGACGTTGTGGGCTAGTTCGCCAACCAGCACGCTGTGCAGGTAGGACCGGCTGCCGAGCAGCGTCGTGGAGCACATGACGCAGCAACCGGCGGCCCTCGCCCAGACGGCGAGCCGGACTGTGTCCTTGATGTCTCCCCGCTTGACCGAGGTGTTCCGGACCTGCTTCGCCGCCACGAGTCGGATGGTACGGGCAAGGTCTGACAGAACTGGGGCGCTCCGTGGTGAGCTAGGTACGCCCTGGTGATCCGGCCCGAGTACCGCCGGGAGCGATGAGGGCTCGGCAGTGAACGGCGCGAGAGAAAGCTGCAGACATACCGGCCGGTATGTCTGCAGCATTAAAGGATTAGCCCGATCAGACCCACATAAGGATCAGCCGAGGCGGCATCAGTCGGATCCGGTCCTGCCAGCCACGGAACTACTTCCAGTCGGTTGCGACAGAGCCTTCGCCCAGATCACGAACCGGCTAGCCGACCGCGGTCAAACGTGCTTGCCTGGCCGGGAATCGGCCAGATTTAGGCCGCGCACGTCGTCCGGTGCTTCTTGCGGTTCGATGACCTCGAGCAGGGTCGCCGGCAGCGCGCATTCTCTGGTCAGGTCGTCGATCGCGGCGCGGCAAGCCAGTTGGGCGGCCGCTATCACCGACGCCGGTGGGGTTAATGAGACGGGATCGTCGCAGCCGTGTTCGGTTATCTGGTCTCCGCGTCCGCCGGGGACGGGCGGGTGGTGCTGTTCGCTGCCGCGCAACGGGAAGCGGTCGACGCGGATGATGCCGCCGTGCCGTTCGACGCAGACCGTGATCACGGAGCGCTGGACTGTGCTGCCGGCCCAGGCCAGTAGCGCGGAGGCGCGGGCGTCGCCGGTGGCGTCGACGACTAGATCGTGCTTGCGGAGGAGCGTGACGGCTTGCTCGGGCGTGGTGAGCCGGTCGTGGCGGGGGTCGACGCCGGTGGTGTCGAAGCCGAGGTCGGCCAGGCGTCCGGTGACGGCGACGACTTTCGGGTGGCCGACCCAGGGTTCTCCGGCGAGGTGGCGCACGAGGTTGCCGGGCCGCAGCAACTGCCCGTCGAACAACGTCATCTTCCGCACGCCTTGGCGGAACAGCAGGTCGGCGACGAACGAGCCGACAGCGCCGGCTCCCACCACCGCGACTCTGCGGTCGGCGAGCTCGGCGGTTGCCGTGCCGGCGCGTAGCAGTCGAGTGGGCACGCTGGTGTCGGCGGCCTCGCACGCCTGGATTTCGATCGACGCACGTCGGGTCGCGGAGGGGCGGGCGGTCAGTGCGAGCAGTCCGGAGGAAGAGCCTCGCCGGTACCGCAGCACCAGGTACTCGACGACACCGGCGCCGATCAGCCAGCCGATCTGACCGGCGTCGCCGCCGAGAAGCGGGCGCAGCGACGCCCAGTCCTCGATCGGCCGAGTAACCTCACCGATGTCGGCGACCCACGCCAGGTGCCGGTGCCGGCGGCCGATCGTGGGTGTGCCGCGATGCCGCCGGTTGGGCCGCACCGGCGGCGCCTGAGCCTTGCCGGTGATCGTCACGCAGCGGCTGTCAGGAGTGGCGCGAGTGCGTACACAGCCGTGCACGGTGGCCAGCGACACCAGGTCGTACAGCACAATCCCGCCCGCGGCGGGCAGGTACCGTTCGAGGTCGCAGGCGGAGTCGCCGGGCCAGCCGGCTTCGGTCTGCCGCAGCCATGCGGCCACCCTGCGCAGCAGCCGCGCCGGGTCGCACCAGGGCGCGTTCTCCACTGGTGTGTCGGCCGGCCACAGACACAAAGCGCCGTCCCGCTCGCGGTGGAAGGTCGGGGTGAGCGGGATACCAGCGTCGAGCACGCGGACCTGTGGCGGGGCGAACGGGTACGCGGCAGTCATTGTCACCTCGATGGTGGCCGTCACCGCCTCGCCGCCGCAGCGGTACCACCGCAGCGGGCCACGCAGCGTGTCGTCCTCGCCGGTGAAGTCGGCCCTGGCCAGGACGCGGCGGAAGACTTCCCGCTCAGCCGTGAGTTCCCGTTCCCATGCTCTCGTCATGCGAAGCGGTCGCTTCCAGCCGGAACCCGCGTGGCGATCATCGCCGACCGACGGGCAGTCGTCCCGGTGGCGACAGCCTGCTCGGCAGCACGGGCGGCTCGGATCCCGAGCGCGAGCGCGGTCTGATCCAGCATGTCGCCGGTGTCGTGAGCGTCGCCGATGGCGGTGAAGTCGCGCTGTGCCGCTTCGAGCCACTCGAAGAAGCGCCGGGCGCGGACCGGGTGCCCGATCCACCGGTCGGCGAAGTTCTCGTCCGGCTCGACCGGGTTGGCGATGACGTACCGGCCGAAGCGGGACTCGACGTGGTCAGGCATCTGGTGGACGACGTGGTGCAGCACGTTGAACAGGTCACCGCCGGGCTCGTAGGACCGGGCCGCCAGGGTGGTGATGATGATCGAGGAAGGACGGTTGCTGGGGTCGTCGCTGAAGTAGATATCCCGGTGCCGCTTCAACGCCTGGACGGTCCGCTGCAGCGTCGTCTTGAAGGCATTACGCGGCAACTGCTCGACGTCCATCTGACGAGACTCGGCGATCCGGATCGCGCCGGCCAGCCACTCGTCGTGCAGGACACCGAGGAACCAGTCGGCGTAGTCGGTGGGGGCCGAGGGGTGCCACCGGCTGCCTTCGGTGTCCGTGGCCCAGATGCCGTTCGGCTCGGCGGCGGCGTTGGGGATCGCGGGCAGGACGTCCATATGGAACGGCAGCAGGTCGTGGACGAAGGTCCAGCACCGGCGCCCCTCGTCGTCGAGCGTGAGCCGCAGCTCGGGATGCTCCTTGACGAAGTTTTCCAGCGCATCACCTACGTCGGCCTTGAGGTCCTCCGGATCGATCTGCGACAGCTCGAGGTCGTGCCGGCACACCATGTCCAGGTCGTACTCGTCATGGCGGTGGATAAGAGCGGTCACGGTGCCGAGCCGCATGGACCCCTGCGGATACAACGCTCCGCCGGTCCCGCTGCCCGACCAGTAGGTGCTCAAGAAGTCGCAGGCCGCCTTGTAGGCGAACTCGGCGACCTTGAACTGGTCCTCCGGGATGTCGAATGACTCGATCCCGGCGCCCAGCACCTGAGTCAATTGATCGTCGCGGTTCATGACTGTCACGGATTCCTCTCCGGCGCGCAGAAGTGATCTCTTGTTCGTTGCGGGCCGGTAGCGGGCCCGTCCTAGTTGACGGCGAGACCGTATCGGGTGCCTACGACAGGAATTCCGCGAAGAAAGATCGTCTTTACGGGCCAAAGCGATCTCGAGATAGAGATGAGTGGCAATGGATCTACGTTCGCCCTCGCCGTGTTGTGCCTGGGCCAACCTGCAAGCCAGTGACGAAGTGGATCGGCCGGGGCGGCGTTGGCGCCCGGAACATCCATTACGCCGCGCTCCTGGTTTGGCACCTCTGTCAACCCTGACGAGAGGGGCTGCCAGCGAAACGCCGCACCAGTTCGCGGAGCGCGATCGCCGCAGGCCGCAGGAGCGGCGACCGTCGCGAATGCTGACTGTCGTACCCGCCCCGTACGCTACCTATCGATGGTTACACGAGGTGTAGAAGGTGCTTACCAGGGCGCGCTCTGGGCGTTCCAGAATCCGATGCTTGCCCTGCTCCACCAGACGCATGCCCCATTTGTGGTGACGGTGTTAGCGATGGTCTTCACCGCGGATCGGCCGACGGCGGCGGTGGCGGACGCGCACGCCGAGATCAACGACGCCCTTGACCAGTTGCGAGCCGCGGGCTACGGCGACGAGGACAACCAGCCGCTGCCTGCTGGAAACGCGCGTGACCTTTGCAGGCAATGGGTGCAGGCAGGGTGGTTGGTGCGGCAGGTGTCCGACGATGACGTCGAGGTGTACCGGCTGTCCGCGTACGGCGTCGGTGCGCTTGAGGTCGCTGGGCGGGTCGGCGGGGTGCGAAGCAGGGTGTCGGAGTCCCGGGTCAGGACGCTGCTGGAGGCGATCGAGCGACTTGCGCAGGACGCCGACCCGGACGTGGCGGCCCGGATAGCGCGCCTGCGCGAGGAGATCCAGCAGCGGCAGAAGGAGCTCGCGCGGCTCGAACAGGGTGGTGCTGTCGAGACCGTCGAGGACGAGCAGTTGCTCGAGGCGGCAGAGAACGTGCTGCACCTGGCGCGGGAGCTGCCCGCGGATTTCGCCCGCGTGGCGGAATCGATCAAGGTTATCCAGCGCGACGTCGTCGCTGACTTACGGCACGACGTGCGGCCGACCGGTGAGGTGCTCCGCGAGTACCTGGCCCGCGGCCAGCAGATCCTGGACGCGACACCGGAGGGCCGCGCGTTCGCGGGGGCCTTGCGCCTGATCGGCGATCCGGCGCAGATTGATGACCTGTGGAGCCAGCTGCGAACGGTGCTGCGCCACCGGTTCACCGATCTGCTGCCGGAGCAGCAGCGGCGGGAGCTCACCGAGATCTCGCGCCGCATCGAGCAGGGCGTCAAGGAGGTGCTGACCGCGCAGAGGCACGCATCCCATGTGATCACCACCCAGGTCCGCAACCACGATCCGATGCGGGACCGTCAGGTGGATGAACTGCTGAGAGACGTGATGTCCGGCTTCCACAGATGGATCCCGAGCTCACGCCGCGGCGAGGCCGTTGAGCCGCTGCGTCGTTTGCCGGTTGCCGACGTTGGACACCTGCGCCAGCGGATGAGCGACCTGCGGCCACCCCAGCCGCCTGCACCGTTGCGGGAATGGGACGACGCTGAGGACATGCCGACCGCGGACACTCGCGCATGGGGGGGCCCACGATACGCCGAACTGCGCGCGCACTTGGCGGCGTTCGCGGGTGGTGCGGCGAGCGTGGATGTCGCGGCCGCGTTCCGCGCGGCGGCCGAGGACATCCAGCGGCCGGTCGACCTGCTCGGGCTGCTGGAAATCGCCCATGACGCCGGGATGACCGAGACGGCCGGGGTTGCGATGCTCGACACGGTCCGACCCGATCGGACCCGGCGACGGTTCGCTCTCGGCGGCGTGGTGGCGGTAAACCCGACGAGCGCAGACAGGAGCGGTGGCGATGACTGAGCCGGACAGTGCCGACGACGGCTGGCCGATAGGCGCGGCGGCCGGCTTCATCGATCCGGTCTCGATGGAGGACGACCCAGTTGAGTTGTTCGCCGGCGACGCGGGCACCTTGGACGCGGACGTGCGCCGGGTGCTGGTTCAGTTATTACGGCGCAAGTTCCTGCTGGCCGCAAAGAACCCTGCGCAATGGCGCACGCTGCTGGAGAACCAGCAGATCATCGAGTCGCGGATGCACGACCTGTTCGTCCGCCTCGTGGTGGATCACGACCGAGGTGTCGCTTACAAGCAGCAGGTGCGCTCAGTGGAGCTGGACGTGCCGATTCTGCTCAAGGATGACCCCTACAACCGGGCCGAGACCCTAGTACTGGTGCACCTGCGGACCGTCTTCCAACGGGAGCGCGGCACGGGCGAGATGTCCGCGCGGGTCGACATCGAGGAACTGGAGCAGACTGTGCTGACCTACTTCGATCCGAAGGACCACAACGTGGCTCGCGGCCAACAGGAGGTCCGTAACGCGGTGCAGCGGCTGGTCACTGAAGGTCTGCTCACGGAGGAGTCTGCCGGCCGGTATCGGATTACCCCGATGGTGGAGGTCGTGTTGAGTACCGCAAAGCTCACCGAACTGGAACAGTGGTTGCGCGGACGGAACGAGGCCGCGGCGTGAGCATGATCGACACGCTGTTCGGGTTGATCCCGGCGGCGTCGCGGGGCGAGCAGTGGGTGGCGCGGGACCTGCAGTTGGTCAACTGGGGCGGCTACGACGGGTATCACCACCTGCGACTCGCGCCCGGCGCGACCCTGCTCAGCGGGGGTTCCGGGTCAGGTAAGTCGACGCTGATGGATTCCTACATCGCGTTGCTCATGCCGCACACGACTCCCTTCAACGGTGCGTCCAACGGCGGCGTGGTCGGCAGGCCCCGGGGCAAGGACCAGCGCAACATCCTCTCCTATGCGCGAGGCAAACTCGACGAGTCCCGGACCGACGGCGAGACGAAGGTACGAGTGCTGCGCGGGGACGGCCGAGATACCTGGTCCGCCATCGCGATGACCTGGTCCGACCACACCGGCGCCGAATTCACCGCGGTCCGGGCCTGGTATGTCCCGTCGTCCGCGCGCAGCCTCGACGACGTCGTGGCGGTGCGCGCCACGTGCGACCACCGATACCAACTGCGGGCGCTGGAAGGCCCGGCAAGCAAGAAACTCGCCCATGCCGAGGTCCAGGCAACAGGCTTAAAGTGCGCTGACACCGACAGAGAATTCACCGCGCGCCTGCACACCACCCTCGGCATCGGCGCCGCAGGCGACGGGCACAAAGCGGTCGCGCTGCTGGGCCGGATTCAGGCCGGTCAGCAAATCACCACCGTCGACGCCCTCTACAAGACGATGGTCCTTGAGGAACCGTCAACCCTTACCACCGCGGACGCGGTGGTCCAGCAGTTTGACGAACTGTCCGGGACCCGAACCAGGATGATCACAGCCCGTCAGCAGGTGAAAGCGTTGACTCCGATCCGCGAGCACCGGCACGCCATCGACGAAGCGGTGGACCGGTTGCGCCTGATTGACGAGGTCGGAACGTTCGCCGATATGTCGTCCCCTGCCGCGTTGTGGCGTCATAACCGCCGGCTCAGCCTGTTGCGGGCGGCCGAAAACGACCTAGCCCAGCGGCACGGCCGAGCCGAGAAGGAACTGTCGGAGACCATTGCCCTGGTCAAAGCGGCCGAGGCGCAACGCGAAGCGGCGGCTGACACTCTCCGTGCGTCCGGTGGTGACCGCTTGGACACCGCACTCCGGGAGATCCGCAGCGTGAAGCAGCGGCTGGGCGACGTCGAACGCTCACGGGAACGACTGGACCGGGCGCTCGCCGCGATCGGCGCTACCGTGTCGACCCGTGCGGACTTCACCGCACTGGTCGAGACGGCGCACCGGTCCCTAGCCGACACCGACGCTAGAAGGGCCGCCCAGAACCAGTTCGCCGAGGCAATGTCGGAGAAGAAGGACGCCGACCGCGAGCTGGCCAAGTGGTCCGCCGAGCACAAGGCGGTCAGGACCCGCCGGGGAAACATCCCGACTGAGCTGCACGCGGCTCGCGCGGCGTTCGCTGAGGCCGCCGGACTCACCCCCGACGACTTGCCCTTCGTTGGCGAGCTGATCGAGGTGCGGACGGAGTTCGAGCCGTGGCGCGAGGCGTTCAATCTGGCACTCGGCGGATTCGCCACGCGAATGCTGATCGACATTGGCAGGCTGAACTCGTTCCGCGAGGCGATCAACGCGGTGCCGACAGCCCGTCGGGTCCAGTTCGAGGGCGTGCGTACCGGCCTGCGCGATGAGGTCGGGCTGGACGGAAAGACACTCCCCGGCAGGCTCGACTACCAGCCGTCGCCGTTCACCGCTTGGCTGAAGGGCGAGCTCGCCCGCCGGTTCGCCTTCGTCTGCGTCGAGACGCCCCGGCTGCTGGCGCAGCACTCCAAGGCGCTCACGATCACCGGACAGACATCGGAAGGTGGTCGGGGCGCGCACGGCGGTCACGGCCAGGCCAACGTGCTCGGTTTCACCAACAGCAGACTGCTTTCCGAACTCGAGAAGCGGATCGGCCGTGCGCGGGAACGCCTCGACGAAGCTGTCGCCGCGCTGTCAACGGCAGAGGAAAACCTCAACTCGTTCGAGACCAGGCGCACGACCCACCAGCTCTTGACCGAGTTGTCCTGGGATCAGGTTGACGTCGAGTCGGTCCGGGCGGAACGGGACCGCTGGAACCGCGTCGTCGAGGAGGTCCGCGCAGGCAACCCCAAGATTGATCAACTGCAGCGTCAGGTGGACGAACTCAAGGAGCGGGTCAGGGAACTGACCGAGCGCGTCGGCCGGCAGAGGGACAACGTGACGGTGATCGGTGAATCCTGGGAGTCGACCGTCGACGAGGTGGACCGCGCCCAGCAGGCGCTCGACACAGCCGCCGAGTCAGGCGTCGATGTCAGTCAGGAACACCAGGCGTACCTGGAGGCGCTGTTTGACAGCGACCCCGACAACACCGCCCCATCGGGGTGCTCGCGGAGTTCGACGCGGCGGTGACACAGGCCACCAGGCAGCTCCGCGCCGACCGGCAGTCCGCGACGGAGAGGATCGACCGATCGAGAAAGGCGCTGCTCGACACGTTCTCAACGTTCCTCGAGCGGTGGCCGAACCCGAACCTCGGCATCGACGCGGATGCCTCCTACCGCGACTTCGACCGCCTGCTCACCGATCTGGAGACCAGCGGCCTGCACGAGCTGGAGACCGAGTGGCGGGACAGTCTTCTCAAACTGTCCGGCAACGACCTGACCGGCCTGGACAGCGAGCTCGCCGCCGCTGTCCGGGAGATCCGCGACCGGATCGACCCGGTTAACCGCATACTCGCCGAACTGCCGTTCGCCGACGACAATCACCGGCTGCGCATCGACCCGCAGGAGAGCCACTCCACGGTGCGTGCCAGGTTCCGCAAGGAGCTGCGCGAGGTACGCGCCTTCATCGACCAGGCGGCGACGGACCACGAGAGGGAACGTGCCTATCACCGGATGGCCAAGGTTGTCGACCGCATCCGACGCACCGCCCCCGATTTTGCCGACCTCGTCGATGTGCGCAACCATGTTCGGATCAGTGCCGAGAAACGCGATCTCGGGGGGAGACACGTCGCCGTATACGACCACATCGGCGAGAAGTCCGGCGGAGAGTCGCAGGAGCTGGTCGCGTTCATTGTCGGGGCAGCGTTGCGGTACCAGCTCGGTGACGCGGGCGCCGACCGCCCTCGCTACGCCCCCGTCTTCCTCGACGAGGCGCTGATCAAGGCAGACGCGCACTTCACCGGCCGAGCCATCGGCGCGTGGCGCGGCCTCGGCTTCCAACTCGTCATCGGCGCCCCTAACGACAAGCACAGCGCGATCGAACCGCATGTTGACGCTGAGTACCTGATCCTCAAGAACTCCCAGGGTCGATCCTGGGCAAAGCCCTTGGTCGGTGTTCCAGACGCATGAGCACACTCGTCACCCCCGAGGACGCCGTCGCGGCCATCCGCCGCAAGATCGATCAGAAGTGGGCAGAAGCCCTGTGCGCGGACCTTGACATCGGCGACCAAGTCGTGTTCTCCGTTCCGCTGCGCCCCGGCGTGTCAACGGGCAAGGCCGTCCAGCAGCTCGGGTACGCCGCCTGGCACGAATGGCACATGCGTTGGCGTGAGTTCTACGACAAGCTGCCCACTGGCGTGGAACTCGTCCGCAAAACGGTGACCATTCGAGGAGTCGCCGGCGACTTCCCCGCCACGCTCTGCGCGGACTTGGACAGCGCCGTCACGCTCCTCGCCGACACCCGAACTAGTGCTGAACCACCGACCGTGGACATCGGCCGCGCTCGTGCGCTGGCCTCGGCGATGCGATCCGCCAGCGCAATCCTCACCCCGGCCACGCTCCGGGCCGTGTACCGCCTCCGGGCCATCGACATGGAGGTGCTGTTCAAGGCAGTGACATGGCTACGGCAGCACCCCGATGCCAGCACATGGACCCTGCGACAACTCCCCGTTCCCGGTATGCACACCAAATGGCTTGACACCCACGGCGCACTGCTGCGTGATGTCGCGGGACGCGATGTCCGAGACGAAGTCCGGCCCCGGCTAACCGCCGTGCACCTGACCTATGTTGACCCTGACCACGCTGCGTCAGGCCGACGCAGGCACGACGCCTGGACCACCGGCGATGTGCACGACATCGCCTACCGGCCGCGGCTCGTCCTGGTGGTAGAAAACCGCGACTGCCGCCTCTGGTTCCCGCCTGTCGACGACACGATCGTAGTCGAGGGCGGCGGCAAGGCCGCATCAGCACTGCTAGCGAACGTGCCCTGGATCCGCGCCGCAGGTCACGTCGTCTACTGGGGTGACATCGACGCAGACGGATACGCCATTCTCAACCAGTTTCGCGCCACACTAGCCGAGCCCACACCGGACGGTGCGCCGGCGAAACCCGTCACCTCTATCCTCATGAATGCCACCGATCTGCACCACTACTCCCAACATGGCGTCAACCACGACAAGGCGGGCCGCCTCATCAAGCCGTCACCCGAGCCCCTGCTGCACCTGACCGAAGCCGAGACCACTGCGTACAACAGCATCGCAACCGCGGGTCCTACCCCGTTCCGCCGGATCGAACAGGAAGCCATCCCGATCACCCACGCAGTAACCCGGCTACAACAGATCTTGAACTGTCAGGAATGATCATGCTGGTCACAAGATCGGCGGCCCTACCGCTGCAATGCTGGTCCCTGAACCCGCCCGCCGGCAGGGCGGTCACCCCATCTGCGAGCACGCCGTGCGGCCTGCCCCACCGCTGAGGCGGACGAACCGCAGCCGGTGTGGGCGGCTGTGACCGGTTGTGAGCACGGCAGGCGTTTGCCAGAGCACACGGACACCGGTTTGAGGGTGTCAGCGCATCGCAACGCGCGGCGCGGAGCCGACACCACATGAGCGAGCACACGCCGCAACACCAGCACCACCCTGCCCATCCTGTCGACCCGCACAGTGTCGACCCGACCCTGATCGACGTGGTCGCCGGCGACCCTCCAGTACCGGACACCGTGTGGCGCACCGCCCGCACGGATGCCGACACCGGCCGCAGCATCGGCGCCCGGCTGGCCTACCGGCTCGTGGCCGCCTACAGTCGCCCCGGCGATCCGGTCGTCGACCTCACCGGCGACCACGCGCTGGCCGCCGTCTGCGCCGCCGGCGAGCGCCGGCACCACCCCGGCTGGTTCACCGACGCCCCCAGCCTGATCATCGGGCCGGCCACCGCACCGGCCCGCCTCGACACGGCCGGGCTCTGTGACAACGACCTGCCCGACATGGGCTCCTGGTTCGGAGACGACCTCACCGACCCCGAGCTGCCCCCGTCCATCGACCCGTCCCGGCCCGGCCGGTCGCTGCAGGAGGCGACCAGCCTGGTCGTGGCCTGCTGGCCTCTCGACCCCACCGACGTCGCCAACCGGATCCGGCTGGCGTGGCCGCTGACCGCGTGCGCGCGGTTGCTGCGCCCCGACGGTGACGCGTTCGTCTACCACGCCACCGACGAGGAACTGCTCACCATCGCTCAGCAAGCCAGCCCTCAGCGGTGGGCGGTGGCGCACCTGACGGTCCACGCGGACCTCCCCGTGTTCAGCCCTGCACTCCGACCGATCGCGGCACCGGGACGCGGGCGGCGGCGCGAGGGCGGCGACCACCATGGCTGACCACACCCCCTTCCCAACCAACCCGCTGGCCGGCACCGAAGACCTCTACCGTGGCCGGCACCGTCCCGACGAGGACCGCCACCACAGGACAGGATGCGACCGGGCACCGATCGGGCCAGAGGACCTGTCGGTGTGGGCCACCGCTCCTCGGCTCCGGCGCGGCGGCGAGGGTCCCTCGGGTACGGCTCGGACCGCAACCTGCCCGACACCCTCCTCAACCACGTCGACCGGGTCGAGGTGCTGCCGGACGGGCGGGTCCGCCGCATGTGGTTCCGGCGCACGGTGTGGGCCATGGACGACGCCCGTACCGGGCGGCAGTCCACGGGCCGCACCCCCGGCACGACCGGTACCCGCAAACGCACCCGTACGCCGACCACCCTCGTCTCCCAGTCGCTGTCGCCTTGCTGACGGAGGCGGATGCCACCGGGCGGGACCGGCGTGGGCTCGGGTGGAGTTGGCACGGAAGCTTGGTATCCCGCAGCGCACCGCGCAGCGGTTGCTGTCGGGGGCGCGGGCGGCGTCTAACGCCGCTGGTGATCGGCTGACCGGCCCTGGCAGTAACAGCAGTGCTTTCGTCGGAGGCTGCACCTATCGTTGATCGCGTGGTTCTGCCGATCGACACCTCCGCGCCGCTGCTGCGCCCGAGCCACCTCACCGACCTCGTTCGGGCTGTGAGTCTCGCTGACCCGGACGACGAGCATCTCTGGATCGAATGGAAGTCGACCCTCGACCTCAACACGTCGGCTGGGCTGGAGCAGGTCGTCAAGGCCATCATCGGGCTGGCCAACCGTGAGCCGGCTGCCGCCGGGCGACGGGCGGGCGGGTACGGCTACCTTCTCGTCGGGGTCGAGCCCGGGTCGATCAATGGTGTGGCGACTATGGACCCGGAGAAGCTGGTCGGCAAGGTGCGCTCCTATGTCGGCACCGCCATCAGCTGGACGCCGGAGTACATCGCGGTCGACGGGAAACAGGTCCTTGTCGTGATCGTGGATCCGCCGCAGCCCGGCGACCCCATTCACATCCTTCGCAAGCAGACCGAAAAGTTCAAACCGGCCACGATCTTTGTCCGTCACACCGGTCGTACCGACCCGGCGAACCCCGACGACTTCGACAAGCTCCAGGCCAGGCTGCTCCAACGAACCCCAAGTCTGCAGCTGTTCGTGGCGGCGATCCCCTCGACTGTTGAGGAGGCGGCCGACATCCAGGGCACGGTGAGCCGATGGGTGGATGAGCGCCGGCCTGGTCTTCTCGCCGCGCGCTACCACTCCGGACGGCGTGAGCCCGGCATTGATCTTGTGGGGGCACGCGGCGGGCTGCTAGGGCAGCAAGTTCCCGATAGCCGCACCGAGGAGCAGTACGCCGAGGAGGTGGAGCAATTCCTCCACGACGCAGAAGAGGCTCTGGTACATCGCGGAGCTTGGGATCTGCTCCGGCACGAGCCGGCCTCGCTTAATGTGACGGTGACCAACCCCACCGATGTCGGCTTCGTCGGCGTTCGGCTTGAGGTGCACGTCTCAGGGCAAGTGAAGAGTTACTCCGAGGAGTTGGTCGAGGCCCTGGAGGATGATCGCCCGAACGTTCCGCGTGCCCCCAAGCCCTTCGGCACCCCCACGTTCCGCAGCCCCATCCAACTCAGTGGCTTCAACTTCGGGTCGTACATCCCCTCGCCCGTTTACCCCAGCCCAGGCCCCTCATACACCGTGCGAGACACCGGCTCGGTCACCATCGAGTACGACGACTTCGAGTTGCGCGCCGAGGAAACGAAGACACTGGAACTGGTGCCGCTTCTCGTACACGAGAAGCCAGGTACGACGTTGACTGCTACCTGGTCCGCAACCGCTGACGGAATCCGTGGCCGGATTACCGGTGAGTTCGCTATCACGGTCGCACCAAGCACGCTGAGCCTGGAGAATCTGGCTGACGAAGGCGACGGAGACGAGTAGGCGCCGGCGATTGGCCAGGGTCAGGACGTGGTACTGCGCGCTGTCGGTCGGAGGACCGGCAGCGGCTGCACTGAGGTGTACCAAGGATCTTGGACATGTCCTCCGACTTGAGAGGATGAGTCCATGCCCGAGCAGCGTCGTCGGTTCAGTCCGCAGTTCAAGGCCGAGGCCGTGCAGATGGTGATCGAGACCGGGAAACCGATCGCCGTGGTCGCTCGTGAACTCGGAATCCATGACGGCACCCTGGGCAACTGGGTGAACGCGTGGCGCCGTGAGCACCCGGAGCCGGACCAGCCCGTCAACCCCACGGAGCGTGCCCGCGTGAAGGAGATGGAAGAAGAAATCCGCCGGCTGCGGATGGAAAACGAGTTTCTAAAAAAAGCCGCGGCCTTCTTCGCCCGGACGCACCCGTAGCGGTGCGGTGCGCGCTGATCGACGCGGAGAAGGCCACCTACCCGGTCGCGTGGATGTGCCGGATGCTGCGCGTGCCCCGCTCGACGTTCTACGCCTGGCGTAACCGGGCCGAGACCGCGACCACGGCCCGCCGGCGGCAGCTGGCCGAGCAGGTACGGCGGGTGTTCGACGCCTCGCGGGGCACCTACGGGTGCCGGCGGGTGACCGCGGCGCTCAACCGCGAGGGCATCGCCTGCAGCGTCGGGCTGGTCGCCGACCTGATGCGTGAACTCGGCTTGCAGGCCTGCCAGCCACGCGCCTACAAGCGCACCACCGTGCCCGGCCAGCAGCCGGTCTCCAGCCCCGACCTGATCGCCCGCGAGTTCACCGCCGTCCAGCCCGGCACCCGGCTCGTCGGCGACATCACCTACCTGCGCACCGGGCAGGGCTGGCTGTATCTGGCCACCGTCATCGACCTGGCCACCCGCATGGTCGTCGGCTGGCAGACCGCCGACCACATGCGCGCCAGCCTCGTCATCGACGCCCTCGCCATGGCGAAACGACACGGACATCTACGCCCCGGCGCCGTGTTCCACAGCGATCGCGGCTGTCAAGGCGGATTCAATCGGTCGTCGCAACACTGGGTTGTTGGAGCGATCGTAGGTGTTCGTCGAGGGCTTCGGCTGGGGTCTTCCAGTCGAGGGTTTTCCGGGGTCGGCTGTTGAGGGCGTGGGCGACGGCGTTGATCTCGTCGGCGCTCCATCTGGACAGGTCGGTGCCTTTCGGGAAGTACTGCCGCAGCAGCCCGTTGGTGTTCTCGTTGGTGCCGCGTTGCCAGGGGCTGTGGGGGTCGGCGAAGAACACCGGGACGCCGGTTTCGACCGTGAAGCGTGCGTGCGCAGACAACTCCTTGCCGCGGTCCCACGTCAGCGATCTGCGGAGCTGCTCGGGCAGTTGGGTGATTGTCGCGGCGAGGGCTTTGCTCATCGTGATCGCCCCATAGCCGGCGAGAGCCGGCCCGTTCTTCGTCCGCGGGATCACACCCCAGCCGTCCTCACGAGGCAGGTGGATCAGCATCGTGAACCTCGTCGTCCGCTCGACCAGTGTCCCGATCGCGGAACGCTGCAAACCGATGATCAGATCCCCTTCCCAGTGCCCGGGCACGGCACGGTCCGCGACTTCAGCGGGACGTTCACTGATCAGCGTGTCGCTGGTGACGTGCGCCCACGCGCGTTGCTTCGCGCGTGCCCGGGGAACGCGAAGCGCCCGCCCGGTCCGCAAGCAGGTGACGAGTTCGCGCTTGAGGGCGCCGCGGCTCTGGACGTAGAGCGCCTGGTAGATCGCCTCGTGGCTGATGCGCATCGACTCATCCTCCGGGAACTCGGCCCTGAGCCTGCGGGAGATCTGCTCCGGGCTCCATCCGATAGTCCATGCCCGATCACCACGGTGAGGCTTGTTGCGGCCCTTCCACTGCGGGCCCTGCGGCCCAGCGACCAGTCGGCCGCCCGCTGTCCGGATCGCACCCGCAAGCCGTTGCTGGACGTACTCTCGAAGCCGCTCATTGGCCAGCAGCTTCGCGGTCTTCGGCCGGCGGGCTCGACGCTCAGCATGCCACTGCGCAGTCGAAGCCTTGTAATCCAGGCGGTACGTCCTGGTCGAGGCGTTGCGCCGCAACTCCCGCGAGATCGTCGACGGGTCCCGGCCGAGCTGGCGTGCGATCTCGCGGACGCCCATGCCTTGCGCCCGCGACAGAGCGATGTCTTCGCGCTCGCTGAACGACAGATAGCGGCCCGACACCCTCGGCGGCAACGCAGGATTCACGCCGCCAGCGTGCCGGAACCACCGGAACCCGACCGGCGAGGACACGCCCGCCGCCGCGGCCGCGTCCTCGGTCATCACACCGCGACTGATCGCAGCCCAGAACCTGACCCGGTCCTCACGCCACGCCACCGTCGGCCGTCCCGGCGAAGGAATCTGACCCCGATACTCCCGAACCCGCTTCTGCCCCAGCCCATACGCCATCGCTTCACCTCTCCGACAAGGTGTTGCGACGACCAGTTGAATCCGCCCAATACACCTCGGCCGAGTTCGCCCGGTTCTGCACCGCCAACAAGATACGCACCAGCGTCGGACGCACCGGCGTCTGCTGGGACAACGCCGCCGCGGAATCGTTCTTCGCCACCCTCAAAAACGAGATGTACCACCGGCGACGCTTCGACACCCGCGCCCGCGCCAGCTTCGCCGTCGCCGAATACATCGAAATCTTCTACAACCGCCAGCGCCTGCACTCAGCGCTCGACTACCGCACCCCAGCCGAAGCCCTCACCGAATCCCAGACCCGCATCGCAGCCTGACCAGCAAACCCACGAGGCACTGTCCAAGATCCTTGACACAGCCCACACCTTTTCTCCGTCACTCTTCGTCATCGGTGGCGGGTCGCGCCGCCGGGATCTTCGGTACCTCGATCAGGTAGCGCAGCGCGCCGTTGATGTCGGTGTTTCGGCTGGCGGCGGTCCGCTCCAGCACGTCGTACACATCTGCGTCGACCTCGACCGTGCGTCGTGCGGGCATGATGCCAGGCATCTGTAGTTCTCCTTTGCCGTAGATCGGTGTGCACCCGGTGAGGCGACCACTTTCACAGCCTTTACCAGGGCCGGTCGCGTGACCATCCGTGGCTCAGCCTTCTTCACCTCTGGCGGAGAGTCGGACGACCCCGAGTGGGTGCTGGTGGCCGTCGAGCGCGGCGTGCTCTTTCGACCAGACCAAGTGGATTCATTCACCCGGTTGTTCCTCATGGAGGAACTGTGCAAGACGGTCACCATCTCGGGCGACGAGTCCTGTCTGCACCCCTACCCTTCGATTAGGGAAGTCCTTGCCCCTGCTCGTTCTGCCCGCTTCGAACACGGTAAGCGAGGCTAGCCGTCCGAGGTGAGCGCCGACGTTGTTGCCGGTCCTGAAGCTGCTGCGGCTGCGCGCTGACGGTGGGCGGTACGGTGGGACCTGCGGACCCGAGGTTCGACCGGGGCGTGTTGCTCACCTGGCGGCGCAGCGCGGCCCCGCAGCCGAAGATCTGCACTGGCTGCGCCGGTCGCGCTGCACCGCCGTGTCCTGTGCCGGATAGCGGTGAGTGAGCAGGTCGGTCTTAGAGCCTGGTAAATAAGGGGTTCGGGCGGTCGCCGGTCCTGGCGAAGATCGACAATCGTGACGGCGCCGGCGTGGCGGCGTGACATGGGGAAGGGCCTTCGGTACGAGCAAAGGCGACTAAACCAGCACGACCGAAGGCCCAACCCTGTCTGTATACCTTGTCGCCGGCGTCGCCGCATCCGCCACCCCGGCTATCGTTGACGATCACCTGCCCACCGCCCGGCCACGGCACTATCCGTCCGACACCTCGGATGCCGAATGGCAGGTCCTGGCTCCGCACGTGCCGGCCGGGACCGGGCGCGGCCGGCCAATCACGTACCCCCGCCGCGACGTCGTGGACGCGATCCGCTACCTCGACCGGACAGGCTGCCAATGGGACGCGCTGCCTGCCGACTTCCCGCACCACAAGCTCGTCTACCACTACTTCAAGACCTGGACCCGCGACGGCACGTTGAACCGCATGCACAACAGCCTGCGTGAACAGGTCCGCGAGCACGTCGAGGGGCGTCACCGACAGCCGTCGGCCGCGCTGGTCGACTCCCAGTCGGTACGGGGCGCGGAGACCGTCGGCCGGCCCAGCCGCGGCTACGACGCCGGCAAGAAGATGAACGGCCGGAAACGCCACATCGCCGTCGACACCTGCGGACTGCTCCTCGTCGTCCTGGTCACCGGCGCGAACGTGCAGGACCGCGACGCCGCCAAACCGCTGCTGTGGGCACTACGCACATGCTTCCCCACCATCGGCCTGACCTGGGCCGACAGCGGCTACGCCGGCAAACTCGTCGACTGGGCCGCCACTCACCTCGCCCTGACCGTGCACATCGTGGCCAAGCTCGCCGGGCAGACCACCTTCGTCGTGCTGCACCGCAGATGGGCGGTCGAGCGCACATTCTCCTGGATCAACCGGTGCCGACGCACCGTCCGCGACTACGAACGGCTACCCGACCACCACGCCGCGATGGTCCAATGGGCCATGATCATCGTCATGACCCGCCGCCTCGCCCGCCACCAAAACACCTGAAACCCTTATTTACCAGGCTCTTAGTTGTCGCAGGCGATTCCGTCGCCGTCGCGGTCCAGGTCGTAGATGTCCGTGCGGATGACCCGTACCGGACCGTCGACGTAGGCGGGGCTGCTCGGTGAGCACCTCGACAACCACGACTACGATCTTGGCCCGGTTGAGGCCCTCCAACTGTTCAAAGGCTGTCCTTCATGATGGCTGAGCCGAACTGATCGCGGCTTACTCGGAACTTCACGGGGACACGGTCGGCCAGGACGCTTACGTGGGTGACTACTCCGACCATGCGATTGCCCTGGCTGGCGAGGTTCTCCAGCGTGCTGGCGACTGTCTCCAGGGTCACCTCGTCGAGCGTTCCGAATCCCTCGTCCAGGAAGATCGAGTCCAGCCGGGCGGAGCCGGCCGCGGCCAACGTGGTGATCTGCGCCGAGAGTGCGAGCGCCAGCGCCAAGCTCGCCTGGAACGTCTCGCCACCGGAGAGGGTTTTCACTGGCCGAGGCAGGTCGGCGTTGTTGTGGTCGATCACCACGAACTCGCCGTTCTCATGCGCGAGGTTGAACTGGCCACCGGACAGTTCGGCGAGGCTCGCCGAGGCGTCCTGGACCAAGACGTCAAGAGCCGATGCCACGAGCCAGCGGGGAAACTCGTTCGACCGCAGTAGGCCGCCCAGCGTGCTGGCGACGGCATGCTCCTCGTGCGACTTCGTTCGGCTGGAGCGCAGGTCGGCCAGCTGCGACAATTGCGCCTCGATGCTCTGGACGTGGGCGCGCGCCCGCTCAAGCTCGGCAGCGACGGCGGCGGAGACCGTGTCCGCTGCGGAGGCAGGAGAGATGGCGATTCCCACCTGCCCGAGGGCCTGACCAAGCGCCAGTTCCTTCTCGCCACGGTGGTGCTCCGCCGCCGCGAGAGCAGCCTGGGCGGTTGCGAACGTCACCTTCCGCCTGCTGACTTCCTGCTCGGCCCAGCCGACGATCTCGGCCCAGGCGGTCCGCAGGTCCTCCTCCCGGATCGGCGGGGCCCCGAGCGGAACGAGCAAGTCCCGTGCCGCTCGAAGGTCCTTCCAGGCCGTCTGCTCCTGAGCTTTCAAGGAGGCGAGTGCTTGAATAGCCGAGTCGCGGCCGGCACGGGCCTTCTTCAGTTCCCCTTGTGCGACCTTGGCTTCGGCCTCTAGCTGGTCGATCCGAGCCAGCTCGGCCGCGACCTCGGCACTGCTCGGCGCCGCGGCGAGGGCTTCCGCCAGATTCCTCAGGCGGTCATTCTTCGTGCGAAGCGCCAGTTCGGTTTCTCGATCCGAACGCTCCGCGGCCATGCTGGCCGTGTCCAGGCGTTCGACCTCCCCGTGCGCTTGCTTCAGACGGGCCGCCATCGACGACGACTCGGCGTCGGCTTTGCGCTCCTCGGCTTCGGCTTGTTGCAGGAGTTTGGCGTCGGCTCCGGCCATCTGACCGGACCAGCTCGCCAAGGTGTGCCAGGCGTCCGCTAGGTCGAGGCCGTCCACGGGCGGCGCGCCGAGCGAGACAAGTGGATCCCGAGCGGCGGTCAGTGCTGTCCGCGCCTCCGCGTACGTCTTCGCAAGCGCCGCCACCGCATGGCTGGCCGTTTCGTGAGCAGCCCGAGCCTTGCGGAGCGTTACGCCGGCATTCTTGAGTCTGGCGTTCAGGCCGTCCAGACGACTCAGCTCGCCGTCAACGGCGCTCTCGTCCGCCCATTCGCCGGTGAGCGCTCGCCTGAGCTCGGCTGTTTTTTCCCGCGCTGCGGCAAGCGCGTCGGTGGCTTTCTGTTCCTGTGCCAGGGCCGCAGTGTGTTGCCGAGCTGCGGTGTCGCGGTGCCGTTCGGCGGTTGCCAGGGCCTTCTCGGTCGCCGCGACGGTTTCATGTTCGAGGGGTGCCGGCAGCTCCTCCACCGGATGCTCGCAGACCGGGCAGGGCTTGCCCGCTACGAGGTGCGGCCGAAGTACCGACGCGGCTTCGGCGCGCCCGGCTTCATTGCGGGCCAGCCGAGCCTGGTCAACGGCCCGGATCGCTTCGTCGAGTGCGGCCTGCCTTGCGGTGACCTCCGCTCGCGCCCGGTCGGCCCGGGTGATCAGGTCCGGTTCCGCGGCCGCGAGCTTGGTCAACTCGGCGTGGTGGTGTTTGGCCTGGTCCAGCGCGCTACGGGCGGGTGCCGCCTCAACATCGCGCCGCGCGTCAGACTCCGCCTCCTCCGCCTCGGCAAGGCGTCGGCCGGCGGCCGCCAGCGCACTCTTGACGGAGACCTCGCGTTCCTGGATTTCGTCTATTCCGGTCGGGACGGACAGCCTGCTGAGCTTCTCGTACTGGGACCGGACCGTCTCGACGCGTTCCCGCGCGGCTTTTGCCTCCGCCTTCGCGGTCTCTGACGCCGCTTGGGCAGCGGCCGCCGTCTGCATCGCCAGATCGCGTTCAGCGGTGACCGCGGCGAGAGTCTTAGCCGCCTCCGCGCGATCGTTCTCCGCGCCGGGTAGCTGTTGCTCGAGTTGTGAGCGCTCGGCGTGGTTGCGCTTCGCGTGCTCGAGGAAACCCCGTTCCGCGGCCGCCGTCTCGAAGGTCGCCCTCGCGATGTCGTCAGCCTTCTCGGCCAGGGCGAAGGCCTCGGTGGCCCGATCTGCGGCGCCTGTCGCTTCGGCCAGACGCTCGGCGCGTATCTCAAGGTCGGACGGGAGTGCGACGCCGCCGAGTAGTTGCGTCTCCTCGCGGATCCGGTCGGTGTTTCGCCGCGCTTCGTCGACCGCTGCTGTAGAGGTCGCCAGTTCGGACAGGATCGTGACGACCTGGTCTTTCAGTGCCGTGAGCTGCTGGACTCGTTGGTTCGCCTCGCCCAGGGCCTCCGGCGTGACGGTGGCGAGGCGGCCGATCTGCTCATCGAGGAAAGCGACTCGCTGCTTGGCCTCGGCCGCTTCGGCGTTGGCGCGCTGTCCGATGGTTTCGTACATGCCGATTCCGAGCAGGCGCGTGAGGATCTTCTGGCGGTCGGCTGGCTTGGCGTGGAGGAACTCGGCGAAGTCGCCTTGGGGCAGGACGACGCAGGAGCAGAAGTGATCGAACGACAGCCCCAGAAGTTCTTCGACGGCAGCGTTCACCCTACCATCGGCCGCGATCAACTCGGTCTCGTCATCGGTGGACCCGAGCCGGGTCGGATCGATCAACCGCTCGAGTCGGCCGCTGTGGATGCCGACGCCCACCCGGGTTCGCCGCAGTTCGCGCGCGGCGACGTACCGGCTGGCACCCACGTCGAAGACCAGGCGCACGACTCCCCTATTCACCGCGGGTGACAGCGCCAGCGAGACGGTTCGCCGGTCGTCCCAGCGTGGCACCGATCCATACAGTGCGAAGGTCATCGCGTCGATGACGGTTGATTTGCCGGCGCCCGTTGGGCCGACGAGGGCGAAGAAGTCCGCGTCGTTGAAGTCGACCGTCGCCGGCTCACGGAACGATCCGAAGCCTGTCATCTCCAGAAGCACTGGCCGCATCACTTGCCCCTTATGACTCGGAGGTTGCGTCGTGCAGGCGCGCGAAGAGTGCCGCCAGCCGTGGGTCGTCCATGTTCTTGGTGGCGCAGTACTCGGCGAACAATTCCGTCGGGGTGCGCTCGATGCCGCTGCTCGCCGGCCGACTGGTGGCGTTCCGGGCGGCGAAGGCCGGATCAATGCGGATGTCGAGAGCGTTTGGCAGGAGGTCGCGAACCTCCTCGAGCAGACCGGCACGCGCCGGCTCCTTGATCTGAACGCGGAGGAACGCATCGCCGGCGCCACGCGCCCGGCTCTCAATCTCGGCGAGTGTGCCCCGGAGCGTCATCAACCGGCGACCGCTTTTGATCGGGATGTCGGTGACCTTCGCCGGCGCCGACGGTGTCGCCTCCACCAGGCACACGACACTCTCATTGTCCTGCTCTCCGAAGTCGATCGAGATCGGCGAGCCGCTGTAGTGCACCGGACACGGCGCGCCGATCGCCTGCCTGCGGTGCAGATGCCCAAGCGCCACGTACTGCGCCTCAGCCGGGAACGCGCTAGCCGGCACGTGATATTCGAAGACTGACTGGGAGTCGCGCTCACCGCCGCCGAACTTGCCTCCGGTCACGGTGAGGTGTGCCATCAGGATGTTGACGGCATCCGGCCGGAAAGCGCGGGCTAAGACCGTCAGCATGTCTTCGACGCGTTGGGCGTAGCTGATGGAGTTCATTACGGGCGTGTTGGCGATGAGCTCGGCTGCGCGGATGACGGTGCGCTGGGAGACGAAGGGCAACGTCGCGATCACCGCGGACTCGCCGGTCGAGCGGGCGGTTATCTCAATCGCTCCGTCTGAGCCGGCCCCGGGGGTGCCGACGAGGTGGATGCCGACCTCGCCCATCAGCGGTCGGTACGCGTCGAAGGTCGGAGCGTGGTCATGGTTGCCGGCGATGGCGATCACCGGCACCCCGGAATTGCGGATCTCGAGCAAGGTCCGGACGAGAAGTTGCTGAGCCTCGGCCGACGGCGCCGCCGAGTCGTAGATGTCGCCCGCGATGAGGACGGCATCCACCTCGTACTGCCGGACAACGCCGACGATCTCCTCCATAACCGCGCTCTGCTCGGCCAGGCGGTTGTGGCCCTTCAGGGTCTTGCCGATGTGCCAGTCGGAGGTATGCAGGAACCTCATGTCCGGCTCCTTTCAAGAGATGTCAGGCCACGACGCGGTGCGCGTACAGGTGATTCATGACGGTCTGGTTGGCCGCCCATCCGTCCGGGAATTTCACCGGCTCGTGTAGATGAACCGGCTCGCTGGATGGATGTGCGTCGAGCAGTTCCCGGATGCCGGCCCGCCCGACGACGACGCAGGCCTGTCGATGGCGGGAAGTGAGTACGCACAGGCGTCCGGCCTCGAGATGGAACGCCGTGGCGTCGCGTCGTCCCGACAACGGATGCAGTACCACGGTCAGGTCGTATTCTCGGCCCTGCAAGCGATTCGCCGTGTCGACCGTGACGTCCGGCAGGTCGGACAGCGCTTCGCGAAGGGCGGCCGCTTGATCGCGATGCGCGGCGCCGACCGCGATTCGCTGCGCGGTGATCGGCCGAGAGTCGTTCCCCGACCGCGCGATCGCTCCGCGTTCGAGAAATCTCCGAACCACCTCGGCGACCGTGGAAACCGCTTCGGCGTCTGTCCGAAGGGTGTGTCGCGCGGGCAGTTCGTAGAAGCCCCAGCCGGTGGTCGCCGCCTCGGCCAGCAGGGCGTCCAGGGCAGAGCGCCCGAAGGCGCGGGTGCCAAAGGTGAGTTCACGGTCTCCCGGTTCGGCGCCGGTCCGAAACCCGGTGTACGGGTAGAAGGCGGTGGCCACGACCTTTTCGGCGCTCGCGGGCAGCCGCCACGAGACGGGCAGCCGATGAACCGGCAGGTCGGGGTTAGTGCGCAGCAGCCCGGCCACCGCGCTCTGCATCGGGTCCCAGCTGAGCCCGCGCCAACGGTCGTTCTCGACCACGGAGAATGGATCCAGCTGGCCCGGGTCGCCGACGAACAGGGCCCGCTCGAACCGCGGGGCAATGGCGAGCAGGGAGTCCGAACGCATCTGGTAGGCCTCGTCGACAATCGCCCACGGCCAGCAGCGGTCCTTCACGTAGGCCCAGCGGGCGGCCGTCGCGATGACGATCTCACAGCTCAGCAGGTTGCCGAGATCCTTGTCGAACAGCACGTTGGTCAGAGCCGCGAGGCGCGCGGGCCGCACGTACGTGGAACTCGCCAGCCGTCCGATCATGAGACCGGTTGGCAGGGCGGCGGAGAGGTTGGTGGTCAGGTCGTCGACCTGCTCATTGGTTTGGGCGACAATTATCAGCCGCTCGCCGGCCGAGGCGAGCGCGACCGCGGTCCGGACCACGAGGGTCGACTTCCCCGCCCCGGGTGGGGAATCGACGACCACGCCACGGTGCCGGCCGGATCGGAAGTCGGCGAGGATCTCGGCGATAACGCGTTCGGCTTCGGCTGCTGGGTCGATGGTCATTCCCATGCCTCCTGGGCGTCGTCATCGGTCGGTACGTACGGTCGGGGCGGTCCGCCGTGGGTCCACGGTGTTTGGTCGGTCGGCGGCAGGTCGGGCGCGCGGATCGCGTCAGGGTAGACGCTGGTGTAGGTGATCTCGTGGCCAACCTCGGGCACGCTGCCCGGCGCGGGAGCCGCCGCCCGGCCCATACCTCCGTCGAGCTCGAGGCTGACCAGCACACCGTCAGCCGATCGTGCGATTTCGGTGATCCGGGCGTTCTGTTTCATGCGCTCCGGCGCCCGTAACGCCTTGCCGACCGGCAGATGCACAGGATCGCCGGTGCTGACCACGATCAGTGGCCGGGTGACCCGGCGGCCCTTCTCACTCAGGATGCGCCGATCACGGTCGACCGAAACGACGGTCCCCTGGAACGCCTCGCCGTTGACCCGGTAGCTCGCCATGACGAGCGGATCGTCCAGGGCTCGGCTGGCGTCGTAGGTCGTCTGCTCCCGCTCGAGGGACTGGAGTCGCCGAGCCGCGGCCACCGCGCCGTCCCGACGGGCCTGCGGACGGCCATCGGTGGTGAGGTAGTCGTGGTAGCGGCTGAAATCTCGGCGGTCCGCTGCCCAGCGAGTCTCGACCGTTGCTGCGGCCGGCAACTGCCGAAGAACCTCGATAGCGCGCCACATCAACCGCCAGGTTGGCTCCAACTGGCCACGGAGCTCGCGCTCGAGGGTTTCCACCGCGCGCAGCCGTTTCGGGCTGTCGGGCGCAGCGCTCTCATACGCCCGGATGGCGGGCGCCAGCACCTCGTTGTCGAAGGCGGGGTCGGTTGACGGGCCGGCTGGCGGCCAGACGAGCGGATCCTCGGCCGCAAGCGCGGCCTCCGGCCCGGAGACTCCCTCGGGCGGGTCGATCCAGCCGAGCAGTGCGGCCAGGTTCGCGTCCTCCACAGCGCTCTGCCCGCTGGCCCAATGCAGGTTCAGGGCCTGAGTCATCGCGAGCATGGTCGAGGAGCCGGGGTGCTCGGATCGCTCGCCCAGGTAGGTCAGCCACCGGCCTAGCAGCGGCACCCCGTGCGCTACCGGGAACGGCCCGTGGGTGCGCCGGAAGCGGGTGGATCGGCCGAGCAGCTTGACGAAACCGAGGCCGGCCGCGTTCGGAACCAGCAATTGGGGAGCATCGAGGAACACCTTGTTCGCGCCGACCACCTCGAACCTCGCAGTGCAGGAGCGCACATAGGCCAGCACGACGTCGGCCAACGAGGCGGCGAAGTCGAAGCGGAGGTCGCGGTTCCGCGGCTGGGGCACGACCAACAGGGCCGGGTTGTGCTGGTCAGTGCCGATCATCGCGGCCAGCGGCGCATTTGCCTCGCCCGCCAGCGCCAGCGGGACTAACACCAGCGGCCGGTCGGACAGATGGACATGGCGACGTGTTGCGATCGGAATGGCCCTGCCAGCGGCCACGGCCAGCGCTTTGGCGTACGAGGAGATGGCGCTCATGCCGCCACCGAGCCGAAGATCTTGGCGGTCGTGCGGAGCATCGCCGCCGCTTCGGCCTGGTCGTCGCTCGCCACCAGGGTGCCGTCGGCCAGGCCGAGCGCCTCAGCGACGGTCTCCACACCGCCGAGCTCCTCGCGCACGCTAAGTCCTAGAGCCGCGGTGCAGCCAGTAGCCTCGTGCCGGCAGAAGAAGGCCATCTCGCATTTGGCGAGGCAGTCGGGTGCATAACGCGCCTCGATCTCGCCGAGTGCGAATATCACGTCGGCGGCCGGGCGGCTCGGTCTGCCGTCGTCGTCCGGCGCGAGGTCGAGCGTCAGCGTCGGCGGCAACGCCGCGAGTAGGCGCTCGATGCGGATGAGCCGGGACAGCTGATGGTTCAGCACGATGAGCTGCTTTCGGACGTCGACCTTGGTGGCCACCGGCTGGTTCGAGAAGTCCTTCGGGCAAACCAACACAACCTCGTCGGCGACCTTGTCGTCGCCGAGCAGCCGCCGAAGGGCAAGCACATAGACGGCGGACTGCGTGGCCGCAGCGGCGACCTTCCGGGCATCGGCCTGATCGTCGATCACCGCGAACGACTTGATCTCGACCACGTGAAAAACACCGTCGTGGTGGAAGGCGACCAGATCCGGCTCGAGGTAGACCTCGTTCCCGCCGACATCAAGGCGCAGGAGTGGGTGGTCGTAGAAGGTGGCAGAAGCATTCGGGTCGGCCGCGGCGCTGGTGAGCTTCCGTCGCGACCGGGCGTGCCGGACCTCCTGCCCGGTGTTGCCACCGACGTCCTCCAGGTCGATGCTTCCGACTTCTTGGATCTCGAGGCCCAAGGTCTCGCGCAGCAGGCGGAGCAGTTCGGCGTATCCGTTCGCCTTAACTTGAGCCTCGAAGGCGTTGCCGCGGGTGATCGCGAACTGGGACTGGCCGAACTTCGCCGGGAATCCGACGTGGCGCGCCAAGGCGTCCTTGTCGACGCCGGCGGCGTCGAGCACGGCGCGGCGTGCGCATCCGGGGTTACCGGTCAGCGCGGCGACCGTACGGGCGTTGTGGCGTTTCGCGGCGCCGGCGCCGCGGATACGGCGCAGCCGGTCCTGGGTGTCGTTGTCCATCGAGTCGTCCTTCGCGGAAGACGAAGTGCTATCAGGGGTTAAGAGCCGGCCGCGGAGATGCTCCGCAGCCGGCTGCCGAAGAGCTGCTCGACGTCGTCGAGCTGCTCGCGGGCCCGCTTCGCGGCCGCTTCGCGGTGCGACCGGTCGGCGTCCCGGTGGATCTCGAGCTCGGCCTCGGCCGCCTCGGCGACGGCCGCAGCGGTCATCGCGTCGGCGCTGGCGGCGGCGCCGGGGATGTTGGCGGCGAACCGCCACAGCAGCCGCCGGGCTTGCGGACCGGGATCGGGGATCCGGTCCAGATGTTCGGCCAGGCGGGTGGCCGAGGTGAGGAAATCAACGCGCGGGCTCAGCGGCCCGATCACTCGGGTGACCATCGGCCAGGTGGAAACGGCGAGCAGGCCGCGGGCCGGCGCGAGCAAGTCGGCGGTCAGGGCAGCGCAGAGATAGTACGGCCGGGAATGCGGCGCCGAGCGGAAGGACCGTTCCTCGTCGCGACGCAGGCTGGTGAGCCGGGCCGGGATCATCTCCCCCATGTGGAACGCCTCGTGCACGGCGATGATCAGCTTCGGTGCGGCGGGCGCACCCAGCAGGTTCAGCGCCTGGTGGACCTGCTCACGCAGCGGCAGGAGCGGGCCGGTCTGCCGGCGGACCGCGACGGGCTGCTCAGCGAGCTCGTCGAGCACCTCCTCCCACTGCCGCTCGGCCTTGCGCAGCTCACCGCGCAGCACCTTGGCGCGCTCCCGTTCCCCGGCGGTCACCGCCTTGCGGACGGCGGCGCGCAGCTCGTCGATGCGGCGTTCGAGGGCTTCGGCAGAGGAGGTCACGGGAGCATCTTACGGCATTCCAGCCTCTTCCAGCAATTGCCAGTTTGTGGCATCGTTGGTGGCGAGGACACCCATCACCTTTCGGCCCCGGGAGAGGCAGATGACCAGGGATCAGGCACTACCTCAGATGCGAGCCGTGCTCAGATGCGAGCCGTGCTCGCCAAAGGCTGACCGCCGTTACTGGCCGACATCCTGCGGTCCCAGCCTCTGCGTCAGATGGTGATGACCACTTTGGCCCGCCGGTGTTCGGTTTCGAGGTACTGGATGGATTCGGGCACGTCGTGGAGCGGATAGGTCCGGTCGATTACCGGGGTGAGGCGGTCGGTCTCGGCGTGGGTGCGGAGCGGGTCAAGGTGTTGCCGGCTGGGTGCCGTGGTGAGAAGTGACGATGGGGTGTGGAACGAAGGATGCCAGCAGCCGCCCGCGCGCGAGTAGCCAGATCGGTCCGATGAGGCTACCGCCGCTGTAGACGCCGCCGACGGAGAGCACCAGGGTCCCGGTCGGGGCCAGTGCCCGCCGGAGCGCGGTGAGTGAGCGGTGCCGTACGTGGCCGCCCGGAACCTGTCAAGATCGTTGAGCTGGTGCAGCTCGGCTCGGCGGCTGGCGTTGCTGGACTTCGCTGCTATACATCGGCGCTCGCTCGGAGCCTGCAAAGCGACGCCACCATCCGCCCGCCTTCACTTCCAGACCGGGACCCACCATTGCCACCCATCCGGCGCGAGTGGCCAGCTCGGGTCCGGCTGCCAGCCGGCTGGCGGAATCCAGCCTTCGGGCGGTGACGGCCAACCAGGGGGAACCTCGAACTTGATTCCACTCGGCGGTGGAGGGATCGGGCCGTGCGCTCGCGGCGCTGCCGGGATGACCGGAGCCGACTGATCAACCGGATCGGTCACGGGAACCAACGGGGCGGCGGTGGGTCGAGACGAAGCGGCGTCACCGAGCCAGCTCTCCGGGAGTTCATGTGCTCGCGCGACGTAGAGGACTACCTCGGTCTTGATTCTGTTGCCCTTTACGACGGCCCGGGCCGCCGCGGTGGCGCCTTGCTGCTCGAGGTGCCGCATTGCCGGCAGAAGCTCACTGCTCATCTTCGGAGTGAGCTGCCCGACGCAAGCACCGTCGATACGGACCTCCACTACCGTCCGGGTACTACGTGCCAACTGCTCGACGATCTCGTGAAGGCTGACGTGCACCCAGCATTCGCCCTCGGGCCGCAGGAAGGGCGCCAGGCTAGCCAGGTACTTCTCCTCGCCCGTCACCTGGATCGCGTTGCCGGTCGGCAACATCCGGCAATCGCCACTCGGCGGCATGTTGGCTGGGACAAGCATGTGTGGTTCGGCGAGGTCCAACCGGACAGACCCTTGGAAGGTGCCCGGTTTGCCGTCATAGTCGGACCACTCCGAGCCCCATACCGTCGCAGAGACCTGCGGTAGCCAGCCTTGGGCCGTGAGTGCCGAGAGAACTGGCGCGTACCGGACCGCATCCTCGCGCGGTAGGTAGCCAATCTGGGCACCGCCCACCCAGACGCCGACTGCGTTGCGATCGTGCTTGTTGCGCGGCTCGGGTATCAGGTGGGCCGTCAGTACGACCTCGGTGCCGCTCGCCGTAAAATCCTTGCCAAACAGTCCACGAATCGCGCGTCGGTAGTGCGACTCGCCAGCCACGTCGACGCTGGCCCAACCGCGCTGGCCCCAAAGATCAAGCGGGATCGACATGCAGACAAGGTAGCCATGCCGGGCAACCTAGGTGACTACCCGTATGGCTTGCAGGCAACGCCAGCAGCACAGACCTCCGGGCCGATCGGACCTAGTAGTACCGAGGCTGACGTTATGTAGACCCTCGTCGGGACCCGTCGCCGAGGTGCGCGACAAGCTGGCAACCGTGCTGCGGGCAGTGACGTCGCCGCCGTGCTCGCATACCTACGCCGGTGGCTGCCCACCGCGTCGCCGGGTAGACAACGGGACTGTGGACTCAACGGCTGCTCTCTTTCTCAAGCGGTTCGGATCAGAGAGTCTCCGTTAGCGAGGTAACCCCTCACCATGGGCTGCGGCGACGCCTGCCCCGTCTTTCCGGCAAGCGCTACGAGGACTGAAAGCTCGAAGGCCCCGCCGGCAAGGGCGTCGAGGCCGTCCGCCCAATCGCGACCAGATCCGCTCCCGGGTCGAGAAGCTGCTCACCGAGCTGCCACCCACCGCCTGACCCATCCTCCAAGCCGCCCGCCGGTCCCTACCCGCGGGCCAGTCGGGCCAACGAATGTCGCGAGTGGCCGAGTGCCACGAACCCGCACATCGTTTTGCATCTAGTTCGGACACAGTGGTTGCCGAGCCGTGTGGGGCGGTCCCTGATGCGCGGCGGAACTCGACGGCCCCGATCTGCTCGGCTGGTGGATGCGGCAGCGGAACCGGCGGGGCCGCCTGCGGACGCGGCGCCCGGCAACATCAAATCCCTGGGTATCCGGTTCGCCTTCTACGGCCGGATGTCGACCTGGGAGTTCCAGTATCGGTTGTCGTCGGGCGGTGGCAGCGCGACTTCGCCGAGGACCTTCTCGACGGCCGGGGCATGATCGTGGCCGAGTTCTTCGACGTGGGCTACTTGCGGCAGCTGCCGTGGCCACGTCGCCCGCAGGCCGCGCGACTGCTGGCAGCGCTCGCCGACCCCGGCCGCGGATTCGACGCGGTGGTAGTGGGAGAGTTCGAGCGAGCCTTCTACGGCAACCAGTTCCGCGACCTCGCTCCGCTGTTCAAACTGTATGGCGTCGAGCTGTGGCTGCCCGAGCTCAACGGCCCGGTCGACGCCAGCAACGACTCCACCTGTCGCTGCTGGCCCTGCTCGGTGTGCACTCCAGACGAGAGGTCCAGCGCTCGCGGTTTCGGGCTAAGGCGGCCATGTGCGCCCAGGTGATCGAGCAAGGCCGTCATCTCGGCGGCCGGCCGCCGTACGGGTATCGGCTGGTCGCGGCAGGGCCGCGCCCGAACCGGGCACACGCTAGGTGGGGACGCATGGCCCGTCGGCTGGAGGCCGACCCGTTCACCGCGCCGCATGTGCAGTGGATGTTCGCTCAGCGCCTCGCCGGGCGCAGCATCGCGGGGATCGCCCGTGACCTCAACGAGCGCACCATCACGCCGCTGCCCGTCCTCACGGACCAGCCGACCTGACCAGGGTGTTGGACGGGTTGATCGGCTTTTGCGGGCGGAGCACATCCGGATGGAAAGCCTCTACAAAATCCGGCGCGGTTCACTGATTGTCGGATCAACGTCTTGCCCAGCACTCTTGTGCCTCGTCAACTGTCGCCGAACACTACATGGGACAGTCGAAAGCCCCTCGGGTCCGGGAGAGCTATGGCAGAGCGACGGAAACGAGTAGTTCGAGCGTGGCTTTGGGGCCTTTCCGGCTTCGTTGGGGTGCTTCTACTCCTGTTCGTGTTTGTCGTGGGCCCGTGGCTGTTCACGCGGCATCCGCAGAGGGGCTTGGACCCAGACCAGGTGCTGAAGGCCAGGAACGATGTCCGCACCACCCTTGTGCAGGCCCTCGCTGGACTCGCCGTGGCTGGCGGCTTGGTGGTCACCTACTGCACGTTCCGACAGAACCAGACTGAGCAGGACCGGACCTACGCGCTGCGGCAGAATGAACAGGTCAACGAGCTCTACACGAAAGCCGTTGAGCAGCTGGGCCATGACGAGGCGCCGGTCCGGCTCGGTGCTCTGTACTCTCTCGTGCATCTCGCTCAGGCCAACCCTGAACAGCGGCAGACCGTAGTCGATGTGCTCTGCGCCTACCTGCGCATGCCGTACACGCCTCCGCGTGCTCCCAAACCGGTTGCTTCGAAGCGCGATCCTACTCAAGAGCTTCAGGTCCGCCTGACCGCCCAACGGCTCCTCGGGGACCATCTTCGTCGTCCCAGGGGCGTCTCTGGAACGGACGCCCAGCGGCTCCCGCCCTCGCCGGACGAGACCTTCCGGCCGGGCATCCACCTCGACCTCACCGGAGCGGTGCTCTTTCAGGGACTTCATCTGGAGCACACGTCCGTCACCTACGCCCTGTTCGCTGAGGCGATTTTCGTGGACGGTGTCTGGATGGAGGGGGCGACCTTTAACGAGGATGCTGTCTTCCATGGGGCGACCTTTTCTCACGACTGCAACTTCAACGGGGTTACCTTCAACAGCGGCGCCATCTTTACTGAGGCGAGCTTCCACGGCGACGCTTGGTTCCGAGAATCGACGTTCACCGGACGGGCCTTATTCGATCAGGTGACCTTCGAGGGCGACACCTCGTTCGCCAGCACGACCTTTGCAGGCGTCGCCACCTTCGGGGACGCGACCTTCGGCGGCAACTCCTTGTTCCGCGAGGGGGCCTTTACAGGGGATGGCACATTCACCGGCGCGACCTTCCGCGGCGACGCGGTGTTCAACGATGCGAGGTTCACCGGCTCTGTCATGTTCGATGAGGCGACCTTCACCGGCCACGCCTCGTTTAACCGCGTGACCTTTGCCGGTGGGGCCGAGTTCAGCAGGGCGCTTTTCGGCTCGATTGCCAACTTCGATGAGGTGACCTGCCCCGCGAGCGCATTCTTCGTCGGAGCTGCGTTCGCATACGTCGCCCAGTTTCGAAACTCGACTTTCGCGTTCGCTGTGTTCAACGGCGCCAGCTTTTCCGGCGGTGCCTACTTCGGTAAGACTTCCTTCGTCAAGCTCGGCTCCTTCGGTGGAGTTACCTTTGGTCGCGACGCCGTTTTCCGCGAGACCACCTTCGGCTATTCATTCTTCGACGAGGCGCGTGTGCTACATCTCCAGAACTCGGCACATCTTCTCTGGCCGGAAAAGTGGACAGTCCAGCCAGATGCGGATGACCTAACCCGAGGGACACTGGTTTATCAATCCTCGGGCAACTGGGAGGAGGATGGATTAATGTCCATGCCATTCGACGATGAAGAGATTCCCCCTGAGGTTCTCCTACCAATTTTCAGGGCACAGTCCAAGCTCCAGGAAGAAGCAGGGGAATGATGGATCACGAGCCGAGGCTTCGCGCCGCCTGGGGTATGGCCCTCGCCTCTGAATCCCCGCACCGCCCTGTGGTAGCAGCACGAACACACTGGGCCAGGTTCGATTAGCCCGCAGTCGCCCCCGTCGCCACGTAGAAGTCCACCATCTTCTTGAGGTGCGGCGGAAGCGGGATATCGAGGTAGATGTGGTCGATTCGGTAGCCGATCTTGAGCATTTCGGTGCGTGAGAAGGGTGAGTGCCGGTGCACCTTCCAGTCGGCGTCCCAATACTTGGACGCCCACAGGTCGTCTCCGGGTTCAAGCTCCGCTAGGTCGACGAGCCGTTCTCCCTGCTCGACAGCATCCATCTTGATCTTTCTGAGTGAGATCCAGCCATGGCAGCCGATCGGGGCCGGAGAGGCGGCCACGGCCAGCCTGTGCAGGCTCTCGCCCCATATTTTGAGCGTATGGTTGTAGAGGTAGCCCATGTGCCGCTCGACCACGGAACCGCCGTCGGTTGGCGGACGGGCTACAGAGATCGCCTCGCGGGTGTGGGGGTTGTCAGGGCGCGGCACGAGGTTCACGATCACCGGCACCCTCGCCTCGGCCCGATTGTCAGCCTCGACGACATCGGTGAACTGCTCGACGCGTGCCAGAGCGTCCAGCACGAAGCCCCTCATTGCAGCCAGCGAATCGTCCCGCACGCCGAAGTTCGCCGGATGCGGCGATTGGACCGGTGGGATCACCACCATCTCGTGCGCTGGGTCGTAGGCGATAGGACCGTAGACCCGCGGATCCCGTTTGAGCGCCTCCCGTGCTGCTGCATTCCGCATCGCAGTACGCTTCCGGTTCGCAGCCGCGCTTTTCTCCCGCTCCGCGTCTCGTTTCGCGGAATACGGATGTAGATCGGCGACGGCCGCCGCCTTTTCTGCGTCTGTGTCCGCCCAGCTTCTGTAGCCGCATGAGCACTCTACGAAGTGAAGCTTGCTGCCGCCCGCGCTTGCGGTGATGACCTCGGCGACATGCGGCCCCTCCGGCTTGCCCTTCCACATGAGGGATGGCGGCCGTGGCTCTCGCCGCACATGAGCGTCGGCGTACGCGAAAGCTTGGTCGGCATCGTCCAGCGGCTGGCTCTCCAATCCGCAGGAGCACCGGACTAGGTGGAGATGGCCGCCGGCGGCTACGGCGATCACCATCTCCGTGACGTGCTTGCCGCGGGCCGGGCCCGGAGCCCCTGCTGCCGATCGGGGCTGAACGAGGTGTTCCGGCGCCGCCGGGCGTTCCACCGAGCTCTTGCTGGGTGCCGCTGGGCGATGCGCACGCCCCGACGAAGGCGGCGAGGCGGTTGCGGGACCCGGGGCAGCGGAGGTCTGAGCCGATGTGGTTGCCACGCCTCGTAACACGTCGGGTGGGAGCGGGCCCTCCGGCTCGTCGTCCTCCCTCTGGACGCCTTTCGTTGCCGACAGCGCAGCCTGGAGGTCGATGGCGTGCTTGCCGACGAAACGGATCATCGCGGCCTCGCCGGCGAGCATCAAACCGATGGTGATGCTGCTTTGTCCGCCGACGGGGTGGGCGAGCAGTGCTGCCCGCAGGTCTTCCAGCGGCATGTCCCGGGCGTGGCGGTACATGGCCGCGCACGTCGGGCACAGTGCGAGGCGGTTCTCGTGCAGGTCGCGGGTGCTGTCCTTGACGAACTGGACCGCCTCGAAATAATAGTCGCCGCCGACCTTAAAGGGCATGGCCGAGGTGCACACCTGGCAGACCATGACGCCTTCGTCATTGGTGTACATCTGGGTCAGGTAGGCCCTCGCGGCACTCTGGAGGCCCGGCACCTGGATCTGGACGGTGCGCATGCGCTTCTCGGACCGGCGCTCAGGTGCATCCGCCGCGTTCTCGCCCGCGCGTCGGGCCCGCTGTTCCGGGTCGGCCGAGGCACCTTCCGGCAGTGTCAGGTTTTTCCGCTCACGTAGCCAGGCCCGCATGCTTTCCGGGTCCGCCTGGTACGCCTCGGCGATCTCGAGCAGAACGTCGACGGATTCGAAGCCGAGTGCCTTGGCTTGCAGTTCGCGTTCTCGGCGTTCCTCAACGGCGATAGCCGCGTTCCTGCCGAAGCCGACGTGCTGCAGCATCGGTGAGGCGTCGGGAACGATAAGGCCTTCCGCCAGTTCGTTGACGGTGATGTCGGTGGGGAGCCGAAGGTTGCCGTCGCTGTCGAGGACCCACGGTGTGTGGCGCAGGCTTTGCAGCAGTTGCGACTCGAGGGCGTAGCGGGGGCTGGTCATGTTCGCCTGGAACTCGGCCTCTGCGAAGGATGCCTTGGCGAAGACGACTGTCCGCCAAAGGGAGCGCAACAGGTCCTCGTCCTCGGTCGCGACGATCAGTTCGAAGTTGGGAATCTGCCAGTCCCGCGCGACCCGGGTATACGCCCGCTGTCTGCTTCGCGACCACGACTTCTGAAATTTCGGGTTGTCTGAGATGTCTGCGGGCCTGACCGAGAGCCCGCGCATGACATCGAGCGAATCGGCGAGGCCTGTGACATCGAAGTTCTCAGACGCGTACGCGGGGTCGAGCCGGCCGGGTGGGGTGCCCCGGTACTGATGCGATTGATAGAGGGCGGCGAGGCCGGACGCGATGAACGGTTGGTCAAGGTAGACGTCGCGGGGTGCTGCCCAGTAGCGTTCGCCGTCGCGCCGTACGGCGACGAGGAAGGCAAGGCCTTCGAAGGCCTTCGCCTCGACGACGTCGTCGTCGAGCAGCCGCTTCAGCTGACGCAGGTCGTCGACGTGTCGTGTGGTCACAGATGCGGGATGGAGGTCGTAGGCCTCGAACCGGGCCCGCAGTTGGGCTGCGGCATCCCATAGCTGGACCTCGGCATGTTCATAGAAGTCGCGCAGGGCTCGACGCGCACCCTTGGTCACGTCCTTCGTCGCCTCGTCGCCGTCATCGTCTGGAACCAGCAGCGAGTCCGGCACGAGGCCGTCAACGTGCAGGCCCGGCGCCGTAGGGAGATAGGCTTCTTTGCCTGGCACGTGCCGGGCCATGGCGCCGTCCCGAACGCGGAGTAGGGGCGCCTTGGCCAGCGTGAGGTTGTAGGGGTGGCTCGCCTTGAGCCTGGCGGCGAGGGTGCCCAACGCGATGTAGAAAGCCCGGAGCCGCTCATCGGGCTTGGCTTCAATCCACTTCGTCCAGCCCTGCCACGTCTCGTACTGCTTCACGAGGTGCCACGGCACGTTGCGGAGGTTGGAACCGTATTGAGCGGCGTTCTCGTGTGCGCGAGCTGCTCGGCCCAGCGCGTGTGAAAGCTCGTAGGGGCCGAAGTCGACCGCATCGAGCGAGTCGAGGAACGCCCGTGCTCTACCCTCCCGGGCTAGCATCCAGCCCGTGATGGCCTCGTCGTCATCAAGTGCGGCAAGACTGAGAAGGAAGCGCACGTCCTTGACCGTGAGCGCTTCGCGAAGGCTGCGGTCCGACCTGAGCAACCGCTTCCCCGGCGCGTGTCCGCCGCCGGCCATCGGCGTGAGCGGCTCGTTGTCGAACGCCTCGATGATTCGCTCGCGCAGGACCTCGTACCGCGCCGGCAGATCATCGTCAGCGTTCGGGAGCGCACTGAGCAGGCCGTCGGTGAGCAGGGCGGCATCGCGCATGGCCGGCAGTGCTTGTGCGATGAGGCTGCCGATCCCGTCGATGAGAGCGTCGTTACCCGGATCGTCGCGGACACTGTCGCGGGCGACGGTCGAGGCGAACGGTGCGTGAAGGTGAAATCTCAGCCCCGACGTCTCCTTGACGGCGGGAAAGTAGATCGATACCTGGCCGTCGACCGGCGCCACCGCGTAGCCCTTGGACCGTGTCTTTGGCTTCTCTGCGGTGTCAGGTTTCGCGGGTGGCGCCTCGAGAGCGAACGCCCCCGCTACCGGGAAGGAGCGTCCGTCGACCTCGACGTCGCCGGCGATTCGGTACCATCGCGCCGGCCCAGCCATGTCGTGGGAGCTGGCGATCTCGATCACGTTGCCATCGATCGCACGCCGATCAAGGCGCAGCGGTTCCTCGCCGAACACGGAGCTGGCGATCGACGTGATGTTGTTCAGGAACAGCAGCGTCGTCCCCGACAGCTCGCGCAGCGCGTGCGCGACTTCGGCCGCCGCACGGTCTGCCGGCTTATCGGGACGGTCGAACGGGAACCAGAACGTGGTCCACCCCGGCCGCCCGCCACCGGGTACGACGACGGGGACGAATAGATCGCGAATGGCGAACGAGTGCATGCCCGAGTGGATGACGGGTGTCTGCGTGTAGGCGAAAACAGCCTTGAATCCGACGCCGAACTTGCCGATGCTCGTCGCGTCGTCCGCCTTCGTCGACTGTCCGATGCTTGTGATCGACTCGATGTCACGCAGATCGAACAGGCGGACGCCGTCGTGCTCGACAAGCAGGCCATCACCTCTTAGATCGAAGACCACGTGGCGGGCGCCGGCGTCCTCCGCGTTCTGCAGCAGCTCGTAGATGAAGTGGGCGTTGTCCGGGTAGAGGTCGGCGAGAAGCCGGCGCAGCCCTTCCTCGAATCCGTTCTCACGCGCCGCCACCACATAGGCGCTGCGCCGCGCGGACAGCGCGTCGAACGTGGTCACGGTGCTTCGACATCCAGGGCCACGGTTACCAGATGACGGGTGATGAGGTCGGCGCCGCTGACCGCACGTTCGTGCTTTGCGATGAGCCGGTCGAACCTGTCCCTGGCTGAGATCAGCTCGCTCTGGCGCATCTTCACGATTTTGGGTTCGCTCACCTTGTCGGCGTTTTCCTGGATGGCGCGAAGCTGCCGGTCTCGCTGCGCCCGTAGTGATGCCACCCGCTGGGCGCCGGCGGTTTTCGCCCGAACAACATGCTGCTCGCGGGCCACCTCCCACTCCCGCTGGTGCCGCTTCTCAAGCGCATCCACATCGGACTCATGGGGGGCCAGGCTCCCGTCGCCGTCGACGGCAAGCGCCAGGAGGCTGTCCGCGGCGGCCTCCACAGCCGGATCCGTGCTGATGTAGCGGAGCGTGAGGCTGTCACGAGCGTCGAGTCTCGTCCAGGCGTGGACCGCGATCGGGTACCTGCCGGGTGGCACGACGTCGGAGCGAACCCGCAACGACGCCATCGGTGCGCCCGGCAGCGCCGCGTGCTGTGCGGCGAGTAGCACCAGTGGGTGAGTCGCGCTGAGCAGCTCCACGTCAGTCTCGTCGGCGGCCAGCTCGGGATCTGTGGTGGCCCGTAGGACCGCCGGTTTGCGGCGCAGCTGCCTCTCCAGTCGGGCGTCGCCGCCGACTGCGGCATGAAGGTCGCCGCTCACGCGGGCCGCGGCGTTCTCGTCGAGGCGCACCACGGCGACCTTGCCGGGCCTCAGTGCCAGCCGGCGGCCAGGTAGGACGGCCTCAAGGTAGGCCCGGACGAGGTCGCCGATCTTCTCGTCGGAGAACCACTCACTGCTCGCCTCCGCGACCCGCGATGCGAACGACTCGGTGGTCAGCCCGAGCAGCGCTCCCTGTTGGTCCTCGAGCCGCTCCAGCTCCTGGATGCGCGCCACCTCGTTGTCGGCGATCTGGCGTAGCCGTTCCTCCCGGTCTGCGGCGGAAAGAGACAGATCGTCCGCGATCCTGCGCAGCTCGGTTGTCAGGTCACCGAGGATCCTCTCGCTGCCTCCGAGTGCGCGGTGGAAGACGCCGATACGCAGTAGGCAGCGGTCGTAGATCTCCGCCTCGACGGTCCCCTCGGTGAGGATGTTGATGATCGCGACCGACTCGCTCTGCTGCCCACGTCGGTCGATGCGGCCGATGCGCTGCTCGATGCGCATCGGATTCCACGGGATGTCGTAGTTCACCAGGGTGTTGCAGAACTGGTAGTCCAGGCCCTCGGTGCCGACCTCCGAGCAGAGCATCAAGTCGATCGCGTCAGGATTGCTCTTCGGCAGCTTGAAGCGCCGGCGCAGTGAATGCCGGTCCTGGTCCGGGACGGCCCCGTGGACCACACCTACTCGCACACCCCACGCGCTGGCCTTCTCGTGGAGGTAGCGCAGCGTGTGACGGAAGGTGCTGAACAGCAGGACCTTGTTGTTCTCCTCCGCCTGCTTGTCGGTGACGAGCTGCCGGAGGACGTCGACCTTTGGGTCGGAAAGACCGTTGAGGCCCTCGGCCAGCTGCCCGATGGCGCGGATCTCCGCCCGGAGCTCGCCCAGCGACGAGGGGATGTCGTCCGGCGTGTCCTCACCGATTTCGGAGAACTCGACCTTGTCGAGCCGGTTCTCTAGCACCTGCTCTACCAGCGGCGCCAGGCCACTGATCGAGCTGGCCGCCTGGCGCCGAAGCATGGACAACAGGAAGGCCACGGGCATGCCCGGCGTCTGGAGCTCGACGATGCGCCGTCCCAGATCGATGACCGCGTTGTAGACGACCTCCTGCTCGGGAGTGAAGGACACAACCGGCGCGCTGGGCTTGCGTGTGGTGAACGTTCCGATGTCGCGCCTACGGGTACGGCTGACGATGGAGGAGAAGGTGTTGAGCTCCTCAAGCGTGCGCACGACGCGGACGCGTGCCCGCGCGTCCACGGGGTCTTCGGTCAGCAGTTCACGGAGCAATTCCACTCGCGGGTCCACCGCCGTCACGGCGCGTCCCCATGTTGTGAAGAGCGCACCGTCGAGGGCTTGCCGGGCCTCGTCCTGCCATCCGTCCTGCCCGCCACGGGCGGCCTCGATGGCCTCGTAGAGGTGGTGGTTCGGCTCAAGCATCTGGGCGAAGTCGCGCTCGGTCGGGACAAGGTCGTCGCGTAGCAGGTTAACCAGCGTGAACAGGTCCCGGCTCTGCGTCTGCAGCGGTGTGGCGGAAAGCAGCACGACCGCCTCGGCCGACCCGCTTAGGCGCTTCACGTTCTGGTAGGCGAAGGTGGCGCGGTTGCGGATGTGGTGCGCCTCATCGACGATCACCAGGTCAAATCGCGGACCGGGGGCAAGATCAGCAAGCCCGGCCTGCCGCAGCCGGCCGTTGGCGTCATTGCCCACGAGCAGGCGCTCGTCGAGCAGTGAGTAGGGAACGATCGCCTTCGCGAACCGAGCCGGCCACTCCCCTTCGCGCAGGGCCTCCTCGATACAGAAGCGTAGGTCCGAGCCGTCAAGGTGCACGAAGTCCTCGTCGAACCGCTTGAGCTCGTTGCGCCACTTCTCATCGACCACCAGCGGCTTCGGACAGATGATCAGAACCGAACGGACGCGGTGGCGTGCTTGGAGCTCCTTGAGAATGAGGCAGGCCTCGATCGTCTTGCCCACGCCGACGTCGTCGGCGATGAGGATGCGTGGGCGGTCCGCCTGCACGATCTTCAGAACCGGTCGGAACTGGTAGGGCTCGTAGTCGATGCGTCCGACGTTGCGGGCGTGCAAGTAGCCGGTGTTCTTATCCCGGATCAGCTCAGACGTCAGACCCGCCCGCAGAGCTGCCGCGGAGATCGTCTGTTCCTTCGAGTTCTGCAGCACCACCTCGATCTGGGAGCCGAAATAGCCGTGCATCCGGTTGTCGTGAAACACGTCGTAACGAAGCACGCCGCCGATCTCCCGGGAACCGGTGATCACGCCGATCACATCCGGCCGTGCAAGAAGTCGCACCGTGACTCCTGGGGCGAACTCCGTGGTCATGCAGCTGACCCCTCCGCTGGGTGGCGCGAGCCTGGAAGACCGGAATGGTCACGAAGTCCACGCACTCCGCAGCGCGGGCGAGCGACGGAACGAGAACAAGCCCCCTTAATGAGGCCTGTGCAGCTACCGTGTACGACCGGCAGTGGAATCGGCGAGTATCGGCGAGCGGGAGCCGTGGCGTGACATGTCATAGCTCTTCGACGACCTGCCGCAGTTGCGGGTTGAGCGTCCAGCCGTGCGTGTCGAGCAGTCCGCGCAGCTCGGCCAGCGCGGAGCGCGCCGGGATGCCGGTGGTCAAGGTCGTGTAGCGGGCGGCGACCGCCGGCGTACGACTCTGACCGGCGGCGCAGTGCAGCAGCACTACATGGCGCTCCTTGCGCAACTCGACCAGCATCCGGGCGGCCTGATCGACCACGAAATGCGTGTCTGCGTTGGCGCCGGGCTGGTCGACCAGCCACACCGACACCCGGTCGGCTACGGCCACGTCGTCGAAGTCGTCGCAGCCAACCCGGCACAGGGATACCACCGCGGTGGCGCCCGCCGCGGCCACGTCGGTGTGAAGGTTGCCGAGGAGCACCCCGGGATCGTGCGGATGCGCCAGCATCAACGGCGCAACCGCAGGTCGCGGTGCGCGGGCGCAGCCCGGCCAACCGCCCTGGCCGGCATGGCCGCCTTGGGCCGTCAACAAGGCCAGGCGGATCAGGTCCGCCGCGCGCCGCCTCGGCCAGCCGTGCACGACGCGCTGCCAGGGCAGGGGCACCGCGGAGGAGCCCCACCGGGCGCCGAGCAGGGCCCCGGCTATCGCCGCGACGGTGTCGGTGTCGTCGCCGACACGGACCGCCGCGGTCAGGGCGCGTTCGAGATGCTGGCAGGGGAAACTGCTCTGGCCCGGGTCGTGGTCCGGGACGTCGGTGTGGTTGATCGCCGACCAGGCGGCCTGCAACGCGGCGACAACGAACCCGTTGGGACGGAACTGCTCCGGCGGCTTGGACTCCGCCTCGGCCAACCAGCCCGACCATCGGTCACGGCGTTGCGCGGGCAGCAGGTCCAGACCGTCGCGCACCCCGTGGAAGGTCCCGTCGAGAACCGCCCGGCGGATGCCCGCGCACCACAGCACACACGCGTCCCCGGCCAGCGGGTCGTGATGGGTCAACTCACTGACCGCCCGGGCGGCCTCGGCGAGCGCGTCCGGCTGGCCGAGATAGGCCAGCGCAACCGGCGCGGTGCGCATCAGGGACCCG
The DNA here is from genome assembly GCF_900091465.1 of Micromonospora rhizosphaerae. Classification (NCBI taxonomy): domain Bacteria; kingdom Bacillati; phylum Actinomycetota; class Actinomycetes; order Micromonosporales; family Micromonosporaceae; genus Micromonospora; species Micromonospora rhizosphaerae. Next base: position 3,359,736 of record NZ_FMHV01000002.1, on the reverse strand, counting down.
TTACCCGCGCTGCGGCCAGTCCGCCGGTGCAGGTCCGCGGCTGCGTCTCGCATCGCCGCGGCGGCGCCCGCTCCCCTCACCTGTGAGACCGCGTCGAGGACCTGCCGGGTCTGGGCCCCAATATCGCTGGCGCCCTCCCGTCTCCACCGGAGGAAGTTGCCGGCGATGCGGTCGAGGGCGTCGCTGCTGCGCAGATCCGCCCCGCTGGCGGACACCTCCGCGATGCACATCGCCATCTGGGTGTCGTCGCTGTACTCACCCGGCGCGTACGGGCCGAGCCCACCACCGCGCATCTCAGGCTGCTCGCTCGGCGAAAGCGGCGGCCCGAACTCGTACGGCACGCCTAGCGCGTCACCGCACGCCGCTCCGAGGAGAACACCCGCAGCCCGGTCGCTCTGGATCGCATTCAACGGCACAGTCGCTGCCATCAACTCCCCCACCGTCGCCAACTTCCCACGCCCGCATCGGCCCGGGCCAGCCCGACGACCATACGGCGACAGCACGGCTGCAGCATCCTCAACCCGGCCGGGTTGCCGCCCGCCGAACCGGCACTGCCGCAGCCGTCACGCTCAAATCGCCGCCGAGTGTTCGCCATGGGAGGCGCCGAACCTCGGCAGCGACCATCGAAGTGTCACACCGCGGTGATTCACTACCGTCCGCGAGGCAAGCCCTGCTGGGTATATGCCGTGCCGCTGAAGGAGACAACATGCACATCTCTGCACATCTGGATGTCGACGTGCTGGCACTCGAGACCGACGACCAACTGTCCGTGCTCGTCGAACTGACCGCACCCACGGCGTCGACCCGCGACGCGGCCCGCCCAGCATCCACACTGCAGGTGGTGCTCGACCGCAGCGGCTCGATGCACGGTGGCCGCCTCGACGGCGCGAAGACCGCACTGCTCGGCCTGATCGACAAACTCGATCCCGGCGACAACTTCGGGCTGGTCGCCTTCGACGACCGGGTCGAGGTAGCGGTCGCAGCCGGCCCCCTGTCGGACAAGCCGGCGGTGAAACGCGCGATCGCCAAGCTCGACGCGCGTGGTAGCACGGACCTGTCCGCCGGCTACCTGCGCGGCCTGCAGGAAGCCGCCCGCGTCGCCGGCCCGGCCGGAGCGACCGTGCTGCTCATCTCCGACGGGCACGCCAACGCCGGCGTCACCGACCCCGACACACTGGGCGGCATCGCCGCCAAAGCCCACGCCGACAACATCACCACCTCCACGCTCGGCTACGGACTCGGCTACGACGAACGGCTCATGTCGGCGATTGCCCGCGGCGGGGCCGGCAACGAACACTTCGCCGAGGAACCCGACACCGCCGGCGCGCTCATCGCCGGCGAGGTCGACGGCCTGCTATCCCAGACCGCCCAGGCGGCGTCGCTGCTGATCCAGCCCTCCCCCCACGTACGCACGGTCCAGATCGTCAACGACCTGCCGGTCACCACCACCGGCGACGGGCTACTCGCCGAACTCGGCACCTTCTACGCCGACGAGACCCGCAAACTGCTGATCACCTTCGACATCCCCGCCATCGCCACCCTCGGGCTAGCCCAGGTCGCCACCTGCCAGTTCACCTGGGTCGAACTGCCCACCCTCGCCCAGCACTCGCTCACCGTGCCCCTGCACGTCAACGTCGTCCCCGGCGACCAGGCCGCCGGTCGGGTACCCGACCCGACCGTCCGCACCGAACTGGCCTACCTTCACGTACAGCAGGCTAAACGCCGCGCTTCCGGCCACCTCAGCGCCGGTGCCCCCGACGCAGCGCTCGCCGAACTCCGTCAGGCGCAGGACGCCCTCTCCGACGCCCTACCAGTAGCGCCGGCCCACCTGCATGACGACCTGGCCGAAGAGGCCACCGCCCTGGCCTACCTTTCCGACCAGACACAAAGCGGAATGATCGCCCGAGCGGCGAAATACTCCTCCATGGACGCCGCCTACAAATCGGCCAAGCGCGGCCGAACCCGCCCACCGTCAAGCGGACCGAACTGACCGCAGACCAGCCGCGCATCGGCGTAGAGCTCACCACCGAAGGCAACCAATGTCGATGCCAGCGGGGATGGGATGGAACTGGGCGAGCGGGCCGCGCACTGCGGCTATCAACCGATGGCCGCGATGGCCACGATGTCGTCGCTGCGCCAGTCTGCGCGCCGTTCTTAGGCCACCGCGTGACGGGCTGCGCCGGTGAGGTACCGGCGGCGCGCAGCATTTCCTGCTACTGGCCAGCTACGGCAGACCCCTTCCAGACCAGGCCCCCAGCCTGCTACCGGGCCTTTTGGCACTACCCGGACCGGACCTTGCGCCAGCCGGCGATGAGGTTACAACCTGCGACAACGACGACACTTACCTCCAGGTCCGCTGGGCCGTACGAAAGGCCGACCTTCAACTGCCGCCGCTCATGATCCACCGTCCGGCGGATGCGTTAGAACCTGTTGGCGGGCACGGCAGCCTCCAAGGTGGCGGTGGACCAGACTCAGAACAGCTGCGAACCGGCCGAAAGCCGGGAGCGAACCTAAGCAGGGAGAACGGCATGGACGGCGAGCTCGTGTATGAGATTGCGCGCTACAGCCCCCGGGGCGAGGAAGAGCGCTTGTGCGAGCGGGCGCAGGTACTCCGGAGAGGGGAGACGCTGTGGCGACGCGGCGCCGACGGGTTGGAGGTCGCCTGTCCTGGCGGTGAGGTAGCCGCACTGATCAGCGCCGACCCATCCCTCGGTGAGGTCCACCCGAATGAGGTCACCCGGGTCCAGGCAAACCAGGAGGCGCTGCGGAACTTGCCGCTGGTGCTTTCTGCCCCCGGTGGCGGGGAAGCCGTTGACCGGAGCCTGTGGTCCGACGGCATGTGGGAGAAGCACATCGAAGAGGCCGAGAGCGCACAGGAGAGAGGAGTGCACCGTGTGCTGTACGTCAACGGCGCTCGCTGGCCTGTCTTCTCCACATCCGAAGGTGAGCGGTTCCTGCCCGAGGACCCCGACTGGTGGGGAACGGAGCCGCTTCTATCCCCCAGGTGGGGCGAGTTGAGGTTCACCGAAACGGACAGTCGAACGTCCGGCACCGATCGGACAGCGATCGGGCTTGTTACCCCCGGCGTCGTGGCCTGCATTACTCGGTTTGACGAATCCCAACCCGAGGACGTCGAGCTCGCGCGACGCGGTGACGACGCCGCGGCGTTCGTCGGCTGGCTCTTGGACGGCTCACTATCAACGAACTTTTCTGTTGGGGAGGAGCTGCTGGCGCAACTGTTCGTCGAGGCGAGTACAGGGGGCCACAACGGCGAGGCCGTTCCTGGGAGCCGGCTCGTCGAGGTTGACCAGGAGAATCCGATCTTCGGTTGCTACGACAGCAGCGAGTGGACGCTACAACTGGAGCTGGAACCGCCGATGGTGGATGCCATCCTCGACGTGCTCGCCGACCGTAGCCCCCGAATCGCGGAGATCGTGGAGGCTGCCCGCAATCCCGAATCACCCGCTGGCCTCGCCAGGAAAGCCTGGCTGGAGCAGTGGGAGCAAGATCGCGAAGCGGCTTAGCAGCGTTGCACTTGCCGAAAACCTCGTCCGCGCAGGTCACACAGCTGGTTCGTACTCGTGGAGGGCGTCGCCGAGGCGGTCGCGTCTTCAGATGTCGAGGCGGGCCAGGTTGTCTGGATCGGCGACCTGCGCGGGCGATGGGTACAGGGGCGGCGTTAGCGATGCCTTGGCGCGGTGCCTGTTGTAGAACTATTCGAACTCGCGCCGGGCGTGGAGCAGGCGCCGAGCGTTCCAGAATCAGGGTCTGGTCAACAATTGCTTCTGCCGTCTGCACCGCTGACGCGTCCTTCCGACGCCGTGGATGGCATTGCTCAGTGAGCGGGCCCGGCCACGGGCTGTTCTGGCCACCGCCCGGCGGCGGCCTTCCGCTCCACCTCACGCACAACCTTCGTGAGTTCCGCGCCGGCAGGAAGGCCCTCCTGGACCATCCGCTCCACCACCTGGCGCACCCGGTCGGTACGTGTCAGGTCGACGCCGAACCTCTTCTCCAGCCACGGCTTGAAACTCGGTCGCTCTGCTGGGGGCTGCGCTTGTCGCAGATGCCCACTGACCGCACCAAACTCGCGCGTCACCGTCGTCCAGCCAGCAAATCCGGGCTCGTCGACGCGAATCGCGTCCTCGTTGAGGTACGCGACGACATCCGGCCGACTCAAGCCGAAGTAGGTCATCGGGCGTCGGTTCTTCCGACAGGCACGGCGTAGGTGTCGTAGCGCCTGCTCTTCCTCGCGGAGCTCACTCGTGGGTATGCGGTTGTCGTCCACCTTCTCGAGACGGGTGAAGTCGAGGAGGACACCGATCGGCACGTCGAGGTGACGTTCGATGAAGTCCATCTGCACGGTCGCCAGCAGGTTGCGCGTGCCATGCATCCGGATGATCGCTACACCCGCGTCGTGGAGGCGAGCCCCGTACAGTTCCTCCAGCAGGAGACGATCGTGTTCGCCCTCGACGATCAGCAGGAATGACACCCGGGTCAGTAGCTCGCCCCGAGTGAGTCCCATCTGACCGGCCAGGGCCTTGCGCGCGTCGAGGTCGGCCGCGGCCAGCGTAGACATGGTGGTGCCCTCCGGCGTGCGTTGGACGTGCACGAGCCGCCAGTCGGGTAGATCCAGGAAGTGGGGACTGTGCGATGCCAGCACGACATTCTCGCCGCGCAATCGAAGCCGGTCCAGCGCGACCGCGATCGTGCGCTGCGCCTGCGGATGAAGGTGGCTTTCCGGTTCATCGAACACCCGCACCACCGTCTGGGGACGAAGGCTGGACAACCCCGCGCTCTGCTCGGTAAGGCCACGGCCGAATGAGCTGTCGTCCTCCGACAGCCTCCCGCGAGCGGCGGCCAACAGTTGGCCTTCCAGGGCACTCAGCAGGCGCTCCTTCGCTTCCGCCGTCCAGAAGCCCGCCTGGTCCACCAGGCTTTGCACCGACTCGCTGACCCCGACCAACGACTCGATCACCATCGCCTCATCAATCTCGGGCAGCAGTATGCCCTGCCACTCTGCCCTGGCAGCGAACCGGTCCACGGCCCGGGCTGCGGTGGCCAGCGCCTCGTCCACCCAGCGGCGCTCGCCCGCGGAAAACCGCTCCAAGGCGTCAGCGGCGCGCGTATGGCCAATGCAGATCGGCTTCTGGCCGCGGATATCGAGGAACTCGAGGTCCGCGTCCTCCCCCGTCAGCTGAACCCGAACATGGTCGAGCGTGACGGCCAGCTCTGCGGACGCGGCCTCCGCCGCTACCTCATGCGCCCACCAGCGTCCGTCTGGATCGAAGTCGCCGACAGCCGCCGGCAGGTCCGCCAGACTCGCCGCGAGCCGCTCGGCCGGCTCCTCCGCAGCCTCCATCCGGGAACGTAGGTGCTCGTACACCTCCCCGCTGCGCCGGCTGCGTGGCAACCACTCAAGCTGCGCCGGCGGCTCGGTGGCGTCTGGCAACGCCAGGATGTCGAGGTACCCGTCCGGTCCAGTCGGGGGCGCTGCCAGGGCGGTGCGGAGCGGCGCGAACACGTCTGGCAGGCGGTCCGCGAGGCGTTTCACGACCTCCGGCGGGGAGAAGCCCATCAACGTGCGCGAGAATAGCCGCTCCACGCGGATGGCGATCGGATCACCATTCTCAAGCCGGTCCGTGACCTGAAAGGCGAACGAGACAAGCCGGTACCGGATCACGGGGCGGGTGCACTGGGACTCCAGGAACTCGCGAACCTCGGCCGGCAGAGCGAGTTCGCCCAGGCCCGCCATGAAGCTGTCCCCGCAGCCGACACCGATCGCCCGCCACCAAGCGGCGTCCTGCCGCCCTCGTGAAAGCACGGGGAGCCGGCGCGCAAGCTCGGATGGAATAGGCAGGTCCGCCGGCGGAAGCGTTGACGGCGCCCAGGGCAGCTCCTCGGCAGACACCTTCGCCACAATCCCGAGGTCGTTCGTGGTGACGGGTGCCAGCCGTGGGTGGGCGAGAAGCAGCGTCTGGTCTGTGCCGAGCAGGATCGCCAGTGCCTCCAGAAAGTTCGTCTTACCGGCGCCGTTAGGGCCGAACAGCGCTATGCCGTCAGCCCAGTCGAGCCACTGATCACGCAGGTTCTTGTAGGCGCCGACATGGACTCCCAACAGCTCAGGAGCCAACTCGAACCTCGCCAACTCGCTCACCCTGCCTTCGCGCTCCGCCCCTGGTCGCCCGCCGCATCGGTATGCAGGGCTGGACCTGCGGCCGAGGTGGCAGGTCCAGCCCGCATCAGTGGCCGCACCAGCTTGGCCGAATCCGCGGTCCCCGCGCAACGGAAAGTAAGCCAGGCCTGGGAACGCTACCCAGCGGCGACTATCGCCGGCCTATCCATCGGATTGACATCACAACAGGCCAGCCCGAGGCCAGGATCGGGGTGGGACGTGGCTCAGCATCGCGGCCGACCGATCCACAGTTGACCTGGTCAGGCCTACCACTTAAGGTGTACACCATTAATGTGCTCACCTCAATTGCGGAGCTGGCATGAACATCGCTGAGACGCTGTCGGTGCGAGACGCAAGGGTGCGGTTACCAAGCATCCTCGAGCGGTTCCGAGCCGGCGACGGTGCGCCCGTTGCCCTCGGCGCGCATGGGCGCGCTGAGGCGGTGCTGATGCCGGCTGGGCTGTTCGCCAAGCTCACGGCTGCGGCTCCGGCGGACTCGTTCGTCGCGGCACCCGTGGACCCGCTCGTCGCGGCGGCCGCTGCGCTCCGGATCGAGCCACGCACACGACGGTGGGCACACCTGAGTCTGTGCATCCTCGACGCCGTGTACTCGATCGGCCAGCGGTACGAGAAAGTCGTCGAGATCTGCAACCGGTACGCGGAGATCGCCGGCCTCAGGGACCGCTATCTCTCCATCGGTAGATCGTCCAACGTGACGGGCGAACAGGATCTACGCAGCTTCCGGGATTGGGCTGTCCAGCGGGGAGCCGATCGCCTGGCTGAGGAGGACCTGCAATGCCGCAACAGGACACACCGCAACCGGCTTGCGCCCTACAAGAGCGTCGCGGTCACCGCGTATGCCGACGTGCTGTGCAGGCACGGGATCACATCGTTGCGGGAGGCGGCTGAACTCCTGACCGACGACGGCCGCCTGGCAAGCGTTGAGGCTGACCTGCGACGGGTGCCCGGCAACGGGCTGAACGACGTCCGGCTCGACTACTTCTGGATGCTCGTCGGCGACGATCAGCGAATCAAGCCCGACACCATGGTTCGCCGATGGGTCCGTGACGCATTGGGCCTTCCGTCGCTGCCAACAGCGGCTGACGCCCGCGCACACGTTGTCGCCACAGCAAGCAAGATCGGCTGCACCCCGTGGGAACTCGACCACGCCATCTGGCTGCATCAGCGGCGGACCCCGCGTCCGGCCGGCCGAGGGAAATGGAAGCGCACCGACCTTCGCGGCAACGCGTAGGGCCCGCTCCGGACCGCTGGGGCCCTTCGGGCAGTACCGGCATATCCGGCCCCGAGACGAGGCTCGATCCAAGGTCCCGTGCCCCCAGCAGCGACAAGCCACTGCCGCCGTTGGGGCCGTCCGACCAGCGACCCGGGCTGAGGCCTTGGGCGCGGTCATCCGCCGATTGTCGTAGCTCACAGATAGATTCGTGACGAGCCGCCCTGGCAGAACCGCCCGCATCCATATCCGTCCCCCTGGGGGTGATCCTCGCGATGCCATTGATGGGACTCACACTTCCGGCGGCGTCCGCCTACGACCCGCCAGCCTCCGGTGAGGGGAGTCTCGACCCGATGGGTCTGAGCGCGATCTCCGATCGGCTCGCCGAGGTGCTGGTGCCGGGGCTGCGGGCGCGGATGCGCTGGGTGCGGTTTACCACCGCGATGGCGGTCGGGGCGGTCGCGACCGAGTCCTTGGCCGATGAGCAGCCCCACGATGGCGTCTCGACACCGGCGATCTGCTTCGAGTGGCTGCTCATCGAGGCGTTCGTGCGCCGGATCGAGCGAGGCCTTCCTGCCGACGTCCCTGGCAGCCAGAAGACGCGCACCGCGATCAACCGGGGCGAGCGGCTGTCGCGACAGACCTACCTCAACAGTCCGCGGGTTTTCGGCTTCTACGGCGTCTACAAGCCGTTTGCGGTTGACGCGGGTGTGCTGACCCAGGATCTGGCGCCGGCCGAGCGGTGCGTCGAGCTGGTCCGGGCGTGGGAGCACGACCACGGCCTGACCGGCTTCGCCGACGAGGTCCCCGGCACCGAGGGCGGGGCGATCCGACGGCGGGTCCACGAGGAGGTGCGCGCGGCGCTGCAGAAGGGGAGCCTTACGGTCGCCACCGGCGCGCAGCTACTCGGGCGGCTGGCCGCCACGCTGCGCCCCGACAAGGCCGGACGGACCGAGGCAGCGGTGCTGCGCCGGCTTCTCACCGACCCGAGGCACGAGCACCGCGCGGAACTCGCCCTCCTGCTGGCGGACGACGACCGCATCGCCACCGAGCCGCAACTGCTCGCCGCCGCGCGGAAGCACGCATCTCAAGAGCTGGGCCGGATCATCGACGCGGTGGTCAGCTACGAGGAGCTGGCGGTCCTCGTCAATGCCGCCTTCCGCCTGCTCTGCAGCGTGTCGTACTCGCTTGGCGGCCAGCCGCTCACCGCCTCCCACGTCGCCGACGACGAGACGCTCGACTGGTGCGCCCGCGAGATCCCCGAGCGCTTCAAGCGCGCCGCCGACCGCGTGGCCGAGGTAACCCATGACATCGACCTGGAACAACGCCTCGGCGAGTTCGTCTACCCCCGCTCGCCGAAAGACCTTGCAGAGTTCGTACTTCACCATCACGAACAGGTCCAAGCGGGCAAGCCCGGCGGAAAGCGCAGTTGGTTCGAGCCGTTGCGCGATGGCTGGGTCGTCCGCCCGCCCTACGGCAGCCCTGAACGACCAGACCTCAACTACTTCGTTCACCCCGTACGCGTTCACACCCTGCGCAGCTTCATCGGTGCCACATCATGACCGTACGGCTGCTTGAGCACTGGTCGGCGCCGCAGCACGCCGGCCGACCCCTGGCATGCCTGGCCACCACCTTCACCTTTGACGCCGACTTCTTCGCGCAGGACTGCCTATCCCGCTTCCTGTCGCTCTCGACGGGCACCGGCGACGGCGATCGGATCTCCACCATCGCCTCGCTGCTCGAGGAGGAGGACCGACTTGCCGAGACGCAGGTGACCGTGCTCGCCGACCGCAGCACGCGCACCCAGAAGCGCAACCTGCGCTGGGATCTGCTCCCGGTCGCCGTACCAGGCGATGGTCTGTTGCATGCCAAGGCCGCACTTCTGCTCTGGGAGCGCCACTGCCGGGTACTGCTCGGCTCGGCCAACCTCACCGCCGCCGGCTACCGGCAGCAGGTCGAGTTCGGCCTCGCCTTGGACCTTGACAAGCACTGCCAGGTACCACGGACGGTCTTCATCGAATTGCACGACGAGCTGCGCAACCTCGTCGACCTCGCTCCCGGGCCGTCACAGCTCGGCCCCAAGGCGCGCGCACTGGCCACCCTGGCCCTGTTCCGGCAGCGCGTCGAGGCCGCCGACTTGCCCGCCTGGCCAGCTGCGGGTATCCACATCGCGCTTGCGTCCGCCCGGCCAGGAGTCAATCCGCTCGACCGTCACGAGGCGGTTTGGCGCGGGGGCAAGCCGCTGCGCGCGACCCTGCTTTCGCCGTTCTGGGACGACGGGACGCCCGCGCCCGGCATTGACGCAGTACGCCGCCTGCTCACCGGGCGGCCAGCGCAGGAGCGCCAGCTGACCATCCTCGCCGACATCAGCCCGTTCACCGGCAAGGTGCAGGGACCGCCATCCCTGATTGATCAGAACGCACCCGTGTCCGGCTATGCCAGGCCTGACAAGGAGCGGAGGACACTGCACGCCAAGCTCGTGCTCTTGGAAAGTGACACGTGGGTCGCGGCGATGGTCGGCTCGTCGAACATGACAAGGTACGGCCTGGGCCTACACCCAGGCGCGCACCGCGAGCTCAACATGTGGATCGGCTGCGAACTGAACTCGGCCGAAGGCAAGGCGCTGCGGGCCCTCGCCGCCAAGGGCGACCCGATCGTGTCCGACGCGCAGGAGTGGGAGACGCCGGCCGACGAGGACGAGGCGACCGGGCACCAGTTGCCGCACGGTTTTATCGACTGCCTCCTGCACCTGCAACCCGAGCCAGCCGCAACCCTCACCCTCGATCCGACGACGCTGCCCGCCAGCTGGCGGATCCTCGACCCGGCAGGTCACCCTCTCTACGACAGCGCGACCTGCTCGGCATCCGTCCAGCCTCAGGTACGGGTTCCGCTCGCGCCGGGCACGCCGCTGCCGGCCTACCTGCTGGTCCGTTGGCACATCGACGGGCAGGAGGTTGAGTCGACCTGGACCGCGAATATCGACGACCGCGGTGCTCTGCCACCGCCCAGCGAGCTACGGGAGATCCCCGTCCACGCCCTGCTCGCCGCGCTCGCCTCGACGCGACCGTTGCCCGTCGCCGTCGAGCAGGAGCTACGCAAACTCGAGCGGGCCGCAGAGGCTGGCGCGGACACCGGGCTGGATCCGCTGACGCGCTACAACAAGGCATACCTGATGCAACGCGTCCGGCAATCCTCGCTCGCGCTGACGCGGCTGCAGGAACGGCTCGCGCGGCCGGCAAGCAATCTCGATGCGGTGCGGTGGCGACTGCACGGGGCGCTCGGCCCGCTCACCCTTGCCGAGAGCCTGGTCCGTACGTCCGAGGAGCAGATGGTCAACGGTGAGAAGCATTTCATGCTCGCCGAGCTCGCTCTCACCATCGCGGCCGTGGACTGGTCGGCCGTCCGCAATGTCGACGAGCGAGGTGAAATCAGGCGGGAGGTGACGGCGGTGCTGGAGCAAATCCGGGAGCAGACGCAGCGCCTGCCCTCGTCGCAGGACCCCACCCTTGACCAGTATGTCCGCGATGCGATGGAGGAGGCCCTGGCGAAGTGTGGCCACTGACACCTGGGATCAATCTCGCTACGGCTGGTCGGGTATCCACCCAGGACGCCGCGCGGCAGCTGCGTACAGCCGACGCCATCCTGCGCTCCCTGGCCGATCAGCCCGGCGTGGTGCTCGCCGACGAGGTCGGTATGGGCAAGACCTACGTTGCCCTCGCAGTGGCGGTCTCCGTCCTGGAAGCAACCGGGCGGGCCAACCCCGTCGTCGTCCTGGTCCCAGCGGCGGTCGCCGAGAAGTGGCCCCGCGAGTGGCAGGTCTTCGCCGAGCACTGCCTCCCGCCCGGCCACGGGCTGCGCGGGTCGCGGCCGGTCAAGCGAGGCAGTGACCTGCTCAAGCTGCTCGACGACCCCCCTGAGGAGCGCCAGCACCTCATCTTCGCCACGCACACTGCGCTCACCAGCAGGCTCACCGACCCGCTGATCCGGCTCGCCCTGCTGCGCCAGGCGACCCGCTACGACCGCGATCGGGACAAGCACCGCCGGGTGCTGGCCAAGCATGCCCACGCACTGCTGCGGGAACGCCGGTTCCGGGGTGCGGCGGGCCAGGCCTTGGTGGCGACGCTGCTCGAGAAACAACCGGGCCGGTGGAAGCAGGTGTGGGACCGGGGTCAACCCGAGGATCCGCTCGACGACGACCCCGTGCCTGCGGCACTGCTCGACGCCGTATCCGGGCTCGACCTCGAGGACCTTCGGCAGGCGCTGGCCGCCGTTCCTGTCTACCGCACCGCCAACCTGGAAGAGCGCCTCAAGGTCGCTCGGGCACAGCTCGAGTGGGCACTTGGCGAGGTCTGGAAGGGGGCCCTGCAGCGCCTGGATGTCCGGCTGCCGCTGCTGATACTCGACGAGGCCCACCACGTCAAGAACAGGACCCAGCTCGGTGACCTCTTTGCCAACACTGTTGACGAGCGCGGCGCGCTGGGAAACATGTTCGACAGGATGCTGTTCCTCACCGCCACGCCGTTCCAGCTTAACCATGACGAGCTGATCCGGATCTTGCGTAGATTCCATGGCGTGCGCTGGTCGTCGCAGGCGGCGCGGGAGCGGTTCGACGACCAGGTTGAAGAAATCCAGAACGGGCTCAACCGAAGTCGTGCTGCTGCGCTGCGGCTGGAACGGGCCTGGTCGCGGCTCGAGGAGTCCGACGCCCCCCAGGTTGCCTCCGTCGGCACATTCGAAATTGAGGAAGGGCAATCTGAGCGGGTCCGTACGGCGATCACCGCCGCAGCCGCAGCGCACGACGAGCTCCGATCGGCCGAGAAGCTGCTGCGCCCATGGGTCATCCGACACACCAGGGCCAGCCGGACTCGGCGTCGCGACTACCACCCCGGCCGGGCGATCCTGGACGGACGTGACACGGGTTCCGGCCTGACCGTCGAAGGCGACGCAGTTCTGCCGTTTCTGCTCGCCGCCCGCGCCGAGGCGATCGCAAACCTCCACAACGCGGGCAAGGCCAGCCCGGTGCGGGGATACTACGCCTACGGGCTCGCCTCATCCTTCGAGGCCTACGCCGACACGAGAGCCCACCGGATCGCCGAGCTCGACGACCTCGAAACACCCGACGGCTACACGCCGGACACGTCCGCCACCGCCGCGGAGGACCAACTCCGGTGGTACGTCGAGCGCATCAAGACCGCCCTGCCGCACGACACCGTCGACGGCTGGGCGGCGCATCCGAAGGTCGCCGCGACTGTCAGCCGCGTGGTCGACCTATGGCGGCGCGGCGAGAAGGTCCTGGTCTTCTGCTTCTACCGCGAGACCGGCCGTGCCCTGCGCAATCACATCTCGCGCGCCATCCGTCGGGAGATCATCGACCGGGCCGCGCAGGCCCTCGGGGGGCCCGCCGGCGACGACGTGCTAGCTGAGGTCGACGCGATCGCCGAGCGTCTGCTACGCAGCGATGTCAGCGGGTACGACGCCTTCCGGGAACGAGTCGCCAGCTACCTCAATGGACTCGATGACGAGACGGCACAACGGGCGCAGGACATCGCGGTCCGCTTCATGCGTACGCCCTCGTTCCTGACCCGTTATGTTGACCTCTCCCCCAACCTGACCATCGAGGGGCTACTCGCTGGCCTGGACCGCGGCGCGGCTGGCGCCACCTTCGCAGACCAGATCAGTGCCTTCGCCGCCGCCCTTGCCCAACAGGTCGACAAGGAGCGCGACGACGTGCTCCACGCGCTCGCCAGCATCCAGACCGGCGGCATCCGCGTCACCAGCGAACACTTCGACACCTCCGAGCACTCCCACGACCGCGAGGTGCTTCTACCCAACGTCCGCCTAGTCAACGGGGAGGCGAAGCCGGCCACCCGCGAAACGCTCATGCAGACGTTCAACACCCCATTCTTCCCCGAGGTACTCATCGCCAGCAGTGTCATGGCCGAGGGCGTCGACCTCCACCACGCCTGCCGCCATGTCATCCACCACGACCTGGACTGGAACCCCAGCACACTGGAGCAGCGCACCGGCCGCGTCGACCGCATCGGCTCCCGAGCCGCCCGGGTCGGCCAGCCTGTCGTCGTCTACGAGCCGTACGTCGGCGGCACCCACGACGAGAAGATGTTCCGGGTCGTCAAGGACCGCGAACGCTGGTTCGGCATCGTCATGGGCGAGTCCCCCGACAGCTCCGAGTGGGCCACCGAACGTCAAGCCGCCCGTATCCCGCTCCCCCCAGCGCTCGCCAGGGCCCTCACCATGGACCTGGCCACCCCGGGGGTCCATGACCATCGCCGCCCCCTGGAGCCGGAGCGCCCCTGCCGGAGGCGCCGTAACCCGAGCCCACGCGGCGCGCCAGCGCGCTAACGCAGGCGAGACCCTGTGCCTGCCGAGAAATTCGTCCGGGCTGCTCAGAGGCTGTTCGGGCCTGGGAACCGGTCTTGCCTTTCCGACGCGGGTCCTCCTTGCCCATCTCCGTTGATGGCTGCGCGATGATGCCGTGTCATGCTGCGGCGACTTCCGTACCTGGGCCTCACGAACGTCGCCGCACTACTGCGGCTGTTGCCGGGCAGCGACCGGGACAAGGACGCGGAGATCCTCGCGTTACGCCACCAGCTCGCGGTGCTGCAGCGCCAGCTCGACGAGCGACGCGTCCGGTTCGAACCAGCCGATCGGGCGTTGCTGGCCGCGCTGCTACACCGCCTCCCGAGGCCCACGTTGCACCGTCTGCGGCTGCTGGTACGTCCCGACACAATTCTGCGGTGGCATCGCGACCTGCCGCACGTCGCCACGCGGCGGCGTCGCGGCCCCGCCGGCGAGGCCGGCCGCGCACCGTACGCTCGATCCGCGCGCTGGTGCTGCGCGTGGTGCGGGAGAACCCGTCGTGGGGGTATCGGCGGGTGCACGGCGAACTGCTCACCCTGGGAGTGAAAGTCGCCGCGTCCACGGTCTGGGAGATCCTGCGCGAGGCGGGCATCGATCCCGGCCCGGACCGGGCCGCCACCGCCTGGACGCAGTTCCTGCGCGCCGCAGGCCGAAGCGCTGCTGGCAGCAGACTTCATCGAGAGGATGACGCTCACCGGCACGAGGATGTACATCCTCGCGGCCATTGAGCACGCCAACCGCCGCATCCGGATCCTCGGCGCGACCGCGCACCCGACCGCCGCCTGGGTGACCCAGGCCGCCCGGAACCTGTTCATGGACCTGCAGGACGTCACGTCGAACGTTCGATACCTCATCCGCGACCGGGATGGGAAGTACCCGGCGCTGTCCGCGCGCAGGTGGGTGGTGAGGGCCCAGCCGACCAGGCGCCGGGAGTACACGTCGATGACCAGGGCCAGGTAGGCGAAGCCGACCCAAGTTCGGATATAGGTCATGTCGCATACCCACAGCTGGTTCGGCTTCGCGGCGGTGAACTGCCTCTTGACCAGGTCCGCGGGCCGAGTAGCTGCGGTATCGGTGACGGTGGTGCGTTTGGGCTTGCCCCGGCGCACACCGGCCAACCCGAGCTGACGCATCAGCCGACCCACCTGGTCGCGTCCGATCTGCACACCATCACGGCGCAGCACGGCGTGCATCTTCCGCACCCCGTAGACCCCGTAGTTCGTCTCGTGCGTCTGCCGGATCCGCTCACCCAACACGGCGTCGGCCATGCTGCGGGGCGATGGCGGCCGGGTCTTGGCCGCGTAGTAGCCAGACACGGACAGAAACCCGGCATCAGTACCCCGCAGGACACCGATGATCGGCTCGACCCCGAAACGATCCTTGTGCTCGTCGACGAAGCGGATCATCTCGGCCCGGGGCGGTCGAGCTCCGCGGCGAAAAACGCGCTCGCCGCCTTCAGGATCTCGTTCGCCCGACGCAGCTCGGCGTTTTCCCGCCGCAACCGCTTGAGTTCTGCGGACTCATCCGGCGTGGTCCCGGCCGTTGGCCGGCGTCGACCTCGGCCTGCCGGATCCACTTGCGCAGCATCTCACTGCTGACCCCGAGCTTGTGCGCCACCGACGTGATCGCCGCCCACTCGGTGTCGTGCTCCGGCCCGGCCTCCGTCACCAGGCGCATCGCCCGGACGCGGAAATCAGCTGAGTACTTGCTCGATCGTGCCATGACTCCATCTCCTCACGGAATGGAGCCTCCACGAAACCCAGGGCGTTTCACACCGCACCACAGGTACCTTCAGCTCGGTCACTCGCTCTCGCGGATGAAGGTTATCCCGAATGCCTTGACCTGGCGGAACTCTTGGAGCTTGGTCGCGAGGTCAAATGCGTCACCAGTGACGTATTGGAAGATGTCGAGGCCGCGGCCGAGGAGGATTCTCCAGCCGGTGTCCGTGACGATCGAGCGATCGTGGATTGTGTTGTCGAACGCGACGTCAAAGTTTACGCCCCCGACCGCCGCACCCTGCTTGATCCTGAGGAGGAACTCAAGCTGCTTGCGCAGCTTGTCCGCGCCCCCCTCGATGTTCTCCGCCGTGATCAGCTTGACGTGGACTTCGTCCGCTGCGTCCTTCGTCCTGGCGATCCCCTCGATGAGTTCCATGAGGTTGCGGGCCTGATGGAACTGACGAATGTAGGGGTCGATGATCGTGATCTGCCCCGCACCGCGCAGGTAAGGGATGACGAGCGTGTCGAATGAGACGCCACGCTGGTTTTCCTGGAAATCCCGGTGCCCCTCGAACAGCGGCGGCTCGGCGACCGGCGCGGGCTCGCGCTGTGCTTCTGCCTCCGCGATCGGCGCCGGGCCACCTGGCCTCGGTTCGCCTCCATCGTCAGCGGTCTCGGCACCCTCGCGGCGCTCGCGGTAGTAGTAGGCCGGGTACTCGTCCTCTTCGAGGGTCGAGACCGAGTGCCAGACTCCACCGGTGTCCAGATAACCGAACTTGACGTCGACCATCGTCGAGTCAATGCGCAGGATCTGGTCCTTGACGCGCTTGCGGCCCTCGATCGCGAACCGGAGGATCTCCTCGATCTCCTCAGGCGTGGCCTCCCCGTTTGGGTAGAGGATCTTCATCAGCCCGGAGAAGGTCTTGTGGATGCCGTCACGGTCACGGGTTGAGATGTCCGACGAGAGCGTGAAGTGCTGTTGGTAACGGTCCGAGTAGTCCGCCGAGCGCATCGACTTGAGCACCTCGGCGATGTAGTCCACGACGAACCCGTAGCCGCTGGAGAACATCTCCCCGCGGATGGTATCGACCTCCCAGCCCGGAATGTAGTGGTGCAGCCGGTCGAGGTAGGCCGAGTCGTGGTAGCTGTCGGGCAGCTCGTC
This sequence comes from Micromonospora rhizosphaerae, assembly GCF_900091465.1. Classification (NCBI taxonomy): domain Bacteria; kingdom Bacillati; phylum Actinomycetota; class Actinomycetes; order Micromonosporales; family Micromonosporaceae; genus Micromonospora; species Micromonospora rhizosphaerae. The sequence goes on along the minus strand of NZ_FMHV01000002.1, from coordinate 3,343,075 downwards.
GAACAGGTCGGAGTGCTTGAGCATGTACGGCACGGTGTGCGAGGTGTTGCCGACGAACACCATCGACGCCTCCGCGCCGAGGGTCTCAACGCCGCGCGAGAACGACTTGTTCGCCATGTAGTTCTTCATGATGTCGACGAGCGCCCTGTCCGCCCGCTTCTTCTTGCCTGCGAACTCGTCGAAGGCGACGACATCCCAATAGCCGACCAGGCCGATGCGCCCGTTGGCGTTGTTGACGAACAGCTTCGGGACCGTGACCTCTCCGCCGGAGATGAGCATGCCGTGGGGCGAGAACTCCGAAAAGAGGTGCGACTTGCCGGTGCCCTTGGGACCGAGTTCCACGAGGTTGTAGTTGCGCTCGACGAATGGGATGAGCCGCACAAGCTGGATGAGCTTGGCTCGCCGACCGAACAACTCGGGGTTGAACCCGATGGACTGCACTAGCAGGTCGATCCACTCGTCGGTAGTGAACTCCCGTCGGGCAACCAGGTAGCCCTGGAAGTCGAATCTCGACAACTGGATGGGTTTGATTGAGCCGAGAATCCACGGCACGGCTCGCGCATCGTCGCTGTGGAAGTACTCGATGTCGCAGATGCACCAGACGCCGCCGACGAGCAGCTTCGGATGGGCCTTGATCGTCGCGGGTTCGACAAGCACGCCCTTGATGCCGAGGTTGGCGAACTCCGCCTCGTACACGTCGGCCTTTTCGTTGAGCGTGGCGGTCACCTTGTCGATGATGCGGTGCCGCCCTCGTTCGCGGATCGTAGATTTCACCAGCTCGGACTGGTTCCGGTGCACATAGTGATCGGCCAAGATCTTGCGCACCGTGTCGATACCCGCCTGGATGGTGGCCTCGTTGTCGGAGGCCGCGTACTGCCCGAGCAGGTACTCGAGGACGTACGACGGCACGATGGCGTTGCCCTTGACGGCCTTGACTAGGTCCTTGCGGACGACCACGCCGGGGAACAGAAGATTAATCTTGAAGTCGAGGTCGCTCTGCTGTGGTGCGCCGGCGTCGGGCGCCTCGTTCTCGGTCTCGCTCATCCGAGCCTCCTTCCCCTCAGAAGTCGAAGTCCGATGCGAACGAACGCTTCAGCATGTAGATCGCCTTCGCGTAAACGCGCCACTGGTTGGTGTTGGGGATGCGCTCCTCCAGGCGGAACTCGACGGCACGATTGTTGTAGTCGTTGGCGTCCTGGCTGAGGAGCATCTGTGCGCTCTGGTACCGGTCTCGCTTGTCGGCTGAGATCTGGTCGAAGGTTAGGTGGGCAAGATTCGAGATCAGGGCCTCGCCGACGTAGAGCCCGGCCCGGAGCGTGCGTGGCTGGACCTTATCGGTGACTGGCTCAGACTGGAACAGTCGAACGACGACCTGCCCTGTCGTGATCTTGTCGGACTCGGGCCACACCTCGACGTTGACCAGTCTGGTGTCGCTCTTGCGCTTCTTGTTCACGGCCAGCACGGGAACGACGATCTCCTGGAGCGTCGCCCCACCGTGGACGAACCTTGATCCCCCGCCGGCAAGGCGGAGTCGATGGATCGACTTGGGGATCTGCACCTCAAGGTCGCTCTGGAGCCCGAGATGAGCGGCATCGAAGGTCGCGAGGCCGTTGTCGACCTTGAGGCCGCGCCCCAGCACGTACCGTCGATTGACGACTTTGATGTCGTCGCCCTGCGGCCGGGTCGACAGAAAAAATGTCTCGCCCAGGGCCTCGTCCTGGAACAGGAAGCCGTGGTCAGCCGTGATGAAGATGTTTGTAGCGTTGGCGCTGGCCAGCTTCTTCACGAGGTCGACGAGGTCACGGAGCGTGTCCTCTACGGCCTCGAACACCTGCCGTTCGGTGCCAGGCTTGTCGCCGGTGGCGTCGATTCGGTTGTGGTAGACGTACAGGACTCGGTTGGCCTTGTAAAGCTCACGCCGCTCGTCGGCGTTCAGGGCCTTGAAGTCCTCGGCCTGGATAGCTGCGCCGCCGACGCTTTCGAGGACCTTTCCACGGAAGGCGGTGCCGTTCGTCGGCTGGCCGTCCGCGAGCACCGTCTTGGCATCGGCGGAGTGCTTGAGCGCCGAGTGCGGCAGAAGCGCCGCCATCCCGAGCTGTGTGTAGCTCGGCAGCACCCCGAGGACGGCGTCAAGCGTGGCGTCGAAGCGGTCTTCCTTCCGAATGCGTGAGCGGAGTTCGTCGGCCACCTCATAACGGAGCGCGTCAGAGATGATGACGACGCCCTTCTTGTCGCCGTCGCGCACAAGCGGCTCCACGTAGCCGGCGTAGAAGCCCGTCTGCGAGCGAAGTGCGGTCGAGCGCCACCTGTCGACCTGATCCACCTGCTGCTGCCAGGCATTGCCCAGCTCGTAGACGAACTTGTTGGTGTAGCGCTTCTCGACCTGCTCCCGCAGTGCTTCGAGCGGCTTCGGGTACTCGGCCGTACGTGCCGCGTAGACGAACTGCCGGTAGAGCTGGTCGATGCGGAACCACTTCCGACGGTAGTTCTCCAGCCCGTCGTCGAACGATTGCATCCCAAGATCCAGCGAGGCAATCTCGCCCAGCAGTTCGGAGGCGTTGGCGACCGCCGTGTAGAGCCGCCGGTAACCGTCGATCCACACGCTGCTCTGCCGCGCCCGTACGACCTCGGCGACCTCGTGCGGGGTGATCATCTGCGCGGCCACTGCATGCGACAGGTCGCTGATTATCTTCTGGTCGATCTCCTCGAACAGATCCACGGCCACCAGCTCACGGAAGCTAACATCCTCGATCATCGAGGTGTAATCGAGGTCACGTGCCGCGCGCTTGGCGAGCGTGGCGAGCGCCTCCTGGCTGCGCCGGTCGTTGCGCAGGCTTGCAAAGTCGAGCTGGATGTTTTGCAGGCCACCCGGTCGGTCAGACTTGAAGCCCTCAATGGCCTTGCGGAAGATCCACAGCACCAGATCGTCGATGCTCGGCGAGCCCGACTCGTAGCCGTAGATACCAGCGACGCCGCGCCAGTAAAAGTCGTCGAGGCCGTAATCGACGAGCGCGTCGTACTTCGTGTGGAGCCCTCGAGCGTTCTCCGTGAGCAGCGTGCGGGTGATCTCCAGCAGGCTGTGGGAGTCCTTGAGATTAAGCAGCACCGCGGTCATCTTGGCGCGCAGGTCGGTGGAATCGTCCTCGGGACTCAGCCGAGCCTTGAGGCTCTGGACGCGTTTGGTCGCGTTGAAGAACTTTTCGTGAGTCTGAACGACCTCGTCGATGCCCGTGCCAGTGAGGCCGAGATCCTGCGCAACGAGGGTAGTGTGATCGGCTGTGAAGACTCCGTAGGCAAGCTCGAGGTCAAGCAGCCAGTTCCCGATGCCCGTCGGCACCTGACCGGAGCGGTACACGAGGAACTTGCTCGTCGGCTCGTCGTGCAGGAGTCGGTTCTTGATACCGAACTCGTCGTTGGCAACGCGGATCGTATGGACACCCAGCAGCTCGAGATCCTCCAGGTCGGCGGCGTACTGGCCGTCCGGGTCGCGCCAGAAGACGACCCGGCGGGTCTCGAACCACCGCTCCAGGTGCGGGCGGACCGTGGCAGCGTCACTCATCGCTTGCCGCAAGGCCGGGGATCTTCTTCAACGCGGCGCCGAACTTCGGGTAGTTCACCTTCACGCCGTCGTCCAGGTCGATCGAGAGCTGCCGAGACGCCAGCGGGTACAGAACATCGTGCTCGTACTCCCCGAGCTCCAGCAGCACCTTGCGGAGCCGGTCAGCCTCCTTCTGGGCAGCCGCCTGCTGACGCGGCGTCCCGCCACCAGCGGCGAGACGCTCCTGCCGCTGCAGGCTGGAGGTCAACTTGGCCGTGAACTCGCGCAGGTACTCGTTGAGCACCGTCGAGACCGTGGAGGGCGTATAGCGGTGCATGTAAATGAGCGCGCTGAACGAGCCCTTGGGGCTGCAGAAGAGCCAGTAGATCGGGCGTTTCTTGTACCGCTGGACGTGGTCCTTGTAGAAGGACTTCACGAAGTAGTCACGGATGTCCTTGACGCCGAGAGACTCAGTGACAAAGTGCAGGTTCTCCTCGAAGTGCTGCTCACCGAAGGCCACACGGAGAAACGCGCGGAAGCGCGCAACGATGTCGTCCTCGAACCAGTCGCCGTCCACGATCGGGATGACGTTGTCTGCGTCCGGCATGAACGTGGGGTTCGCAACCCTGCTGAGGAAGTCCTGCAGGGTCGCACCCTGGTCGGCGAGCATGAAGCCTGGCTCATCCAGGCTGTAGCGGCCGAACAGGCAGCCAACGGCATAGGAAACCAGATCTTCCACCAAAAGTCGACGAACGAAAAACGCGTCGTCTCGGTTGAGCACCTTCCCGACGCGGTACTCAATATTGTTCACCAACGCCCTAGGTGAGGCGTACGAGGGGCGATATTCCAGTATGCCGTACTCCGCCGATACCAGCTCGTCGATTCGCGCCTCGCGCGCGATCACCTCCTCGCTTCCCTGAAATATCCTCTCAACCTCGTCATCAACGGCGTTCCGAAGTAGCGACACCCCCGTAGACGTCAACGGACTACCCGCGTAGCCCATTGATATCTCCAGCTTATCCCAGTCGCCTTTCGACCACGCCACATTCGCGCCTACCAGCTCAGCCAATTCCTTGTCATGCAGGAGTCGATCAGACACCGGGACATTCTTGACGTCCTTCAACTGGATATGAGAGGTGGGATTCAGAAAACCTAGGGCTTTCCACGAGAACCCGGAGTTCAGGACACCGAGGACATTGAGGTAACGCGTCCCGTCGGAGAGGAACACCACAGGCCCGGACATGTCGAAGGTTCCACCCTCGGGAAGCCACCGGAATCCCGACCCGCTTGTAGAAATATCCGTCCATGTGATGCCGGGCAGGTACCAGAACCGCTCGTCCACGATACGACAACTAGCGTTCCTTCGATATTCCTCCCGCGCCGACCGGGACCAGTCGACTACGTACTCCACGTTTCCGTACCAACGTCTGAAGGGACCGCCCTTGGCGTATGGGATCCACCTCGCGTCCTCGCCCAGCGCCGACCGCGAAACTTCCCACGATCGACGAAGATACCGATCATTGTTCGCGGTCTTGTTCTGCCCTTCCGTTATGACGAGTCGACCGAGGAGCGGCGTCGCGAAAGACTCCCTCAGTGGGACGTCGATCCAGTAAGCAACCGGCTTTCCTGGCAGTGATGCGAAGTCGTCCGTTGCCACTCGGAATCGGTACGTACAGTCTGGGTCCGTGAGCGCAGAAAGATACCCCGCGCGTTTTGCGGACGCCGCCACGAAATCCACCAGCCGGATGTAATCTCCAACAGCATTCGGAACATGAACGTTTGAGATGACGAACGCGGTCGTCGACACGACCTCCCCCGACAATCCCTCGAACGCACTTGGCCCCAAATGTGCCAGGAGGCGAACCGTCTTGCGCGAGAGTATTGATTCGCGCAGTGGCTCGAAAGTCGACAAGAACATCCAACTTTGCATGGTTATCATGGCGACGCACCCCTGCGGAGAACAAAGCTGCATGCCGCGTTCCATGAACATCGCAAAAAAGTCGAATCGACTGGTCGGCCAGTGCACCTTGGACCAGTCCGCAAGGTCTCCAGTCATGTTCTTGGATCCCATGTATGGCGGGTTCGTCACCACGACCGCATATTCTGGAGACAGTGCCTCAGCCTGACGGAGGACTTGCTTCGCTCGCCTGACGACATCCGACGCGAGCAGGTCGGCCTCAACACCGACCACCTCAACGTGAGCGCGGAGGGTGCCGATCAAACTCGCATCGGGCCTGATCAACGAGCCATACAAGTCTGCTCGCGCGAACTGATTCCAGAATGCGATCTCTTCATGCCGGTCGACCGAGGGTGACAGGAGCAGGTCGAGCTCCTGCGGCGTGAAGTGGATCGGCTCAAGCGCGCACACGTTCGGCTCGACTTGCTTGTTGAAAAACGTCCGTTGCCTGGCGCGAGCCTTCATGCTCAGGGCGAAGGCCGCGAGTGCCCCGGCGCGCGGGTCGATCTCGACGCCGTACAGGTTGTTGGTGAGGATGAGTCCGGGGATCTCGGCCGGCGCATAGCCCTCTTCCTCGTAGATCGCATACAGGAGGTCGAAGGCGTAGGTGAGCATGTGGCCCGAGCCGCAGGCGGGGTCAATGACCTTGAGTTCTTCGGGGCTGCTGATCTTGAGGAAGTCGGTCTCCTCGTCGACCGGGGCGATGTAGTACTCCATCCGTTCGGCGAGGCGAGAGGACGGCCGATTGAGCATCCAGAGGCGGCCGAGCGAGTTCTCGACGAGGTAGCGGACAATCCAGTGCGGCGTGAAGAGCTGGGTCGCTGCAGGAATCTCGGCAGCACCGGCCTTCTTGTTCTTCTTGAAGCCGGCGAACACCTCGTCCTTCCGCTCTGAGATGTAGAACTGGTAGAGCCAGCCGATGACCTCGACATCTCGGCAGACATCAGTGGTCAGGACCTTGACACCGCGGTTGAGCACCGAGTCGTCTGCCAGCAAGTTCGCGGGTATCAGCAGCTCGGTGAAATCGCCCTCCCGTTCGAACATGAACGGCATGGCACGGTTCCAGTAGCGGCAGTAGTCCGCGAGCAGCAGGGCGTAGGCCTCGCCCTGCGGGTCTTCACTGCGACGGGTGCCGTTGAGGAGACCCGTGACCGTCTCGCGGGTCTTGGTGCCGATGACCGTGACGTCGATGTTGCCGCGCTTAGCCTCGGCGAGGATCTCGGGCTGGCCGCTCTCGATGCCGGACTGCGGGGAGACGACACCGATGCCGGTATACCCGTTGGCGTCCATGAACCTCAGAGCAATAATGCGGTTGAACCAGGTGTAGGCGACCCGGTCTGCGACTGCTGTCTTGCCGCTTTCTCCGCCGCCCGCTGCGTCGACCGCCTTTTCCAAGGCTTCAACAGCCCTCCGCTGCTCCACCCGCTCAGGCGAGGCGGGAGCCAGCACCACGGCTACGCGAGCGGCGACCTCGCGGATGAGCCCCGTGCGCGCCCACGTGGCGAACGACTTCAACGGTGCGGTTTCCATCAGAGTGAGATTCGCTTTCCGTCGTTCAGGGTTTGGATGAGCACATTGCGGAGGGCGGCGAGGTACCGGTCGACGTCCTCCTCCGTCTCAAGAACCGCGCCGACACCAGTAGCCGAGATGGTCTTGACGGACACGGTTTGCTTCGGCGGCGGCGCGTCGTCGCCCCCGCCCTGCTGCGAGACGGCCAGCTGGTCGAGCAGACCCGGGTAGACGGTCTCCTCGAAGCTCGCCCCCAGCTCACGGATCAGGGCGATCTGCTTCTCGCCGCGGACGCGAGAAATCGCCTGGTCGACTCTCCGGATCACGCTCTTCTGGGCGTCCGTAGTCGCCTTTGCGTAGAAGGCGCTCGCTTCGAGCTCGACCTTGCGCCCCTCGATCGCCTGGACCACGTCGGCCCGGTTCGATGCCACCACCTCGTCGATCTGGGCGCGCAGCTGGTCGGTTGCCTGCTTGAGCTGCGCCATCCGGTTGCCACGGAAGGCGTTGGAGTCGACCAGTGCGCCCCGGACGGTGGCGTCGCTGTCAGGTAGCAGGTAGCCGAGGTTGCTGCTGTGGGTGGCCAGCAGGTCGGCGGCCTCGTCGTAGATGACCCGCTGTCCGCCGCTCAGGAACGCCTGGATCGGGTCGATGACGCTCTCCTTGGCGTCAAGCAGGTCATCGCCAAGATTGAAGTCGGTCAAATACCAATCGTCGGGCTTGCCGACCACGTGGTCAAGCAGCTCGATCGGGGCGGAGAGCTGACTCACGAACGGGTATTTGGAGCCCGCGGCGGTGGCCTTGAGCTCGTCGCGCTTGCCCGTCAGCTTGTCGGCACCGTGCCGCGCGAGCTCCAGCGGGTCCGTGGGGGCGTTGGGCTCGTCGAAGAAATCGGTGCAGAACTTGCGGAAGGCGGCGACCTTGCGCTCGTCGAACGTCTTCTGCGGGGCCACCACGGCGTGCGCGTGCTTCTGGGTGTTACGCAGGGCGGTCGCGACCTCGGAGCGCTTGAGAAGGTTGCCGTCGACCGTGAGCGTGACCTTGGACGTGCCGATCAGGAAGGCGATCAGGACCTCGATCGAGGCGAGGTCCCACCCGTAGGGTTTGGCTTGGAAGGTGTCGACGATGGCCTTGACCGTGACCTGCTCCCCGAGTCCCCCCTTGCGAATGACGAAGGACAGCACTTCCTCGGCAGGAAGCTTGGTCAAGGTGCCGGCTTCGAACAGACCGTTGTCAGGGTTCGCGGCCGAGGCGACCTGCTGCTCGCTGAAGGTAACACCGCCGAGCAGCTTCAGCTGGGTGTAGGTGCGGCTGATGAGGTTGTGGAAGCCATCGGCCACCCGGGTCAGTGCGTCCTGGGAGCTTGAGGTGATGTCCGCGGCGTTGATGACCAGGGTGGCCTTGCCGACCGAGCTGCGGACGCGCTCGATAAGCTCCTTCTCCCGCTCGATGTTCTGCGCGCCCTTGGACCGCAGGATCTGGTCCTCGATCGCGGAGATCGAGGTGCCCTGCTTGCGCTTGATGTACTTCTCGGTCTTGATCAGCAGCCGCAGGTCCGACAGCACCCGGGCGTCCGGGTCGAGGATGACGCGCAGCTCATCCTTCCCCGCGCTGTGCATGCGGATCTCTTCCGGGGAGTGCGGGTACTCCGGCGAGATGAAGTGGACCGCCAGCTCCCGCTGGGCACCATGAGCCTGGTCGTCGAGCTTGAACCCGAATGGGAAGTCCTGCCCGTTCTTGGCATAGCGGATCTTGTTGCTCTTGATGACATCGCCGGACAGGATCTTGAACAGTCGGGCGCTGACCTCGGAGGCGTCGATGTCGACGTTCTTGATCTCTTCCTCGATGACCTGCTCGTCGTTGGTCAGGTACTCGTACGCGTTGGCGTTGCGCCGGATGTAGGTCTGCGACTCCAGCAGGGTCAGCGCTTCCTTCACCTGGTCGGACAGGGCGGGGAGGTCGAGGCCGAAGCGGTCGTACACCAACACCGTGAGGTTGCGCGGCGTCGCCTGAAAGCTCTCGACGTACTTGACGAGGAAGAGCGCCTTCAAGAGCCGGACCGCCAGCTGATTGTCGAGGTTGCGCTCGGCAACGTCGATCGAACGCTGGGCGGCGGACTTCAGCGACGCGCGGATGCCGGCGAACATGCTGTCGAAGGTCGCGAGCTGGCCGACGTCGACGTTGCCGATGTCCTTGGCGACCTGCTGGACGACGCCGAGCATGGACCGCTCACCGACCGAGCTGTTGCGTCCCTCGAAGACGTTGTGTTCTGAGATGCCCTCGATCGCGGCCTGGAACAGCGGGAACTGGTAGCTGACGAATGGGTAGGTCCCGACGAAGTGCGCCTCGTCGGTGTAGTTGCGGTAGGTCTTGGCCCCATCGACGAAGTCAAAGAGCGTCTTGAAGTTGGCGTGCTGGTCTGCATAGATCTTGCTCAGCGTAGCCACACCCGCGTTGTTCTTCTCCAGCAGGCGCTTGCGGATGACTTCCTCAACGTCGGCGCTGGTGAGCTTCAAACGGGTCTTGAACCGGGCTTGGATCTTGGAGAAGTCGTTGCCCTGCTGCCTGGTGCGGTCGCCGATGACCTTCTCCATGTCCTCCTGAGAGGTCACGAACACCCACGAGCGGCCGGCGCACTTGGTGTTGAGCGACTCCGCAATGGTCTGCAGGTTGAGCATCAGCTTGGTGTCCGAGCCGATGAACTGGCCGACCTCGTCGACGAAGAAGTTGAGGCGGAAGTTCGGGGCGCCCTGCTTGTCGAGCCAGGCCTTGACCTCGTCGGCGAAGTCCTCGATCGAGACCGAGTATGAGGCGCTGTACTGCTTGATGATGCCGTCGGCAGTCGCACCGTTTACCTCGGCGAAGGCCCGGTCGATGCTCGGGCCTTCCAACGCGCTCTGCTCGCGTCCCTGCGTCCAGGGGATGCCGGCGATCCGCTCGAACGTCTCCTTAAACGCCTCGTACTGTCCGCGGTTGTCCAGGTCGCGCTCGAAGCGGGCGACGTGTCCCTGGTTGCCGTAGTAGCCGCGGCTCTCGTCGAAGACCTTGACGAAGACCTTGAGCAGGGCGTCGGTCTGGTCCTTGCTGATCAGGGTGGCCTTCTGGTCGATATTGAACAGAAGGCTCTTGGCCGGGATGCGGTCGGCCTTGTCGAGCAAGCCGGGCAGGAAGGCATCGGGCGTCTTGGCCCGGAAGCTGTCGGAAGCGTTCTGGCGCCGATAGCTCTGGCCTTCGACGTCCCCTAGCAGGTGGGCGAGCATCTTGAGCATGTGCGACTTACCGGAGCCGAAGAAGCCGGAGATCCACACGCCGTTGGCATTGGTATAGGAGGTGTACTCCTCGAGCAGATCCTCCAGGCCCGTAGCCGCCTCGTTGGTCAAGACGTACTCGTCGACCTCGGTGCTCAGGTGTGCGACGTCATCGGCCTTGATGACGCCTTCGATCGGGCGCTGGATATTCTTGGCGAAGATCTCATTGAGCTGCATCGAGCTCACGCCTCCTGTTCCAGGATGTTCTTGGCTCGGTAGTACTGGTCGTCCTTGAGCCGACCGAACAAAACAAGCGACGAGCCCAACGTGTCGGACTGCTCGTAACGCCCCGGGAAGAACATGAGCATCGGTTTGCCCTTGACCACCGACTGCAGGTTGTTCAGCACGTTGTGCGAACGGATGTACGGGAAGACCTCACCGATCCCGGTGAGGAAGAAGACGTCGAAGTCCACCTGCGCGAGCCGGTCGCGGATCGCCGAGGCGATATGCAGCTGCGGGTCAAGCATCCCCTGAAGCATCTCGCGAAAGTCTGCCTTGTCCTGATCCGGCTCGATGGCCAGGACCCGGCCCCAGACACCCCGCTCCTTGAGCAGCTCGACTGACAGGTCGTAGAGGTTGATCTCGAAGACGGCGACGCCAGCGTTAGACAGCCGGTTCTTGATCCGCTTCTTGGCTGCCGCTACGGCGAGCGCATCCTCAGGCGCATATGGGTAGATGAAGAACGGGACCTCGTTGCTCAGGCCCTCCATCTGCAGGAAGCGTCGGCCGCGGAGCACCGCGAACAGGTGCTCCTCCTGCTCAGGCAGAGTCTTCGGGATCACAGCCCGCCCCCCAGACCTTCGGTCTGCTGGGTCGGGAAGAACCGCAAATCACTCGGTGTGCGAGCGCTGAGCTCGGCGGCAACTCGCTCGGACAACACGGCAGGCATGATGAAGCGCGCCTCCGACAGCAACTCGGCCTCCTGCAGCATCTTGAACACGTTTGACCTCAGCTTCTGCAGCGTCGAGTCCTTGATCTGGGCCAGCTCCTCGTGCCACAGCGCCTTAGCCCGGACAAAGCTGTCGAAGTCCTCGTACGTGAGCGCCGAGGTCAACAGGAGGAACCGCTCGCGCACGACCTCCTCGGCGAACTCGCCGATCAGGTCGTAGCGACGGCAGGCAGCCGCCCACAGCAGGTATCCACGTTCGGTGGCCGACGCCTCGATGAGCAGCTCGATCTCGTCATCGGCGAGTACGGCAAGCCGCTGCACAACCTCGCGTGCGAAGCGCTGCCCCGACGCAACCGTGCGGGCTTGCAGGAGGTTGTCGCCCTCGATCAGCGCACGCACCTTTGACCAGTGACGTTCACGCAGATACAGCGGTGCGGCGATCATCGCCTCTCGCATGAGAAGAGCACCGCTGGTGAAGGAGAGCCTGTAGCGGGTAGTAGTGGCGGCCTCACCCACGGGCACCTCCTTCCAGTTCCAGGCAAGTCGTTCAGGATATGGCAACCCACCGGCACTTCCGGTGGTCGACTGGTCGCGCCAAGGGGTCAGTCCGGTCGCGTATCGGCACCCGACGAGGCGGCGCCACCGCCGCGCACCCACTCATCGACGTCGCTAGCTTGGAACTTCCAAAGCCGGCCGAGCTTGTGGGCTGGCATGCCCTTCTCGGCAATCCATGCGTAGACCGTGTCTTTCGTGACGCCAAGGTGGGCAGCGATGTCGTCGGCGGACAGCCAGGGTTCAGCCAAGGTGAAACCTCCAGTCGGCAGCCAGCGATGAGCGCATCGGGGACGCCTACCCTATCCAGGGGGAAGAGAAGGGTCCACACCCGGTCTGACCGGGTGTAGCCGGATCAAGCCGTGCCGCTCAGGCGACTCCCAGCTCTTTACCGGGAAGGAGGGGTATGGAATATGCCCCCGGTCCCGCAGCATTCCCCGGCAACATTGGCAGCAGAGCCCCGACCACGCACGCTGGCGAGGGCTGGACCGTGCTCGCCGCCGTCGTAGGAGTGCTGCGTATCGACCCGCCGGGATCTGCGCGAGCCAGGCCAGCGCAGGCGTTACGCCTATGCCGACTGCGCTCCGCCGCCCCGCCGTCGCGGTACCACAGCGGCGGTGGCTTCGGCGACGTCGACACCCACCGGTTCGCCACGAAGTTCGGCTCCTTGGTGGTACTGACGGCGTGAAACAGCTCGGGAAGGACTTGCCGTAGAACTTGGCGGTGAAGTGGGGGCTGGAGTGGGTCGGTCCCGCACCGGGATCCCCCTTGATGGCCCTGGCTCCAGGGTCCATCACGGCCTAGAAGCTGCTTGACCTCGCATCGCCCGAGGCCGTCGAGGAGGCGGCACGACGTGGCGCTTGGGCTCTCGGACCAACCTTCGCCGGATCATCCCTGATGAACGCCGACGCCGACCTAGTCGTCCCGGCGGTGACCCGAGGATGACCGCCTACACCTCGTCCGGGGTAGCCATCAGCCACCACCCCAATCCTGCCATCACAAACACCGCCACTGCGCCCGCCGACCCCACCCAGCCATCCGAGTACGCCAACGCGAACGCCGCCACGAACAGGCCGCCCCTCCACAACACCCGCACCCACTGTGGCATCACTGGCTCAGCGGTCAGCCGCCGTCCAGACACCCACCACCAGGCGCCCTGCGAACAACGCCGCCATGACCAGCATCAGCAGCGCGAAGAACCCGACACCGCCCTTCGCCGCCTCCGACAGGTCCCGTCGCGTCACCCAGTTGACCACTGCTACCCCTCCAGCGTCACCGAAGACGCCAGTGTGAGGCGCGTATGCCTGTGGTTGCCTCGCCCATCCGGGCCGGCGCCCTGTCGGGTAGACGACACGAGTCCGCCGCATTGAGTCGCACGGCTCAATCCGACGGCGGTCACCACACGGCGGCCCGGGACCTGTCCCGGGTGACCGGCCGGCCGGTGACCGCCGGGGCGAGCGGCCCGGCCAGCCTGCTCACCGCCACATATCGCGCGGCGAACCCCAATGTGATCTTGACATCACGAAGGTGCCGAGCCCGGGTGCCGCCCGGGGCGCTGCTCTCGCGGCTGCACCCCCGGGGACGCGGGGTCCTGTTCGCGCCACTGGCCTGCGGTCTCGGCACGCAGAAGACGATCAACCATGTGCAGGGCTTCCGGCTCCGTGTCGAACTCCCACCGCAGCACCTTCCCGGTCTCACTGTCGCCGGCGCGGGCGATCAGCTTCCAGCGTGTCTGGCGGACGAGCCACACGTCGCGGCGGGCCAGGCGCCCCCAGCACCCGTTCCACCACCTCCGGACCACCTCTTCCACGCGATTATCGTACGCATGTTCGATTAATGGGCGGGGCGGGGTGCCGAACAGACCTTCGCCGGAGCCAGGCGGGTCATTCGCAGCGGTCTTCGGTGCCTCGGCCGTACGGCTCGCAGCAGTCGGGGCGGTGCCGGTAGACCCGTAGGTCGCGGCCGTGGCGGTGGCCGTAGTCGCGGGTGATCTCGTACAGGCAGGCCTGCCACACGACGGTTTCCCCGCCGCCGGGCACCACCTGGCCGTCGCCGGGCCCGCCGCGCAGCAGCACGTCCACCCTCCGACCGTACGCGCCGACGAGCACGGGACGCGGCGTACGAGACTCTGCCGCCCGACCGAGCGGCGCTGCGGGCGATGACCGGTCGCCGCGACTGAACCCGCTGCGGGGCCCGCTCGTCGGTGGCCTGCGGCCGTAGCTGGTACCGCCTGCATACGGCCGGCCGGCCGGCGGCCGAGCGGTCACCTCGGCGACCGGTTCAGGGTCGCCGCCGGCCCCGCCGCCCGCTAGCGCGCCATGCTGCAGCCCCTCGCTGGCGCATTCAATGTCGCGGATCTCCTCCCGAGTCCACCCATGTATCTCGCACGATGACGTGGGGGGCCAAAGATGAACGCCGTACACGGCCGGTGTGGTGGGGGCTGGCGGTGACTCCAGCCCGCCTGCGGGCGAGCGCCGGGGCGGAACCGGTGCTGCGGCGGCCGGTCGCGCCGATGCTCGCGGCACCCGTCGACCTGGTGCCCGAGGGCCCCGGCCTGGTGCATGAGCCGAAGTGGGACGGGTGGAGGTGTATCGCCTTCCGCGAGCCCGACGGGGTCTACCTGCAGTCGCGGGCCGGCCGGAACCTGACCACCTACTTCCCGGATATCACCCGCGCGATCCGGGCCACCGTCGCGCCCCGGGTGGTGCTCGACGGTGAGCTGATCGTCTGGGAGCGCGGCCGCACCAACTTCGCGCAGCTCCAACGCCGCGTCACCGCAGGCCGCGACCTGCTACGCCTGGCGCGCGAATGGCCCGCCCACTACGTGCTGTTCGATCTGCTCGCCGACACCGGCGGGCAGGTGATCCTGGACCTGCCGCTGGCGCAGCGGCGGGCACGGCTGGAGCAGTTGCTCGTCAACGCGCCGGCCCAGCTGACCGTGACTCCGCAGACGGCCGACATGCGGCAGGTGGCGGACTGGCTGCTGCACTGGACCGTCGCCGCGGGCATCGACAAACGCCTGACCGGCCGGTACGAGCCAGGCCGGAGAGGCTGGTCGAAGTTCCGCACCCGGATCGTCACCGAGGCCATCATCGGTGGGGTGACCAGCAGCATCAGCCGCCCGGAGACCGTGCTGCTGGGCCGGTTCGACCGGCGGGGACGGCTGCGATACACCGGCCGCTCCCATCCACTGACCACCGACCAGCGTGCGGCGCTGGCCGAACTGCTCACGCCGCCACGCATGCCGCACCCCGGCACCGTGGCCCACCCGTGGCCGCAGCCGCTGCCCGCGTCCTGGTCCGGCCAGTTGGACCGGCCCGAGCCACTGCCCTACCTGCAGGTGGAACCGACCGTCGTGGCGGAAATTGCCGCCGACGTAGCTTTTGAACATGGACGCTGGCGCCATCGCGTGCGGTACGCACGCTTCCGGCCGGACCTATCGGTCTATGACGTGCCGCTGCTCCTCGGCGAGGGCAAGGACCCGTTCGGGACCACGATTGGCTAACGGGCGATGTTGCCAGTTCGGCGGGCACTGCCCGCGGGGAGGCTGGGGCGTGACCGGCTTCGCCGTTGGCGGTCCGCGCCGCACCCATGCGGCCATCATCGCAATCGCCAAGCTCGGACTGCTCGCGCTCGCCGTGGGGGCTCACCGGGATAGTCACTCTAACCACCGTTAGCTTCGCCTGCGGTCCACGGCCTGGCAGACGGGGTTTCACTGCGTCGAAGAACGGGAGCCCGGGTCCGGATACCGAGGGGAACAACCGGTCCGGGCGCTACCTTCCCCTATGGCCAGCTGGCAAAGTGCAGGACACCGCTGGCCCGTCCTAGGCGCTCCCACCGCCGCCGAGCAGCCTCCCGCTCGACGCCGGAAACCCGAGGAGCTTCGTGCTGCCGAAGCTGTGGGCTGCCACGAGCTGGACCCTGGCAGCGGCAATCGCGTTGTACAGGCTCGGCACAGTCATCACGAGCTGCCGTGCCGCGTACCTCGTGGCCATGAACGGGGACCCGAGGAAGTCGGAGATCGCCGCCGCGCAGACCCTGCGGAGGCTTGTGCGGCTCAGGGACGTCCTCGATGGCGCAACCGGTGGTAGACGCGCCGTACGCGTGTCCAGAGACTTGGCTTCACGTCGTATCCATACCAGGCCAAACGAGCGACGCTAATCCTCTGGACGCCTCTCGGCTATCCAACGCTCGACATCCTCGGCCAGCCAGACGTTCCCCATCTGGAGAGTCGCTACAGGCTCGGGAAAGTCCCTGCGGTTGGTGATCTGGTAGACGCGCTGGCGAGACACACCGCCGAGCATGACTCGGATCTCCGCCGAGCCCATCAGCCGCAGTCGCTTCGCCATGTCCCGAAGCTAGGCAGCCGTGAACTAGTCGTGTGCCAACTTAGCGCAGGACTACTGATCACACGCCCTAGTTAGTTACCCTTGACAGATGACTAGCCGACTCAGGTGGTTTCAGAGGCCAGACGAGCCCATCGATGTAGTCCAGGTGTCCAACTATCCGCACAGAGCAGGCGCTTACGGCGCTCACTGGAACGCTCCTACCGTCGCGCTTCCACGGAGTCGACCCCTGATGACCCTTGGTGGCCTCTGGCGGTCGTCGTTCGCACTCCGGAGGAACCGTCGTGGCTGACATCCCGTACCTGGTGCTAGTCGCTGGCTGGATGATCGACCTTCATCAGCGCCAGAGGTGCCCTCACTGCCGGCCCGATGGCACCTGTCCCCGAGTCCGGGACTCGAAAAGGACACTGCGAGCGTGGGTGGTCAGGTCCAGGACGGTCGGAGTCGTTGTTCGGTGCAGGTGAGTCCTGCGGACCCCTATCCATCGACGATCGTCGACATTTTTGCCGCCCTCCGTAGCCCTCTCAGAGCCCCTGCGGGCTCCTGGACCCCTCGGGGGTGCAACGACCCTGGTACGCCTGCGCACGGATCGCCACCGACTCGCCGCGGCACCAACTGCCGGTCCGTCGTCACCTGCGTACCGGCGACGGGGCGGTGCGGGATCTCGCGAGACACCCCGCAGGCGGCCGCAGCGGGTCGGCGGCGGCCCACTCCTACGACATCTCCACGTGGCTGACCTGGCCTCTGAAACGCACCTGATCCCTATTCAGGGCAGCAGGGAGAGCCGCGGGCGCTCGACGCGGTCCACGGCCGGCCCGGTCTCATGCCGTGACGTCAACGAACGATCGGAAAGACCACTCCGGCCGCCGCAGCGCCGAGCACCGCGCCGATAACGGTCTGGGTCACCGTGTGCTCTCGCAGCCGGACCCGCGACCAGGCGATCAGGCCGACCACCAGCCAGGCAAGGTGGAGCCACGGCCCGAACACGAGAACGAGCGTCGTAGCCGTACCCGACGCCACTGCCGTGTGGAAGCTGACTTTCCCCCACAACTTGGTCACAACGAGGGTGAGCGCCAGGCCAGCAAGCATCGCGACGACCAGCGCGACAAGCTCGCGTGGCGCCCGAAGCAGGATCATGAGCGCAAGGCCCACGCCGACGGATGCCGCCGCGAACAGGATCACCGCCGGCCGGCGTTCCCGGATCGACACGTGGTGATCACGGTAGTGACCTTTACGGACGCCGCGGACGATGTAGCTGAGCGGGATGCCGCTGGCGAACAGGGCCGCAACAATCCCCCAACCCATTGATCGGCTATGCCAAGCCACAGCGAGGGAGATGCCAGCGACGAGCACTGCCGGCGCGAGCGCCTCGGTCACGACGCGGGCCAGCCGGCCGGCTACGGAGGTTCGGGCGGGGTGGACGCCACCGTCCGGCACCGTCGTGGCCGATGTACCAGCTGCCGAGCGGTCCACTACGACCCTCCGCCCATGACCAGGGCAAGCCCGTCGATGATCTGTCGGGTGCCGTCATCGGCGGCGAGGCGCCAGGGCTGACCGCGGTTGATGCGGGAGCCGATTTCTGAGGCGAGCAGCTCGGCCTCCCGTTCTTCCGCACTGTCGTACAGGGTGCGCTCCAGCATCCGCCGCACCGTGGACGGATCCAACAGGCCGTACTGCGTCACCTTCTCGGCCATGGGGATGCCGCCGTGATCGCAGATGATGTGGCTCAGCTCGTGTAGGACGATGTGCTCGCGCAGCGGGGCCGGCGCGATGCTGTCGACACACACGTAGTCTGCGTTGGCGGTCGCGAGCCAGGCTCCGCACGATGCGGCTCGCGACGGTAGGTCGACCGAGATGATCCGGATCGGGCGGCCCCGCGTCGTGCTGAGCTGCGAGCAGAAGTGGTCGATCGTGAAGGGCGAAGGTACGACGATGCCCAGCGCCCGCAGCTTGGCGCGCGCCGTCCGCCTGGTCGTAACCGGCGTGCTGGTCATGTCGCGTCATCCACCTCCTTCCGCCGTCGTGCGGCTATCCCGGTAGCTAACCGCCGCGCGGCCGGCGCCGACATGGGCCGGCGTCCTTCTCGGCCGAGATTCGCGTACGCGCGTGCAACTTCAAGATGCCATCGAAGGCGGTCAGCATAACTCGGCGTTGTTTCCCGTGGGCCTTCGTCGGCCGGCGCCCGCGGCGCTTCCACCTGATGACGTCCGACCATGACGGCCTGCCGGATCAGTTCCGCCTCGGCGGCTGGATCTCGGTCTCCATCGGGCTGTTGCGATGACTGCGGGCCGGGGTGCCCAACGTGCGGTGCGTTCCGGCCGTGGAGCCGCAAGCCGTCCTCGATCTCGATGATCCGCCGGTTCAACCAGAACCGAACATCCACCACGAAGAGCGGCGGTCGGTTGAGCACGATCTCCGGCGCGGCTGTGGCAAGCGCGCGCCACAACGGGTAGAGCCGGCGATAGTCGCGCAGACCGGCCCGCCAGGCGTACGGAGTCGGTAGGCCAACCCGGGGTCCCAGTGCGGGGACGGTCGAGCCGAGCACGCAGAAGACGATAGCGGCGAACATGCACGAACGCCCTGCGGTTCGGATGTCAGCGGGAACGGACAGCCCCGAATTGCGCGCCACAAGATACGAGACCCAGTAGCACCAGTAGGCAACTCCGAACGATCCGCCAACGGCGATGAGATGCAGTCCAAGACGCAGGTGCTCGTGAGGGCTGCGGGCAGCGTAGCGCGCGACCAGCCGCACCATGTCACCGAGCAGGTAGTTGGCCGCCACCAGAAGGGTCACCCAGTACGGGACGATGTACGGTGCCTCGGCGTACACGGTGGTGAACGTCTGAGGGGCCTCCTGGTCGACCGGCGCCAAGCCGAAGAAGATCGCCATTGCCGCCACGCTGACGACAACCAGCGCACCGTGTGCCCAGGTTCGTCGGCGGGCCGCCGATCTCGGGTAGATAAGGAAGATCAGGATCGAGTGCGCCTGCCATGCTGCCAGCAGGATCAGGCTGTGCCCGACTAGCTCGGCGAGGTTGGGCACTCCGACGGCGCGGTCGAGGGCCCGGTACACCGTCGGGTAGAACACGGTCGCCGCCATCGCCAGAGCCATGATCGCCAACCACAGCGCTGTCCGCTGTGGACTCTGCGCTCCTCTGGGTAGGCGCCACGACCGGTAGATCACCGCTGCCCACAGCAAGACCAGCGCAGCGACGCCCACTGGCCCCGTCATCGCTCAGCCGTCGCATTGCCGGAGAATGATGGCGAACCAAACTGACCCAGCCGGGGAAGTCTTCCCGTGCTCACTCCCCCGCTGTCGGCCATCATGTCGGCTATTCCTTGCTCTGCCGCTCGCCGTCTTGTGGAACCTCGATCTCGCGGATCACCTCGACGATCCGCGCCAACTCAGCGAGGCTCCGCTCGGCCTCGGGCAGGAGCGTGCGTCGCAGTGCGACCGTCTTGATCTGCAAATCCTTCAGCGCGGTGAGCGTGCGGAGTTCGCGATCGACATCGGCGGCGACGTCCTCGTTGGTGAAGTACTCCACCGGTACGCCGAAGAAGCGCGCCAACGCGCGCAGGTGCTTGATCGTCGGATTGTCCTTGTCACCCGCGCGCAATTGCCCGATGTAACTATGCGAGATCGGCTCACCGGCAGCCGTTACCGCCTCAGCGACCTCGCGATGGCTGTACTCGCGCCCGTCCGGCCGGCGTACCGACAGGAACAGGTTGTCCAGCCGCTGGGCCAGGGTTCGACCGGCGGAATCGTCTGCGCGGGGCGTCACGGGGAAACTCCTTCAACCGACACGCCCAAATCTACACACCGGATCCACCCGTCCACAACAGTTGACACATTCGCAGTCGGTCGGCGTACGATGCATGTCGATGTTTACTGAGGTTTCCACGAGACCAGTCGTCGGTGTTGCTGGTGTCCGGAGTCCCGGCTCCGCGGCCAGCCAGTCATCTGACCCGGGATGACTGACGGCGTCGGCAGCGGGAAGCGCGTGGCTGCGAGCAGAAGGTGACGGCTGTAGATCGGGAGGTGACAGTCTGAACTGCTGACGCAGTGGCAGGGGTCGATTGACCAGCGAACAGGAGGACTCTATGGCGCTACGCAAGCACCGGGCATGTCTCATCGCGCCCGTCATCGCAACGCTCGCAAGGGCCTGCGCCAGGTCGTCCCCGCATACCGGACTTCGCACGAGCTTCCGAGGAAGGCTGGGCGCGGCGAGGCGGCTGGCGCCGCTGGTCGGCGCCACGGCGGTGGCCCTTGCCGCGTGTGGGCCAGGAAGCGCTCAGCCGGTGCCGAGCTCGGCGCCGGCTGCGCCCGCCACCAGCTCGGCGCCCACACCACCAACCCCGAGCTCGGGTGCACAGGCGGCGACCGCTCTAGACGCATACCGCGGCATGTGGAGGGCGTACGTCGGTGCCAGCCGCATCCCAGACCCGCAGCACGCCGACCTTGCGCGATACACCCAAGGAGACGCATTGAAGGTGTTCGTCGACGGGTTGACCTCGATGCAACGCGACGGCCTTGTGGGCCAGGGCGACGTCACGCTGCACCCGAAGGTGACCACGGTGCGACCGAACGCGTCACCGCCGACGGTCGACATCAAGGACTGCGTCGACACGTCCAAGACGCGCTTGGTCAAGAAAGACGGCTCTCCCTACAAGGACACTCCCGGCGGCCGACAGTCGGCGAAGGCCAGCGTGTCCCGCCTCGACGACGGGACCTGGAAAGTGACCTCCTTCGCCCTCCAATCGGCCGGAACGTGCTGAGTTGAGGTCAAGCATGCTGCCAGTGACACGAAGCCTTGTCGCGGTCGGAGGTGCTGCTGTCGCCCTCCTCCTCACCAATGCTGTGGCCGCTCAGGCCGGTCTGGGCGATCCGGTGAACTGCACAGCGAATCCCACCAACCCGGCTTGCGTGATCCAGATCGGGACGCCGGGAGGGTCGGAAGGAGGCGGTGGCAGCGGGTCCTCGGGCTGCCGTAATGGGGCCGGTGAGACAATCCCCTGCTACGTCGAGGGCAAGGGCTGGCTGGGCGAGAGCTACTGCTATTGGCAGAAGGCTACCGGCGACGACCTGAAGTTCGCCGAGGCGTTGGGCGGCAAGGTCGATCCACCCGGGTACTGGTACGTCGGTTCCTGCGGTGATCCGATCACCAACTTCTGGCCGCCGGGGCTGATCCTTTACCGGGTCTACGACTCAAACCCCGGTTTACAGCGGCTTGCCCAGGAGGCGATCCGTCACCTGAACCTGCCGGCGCCGCGGATCCGGTTGAATCCGGCGCCGCCGGCCCCCCAGGTCGTGTACGTGCCGACGTGGCTGTGGATCGACGATGCGGTGTGGTCGCCGCGGTCCGCCACGGCGAGCCTGGCCGGTCTGTCGGTGACGGCGGTTGGCACGCCGACGACGGTGACCTGGTCCACCGGCGACGGCGGCACCAAGGAATGCGGCCAGGGAACTGCATGGAAGGCGGGCACGGACCCGAGGAAGGCGTCGCCGGATTGCGGCCACACCTACACCTCGCCGTCGCGGCGCAGTAGCGGCGGCACGTACACGGTGACCGCGACGATCACGTGGCGGATCACCTGGTCCGGCGGCGGCACGTCGGGCAGCGAACCGAATCTCACCTCGACCACAAGCGTCTCTGTCCAGGTGCTCGAGGCCTCGGCCGTCAATACGAAGTCATGAGGAGCGCGCGGCGATGAGCACAGCGACGTCTGCCAGGCCCACGGCCCGCAGGACACCACTCGAGACACGCACCGTCGTAGACGCACCCGGTACGCGCCGCCGGCGCTCGGTTCCCCGCCTGCTGGGCGGCGCGTTGCTGGTGGTGCTGGGCGCCGTGGCGTTCGGGGCGGTCGGGCTGCGCGTCGATCCGGGCATCGACGTCCTCGCCATGGCACGCCCGGTCGCGGCGGGGACGCAACTCAGCGACGAGGACATCCGGGTGGTGCACATCGTTCCCGATCAGGCGCTGCACGTGGTGCGCGTGAGCGAGCGGAGTGCGGTGGTGGGGCGAACCGCGGCTGTCCCGCTCGCCGCCGGCGCGCTGTTGACCTCCGATCAGCTCGGCGCGGTGACCGACCCACCGCCGGGCCAGTCGGTCATCGCCGTCGGGGTCAAGACGGGGCGGGCGCCGTCAGGGCTGACACCTGGCGCGTCGGTTCTCGTCGTCATCGTGCCCCAGGGCGGCGCGGTTGACCCGCCTCCGCAAGCGCCCGCGGTCGTCAGGGCCGTCGACCTGACCGACAGCTCCGGAATCACCGTGGTGTCGCTGCAGATGTCGGCCGAGTCGGCGGTGCGGATCGCCTCCGCGACCGGAGACGTCGCGCTGATCCTGCAGAGCCCAGGACGGTGAGCGCGGGATGCTGCTTTGTTTCGGGTCTGCGAAAGGGTCTCCCGGCGCGACCACGTTGGCGGTGGCGATGGCAGCCCGCTGGCCACACCCGGCGCCCCCGCCAGTGGTGGTGGAGGTCGACGCGGCCGGCGGGGATCTGGGCAGCCGCTGGGACACCTACGACGAGCCCGGGTTGGCGAGCCTGGCATCGAGCGTTCGTGGCGGCCCGATCGGTGACGGCGCCGACTTCGTGCAGCACCTGCGGGTCGGCGCCGATGTGATCGTGGCACCACCGAGCGATGCCGCGGCGGCGACGGTCGAGGAGCTGCGGATCAAGGGACCAAGCGTTCTGCGCGAGCTCGCTGCGGTCCGGCCGGTGTTCGCCGATCTTGGCCGCCTCGACCCGCAGTCGCGGGTGCTGACCTACCTCGACAAGGCCGACGAACTGCTGCTGGTCGGGCGGCCCGTGTCGGCGGAGCTGCGGCATCTACGGATGCGGGTACCGAGCCTGCGGCGGCGATGCCCCGTCGTGCGCCTGGTGCTTGTCGGCGACGGACCACACCAGCCCGAAGAGATCGCCGACTACCTGCAGATCGAGATCGCGGCCACGGTCCCGCACGACCCGGTGGCGGCCGACATCCTCGCCGGACGCAAGCGGCCCCGCCGGTGGCGACAGCCCGGAGCACGACGGGATGCGGGCTGGACCCGCCGTCCGCTGCTCGCCGCGGCCCGCAGCTTCGCGCTCACCTACCGTCCGCCCGCCGACCCTGCGGCGGATCCTGCCGAGGCCTTCGACGCCGGGCGGAACACCGCCGCGGAACCCGCGCGGGAGAGGCTGGAGGCCACGCCATGACAACGGGCCTCATGTCCGCACAGGTTGCCGTGCTGCGCGACGAACTGCACGCCGAGGTGTCCGATCGGCTGGCCGCCGCGGTGCGCCGCAGCGAGGTCGACGACCGGGCGGCATTCGTCGAGGACCTAGTGACCGACGTCGTGCGCGAGTACAACGTGAGGGCGCTGCGGCGCGGCCAGCAGGCCGTCCCGGACGAGGTTCGCGAGCAGCTGCGCCGGTCGCTGATGGACGCATTCACCGGTTTGGGCGACCTGCAGCCGTTGATCGACGACCCGGACATCGAGAACATCGACGTCAACGGGGCAGAGAACGTGTTCATCACCCATGCCGGCGGCAAGCGAGTCAGGGTCGGCCCCGTCGCGTCGTCGGATGAGGAGCTGGCCGACATGCTGCGCAAGGTCGCCGCGTCACTGGGGGTCCAAGAGCGGCGGTTCGATCCGGGCCTGCCCCGGCTGAACCTGCGCCTACCAGGCGGGGCGCGGCTGTTCGCGGTGATGTCGGTGACCGAGCGGGTGTGCGTGTCGATCCGCCGGCACCGGTTCATGCAGCTGACCCTGGCCGAGCTGGCCCGTCTGGGCACCATGACGCCGGCGATGGCGCAGCTGTTCGAGGCGATGGTCGCCGCTCGGCTCAACATCGTCGTGTCGGGCGGTATGGACACCGGCAAGACCACGATGGTGCGGGCGTTGTGCTCGGCGATCCGCCCGGACGAACGGATCATCACGATCGAAGACCCGTACGAGCTAAGCCTTGACACCGATCCCGCCCATCCGGACGTGGTGCCAATGCAGCCCCGCGACCCCAACATCGAGGGCTCCGGCGGCATCGACATGGTCGAGCTGGTCCGCTGGGCGACCCGGATGAACCCAAGCCGGGTGATCGTCGGCGAGGTCCGAGGGCCGGAGGTCATCCCGCTGCTCAACGCGCTGAACCAGGGCACCGACGGGTCGATGACCACCATTCACGCGTCCAGCACTCAGGAGGCGTTCAAAAAGATCGCCGGATACGCCCGCCAGTCCAAGGAACAGCTGCCGTTCGACGTCACCTACCAGCTCATCGGCGGCGGCGTGCACGTCGTGGTGCAGCTGGGCAAGACCGCCGACGGCGCCCGAGTGGTCACCGGTGTCCGGGAGGTCGTCGACGCCGATGCGACCCAGGTCCGCTCGAACGAGATCTACAGGCCCGGCCCGGACCGCCGCGCGGTACCGGCCAGCCGGTTCAGTGACATCACCATCGACAAGCTGCTCGACGTCGGATTCGACGCCACGCTGCTGGGCGGAGGGCGTTAGGGCATGACCGGCGTCAACGTCCTGTGTGGGCTCGCGGTGGGCTTCGGCGTGTGGCTGGTGGCCACCGGGATCCGCCGTACCGAACGCCCGGACCGGTCCGGCACCTCGGCGCGGCTGCGGAATCTCGTCACCGGCCGCAACGGCTACCGGCTGGCCGCGGCGGTCGCGGTCGGCGCGCTGGTCGCGGGGTTCACCCGCTGGCCGGTGGCCGCGCTGCTGGCGGCCATGTTCACCTACGCAGCTCCGTCGATGCTCGGCGGCGGCCGGGCCGAGGCGGCCTCACTGGCGAAGCTCGACGCGATCGCGTCGTGGACGGAGGCACTGCGCGGCAGCCTGCGCTCATACGCCGGAATCGAGCAGGCGATCCGGGACACCGCCGACCTGGCCAAGCCCTCGATCTACGCCCAGGCGACCGGTCTGGCTGCCGCGCTCGACGCGGGCATGCGGCTGCCGATGGCGATGACCGGGTTCAAACGCGACGTCGACAATCACGCCGCCGACCTGGTCGCGACGGCGCTGCGGAAGGCGTCCGGCAGCCACACCGGAAACCTCGCGGCCCAACTCGGTTGGCTAGCCCACGCCGTCCGCGAACGGGCCGCCGCGGTGCAGCGGGTCGAGACCGCCCGGACTGAGGCCAAGGCCAGTGCCCGCCTGGTGATCATAATCGTGGTCATCGTCGGTGTCGGCCTGTACCTGTTCAACCGGCCGCTGCTGGAACCGTTCGAGAGCCCCACCGGCCAGGTCGTCCTGCTCATCGTCGGCGCGATCTGGACGCTCGCGGCCGTGTGGCTGCAACGGCTGACCCGCATGCCGGAGGCCGTCCGGGTCCTGTGGGACGATCCGGAGGCGAGGACGCCATGAGCGACGCGCTGACCGTCATGGTCACCGCCGGTGGTTTGGTCGGCGCGGGCGTGGCCGTGTTCGCATCTGGGCTCAACCCGCCCCGCCCGGCGCTCGTGGATGCCCTGGACCGGCTGTCCCGGCCGCCGGTTGCCCCGCTCGGTCGACGCCGCCGGCTCGACGTCGCGCTCGCCGCGCCGCTGCGCCACCTCGGACTGCCCCGCGACCGCACACTGCGCGATCTCGCGATCCTCGACCGCGATTCCGCCGAATACCTGGCCCAGCAGATAGTCATCGCCGTCGCCGGCATGCTGGTCCTCGGCGCGCTGCCGGTGTTGTGGGGACTCGGCGGGCAACTGCCGCTGTGGCTGGCGTTGCTGGGTGCCGCGATCGCGGTGCGGCTGGCCCACAGCCGGCTGCACGCGGCGGCCGAGGTCCGCCGCGCCGAGATGCGCGAGACCCTGTCGACGCTGCTGGACCTCGTCGGCGGTGGCCTCTCGGGCGGGGCCGGCGTCGAGCAGGCCCTCGACGAAACCATGGACGAGCTGTCCGGCTGGGCCGCCACCCGGATCCGCCGCGAACTGGCCGCCGCGGCGCAGACGCGCGGCCGGCAGCGCATCCATGCCTGGACCGCGTTGCGGGACCTGGGCGCGCAGATCGGCGTCGACGAGCTCGCCGAGCTCGCCACCGCGATGGAACAGGCCGCGGCCGGGGCACCGGTCGCCGAGACCATGTCCGTCGTCGCCCAGACGATGCGGGCGCGGACGACCGCCGACATGGAACGCCGGGCACACGCTAACAGCGCCCAAATGGCCATCCCGATCATGCTGTTCGGCCTCGGCTACCTGATCTTTTTGTTGTACGCGGCGATGGGCGCGATCAGCGCCAGCCTGACCCGGTAAAGGAGGCACTTCCGATGAACCACGCCATCATCCGTCTGCTGGCCAAAGGCAGCGCAGCCATGCGTACCAGGCCCGAACGCGGTGCCCAGACCGTCGAGGTAATGCTCTGTATCGCGGCGGTCATCGTCATCGTCGGCGCGGTCGGTCTGATCCTGCGCGATGACCTCAAGGCGTTCTTCAACAACCTCTCGTACACCATCGGCTTCACCGGCAGCTGATGAAACGGCCACGCCTACGACGGCTCGGCGGTGACCGTGGTGCGGTCACCCCCGAGGTCGCCGGTTACACCGTGCTGATGCTGCTGGCGCTGATGATCGGCGTCCAGGCGGTCACATGGGGCCTGGCGGCCCTCGGCGCCCGCTACACCGCCAACCACGCCGCGCAGCAGACCCGCGTGCACGGTGGCACCGTCGCCGCCGGCGAGGCCGACGCTAACGCCATCCTGGCCTCAGCGGTCGGCAATGCTCTCAACGACCCCAGCGTCGATATCGATCGCAGCGCGACCGAGGTCACCGTCACCGTGCACGGCAGAGCCACCTCGATCATTCCCGGATTCCGTCCCCCGGTCACCGTCACCGTCCACGCGCCCGTCGAGAGGCTCAACTAGATGTCCAACCGGCCAACCACCGTCCGACGCCGCCGCAGCCTCGCGTCCGCAGTGCGCGGCGACCGCGGCGCGTGGTCGGTGGAGGTGGCCGGCTTCTTCCTCCCGTGCATGCTGCTGGCGATCGTCGTTGTCGCGGCAGCCTTCCAGCTGGCAATCTCGCGCCTGGACCTGGAATCCGCCTCAGCCGCGGCTGCCCGCGCCGCGTCCCTGCAACGCAGCTCCACCGCGGCGACCGCAGCCGCCCGGCAGGCCGCCGAGAACGACCTGGCCGGACGGTCGATCACCTGCGCCAGGCTTGTCGTGGCGGTCGACACCAGCCGGTGGCAGCGCGGCGGCTCGGTCACCGTCACCGTCACCTGCACCGTCAACCTCTCGACGCTGGCGATGATGAACGCCATCCCCGGGCAGATGACCGCCTCATCGACCTCCACCGCCCCCATCGACACCTACCGGTCAGTTGCGCTGGGAGCCGTCGGCGACCGTCCTGCGGCCGGAGCGCCGGCATGATCGTCTCGCTGGAGCCGGAGCTGCTGGAACTGCTTACCCGGCTCGACGACCCGCAGGCCACCGCTGTCGCGGAGGAGCTGGATGACAACCTTGCTGCGGCGGTGCGGCGCGCCGCGTTCATGCGTCGCCTCTTCTATGCCGCGGTCCTGATCGTTGCGCTGTATGGGACGGCCACCGGAGCGGTGGCCGCGTTCGACCTGCCGTGGTGGATCGCGATCGGCGGCATCTTCGCGTTGGAGCTCGGCGGTGTGACGTTCCTGTCCAACGCCGACGTGCGTCGCCGTCTCGGCGAGCACGCCGCCGCGTCGCGGCTGCTCGGCGGGATCATCGCCGCCGCTGCCGCCACGTTTAACGTCGTGACGCACGCCAACCGCCTGCTTGGCGGCTTCTACGCCCTGATGAGCGTGCTCGGGTTCGTCAGCTGGTGGGTCGACGTGGAGAACAAGCGCCGCGACCGGCTGCGCGCCCGAGGACTGCTGCCCGCACCAACACCGCGATACGAGCTGTGGGGCCACTGGATCCGCCACCCGATGATCACCGCGCAAGCCCGCGGCTTCGCCAAGGCGTACCCGCAGCTGGGCCTTTACGGCTCGCTGCAAGCCGCGCTCATCGTCCGCCGCCGGGAACGGCGCGACGCCGCCCTCGCCGATGTCCTGCGCGCCCGCATCCGCGCAGCGGCCGGCAAGAAGATGGCCGACATCGCCGTGCTCACCTACGACATGGACGAGGTCGCCCGCAGGCTGCGGGCCAACGCCGACTACGAAGGCCTGACCGCGCTGCTCGGTAGCGAACTGACCGCCGAGCACGTACTCCACGGCCGCGACGACGAGGCCGCAGTCGCGGCCCGCGCCTTCCTCGCCCGGCAGGCCCAGACTCGGCTGCCGCTCACCGGGACCGGCGCGGGCCCCGACGAGCCCGCACCGTCGGCCGACCACGCCGAGATCGCCGAAACCGACAACCCCTCGCCGCACAGCGTGCCCGACCGCCACACTATGGCTCCGGATGAAGCGTCGTGGCGGGCGCCCTTCACCGTCGAGGACCGGTTACCGGCGGAGGGCACAGCGGTCAACGGGCAAGCCGTACTCCCGCCCGCCGGCGCACGGCCAGGCGTGCTGCCGGCGCGGCCGACGACGGCCGGAGGCATCACCGTCACGCTCGCGGAGCCCGACGACAGCCGCGACCCCGACCAGGTGGACGCCCCGCCGCCTGATCCGCCGGCCAGCACCACAACCCGGTCATCCGGAGGTTCCGGTCCGCCGTCGGGTGGCCCGGTCCGCATCACCGTGATCGGCGAGCCAGCGGTGCTGGACGCCACCGGCCAGCCGATCCGTGGCCTGCGCGCGAAGAGCATGGAACTGCTGGTGTTCCTGGTCGTCCGCCGCAATGGTGCCCCGTTGACCGAGATCCTCCACACGGTGTGGCCGGACGTCACCATGCAGAAGGCGAACCAGCGGCTGTCAACCTGCCTGAGCAACCTACGCGGCATCATCCGCGGCGCGCTGGAAGCCATCGACCCGGCCGACCGCGACGAGACTGCCGACGGCCCACGACCAGAGCCCATCGTCAACACCGGCGGTCATTACCACCTCGACCCCGCCATTGTCACCGTCGACTGGTGGCAGCTGCTCGACGAGCGGCGAGCCTGCACACCGTCAGCCACCGACGCGGTCGTCAGCGCGGCACGTGCCCGGATCGCCGACGGCTACGACTATCCCTGGCTGGACATCGACCCAGACGGGCCACCCGCCGACCGGCACGACCCGCAGCCCTGGGAGGGCCGATGACCTCTCGTCGACTACGGACAGCGCTGCGACCTGCAGCGGGTAGAGACCGTGGCTCCGCCACCGCCTTCGGTCTTTTCCTCATCCTCGTCGTACTCGTCCTCGCCGGAGCCATCCTCGAAGGCGGCAACGCCATGAGCGCACGGGGCCACGCCACCGACATCGCCCAGCAGGCCGCCCGCGCCGGCGCCAACCAGCTCAACCTCGGCGCGCTGCGCCAGAACGGCGTGGTCCAGATCGACCCCGCCGCCGCACAGGCCGCAGCCACCGCCTTCCTCAACCAAATGGGCGAGCAGGGCAGCGTCACCGCAACCGCAGAGGAGGTCCGCGTCACTGTCACCGTCACCCGACCCGGGATCCTCGTGCCGATCCTCGGCCTCGACACACTCACCGTCCACGCCACCGCCACCGCCGCACCCATCACCGGATAGCCCAGGAGCGCGCCATGTGGACAGCAGCCGCCCGCGCCGGTCAGCGGCTCATCAACGCCGTCGGCCTGCTCGCCCTGCTGTTCGGCGTCCCCCTCGCGCAGCTGCGCTACATCGGCTCGCCCCTGCCCGACCATATGCCCACCCTGGCCGACGTCCGCACGGCCTTGACCAGCCGGGAGTGGCTCACCGACGCCACCTACCTCAACGGGCTCTCCGTCCTGCTGTGGCTGCTGTGGCTGTTGTTCGCGATGTCCGTCGTCATCGAAATCTGGGCCGCTGCCCGTGGCGTACGGGCACCCCGTTACCGGCTCCTCGCACCCACCCAGGGCCTGGCCGCCGCGCTCATCGCCGGGATCACCGCCAGCATCGTCGTCGCCGCACCCGCAGCATCACTGACCGCCTCGCTCACCAGCCCGCCCGCCCACGCCTCACCGGCCGCGGCGCTCGTCGTACACGCCGACACCCCGCACCACACCACTGCGCCGACGACCTCGGTTGCGGGTTCGGTCGGCGTGTCGGCCACGCCCGCGTTCAGACCGGTCGGCACGGTCACATTGCTGATCGCCGGCAAACCGGTCGAGCACACGGTTACCCGCGGCGAGTCGCTGTGGCGCATCGCCGACAAGTACCTCGGCGACGGCAACCGATGGACCGAGATCTGGCAACTGAACAAGGGCCGGTACTGGCCCCACATCTCCGGCCGCACCACCTTCAACGACCCCGACCTGATCTTCCCCGGGTGGGTGCTGACCATGCCGTCCACCAGCACACCGACTGCGACCGCACTACCGGACAACCCGGTTACCCAGAACCCGCCCAGCACATCCACCGCGCCACCGACGATAGATCCAACGACCGGACCGACAACGACCGCACCCACTCCACCAGCGGCGGCGCCGGGTGCGTCGGCCGCCGCCGGGCCCGAGACTTCGGTGAGCTCACCTGCACGCGGCGACGATGGGGTCTTCGTACCGCCCTCGGCGACGGTGACCGCCTCGCCGTCAGCCGCCGCACCTGGGCCGGTGGTCCCGACGACCACACCGGGCCCGTCCACCGTCCGCACCAGCGACGCGACACCCCGGCCGGGTATCCGCGACGACAGATCCTCGAACTCGTCGCCGGAATGGGTCATCATCGCCGGCGGCGCGATGGGTGCTGGGCTCGCCGCCGGGCTGATCTACGCCGTGGCGATGGTGTGGAAGCGACGCCGTCACCGGTACCGACCCACACCCATCACCAGTCCCGACCTGCGCGATGCGGACCTGACGCCACCCCTCGCGGCGCTGACCCGGCTACGGCAAGGCGTGCGCCGCGCCGCACCGCACCTCCTAGACCGCAGCCCCGACCGCGGTCCAACCGTCCGCGAGTACATCGCGGCGGAGGTCAAGCCGCCATTGCCGCCTAGCGGCCCCAGCGGCACCGAACTGGCCGGCGTCGGCGCACTCCCGGTCACCACCGGGCTCGGCCTGGACGGCCCCGCCGCTCTGGACGCCGCCCGCGCCCTGCTCGTGGCCACCCTCACCTCCGGAAGCGCCGACGACCCGGACGCGCAAGGCTGCGCCATCACCCCGGCCTCGACCCTGGCCACCCTGCTCGGCGTTGCCGCGGTCGACCTCAACGCGATGCACCGACTCACCGTCGCCCCGACCTTCGCGGCGGCGCTCACCCTGCTCGAAGAGGAGATCATCCGCCGCAGCCGGATCATCGCCGACCAAGAGGCCGCTACCGTCTTCGCAGTACGCGAGGAGTGCACGTTCGGCGAACCGCTGCCGCAACTGCTGCTCATCGCCGACGTCCCCGACGAGAGCTGGCACACCCGGCTGGCCACTGCGATCCGACTCGGCAAGAACGTCGACATCGGCACCGCCCTCATCGGCGTCTGGCCCGAAGGCACCACGCTGACCGTCGCCTCCGACGGCACCACCGAGGGCGGCGATGGCGAACGCGTCGCCGTGCTCGACACCGCCGCGACCACCGACATCATGACCATGCTCGCCGAAGCGCACGGCGATGCCGAACCCCCTACCGGCCGGCCCGTGCCCGCACCCGCCCGAACGCAACGGGTGACCGCCACGCCAGTCTCCGACGACGGCGCATCGGCCGAGACCGAACGCCTCGGCACCGCCCCCCAGCCCGCCGAGCCGCGAACCGAGTCAGGTACGGCCCCGAACGACGCAGCAGAGCCGACGCAGGGCGGCGCCGGTAGGCGCGTTCACGCCCGCGTGCTCGGCGTACCCGCGATCCTCGGCACCGACGGCAAGCCCGTACGCGGCCTGCGCGCCAAGAGCCTGGAACTGTTCGTGTACCTGGTCGTCCACCGCGGCGGCGCCGGCCTCGACGACATCATGGAGGCGATCTGGCCGGACGTGACCGTCTCCCGCGCCGCGGACCGCCTCTCCACCTGCGTGGCCAACCTCCGCACCACCATCCGCTCGGTCGCCCAAACCGGCACCGAACCCAGCGACGACGCACCCAAGATCGAACCAGTGGTCAATACTGGTGGCCACTACCACCTCAACTCGAACCTGCTGCAGGTCGACTGGTGGACCATCCAAGACGCCTACGCCCGAGTCGCCACCGCGGCCGACGACGACACCCGTCTCGCCCACCTGCGTACCGCGATCGCCGCCGCCAGCGGCGGGCTGGCCGACGGCAGCGGCTACGAGTGGATCGACACCGACCGCGAGAATGCTCGACGCCGCCTCGTGAAGATCTATGCCCAGGCCGCGGGCCTGCAGGCCGACAGCGACCCGGCCGCCGCGCTCGCCCTCTACGACACCGCCCGCGCGCTCGACCCGCTCTCCGACGAACTAGCCCGCCGGGCGATGCGTACCGCCGCGCGGCTCGGCGACGCCGCCGGCGTACGGGAACGCCTCACCGCGCTGCACCGCGAACTCGACGACGCCGGCATCGACATCGACCCGGACACCGAGGAACTCGCCACCAGCCTGCTCCGCGATCTGGCGAACCCATGAACGACCCATACCCGACGCAACTGCTGCCCCGCTCGCGAGCCCGCGCCCATCTGAGACGGGCATGAGCACCGGGTGGGCCATCGTCGCCGCGGCAGCCGCCGTCGCACTTGCCGGCACCGTCCGGACATGGATCCTGGCCTTCAGCGTCCCGTACGGCCACCCACCACAATCGGCCTGCCCCAACTGCCAGACCGCAGTCATCCCACCCGAAAGGATGGGGCTGCTCGGATGGTTACCGCCGAACGGCCGA
Source organism: Micromonospora rhizosphaerae (assembly GCF_900091465.1). NCBI lineage: Bacteria > Bacillati > Actinomycetota > Actinomycetes > Micromonosporales > Micromonosporaceae > Micromonospora > Micromonospora rhizosphaerae. The sequence goes on along the minus strand of NZ_FMHV01000002.1, from coordinate 3,310,200 downwards.
TGCCGCACCTGCACGTCGCGGATCGGGCCGGCGCCCGGAACCGTCGAAGCCGTCCTCGCCGCCGCAGCCGGCACGCTCGTACACACCACCACCACGCCGGCCGCGACGCCCGTCCTGGTCTGCCTCGCCGCGGCGGGCGTCACGCTCGCGTTCGTCGACCTGGCCGCTCGGCGTCTCCCCGACCCGTTCACCGCGGCGGCGTTCGCCACCGCCGTAGTTGTCATCCTGCTGCAGATGCTGACCGGCGGAGGCTGGAGCCAAGGGGCTGCGCGCCGCAACAGCTGCGGGAATCACCGGCGGCTGCTACTTCCTGCTGACCCTCATCGCCAACGGCGGCCTGGGCGACGTGAAACTCGGACTCACCACCGGCCTTCTGCTCGGCGCACACAGCTGGACAGCAGTCCTGATCGGAGGACTCGTGAGCGTGCTGATCACCGCTGTGATCGGCTCGACGCTGCGAGCCGCCGGACGTCGGAAACCAGGCGACGACATCGCGCACGGACCCTCGATGCTGGCCGGAGCGGTGATCGCCCTCGCCATGATCACTTAGCCGGTGTCTCTCAATATGCCAGCCACCCGCCGCACACCATCAGCAAGGCACTCGATACGAAGAGTAGCCGTACGGGTTACAGAAAAAGGACTGTCGCGCCTTGCGGGCGCGTCGGCGGGCCAGATGCCCGGGTTGGCTAGCTGCGGAATCCAGGAACAGGCTTAACTTTTGGGGCAGTGGGACAAGGGGTCTGTACCGCCGTGCCGACGCCATGATGCGGCGGTCTCGCTACCGGCCCTCGCGATCGAGTTAACAGCCCTCGCGACCGTGTTCACGGTCGTCGCGACCGAGTCGATGGCCCTTGAGCAGTCGCCGGCCGCCTCGCGCCAGGATTTGTGTACCGCAGGGTCCTGCAGAATACGGATTGCCAGGTTCCCGAGGGTGACGAGCGTGGTTGCGTTGAGCACCCGCCGAGCAGTGTTGATGTGAGTCATGGTGGACCTTTCTTCAGATGAGTAGCCGAGCCCGGTTAGTCGGCTTGAGCGAACGAGAATCGACCTTTGGTGTATCCGCCGAACTCATTGCTGGAGTCGGAGTTCTGGCGCAGTCGAGCAGAGCTCACGCCGCCAGAGTCCGATCCGGACTTGCCGGAGTTTCCGCAGCAGTTGTTCTTGGCCATGTCTTCACCTCGTTCTGTGCTCGTCTCGGGATGAGAGCCAGGGCGAAGTCGCCCGGCGGTTCCAGGGGACGGGTGCCGGGTGGGCTCCGCCTTGGCGCTCAGGCCGCGGCGGGCAGATCGTGGACGTGCTGACTGCTGAGACGCGCGGTGCGCCTGTTCGGCGTGACGTTTTCCGGCTTGGGCGTGCGGGGCTGGAGCCGGACGAGGGTGTGGGTGTCTGCGGCGGCAGCCAGTTCGCGCGAGAGCACTGAGCGCTGCTTTGGGTGCTCGGCCGTCACGACCTGGACGCTGAGGCCGGCCCACTTCGCCTGGCGGGCGAGATCGGCGAACGCGTGGTCGCCAGAAATGATGACCAGTTCGTCGTACTCGGCTGCCACGCGACGGAGGTCGATCGCGGCCAGGAGTGCACGATCGGCCCCGTCAGGGGCGTCGGCCCCAACGACCCACTTGACGTTTGCACCATGGATCGCGGCGCGGTACTTGCGGACGACGAGGCGGCTGGCGCCGACCACGACGTGGTCGTGTGGAGCGATGCCCGGGGCCTGCAGCTTCAGGATGTTCCAGAGACCGGCGGCCTCTTCGCGGGTGGCCCTCGCGCCGCGGGTCGGGTTCTCGATGTCGAGCAACACGTAGCGGCGCTTGCGTGAGGTCAGCGACGCGGTGAAGGCCTCGGCCGGTTCGATTGCGCCACCAACATTGATCGGCTGCCGCGCGTAGGTCTTCTCCAGGTGGTACCCGCGGCAGTCGGGGCACGCGAACGTGCTGCCCTCGAACTGGTGGGAGCCGGCGAGCATCGCCTTGGCGCCCTGCCGGGCCTGGTGGCGATCGCGGTAGCGCGCGAGCCCGGTGGCCTGGCAGAGCGCCAGCTTGTGCCGACGAGATTCTCCGCCGTGGCGGTGCGAGCGGGTGGTGAGTTCGGAGTTGATCCGGGTGTTGGTTTTCACTGTTACCTCCTTTGAGGTGATGCCGGTGTGGCGATGCCTCAAGCAAACCGCTAGGCACGCGAGGCATCACGCGGCCCCTTGCCTCGCCCTGCCTGACCGATCCCGCTGGCATGATGATCGCCATGGCGCACGAACCCGGACTTGAGCTCACGAAGGATCTCTCCGATGCGCTCAGCTCGGTCCTGGGTGCCGCGCCCACAACACCCGCGCCGGTCGTTGTCCTGGCGGCGTACCTGGACTCGCTGGCGAAGGGTTACGGGCTGTCGGAGAGCCTGGAGCTTGATGTGGGCCTACTTGAGCGGGTCGACCTTCCAGCGTCGGCTGTCGCGCTGATCAACCACTACCTGGCAAGCGGCGGTGCTTCCCTCGACGAGGACTCCCTGCGAGACCGGCTCTACTCCGTCTTCGCGGATCTCTCCCAGGACCGGCGCGCCCGCAGCATTCTCAACAAGAGCCAGCCCTTGAGCGAGTTGGGCCTGCTCCACTTGGGTCAGATCTACTGGAATCTCGAAGCTACCCAGGCACGGCCCAAGCTGCCGATCCGGCCGGGGCAGGTCGTCACTGTTGCGGGAAAGCAGGTTCGTGCTGACATCAAGGCTCCGAACGCGAACAAGGACTTCGCCACAATGAAGTGGGCGGCCCGCGTCAACGAGCAGGGGCCGTACAAGTCGTCAGGACAAGGGTTCCGAAAGCAGGGAGCCCGCCTGGCCGTACTGGCTGCAGAACACATCATCAAGTGCAACCCGCAGCGCCCGCCCACCCTGGTAGGCGCAGCCCTCCAGCTCACCCCATCCGATCGCGGCGAACATCGGATTTCGTCGATCATCTGGCGTGAAGACGAACCAGGCTTGGCGACACCCGCCACGATCGGTGCCGACCGTCATCGGCGTGGGCTCGACGCCGGGAAGCAGGGTGCGCCGGATCATCGATCGGTCGTCGAGCACAGCTTCGCTCGATTGAAGCTGGCTAGCGCGTTCGAGGGCCGCGAACCCGAGTTGGACGAGCTGGTGGAGTTCTGCACTACCGATGACGAGCAACGCTTGCTTGTCGTCGGTGAGCGCTACTCCGGCAAGTCAGCGCTGATGGCGGAGTTCTTCGTGAATGCCGAAGCTTCCGACGCCGTTCGGTTGGGCTACTTCGTGCCGCCAAATCAGCGGCAGGATGCACGATCCGAAGCGATGGTGCGCCACCTGGTCCGCCAGGCCTACCTGCTGACGACAGGCGAGGAGTTGCACACCGACTCCAGCAACCCGGGCAGGCTGAGGGAGCTGCTCGCCACGTGCGTCGGCCAAGCGAGACAGGATGGACGCAACGTTGTCCTGATCGTCGACGGCATCGACGAGGACGTATCGAATCGCCTGCAGGAGCAGACGATGATGAGCGTCCTGGGCGAGCTCTCGGTTCCCAGGCTCAAGGTGATCGTCTCGGCCTGGTCAGACCGGATTCCCGAGGCCGCCGCCGGCTGGCGGCAGCTGCCTGTTCGGCGTACCGAGTACGTCGCCGAATGCCTCAAACAGATGGAGGCCGAACTCGAGAGTCTGTTCGACCAGGCTCCCACCCGGGGGATCCTGCAGTACCTGACGTTCGGATTCGGCGCCTTCCAGGCCGACGAGCTGGCGCAACTCACCGGCGGCAGTGTCCGAGCCATCCGCAAGACGCTGACCGGTTCCGAAGAGCGCGTGTTCAGCGCGGTACGCGAACCCGGCGAAGCAGACGGCTGGGCCTTCGCGCATCCCAAATACGCCGAAGTGGCCCGAGCCTTGTTCGACGAGTCCGCGGGTGGCTGGCCGGCTGGAGAACTGACGTCGGCCGCTGCCGTATCGGCGGAGACTGAGACCGAGATTCGCGTTGAGGCCTGGGCAGGGTCGTTCCGAAACGCCGGGTGGCCAACCGAAACCCCCCGCTACCTGCTCACCAGCTACCCGGAGTCCTTGGCCGAGCGGGGCGACCTGGCCAGACTTTGCGGACTCTTGTTCGACCCTGGCTACCTCCGGGCTGTCGCTGGCAGGTTCGGCCCCGCCAACCCCATCCCCTTCCTCGTTGATCAGGCAATGCCGCTGGCGCTTCGCGCTGCGGAGACCGGCGGGTCCACGGCCAGCCTGGAGAGCATCGCGAAACTGGTAACGGTCCGCGACAACTACCAGGTGACCGCCGACACCCTCCCGCTGGTCCTTCTGGAAGCTGTCGGACGCGTGGAAGGGCCGGTCGCCGCGAAAGGACTCGCCACCCACATCGTCGGACGCAACATCGACTACGACCCCGGCGAGGTGAGCGGCCGATCCGGCCCGTTCGAGCCATTGAGCAGCTCCGCCGCCCAGACCATCAGCGCCCTCGTCGGTGCCGGGTTGACGGACATGGCGAAGGAGTACACCGTCACACGGGATGACCCGGACGTCCGCCGGGCGTACGTCCGAGCGCTCCTCCACCAAGGCGACCAAGCTGGTGCGACCGAGGCGGCCCGCGCCTGGCAAAGCTCGATGGAGGATGCAGCCAAAGACCACCAATCCGCGCTAGGCGACCTCTCCGCACTCATGGAGCGCGCGCTAGGACGCCTGGTGGAAGGCGAGATGGAGGACGCAGCCAAAGACGACCCGTCCACGCTAGGCGCACTCATGGAAAGCGTGCTAGCACTCCTGGCGGAAGGCGGGGACGAGACCCGGGCACTGGCACCCTCCCTAGTGGGTGTGCGCGATGGCTTCCGGAACCGATCCAGATGCGTGAGGCTATTCCGGGAGGCAGGCGATCATGTCGGCGCGTCCGGACTGGCGATGCGGCTTCTCGGGGAGTACCGCACGGTCGAGCACGTCGGCGGGGTTGTGGCGCTGGACGTCGCTGAAGCGCTGGTGTGGGGCGGTCATGTCCAGGAGGCTTGGGAACTGATCCGTACCATCCCGGAGGTTGTCGGCGAGCTGGCCACCACCCTTCTAGGCCGACCGGGCATCGCCGAGCACCCTTTCTTATTTCCGGGACCGAGAATCCTTGACTTGCTCAAGATGGTCCCAACGCTGCCCCTCATCGAAGCCTTCCTCGCCACCGGAAACCACGCCAGCGCGCGCCAGTTCCTGGCGGAGCACGTCCAGGGGAAGGAGTACGTGCAGATTCATGCCGCGCTCATGGTGAAAGCCGGCATGCCAGACGAAGCATTCACTGCCATCGACACCCTCGACACACTTCCAGACAACACCCGCGGACTTGAAGTGTCGCGGCCCTTCATGGTCACGCAGCACAAAGTCGTGCTGTTGGCCCTCCTCGCCTGCGAGCATCCCGAATCGGGAGCGGCTTCCCGAGCAGTGGACCAAATCAAGAAGCTGGTTGCCGACTCCCACCCGGAGGCCCAGCCCGTGCTGCTGAGCCAGCTTGCACTGGCCATGATTGCACTACGCCGCGATGATGAATTCGATTCGATCGCGGAGCAACTGGAAGACCCGGGCGATGTGCTTCTTCACGGAGTGGAAACCGCGGCCCGGCGTGGCGACCTCCAGGCCGTGCTGCGTTACGTCCACCACCAGCAATGGATGAACCCACGCACCTCTGTGAAGAACCGGATACCGGCGCTTGCCCTCGCGGCGATCTGTCACCTCGAGGCCAACGACCCGCAACAGGCCCGAAAGGCACTGGGCCAAGCCCTCACCCTCGCCGCAAGCCCGGCAGTGGCGACGAGGGTACGCCGTCAGGGAATCGTGGATGCAGGGGTGGGTCGTGAGTTCGACTGGGAGCACATGCTCCGCCAAGGCATCAAGACGGGACTGGAAACCGTGCGGGCCGCCGCGTACTGGCTAGAGAACCCGGAGGAACACCTCGACGCGCTAGCGGCTGCAATCGTTGCCGCGATGAAGCTCTGGAAAAGCTCGCAGGGAATTGGTGACCGCGATGAGGACGGCCAGAATGGCCCACCGGGCGAACTGCCGGAATCCGGTCTTGACCCGCTAGAGGCGGCCATAGGCGGCCGTGCGCCAGTCAGTTGGGGGGGCTGGCCGCAGGTCTTCGCGGCGCTGGCCGACGCCACGAACAGAGCTGGCGATGAGGGGGCCGCGGCAGGACTTGCCACCCTTGCTCTTCGCGCGGCGCTCGTGCAAAGACAGCACGACGACCCGGGAAGGCCAAGTCCCCCGGTTGTGCTTGGTTACCTGCTCATCGATCTCGTGCGCTTGGTAGGGGAACTAGAACCGGACGGGATACGCCAGACTCAGAAAGCCCTCGAGGACTCCCCCCAACGCCTGCGGCTGGCCTTCGCCCCTTTCGCGCCACCTCGTGAGTTTTCCGCCCTGTGGGCTGCCGCGGAATCAATGTCGCGGGCGGCGATCGGCCAGCGAGACGACGCCCGCGCGCTCGTCACCGAGGCCAGCAGCGCAGTCGCGACAGCCAAGTCGACAGATGCTCTTTCCAAGGCGCACGAGGGCGCTCTTGCGCTCTGTGTGGAGACCCTGGCGTTCTTGGGCGAGCCAGACCTAGCCGCCCCACTACTGGGCTACATCTCGGACGCCTCGGTCGCGGCCCAGGCAAATCTCTGCCTCGCCGATGGCTATCTTGACAAGGGCGACACCGTGGCGGCTTTCCAGTACGCCTCCCGTGGGCTTAGCGACTGCCTCGATCCGAGGATTCTGCGCCGTGTCGACCCAGATCTCGTCCCCAAGATCGCCGGATTCGAGGACCAGCTCTGGAAAGCCAACTCCGGCCGGTCCCTCGACTGACCTCAATCTTTCATGGCGCTGGTGAGGGCACTGCCCAAAAGACGACGCGCTTCATTCGGGTTGGGGTAGATCGGTGCCGCGCAGCGCGAAGAACCCAACGGGGTCGACGGCGTTGGACTCGGTCGCGGGATGGCTGGTGTGGGTTTCCAGGTGCAGGTGTGGTCCGGATGAGTGGCCGCTGCTGCCGACCTGGCCGATGATCTGGCCGACGGCCACCTGTTGGCCTACCTCGACGGACGGGCGGCGGACCATGTGGCAGTAGCGGGTGACGCTCGAGTCGGGGTGCAGGAGTTCGATGTACCAGCCGCAGCCGCGGACGGTGACCGGGTCGCCGTCCACGTCGCAGGAGTAGGGGTCTCCGTTGACCAGGTGGGCGTTGCAGACGACGCGGATGACCAGGCCGGACGCGGCGGCGTGGATCGGGGTTCTTTTGGGTGCGGCGATGTCGACGCCGTCGTGGCCGGGCCGGCTGTCGGTCCGGAACCTGGATACGAGGGGCCCCTGGACCGGTTTCATCCAGCCGCCGATACTGATGCACTGCTCACCAGTACCGTTAGAACCGACCGGTTGGCCGGAGACGAGCCCGACGAGGACGTTCGCGTCGCCCTCCCAGTTGGCGTAGGCGTCGGGGTAGGCGGAGCGCTGCACGGCTTGCGCGGCAACGGTCAGCGGCATGGTTTGCCAGCCCGGGATGGTGACGAGCTTGCGGTAGAACGCTCCCGCCGCGTACTCGGGGTCCATGATTTGCGCGGGGGTGCCCCAGCCCTGGCTGGGCCGTTGCTGGAACAGGCCGAGTGAGTCGTGGTCGTTGTTCTCGCCGAGGTGGCCGAGGTTGCGCAGTCCGGATTCCTGCAGTGCGGTGGCGACGGCGATGATCTGTCCGCGGACGGGGATGTCGTTCTGGACGCCGACGGTGACGATGACCTTGGCGTGGTGGAGTTGCTCGGCGTCGTATCGGCCGGTGGTGCCGCTCGGGGTGGTGATGACCGAGCAGGCCGACGCGGCGCCGGTGAGGGTGGCTACGCCGGCGATGCACAGGAAGGCGACGGCGAGGACGACGGCGCCGATGGTGGCGATGGCGCGCGTGGTCATGGCTGGCGCCGGAGGGTGAGTGCGGACATAGCGGTTTCCCTTCGAGGTGGTGCGCCGGCGGCGATCTGCCGCGGGTGCCGGATGGTTCCGGCACGGGCCTCGAAGGGGGTGCGCCGGTGGCGGGACATGGATGTGTCCCGCCACCGGCGGTGGATGGGTCTACGAGGCGGATGCCGGGTGGTGCGGTACGTGGCCGTTGGTGGTCGCCAGCTGGGCGATCCGGTCGATCAAGGTCAGCGGCGAGTCGAGCAGGCCGCTCATCCCGGTGCGGCGGATCCACTGGACCTGCCGCAGGGAGATGCCGTGCCGTTGCGCGAACTCGGCCGGCTCGATGGCGGGGTCGGCCTTGAGTTCGGCCCACAGTTGCCGCCACCGGTCGTAGGACGCCTGGTCTTGCGGCACGCGGCGGAGTACGTCGGCGGGCGGCATCGGCCCGGCCAAGGCACGCGGCGCCGCGGGTTCCCGTGCGGTGTCCGAGTCGGCTCCGCTGTCCGGTGGGGCCGGGGGTAGTAGGTCGGCGCCGATGACGCGGGCCCAGCCAGGCACGTCGGCCTGGGCTTCGAGGGCGGCGGCGACCGCGTCGAGGTCGAGGGTGGTGGCGGCGATGTCGGCGCGGACCGGGTCGTCGTGCCGGGACCGGATCAGCGTCTCGACGTGGGTGGCGAGGGCGGCGCGGCGCTTCTCGTCGCGTAGTTGCTGACGGGCGGCGTCGAGGGAGTCGTGCAGCGGGAGTCGGTGTGCGAGGGCGAGGGAGCGGGCGCGGCGGGTGGCGGCCGGCTCGCGCCACCATTGGGCGAGGCCGTAGACCGGCGCGGTGTCGGCGAGTTTCCCGGCGGCCCTCAGCGCGTCGCGGCGGCGGGCGGCGCTGTGCATCAGCCACACCGAGTAGGCGAAGACGCCGAGGCCGCCGAAGACGGCGGCCAGGTAGGGCACATCGTGGTGGCCGATGACGTTGATAGCGACACCGACGGTCACCGACACGGCGGACAGGACTCGCCACCCGTAGGCGGCCTCGCCGAGGCGCTGCCGCCAGTCGGCGAACGCGGCCGTGACGACACCGCCAAGGTCGATCACGGCGGCGAACGGGGCAACGAGGGCGGCTCGCCACCACCAATCGAGGCCGTCCGGCCAGGGCGGGGCCTGCACGCCGACCCAGATCTGGCCGATGGTGGAGCCGAGGGCGGCGATGACGTAGAAGATCCACGCGGCGTGCTCGGCGGCCCGGCCGTGCGGGCCGTCGCCGAGCTTGGCGGTGAGGTTCATCGCTCGCCCGCCGCCGGCGGGGTCGTCGTGGACGTGAGGGCCATGGGTTCCTCCTGCGTATGCGAAGTGGCCCAGCGCCACGGTGCGGGACGCTGGGCCACGTGGGCGTGTGCGTCCCGCCGGGGACGGTCACCAGCAGCCGGTGTCCGTCGACGAGCGGGGACGGTGGATCAGGTGTCCTTCGCTGGCCCGCATCGCGTCGATGTTGGCGATGACGGCGTCGTCGGACATGAAGGTGTGGGCGGTCACGACGGGTCCCGCCACGTCCAGTGCTCGCCGGTGCCGTTGTAGCCGCTGCGGAACCCGCGGCGCACCACCGTGCCGGCCTCGTCGACGATCTGGACCTGCCAGTACACGCCGAGACCGCGTAGTTCCCGAAGCACGAGTCGCTCGATCTGGTCAACGCTGATGAACGGGATGCCCACCCCGGCAGGGACGTCCGCGTCCGCGTCGAGACTCGGCCCGCCGTGCAGGCACTTGTGGCCCCGAACCGAGACGTACAGCAGGCGCAGCATCACGCCTCCCCTCGTGTCGGGCCGGGCTGTGACCTGCCGGCCGGGCACCGTTGGCGCCTCGGCGGTTCGTCGTGGGTGGTGCCGGTGGCGTGGTGGATGGTGTGGACATCGGCAGGGTCGACGACGTCCCACCTCCAGCCGAAGCCGACGCGGTAGCGGCCGTCCTCGTCCGGGGCGGTGACATCGACGAGCGCGGGGTCGCTGTGCAGGACGCGGCTGTCGACCACGACCAGGCTGCCCAGCCACGACACCGACGCCATGTCCTGTAGCGCGTCGAGCCACGCCTCGTCGAGATGGGCGCCGGCGGCACCCGACGCGGTGATCGCCGCCGTCATCTCGGCGTGGTGGCTGTCGACGATCGCGCGCATCACCTGCGGGGTCACCGTGAAGACCTTCCAGCCGTTCCACGTCCCGGCCGGGATGCCGGCGAACCCTTTGCGGTAGCGGTGCTGGCAGGACAGGTCGGTGTTCTCCAACCAGTCACCGCTGAAAATGTGCGTGGGGCGGCTCGTGCTCATCGCGCCACCGCCGTGGCTCCGGCCGACGAACGGGTCAGTGCGGCGTTGAGCCGGCGCAGCCCGCGCCGTTCCAAGTCCCGGATGGTCTGCGAGCTGCAGCCCATGACCGCGGCGGCGAGATCGCGGGGGTAGCCGTCGAGGTAGCGCAGCCGGATCGCCGTTCGCTGGTTGTTAGTCAGGCGGGCAATGCCGGCTACGAACGCCATCCTCCTGCCGACGGTGAGCGTGCGAGGCGCCGACGCCGGGGCGATGGCGGCTCGGTGGTGGATCTCGTGGGCGGCGCGCAGGTAGCGGCGGGCGGCCCAGCCGTGCCGGGTGCTGGCGCGAGCGGCCAGCCGGAGGATCCAGCCGGTCACGTCGTGCGGCGCGGACGCCAGTTCGGTGAGCGCGTCGGCGAACGCCTCGTGCACGGCGTCGGGGATCGCGTCGCGGTCACGCAGCCGGACGGCCACGTAGCGGGTGATCAGATCGAGGTGCTCGGCGTAGAGCCGCGCGAACGCGTCGCGGTCGCCGTTCTGGGCGCGGCGTAGCAGGTCGAGGGTGGCCGACGAGGTCTCGCGGCGGCGCCGCGTGGGGCGGCGGCTGTGTGCCATGACGGAGCTCCATTTCTCACGATCCAAGATTGGAGTCCGGGCACGGCCTGTTGGCCGTGCCCGGAGGTGGTGCCGGTGGCCGGGCGACGGCCAGGTGAAGCGGTGTCGAGATGACGGTGGGTGCCAGGGGCTCGGCGAGCCGACTGGTCGGGCCCCGGTTAGGTCCGCTGGGTGCGGTGGCCCGCATCAAGCGAGTGCCCGTTCGGCCTCGGCGGAGGTCGTCGGCGTTGACGGCGACGGCCCACCAGGCGCGTTGCTGGGTCACGGCTGTGCTGACGCCGGGTAGTCGGCGACCACGACCGCGACCGGCTGCGGGCTGATCGTTGTGCCAGTGGCGATGACGGCGTAGCCGTGAGGGCGAGCTGGTCTCCCTATCCGCGGCGAGTTCGGCGTTGGCGAGCCGGACGATGTCAGTGCGTTAGTCCCTCGTCACGGCAGGAAGCGTTGCCGCCAATGCGGCTGTCTTGGTCGCCGTTCGGAAGATCGAGACGGCGTTGGCGGCGATGTTCGCGACGCCGTCTACCCGCTCCCGCTGATTAAAGGGCAATCTTGCGTGCGGACCGACGCGGAACGCGGGCAGGTTGTAGTGCTCACGAGCAACGACGTTCCCGTCGGCAGTGGCGTACTCGTCGAAGGACCCGAGGTCGAGCCCGTCGATGTTCGTCTCCCGGTTGCCGGTGCAGACGACGACGAGGTCGTACGTGCGGCCATCGATGAGTCCTGCGCCGGGCAGCGCGACGGGCCGTGCCCGGCGACCCAGCACGTTGAGTCGCCGGACGCCGAACCCGTCCGGGCGCAGGTAGCGACCGATGGCCTGGTACCTGCCGCGGATGTCTTCCTGCCACTGGTCGCACGTCGTCGGCAGGTCGTCGGCGTACCAGTCGATCCGGTCCACTCGGTCCAGCGCGGCAGCGGCCATGAACGGCTGCGGCGCGATGCCCAGGCACGACTCGACGGCGCACTTGGCGGAGTCACCGCCACCGACAACCGCGACACGACGCACACCGCGCAGCGGCCACATGCCGGCCATGCGCTGCATGAATTGCGGGAAGGTGAGGATCGTGGTGCCGTTGGCGACGTCCTGGTCGTCAGGGTCACCCACGCCTCGGGCGTCGACGACCCGCCCGGCGGGCAGCGGGTCGCGATCCTCAATCTCGATCTGCACTCCTGTTCCGTCACGGGCGATCGACAGGACCTTGGCGTTGGTCACCACGTCGGCGAACTGCGCCAACGCGAGGCGAATCACGAACGCCATGTCCGTGTTCGTCTGGTACTCGATCATCGACACATTCGCTGCCTGGATCGGTGCGCCCGGCAGGTAGTTCAAGCTTGCCCCCTGGTCGCCTGCCAGTCCGGCGCTTCCCGGGCGGTTGCGGGAGTTGAGGTAGAACGTCGGCCGCTCGGTCGTGGCGAACGTGCCACCGACCCGCTCGTTGCGCTCCAGCACCAGTGGCTTCGGGTATCCACTGAGGACGCGTACGGCAGCGTACGTCGCTGCGTGGAATCCACTACCGATGATGACCTCACGGTCGGTGCTGCTGGAGCTCAGCGTGTCCTGCTGACGCGGCTCGTCTGACCAGTAAGCGTCCAAGACCTGGTCAGCGAAGCCGCGACCGTAGGGGTCCAGGGCAACACCGGTGAGCTTCGCCTGCCACGGGCTCGGGAACTCCGACTCCCGTTGCGTCATCGCCCGCATTCCCTCAGCGGCAGATTGCCTCAAGGCGACGGCGGTGAGAAGGGACTCGATCTGCGCGGATGGCTCGAACATGGCCCCGCATCCTTTCCTCGGTCACCGGGGAACCGCGCCGGGCCGCGTACCCACCCCGGGGCGTCCCCGGGGTTGCGGCACGCGGCCGGCACGATCCCCGGAACGGTCAAACGGGCGGGTAGCTGGGTCTGGCGTTACCAGTCCAGGGTGGGCAGGGGTCGGATGCGCAGTGGCGGGATCCGCCGCCACGACGCGGCGAGCGTGGTGGCCTGCGCCGGGTGCCGGATCACGTCGTAGTCGCGGACCCAGACCGCGTACCAGGGCTCCGCCGGTGCGGCATGCCGCAGCAGCTGATCGGCGCTGAGCGAGATCCCGGCCAGGACCGGGTGTTCGCTGGCCCGGTATCGAGAACGCCGGCCGGCGAGCATCGGGCAGGCCCGGCGGCTGTACGTCGCGCACGGCGGGCAGACCGCCGGCTCGGCCGTGCACTCGTAAAAGAGGTCCGATTCCCGGGCGAACAGCACCGCCCGCTCGCCCAGCCGATGGCCGCAGACCTGGCACAGGGTCCGGGTCAGGCACCGGTACTGCGACACGTCGGTGAGCTTGCCGAACAGATGCAGCCCAGTCGCGGTGGCCGGGGTGATCCACGGGGCGACGAGTCCGCCGGAGCGGGGCCGGTCGACCAGGTGCACCGGGATGCTAGGCGTCGCCGTCACCGGCACCACCACCTTCGTCCGGCTCGCTTCCGGGGTGCGGTGTGAGGTCGGCCAGGACATGGTCAACATGGGCGACCGGTCGGACTCGCGGATCGGTGCGCAGCAGCTCGTGGCAGCCGGCCGACACGGCGGACGTGACCGGACCAGGCACGACCATGCCGACGCGGCCCACGTCGACGGCCTGCCGGACCACCTGCAACGCCCGGCTGCGTAGCGACGCTTCGACCACGACCGTGCCGGCCGTGAGCGCCGCCAGCAGCATCTGGTTGGCCGCCGCACGCTGCAGGTGCGGCCGGGCGCCTGGGGGCCACGCGCTGAGCAGCAGGCCGTCCCCGGCGAGGCGTTCGAACAGCCCGCGATGCTGGTGGGGGTGGAGCTGGTTGAGGCCGCAGGGCAGGACCGCGACCGCGTCACCACTGACGGCCAGCGCGGCCCGCAGGACTGCGCCGTCGATCCCGAGCGCGCCGGAGGACACCACCGTCCAGCCTCTGCCCGCAAGCTGAGCGGCGAGGTCGGCTGCCACGTGGTTGCCGTAGTTGCTGCTGGCCCGCGACCCGACAATGGTGACCGAGGCCGCCTGCCGCGGGATCGGGGCCGGCCCGCGCGCCCACAGGCACACCGGCTCCCCGCCGTCCAGGTCACGCAGTCCGGTCGGCCAGTCGGGGTCGGTCGGGATCACCACCCGGCCGGCGCCGCGCTGGGCCTCCTCGACGGCGACGGCAGCCTCAGCCCACAGCCGTGACGCGGGCAGTTGCCGGATCTCCGACCGGGGAACGAACGGCACACCGCGCACCGAGAGCATGTCGAACGTCTCGACCGGGCCGTGCTCGGCCAGCAGCTTGCGCAGGCGGGAATCGCCCGGCTCACACAGCCATCCGAGCTTGGCCCGCGCGCTCCGCTCGTCGGAGTAGGTATCCATCACGCGGCCACCTGCTCGATAGCCGCAGCGCCAGCCAGGTCGATCATGGCCGGATCAAATTCGTCGGGTCCGGCCTGCGTCGGATCGGACTCATCAGTGCCGTCGGCCGGGGTGAGGTCGGTCAGGATCTGCTTGGCCACCCGCAGCACCGTTTCGGCGCATTCCTTGAGCAGGTCCATGTCGCCGCCTGCCCACCCGAACACGTAGGCATCGCTGTAGGCCGCACTGTCCATGCCCAGCGCCCGCAGCACGATGTGCGCGACACTCTCGGCCTCGGTCTCGTTGCGGCCGCGGTGCACGTTCTCGCCGACCGCGGCGGCGTCGAGGTGCCCGCAGCGGATGTGCGCCAGCTCGTGCAGGGTGGTCTTGGTCCGCTGGGCCGGGTCGACATCGTCGCGGACCTGCACGACCTGGACGCCCGGGCCGCGGACCGTGACCCCGTTCGCGCCGCCCAGGTAGCCGGTGCGCGGTGCGGCGAGTTCGAAGGTGTACCCCTCGTCCTTGATGAGCTTGACCAGGTCGTCGAAGACACCGGTCGGGTCGCCGCCGACGAGCAACTGCGGGCCGTTCCCGCGCCTCTGGACCCGTCGACGGGCCAACACGGTCGGCGGCTCGAACGGTTCACCGTCGGTCTGCGACAACTCGAAGGTGTTGGCCAGCCCGAAGCCGACCACCTGCACGGCGGGACGACCGGACGGCTCCCGCTTGACCGTGCGTCCGGCCGCCTCCCACTCGGCCGCCTGTTCCTCGGTCGGCCGCCGCTTGATCGGCGCCCAGATCTTGAACGCCTTCTCCCCGGCACGCACGTACCGCTTGTGAGCCTTCCATCCGGTCGACCCGTCCTTGCGTCCGTACGGCAGGAAGTAGCGGGGTTCGATGCCGCGCTCCTCGGCCTGGACCAGCAGCAGGATCTGGTTACCGAGGCTGTACCGGGCGCCGAACGTGGCCACATGGTCGATGAACTCGACCCACTGCGCCGGTTCGGCAGCCATCCGGGCCAGCCGGTCGTCGAAGTCGGCTTTGATCTTCGCCAGCAGTTCGGCGCGATCGTCGCCGCCGCGGCCAGGCCGCCCAGCCGTCGGGTTGTTCTTGGCCTTCGGCTTCTTGGCCCTTGGGTTGTTCTTGGCCATCAGTGTGGCTCTCCTATCCCCGCCTCGTGGCGGCGGACAGGTTGGGACCCCTGCGGCCCCAGCCTGCCCGTAGGCACGAGGTGAGGCCGCCGCCCGGCAAGGGCGGTCAGGCTTGTGGGAATGCGTTGGGGCTACGCGGTGCGCGTGTCGGGATCGGCGAGGAGTTCGGGGTGGCGGGCCGAGCCCGGCTCGACGATGTCGGGGCCGTGGGGTGCCTCGCCGGCCTGGAACTGCTCGGCGGGCCGCTGGCAGTACGCCGCGCGTTGGTCGGCGTCGTACACGTCGCCGAGTTGGCCGCAGTCGGATGCCCGGCAGGCGGTGAAGTCTTGGCATAGCGGCTCGCCGACGATCGCGCATTGGCCGTAGTAGACGAGGACGGCGACCGCCGGTACCTGCTCGTGGCCGTCGGTGACGCAGGAGGCAGCGGCGGTCATGGCTGCACCTCCTTGCGCAGTGCGGTGTGCACCCGGCCCTGCGTTGTGCGGTGTGGTGTCGGCATGCGGCTGATGGTTCATGCGCCGGCTTCGTCCTTGTGGACCAGGCGGGCGATCGCACCCTCCATGCGCGAGAACCGGGAGATCCCACGCTCGCCCATCAAGTTGATCAGTGGGCGGGCCGCTTGGGGAACACGACTGGCCGTGAATATCTTGAGCGCCATCCGGGCGCACGTGGTCAGAGGTTGGGTGAACCTGGGATTTGCGGGTTGACGGAAGTATCGGCGTCGGGATACTCGGTGCCGTGGGCGGAGACCATTGGTGGCAGAGCCGGTCGCTGCGTGACGGTTTGCTCGTCGCACTGGATTTGATCAACGATGCTCGAGCCGCGCCTCGACGTCGGCCCGGCTGGGAGCTGGCTGCATGCGCCGATTACTTCCGGGCGCTCAATCAGCTGGCGAACTGTCTCGACGGCACGATGCCCCCGCCTTCTCCGCATCCGGATCGCCCGAACGCGCCTGGCCGACGCACCGAATCGATCAAGCACCGGAACCTGCTTTTTGAGATGACTGCCGCGGACCAACGCGGTCTGCTTGGCCACCCAGCGGTGGCGGCGTTTGCCCGCTTCGATCCCCTGGTCCTCGACCATGGATCGCCGGGCATGAGTCAGCGGATCGCGGATCTGACCGAGCCGATCGTCCAGGGCGCGTCGAGGCAGCACCGGGAGTTTCGCGATTGCTGGCTGCGTTGGGAGGAGCGGAAATCTGGCACGGCGCAGACGCTGGACAAGTTGATCCGCGCGGTGCTGGTGGTCCGGAACAACATCCAGCATGGAGAGAAGACGCCGTCTGGACCTGACGTGCAGCGGCGCGAGCGGAACCAGGCGGTGGGGCAGGTCGTCCTTCCTGTCCTCGAGGCAATCGTCGACGCTGTGCTTGTTCGGCCTTCACACAGGCTCGCCGCCTACGGGACGCTGCGGCCGGGTCAGCCCAACCAGGACGAAGTCACCGTCGCCGGCGACTGGACCGAGATCACGCTGACCGGGTGGCTGCGCGACCAGTCCAGCTTTCCCGCCTTCGAGGCCGACGTGTCCGGGCAGAGGGTTCCGGCGGCGTTGTTCACCTCCGCCGAGCTGCCGACGATCTGGCCTCGCCTGGATGACGTCCAGGGCCGAAACTATGAGCGGCGCCTCGGCCTGTACGAGCGCGAGGGCATCGTCGGCGTGGCTAACGTCTACGAGTGGGTGGGAGAGAATTGGTGAACGATCTCGACGCTATCCGTGCTGGGCTGCGCGGCATCGACCAACGGGTCGCTGCCGGCCAGTACGCCCGGGCCCGTCCATGGGGCGGAGCGGGGGTGGTAGTCACGGAGACCGGGCTCCCGGCGGACCGGCACCGTGACTTCTACAGCAGCCCGCGTGCGATCGTTACGCCGTACGTCGAGACGCTGAGCTGGTTGTTCGAACAGCTGTGGGAGGTGTTCGCGCGTCCCCGCCGGCTGGGGTGGTCGCGGGCCGCCGCACCACCCGGCAGCTGATCAACCTGCGGCTCTTCATCACGCCTCCCCGAAGTCAACGGCTTCGGAGGCTGCCGTTGCGTCGGGACCGCGCATGGTCGCGGGGTCGAATACGGCCGTCTGGCCGCGGCCGGCCCGTTTCGCCACGCGCATCGCGCGGTCGGCGCGGATGAGCGCTAGTCGCCGATCGCCGTCGGCGTACGGCGAGAAGGAGGCGACGCCGGCGCAGGCGGTCACGGTGACCGTGACCGACGGGCCGAGGAGTTGGATCTCGGTCGGCTCGGCGACGGCCGCGACGAGGCGTGCGGCGTAGTCAGCGGCATCGACGCGGTCGTCGAGGATGACGGCGAACTCGTCGCGCCGCAGCCGGAACGCCGACCCGCCGGCGGCGGACGCGACGTGTCGGAGACGGCCGGCGGTCAGGACGAGCAGTTGGTCGAGCGCACGGTGGCCGAAGCGGCTCACGAACGCCCGGGTTCCGTCGAGGTTGATCAGGATCACGGAGACTGGGTGGCGCCGTCCGACGATGTCGGCCAGGGCCGCGTGGAAGCCGGTGCGGTTGTCCAGGCCGGTCAGGTCGTCGCGGCGGGCTTCGTTCACGGCGGCGGTTACCGCCGCGCGGTGGTAGGCGGCGGTGTGGCGCCGGGTCAGGTGGTAGGTGATGGCGGCGGTGATCGCTATCGCCAGGAGGACTGCGGTGATCTGAGCGGGGGTGGACACTGGTGCCCACACCTCCAATCCCTGGGGTGGGAGGTGTCGAGGGCAGCCGGGTACCACCGGCTGCCCTCACCTCAAGCGGTGCGCGAACCCCGTTCGTGGGGTTCGCGGGGATGCCGGCGGCGCCCGCGCGGGGCACCGGACGTGCGTGTGTTAGTCGGCGGTCTTGCCGGTAGTGGCGGCCTGCCACAGGTCCGGCGGCACGCCGGCCTGCAGGGCGTGGCCGAGCAGCTGCGCGAGGTGGTAGTTCGGGTCGGCGCGCAGGGACCGGTCCACGGCGATGTTCGCCAGCGCGCCGTCACCGGCGAGGTAGGCGGTGACGGCAAGCAGGCAGGCCGGGGCGGCGCTCGTTCCCGGCGTCGCCCGTCGGGTCACGTCGATCCACAGCCGCCGCTGCTCGTCGCTGCCGTCACAGGTGGTCCAGGCATGGTCGCGGACCTGCGGCACCATGAGCACGGCGGCCAGCCACGCCACGACGTCGTCGGACAAGGTCTCCCCGCGAGCAGCGGACTCGTATGCCTGCTGCACCGCCGCGATGCCGCTGCGCACGACGTGCTCAGGCGGGGATGGCTGCTGCTGGCTGCCAGCGGTCGAGACACCGCCGCTGTCGATCATGTCGGTGAGCCGGCGCAGCGCGGTGTAGGTCGCGGCGCGTATCCGGTCGCGCTCCGGTCCAGTCACTGGCGAGATCAGGCGCTCCAGCGCGGCGCGGTCGGGCAGCGGGGCGATGCCGAGATAGACCGCTTCCGCCGGGAAGTTGCTGGCCGCGGCGTTGTACGCGACTCCGTCGGCGCAGTTCGTGTCACCGCACAGGCACCAGTAGCGGCCCTCGTCCACTCGAAGGACTTCGAGCACGTCGACGTGGGCAGCGAGCAGTGCCGTGGTGAGCACCTCGGCGGCGGGTTCGACGCGATCGGCCGGGCCGTAGCCGACGAGGATCGCCGCCGATCCGTACTGAGAGATCATCGCGGCGGTCTGCGCGGCCGGCGCCGACAGCTGGTGGCCTTCGGACGGCTGCGGGAGGTCGAGCCGGGCGACGAACCGGATCCGCTGGTTGTCCAGGACGACGCAGACCAGGCTGTCCTGTGGGTGGAAGCCGAGAAGGTAGGGCACCGCGACGACGATGTCTTCGCGGCTGGTGAGCCGGAGCTTTCTGGGTGCGACCACAGTTGGTCCTCCTTCAATGAGCAAGGGATTGGGCCGGCGGCTTGCAGCCGCCGGTTGGGGATCAGCGGCAGTGAGTGAGTGCAGCCACCACCGCGTCGACCTGGGCGGTGATGAGGCTGATGCAGGTGGTGCCCCGACGGCCGGTGATGACGATCGGTCCGATCAGCAACTGCCGGCCGCCGCCGAGGCGGGCGACGAGCAGGCCGGCGAGGAGGCTGGGGCGGCGGCCGGCCCATGGTTGCTACATACGCCGGGCTGCTGGTCGCCGGCGTTCATTCGCCGCGGGCCTCGACGTCGTCGACCGTGACGTCGAACGTGAGGGTGTCCTCGTCGACACCGTCGACCTGATCGGTGTCGATCCGCAGGTACTCGCGAACGTCGTACTCGGTGTCTCCCGCGTCGCGGCCGTCTTCCGGGGTCACGTCGAAGCTGCCGCTGATGGTGAACCGGACCCGGTGGCGCGGATCGTATTGGTCGAGGTCGAAGTGGGCGAGGAACTTGTCGAGCCCGTCCCGGCAGATGTCGCCGTCGCGGTGCCGGTCGATGGCGTAGGACCGGATCTCCGCGAGCTGGCGAACGTGGCGCCGCCGCTGCTCGTCGAGCTCCTCGGCCAGAGCGCGGGCGCGGTCGGCGGCGGTGCGCTGGGCCGCCGAGGCCCAGGCGACGGCCTGCTGCGCCAACCCGAGCGCGGTGGCGGGGTCGGTCACCGGTACGGCGGCGATGTCGGCGCGAAGGCTGCGGGCGTGTCCGTCCACCAGGACACGGACCGTGCCCGTCTCGGCGGGCTGAGCCAGGACGACGGCATTCTCGCGGCGGTCGGTGTGGAGGATGGTGACCGCCTGGCCGGGCGACACGGCGAGCGCGGCGAGCGGCTCCGGGTGCCGGTGCGGGTGCGCGGTGAGGGCGAGTTGCGCGCTGGGGCGGCCGGAAGCCACGGCACACTGCTGCGTGGTGTTGGTCATGGCGTTGCCTTTCGGGGGGAAGGGCGGCCCGGTGGGCCGCCGGGGACGCGGGATGGGAGGTTCGCGCCGAACGGCGCCAGATGGGGGTTCGCGGGCTGGCCGCGTCGTTGAGCTCGGCGCTGGGTACGGCTCGGCGATGACGCCGGGCCCGCGGTGGGGTGGCGTCACAGGGGGATGCCGTTGACGCTGACCGTCGGCGTGGGATCGGTCAGTCGCAGGATCGCGTTCGGCGGCATGCTGGCGCGCTCGCCGTTGGTGTAGTCGATGACCCACCACCGGTCGCGGCCCTGCCACACTGCGGCGATCGTGAGCGTGGTGGCGTCAAAGGCGACCACGTCATCGCCGGTGCGCAGCTCGTGCACCGCTTGCAGACGGACCCCTTCGGCGGGCCGGACCACCCAGGGCGCGACGGCGTCTGCGAGGGGGCTGCTGGCCTGGAGTTGGGCGCCGTAGGCGACGCCGATACGGGTGTGCGTGATCGATGTGACGGTGGCCGGTACCCATGCCGTGCGGGCGTTGACGTGCACGGCCTGCCCGAGGTGCAGGTCTGTGGGCGGGACGACGGTGGCGCGGGGAGCGAACAGCTTGGTCATGCCGGACTCCTTTGTGGATGGGTTGGGAATCCGGGCACGGCGGTGGCCGTGCCCGGGGTGCGCAGGGGACGCGCGTGTGCAGGCCGGGCGGCGGCCTAGGAACGGATTGGTGGACGGCCGGTCAGTGGCCGGTCAGCGATGTGCGGTGCTGGCGATCTCGACGCGCAACGCGGGGATGGCGGCGTCGAGGGCGTCGCAGGCGGTGTCGAACGAGGCTGCTTGGGCGCCGCCGTCGCGGTACAGCGGGAAGTCGATCCGGTGGGTGCGGTTGTGGACTCGCACCTGCCATCCGCGGCATCCGCTGGTGGGTGGGATCAGGTAGGCGATCGCGTCGACGCCGGCCGGGGCCGGTTCGACGTCGAGGGTATGGAGGGCGCCGCTGATGTGCTGACGGGCGACAGCGTGCCAGCCGTCGGGCATCCGGCCGTGAACCGCCGACATCGCTCGGTGGACCTGGTCGGCGCTGGCGGCGATGCGCCGCTGGTTGTCGGCGGCACGCCGGCGGTGGTCGCGTTCGGCGAAGCTGACCCAGTCGCCGTGCTCGGGATCGTGGATCAGGTAGATGCCACACGCGCCGCACCACGGGTGGCCGCCGCGGACCGTGTCGTTGGGCGTCCCGCACCGCTGGCACACCGCCGTCGGTCGTGCGCTGGTGGTTCCAGGTTCACCGGTCACGCGGGCCTGCCCCCGGAGCGGTCGGCCGCGTCGCAGTCGCGGATGTGGTCGGTGATGAGTTCGGTCTGACGGGTATCGATGGCGGTGTCGCAGTCGGGGCACGACCAGGTGCCGCCGTGGTCGCGCAGCAGGTTGGCCAGGTGGTCGTCGGTGGGCCACGTGTCGAGGCAGCCGTCCTCGGTGAGGTCGGTGTCGGTGTCGGTGCGGCGAACCTCGAAGCTGCGACCACCGTCGTCCCAGACGAGTTCGGTCAGGTGCAGGTCGATGTCGTCGATCGTGCGGACACCGCGGTCGATGTCGCGGATAACTCTGCTCATCAGCGCTTACTCCCTTGGTCGAGAAACGGGGTCAGGCTCAGGCGCGGACGGTGACGGTGGTGATGGCCGGGCCGTCGCCCCAGGGGTGCAGCAGGCCGGCGGCGGCCCCGATCTGATTGGGCCAGGTGGCGGGCAGCCGGTCGGTGTCGTGGAAGATGTCCCAGGCGTCGTACGCCTCAGTGGGCCCGTCGAGGCCTGCGGAGCTGAGACCGCCGGTTTCGTAGGTGTCGATGCCTTCGTCGCCGGTGCCGGCTGGCCGGGTCGGTGGTGGACTTAGAGGTCCTAACAAAGCCGGGTGACGTGTCGGTACGTGATGATGCAGGTGGCCAGGGCGAGGAAGGCTTCGTGGATGTCGTCGCGGCGTTCCCAGCGGATGCGTAGCCGTTTCATGCCGTGGTACCAGGCAATCGTGCGTTCGACGACCCAGCGGATGACGCCGAGGCCAGAGCCGTGGGGTTGGCCCCGGCGGGCGATGCGGGGGCGGATGCCCTTGGCCCGTACCGCCCGGCGGTAGATGTCGTAGTCGTAGGCGCGGTCGGCGAACAGCTGGTCGGGGCGTCGGCGGGGCCGGCCACGGCGGCTTCGTACGGGTGGGATCTTGTCGATCAGCGGGAGCAGTTGGGTGACGTCGTGGCGGTTCCCGCCGGTCAGCGACACGGCCAGGGGGATGCCGGCGCCCTCGGTCAGGACGTGGTGCTTCGAGCCCGGGCGGGCGCGGTCGACCGGGCTCGGGCCGCTTTTGGGCCACGTCTGGCAGCCCGTACGTGTGAGGAGTCGATCACGGCGCGGGACCAGTCGAGCTTGCCGGCTGCCTGGAGTTCGGCCAGCAGCAGCTCGTGCAGCCGCTGCCACACCCCGGCCCGGTTCCACTCCTCCAGGCGCCGCCAGCAGGTCATCCCGGACCCGAACCCCAGCTGTTGGGGCAGGAACTCCCACTGGATGCCGGTGTGCAGCACGAACAGGATCCCGCACAGCACCTGCCGGTCCGGGATCCGCTTGCGTCCCGGGTGCCGTGGGTTGCGCTCAGGTTTAGGCAGCAACGGCTCGATGCGCTGCCATAGCCCGTCCGGCACGATCCACGGCGGCTGCTCGCCACGCCTCACGGCCCGAGATTCTAGATCGTCATCCACAAGGGACGAAAGACCCGGAGATCATTTTGTTAGGACCTCTTAGGCGTTGTCGGCGGTGTGCCGAGTGGCGCGCCGGGCGCGTCGCCGGACCGCCGGGCGCACGCCGTGTGAGAGCGGCTCGCCGTCGCGGACGGGGTCGTAGTGCTCGATTCCGCTGCCGCGGCGCTTCGCCGTGTACATGGCCCGGTCGGCCCGGCCGAGGGCGGTATGCGGGTCACCGCCGGGGGTGCGGCAGATGCCGATGCTGACGCGCATCGGCCGCGTGGTGCCGTCGATCGTGACCGGCGGCGCGACCGCGGCGGCCAGGGACCAGGCGAGGGCCTGCGGGTCCCGCGGCGTGACGACGACGAACTCGTCGCCGCCGAGGCGGGCGACCAGGTCACCGGGTTCGGCGGCGTGGAGAAGCCGTTCGGCGACCGCGGCGAGGTACAGGTCACCGCCGTCGTGGGTGTGAGCGGTGTTGATGTCGTGCATGCCGTCGACGTCGATCAGGGCGACGGTCACGTCGGTTCCGGCGGCGTCGAAGAGGTGCCGTTCCGCGACCCGGCGGACCGAGAGCCCGGTGACGGGGTCCGTGTCCGCGACCGCGAGGTCCTTCGCCAACTCGGCGATGCGGTACGTGGCGCGTACGGCGAGGTGGTGGTAGCCGGCCAGCAGGAACGCCTGCAGGGCGATGCCGAGCGCAGCGATGACGCCGGCCAGATCGCCGCGGCTGGTGACCAGTAGGGAGACAACGACGGATTGGACGAGCGTTGTGGCGGCGATCGCGATCCAGCGGATGGCCGTCACGAATGAGGCAAGGTGCACGACGGGGTCTCCTTCCGGGAATGGGCCGAAGGGATGGGTTGAGGCTGCAAGCGCCGGCAGGCGAACCGGATCGACCGGTTCGCCTGTGCGGGTGGGTGCTGTGGGGTTTAGCGGGTGCAGAGCGCGACGAGCATGTCCCGGTTGTGGAGCGCGGTGATGCGCCGGTTGGCTTCGGCCAGGTAGGCCATGCGGGTGGCGTACTGGTCGCTGGCGGTCGCCAGGTAGGTGCCGTCGAGGCAGAGCAGGCTGTTGCCCGGGACGGCGCAGAGCCAGCCGACGTGGGCGTAGCCGTGCGCGCCGGTCTGGAATGCCTCCAGGTGGCTGGTGGGCAGATCCGTGAGCCTGTTCGGCAGGGCGTTGTAGGTGAGCATGTTCGCGATGCGGGGTTGGGCGAGGTAGTGCTGCTGGGCCTTGGCGAGCGGGTACTTGGCCGGGTCGGCGCGGTGCCGTTCGAGAAAGGTCCAGTAGGGCTGGGCAGGCCTCGTGCGGTCGACGACCTGGTTCCAGATGTGCCAGCGGTACCAGTAGGTCCGCCGGGCGGTGGCGCGCATGACATCGAGGTTGAGGAGGCGGACGGGTCCGCCGGCGGCGGTGTCCTTCCAAGGCTGCAGAAGGCTTCTACGGCGGAAGCGGGTGTTGACGATGAAGTGCCCGGCGCTGCCGAGACTGGTCAGAGGCGTGGCCGCGAGGCAGGTTGCGGCGGTGGTGGCCAGCTGGTCGGTGGGGGTGCCGCGGGGCAGGCACACGATGGTCAGGGACGTGTTGGGCACGAGTTCCTCCTCAAGGCGTGTGCGAGGTGGGGATGGGCATGCCGAAGTCGGCTTCCCGGTGGGAAGGAAGGTGAGGGCTTGACCGCGACGCGGTCAGCGGCGCGCGGAAGATTCCGCGGCGGGGCGCGGAGGTGCTGTGGGGTGGGCGAGGCGCCTACGGGCGGGGCAGGCCGACCGGCCGAATGGCGGGTGGGCGGTTGCGACCGCGGTCGTGGGCGGCGTGGCCCGGATGGTGGTGCTTAAGGGGTTTCAGTAAATGAGCCCTCACCGTAGCCCGATCACCCAACAGGCCATCGATCGCCCGGATCAGGTGGAAACCCCTGCTGATCTGGGCTGTTGGGTACGGCCACTTGCCTGACGGCGCTGGCGGTCAAGGCCTGTTGGGCTGGCGCGACGCGCTGTTGGCCAACGCCACCGACCGCCGAGTGCCTGTTGGGTAACCCGACGTGACGTCGCGAGCCCACGGCGAGGCACTCGGCGCATCTCCTCGCGCCGCCATCGCGGCCGGCACCGCGCAGCCTGCGCGTCGCGGTCAGGTGGCTGGTTGGCCCGGTTCCTGCGGGTTGGGCCGCCCTGGAACTTGCCGGCGCGAAGCTCGATAATCATGCGGCTTCGCAGCCGTCTGCGGCGGTGTTCGGCCGCGTGGCGGTGTCCCGCCGAACGGCAGGGCACTCGGGCCCGTCTCCTGCCGCGCAGAGCCGCGGGACGGGCCCGAAGTCGGTTGAACGCGACGAGAGCAGCCACCGGTTGGCTGGGCCGTTGCCGGGGAGTCAGGCGGCGGAGCCGAGGACCGACCGGAGCGGGTGGTCGGCGGGCTGCGCCGGCCCGGGGGCGAGTGGGCCGGGCTGGCCGTGGCTGCTGGGCAGGTCGGCCAGGGTGAGCCGGTGGCGTCCGTTGCCGGCCAGCCGCCACACCGGGCCGGCCGGATCCGGCCCGAATTCCGGGGAGGTGGTGGCGACGATGAGGCTCGGTTCGGGCCGGTCGGCGAGCTTGCGGTGCAGATTCTGCTCCCGCAGCCGGCTGGGCAGGGCGAACAGGATCGGGTACTGCGGGCCGCCCTCGGCGCGCAGCTTGCGGTGGGAGGCGAGCTTGTCGACCAGGCGTCCGATCGGCTCGGTGCCGCGGTCGAGTTCGAGGAAGAAGCCGGTCTCTTGGTGGCCGTCGGTCCAGACGCCGTGGCCGTCGGGTTTGATGCGGTTGCCGAACGCCGCCGCGGTCGTGCGTTCGGACCACCAGCGGGTCAGCGCCGCACCGGGCTGGTGGCGGGCCCGCACGAGCAGGGAGACGAAGACGTCGTTGACGGCGAGGAGGTGTTCCAGTGTGGGGCTGGAGTAGATCCGGTCCTGGCGTTCCCGCAGCGCCCTGGCGGTTGGCGGACTGTCGTCGCGGGCCAGGGCGACGTACCGGGAGGAGAGCAGGCCGGGCAGCCAGCAGACTGGGTTGGGTGCGCCGGGCCGGTTGCGGATGAACCGGTCGATGAAGCCGAGGCGGCGCAGGAGCTGGAGGCGGTGACGGCAGGTGGTGGGGTTGAAGAACAGGATCGAGGTGAGGTGCTCGGTGGTCAGGGTGGTGTGCTCGTCGAGGAGCGAGGCGATGGTGTAGTCGCGAGGCCGAAGGCGGTGGGAGATGTCGATGAGGGTCCGCGGATAGGTTCGACGCGAGTCGGTAGTGCGGAGCACGACCAGGGGCGTGTCCCCCGCAGAGAGTTCCCCCTGGGGGAAGTGTCGGGATTCGGTGTGAGCGGACATGACGGCCTCCTAGCTGGGCTGTTGGGTGGACGGGGGCGGCCTGGCCCCGGCAGTACGGCGCCGGGTGCAGGCCGAGTCGGTGGCTGTTGCGGCGACCGGCTCCTGGCCGAGTCGGCAGACCCTGACCGGACTGATCCGCGAAGAGATGCTTCGATCTGGCGGCACGCCGGTGGCAGGCGTACGCTCGCGGTCTCCCTCACCGGCTTCCCCCGTTCTCTGGGGGTGATCGCGACGCGCAACGACGAACGGGCAGGTCAGGGCCTGGCCAGAGTGCTATCTGGGCCGAACAGCTGTGGCGCTGCGGCGAGCGCGGTCGTACGTTGCAGGCCACCGAGGTTGCCGTTCCCCCGTGCGGCAACCTCGGTCTCTGTCTGTAGAGGGAACAGCAGCGAGGCGGTGCTTCGAGTACGGATACGTCCGAGCACCGGTGCGGCAGGAACCGCGAGGGCATCGCCGGGTGCACCGGCTGGTCACCGGCACGCCGGAACGGCGGTCGCTGCCGGTGCTGGCCGCGCTGTGCGACATCCTGGAGCTGGCGAACGCCTAACGTTACCTGTACGCGGCGCCGCCGGCGCCCGTAGACGCGTTCGTCAACGCCAACCGTACGGCCTGGCGGCATCCACCGCAGATGCACACCGCCAAGGACGCGGTACGGCAGATGCTTCGCACGCTGCCCCGACCGCCGAACCGTAGGCTGCCAGCAGGCATTGAGAGCGCCGCACAAGGCAGCGGCACGACCCGGCCGACCACGGCGTAGCACTCCTGCTCGCCCACTGTGCCGGAGGCTGCCAACGACCAGGGTTGGAAGCGCCCCGCGCACGGGCGCGTAACGCACGACATCCCGGAGGAGTCAGGCTGATGGGGTTCGGATCCCAGGACAGCAGCGACGCGGCTGCCTTGTCGCCGAGGCAGGCGAGGATCGCCGCGCAGCTCGCCCGCCTGGTGAGCCACGGCGCCGCGGATTTCTTCCACGACGCATGCCGGATGCTGACCGAGACGCCGCCGCACCCGAGCGCCACACACCTGATCAGCCATGCCTTGCGCGAAACCGACAGCGCCTTGCGGTACGTCCTTGAGGCACACGCGGCACCGCAGCAGGCCGGCAAGGTGGCGAAGAGCGCGTGCGACGCCTGCGGACATGAGGCGGGCGGGCATCTTCACAGTGTCAGGGCCGCGTGCCAGGCACTCGACCTGGCCGACGACCACCCGACCGCCGTGTTCTGGCGCGAGCAGACCGTACGGGCGTCGTCGTCGAACCTCGCCGGCCGCGCGCACCGTCACGCCCTCGAACGGCCACGACCGGTCGACAGCGAGTTCCTGGCGTTCTTCACCCGGATGGAGGATCTCTTCGATCTTGCGTTGGATCGGTTCGAGTACCGCTATGCCGACGTCTTCGACCGGCTCGACCTGCTCCTCGCCGCTGGGCCGAGCGCCAAACGGGCCAGCGAACTTCGGCAGCGGTTTCCCGCCAACCCGGTCACCCGTCAGCGGTTCTTCAGTAGGGCATCGGCCGCGTGGATCGGGCCGCTGACGAAGAAGGGCTTCTTCCAGAACCCGCCCGTGCCACGCCACGACCCGATCGACGGCTCGCTGGACGTGCCGGCATGGCCGGAGTCGGAGTACCTGGTCCGAGTGGCAGCCGAAGTGCCTGACGCCGCGGTCGAGGCGGTGCTGGGAATGGAACCGACCCAGAACAGCCGTGTGCTGTGGGACCTGACCCGGCTCGCCCTGGCACTACCACCACACCATGCGGTACGGATCGCGCCGGTGCTGGTGGCGGCCCTTCCAGGTCCGTACGGTGTCATCGCCGCCGACCAGGTCGGTGACCTCGCGGTGCACCTGGCCAACGGCGGGCACCGGGCCGCCGCGATCGACCTGCTCCGCGCCGTGCTGTCCGAGATCCCTGGCCGGGACGCGGCCGGTGTTCGCGGCTTCGACTACGTGCGGGTGGTGCGGGAGTCGGTGCCCGCTGTCGCTCGGGTTGTTGGCGGTCCGATCGTGGATTTGCTCATCGATCGGCTCGTCACCGCCGCATCAGCCGACCGCTCCAATCGTTCCCAGCTGTGGCGCCCGGCGATCGAGCCCGACACCGACCGGCGCCGTGACACCGATGTGCGCAACGCGCTCGCCGATGTGCTGATCGAGGTCGGTATCGCACTGCATGACGCCGGTGTCCACCCAGTGCGGGACACCGTCGCAGCCCTTACCGGTGACACCCCGGACATCCTGCCCCGAGTTCGGCTGCACCTTCTGCGCTCCCGTGGCCAGGACGCGCCCGAGCTCGTCGGGGCCCAACTACGCACCCTCGCCGCACGGGGCGACGACGCCGTCGACCGGGAGTACCTGCTGCTGGCCGCCGCCGGGCACCAGTGGCTGCCGCCGTCGGATGTGGACGGCCTGCTCGAGTTGTTCGACCACGACCCGGACACGACGGCATGGCAACAGCGCTTGGCCCGACCTGCCGACGGGGCCGGCTCGGGTGAGGATCTGCTGCGCAGCCGCGTCGACCGGTGGCGTCGTAACCGATACGCCGCGCTCGCCTCGCGGCTTGACGACGCCCGCCGCGCCCGGTACGAGGCCCTCGTCGCCGAGTACGGCCCTGCCCCGGACCTGTCGGTGCCACCGCCGGCGGCGTTCGCAGTCTGGTCCGGGGAGGACGTTGAGGCTCCCGAACTGCAGGCGTTGACGGCCGATGCGGCGGCGCAACTGCTGCGCGGCTGGCAACCGCCGCAGGACTGGCGGCAGCTGGGCCGTACCTCGATCCGACCGGCGCTCGCCGTGGCGGCGAAGACCGAAGCGGCATGCTGGTCGGCGGAGGCCGCCGCGTTCATCGGTCTCCCGCACGAGTTCGTCACGCCGATCCTGGACGGGTTCTGGCAGGCGGCCTCGGCCGACGTGCGTCTCGACTGGACCGCGCTCGGGACGTTCCTGGCCTGGGTTGACGAGCAGGCCGCCGCCGAACTCGCCGCCGGTGCGACACGACGGCAGGAGCGGCCGTGGCGCACCGCCCGGTACGCTGCGATGCGGTTGTGCACGGTCTACCCGGACGCCGACCCAGACCGTATCCCGGCCGACGTCGAACCGGCCTTGTGGTCGATCATCACAGCCGCGTGCACCGATCCCGACCCGTGCGCGGCCGACGGCCAGGACGACGGACAAGCCGACCTGGCGTCGCTGGACGCGGTCCGGCCAGAGGCGCTACGCGCGGCGATCCTCTACGGGCTCCGTGCCCAGCGGCGCTCCGGCAGCAGTGATGTCCCCGAGGTGATGGAGGTTCTCGACGCGCACATCAGCCCTGCCACGGATCCGGCCCTGGCGGTCCGTGCCATGTTCGGCCAGCAGCTGCAGGCGCTGCTGCGCCTGAACCCCGACTGGACAGCCACCAACCTTGACAGATTCCTGCCCACCGACGCCGAGCACCGCACGGTGTGGCGGGCAGCCTGGCACGGACACCTCAGCAACCCCGTGCTTACCGATGATGCATGGACACTGCTGCAACCGCACTATCACCGCGCAGTAGATCTGCTTGACGCGGGCACGACCGACGAGTGGGAATCGCACCGGGCCCAGCAGCTCGCCATGCACCTGGGCAACCGGTACTGGTTCGGGCAGCTTAGCCTGGACGACCCCGACAGGCTCCTTCGCCGCTTTTACGAGCGGGCACCGACCGCCGCAGCCGGCACGATCGTCGACGCCGCAGGGCGAAGCTTCCGCCGCGACGAACCCCTCGATCCTCAGCACCGCGAGCGACTCGTCCAGCTGTGGCAGTACCGCATCGACGCCGTTCGTCACGGCGGTGATCCGGTGGAACTGGCTGGCTTCGATGCCTGGTTCGTCAACGGCGGCTTCGATGAGGCATGGCTACTGGAGCAGCTCCACGACGCTCTGGGACTCGTTCCCGACCTTGACCTCGGCGTGCACGTACTGCGTCGCCTACGCACCCTCGCCGCACGGCACCCGCACGCCTGCCTGCGCGTAGTCAGGCACCTCGCCGGCAGCCGCGAGCGGTACTGGAACGTCGCACGTCACGACACGATCATCCGCGACATCATCAGTACGGCAGCCACCGAGGACAGTGCCGCCGCGGAGGCTCGGCGGCTCGTCAGCGCCTTCGCCGCCGACGGCTTCGACTTCCGCGACGCCCTCAACGGCGCCATCCCGTTCGGGTCACCGCAGCACAAGGATTCGCCGTTGGACGCATCGCCGACGACTCAACCCTGAGCGGCACACCCCGTCGCCCGAGGCCGAGCGGACTTGTCCGGGCCTGCCTTTCGCTCCGGCGGCGCAGTGTCGTGTGGGTGGACGACCGGATCTGCAGCCGACCGCGTGTGGCAGGTCATCCAACGTTGAGGTTGAGGGGGTCCCAGTTCCGGGCCAAGATGCGGGTCGTGTTGTCGGACAGCGATAGCCTCGGCTCGTGCACCGTCGAGCTGACCGCGAGGCAGTGGCAGATCATCGA
Organism: Micromonospora rhizosphaerae; assembly: GCF_900091465.1. Lineage (NCBI taxonomy): Bacteria > Bacillati > Actinomycetota > Actinomycetes > Micromonosporales > Micromonosporaceae > Micromonospora > Micromonospora rhizosphaerae. The sequence goes on along the minus strand of NZ_FMHV01000002.1, from coordinate 3,279,648 downwards.
CGACACCTTGGACAACGAGGTCAGCGTCGACACGGAGAACGGAGACCCGAGGGGGGACGTCGAGTGTCGCACGATACGCGATCACGTGGGATCCTTTCTGGTGGTGACCTTTTGTCGTGAAATCTCATTACCGGAGGACCCACGCCATGCCAACGCCGTCCACAATGCACCTTATGAGCAATCGTTACCCGTCAAACACCATTTCTTGTTGAGAACCTCAATGCATGAGGGGTACCACGCGGCGTGCGTCAAACTTTGAAAGGGGCTCGTCTTCGAAGCCTTCGCTGGGTGGGCTGAACTTGAAGGTGGATTAATGGAATCGCTAGTACCCGACCTTGCCACTGACCGTCCCCGGGCGATGAGCTGGATCGACTATGAGACCTGGCTTAGTACTCCAGCCGGGGATCGTGATCACGGCTCGATGAGGGCTTGTCGGGCGTAATGGCTTTTCATGGCGCGGGCTTGGTGGCGGCGTCGGCGGACCGACCAGAGCAAGGGATCGGTGTGGCGGCGGGTGGGCTCGATGATCAGGACGTTGAACAGGTGGCGTAGCTCGTTGACGGTTAGCGGGATCAGCCCGGCCGGGTCGGGCCGGTCGCGGTGAGCGGTGGCAGCGGCGAGGAAGGCGTGGGCGAGGATCGCCAGGGTGGTCCAGCGGTGCCAGGACGTCCAGCGGCGGTTCTGGTGCTGGTCGAGGCCGAGGCCGGTCTTCGCGGCTTGGAACGACTCTTCAATTTTCCAGCGGCGCCCGGCCACTGTGACGAGGGTGTGCAGCGGGACGGGTTCGGGTGACCAGCAGCGGTAGAAGGCCAGCTCGCCGGTTGTCCGGTTGCGGCGGATCAGGAGCCAGTGGTGTCCTCCGTGCTGGTCGCGGTGGGCGGGTAGGGCGGTGAAGGACCAGTCGTAGTAGCGGTGTCCCTTGGCGCCTCGACCGGCGGACACGCGCTGCCAGGCAGAAGCGGGCAGTCCCGTGGCCAGCGCGTCTACGCGGTAGACACCGAGGCTGGTGGTCACCTGATGTGAGCAGGCCACCGCCAGGACGTAGCCCAGTTGCAACTGACGAAGCTGGGCGGCCAGGCGCGGGTCTCCGCCGTAGGCTTCGTCGCCGGCCACCCAGCGGCAGGGCAGCCCGGCGGTGACCGCGGTCTCGATCATCCGGGACGCCAGCTGTGGCTTGGTCGCGAACCGCACCTGCTCCGGGACACCCGCCTCAGCCCGGCGTTGCGGGTCGTCGCACCACGATTTCGGGAGGTAGAGGGCCGCGTCGAGCATCGCGTGAACCACCTCGGTGGCGTAGACCAGATGCACGGCGAGCTGGCAGTTCTCGATCTTCCCGGCGGTGCCGGAGTACTGCCGTTGAACGCCGACGGTGTGCCGGCCCTTCTTCAGATCACCGGTCTCGTCGATGACCAGTACCGCTTCGGTGTCGCCGAACTGCTCGCAGATGAACTCACGCACGTCGGCGCGGACCGCCACGTCGTCCCACTTCACCCGGGTCAGTAGGTCCTGCATCCCGTCCGGACCGGCGTCGCCGGCGTGCTCAGCGATCGTCCAGCAGTTCTTACGCGGTAGCGGCGCCAGCAGGCCTCGGACAAAGTCCCGTACCCGCCGCCGGGGCTCCGGCCTGCGGAAACGTTGGCCGACAGTGAACAGCAGGTCGTCGAACAACATCCGCCATCGCTGGGCGTCTACCCTGTATCCGGCAGCCACCGCTGCGTCATGGTCAGTCCACACAACCGTCCATGATCGACGGTGGCTGCCCTCGTTCCCGCGCCGCATCACGCCACAGCTCAGCCAAGGTCAACATCCCCGGCTGGAGTATTAGCCGGGAGTGGAAAGTACTTTTGGCATCTGACCCCGAGGAGGGTGCCGTTCATCGGTTCCTCGAAGATCACCCCGTGCTCCTTCCTGGCGGATTGGGTGACATTGGCCCTGGCGGGCATCACGGTCCCGAGCTTGGGGGAGTTTTTAGCGAGCCACCGTTGCACGGGCTGGCAAGAGACCGTCGGCCAGACTTCATGTGGGTTACACGATCGACTTCATTGATCACACCGGTTTGCATCGAGATCGAGAAGCCTTCGAAGCGTTGGTTCACGAAGGACGGACGTCCCACCAGCGAGCTGACCCAGGCTCTCGATCAGCTAACTGACTGGAAAGTGTGGTTCTCGGAACCGGAGAATCAATCGATATTCCGCAAGACCTACCTGCGCGGGCAATACGACGACAGGCAGCTCTTGCCGCAGTATGTCCTGATCTATGGCCGCGCGAAGGAGTTCGATAGCTTCGAGTACCACACCCGACCCGATCGGTTGCGTAAGAAGCGAGACTATATGCGCCGGCCCGACGAGAGTTTTATGACGTTCGACTCCCTTGAGCCCAAGCAGGAGCGAGCGGAGTTGACGACCTTGGCGATGACCTCCGACGGGCCTGAGCTTCTGGCAATACCACCGACGCTTACTACAGGTCCCTTCACCGGATACGTGGCCACGGAGCTGCGCAGTCCGCACGCCGCAGTCGCTCGCAACAAGCTATTGTCCGACCAGCGCAAGGGGCACGTCGTCGAAAGGTGGCTTCACTGGCAGTCCGTGCATGAGGCTCCCGCGCATGGTCTGCGGACGTATTCGAATCGCAAGGGCGAGTAGCCACCCACCGCCGTCCATCGACAGGCGCACCGCAGGTAACCGTTCGCGGCCAGCGCGGCAGCTCGATACCCTGGATCGCTGTGACCACTCGCAGCCTCGTCCCTGCCCCTGTGCGCCGGCATTTCCGGGATCTCGCCTCCCAGACGTCCGTGCTGCGGCTGATCAAAGGGATGTGGGAAGACCAGGGATTCGTACCCTCCGGTGACCCGAACGAAGAGACGGGCGAGCGGCGGTCCTTGTGGCACGAGTACGAAGACAACGTCGACTGGTCTGACCCTGGCCATGTCAGCCGGGTGCTGCGGGTCTATGAGACGGTGCTCGATGGCGTCCACGAAGGCCCGATCGAGGACACCCGCAAACTGCTGCGGCGCCACGGGTTCAACTTCGACGCTAAGGGACAAATCAGGCCACGCATCGAATTCGCCATCAGCTCCGCGAAGATCCCGACATCGCTGAAGTCCCTCCGCGACCCTGCCGTCATCCTCGATTCATTCGTGCGCATCGACCGCGCCCTGCAGAACGATCCCGCCCAGGCGATCGGCTCGGCGAAGGAACTGGTCGAGGCGACGGCCAAGACAGTCCTGCTGGAACTCGGTGAGCCGTTCGACGACAAGACCGCGAAGCTACCCGCGCTCATCGACCAGGCACAGCGTGCGTTGCAGGTGCATCCGCAGTCGGTCGCACCGGGCCCGGATAGCAGTCACGCGATCAAACGCATCCTCGGTGGCCTGACCAGCATCGCCATCGGCTTGGGCGAACTCCGCAACGAGGGATGGGGCACCGGGCACGCACCCGCCACGCCACGAGTTGGTCTGCTCCCTCGCCACGCCCACCTGGCTGTAGGTGCAGCTCAAACCTGGTGCCACCTCATGCTCGACACCCTCGCCGATCCAACCGCACCATGGCGAGCGGCAGCGCGGCGTCACTCGCACAGCCCGGTCTGACCACCGACTCAGATCACTCGGCGCCCAGAGGCAAGGCGGCGGACTGTCCCGAGGCGGCGCGCCTGAAAGCTCACATCCGGACCTACCACTGACAATGTTCTGGTCGACCGGATGAGTCCGCCGGACCAGCGGAGGTTGGATCAACACCAGGCTGGCGGCTCATGAAGCGGCCAACGGAGAGGGGTGTCGGTGTCTGGCATGGTCGAGCAGACCAGGGCGGAGATCCGCTTTGCGCTGAACCAGTTGGCCGCCCGGAATGGGCAGCACGAGTTCGAGACTCTTTCGCGCATGCTGGCCCGAGCTACCGTGACCCGCAGCCTGCTCCCGGCCACCGGGCCCGTCGCCGCGGGCGGTGATCAGGGGCGCGACTTCGAGACGTACCACACCGAGATGGCCGGGCAGACGCAGCGGCTTGGACGCGAGCTTGGGATGCGCGATGGCGACGGAGTCAGCTTCACCTGCACACTGCAGCAGGACAACATCGGATCCAAGATTCGCGGGGACGTAGAAAGTGCCCTGGCGGACGGCACGGCGGTCAGGTTCATCCTCGCGTACTGCGAGGTCAACATTCCGGTCGCCCGCCGGCACGACCTGCAGCGCCAGGTGCTCGATAAGCACGGCGTCCGCCTGGAGATCTTCGACGGGAACGGGATCGCAGAACTGCTGGCACACCATGCCACGTTCTGGATCGCTGAGCAATATCTGCACCTGCCGGGCCGTGCGCTTCCTCCGCCGCCGAACCGGCCGGGCTGGTACGAGGCGGACCTGGCCCGGTGGCGCACGACCACCGAACCGGTCCTCAGTTGGGGACACTATGTCGATCTCACGGGCTGTCTGCGGTATGCCTATCTGACGCGGGAAGGCCGCGAGGACATCCCGTTCTGGTTGGAGAGGCTCGCGCCTCTCTTGGACGAGGACGCCCCCGGGCTGCTACGGCATGCCGCGCGGCACCAAACCATCATCGCCCATCACCTCGGCTTGGGATCGATGCGCCCAGTCGATCATCTGACCGCCGCCGAGATCGACAGCGCGGCGACCTCAACCGATCCGAACCTCATCGCGGACGCAGTGGTGATACTCCTGCTTACCTGCGCTGCCCGCGCGCGAGGCGAGACGAGCCATACTGCCGACCGGATCATGAAGTGGAACCGAACGCTGACAGCCCATATTGACGAACTCCTCGCCGGCCACCCGTACCCGGGTGAGACTTGCTCGCTTCTTGAGTCGCTCGCCGCCCTGAAGATGCAGCCCGACCTGGACCAGGTCGGGACCGATGGCTACCAGTACCAGAGCGTGGACGCCACCACCGATTTCACCCTCAACGAACGGTTGCAAGCCATCGCAGAGAATGGCCTGGCACCTTTCGACGTACCCAGTGTCGACCGGTCCGGCGCAATGGATGCATTCGCCCGGCTCGCCGAGACCCTGCCGGACGCCCCGCTCTACCCCGCCGAGCACGCCAGTAGGTTCCTCACCCTCCATACGCCGTTACTGGTTGACGAGCCGCAGTTCGATGCCCTCGTGGACGTCCTCGACCGCCAGTTGGCGGTGTCGATGGGCGGCGACGCCGCAGCGGACAAGGCACTCGATCGAGCCAACGCTCTTTTTAAGGCCGACCGATGGCTGGACGGACTCCGTCACCTACACCGAGCCCGACTCAGCCTGGTTCATGGCGAGGCCGGGGCCCGACTCGTCGAGGCAACTTTGGCGACCGCTGAGGCGTACCAGCGGCTGCGCCTCTACGCAGCGGCCAAGTACTACGGCCTGGTCGCCGCAGCACTAACACAACGCGACAACCCCGACCTGCACCCGCAGGGACTCTTCAAGGCCGCCGCCGCCGACTACCACCAGGCCAACTGGGTCAGCTCCACCCAACTGACCCGCACCGCCCTCACCGCTCACGGTCTGCTGGCTGAGCAGGCTTTCGACTTCGAACGGCACCCGTGGCTGGCCGCCGCCCTGTTCGAACTCGCCAACACCAGGGCGCTCGCCAACAAGCTCGGTGCCCCCTACACGGACCTGGTCGACGAGGCCATCGCCGATGCCGGTGTCTCCGGACTCATCGACTCCTTCGTTGAGGACCTGTCTCGCAGTGGGCCGCCGTGGTGGCAGCGCATGGACGCCGAGCAGCACGTCGCGCATGCTGCCAAGCAGTTGGGCGATCCGCCCTTCGCCGATGCCGGTCCACACCGACGGATACGGTTCCAGTGCTTGGGCGTGATCTGGACAGTCGAGTTCGACAACCAGGAGCCCGATGTCGCGGTGGGCGAGCGGTTCGCCGCAACCTTGCAGATCACGCTCGCCCACCTTGCGTCTGCGGACCCGGCCCTCCTTCCGACAAGAGTCCGAGTGTTCGTCACCGCCGGCGCGCCCGACTCCGACCTCGCCACCGAGCAAGTCGACGGAACGCCGACTGAGACGTGCTTCCGCTGCACCCTGGCGGTCATCGACCATCGCGGCCCTGAGGTCTTCAACGCGGTCGCGCAGCAAACCCTCGCGGCCGTGACCACCGTCATCGTCACTGTCTCGGCGCTGCCCGACGACCGGTGGAAAGTCTTGCTCGACCAGGTCTTCGAGCAGGGCCTGCCGTCGATCACCACATTCGCCATGCCGTACGACGTCGCGTTCCATGGCGCCACCCGCAACCACCGTCTCCACCTGTCGCTCGACGACCCGCAACCGTTTACCAGCGACATCGCTACCTGCCCCGACGCCGGCCCAGGCCTTGATTTCCCTGACACTCCGGGGCCCGGGTACGCCCCATCCCACAGCTACGAGGAGGTGCGGTTCAGATACGAGGACATCCCCCGGCGGATGCGGCCAACCCTGGCGGCCCTGCGGCAGTCGCCGGCCTTTGCTGACACGGTCGCGGCCCTACGTGACCGCGGCTGGCTGGACTGGCACATCCTCTTGGCGGTCCACAGTGTGGCGAAGAACGCGCGCTTTCGCTACAGGTCGACGTGCTCGCCGGACGATGTCGAGGCCGTCCGCGACCTTTTCCTGGCGCCGGAGCCCGATGATGACCCTGTCCCGCCGAGGTTCTTCTCGGTGAGCGCCCTTGAACAGGCACTGGAGGTAACCCTCCCCGCGAGCGCCAGAACGATGTGGAAGCTCGCGCTGCGGCAGCGCCCCCTAGACATTCACGCGGTCAAGCGTCTGACGATCACTCGCTACGGCTGGGCTCGCGACGACATCGAGCATGAGGACCCGTTCTGAGCATGATCCCTTACGGGGTGGATGCATCCACCACCGAGGAATCACCCCGACCGACGAAGGCTGGCACAACGGCGCCACAACCAGACGGTGATCTGAGTCTGGCCAGGTCAGGCGGCACGTCGACCCCGCGTTTCGGGCCGCGTTTGCTCCCGCGTCTCAATGAGGGCAAGCCTGCCAAGAACCCTATGCATATCGATATCCGCGTGGCCGGTCCAGGCCCCTGGGACATGGCCGAGCGCGCCCCACTGATCCGGCAGAAAGTGCCCGAGCTGGTTGCCGCCGGCGCGACGGTGGTCTCCGAGGAGTGGTACGGCGACGTCCTTGGGCACGTCGTCATGAATGACCCCGAGGGCAACGAGTTCTGCGTCGCTTGATGCCATGATCAGTGCCGCATCCCGACATCGGATCTGCCGCAGGCCAGGCAGAGCATGCTTTGGCTTGGGCGACGAGGACGGCGTCGACGACAGCCGGTTGATCGTTGCGGGGTAGGCCACGTCGTGCATGCCTCGGTCCCGACCGGATGATGACGGGATGAGTACCGAAAGCCCGTCATCTGCTCACCTCCTGTACGCCGCTGCCGTCAGAATCTAGATCAAGATCCACAAAAGTCCTGGAACCGGCGCCACCCTCAACTTTCATGCCTCGTCCGCCCTCACACGCCGGACGAGGCTCGTGTTGCTCGGACGCCGTGTCCGCCGAACCTTCGCCTGGCGCTGATAGCGCTTGTTCGGGAAGCCGCCCGGCCACCATGGCGGCGGGAGCCATCTGGGAGGCGGAACGTGGCAGTCAATCTAGCGAAGACCGACGCTTTCACGGTCCAGGCGCCCAACGGGGTGTTGTGGACGCGGAAGCCTGGGGGGCGAAGCAGCGCCGGCGACCTGTTGCGGGAGCTGGCCGATCTCGTCAAGGACCACATCGAGCGCGAGTGGGACTGGTGGGAGGACGGCCGCCGGGACAAGGAGCACGAGCGCCAGTGGGCGGTGCTCGCCGAGTGGGACAACGGGGCGAAAGATCCTCCCGGATTCGATCCCGACGCGGCGGCAACGGCATGCATGGAGGACTTCGACCGCCGCATGGAGGAGCAGCGTCGTGAGCGGAAGGCGCTTGCCGCCGAGCGGTACGACAAGGAGCGCGAGAGCATGCGGCTGCGGATGCTGGCCGTCGAGGCCGACGCCGCGTTCTTCGGCCACGTGTTGGAGCGGCCAGCCACCACAGTGCAGCGGGACAAGGCCGAGCAGCGTATGGAGCAACAACGCGCGGTCGCCGTCACGATGCGCGAGCAGCTCGGGGACCCAGAGGCCGTTGTCGACCGCTACGGCTTCTTCCCTGAGCAGCGCCGCGAGATGAACTTGAGCTCCCACATGAGCGTCTGGCGGCACCCGATGCTGCGCGGGCTGCACGAGAGCAAGCAGCGCAAGCGGTTCAACGCTCTGCTGGCGATGCGTCCGGTCAACTCTGCCGCGATGTGCTCGGAGTGCCAGGCACCCTCACATTGGCATTCATACGCGTTGTCGCTGTGCCTGTTCCGGGGACAGCCGGAGCCAGGCTCTCAGGCGGAAACGATCGCCAGGCTGATGCCTGGATGGTGGGACCGCTGCTTCGCCTGCACCGCCTACCAGATTGAACATGTCTGGGGAGCCTCGTCCGCCCTGCCCGACTTCGACGGGGAGCAGTGGGCAGCGATGCTGCCGCCGACGTTGAAGGCCATCTTCGCCCCGGACCCGCCGAAGCCGCGCCAGCCCGTCGTCCGGCCCAAGCCGCTGGCGGTCATCAAAGCTGGCGCGATCGAAGAAGTCATGGCGAAGCTGGCCGAGGCGAAGGCGCAGTTCCCGGATGCTGTCGTCCGCAGCGGTCGGCACGGTAGCTGGGAGCTATGGCCACCCGCCTGACTGCCGCCCACACGGTGTCCCCGCCGTCGCAATCAATCATCGGTCGAGTGGCGACGAGATGCGGCATGTCCACATGATCGCAGGGAGGCCGCTGACATGGCGCCCAAGGCCATCCCCTGTCTGCTGAGGGACATTGCGTTCACATGCCCTTGCGCGGAAGGCCTTCCCGGGGTTGCGGTCCTCGACCGGCCGCCGCCAGCATCGTTGCTTGGGGTGTCTGTTGGATTACACGCCGTCCTGTTGGGTGGCTGTTGGGTTGCCCGGATTAGGGTCATCGCCTTCCGGCGGGTCGGCCACGCCGGCGAGATGGGCGATCGCCGACTGGTTTCCGGACGGGCCGGATGCGGCCGCGGCGGCCTGCCGGACCGCCGTGGACTCCCCGATCGGCGCCCGCGGTGGGTTGGTGCGCAGGGTGAACGCCGCGGTCTCGCGGCTGTTGACGACCAGCCGGCACGCCGCACGATAGGCGTCCAGGTGCGACAGGTCGTGCTCGTCGAGCTCGGGCATCGTGTGCCGAGCCAACTGGTGGGCGTCCTCGGGAGCGCAGGAGAAGAACACCTTGTTGCGGGCGTTGGCGGAGATGGCCAGCTGCGTGTCCCGCGGCATCTGCGACAGATTTTGATGGGCCAACACGAGGCCGAAGTGGTAGCCGCGGGCCTCGGCGAGCATGTCACCCACCGAGCCGGGCAGGTTGAGAAAGTTGTGTGCCTCGTCGATATATGCGAAGGAGTCCCGCCGGTCCGGCTCGGGCAGCCGGGCCCGTCCGGTCGCGGTCTGCCAGGCGGAGGCGAGAACGAAGCTGCCCATGAGTCGGGCGGTCTCCTCGCCGATCTGCCCTTTCGGCAGGCGGGCGAGCAGGATGCCGCCGTCGAGGACGCGGCACATGTCGAAGCTCGACTGCGGCGCGCCGAGGGTGCGGCGGACGAAGTCGCGCAACAGGAAAGCGCGCAGGCGGGAGAGCACCGGGCCGATCACCTGGGCCCGCAGCGGCGGTGGGGTGGACTCGAACCATTCCCAGTAGCCGCGCAGGCCCTCGGGGTCGTCGAGATCCCGGGTGAACGCGTACCGGAACTTCTTGTCGTTGAGCAGCGGCGGGATCAGCGTCAGCGTGGCGTTGGCCTTGCGCAGCAGGGTCAGACACGCGACCCGGAGCGTGTCGTCGATACGCGGCCCCCAGTGCTTGGCGAAGATCCGCCCGAAAATCGAAACGATGTTGTCCACGACCAGGTCGTGGTCGTGGCCCTGCAGGGGGTTGAGGGTGGTGCCGGCGGGCTGGTCCGGGTCGATGATCGTGAGTCGTTTGGCGTGGCTGGTCGGGATCCGGTCGAGTAGGTCGAGGACCAGGTCGCCTTTGGGGTCGATGACAATGACGCCGCGCCGGGAGTGGATGTCGTCGAGGATCATGTTCAGCAGCAGCGTCGACTTGCCGGAGCCGGTGGAGCCGAGCACGTGCAGGTGCTGGCGGGCGTCGGCGACATTGAGGGCGACGGAATGGCCGCCGACGTCGGCCTTGCCGAGGACCTTTGTGCCGCGTCCGCCGGAGGCGACGGCGACGGGTGCGGGCATCGGCTTGGCACGTGCCCGGTCCAGGCCCGGGACGGCGATGTCCTGCGGCAGTGCCGCGATCGTGGCGAGTTCGGTGGTGGACAGCAGGAATCCGCAACGCAGCATCCGGGCGGCCAGGACGCGGGCCGGATGCTTGATGGTCAGCCGGCGTAGGCGGTTGCGGCCGGTCCAGGACCCGAACGCGGTGGCGATGCCTTGGGCGTGGGTGACCAGCCGGGGCTTGAGGTCGTCGGGGTCGCTGCGGCGGGGGTTGGTGTGCGCGACGCCGAAGCGCAGCGCGACCTCCCATTGGGTGCCGGTGAGTTTGTCGACGCCGGCGCGGCCGTCGCGTTCTCGCTGCGGGTCGGCGCCGGGAACCGGGGTGTGGCGGGCGGCCGGATGCGTACGCTGCCCCCTGCTGAACAACTCCAGGCCGAGGTCGAGAGCGACCCGCAGCCAGGTGGCGGGGTCGAGCAGGTCACGCGGCGGCCGGCCCGTGCGCAGGCTTTGCACGCCGCGGCGCAACCGTCGGATCTGCCGGTTGGTGGCGGGGCGGGCCAGGACCTGCACGCAGGCCGACTCGGCGGCGTGCAGCCCGGACGCCGCGGCGATCAGGGTGCGCATCGGGTCGTTGTCGTGGTCGGTCTGCAGCGGGTACCAGGCCGGCAGGGTGGGGACGAGCGCGCCGCCGACGTCGAGCGCGTCCAGCGGGAGCGGCGGGTCGGCGTCGGTGACGGTGCAGGCCGCGCCGGGCCAGGCGCCGCGGATCGCGGCTTGGATCGGACCGGTGCGGACCGTGCGCGGCACCCAGACCGCGATGGTCAGTTCCCGGCCGCCCCACCGGTACTCGACGGCGATGTGCGAGCGGCCGTCCCGCAGGCGGCGCCGCCACGCGGCGTGCAGGATCTCTGCGAGGGTGGCCCAGAACGTGGCGGCACCGGCGGCGTCGACCTCCGGCGGCGGCGACACGGTGATCAGCTGCGCGTGCCGGGCCATCCGGCGGTGTCGGCGGGCGGCCACGACGGCGCCTGCCGTGTAGCCGGCGGCGATGAGCAGGACGGCGACGACCGCGAGCCAGGGACGGTCCAGGCACCACCTGCTAGCGGCGGTGATGGTGTCGAGCAGCCATTGCGAAAGGCCGGGCAGCGGCGGTGCCGACGTTGTCGGCGGTGGTGGCGGTGGTGGTGTGGACGTGGGAACGAGCGCGGGGATGAGCGCGAAAACACTGCTGATCACGGTTTTGCCCTTCAGAAAGACGAAAAGGGCCATGCGCCGCCATTGCTGGCGGCCCACGGCCCTCGGGTGGCGTGCTTAAGTCACGGCCGGTTCAAGGCCGGGTCGGTGTAGTGGTGGGTTCACTCGTCGGCAGGCAGCTCCAGGTCTCCGATGCACAGCCGGTGTTCTTTCTTGGAGGCCACGGCCTGGAAACCGACCCGGTGGGTGCCCGACATGAGTAGGCCCTCGCCGCGGCGTGCGCCGAGCAGCACCCGTGCCTCGCCGGCGGTCAGGCCGAACACGTCGGCGACGATGTCGATCGCCTGCGGTGCCTGCCGTAGCAGGATCTGTGTAGCGGCGTTGGCGATGACGACCTGTCCGAGGTCGGAGCCGAGGAGGTCCCCGACGTCCTGGGTAATGACCGCCAGCCCAGCGCGCCGCTTGCGGGCGGACTTCGCGAGGCGGGAGAGGAACTTAACGCCCTCGCCGTCGCGTAGCAGGGTCCAGGCTTCGTCGACGACGACCAGCCGCTTCGGTGTGTGCGCCGACCGGATGGCCGGGGTGTCCACCTCGCGCCAGATCGCGTCGAGCGCGAGGAGCATGCCGGGGGCGCGGAGCTCGTCGGCGAGCTGCCGCGTGGACCAGCACACCAGCTGCCCCGTGGGGACGGTTGTGGTGGGCCCGTCGAAGAGGTCCTTGAATGACCCGGCGGTCCACGGTGTCAGCCGCGCGGCAAGGGTGTCGGCGGCTTGCGTGTGCTGGGCGGTGAGCGCGGCGGCGACGTCGCGCAGCAGGGGTGCCTGTCGGCGCCAGGTGTCGGGGTCGTTGGATATTCCGGCTTGGTCGTAGGCGTCGTTGATCGCCTTATCGAGGGCGGCCCGCTCCGACGGCGGCGGCTGCCCTAACAGCACCGAAATCAAGGTGTGGAGGAACAGGGCCCGGTAGGTGCGGGCCTGCGGTCGGCGGTCTCCGGGTGGGATGTCGAGCGGGTTGAGTCGTACCCCGCCGGCGCCGAGCGCGATGGTGACGCCGCCGACGGCGTCGGCGAGGCGGATGTACTCGTTGTCGGGGTCGATCACCGCGACGTGCACGCCGTCGGCGAGGGAGCGGAGCACTTCAAGCTTGACGAAGTAGCTTTTCCCGGCGCCGGAGCGGGCGAGGACGACGCTGTTGGCGTTGTGTTGTGCCCATCGGTCCCACCACACGATGCCGTTGCTGTCGGGGTTGAGGCCGTAGAGCATGCCGCCGGTGGCGCCGGGCTCACCGGGCAGCGGCGCCGGCAGGTCGGACGAGGCGAGCGGGAACGCCGACGCGATCGCGTCGGTGTCCATCACCCGTCGCATGCCGAGCCCATCGCACGCGAGGGGCAGTGTGGCCGTCCAGCCCTGCATCTGCCGCCACGTCGCCGGCTGGGTGTCCAGCAGGACGGACGCGGCGGTGGCCCGCACATGCGCGACCGCCTCGTCCAGCTCGTCGAGGGTGGTCGCGTGCACGCACAGGTACAGGCCGACCCGGAACAGCTTCGACTGGCCGCGGGCGATCCGGTCGGCCAACTCGGCGCCGTCGTCGGCGGCGGCCTCGGTGATCGGGTCGACGAGGCGGCCCTTCTCCGCGTCGGTGCGCCGGTTGGACTCCAACCGTGCCCGCTGCTTGCGCAGCCGGGCGGCGGCGATCTGCGGCGGCAGCGGGTCGATGTAGACGACGACGTCGAGCCGGCCCGGCCAGGCCAGCAGCGGGTCCAACCAGGCCGGGCCAACCTCGGCCGGGTAGCCGGTCACGATCAGCGTCGCCGCGTACCCGTTGCCGACACGCAGGTAGCGGGGGGTGTTCTCGATCGCGGCCGGGCCCAGAACGGCGGCGAGCCCGGCCGAATCGGCCGGGGTCGCGTCGGGGCTGGCGGTCTTGTGCCGTCGCAGTATGGGCATGTCAGTCTCCTGGCCTCGTGATGGCCGCGTCGGGCAGGGCACGGGCCCAGGTGACGTCGGCCGGGGTGTACGGGTCGGTGGCGCAGGTCAACATCGCGGCGGCCCGGCCACCGTCGAGGACGGCGGTCTGCGCCCCGAGCGCGGACAACGCGGACGCGGCGTGCTCGGCCCGGCGCAGAACTTCGGTGGCGCGGCCCTTGTCCCCGGTGGCGGTGACCGCGACGGTGACGGTGCGCCACAGCGGGTCCCGCCGTGCCGCGAGGTCGTCGAGGAAGTCGGCGTAGTCGCGGGCGGCGTCGGCCAAGGCTGGGTTGGCGATGGTCTCGGCGTTGTCGGCGATGCGTTGGGCGTGGCTGGACAGGTCGACCCGCTGGGCGGAGATCACGATCTGCACCGGCCCGGACAGGGAGTTGAGCCACCGTCCGTAGCTGCCGATCAGGGCGGCCTGCTCGTCGCCGGTGCGCAGCCCGATGTTCACGGTGGTGCAGGCGACGAGGGCCACTGCGTGGGAGCCGATGTCGACGACGCCGGTGTCGCTGATCGCCTTGGCTGGCAGCCGCAGCACTGGCACTGTCGCATTGGGCGTCTCGGTGGCCGGCGCCCAGGCCGGTGCCGCTGTGGGCCGGCCGGCAGCGGCCGGGGCCATCCGCTTGGGGCTGCGGGTGTGCCGCACCGCCGACAGCAGCCAGGCGTCCATGGACAGGCCGTCGCGGCGGCCGAGCGCCAGCACGATCGCCGCCCCTGCGAGGGGGGTGAGGATCGCGATGAGCACCGGCTGCGGCAGCAGCGTGCCGACCGCCCGGAAGATGCCGTAGCCGATCACGCCGGCCACGGCGAGGATGGCCAGCTGCCGGGCGGTCAACCCGTAGACGATCTTGTCGGGGGTGTCGACGTCGGCTGGGATTCGTGCTGTCGGTCTGGAATCAGGTTCGTGGCGCATCAATGCTCCTTACGGTCTGACCGGCCAACCGGTTGGCCGTGGCGTACCCGGCCGTGCGCGAGCGGGGATCGTGCGACCGCCACGACCGACGCCCAGCCCGCGGCGCAGTCCTTGGGTGATCTGCTGGATCAGCACGACCCGCAGGATCATCCCGAGCGCGTTCGGCTTGGACTGGGTGACGTAGCGGCGCATCAGCCCGGGGATCTTGACGACGCCCCACAGCAGGCAGACGACGATGAGCAGGTTCATGACCGCCGCGGGTTCGCCGCCTGGTATCGGCAGACCCAGCACGCGCAGGTTGCTGTCCGGGTTGAGGAAGACCCTCAGCGTGGTGTGCAGGGCGACCGCCTGAATGACCACCGTGCCGAGCGTCCCGAGCATGGTGCGCCACCACAGTTTGGCGGCACCCTCGGTCTGCAGTGTGCCGTGCAGGGCCAAGGCGATGGGTGAGATACCGACGGCGACGACGAGCACCCCGAGCCGGATGATCCACTGCACGAGGAGGGCGCCGGTGAGCACCGCGATCAGCAGGCCGATGAGCAGCAGCAGAAAGCTGACCGCCGTGGCGCCGGTCTGGCCGTTCAACGCGCTGACCGTGGTGGCGCGAAGCTGCTGCATCGAGCCGGGCGCGGTGATGTCCTGGCTGGTCAACGCGGCCGTGAACGCGTTGGCCAGCCCGATGACGGTGGAGCACAACGGGATGGCGAAGTTGGCGGCGATCAGGCCGATGACCAGGCGAGGGATCAGCTCGCCTGGCCCGACCTGGGACTGGATGGTGTCGCGGCCCATCACCAGGATGGCCGTCCACAGGAACGCCAGCACGTAGCAGACATTCACGATGCCCAGCGATGTGCTAGCGAACGCGGTGACCTGCGGCAGCCCGGTCACGTCCGGGCTGACGAACGCGGTGACCGACAACAAGTCCCACAAGGCGTTCAGCGCGCCGATCACCATCTCGGCGAACCAGGTGAAGATGGGGCCGATGATCTGATCGGCGAGCCAGTCACCCATCTCAGCCCCCGATCCAGCCCTGCACGACCGCGAGCAGGATCGGCGCGAGGACCGCCAGGGCGTAGCCGATGAGGGCGTTTTTGAACGCGGAGTTCGACTTCTCGATCTCGGTCGGATCGCCGCCGGCGGCCAGCCGGCGCAGGCCACCGATGGTCAAGAACAGGGTGGCGACGCCGACCAGCAGCCCGACGATCCAGGTCGTGATATTGCCGATGATCACAGGCAGCGGGTAAGCGGCCAGGATCTGCGGCTCGGCCGCGTACGCCGGAGCCGAGCTGGCCACGGTCGCCAGGACCGCGACGGCGACGGCAGTGGTGCGGTAGATGATGCGGCGGAACATGATGGGCACCTCCCGCCCCGCGTACGGGGCTCGAATCGGATTTGAGGTGCGCCACCGGGGACCGGGGCCGGCCGTGGGAGCGTCGCTCCTTCCAGCCATGAAGTGATCGGGTGCGAACACGGCCACTCAGGCCGGCCGCGCCCCGATCCCCGGGGCGCCGACACCGGCCGCTTCTCGGTCCGATGTCTTGCCCACGAAGGCCTGCTGTTGGGTGGCCAACACGACGTCCGCCGCCGCGGTGCGACCCAACAGTGACCCAACAGCGACGCGCTGTTGGGCCACGCCCGCGGGGCCGACTCGCTGTTGGGCGGATGCCATTCTCTGTTGGGTCGCGGCGACCCGTTGTTGGGTCGCACCGCCGCGGCGGCGTCGGCGGGGACGCAGCGGCACGAACGCGAGGTCCCCGACCGCGATGGCCTCGGCGAGGCGCCGCTCGGCGCGAAGCCGCCACGCGCTAGCCGTGCTGGTTGCGATGCCCAACTTGTCGGCGACCTGGGCGACGGTGGCGCCCTCCAGCCGGGTAGCGGCTATCAGGTTCGCCTCCTCGGCGTCGATGACGCCAGCCGCGACCGCACGGGCGAGCACCAGGTCAGGGTGGTCCCACGGGTGGATCGGGGCGATCGGACCGGTGGCCTCGGCGTGGATGAGCTGGGCGTCGGAGTCCGTGTCGCGAGCCTTCCGCGCGGCGCGCAGACCGGCATCGATGAGTCGGCCGCAGATGCGCGGTTCGTCCAGGTCAATGGTCTTCAGCCGGGCGACGAACCCCGTGATCAGCTCCGAGTCCAGGTCATCGGTGTCGCCGCGCCACCCGGCGGCCAGCATCCCGGCGACGCGACGCAGCCCGGGCATGGCCACTCCGACCGCGGCGACCACCCACGCGGGGCCGTCCCGGCGGGCCCGTACGACCAGCTCCCGCCACACCGCGTCGCGGACCTCGACGCTCGTCGCCGACAACAGCAGCAGGTCGCGCAGGTCGTTCAGGGGCAGGATCTCGTCGGGCAAGCCGTCAAAGCCACGGCCGTCGAACCCGACGTGGGTGGGTGGCTGAACCAGAAGGGTGAAGGCGCGTTGCGCTGCGTCCAGCGGCGACGACGGCCAGTCCGAAGCAGACATGTCAGCCTCGCGATGGGGCCGGGTACCGCTCGGCTGCGGTACGAGACCCCCATCCGCGCACGTCAACCCAACAGCACCCACTAACAAGATCAGCCCGAGGTGACTGTTGGGCCAGGTCAGGCCGCTACGCGCCCAACACCCATCGGCAGTCCACTGTCGCGGTTCACTGCCGAGCCGGATCGCCAACAGCGCAGGTGAGCGGGCTGTTGGGCGCTGTTGGACGGCAGGATCGCCGCAAGGCCAGGAAGCGGGGACACGCCCGCCGGGCGGCGTACAAGTCCGGCGGCACGCCGCCCGTGTTTGCCGCCCCGGCCGCGCGCGTCCGCCACGCTTCCGCCGGCTGGCCCCGCACGCTGATCGTCGCGTAGCGCAGGGCGTTCCGGTCCCCTTCGCCGTTCATGCGCGTTGACGGTGCTGTTGTCCACCCAACAGACCGGCCACCATAGCTGTTGGGCGCGACGGTGATCACCCGTTGGGCGCGGGCACCAACAGCCGCGCCGACCGTCGGAAGGTCTGGGCAACCGCCGCGGCCAACGCCGGAGCGGAGTCCCGGTGTTGGGCATGGCTCCTATCAACGCGCGGCAGGTGTTGGGCTGTGTTGGGCACAGGCTCCGCCAACACCGAGCGGACGCGGCTGTTGTTGGGCATTTGGTAGATGCGAACACGGCCAGTCGGGCGCGGGAGCCAACCGCCCCATGACTGCATACTCGAATCCCAGCCCCCAGGCACCAGACCACCGGCCCACCCCCACCGGCGAGCGCGCCGCGACCCGCGACGACTCACCTCGAGTCGCCGCCGCCGTACCCATCACCGTCTGGCGACTCGACGACCACGGCGACGACCAACCGACGACTGACCCGGCTGCTGGCTTTGCGTCTCGACTCGCCCGGCGACTCGTCCTCGTCTACACATCCCGCGGCGAGGCAGTCGTCGATTTTGATCACGACCTACACCTGCATCAGGCGGCGACGACAACCGGTCGGCGTTACCTCCCAATCACCGATGCCGCTGATGTGACGGAGCTCCGCGAGCTCGACCGGCCGATCGGCCTGATCACGCTACGGTGGCCGCGGCAGAACCCGACGAGCTCCGCCGAGCTTACGGCTGACATGTTCACCGGTTGTCGGCTGATGATGAGCCAGGGCGCGAGCATCATTGCAGCCGTCCGTCCCGCCTACCCGGACGAACCTGGCTTCACCTTCGCCAACCAGGAGCACACGCTGCGCGCCGCAGCGGAGAAAGCGGGGCTGGCTCACGTGCTCCAGATCGTGGCGGTCAGCGCGCCCGGCCACGGCGACGAGTTTCTGTACTACGCGAGCCAAGCCGAAGCCAGCCTGGCTACCACGAGAGGCGCCCCGGTGGGCTCCGCCCTGCACATCGACCTGTTGGTCTTCGAGAGGGACGCGAATCGTGATGACCGGCCCTGACATTGTCCCCCGCGAGTCCGGTGACCCAGTCTTGGGTCATCGCGACTCGCGCGCTACCCCAGACGACGCATCGCGAGTCGGCTACGCCGCGCCGCACGACAGCTCCAGCCCGGGTCGGGCAGCGGCTGACCGAGGCTCCTCGACCGGGCTGCGACAAGATGCCTCATTCGTAGATCAACTTTGGTCAGCGCTGCGCCCCGAGGCTGGGTCCGAGCAAAAGCCGCGCTTGGGCCTGCCGGTTCCCCGTCTGGCAACGCCACCGAACCGCGGTTCGATCTACTACACGGTGACGGCGATTGACGTGTGGGGCCGCCTCGCTGACCGCTCGCCGCTGCACAGATTGCATTGGCGACCTGGGCTTTCCCTTGCCGTTTCCATCACCCAGGGCGCCGTTCTCGTCATCCCACACCGCGACGGACGACACAGCGTTACCCGCCAAGGGCACCTTCGCCTGCCCGCCGCTGTGCGACGGGTGTTCCGCCTGGAAGCAGGCGACCGCCTGCTCCTGGCGGCATGCCCAGCCCGGAATTTCCTGGTTGCCTACCCGATGATCGTCGTGGACGCCATGCTGCTGGCCCATCACGCTGCTTTCCACAGGACATCGCGATGACCGCACGCGACAACGTCGTCGTCAGCGGTGCTGAACTGGAAGCGGCGCGGTTCCTGCTCGCGCGGATGGGCATCACGCCTGAGCAGCTTCTCGCCGAACCGTCTACTCCCCCGCCAACCAGGTCTATGCCCACCTTCGCCGAATACATCGACCGAGTCTCTGGCGTCGTGACCGCCGGAACACGGCGCGTCTACGACACCTATTGGAAACGGGTACGGCACGTCTGGGGTGACCGACGCATCGACGAACCCACACCTCTGGAAATCAAGCAACTCGCCGAGCAAACGAAGAGAACAGCAGTGGCGAGGAGGAACTCGCGTGGCGGCAGAACGGCAGCGGAACACCTGATCTCGTCCCTGCGGTGCCTCTACAAGTACGCGGCGGCGGACGGCCTGATCGCCGAAGGCGACAACCCTGCAACGCGCGTCGGCAAGCCACGCCGGCTCGCCAGCACCCGCAGGGCGATTCCCGAGGCCCGGATAGCGGAGATCATCGCCGTGGCCCAGACGACCGGCAACGACCCCGACCTCGACTCGTTGTTGCTGAGACTCCACATGGAGACGGCATGCCGCCGTGGCGGCGCCCTGGCGCTTCGTCCCTGCGACCTTGACTCGGCGCAATGCCTGGTGCGGCTGCGCGAGAAGGGCGAGACCGTGCGCTGGCAGCCGGTGTCGCCGGCCTTGATGCGGCAGCTCCTGAGGCACGGCGAAGAGCGCGGAACTGGCGATCCACGGGATCAGTTGTTGCGGTACCGCAACGGCCAACCGATCACGGCTCGCCGCTACGACTACCTGTGGCGGCGCATCGGCAAGCAGCTGTCCTGGGTCGCTGTACAACAGGTCAGCACCCATTGGCTGCGGCACACGACACTGACGTGGGTGGAACGGCACTTCGGCTACGCGGTCGCGCGGGCGTACGCCGGCCACGAGGGGAAGAACGACGCCGGTACGACCTCGACTTACGTTCGGGCAGATGTCTACGAGGTCGCGGCCGCGTTGGCCGCCCTTACCGGCGAACCACACCCGCTCGCGGTGCCAACGGCCAGTGTCGGCATGGCGGGGCGCCAAACCCGAGATCCGCACGCCGATGCATGATCCCATGCGCAATGGTGCGGTGGCCCTGGTCGGTGCCCGTCAGTGTGACGTCGACGCCGACCAGGGACCTCTGCGACCGCTGGGATGCCCGGCCGCCCGTCCGAGATGGTGGCCGGGCTGGCTCAGGCCAAAGGATGCGGCTCGCCCGTGAGGGCAGCCAACGCAGCCGCTACCTCATGGACGCTCGCCCGCACGTACGTTGCCGTGACGCCGCCTCCCCCGCTGTCCGTATGACCGGCGTAGGCGCGGGCCAGGGCGTAGCCGAAGTTTCTTTCGACCCACGTCAGCGTCGTGTGCCGCAGCCAGTGGGTGCTGATCTGCTGGGCTGCCACCCAGGGCAGATGCTTGCCGATGCGCTGCCACAGGTGGTCGTACCGGCGGTAGGTGATCGGTTGACCACTGCGGTAGCGCAGCAGCGGCGTCGCCGGTGGCGCTGGTCGGTCATCCACGTGCTGGTGCAGGTGGCGCATCAAGGTGGGCGAGATCGGCTGCCAGCGCACCGTGTCGCCCTTTTCGCGCAACAGGACGAGGCACTGGTCCGGGTCGAGATCGGCTGGCCGAAGCGCCAAGGCACCGCCCCGGCGGCAGGCGGTTTCGGTGTGCAGCCGCAGCAGCAGAGTGTCCAGTGCCGGATCGTCGCCGGTGCTGGCCGCGATCCGGTTGATCTCCGCCAGGCGGTCGTCCGGCACCGCCCGGCGGGTGCTGGGCAGCCGCCGGGGCTTGGCTACTTTCCTCGCCGGGTTGTCCGCCTCGGCCAGATGGCCGTCGGCGACAGCGTGGTTGTACAGACAGCGCAGGGCGGCGATGAGATGCTCGGCCGCGCTGCGACCACCGCGGGCGTTACGGCGGGCGATCACGTGCGTCCTGACATGCTCGGCCAGCCGCTCGATATCCGAGGGGGTGGGTTCGTCCAACCGGCGCTGCGCCCACTGTTCAAGGACGCGGTTCCAGTACGGGCCGTAGACCCGGCGGGTGCCGGCACTGACCGCATCGGAGACCACCGGGATGTAGTCGGCGAATGTTGGCGCCGGCGCACGGGCCGCACCAGCGTGCACCAGGTCGTCGGGGGAGATGCCCAGCCGCGACAGCAACACCAGCGCCGCGTCCAGGTCGGCCTGGCTGGGTGCGGAAGTCCTCTGCCCTGTCATACGGCCTCACCACCCAGCACGGCGGTGTGAAACGCCGTGATCATGGCATGGAGTGCGGCCGGTGGGTGAACCACGAGGAGCCCAGCGGCGGCGTCGGCGACCAGCAGCACCCGAGTGCCGGGCACGAGCCCGCACCAGTGCCGAACCGTCGCCGGCAGCCGCACCTGACCCGGCCGGGTCACCCGGAACACAGCGTGCGGATCCGCGGTGAGCAGGACAAGACCGCCGCTGACCCGGATGTCCAAGTGGGTACCCGCGACCCAACCCAGCGATGGGATGACGGTGCCGTCAGCCAGGCGACCGTTGCAGTCGATCGCCGCCATCCCGTAGACCGGCGACGGTCCGCCCTGTGAGGCAAGCTGCGCGACCGGCAACGCCCGCCGAGGGTTCGCTGCCCCGGCCTGCCGGCTGCCATGCACCGTAGGCGGGACGACCGGAGACACGACGCGGGCGGTCACGATGGCCACCCCCGCCCGCGGACGGAGATCGACAGGGCCGATAGGCCAGCAGTGGAGTGGTCAAGCGCGCTTGACCACCAGTACGTCAAATCACGCAGATATGCTGGGAAATTGTGTCCGAGGGGGGACTTGAACACCGGTTGCCCAGGCGATGGCCCCGTGTCATTGCCGGTGGCCGATGTTCTAGCACTCGGGCAAGTCCGCCTGACTCGCCCGGCCGGGACATCAATCGCGATCTTCCAGATTGAGCCGGCGCCGGTCAGCGGATGCTCGGGCGCGCACCTCGTTGCGGAACGCGGTGTCGATCTCATCGTCCAGTTTGTCATCGGACACGTCATCCTCCGGACCGGCGGGCCGCTCGGCGTACTCCTGGTAGACAAGCCAACAGCCGCGAATTCCGGCCAGAAGATCTTCCAGCATGTCGCGGGCGGGACGACGAGGGTCCAGAGTGGTCAACCGAATCGTCATGAACTCGGTGTCGGCCTCGGGGTCGTTCCCCTCGTACCGTTCGGCCTTCTCGTCGGCCTCTTCGAGCTTGTCCCGTAGGTCATCAACGTCGGGCGCCTCGCCCTCGGCCACCGCCATGGCGTAACGGATCATGCCGGTCACCGCGTCTGTTGGCGACAGACCGATCTCCATCAGCTCCAGCACTGCGGCGGGCGTCGCGTGCGGAAGCGCCTCGATGTCGTCCGCTTCCACCACGATCTCGGTCACGGCGGTCCCCGACATCTCCGACACCACTTCGGCGGCCGCCAGCAGCCAGTGCGCGGCTGCCACGCACGCCGAGGTCGGGTCGAGGTTAAGAAACAGCTCGTCCGCGCCGAGCGGGTCGTCCGTCAGAATCTGGTTGGCGGCGGCGACCTGGACTGGCGAGGCGTCTTGCCGCGTGAGTTGCACGGCCTGCGCCGAGCGTCCCGACAGGTCCCCCAGTTCGGCACCCTCAACCGCCGCAATCTCGGCCTCCACATCGGCGACCACGGCAGCAGTAAGAACCGCGTCCGCAGCCGCGTGCAGGCAACGGCCCACTCGATGGGCGTACTCCTCCACAGGGTCGTACGAGACCATCAGCAAGCCATCGCCGTCGGGCAGGTTCGGCTTGCTGATGTTTGCGGTCACCGAGGCGAACTCGTTCCGAGCCTGCTCTCGCCGCCACCCTTCCGTGTTGATCTCCAGGCTGTCGGCGGCGCTCGCCGGGTGCGTGTAGCAGCGCCAGAGCGCCTCGGACAGGCCCGACAACTCGGCCGCCAGCGCCAGTCGCTGTCGCGGCGGGATGCTCGCCGCCAGCGGCGCGACCCGAATCGCAACAGACCCGTAGCCGGTCTCCCAGGTCGCCACCAGCTCGCTGCGAGTCTCGTCGATCGCGTACCGCGTCATCGCCACCCCTCCCCGACAGCCCGCCGCAGCCTACCGGTGACGACGCGATCACGCACGGCTGCCGGCGTGATCGCGTCAGCCAGCCGACCTACACGCGCTCCCCGATACCCAGTCGCGCCTGCGTCTCCTGCGCCCGCTGGCCGCCGCGCTCGCGCCGTAGTGACGGGGCATGTCCTCCGATGTCCAGCCCAGCACGAGCATCAGGTCACCGGTGTCGCCGCCGGCGCGCTTCCATTCGTGGGCGAAGCTGTGCCGCCACCGGTGCGCGTGCACGTCCGCCACCCCGGCTGCTTTGCCAAGCCGCTTGAGGAGGATCTTGATGCCGTTCGGAGTCAAGGGTGCGGTACCTCGTTCCGCCAGCCACAGGTTCGGCAGGGCGGCGCCCTTGTGCTTGTCCCGGGCCCGCAGATACCGGCTCAGCGCCCGAGCGGTCTTGGGCCCGAACCGTACCCGCCGGTCCTTGGCGCCCTTGCCGTGGAAGTGCACCGACTCCGTGTTCAGGTCCACGTCGGCGACCAGGAGGTTGCCGACGTCCGACAGCCGGGCGCCGGTGTTGCAGTACAGCCGAATCAGCGCCTCGTCGCGCAGGTTCGCGAAGCCCTTGCCCTTACACGCGTCGAGGAGTTTGCCGGTGTCCTCGTCGCGCATGACGGGGATCAGCTTGCGGGGTGTCTTCGGTTGCCGCACCCGATCCATCGGCGTCCGGTCGATGGCCTGTTCGTCGACGAGCAGCCACTTGAAGAACTGCTGCAATCCCTTGTGCTTGTTTAACGCCGTCGACGCGGACCTGGTCTCAATCATCCAGCCCTGAAACGCCTCCACATGCGCCCGCGTCACCGCACACGGGTCCTCGGCCGCCTCCTCGGCGTCCGGATCCGGCGAGTGCTCCCCCACATAGCGGCCAAGCTGGGCAGCAGCGAGCAGGTAGTTGTAGCGGGTCGTCTCCGGGTCGTTCCCGGCACGCAGCGACCGGTCCCAGTCCCGGAGGAACCCGGCCCAGGTCCGGGACAGTCCGACGGTGAGCTTCTGAAGATCGAGGAGTGGCATTCGGCACCTGCCCGAGTCAAGGAGTCCAACAGCGGCGTGCTAGACCAGGCATCCATGCCGAGCAATGAAAAGAGGGCTCCCGCAAGTCTCTGACCTGCGGGAACCCTCTCGCTGTCGGGACGGCCGGATTTGAACCGACGACCCCTTGACCCCCAGTCAAGTGCGCTACCAAGCTGCGCCACGTCCCGATGCCCCCGCGCGGTTTCCCCCGCGACAGCCGGTACAGCTTAGCGCAGGATCTACTTGATCCGCGCATGCCCCCTCCCGTGCCGGGAAGGCATCCCGTCACACCCCCTGAAGCGTCCTAGGAAGGGATGCGGTGCCGGCCGGAGGCAGGACCCGAGAACGAGGTCAGCCGTGGGCTTTGCCGCGGCCGCCGGGGCCGACCTTCTTCCGCGGGCGTACCGAAATCTCGATCGGCGTACCCTCGAAGCCGAACTCCTCGCGGAGCTTGCGCTCGACGAAGCGCTGGTAGCCGGCGTCCAGCGGACCGGTGGTGAAGAGCACGAACCGCGGCGGCGCCGCCCCGGCCTGGGTGGCGAAGAGGATCCGCGGCGCCCGGCCACCCCGCACCGGGTGCGGGGTCGCCTGGACCAGCGCGGTCAGCCACTGGTTCAGCTGTGCGGTCGGCACCCGGGTCTCCCAGCTCGCCAGGGCCTGGCGCAGCGCCGGGGCGAGCTTGTCCACCGCCCGGCCGGTCTTCGCGGAGAGGTTGAGCCGGATCGCCCAGGGGATGCGGCGCAGCTCCCGCTCGATCTCCTTGTCCAGGTAGTACCGGCGGTCGGCGTCGACCATGTCCCACTTGTTGAAGGCGATCACCAGGGCCCGGCCGGCCTCGGTGACCATGGAGAGGATGCGCTGGTCCTGCTCGCTGATCGGCTCGCTGGCGTCGAGCAGCACCACCGCCACCTCGGCCGCCTCGATCGCCGAGGCGGTCCGCAGGCTCGCGTAGTACTCGGTGCCGCTGGCCTTGCCCACCCGCTTGCGCAGGCCGGCGGTGTCCACCAGCTGCCAGGTCTCCCCGCCGATCTCCACCAGGCTGTCGACCGGGTCGACGGTGGTGCCGGCGACCGAGTCGACCACCGCCCGCTCCTCGCCGGAGAAGCGGTTGAGCAGGCTGGACTTGCCGACGTTGGGACGGCCGACCAGGGCCACCCGGCGCGGGCCGCGCGGCCGGTGCTCGACGATCTTCGGGGCCTCGGGCAGGGCGTCCATGATGGCGTCGAGCAGGTCGCCCGCGCCGCGCCCGTGCAGGGCGGAGACCGGGAACGGCTCGCCGAGGCCGAGCGACCAGAGTGAGGTGGCCTCCATCTCGATGGTGGCGTTGTCGGCCTTGTTGGCCACCAGGATCACCGGCTTGGCGCTGCGGCGCAGCATCCGCACCGCGGCCTCGTCCACATCGGTCGAGCCGACCATGGCGTCGACCACGAAGAGCACCGCGTCGGCGGTGGCGACCGCCGCCTCGGCCTGCGCCGCGATGGCGGCGGCCCGGTCCTTGGCGTCGGGCTCCCAGCCGCCGGTGTCCACCACGGTGAAGGCCCGTCCGGACCACTGCGCGTCGTAGGGAACCCGGTCCCGGGTCACCCCGGGGATGTCCTCGACGACCGCCTGCCGCCGGCCGATGATCCGGTTGACCAGGGTCGACTTGCCGACGTTGGGGCGGCCGACCACGGCCACCACGGGCTGCGGGCCGGACGGCTCCTCGACGTCGAGGTCCGGCTCGCGCAGCTCCACCCAACCTTCCGGTTCGCTCATGCCACCCCCCGCTCATTGAGCAGCTCACGCAGGCGGACGACCACCTCGTCGATGCCCAGCTCGGTGGTGTCCAGCACGACCGCGTCGGGTGCCTGCTGCAGCGGGTTCACCTTGCGGGTCGAGTCGAGCCGGTCCCGGCGGGCGAGATCGGCGGCGGTAACGGTGACGTCGGCGGCGTCCTCGGCGCTGCGCCGCTGCGCGCGGGCGGCCTCGGAGGCGGTGAGGTACACCTTCAGATCGGCGTCGGGCGCCACCACCGCGCCGATGTCGCGCCCCTCGATCACGATCCGCTCGGAGTTGGCGATCATCTCCCGCTGCCGGGCGACGAGCAGCTCCCGTACCGCCGGCACCGCGGCCACGGCGGAGACCGCCCGGGTCACCTCGGGGCCCCGGATCTCCCGGTCCACCGAGACGCCGTCGGCCGTCACGCCGTACCCCCTGGGGTCGGTGCCGATGCGCAGGTCCACCTCGCCGGCGACCTTGGCCACCGACTCGGCGTCGGTCAGATCGACGCCGGAGCGCAGCACGGCCCAGGTGATGGCCCGGTACATCGCGCCGGTGTCCAGGTAGCGGGCGCCGAGGTCGACCGCGAGGCGCCGCGAGACGGTGGACTTACCCGAACCGGATGGCCCGTCCACCGCGACCACGCACCGCCCGGCCCGTTCGTTCTGCCCCACCGTTGTCCTCCTCAGCCCGTACCTCTCGGGTCACCGGCGCTCCGGTGCCGTTGAGCGGTTGTCCACCGTCAATGATGCCCCGCGGCCCCGTCGGGTTCGCGCGCGACGCCGCCGGGCGCGACCGACGCCACTGCGGCCCGCCCGGGCAGGCACGAAGCCTACCGGCACCGGTACCCGGTACGACCCGGGTCAGTCCCCCACGGCCTTGAACAGGGCGGCGACCTCCGCGTTGGTCAGCCGTCGGGTCCGCCCGGAGCGCAGGTCGCCCAGCCGGATCGGCCCGATCGAGGTACGCACCAGCCGGGACACCGGGTGCCCCACCTCGGCCAGCAGTCGCCGGACGATGTGCTTGCGCCCCTCGTGCAGCGTCACCTCCACCTGGGCGGTCTTGCCCAGCGTGTCCACCACCTTGAAGGAGTCGACCTTCACCGGGCCGTCCTCCAGCTCGACACCGGCCATCAGCCGCTTGCCGAGATTGCGCGGGATCGGCCCGGCCACCTCGCAGAGGTAGGTCTTCAGCACCCCGTACGAGGGGTGCATCAGCCGGTGGGCCAGGTTGCCGTCGTTGGTGAGCAGCAGCAGCCCCTCGCTGTCCGCGTCGAGCCGCCCGACGTGGTAGACCCGCTGCTCGACCCGGCTACCGAGCAGGTCGGCCAGCGCGGTGCGCCCTTTCTCGTCCGCCATGGTGGATACGACGCCGCGGGGCTTGTTCATGGCCAGGTAGACCAGCCGGGTGTCGACGACCAGCCGTTCGCCGTCGACGTGGATGACGGCGGTGGCCGGGTCCACCCGGTCGCCGAGCTGCGCCACCCGCCCGTTGACCGTGACCCGCCGCCGGAAGATCAGGTCCTCGCAGGCACGACGGGAGCCCAGGCCGGCGGCGGCCATCACCTTCTGCAGGCGCTCACCGCCCGGCGTCTCGGAACGAACGGTGCTGTCATCGCGTGGCATCGGCAAGGTCTTCCACATCGTCGGGGAGGAACGGGGCGAGCGGCGGCAGGTCGTCCACCGAGTTCAGCCCGAGCTTCTCCAGGAACATCGTGGTCGTCCGGTAGAGGAACGCCCCACTGTCCGGTTCGGTGCCGCACTCCTCGACCAGGCCGCGGGAGACCAGGGTACGGATCACGCCGTCGCAGTTGACGCCGCGGATGGCGGAGATCCGCGATCGGGTGACCGGCTGCTTGTAGGCGACCACCGCGAGCGTCTCCAGCGCGGCCTGGGTCAGCCGTACCGACTGCCCGTCCAGCACGAACCGTTCCACGTAGCTGGCGTATTCCGGCCGGGTGTAGAGCCGCCAGCCGCCCGCCGCCCGGCGCAGTTCGAAGCCGTGCCCGGCGGCGGTGTAGCCGGCTGCGATCTCGTCCAGCATCGGACCGATCCGCTCGGCCGGCTGCTCCAGCACCTGGGCGAGGGTCAGCTCGCTGACCGGCTCGTCCACCACCAGCAGGATCGCCTCGAGCGCGCCGCGCAGCTCGGCGTCGTCCAGCTCCGGCGCCGGCTCGGGGGCGGGCGTCGCCCGCCGCCGCCCCGCCGGCTGCCGCGAGGGTACGCCCGCAGCCGCGCCCTCTCCCGCCGGCGCGGCGTCGGCCAGGCTCTCCCCCGGCGTAGCCGCCGACTCCGCGCCGTCACCCGGCCCAGCCGCCGGCTCCGCGCCGTCACCCGGCCCAGCCGCCGGCTCCGCGCCCTCGCCCGGCCCAGCCGCCGGCTCCGCGCTGTCACCCGGCGGCCCCGCCGGTTCCGCACTCGCCGCCGGCGCGGCCGCCGGTTCCGTCCTCTCCCCCGGCACCGGTGCCGGTGCCACGCTCTCCATCTGCGCAGGCGCCGATACCGGGCTCTCCGCGGGCTGCTCCGGGATCGCTCCCGACACTTCCACCGGCCGCATGGCAGCAGGAGCGGCGTCGAAGGCCGAGGCGGCTGGGATCTCGGCAGGGTCGGCCCCCTCCAGGGACCGCTCGGCGCCAAGATCCGAGGGGTCCGCCGGCTCGCCGGCGGGAGCGGGGCGTTCCCACGGGGGGACCCACGCGGCGGCCTGGTCGGCCAGGGAATCCCGGCGCTCCTCGTTGCTCATCGCGCTCACTCCTCCGTCGTTCCCGTGTCGCCGCCGCCCGCCCCCGGCCCCGACGCGCTGGCGGCGTCACCGCCGTCGGCCCCGCCCAACTCGGCCGGCGCCGCCACTGCCGCCGCCGGCGTGGACCGTGCCGCCTCGGCCGCCGCCGGCTCCGCCGATGCCGACTGAGCCGGCGCCGCCGGCTCCGGGGAGCCGGAGTACTCGTCGATGTGCAGGTCGGTGTCGCCCTCGGCGGGTCCGGTCCAGCGGACGGTCAACTCCTCGAGGGCCTGCTCCTGGACGAAGGCGACCAGGCCCTCCCGGTAAAGCTCCAGCAGGGCCAGGAAGCGGGCCACCACCTCCAGGGTGATCTCGCAGTCGGCGCAGAGCAGCGAGAAGGTGGCCGTCCCGGCGCGGCGCAGCCGGTCGGTGAGGATCGCGGCGTGCTCCCGGACGCTGACCCGGACCATGTGCACGTGGGCGATCGAGACCTCGGGCGTCGGCTTCGGGGTCATCGCCTTGATCGCCAACTTGAGCAGCCGCTCCGGACCGATGCCGAGCACCAGGTCCGGCAACGCCTCGGCGTACCGGGGTTCGAGGGTGACCGCCCGGGGATGGCGACGCCCACCGACCGCCTCCAGCTCGGCGATGTGCGCCGCCGCTTCCTTGAACGCCTTGTACTGCAGCAGCCGGGCGAAGAGCAGGTCGCGCGCCTCCAGCAGGGCGAGGTCCTCCTCGTCCTCCACCTCGGCGGCGGGCAGCAGCCGGGCCGCCTTGAGGTCGAGCAGGGTGGCGGCGATCAGCAGGAACTCGCTCGCCTCGTCCAGGTCCCACTGGTCGCCCATCGCCCGGATGTACGCGATGAACTCGTCGGTGACCCGGTGCAAGGCCACCTCGGTGACATCGAGCTTGTGCTTGCCGATCAGCTGCAGCAGCAGGTCGAACGGGCCGGTGAAGTTGTCCAGCCGGACGGTGAAGCCGCTCGTCTCCTCGGTCGGGGCGACCGGCACGACGCCGTCGACCTCCGCGGCCGGCTCGGCGGCGACCGCCGGCTCGGCGGCCCCGTGTGGCGCGGCGGGTGGGTCGAGGGGCGGTGCGGTCACCTGACGACAGTAGTGGACGGGCCCGGCGGGCCGGCGAGCTGGTGCACCGGGTCTACCGCTCCGCCTGTGCGGCGATCACCTCACGGGCCAGCTGCCGGTAGTTGCGCGCGCCGGAGGAGGCCGGGTCGAGCGAGGTGATCGGGGCGCCGGCGACGGTCGACTCGGGGAACTTCACCGTCTTGGTGATGACCGTCTGGTAGACCTTGTCGCCGAAGGCCTCCACCACCCGCTGGAGCACCTGCCGGCAGTGGGTGGTCCGGCTGTCGTACATGGTGGCGAGGATGCCCTCGAGCTCGAGGTCGAAGTTGAGCCGCTCGCGGACCTTGTCGATGGTGTCGAGCAGCAGCGCCACTCCGCGCAGGCTGAAGAACTCGCACTCCAGCGGGATGAGCACGCCGTGCGCGACGGTCAGCGCGTTGATCGCCAGCAGGCCGAGCGAGGGCTGGCAGTCGATCAGGATGAAGTCGTACTCCTTGCGGATGCTGCGCAGCACCCGCGCGAGCGCCATCTCGCGGGCGACCTCGTTGACCAGCTGAATCTCGGCGGCGGAGAGGTCGATGTTGGCCGGCAGCAGGTGCAGCCCGGCCACGTCGGTCTTGATCAGGACGTCCTCGGCGGTGATGTCGTCCTGCATGAGCAGGTTGTAGACCGACAGGTCGAGGTTGTGCGGGTTGACCCCCAGCCCGACCGAGAGGGCGCCCTGCGGGTCGAAGTCGACCAGCAGCACCTTGCGGCCGTACTCGGCGAGCGCGGCACCCAGGTTGATGGTGGTCGTGGTCTTGCCGACGCCACCCTTCTGGTTGGCCATCGCGATGATCCGGGCCGGCCCGTGCCGGTCGGTCGGCATCGGCTCCGGGATGGGCTTGCGCATGGTGTACGCCGCGGGATCGGCCGGGCCGAGATCCGTGCCGAGCGTCGCCTGCTGCTCACGGAGCTCCGACGTCCAGGTCTCGGCACGGTCCTCGTTGCCTGCCATGTCCTCGTTGCCCCCTCCCGACGACCACCCGGCGTCGGAGCCGTCCGACGTCCCTCGCGGCGCCGCTGCGCACCCGGTGCGTCGCCCCGCCAGGTCCGCGCCGATGCCGACTGTACGCCACCGACCAGCAGCGCGTTCGGTAGCCGGTCGGCGTGTCGGCCGTCCCTGCGACAGGTCAGCCGCGGGCGCGCGGGTGGGCGGTGGCGTACACCTCGCGCAGCCGTTCCACGGTGACCAACGTGTAGACCTGGGTGGTGGTCACCGAGGCGTGCCCGAGCAGTTCCTGCACCACCCGGACGTCGGCGCCGCCGTCGAGCAGGTGGGTGGCGTACGAGTGCCGCAGGGTGTGCGGGGACACCGCGCCGGGCCCGTCCACCGGCAGGCCGGCCCGCTCGGCGGCCCGGCGCAGGATGGTCCAGGCGCCCTGTCGGGACAGCGCGCCGCCGCGGGCGTTGACGAAGATCGCCGGGGTGCCGCGGCCGGCGGCCACCAACGCCGGGCGACCGCGGACCAACCAGGCACGCAGCGCCTCGACCGCGTACCCGCCGATCGGGACCAGCCGGGTGCGGCCGCCCTTGCCGCGCAGCAGCACCGTGCCCTCGTCGGTGTCCAGGTCGTCCACGACGGCGCCGACCGCCTCGGAGATGCGCGCCCCGGTGCCGTACAGGAACTCCAGCAGCGCCCGGTCGCGGAGCGCGAGGGGCGCCTGGTCGCCGGTGGCGGTGACCGCGCCGGCGGTCTCCAGCAGCCGGACCACGTCGTCGACCGGCAGCGCCCGGGGCAGCCGGCGCGGCGGTGTGGGCGGGCGGACGTCCCGGCTGGGGTCGGCGGCGGCCATCCCCTCGCGCAGCGCGAAGCGGTGCAGGCCGCGCACCGCGCTGGCGGCCCGCGCCGCCGACGAGACCGCGAGCGGCGGGTGGGCGTCGTCCCCGGCGCGCAGCCGGGCCAGGTGGGCCTCGACCTCGGCGGCGCCGACGGCGGCCAGGTCGGCCACCCCGGCCGCGGCCAGGGTGGCGAGGTAGCGGTCCAGGTCCCGGCGGTACGACGAGAGCGTGTTCGCCGCCAGTCCACGCTCGACGGTGAGGTGGTCGAGGTAGCCGCGGACGGCACGGCGCAGGGCCGGCGCGGGCTCCGCGCCCGTGCCGGCCCCGGCCGGTGTTCCGGTCAGCCCGTTGCCCTTCAGGCCAGCACGTCGGCCAGCGGCAGGCTGCTCATGCCGTGCGCCTCGGCGACCGGGCCGTAGACGACCTGGCCGTCGTGGGTGTTCAGGCCCAGCGCCAGCGCCGGGTCACGGCGCAGCGCCTCGCGCCAGCCGTGGTTGGCCAGCTCCAGGGCGTACGGCAGGGTGACGTTGGTCAGCGCATGCGTGCTGGTGTTGGGCACCGCGCCCGGCATGTTCGCCACGCAGTAGAAAATCGACTCGTGCACCTTGTAGACCGGGTCGGCGTGCGTGGTGGGACGCGAGTCCTCGAAGCAGCCGCCCTGGTCGATGGCGATGTCGACCAGCACGCTGCCCGGCTTCATCCGGGAGACCAGCTCGTTGGAGACCAGCTTCGGAGCCTTCGCACCCGGCACCAGCACCGCGCCGATCACCAGGTCCGCGTCGAGCACGGCCTTCTCGATCTCGTACGCGTTGGAGGCGACCGTCTGCAGGTGGCCACGGTAGATGGCGTCGGCCTGGCGCAGCCGGTTGATGTTCTTGTCCAGCAGCAGCACCTCGGACTGCAGGCCGAGCGCGATGGCGGCGGCGTTCATGCCGGAGACGCCAGCGCCGATGACCACCGTCTTGGCCGCGTAGACGCCGGAGACGCCGCCCGGCAGCACGCCCCGGCCACCGCCGGTGCGCATCAGGTAGAACGCGCCGACCTGCGGGGCGAGCCGGCCGGCCACCTCGGACATCGGCGCCAGCAGCGGCAGCGACCGGTCCGGCAGCTCGACGGTCTCGTACGCGATGCCGGTGACCTTGCGGTCGAGAAGCGCGTCGGTGCACTCCTTCGAGGCGGCCAGGTGCAGGTAGGTGAAGAGCACCTGCCCCGCACGCATCCGGTGGTACTCCTCGGCGATCGGCTCCTTGACCTTGAGCACCAGCTCGGCGGCGTCCCACACCTCGTCGGCGGTGGACAGGATCTTGGCGCCGGCCGCCGCGAACTCATCGTCGCTGATGCTGGAACCGACTCCGGCGCCGGACTCGACGAAGACCTCGTGGCCGTGGCGGGTGAACTCGTTGACGCCCGCCGGTGTGATCGCCACGCGGTACTCGTGGTTCTTGACCTCGCGTGGGATTCCGACCTTCACGATGCAGACACCTCTCTTCGGGGCTGCTTGCCCCCGACTGCTCGGCGCCGCGACGGCCCCTTTGCCGGCGCGGTCCACCGGTCCCGCCGGCGGCAGTCTAGGCGCGTGGGCGCTTCCCGGGGGCCAACACAGTGACATCCGGTGGCGGGTCGTGCTGACGAAGTGTCAGGCATCAACCGGGCCGGCGGTGGAGACCGCCTCAGCCGTCAGGACAGTGTTCTCGCTTAATCGTCCCACCGCCGGGGCCACGCTGCCGACAGGATGGCAGTCGATCACTATTGTGTCGCACCATGACCACTCCTCCTTACTCGCAGTACCCGCAGGGCGTCTCGGACAAGAGCAAGGTCGTCGCGGGCATCCTGCAGATCCTGCTCGGCGGCTTCGGCGTCGGCCGGTTCTACATGGGCGACACCAAGACCGGCGTGATCCAGCTCGTGGTGACGCTGGTGACCTGCGGCCTCGGCAGCATCTGGGGCCTGATCGACGGCATCCTGATCCTGGTCAACGGTGGCGTCGACGGTCAGGGGCGCCCGCTGCGCGACTGATCCTCCAGAAGGCCAGGGGCCGCGCGGTGTCACCGCGCGGCCCCTTGTTCGTCGTGCTTCCGCTCAGCCTGGCAGCGGCGCGTCCGGCCGGCGCAGCACCGACCAGCCGGTGTCCCGGGCCCGGGCGGCGGCGAGCAGCCCGGCCACGCAGGAGGCGTTGGTGATCTCCCCGGCCAGCACCATCCCGACGGCCTCGTCCAGGTCGACCCGGACGACCTGGAGGTCGGCCTCCTCGTCGCGGCGTTCGTGCCGCTGCTCCGCCGGCACGTCGGCCAGGTCCCGGGCCAGGAAGACCCGCACCAGCTCGTCGGAGAAGCCGGGCGAGCTGTGCAGGTCGACCAGGACGTCGATGGCGCCGGCGGTCAGGTCGGCCTCCTCGGCCAGCTCCCGGGCCGCCGCGGCGGCCAGGTCCTCACCGCTGACGTCGA
This sequence comes from Micromonospora rhizosphaerae, assembly GCF_900091465.1. Lineage (NCBI taxonomy): Bacteria > Bacillati > Actinomycetota > Actinomycetes > Micromonosporales > Micromonosporaceae > Micromonospora > Micromonospora rhizosphaerae. Next base: position 3,245,884 of record NZ_FMHV01000002.1, on the reverse strand, counting down.
TCAGGCCGGCGGGCAGCTCCCAGAGGTGCCGGCCGACGGGGTGCCGGTACTGCCGGATCAGCACCACCTGGCCGGCGTCGTCCAGCGCCACCACGGCCACCGCGCCGACGTGCTTGACGTACTCGCGCCGGGCGGTGCCACCGCCCGGCATGGTCACCTCATCGCTGACCACGGAGAAGATCCGGCCGCTCCAGATCTCCCGCCGGTCGGTCACCTCGTAGCGGTGCTCGACGGCGCTCACGACGCCGCCTCGCTCCGCTCCACGGCGGCGCGAGGCGCCGCGCTACTGAGCCCGATGGCTCGCTCGCTCCGCTCGCTCACACCGCCGCCTCGCTCCGCTCCACGGCGGCGCGAGGCGCCGCGCTACTGAGCCCGATGGCTCGCTCGCTCCGCTCGCTCACGACGCGGACGCCGCCTTCGCCGCGCGGGCGCCACCGTTGCGGCTCGCCTTCGCGGCCGCGGCCTCCGGCGGTGCGGCGTCCAGGTCGACCGGGAGCTGGTCGGCCTGGGAGTACGCGATCGCCGCCTTCACGAACCCGGCGAAGAGCGGGTGCGGCCGGGTCGGCCGGCTCTTCAGCTCGGGGTGCGCCTGGGTGGCCACGAAGAACGGGTGCAGGTCCCGGTCCAGCTCGATGAACTCGACCAGCCGGCCGTCCGGCGAGGTGCCGGAGATGTGCAGCCCGGCCTTGGTGAGCTGGTCCCGGTAGGCGTTGTTCACCTCGTACCGGTGCCGGTGCCGCTCGCTGACCTCGGTGCTGCCGTACGCCTCGGCGACGAGCGAGCCCTCGGCCAGCTTCGCCGGGTACGCCCCGAGCCGCATGGTGCCGCCCAGGTCGCCCTTGCCGGCGACGATGTCCTCCTGGTCGGCCATGGTGGCGATGACCGGGTGCTTGGCCTCCTCGTCGAACTCCAGCGAGTTCGCGCCGTCGAGGCCGGCCAGGTGGCGGGCCACCTCGATGGTCATGCACTGCAGGCCGAGGCAGAGGCCGAGCAGCGGGATGCCGTTCTCCCGGGCGTACCGGGCGGTGCCGATCTTGCCCTCGATGCCGCGCACGCCGAAGCCGCCAGGGATGACGATGCCGTCCACGCCGGCCAGGGCGGCCGCCGCGCCGGCCGGGGTGACGCAGTCGTCGCTCGGCACCCAGCGCAGCTGCACCCGGGCCCGGTGGCCGAAGCCGGCGGCCCGGATCGCCTCGCTGACCGACAGGTACGCATCGGGCAGGTCGACGTACTTGCCGACCAGCGCGACGGTGACCGTGTGCTGCGGCTGGTGCACCCGGTCGAGCAGGTCGTCCCAGCGGGTCCAGTCGACGTCGCGGAAGGAGAGGCCGAGTCGGCGCACCACGTACGCGTCCAGTCCCTCGCGGTGCAGCACCTTCGGGATGTCGTAGATGCTCGGCGCGTCCGGGGCGGCGACGACGGCCTCGGCGTCGACGTCGCAGTAGAGCGAGACCTTGCGCTTGAGCTTCTCCGGGATGTCCCGGTCGGAGCGGCAGACGATCGCGTCCGGCTGGATACCGATGCTGCGCAGCTGGGCCACCGAGTGCTGGGTGGGCTTGGTCTTCAGCTCGCCCGACGGCGCCAGGTAGGGCACCAGCGAGACGTGCAGGTAGAAGCAGTTGTCCCGGCCCAGGTCGTGGCGGACCTGGCGGATCGCCTCCAGGAACGGCAGCGACTCGATGTCGCCGACGGTGCCGCCCACCTCGGTGATCACCACGTCCGGCACCTGGCCGTCGGCGTCCGGGTCGGCCATGCCGAGGATCCGGGACTTGATCTCGTTGGTGATGTGCGGGATGACCTGGACCGTGTCGCCCAGGTACTCGCCGCGCCGCTCCTTGGCGATGACGTCCGAGTAGATCTGCCCGGTGGTGACGTTCGCCTTGCCGGAGAGGGCCCGGTCGAGGAACCGCTCGTAGTGCCCGACGTCGAGGTCGGTCTCGGCGCCGTCCTCGGTGACGAAGACCTCGCCGTGCTGGAAGGGGTTCATCGTCCCCGGGTCGACGTTGAGGTAGGGGTCGAGCTTCTGCATCACCACGCGCAGCCCGCGCGCGGTCAGCAGATTGCCGAGGCTGGAGGCGGTGAGGCCCTTACCCAGCGAGGAGGCGACGCCCCCGGTGACGAAAATGTGCCTGGTCGTCCGTGCTGAAGGGGCCAACGCCTGCTCCCGTGTCGTCCGTAGCGGTCGTGCGAACCGCCGTGCCGATCAGCCAACTGATCACGCGATCCACGGGACTCCACGGTAACACGTTTCCCGCCCCGTACCGGCGTCGCACCCGCCGTCGGCGCACGTCGTGCCGGGTGCGGGTCAGGTGGAGGTGGCCTCGGTCGATGCCGGCCCGGGCTGAGCGGGCACGGTGACCGTACGACCCGCGCGGGGGGACGGACCGGAGTTCTCGCCGCCGGCACGGTCCGCCGCCGCGACCCCCGACCGGGCTCCCGCGGCATCCGTGGGCCCGCCCGGTCGCGCCGGCTCGGCGGCGACCCCGTCCGACTCCACGGCCCGCCGCTCCCCCGGCGCGCGGCCGCCGTCCGGGGCGCGGCCGCCGTCCGGGGCGCCGCCGTCGTCCGGGCCGCCCGCCGTGCCCCCCGGTCCCTCCTCGCCCGGCCGGCCCGCGCCGGGCAGCGTCCGGTCCGTGGAGTGGTCGAGCACCCGCAGCGAGGCCAGCGCCGCCATCGGCACCACCAGCGCACCCGCCGCCCCGGCCACGTCCAGCGCCGAGCCGCCCAGCACCCCGCCGATGCCGGCGGCCACCGCGGTGCCCGCCATTGCCGCACGGACCGCGGGGTAGATGCCGAACAGCCGCATCAGGCCGCCCCAGGGCTGCAGCAGGGCGAACCAGACCAGCGCCGCGCCCGCCAGGGCCAGGATGGTCAGCGGGCTGTTGACCAGGGTCTCCACGTTCGCCGTGCTGGACCGGTGCACGGTGAGGCCGCCGGTGCCGTCGCCGAGGGCGGCCAGGAACCGGCCCAGGCTGGCCCGCTCGGTCGCCGGGCGACGCAGGTCCACCACCGCGAAGCCGATGGTCACCGCCAGCCCCGCCATGGTCGCCCAGGCCAGCCGGCTGAGGGTCAGCCAGCCGCCGGTGCTGATCGCCGCGGCGACGCTCACCCCGGCGGTCAACGCGATCGCGCCGATCGAGTCGGACCCAAGGTAGGGGCTGCCGACGATCACCACGGCGGTGCCACCGACCGCCACCATCACCATCGGGCGCCAGGTCCGGCGGACCCGCTGGGCCAGCCAGCCCGCGCCGAGCAACGAACCGGCGATGAACACCCCGAGCCCGACCGTGCCCAACCCGGCGTACCGGCCGCCCTCCAGCGCGGAGTAGCCGACCACGCCGTTGAGCTGCAACCGGGACCCGGTGAGCACGTCCACGCCGACCACCAGGGCGGCCAGGCCGGCGACCGCGCCGAGCGGGCCGAGGGTGCTGTCGTGCCGGGGGGAGAACCGCACCGCCGCCGTCCCGCCCACCACCAGCAGCGCGGTCACCACGCCGAACCACCAGCCGGCGTGCTCGCCCCGCCACCAGGGCGCCGCGTCGGCGAGCAGGGCGGCCGGCACGGCCAGCGCGGCGGCGATCAGCAGCAGCTCGACGGCCGCCACCACCCGCCGGGAGACCGGCTCCGGACCATGCGGGCCGGCATGCCGGCGGGCCCGCCGCAGCAGCGGAAGCACGCCGACCGCGAGCGCCACCTGGGCGGCGGCGAGCAGGGCGAAGAACCAGCCCGCCACCCGGCGCTGGGCGCCGGCCTCCCGGTCGGCGTCGGCCGGCTGGTCGATGGCGGCGCGCAGGTCCGCCGGGCGATCGCCGACCGAGACGGCGGGACGGCCGAGGAAGAGCCGCTCGGGCATCGGCCGGCCGAGCGCGGCCAGCGCGGTCGGGGCCAGGTCGACCAGTTGGAGGTACCCCTCCCGGGCGGTGCTCGGCGAGGTCAGCCAGCCCCCCTCCCAGCCGGGACCGTCGGCGACCGCCACGTGCAGCCGGGACGGCAGGTCGGTGTCGGAGACGCCGGCGACCATGACCAGGGAGCGGGGTGGGCGGGCGGCGAGCACCCGGGCCAGCTGCGCGTCGGCCTGCCGGGCCTGCGCCGCCCGGGAGGCCGGGTCCTCGCCGTCGACGCTGCCCAGGTCGACGATGCTCAACACGCAGGAGCCGAGCAGCGGCGCCGGGTCGGCGGGCAGCACCGGCGCGTAGCGGTCGACCCGGCCGAAGGGGCGGGCGGCGGCCACCGCCGCGCCCGGCCCGACCGCCACTGAGCAGCGGACCGACTCCGACAGCGAGCCGGGCATGGCGCCCCAGGAGAGCCGCTCCTGGTTGTACTGGACGACGCTCTCCTGGCCGGGCAGGTTGGCCCCGATGCCGTCCGGCTGCTCCACGCTCACCCCGGCCGGCGGGCAGCCACCCTGCTGCCGGCTGCCGTTCCAGGCGGCGAAGTTGCCCGCGCCGAGGGTGAGCCAGCCGTCGACCGGGCAGGTGGGGCGGTGCGCGGAGCGCACCGAGAGCGAGCCGATCGACCCCTGCTCGGCCATCCGCCACAGGGTCGGGGTGGTCTCCGGGCCCACGTCGTCCCAGCGCAGCCCGGCGACTCCGGCCAGCACCACGAAGTCGGCGGTGCGGCCGGGCGTGCCGTTGTCCGGACGAGGGGCCAGGGCGGTGATGCCGAGGGCCACCACCATCAGGGTCAGCAGGACCGGGGCCAGTCTGCGGAGCATCACCGGCGTCCCGTCGACGGGTCGGTCGCGGCGGTACCGGGGGCGGCCGGGGCCAGCTCGGCGTAGACGGCGACCAGCGCGGCGACGGTGTCCGCCTCGGTGGGCCAGGTCGCGGCCCGGCCGGCGCCCCGGCGCGCCAGCTCGGCCCGGCGGGCCTCATCGTCGAGCAGCTCGCGTACCGCGCTGTCCACCGCGTCGACGTCGCCGGCCGGGACCAGCACCGCCGCGTCGCCGACCAGCTCCGGCAGGCCGCCCACCGCGGTCGCCACCAGGGGTACGCCGGCGCGCAGCGCCTCCTGGGCGAAGAGTTGACGCGCCTCCCAGTCGCTGGTGACCACCGCCAGGTCGGCGCCGGCGAGCAGGTCGGCCACGTCGGTGCGATGCCCGAGCAGGGTCACCGGCGCCCGGGCGGCCGAGATCCGGGCGGCGAGCTGGAGGTACGCGGGGCCGCTGCCGGCGATCACCACAGCGGGCGCCGGGTTCCGGGTACGCCACCGGGCGGCGGCGTCGACCAGCACGTCGTACCGCTTCTGCGGGTGCAGTCGACCCACCGAGAGGATCAGCGGCCGGTCGGGGGACACGCCGAACTCGGCGCGGACGGCGGCCCGGCGGCGGCGCGGCGCGGGCAGGGCGGGCGCGGCGACCGGGGCCAGCCGGGCGTCGGTCGCGCCGAGCGCGGCGGCCCGCTCGACCAGGTCGGCGGAGGCGCCCAGCGCCACCCGGGCGGAGCGCGCCACGGCCCGCTCGGCGAGCCGGGAGAGCTGGCCGCGCAGGCCGCCGGCGAGCACGGCGTTGTGCCAGGTGACCACCAGCGGGGCGGCCGGGCGGGCGAGGACGGCGACCAGACCGGCCCGCAGCCCGTGCGCGTGGACGACCTGGACGGGTGTGTCGGCGAGGGCCCGGCGCAGCGCGGCGACGGCCCGCGCGTCGGCCGGGGTCGGACTGGCCGGGATCTCCACCGCCGCGAACCGGGCGCCGACCGCGGTGAAGTCGAACTGGTCCTGGGTGGCGGCCGGGCCGCAGACCAGCACGGAGGCACCGGCCGCGGTCAGGCCCCGGGCCACCGAGCGGATATGCTGCCCCACCCCGCCGGTGCTGGAGGCGAGCACCAGGGCGACGGAGCCGGGCCAGCGGGATGCCGACGTCGCGTCGGTCATGGGGAAACCGTCTCCTTCCCGTCACCCCGGTCCGGGGGAATCTGGTCCTGCTGCGTGCCGCCGGCACCGGTCGGCGGGCGTCGTCGGCCTCCCACCCGGCGGAGCACGGCGGTGAGCAGCGGCCGCACGTCCCGTTCGTCGATCAGCCAGGCGACGGCGATGAACAGGGCGCCGACCACGACCCCGGACAGCATGCCCTGAACGAGCGCCTCGGATGTCGTCGGGGTCCCGTCGCCCAGCCCGGCGAGCCAGCGGGAGGTGGCGGCCCCGCCGAGCCCGGCGAGCGCGCCGGCGAGCAGACCGGCCGCCGTGGCCCGGCCAATGCCGGACAGTACCGCGCGACCGGCCGACCGGACCACCGCCGCGATCAGCAGGGCGCCGAGGAGCAGCATGCCGACGGAGGTGGCGAGGGTCACCGCGAGTACCCGGTCGGCCAGCGGCAGGAGGTGCCCGAGGAGCACCGCCGCCACCGGTACGGTCAGCCAGCCGACCGCCGTGGCGAGAGTCGCCGTCCGGGTCTCGCCACGGGCGTAGAGGGCCCGGGTGAGCACGGCGAAGAGGCCGTAGCCGAGCAGGCCGGGCGCGAACCCGGCGATCGCGGCGGCCGCCGTCGAGGCCGCCGCCGGTTCGAAGAAGAAGTGCCCCACCGGAACTGCGGTGCCGATCAGGGCGGCGGCGCCCAACAGGCTGAACAGGACCACGCCGCGGACCGCCGGGGCGAGGGTCTCCCGGTACGTGCGCTCGTCCCCGGCCGCGCGGGCGGCGGCCAGCGTCGGGTACGCGGCCACGGCCAGCGGCACGGCCAGCACCGCCCACGGCAGGAAGTAGATGGTCTGCGCGAGGTTGTAGACCCCCGGGTTGGCGACCGGGCCGTAGGTGACCTGGTTGAGGCTGACGATGAGGGCGATCTGCTGCGCGGTGACGGTCACCACGCCGGCGACCGCCAGCGCGCCGACCCGGGCCCGGGCGTCGGCGGGGAACCGGTAGCCCGGCCGCAGCCGCAGCCCCAGCCGGCGCAGCGGGACGAGCAGGCAGAGCGAGAGCACCACCACGCCCAGCGTGGTGCCACCGGAGAGCAGCAGCTCGCCGGCGCGGCTGACCTCGCCGACGCTGGCCAGCCGCCCCTCGGCGGCGGTGAAGCCCAGGTACACCGCGATGACGGTGACGCTGGAGAGCAGCGGCGCGATGACCGGCCAGGCGAACCGCCGGTGCGCCTGGAGGACCCCGGTGAGCACGATGCCGACGCCGTAGAGCGGCAGTTGCGGCGCGAAGACCCGCAGCATCCGGACGCCGGCCTGCTGCTGCTCGGCGCTGAGGCCGGGGCCGAGCAGCCCGATCAGCGGGTCGGCGAGCAGTCCCACGAGCAGCGCCAGCGGCACCAGCAGGCTGAGCGTCCAGGTCAGCAGCGCGCCCGCGGTGGCGGCCACCGCGCGCCGGTCACCGGCCTCCACGGCACCCGCCAGCAGCGGTACGACCAGGCTGGCCAGCGCCCCGCCGGCGACGATCTCGAAGATGAAGTTCGGGAGGTTGTTCGCCACCACGTAGGCGCCGCCGAGGTCCGTCTGCGCCAGCGTCCAGGTGAAGACGGCGGTACGACCGAAGCCGGCGAGCCGGCTGACCACGGTGAGTACGGCGATGAGGGCGGCCGCCCCGGCCACGCGGCCGGCGCCGGCGAGGGGTGCCGGGTTCTTCACGTCAGTCGGCGCGTCGGCCCAGCGCGTCGAGTTCCCGCAGCCCCGGGGTCCGCTGGATCACCTGGGTGAAGCTGACCTTCTCGCTGGCCGCGGTGAGCGCGGCGAGCGCGGCGAGGATGCCGGCCCGGCCGAGCGGGCCGGTCCGTGCGGCCATGCTCACGCCGAGCAACGCGCCGAGGGCGTTGGCGCCACTGTCGCCGAGCATGACCCGCTCGTCGAGGTCGTCGCGGATCAGCCCGGCGGCGGCGCCGACCGCGCCGCCGGCGATGCCGCCGTGCGGTCCGCCGGCCAGCGGCGCGCCGAGCAGCATCCCGGACTTCAGCGCCCGGCCGGGGCGCAGGTCGAGCAGGTTGAGCAGGTTGGCCGTGCCGGCCACCACGCCGGCGCCGAGCAGCACGTCGAGCCCGCGACCGAGGGTGCCGTGGCGCTGCCGGCTCGGGTGGGCGGCGACCCGGGGGTCCGCGGCGAGCAGCGCCGCCGCGCCGAGGCCGGCGGCGCCGACCGCGACGATCTTCACCAGGCCGGCGGTGACCCGCCCCTCGCGGAGTGCGGCGAGGTGCCCGGTGAAGCCCTTGGCGGTCTTCTGCTCGGGGCGCGCGCCGACCACGTCGTCGTAGAGCCCGACCGCCCCCGCGCCGAGCCCGGCGAGCAGCGCGGCGGCGCCGGAGGGGACGCTGGAGGCGCCGAGCGCGCTCGCCCCGGCGGCGCCCACGGCCAGGGCGGGACCGGCGGCCAGGGTCACCGTCCGGCCGCGGAAGTTGGTCCGTTCCAGCGCCGGCCCGACCGGGGCGGTACGCACCTCGCGCAGCACGTACCGGGCGGCGACCGCCCCCGCGCCGGCGGCCAGCAGCCGACCCAACCTGCTCACGCGACCCCTCCAACCCGGATGCCGTACGTGATGCGGTGCAGACCGGACAGCGGTCGGCCGCTCACGCCGCCGCCTCGCTCCGCTCCCTGGCGGCGCGACGCGCCACGCTACTGCGCCCGATGGCTCGCTCGCTCCGCTCGCTCACTGGGGCAGTTTAGGCAGCAGCCCGGCAGCGTTGTCGCCCACGCCGTACTGGCCGGCCTTCTTCTCGGTCAGCTGCTGCACCAGCGCGAGCGCGGTGACCAGCTGACCCTGGACGGTGTTGGCGTTGTCGACCGTGGAGATGGTCTGGGAGAGCACCGCGTCGCCGCGAACCACGGCGACCACGTTGCCGCCGGCCGAGCCGTTGCCGCCGACCACGATCGCGCCGCTGCGGTCGAACTGCTCGGCGACCTTCACCACCGACTCGTCCTTCTTCGCCGAGTCCTTGTCCACGTACGGCTGGCCGCTGACCAGGACGACCGCCTCGGCCGCCCCGGTGACCTTGTCCTCGGTGGTGAGGTATCCGGAGTTGGAGTACGCCGACATTACAGCCCTGCGGTCCGCGTCGGAGACCGGCGGCGTGCCCTGCGCCCGGTCGAGCAGAATGCTGGCCAGCAGCGCGCTGGAGGTCTCCACGCCGTGCCCGTTGCCGGGCAGCCCGGCGGTGGGGGCGCTGTTCGGGCGGGCGGCCGTGACGGCCAGCTCCAGCAGGTTGTTGTTGCTGTCCGGGTTGATGAACTTGTCCTGCAGGTCGACCCGGCCGGTCACGTTCGCCCCGGCCAGCTGGAGCATCTTCAGCACGCCCTCGGTTTGCTCCCGGCCGCTGGGCAGGGTGATCACCAGCACGCGCCGCCCGGTGAGCTTGCCGGGCAGGACGACCTGCGCCATCTCCGCCGCGAAGTCCTCTTCGCCCTCCAGCTCCTTCTGCATGGCGTTGACCGACTGGCGCATCTGCTGGTTGTCCTTGCGCAGCGCGTTGACGTTCTCCTTGAGCGAGTCGGCGACCGGCCCGTTCAGGGCAGCCGTGCCGACCACCAGGCCGATCGCCAACGCCAGGAAGACCGCGGTCAGGGACACCACGTGGTAGCGGAAATTGATCACGCTTGCAGCCTCTTGATCAGTCGGGGAGCTAGAAGAGCTGGCCGAGTTGGAACACGAAATTGTCCCACCATTCGGAGACCACGCCCAAATACGCCTTGCCGACGGTGGAGACCGCCACCGCGGAGGCCATCGCGGCCACCGCCGAGAGGACCAGCAGCAGCAGCGAGGAGCCGGAGATGCTCTGCCGGTAGAGCCGGCTCACCCCCTTGGCGTCGACCAGCTTGCCGCCGACCTTCAACCGGGTCAGGAAGGTCGAGGCCATGCCGCCCCGGCCCTTGTCGAGGAACTCGACCAGCGTGGCGTGGGTGCCGACGGCCACCAGCAGCGAGGCGCCCTTCTCGTCGGCCAGCAGCATGGCCAGGTCCTCGCTGGTCGCCGCGGCGGGGAAGGTGATGGCCGGCACACCCAGCTCGTTGACCCGGGCGAGTCCGGGCGCCCGCCCGTCCGGGTAGGCGTGCACGATCACCTCGGCGCCGCAGCGCAGCACGTCGTCGGTGACCGAGTCCATGTCGCCGATGATCATGTCGGGCGTGTAGCCCGCCTCGACCAGGGCGTCCGCGCCGCCGTCCACGCCGACGAGCACCGGCTTGAACTCCCGGATGTACGGGCGCAGCACGTCCAGGTCGGCCTTGTAGTCGTAGCCCCGGACCACGATCAGGCAGTGCCGGCCCTGGAGCTGGGTCTGGATCTCCGGTACGCCGACGCCGTCCAGCAGCAGGTCGCGTTCCTGCTTGAGGTAGTCCATGGTGTTGGCGGCGAACGCCTCCAGCTGGACCGAGAGCCCCTCCCGGGCGTCCGCCATCGCCTTGGCCACCGTCTCGGCGTCCTGGAGGGTGCCGTGCGCCACCGGCTCCTCGCCGACGAAGACCGTGTTGCCCTCGATCCGGACGAAATCGCCCTCGCGGATCTGCTCGAAGACGCACTCCCCGAGGTCGTCGAGGAGCGGGATCCCGGCCGCGACCAGCACCTCGGGACCGAGGTTTGGGTAGCGCCCGGAGACGGAGGGCTTGGCGTTCAGCACCGCGGCGACGCCGACGGCCACCAGCGAGTCCGCCGCGACCCGGTCCAGGTCGACGTGGTCGATGACTGCGATGTCGCCGGGTCGGAGCCGACCGACGAGCCGCTTGGTGCGGCGGTCGAGGCGCGCGGTGCCGAGGACTGAGCCCGGTACCGCGTTCCGGGTCCGGCGCAACGTGGGTAGACGCATCGTGACCATCCTGGCATGTGAGGCAGGTATTGCTGTCGCGACATGCCTGAGCAGGGCCGCCTACCCAGGGAAGCACACGGGAGGGCGTGCCGGTGTGCTTGCGCTCACAAACCCGGCGTCACGGACGCCTTTCCTTGGCCGCCACGGCCAGGAGTTCCTCCGCATGCGCGATACCCAGGTCAGAATCGGGCAAACCCGCCAGCATCCGGGCCAGCTCCCGGGCCCGCTCAGTGTCCTCCACCACACGCACCCCGCTGGTGGTTACGGCTCCCCCGGTGTCCTTCGCCACCACCAGGTGCCGGTCGGCGAACGCGGCCACCTGCGGCAGGTGGGTGACCACCAACACCTGGTGGCTGCGGGCCAGCCGGGCCAGCCGGCGGCCGATCTCCACCGCCGCCTGCCCGCCGACGCCCGCGTCCACCTCGTCGAAGACCAGGGTGGGCGGGCCGCCGGAGCCGGCGAAGACCACCTCGATGGCGAGCATCACCCGGGACAGCTCGCCGCCGGAGGCGCCGCGCTGCAACGGCAGCGACGGCGCGCCGGGGTGGGCCAGCAGGCGCAGCTCCACCTCGTCCGCGCCGTCCGGGCCGACGCCGGCCTCGACGCCGTTGACCGGCAGGCTCGGCTCGGCCCGGCCGACCGGCCGGGGCAGCACCGCCACCTCGATCCGGGCGTGCGGCATGGCCAGCCCGGCCAGCTCGACGGTGACCTGCTCGGCGAAGCGGACCGCCGCCTCCTGCCGGGAGGTGGAGACCCGCCCGGCCAGCTCGGCCACCTCACCGGCCAGCCGGGCCGCCTCCCGGTCCAGCTCGTCCAGCAGCTCGTCGGAGGTGTCGAGGTCGGACAGCCGGGTGCGGGCCCGCTCGGCCCAGGCGATCACCCCGTCGACGTCGTCCGCGTACTTGCGGGTCAGCCCGCGCAGCGCGGCCCGCCGCTCGTAGATGGCCTGCAACCGGGCCGGGTCGGCGTCCAGCGCGGCCAGGTACGCGGACAGCTCGGCGGAGACGTCGGTGACCAGCGTGGCCGCCTCCTCCAGCCGGAGCGCCAGCTCACCGAGGGCGGGATCGGTGCCGGCCTGCGCCTCCAGGGTGCGCCGCGCGGTGCCCAGCAGCGCGGTGGCGTCGGGGGTCTCCTCGGCCGCCTCCACCCCGCTCGCGACGCACTGGTGCGCCAGCTGCGCCGCGGTGCGCAGCCCCTCGGCGTGCTCCAGGCGCTGCGCCTCCGCCTTCAGTTCGTCGTCCTCGCCGGGCTGCGGGTCGACCCTGGTGATCTCGTCCAGGCCGAGCCGGAGCAGATCGGCCTCCTGGTTGCGCTCGCGCGCGTTGCGCCGCCGGTCGGCCAGGTCGTCCACCACCGCCCGCCACCGGGTGTACGCCTCGCGCAGTGCGTCGAGCAGCTTCTCGTGCTCGGAGCCGGCGAAGCGGTCCAGCGCGGCCCGCTGCTCAGCCGGCCGCAGCAACCGGAGCTGGTCGGACTGCCCGTGCACGGCCACCACCTGCTCGCCGACCTCGCCGAGCATCGACACCGGCATGCTCCGGCCGCCCAGGTGCGCCCGGGAGCGACCCTCCACGGTGACGGTACGGCTCAGCAGCAGGGAGCCGTCCTCGTCCGGCTCGCCGCCGGCGTCGGTGATCCGGGCGTGCACGGTCTCCGCCACCCGGCCGTCGAGGCGCAGTCGGCCCTCCACCACCGCCCGGCCCGGCTCGGCACGGACCCGCCCGGCGTCGGCCCGTCCGCCGAAGAGCAGGCCGAGGCCGGTCACCACCATGGTCTTGCCCGCACCGGTCTCGCCGGTGATGACGTTCATCCCGCCGGTCAACGGCAGCGTGGTGTCCTCGATGACGCCCAGTCCGGTGATGCGCAGCTCTTCCAGCACAGCACCTGACAGTAGACGCGGGGCCTGACAGTTGACCAGCCGGCGATGCCGCGTCGTACAGTTCTGCCCCGTGTTGGACGTGATCGGCCTGACCCCGGGCGAGGCGGAGCTCTACCGCTCCCTCGTCCAGCTCACCACGGCCCGGGTCGAGGAACTCGTCGAGCGGCTGCGCCGGCCGCGCGCGGAGGTCGTCGCGCAGCTCGACGCCCTGCGCGGCAAGGGGCTGGTGCTGCCGACCGGGCCGGAGCCGGACGCGCCGCTGCGGCCGCTGGCGCCCGACGTTCCGCTCGGCGAGGCGCTGCTGCGCCGCCAGGAGGCGCTGGAGGCGGCCCGCTCGGCGGTCACCCAGCTGACCGAGGAGTACCGGGCCGGGATGCGGCGGCGCGACGCCGCCCACCTGGTGGAGGTGATCACCGGCGCCCCGGTGCTCCGCGAGCGCCTGCGCGACCTGCAGAACGCCGCCCGGGTCGAGGTGCTGTGGTTCTGCCGGGCGAACCCGCTGGCCATGGCCGGGCCGGAGAACGTCGAGGAGTTCGACGCGCTGGCCCGTGGGGTCCGCTACCGCGCCATCTACGAACGCGAGATGCTCCTCGAACCGGGCGCGCTGGAGGACATCGAGCAGGGCGTACGCGCCGGCGAGCAGGCCCGGGTGCTCGACCGGCTGCCGGTCCGGCTGACCATCGTGGACGGCCGGATTGCGGTCTGCCCGCTGGTGCCGGACCGGGACAGCGGCGAAGCGAGCGCCGCGGTGATCGGCCGCAGCCAACTGCTCGACGCGCTGCTCGCCCTCTTCGAGAGCTACTGGCGGATAGCGACGCCGCTGCGCTCCACCGCCCCACCCGCAGAGCAGGCGGGTGACGGCTACCGGCCAGACGCCGACGAGGTTCGGCTGCTCTCGCTGTTCGTGGCCGGCGTACCGGACAAGTCGATCGCCTCCCAGCTCGGGGTGAGCCGCCGTACGGTCCAGCGGCGGCTGGCAGACCTGATGACGGTCGCCGGCGTGGACACCCGGCCCGGGCTGGCCTTCCAGGCCGCCCGGCGGGGCTGGATCTGAGGTTCCCGGGCGCCCCGGCTCACCATCGGCCCGCCGTTACCCCAAGGGCCGCCACGGCGACGGGGTGGGACGGCGTCACCGCCGTCCCACCCCGCCCGCATCAGCGCAGCCCGTACGCGTCGACCACGGTCTGGTCGACGGTGTTCCCGGCGCGGTCGCCGGCGTGCACCCGCAGCGACACCGTGCCGCGTCCGGCCGGCACCGTGGCGGTGAACCGGGCACCCGTGCCGCGCACCGGCACGGTCCGCCAGCTGTGCCCGCCGTCGAACGACACCTCGACCCGCACCCCGACGCCGGTCGGCGCCGGTACGCCGGCCGGCTGACGCAGGGTCAGCCCCACCTCGTGCGGCCGGCCACCGGGCACCTCGCCCCGCAGGTCCGCCGGGACCTGGTAGTCCACCTGCAGCAGCGACAGCGGCTGGGCGGCGTCACCGGCGGGCCGGGCCGAGGTGAACTGCCAGGCCGTCTCGGTACGCGTGGCCCACCGCCACTCGTCCGAGGAGCGCTGGGTGTTGACGTCCAGCCGGTACCGGGCCGCACCCGGGGTGGTCGGCACCGGTGCCCAGCCGCCGGAGAGGTCGGCGATCTGCTGCCCGTCCCGGCTCAGCCGGCGCTCGACGGTGTCCTGCTCCTCGCTGAACCCGGCCGGGCTGTAGTGGCCGTCGGCGTCGACGAACTCGGCCACCCGCAGGTCGAGGGTGTCCCCGGTGCGCGTGGGCACCGGCACCCCGGAACCCGCCGGCACGGCCGGCCGGGCCACCGGCGCGTGCCAGGTCTCGGTGACCCGGTCGTCGGCGGCGTACTGCCGGGGCTGCTGGATGGCGCCCCCGACCAGCCGGCCCCAGGACCATTGGAGCCGGTGCAGCACCCGCTGCTGCCACCAGTTGTCCCCGGCGCTGACGAACTCCTGCCGCACGGTGCCGGTACGCACCAACCGCTTTTCGTCAAACCAGGAGTACTCCTGCCAGGGCCGCCAGCCGAACCGCTGCTCCTCGGCCCAGTCGAACCCGCCGGTGTCGGCGTAACGGGCGGTCACCTCGGCGGTGTTGTCCGCGGTCACCTGGTGCACGATGCGATCCGGGACCCGCCCCTTCGACACCTGCCAGACGTCGTACAGGTAGGGGCTGTTCGGGGTCAACGTCAGGTCCAGCGTCACGCGTCCGGCCTTCGCCGCCGCGATCATCCGCTGCCCGTCGTCGTACGCGACCACCATCGACGGGATCGGCAGGCGGTCCCCGTCGGGAGCCCAGTCCGTCCACGCGCTCCAATTCGCCGGCCGGACGATGAGCACCATCGCGGCGCCGGCCGCGGTGGCGTCGGCGACCATCTGGTCCTCCGCAACGCGCTCGGGATTGCCGGTGACCAGCGCGGCCGCACCTTCGACCCCGGCTCGGGACAGCTCGGCGGGGGTGCCGTCGCCCGCCCACACCAGCGGCAGCTTCCGCCGGCCGTCCGGAGCCGGCGACTGGCGCAGCAGATTGATGTCCAGCGGACCGGAGACGTTGCTGACCTTGGCGTCCACCATGGGAGCGACCAGCTGCCAGCGGGAGGCGAACTCGAACTCGCCCTGGCGCACCGGCCGGGTCGGCGTGACGTTCACCTGCTGGATCGTGCTGAACTCCATCACGCCGTGGTCGACCTGCCGGCCGTTGCCGAACACCCGGTGCTCGAAGAAGCTGATCACCGCCCGCTGCTCGGTCGGCTTCGGCGTCTCGATCCGCACCGGCGTGCCCTTGCGCGGGTCGAGCACCACGGTGAGGTCGCGGTCCACCATGAGCTCGGGGTCGGTGACCAGGGTGATCTGCTCGTCCAACGGGGCGCCGTGCTCGATCAGCCCCTCGAGCAGGTACGGGCCCTCCTCGACCTGCACCTGCGCCTCGCCGGGGATCCAACCGATGTGGTCCGACTCGGGGTGCTCGCCGAAGAGGGTGACCACGGACGCCAGGCCGGGCTGCCCGGCCATGTTCAGCGCGCGCAGCGTGACGGTGTGCAGCGGGCCCTTGAGAGTGAGTCCGACGGCGGTGCGCACCGCCACGCCGTCCGCGCCGGTCGCCACCAGCCACCCTCCGTACACCCCGCGGTCCAGCTTCGCCGGGTCGGCGCGCAGCGGCACGGCCACGCTGCCACCGGTGGGCACCGTCACCTCGGAACCGACGGAGACGCCGTCGGCCTCGGCGGCGCCGCTGTCCAGGTTGCGCAGCTCCAGGGCCAGCCGCAGGGTCTGCGGGGACGAGGTGCCGTTGGTGTACGTCACGGTCCGCTCCGCCACCGCACCACCGGTGTTCATCCGGCCGAAGTCGGCGGTGGCCGAGCCGTACACCCGCTGGCTCAGCGCGCGGGCCACGTCCACTCGGCCGCCGCCCTGCTCGAAGACGGTCAGCGCGGGGTTCGCCTTCGTCGTGCTGACCAGCGCGTCCTTGAGCTTCCCGGCGGTCCAGTCCGGGTGTTCCTGGGCGAGGATCGCCGCCGCGCCGGCCACGTGCGGGGTCGCCATCGACGTCCCGGACGCCCGCGTGTACGCGTCGTCCACCGGCGTACCCATGGTGGTGCCGGCGGCGCGGGCGGCGACGATGCCGACGCCCGGCGCGGTGATCTCCGGCTTCAGGCCGTTGTCGCCGATCCGGGGGCCGCGACTGGAGAAGTCGGCCAGGTTGTCGTCGCGGTCCACCGCGCCGACGGTGAGCGCGGCGGTGGCCGCGCCCGGCGTCCCGACGGTGCCCGCCTCGCCCGAGTTACCGGCTGCGATCACGAAGAGCGTGCCGGTCTCGGCGGTGAGATCGTTGACCGCCTGGCTCATCGGGTCGGTGCCGTCGGTGGCCGGGCCGCCGAGGCTCATGCTGACCACCTTCGCGCCGGAGTGGGCGGCCCACTCCATGCCCGCGATGATGTCCGAGCCGTAACCGCTGCCGTTGTTGTCGAGCACCTTGCCGATCAGCAGCTGTGCGCCGGGGGCGACGCCCTTGCGCAGCCCGTTGGAGGCGGCGCCGCTGCCGGCGATGGTGGAGGCCACGTGGGTGCCGTGGCCGTGCCCGTCCCGGGCACTGCCGCTGCCGGTGAAGTCCTGCGTCTCGGCGATCCGGCCGGCCAGGTCGGCGTGGGTGGCGTCGACCCCGGTGTCGAGCACCGCGACCCGGACGCCGTTGCCGTCGCGGCCGGCCGCCCAGGCCGCCGGGGCGCCGATCTGCGGCACGCTGTGCTCCAGATCCGCGTGGACCCGCCCGTCCAGCCAGACCCGGGCGATGCCGGCGCCGAGCCGAGGCGCGCCGGCGGTGGTCCGGGCCTCCGGCGTGCCGCGCAGCGTTGTCCACAGGCCGCCGAGGTCGGCCTTGCCGACCCGCAGTGCCGCGCCGTTGATGCTCTCCAGCGGCCGGGCGGCGGTGGCGCCGGCGAGCGGCCGCACCCGCCCGGCGGCCGGTGCCTGGTAGCGCACGATCAGCGGCAGCGCGCCCTGCGCGGCGTCGCCGTAGCCCTCGGCGGCCAGCTCCTCCACGTCGAACAGGTTGGGGTCGAGCACCCCGGCGGCGACGTACGGCACGACGTCGCTGGGCAGCACCCGCATCCGGCCGTCGGCCTCCACGGTGTGGAAGGTGATCCGCTCGCGGCCGGGGCCGGGGTGGACGGTGGCGGCGACCCGGCCGGGCGCGGCCTGGACCAGGTCGACCTGGTCGCCGGTGATCAGGGTGATGCGGACGGGCACGCCGCCCGGAGTGGACGCGGCCGGGCTCGGGCCGGCCGGCGGGGCGGGCGGGGCGGCGGACGCCGGTACGGCGAGTCCGACCACCATCGCGCCGACCGCGCCGGCGGCGAGCCAGCGTGGGGGCCAGTTCATGCGATGTGCTCCTCTTCTCCGATGGCCGGTCCCAAAAGATCGACCGATCGGAGTCTGCGACGGAGATCATCGATGGTCACTAGCTGCGGCCCGCCGCATCGGCGACATGTCGCCAGGTGGACAACGGACGGCCGGAGCCGGACCGCCGGATGTCCGGCGGGTTGCTGCGGACGGTGGCAGACGATGACGACCCCGGGTGCGGTCCCGGGTCGCCGGACGTTCCTGTGCTCGGCCGGCTCAACCCGATAGCTCGCTTCCCCGCCCCGGTGCCGCCGAGCCGCGCGGTCAGCGGCGGCCGCCCCGCCAGCCGTGCACGGGCAGCCCAAACTTGGCCACCAGCCGGTCGGTGAAGGGGCGCGCCCGCAGCCGGACGATCCGCACCGGCAGCGCGCCGCGGCGCACGGTCACCCTGGCGCCCGGAGGCAGGTCGTAGACCCGACGCCCGTCGCACGAGAGCACGGCCAGGGTGGTGAACGGGTCGACGGTGATGGAGAAGGTGGAGGTGGGCGCGGTCACCAGCGGCCGGCTGAACAGCGCATGCGCGCTGATCGGCACCAGCAGCAGCGCCTCCACCTCGGGCCAGACCACCGGCCCGCCGCCGGAGAACGCGTACGCGGTGGAGCCGGTGGGGGTCGCGCAGACCACCCCGTCGCAGCCGTACCGGGACAGCGGACGGCCGTCGACGTCAACGAGGAGCTCCAGCATCTGGGCCCGCTCACCCTTCTCGACGCTGATCTCGTTGAGCGCCCACGATTCGATGGTCGGGCCGCCCTCGAACTCGGCGGTCACGTCGAGGGTGAGCCGCTCGTCCACCGTGTAGTTGCGCCCGACCACGTCGCGCACCGCGAGGTCGAGGTCGTCGATCTCGGCCTCGGCGAGGAAGCCGACCTTGCCGAGGTTGATGCCGAGCAGCGGCGCCTTCGCCGGCCGGGCCAGCTCGGCGGCGCGCAGGAAGGTGCCGTCCCCGCCGAGCGCGAAGACGATCTCGGCGCCCTCGGCCGCCTCCGGACCGGTCACCGGGACCACGCCGGGCAGATCGAGGTCGTCGGCCTCCTCGGCCACCACCCGCACCTCGAAGCCGGCGGCGATCAGGTCGGCCGCCACCGCCCGGGCGTGCTCGGTGCTGCGTCGGCGGCCGGTGTGCGTCACCAGCAGAGCGGTCCGGCTCACCGCACTCCTCCTCCGTTCGCGACCGCGGGGCTCCGCTCCGCCGCACTCCTCGCGCTCACCCAGCTGTCTCCTCGCTGTCCGGCGAGTCAGCGGAGGGCGGGGAGCCCTCCGGTCCGGCCGCCACCACCGCACGTACCCGCTCCGGGTCCGCCGGCGGCGCGCCCCGGCGTAACCATACGAAGAACTCCACGTTGCCGCTCGGCCCCGGCAGCGGGCTGGCGGCGACACCCGCCAGGCCCAGGCCGAGCTGCGCCGCCGCGGCCGCCACCTCGAGCACCGCCTCGGCCCGCAGCGCCGGGTCGCGTACCACCCCGCCCGCGCCGACCCGCTCCTTGCCGACCTCGAACTGCGGCTTCACCATCAGCGCCAGGTCGCCGTCGGCCCTGGTGCAGCCGGCGAGCGCGGGCATTACCAGCCGCAGCGAGATGAACGACAGGTCGGCCACCGTGAGGTCGACCTCGCCGCCGATGGCCTCCGGGGTCAGCGTACGGACGTTGGTGCGTTCGAAGACGCGCACGCGGTCGTCGTTGCGCAGTGGCCAGGCCAGCTGGCCGTAGCCGACGTCGACCGCCACCACCTCGGCCGCGCCGGCGCGCAGCAGCACGTCGGTGAAGCCGCCGGTCGACGCGCCCGCGTCCAGGCACCGCCGGCCGGCCACGGTCAGCCCCCGCGGGCCGAACGCGGCCAGCGCGCCGGCCAGTTTGTGGCCGCCGCGGGAGGCGTACTCGGCGGTGGGGTCCTCCCCGGTGACCAGCAGCGGATCGGCGGGGTCGACCATCGCGGCGGGCTTGCGGGCCGGCACCCCGCGCAGCTGGACCCGGCCGGCCGCCACCAGCGCGGCGGCCTGCTCGCGGGAGCGGGCCAGGCCGCGGCGGACGAGTTCGGCATCCAGCCGGTTGCGACGCGCCATGGGTGGTTCTTCTCCGGTCGGTCAGGCCTGGTCGATGCTGGCCAGGGTCTCGCGCAGCGTCTCGTACGCCGCCTCGTACTGAGCGATCTGGTCCGCCGGGGACAGCGCGGCGGCGTTGATCATGGCTTGGACGGCGGCGTCGACCGCCGGGTGGCGGGCGTCGTCGACGTCCTCCGCCGAGGGTGGCGGAACGGGCCGGGCCCCGGGCGGCGCGCCGGGGCGTGCGCCGAGCGGCGGCCCCGGACGGGGACCGGGCGGCGGCACGGGTCGATCACCGGACGGCGGGCCGGGGCGGAACGGGGCGGTCACGACGCGGTCCGGTGGCTGGTCCGAACGTTCACTCGGCACCGCCCTGCTTCTGCGCGCGGGCCTTCTTGGCCGGCCGGACCGGCGTTGCCGGCGACTCCTCGGTGCGCGACACCGTGGCCGGAGGCTTCGTCGCGACCGCCTTCTTCGCCACGGTCTTCTTCGCCACCGCCTTCCCGCGGGCGGGAGCGGGGCCGACGGGCGCGGCGGAGGCCGGCGCCGCAGGGGTCCTGCCCGGTGCGGCCGGGGTGGTGGCCGGGCCCGGCGGGATGGTGTCCGGGGCGGCACCCGGGGCGGCCTTCGCCTCCCGGAGCTGCCGTTCCAGCTCGTGCACCCGGCGGGTCAGCTCGGCGACCTCGTCGGCGGTGGCCAGCCCCACCGCGCCCAGGGCCCGGTCCACCTCGAAGCGGACCAGCTTGGTCAGCGCCTCGCGGTTGGCCATGCCTGTCGAGACGAGTTCCTCGGCGAGCGCCTGGAGCTGGGCGGCGGTGGCGCCGCCCTGGCCGACCACGCGCCGCACGGCGTCCTGGGCCTTCTTCCGGGGCGCCTCCGTCAGGCCCATGGCCAGCTCGAGGTAGGCGCGCCACGCGTCCTGCATGCCTGAGAGTCCTTCCGCGGGGCGGGGGTGTGCAGGTGTCACGCTACCGGGCCCCTCGGACCACCCATTGCGGTACGGTGCCGGGGAACGGCGTGGCGTGCGGTGAGGAGACGATGTGGCCAGCGTGGACGAGTGCCGGCAAGCATTGCAGGAGCTGGCCGCCCGGCTGGAACGGCACGCCGACATGCAGGAGCGGATCGACCTGGACCGGACATTGGCCTGCCGGATCACCGACCTGGACACCGCGTTCCACGGCCGGCTCGAGGGCGGCCGGCTGGTCGACCTGGCCGACGGCGACGACCCGAAGGCCAAGATCGCGCTGAGCTCGAGCAGCGACGACCTGGTCGCGCTCGTGCACGGTCAGCTCGACGTCGCCAAGGCGGTGGGCTCGCGCCGGGTGTCCATCAAGGCCAACCCGTTCGACCTGATGAAGCTCCGCAAGCTGCTCTGAGCGCGGGGCGGCGGGCGGTCAGGCCGGGAGGCCAAGCGCCCACAGCGCCTCCTCCGCCGCCGGTGACGCCGCCCGTACGACCGGGCCGACCGACGCCGACCAGGCGACCGCGCAGAGCGCCGCGAGGGCGTCCAGCGGGCGTCCGGCGCCGCTCAGCACCAGGCCGGCGGCCGTCAGATCGACGGACCAGCCGCCGAGCTCCGGCTCGCCGGGCACCCGCGCCACGGCCGCCGGCTCGAAGAGCCCGGCCAGGTCGAAGGAGACGTGCGTCGGCCGCCGCCGCTCGGGGGCCGCCAGCAGCTCGGGTACGTCGCTGACGCCGGTGAGCACCAGCAGACTGTCCAGGCCGGCGCGGCGGGCGCCCTCGATGTCGGTGTCCAGCCGATCGCCGACCACCAGGGTCCGTCCGGAGCCCGCCCGCCGGGCGGCGGTGGCGAAGAGCGCCGGTTCCGGCTTGCCCACCACCACGTCCGGTTCCCGGTCCAGCGCGGTCCGCAGGACGGCGACCAGCGACCCGTTGCCGGGCAACGGGCCGCGGCCGCTGGGCAGCGTGCGGTCAGTGTTGGTGGCGTACCAGGGCGCGCCGGCCCGGACCGCCACCGTCGCCTCCGCCAGGTCCACCCAGCCGACCTCCGGGCCGTACCCCTGCACCACCGCGGCGGGCTCCTCGTCGGCGGTGGAGACCGGCCGCAGACCGACGGCTCGGATCTCGGCACGCAGCGCCTCGGCCCCGACCACCAGCACCGCGGCGTCGTCGGGGAGCCGGTCGCGGAGCAGCTCGGCGGTGGCCGCGGCCGAGGTGAGCACCTCTTCCGGTCGGGCCGGCACGCCCATGCCGGTCAGCAGGGCGGTGACCTCGCTGGACCGGCGCGAGGCGTTGTTGGTCGCGTATGCCACCGCGCGGCCCTCGGCGTGCAGCCGAGCGACCGCCTCGACCGCGCCGGGGATCGGCCGGTCGATCAGGTAGATCACCCCGTCGAGGTCGAAGACGACCAGGGCGTACCCGTCGACCAGCCGTTTCCCGGCGACGGTGGTCACCGCCCGTCCGACCCCGACTCGCGGGCCGCCTCCTCGCCACCGGCCGCCTCGGCGGACCCGGTGGCGCCGGACCGGACGTCGTCGGCGAGCCCACGCGCCTCGTCGTCGGTCAGCTCGTCCTCGGCGAGGTCGTCCCCCTCGCCGTAGCGGGCGTCGTCCTCGTCGTGGTACCGGGCATCGCCGTCGTCCTCGTCGTCCGCGCGGTCGTCCTCGTCGTCGGAGTCGGTCTCGTCGTCCGGCTCGGTGTCACCGCCGGTGAGGTCCGGCCGGGCCGGCACGGCGCCGGGGGCGCCGGGGCCGGTGGTCTCCTCGACCGCCAGCTCCTCGTCCTCGTCGTCGCCCTCGATCACCACACCCTCGAGCTCGAGCAGCCGCTCCGCGGCGTCGGTCTCCCCCTCGGGGTCCAGTTCGGCGGCCCGGGAGAACCACTCCCGTGCCTCCTCGCGCCGGCCCACCGCGAGCAACGCGTCGGCGTACGCGTAGCGCAGCCGCGCCGCCCACGGCTCGGAGTCGCTGGTCAGCTCGGGGACCTGGAGCATCGCCACGGCCGCGTCCTTCTGGCCGAGGTCACCACGCGCCCCGGCGGCCACGATCAGCAGCTCGATCGCGGCGGCCTTGTCGAGCTTCGCCCGATCGGCGCCCCGGAACAGGTCGATCGCCCGCTCCGGACGCCCCAGCGCCCGCTCGCAGTCGGCCAGCACCGCCAGGTGGCTCTGCGACCCGGTCATCCGGTGGTACGTGCGCAGCTCGGCGATCGCCGTCTGCCACTCCCCCGCGTGGTACGCGGCCAGCCCGACCGCCTCCCGCACCGCGGCGATCCGGGAGGCCAGCCGACGGGCGGCCAGCGCGTGCGCCAGCGCCTCCGCCGGGTTCTCGTCGATCAGGTGACCGGTGGCGACCAGGTGCCGGGCGACGGTCTCCGCCACCGGCCTGGCCAGCGAGAGCAGCTCGGCGCGGACGGTCGGGTCGAGTTCGCTCGCGACGATCTCGTCCGGCAGCGCCGGCGCGGCGACGCGCTCGGCCTCGCCGCCCTCGGCACGCTCCCGCCGTGGGCCGGCCGGGCGACCACGCTCCTCGAAGCCCCGCCGCTCCTCCCGACGCGGCCGGCCGCCGCGGCGGTCGCCCTCGCGCTCGGCACGCCCCCGGTCCGGGCCGCCACGGAAACCGCCCTCGCGACGCTCACCACCACGGAAGCCGCCCTCGCGACGCTCACCGCCGCGGAAGCCGCCCTCGCGACGCTCGCCACCGCGGAAGCCACCCTCACGGTCTTCACGCCGGAAGCCGCCCTCACGACGCTCACCGCCGCGGAAGCCACCCTCACGGTCTTCACGCCGGAAGCCGCCCTCGCGACGCTCACCGCCGCGGAAGCCGCCCTCGCGACGCTCGCCACCGCGGAAGCCACCCTCACGGTCTTCACGCCGGAAGCCGCCCTCGCGACGCTCGCCACCCCGGAAGCCACCCTCGCGGTCGTCCCGCCGGAAGCCACCCTCACGGTCTTCACGCCGGAAGCCGCCCTCGCGACGCTCGCCACCCCGGAAGCCACCCTCGCGGTCGTCCCGCCGGAAGCCACCCTCGCGACGCTCACCGCCGCGGGAACCGCCCTCGCGGTCGTCCCGCCGGAAGCCACCCTCTCGGCGTTCGCCACCGCGGAAACCGCCCTCGCGGCGTTCGCCACCGCGGAAACCGCCCTCGCGGTCGTCACGGCGGAAGCCCTCACGTCGGTCGCCGGCGCGGAAACCAGCCTCGCGGTCTTCACGCCGGAAGCCACCCTCGCGACGCTCGCCACCGCGGGAACCGCCCTCGCGGTCGTCACGGCGGAAGCCCTCGCGGCGTTCGCCACCGCGGAAGCCGCCCTCGCGGTCGTCGCGCCGGAAGCCACCCTCGCGGCGCTCACCGCCACGGAAGCCACCCTCGCGACGCTCGCCACCGCGGAAACCGCCCTCGCGGTCGTCACGGCGGAAGCCCTCACGTCGGTCGCCGGCGCGGAAACCAGCCTCGCGGTCGTCACGACGGAAGCCACCCTCACGGGCTCCGGCACCATCGCGGCGGAAGCCGCCCTCACGCTCGCCACCGCGGAAGCCACCCTCGCGGTCGTCGCGGCGGAAGCCGCCCTCGCGGCGCTCGCCACCCCGGAAGCCGCCCTCACGGGAACGGAAATCCCCCTCGCGGCGGTCACCGCCGTAGCCGCCGCGCTGCCCGCTCGAGCGGTCGTCACGGCTGCCCCGGTACGGGGAGCGGTCGTCGCGGCGGGCGTCACCGCGCCCCTGCTGACGGTCGGCGCGGTCCTCGTAACGTCGGGGGCGATCGCCGCCCTGCGGTCCTGAACTCACAGGTACATCCTTCCTGATTGCGCCACCAAGGGCGCTACGCAATCGAGGGCCGACCCGGATGGGGCGGCCCTCGATTGGAAGTTTGTCCGGCGGTGTCCTACTCTCCCACACCCTCCCGAGTGCAGTACCATCGGCGCTGGAGGGCTTAGCTTCCGGGTTCGGAATGTTTCCGGGCGTTTCCCCTCCGCCATGACCGCCGTAACTCTATCGACATGTCAAACAACACCAACCACTTGGGTGTGTTGTTCGTTTGTCGGGAGTTGCACAGTGGACGCGTAGCACTTTGTTGTCAAGTCCTCGGCCTATTAGTACCGGTCAACTGAACCCGTTACCGGGCTTACATTTCCGGCCTATCAACCCAGTCGTCTAGCTGGGGGCCTTACCCACCCGAAGGTGGTGGGATACCTCATCTTGAAGCGAGCTTCCCGCTTAGATGCTTTCAGCGGTTATCCCTTCCGAACGTAGCTAACCAGCCGTGCCCCTGGCGGGACAACTGGCACACCAGAGGTTCGTCCGTCCCGGTCCTCTCGTACTAGGGACAGCCCTTCTCAAGTATCCTACGCGCGCGGCGGATAGGGACCGAACTGTCTCACGACGTTCTAAACCCAGCTCGCGTACCGCTTTAATGGGCGAACAGCCCAACCCTTGGGACCTGCTACAGCCCCAGGATGCGACGAGCCGACATCGAGGTGCCAAACCATCCCGTCGATATGGACTCTTGGGGAAGATCAGCCTGTTATCCCCGGGGTACCTTTTATCCGTTGAGCGACACCGCTTCCACATGCCAGTGCCGGATCACTAGTCCCGACTTTCGTCCCTGCTCGACCTGTCAGTCTCACAGTCAAGCTCCCTTGTGCACTTGCACTCAACACCTGATTGCCAACCAGGCTGAGGGAACCTTTGGGCGCCTCCGTTACCCTTTAGGAGGCAACCGCCCCAGTTAAACTACCCACCAGACACTGTCCCTGAACCGGATAACGGTCCGAAGTTAGATACCCAAATCAACCAGAGTGGTATTTCAAGATTGCCTCCACCCATACTGGCGTATGGGCTTCACCGGCTCCCACCTATCCTACACAAGCTAATTCAGATACCAATGTCAAGCTATAGTAAAGGTCCCGGGGTCTTTCCGTCCTGCCGCGCGTAACGAGCATCTTTACTCGTAGTGCAATTTCGCCGGGCCTGTGGTTGAGACAGTGGGGAAGTCGTTACGCCATTCGTGCAGGTCGGAACTTACCCGACAAGGAATTTCGCTACCTTAGGATGGTTATAGTTACCACCGCCGTTTACTGGCGCTTAAGTTCTCCGCTTCGCCGTTACCAGCTAACAGGTCCCCTTAACGTTCCAGCACCGGGCAGGCGTCAGTCCATATACATCGAATTACTTCTTCGCATGGACCTGTGTTTTTAGTAAACAGTCGCTTCCCCCTGCTCTCTGCGGCCATACAACGCTCCACCCGCGCGGGGCTTCACGTCTCCGGCCCCCCTTCTCCCTAAGTTACGGGGGCAATTTGCCGAGTTCCTTAACCACAGTTCGCCCGATCGCCTCGGTATTCTCTACCTGACCACCTGTGTCGGTTTGGGGTACGGGCCGCTAAGAACTCGCTAGAGGCTTTTCTCGGCAGCATAGGATCACTGACTTCACCTGAATCGGCTCGGCATCACGTCTCAGCCTGTTGCACCACGGATTTGCCTATGGTGCGGCCTACACGCTTACCCCGGCACAACCACCGGCCGGGCTCAGCTACCTTCCTGCGTCACCCCATCGCTTGACTACTACCCGCCGGGGTCCCACGCTCCCCAGCTTTGACCCGAAGGTCGCCGCCGGCTTGGGTGGTTAGCACAACGAGGTTCGTCAGGGTCGCTCTTTCGCGGGTACGGGAATATCAACCCGTTGTCCATCGACTACGCCTCTCGGCCTCGCCTTAGGTCCCGACTTACCCAGGGCGGATTAGCCTGGCCCTGGAACCCTTGGTCATCCGGCGGAAGGGTTTCTCACCCTTCTTTCGCTACTCATGCCTGCATTCTCACTCGTGCCGCGTCCACAACTAGGTCACCCCGTTGCTTCACCCACGGCACGACGCTCCCCTACCCACCCACACACCTGCACAAGAAATCACGTTCTTGCGAAGTTACAGTGTGAGTGCCACAGCTTCGGCGGTGTACTTGAGCCCCGCTACATTGTCGGCGCGGAACCACTTGACCAGTGAGCTATTACGCACTCTTTAAAGGGTGGCTGCTTCTAAGCCAACCTCCTGGTTGTCTATGCGACCCCACATCCTTTTCCACTTAGCACACGCTTAGGGGCCTTAGCTGGTGATCTGGGCTGTTTCCCTCTCGACTACGAAGCTTATCCCCCGCAGTCTCACTGCCGCGCTCTCACTTACCGGCATTCGGAGTTTGGCTGATTTCGGTAAGCTTGTGGGCCCCCTAGACCATCCAGTGCTCTACCTCCGGCAAGAAACACGCGACGCTGCACCTAAATGCATTTCGGGGAGAACCAGCTATCACGGAGTTTGATTGGCCTTTCACCCCTAACCACAGGTCATCCCCCAACTTTTCAACGTTGGTGGGTTCGGCCCTCCACGCGGTCTTACCCGCGCTTCAGCCTGCCCATGGCTAGATCACTCCGCTTCGGGTCTAGGACACGCGACTGAATCGCCCTATTCAGACTCGCTTTCGCTACGGCTCCCCCACACGGGTTAACCTCGCCACATGCCACTAACTCGCAGGCTCATTCTTCAAAAGGCACGCCGTCACCCCGCAAGGCTCCGACGGATTGTAGGCGAACGGTTTCAGGTACTATTTCACTCCCCTCCCGGGGTACTTTTCACCATTCCCTCACGGTACTCGTCCGCTATCGGTCACCAGGAAGTATTTAGGCTTACCAGGTGGTCCTGGCAGATTCACGGCAGATTTCAGGAGTCCGCCGCTACTCGGGAACACCCACAGGAGATCAGCAACTTTCACCTACCGGACTCTCACCGTCTACGGTCAGCCTTTCCAGACTGTTCGACTAGCCACTGACTTTGTAACTCCTCCAACAGTTGTCAGCCTGTTGAGCAGGGTCCCACAACCCCGACCACGCAACCCCTGACAGGTATCACACGCGGCCGGTTTAGCCTCCATCCGCTTTCGCTCGCCACTACTCACGGAATCACTCTTTGTTTTCTCTTCCTACGGGTACTGAGATGTTTCACTTCCCCGCGTTCCCTCCACGTACCCTATGTGTTCAGGTACGGGTGACACCACATGACTGGTGCCGGGTTCCCCCATTCGGACACCCTGGGATCACAGCTCGGTTGACAGCTCCCCCAGGCCTATCGCGGCCTCCCACGTCCTTCATCGGCTCCTGGTGCCAAGGCATCCACCGTTCGCCCTTGACAACTTGACCACAAAGATGCTCGCGTCCACTGTGCAATTCTCAACAAACGACCAACCCACAACCCGATCCGTGTAACACCAGACCCGACCACCGCCGGCGGTATGCCACACCAGGCCATGCCTGGCAGCCCGACGAGCAATCCCGCTCGCCTACGGCTCTGAAAGACAACCCACGGTTGTTCTTTCAGGACCCAACAGGGTGCTTACCATCCCGCTCCAGCCGCACCAACCAGTCGTTCCTGCACCCCATAGGGGCGTGTACTAGACGTCGTGGCCGTTGCCGGAGCCGAACTCACCAGTGTCTCCGCCATCGAGCACCCCGACCCGACACTCGCGGGCCGCGGGCTCCATACCGCCTTTCGACGGATGGTGCTCCTTAGAAAGGAGGTGATCCAGCCGCACCTTCCGGTACGGCTACCTTGTTACGACTTCGTCCCAATCGCCAGCCCCACCTTCGACGGCTCCCTCCCCGAGGGGTTGGGCCACCGGCTTCGGGTGTTGCCGACTTTCGTGACGTGACGGGCGGTGTGTACAAGGCCCGGGAACGTATTCACCGCAGCGTTGCTGATCTGCGATTACTAGCGACTCCGACTTCACGGGGTCGAGTTGCAGACCCCGATCCGAACTGAGACCGGCTTTTTGGGATTCGCTCCACCTCACGGTATCGCAGCCCATTGTACCGGCCATTGTAGCATGCGTGAAGCCCTGGACATAAGGGGCATGATGACTTGACGTCATCCCCACCTTCCTCCGAGTTGACCCCGGCAGTCTCCGATGAGTCCCCGCCATTACGCGCTGGCAACATCGGACGAGGGTTGCGCTCGTTGCGGGACTTAACCCAACATCTCACGACACGAGCTGACGACAGCCATGCACCACCTGTCACCGGCCCCGAAGGACCCCCCATCTCTGAGGGATTTCCGGTGATGTCAAACCCAGGTAAGGTTCTTCGCGTTGCATCGAATTAATCCGCATGCTCCGCCGCTTGTGCGGGCCCCCGTCAATTCCTTTGAGTTTTAGCCTTGCGGCCGTACTCCCCAGGCGGGGCGCTTAATGCGTTAGCTGCGGCACAGGGAACCGGAGAGGCCCCCCACACCTAGCGCCCAACGTTTACAGCGTGGACTACCAGGGTATCTAATCCTGTTCGCTCCCCACGCTTTCGCTCCTCAGCGTCAGTATCGGCCCAGAGACCCGCCTTCGCCACCGGTGTTCCTCCTGATATCTGCGCATTTCACCGCTACACCAGGAATTCCAGTCTCCCCTACCGAACTCTAGCCTGCCCGTATCGACTGCAGGCCCGCAGTTGAGCTGCGGGTTTTCACAGTCGACGCGACAAGCCGCCTACGAGCTCTTTACGCCCAATAAATCCGGACAACGCTCGCGCCCTACGTCTTACCGCGGCTGCTGGCACGTAGTTGGCCGGCGCTTCTTCTGCAGGTACCGTCACTTACGCTTCGTCCCTGCTGAAAGAGGTTTACAACCCGAAGGCCGTCATCCCTCACGCGGCGTCGCTGCATCAGGCTTGCGCCCATTGTGCAATATTCCCCACTGCTGCCTCCCGTAGGAGTCTGGGCCGTGTCTCAGTCCCAGTGTGGCCGGTCGCCCTCTCAGGCCGGCTACCCGTCGTCGCCTTGGTAGGCCATCACCCCACCAACAAGCTGATAGGCCGCGAGCCCATCCCAGGCCGAAAAACTTTCCACCACCAGCCATGCGGCCAGCAGTCCTATCCGGTATTAGCCCCGGTTTCCCGGGGTTATCCCAAAGCCTAGGGCAGGTTGCTCACGTGTTACTCACCCGTTCGCCGCTCGAGTACCCCGAAGGGCCTTTCCGCTCGACTTGCATGTGTTAAGCACGCCGCCAGCGTTCGTCCTGAGCCAGGATCAAACTCTCCAACAAAAATCAGAGAAAATCCTGACAACAAAAGTGTTGCCAAAGGAATCCCAAACCAACAGACCCAAAGACCTGCCAGAACGGGGCATCAAACAATTTGGCACTGGCTTATCAAGCACCCTGTTGAGTTCTCAAAGAACAACCACACACCATCCGGAAACCCCCCAAAAAGGGGCCCCATCCGGGGCATTTCGTTCAACCGCACCCGCCGCTCCCGCGCCGGGCACTTTTACCACGTTACCTCGCCGTTTCCACCGTGTCAAACCGGTGTTTCGCGATCTGACCTGCTTCCACCCGTTTCCGGGCACCACGATCGGACCGGCTCACGCCAGGCGTCTCGTGGATTCTCGGCAGGACGGCCGCTGCGGTCTCCCGCACACTCGCCCGTTTCCCTGCCGGCGGACTACCTTACCCGGTCGGTTCCGCCTCGCCAAATCCGCCTCTCAGCGGATCCGGGGCACCGCCCGGTCCAGGTTCACATGGGGTTCAACCCATCCGAGCCCGGGGTCATTCCCGCGGTTCCGGCCGGCCTCGCGACCCAGTGGATCGCACCGCCCGGTCCAGGCTCGTACCGGTTACAACCCGGCGGACCCTGGAGCCATTCCCGCGGTCCGGCCTCCGGGGCTTTCGCCTGTTTCGTCCGTTCCGCGCTGGCAGAGAGAAAGTTACGCGCCCAGCGGTTTGATCGTCAAATCCGCTGGGCGCGTCCCGCGTCACACTGTCGACGTACTGCTATTTGTCCAGCTCAACCCCGGCGAACGAGCGCTTGCCGCGGCGCAGCACGAGGTATCGCCCGTGCAGCAGATCCTCCGGGGAGAAACTCGCGTCCGCCTCGGTGACCCGCGCGTTGTTGACGTAGGCGCCGCCCTCGGCGATCACCCGGCGGGCCTCCTTGAGGCTCGGCACCAGACCGGACTCCTTGAGCAGGCCCACGATGTCCGGCAGCTCCTTCAGGTGGACCAGTCCGGCCTCCGTGAGCGCGGCGCGCAAGGTCTCCGGAGAGAGTTCCTCCAACGAGCCCCGGCCGAAGAGCGCCTGGCTGGCGGCGACCGCCTGGGCCATCTCCCGCTCGCCGTGCACCAGTGCGGTCAGCTCCTCGGCGAGGGCGCGCTGCGCGAGCCGGGCCGCCGGTCGCTCGGCGGTGGCCTTCTCCAGCTCCTCCAGCTCCTGCCGGGAGCGGAAGCTGAAGTACCGCAGGTAGCGGCCCACGTCCCGGTCGTCCACGTTGACCCAGAACTGGTAGAAGGCGTACGGGCTGGTCAGCTCCGGGTCGAGCCAGATCGCGCCGCCCTCGGTCTTGCCGAACTTCGTCCCGTCCGACTTGGTGACCAACGGCGTGGTGAAGGCCTGCACGGGACCGGCACCCCGGCGGCGGACGTAGTCGACGCCGGCGGTGATGTTGCCCCACTGGTCGGAGCCGCCGTACTGGAGCTGGCAGCCGTACCTACGGTGCAGCTCGAAGAAGTCGTTGGCCTGCAGGAGCTGGTAGCTGAACTCGGTGAAGCTGATGCCGCTCTCCAGCCGGGCCTTGACCACCTCACGGGCCAGCATCTTGTTCACCGGGAAATGCTTGCCGACGTCGCGGAGGAACTCGACCACCGACATCTCGCCGGTCCAGTCCAGGTTGTTGACCACCTGGGCGGCGTTCTCCCCGGTGTACGACACGAACGGCGCGAGCTGGTCGTGGATCCGCCGCACCCAGCCGGCCACCACCTCGGGCGGATTGAGCGTGCGCTCCGCGCTCTCCTTCGGGTCACCGATCTGACCGGTCGCGCCGCCGACCAGCAGCAGCGGCCGATGCCCGGCAAGCTGGAGCCGACGGGCCGTGGTGACCTGCATGAGGTGGCCGACGTGCAGGCTCGGGGCGGTCGGATCGAAGCCCACATAGAAGGTGGCCAGCGGGCCGTCGAGCAGCTCACGCAGCTCGTCGAGGCCGGTCGAGTCCTGGATCAGGCCCCGCCACAGCAGGTCGTCGGTCAGGGAGTCCCGCCCGTGCGGGAGGTTGCTGTCGGTCACGGTCACCGATTCTCCCCCATGACGGCCCCCGGACCGTACCGGGTTTGCCAACGGTGGGCCGACTAGGCTGGCGCCTCGGCACGAGCTGAGGAGGGGCTGCCGTGGAGATGCCGGACCCGACCGGGGGCTTTGTCGCCCTGCTGGGCCTGAAGTTCGACGAGGTCAGCGGCGAGAAGGTGGTGATCCGCTGGGAGGTGCGTCCGGAGCTGCACCAACCGTTCGGGATCCAGCACGGCGGGGTCTACTGCTCGGTGGTCGAGACGGCGGCCAGCATCGGGGGCGCCCTCTGGCTCGGCGACAAGGGCCAGGTGGTCGGCGTGTCGAACCAGACCGACTTCCTCCGAGCGGTTCGCGAGGGCGAGCTGACCGCGGTGGGTACCCCGATCCACCGGGGCCGCAGCCAGCAGCTCTGGCAGGTGGAGATCACCGACGCCGACGGGCGGCTGGTGTCCCGCGGGCAGGTCCGCCTGCAGAACCTCACCGCCGCCTGACCGATGCCGGACGGGACTCGGTCGGCTGACCGATTTGGGCTAGGAGGGGCGGCTGACGCCGATATCGTCGCGTCGATGAGACCGCCCGATCCGTACCCGACGTGAGGAAGCTCCTCGCCGCCGCCCTGGGCGTCCTCTCCGCCATCGGCGGTTTCGTCGACATCGGCGACCTGGTGGCGGCGAGCCAGGCCGGTGCCCGGTTCGGCATGGGCCACGCCTGGGTGCTGCTCGTCGGCGTGCTCGCCATCTGCGCGTACGCCGAGATGGCCGGGCGGATTGCGGCGGTGAGCGGCCGGGCGGTGTTCGATCTGGTCCGGGAGCGGCTGGGGCCACGGGTGGCGCTGCTGAACCTGGTGGCGTCCTACCTGGTCACCGTCGTCACCCTGGCCGCGGAGCTCGGCGGGGTCGCGCTGGCGCTGCAGCTGGCCTCCAGGGTGAGCTATCTGCTCTGGGTGCCGGTCACCGCGCTCGCCGTCTGGTTGGTGCTGTGGCGGATGCGGTTCGAGCTGATGGAACGGCTCTGGGGCGTGGCCGGGCTGGCGCTGCTGGTATTCGCGGTGGCGCTGTTCGCGCTGCCCACCGACTGGGCGGAGCTGGGACAGGAGGCCCTGCACCTCGGCCCGCTGGGGCAGGGCTGGGGCGACTACTGGTTCATCGCGGTGGCGCTCTTCGCCTCCACCGTCAGCCCGTACGAGGTCTTCTTCTTCTCCTCCGGCGGGGTGGAGGAGAAGTGGAGCGCGGCCGACCTGGCCCACGCGCGGTCGAACGTGCTGATCGGGTTCCCGGTCGGCGGGTTCCTCGCGTTGTCGCTGGTCGCCACCGCGGCGGTGGTCCACCACCCGCGCGGGACCTCGGTGGACACCCTCGACCAGGTGGCGCAGCCGGTGGTTGTCGCGTTCGGCGAGATCGGGCTGGCGGTGGCCGTCCTGGCGTTCTTCGCGGTGACCTTCGGCGCGGCGCTGGAGACCGGCCTGTCGGCGGCGTACGCGGCGTCGCAGTACTTCGGCTGGCAGTGGGGCAAGCGGGTCAGCCCCCGGGAGGCGGCCCGGTTCCACAGCGTGCTGCTGGTCAGCGTGCTCTTCGGGGTGCTGGCGCTGATGACCACGATCGACCCGGTCCGGCTGACCGAGTACATGCTGATCATCACCGCGGTGGCGCTCCCGCTGACGTACCTGCCGATCCTGGTCGTGGCGAACGACCGGACGTACCTGGGCGACCGGGTGAACGGGCGGCTGAACAACCTGCTCGGCACGCTGTTCCTGCTGCTCATCATCGCCGCGTCGATAGCGGCGATCCCGTTGGCCATCGTGACGAGGATGGGACAGTGAGGGTCCAGCTCGCCAAACAGCTGCTCGACCAGCAGATCGTCGACCGGGACGGCCGGCTGGTCGGCCGGGTCGACGACATCGCCTTCGCCGCGGACGCCGACGGCTACCCGTACGTGGACACACTGCTCACCGGGCAGGCGGCGCTCGGGCAGCGGGTCGGCGGCCGGCTCGGGCGGATCCTCGTCGCGATCACCAACCGGTTCGTCGACGAGCCGCCCGTGCTCCCGGTACGCATCCCGTTCACGCTGGTCGAGCGGGTGGACAGCGCGGTCCGGCTGCGAGTCCGGGCGGCCGACCTGCCGCCGCCCCCGGTGGAGAGCTGGCTGCGCCGGCACCTGATCGACCGGATTCCGGGAGCCCACCGTGCGAGCGGGTGAGCTGCTCGGGCGGGCCGCGTACGACCTGCACGGGCGGCGGCTGGGCCGGGTGGTGGACGTGGTGGTCCGGGGCGGCTTCCCGCCCCACCGGCTGCGGCTGACCGATGTGATCATCGCCGGCCACTGGTGGACCCGGGTCACCGGTCGGCTGATCGGCCCGGAGCTGCACCCGTCCGGTCCGTGGCTGCTCCGGGCGGTCGCCCGGGTGCTCGGGCGCCGCACCCGGCAGTTCCCCGCCGACCAGGTGCAGCTGTACCCGCCGGTGCCCGGTTTCCCGTTCGGACCACCCGGCGGGGACGGGTGAGCTGCGCGTCAGTTGTGGGCCTCGTCCAGCACCGGGGCCTCGACGTCGCCGCCCCGGTCGGGTGCCGTGTTCCCGGCAACCTTGTGGACCCGCACCTCGGTGATCGCGTGGTGTTCGACATCAGCCACCACCAGCTCCCAGCCGTCGACCGTGACGCTCTCCCCCGCCACCGTGGGGATGTGCCCGAGGCAGGTCAGCACCAGCCCGGCAATGGTGGTGTAATCGCCGGCCGGCCGGCCGGGCAGCTCGACGCCGAGGTCGGTGAGGTCGTGCACGGGGAAGGTGCCGGGCAGCACGAGGCTCCCGTCCTCCTCGGTGCGGACCGAGCTGAGATCCCGATCGGTCTCGTCGTAGATCTCGCCGACAATCTCCTCGAGGATGTCCTCCAGGGTGACGATCCCGTCGACCGCGCCGCGCTCGTCGACCACCAGTGCGATGTGCTGGCGTTCGGCCTTGAACTGGCGTAGCGCGTCGACCACCGGCAGCGAGTCCGGCAGCAGCATCGGCGGGCGGGCGCACTCGTCGACCGGCCGGTCGTCCGGCACGCCGACCAGGTCCCGCAGGTGGATCACGCCGACCGCGTCGTCCAGGCCGCCGTGCCGCACCACCGGGGCCCGGGAGTGGCCGGTGGCGGCCAGCACCAGCCGGGCGGCCTCCGCGGTGGTCCCGCTGTCGAGGGTGAAGACCTGTAACCGGGGTACGAGCACGGCCCGCAGCCGCCGGTCGGCGATCTCCACCGCGCCGGCGATGATGGTCCGCTGCTCCTTGGTGAAGCCGTGGTTACCGGCGACGATCTCGCGCAGCTCGTCCGGGCCGATCTCGTCGGGCTGGTGCTTCGGGTCCACCCCGGCGAGGCGGACCACGAGGTCGCTGGTGACGCCGAGCGCCCAGACCGCCGGCCGGGTGAGGCTGGCCAGCAGGTCCAGCGGGCGGGCCACGACCAGCGCCCAGCGCTCGGCCCGCTGCATGGCGATCCGCTTCGGGGCCAGCTCGCCGAAGACCAGGGTGACGAAGGTCAGGGCCAGGGTGACCGCCACGATGGCGACCGTCTCGGCGGCGTCGCCGAGCACCCCGAGCAGCGGTACGAGCGGCCTGGCCAGGGAGACCGCCGCGGCGGCCGAGGCGAGGAAGCCGGCCAGGGTGATGCCGATCTGAATGGTGGCCAGGAAGCGGTTCGGATCCTTGGCCAGCCGGGCCAGCGTCCGGCCGGCGCGGCTGCTCCGTTCCAGCCGCTGGAGCTGGCTGTCCCGCAGCGAGACCAGGGCCATCTCGCTGCCGGCGAAGGCCGCGTTGAGGATGATCAGAACTCCGACCAGGGCCAGTTGGCTCCAGTAGCTCTGCACGCCCGGATCTCTCCCTCACGCGACCGGCGTCGGCCGCAATGCCCGACGCCGCCGGCCGGGTGACCCGGTCGGCGTAGGCCTGTCTGTGCCCAGCGGAGGCGCCGCTGAATCCTCCGCCGCCCGGCCGGGTGGCGCGGTCCTGCGCCACGCCACCCGCGCGGTTGACGCGGTCGGCTACGCGGGGGCGGGCAGGTCCAGCACGTACGCGTCGCCGTCGCGGCGGAAACCGAGCCGGTGGTAGTACGGGGCCACCATGCCGGGCGGGCTGACCACCTTGCGGAAGCCGCGGTCGGTGAAGAGGCGGCTGCGCCGGTAGACGAACTCGCCCGGGGTGAAGTCGCGGAACCGCTGGGTGACGTAGTCGAGGTCGATCTGCGCGACGCCGCCTTCCTCGGCGTGGGCCAGCACCACCCCGACCACCTCGTCGCCGCGCACCACCAGAAACGCCGAACGCCGGCCGTCCGAGGGGTCCCAACGGAAGTCCGGGTTGAACCGGGCGATGTCGGCGCCATGCACCCGCAGGGTGTGCGCCAGGAACTCGTCGCCCACCCCCACCTCGACCACCTGGTAGGTCTGCTCGTCGTGCCGGGTGGCCAGCATCTTGCGCAGATACCAGAGGTTGATCAGCGCGAGCACCACGTTGAGCCCGACCATCGGCCAGACCCGCACCGCGGCGTTGTAGCCGATCAGGATCAGGCAGCCGAGCAGGTTGAAGATGCGCAGCCGGAGGATCCGGGTCTGCAGCAGCGACCAGACCAGCAGCGCGGAGCCGGCCCAGCCGACGAGTTCCAGCCAGTTCACCCCGGGGAGACTAGTCGTCGCCCGGCTCGGGACCAGCGACGGGCGGCGGCGTGGCGGGCAGCTCCAGCACGTACTCCTCGACCTCGGTGCCGCGGCCGTTGGCGTACCCCTTGTCCTCGCCGATGAGGACGAAGCCGCACTTGCGCAGCACGGCGAGCGAGGCGACGTTGTCCTTGGCGGCGCGGGCGTGGACCGGCCGCTGCGGCAGCTCCCGCAGGAGCGCGGCCAGCGCGGCCGTGGCATGGCCACGGCCCCAGCGGCGCGGGTCGATCCAGTAGCTGACCTCGGTCCGGTCGCCGACCGGGAAGGCGTTCACGTGACCGACCACCTCGCCGTCGACCGTGACGGTGCGCGGGACGATCCGCGGGTCGGCGCGGACCCGGCGCCAGTGCGCGTCGAACGCGGCCCGGTCGGCGGGGTCGGCGGGGCCGAAGGCGGCCATCCAGTTGGCCTGCGGGTCCTGCTCGTAAGCGAAGAAGGCGGGCAGGTCCTCGTCCCGCACCGGGCGGATCCGTACATCACTGGTCACCCGCCGCAGGATACGCACGCCCTCCGACACCTCGGGGGCCGCTGGCGCGATGAGCGGTCCCCTTCACGTTCGTCGACCAGCGGCGGCGCCCGTGGCGACCACGCGGACCGGGGTGGAAGTTCTCACCCGCCCGGTGGATCCGGCACCCGGACCGGCCCGAGCGGACCCGGCAGGTCGGAGGATCACGACGTGACGAGACTGGCTACCCGCCTGCGCCGATCCGGCGCGGCTTCCTCCGGCACTCAGACGGTCGGAGCGTCCGCCACCGGCGCGCTCGCCACCGGTGCGCGGGCGCTGGGCGCCACCGCGGCCGGCTCGCTGGCGCTCTCCGCGGCGGCGCTCGGCGCCGTGGCGGTGGGCGCGCTGGCGATCGCGCGGCTCGCGGTCCGCCGGGCGGCCATCCGGGAACTGCGCATCGGCCGCCTCGAGGTGGACGAGCTGGTCGTCCGCAGGTACGCCCTGCCGGGCCCGACCGTCGGCGGCACGGACGGGAGATAGCCGGCTGCCGCCGGGTCGCACTCTCGGTCGGCGGCTGCTCGGCTCGGTCGGCCACGCCGTGCTGCACCACGCCCCCGGCCCGGTGGCCGTCGTCCGGCGGGGCAGCGACCGCGCCTCACCGCCCGGCGCCGCCATGTCGGCCGCTCCCCCGGCCGGCGCAGCGAGCTCTCTGGCATTGTCCGGATCGGCTGCTCCAGGCCCCCGCGGAACGGCTCACCGGCGGAGGTGTTCGCGCCACGGTGTCCGGGCAAATGAACAGCGGTGGCGGCGGACGCATCGACAATGACCTGATCGACCTCTGGGGGAGCTGATGAACCGACCTGTCGTGGTGGGCGTCGACGGATCGCCGTCCAGCCTCGTCGCCGCCGAGCACGCGGCGCGGAGCGCGGTCCAGCGGTCCCGGCCGCTGCACCTGGTGCACGGCTACCTGCACCCGCTCGGCTACGGCGTGCCGCTCAACCCGTACGACCTCGGGGTGCCGGCGCCCACCGAGGAGGCGCAGAAGATGCTCGAGCAGGCCGCCGCCGACCTGACCGACCGCCATCCAGGGCTGACCGTCGAGGTGCGCCAGGTGGCCGGCGGGCCGGGCGCCGCCCTGATCGAGGAGTCCCGCCGGGCCGAGCTGGTGGTGGTCGGCAGTCGGGGCCATGGCGGGTTCGCCGGGCTGCTGCTCGGCTCGGTCAGCACCCAGGTCGCCCAGCACGGGCACTGCCCGGTGCTGGTGGTCCGCCCCGCCGAGCAGCCGATCCCGATGGACGGGCCGGTGGTGGTCGGGGTGGACGGCTCGGAGTCGGCGGCGCTCGCCGTCCGGCTGGCCGCCGACGAGGCGGTACGCCGCGACACCGCCCTGGTTCTCCTGCACGTACGCCCGGCGGACCGGGCCCGGATGGTGCCGGAGGAGGTCGCGGAGTCCGCGGCGGCGGGAGACGCCGAGTCGGCCGACCTGCTGGCCGCGGCGGCGGGCCGGGTCCGGGCCGACCAGCCCGGGCTGTCCGTGACGGAACGGCCGGTACAGGCGGCCAAGCCGGAGCAGGCGCTGATCGAGGCGAGCGGGGACGCCGCGCTGGTGGTGGTCGGCTCGCGCGGCCGGGGCGGCTTCGCCGGGCTGTTGCTGGGCTCGGTCAGCCAGGCGCTGGTGCAGCATGCTCACTGCGCGGTGCTGGTCGCGCACCCGTACGAGCAGGCGGACTGACCGCCCGGGCCTGGAGCTGCGGAAGATCCGCACGACGTCAGCGAAACCGTCCGCGGGTCTTGGAAGGGGTGGGCGGGCGCGACTCGAAGATCGGCGTCAGGCGGGGTCGCGACCGGCGAGCAGGTCCTCGAAGCTGGTGGTGAGGGCGAACGGGTCGGCCACGCCCGTGCCCGCCGGGCGGCGGTCGACCTGCTCGGCGAGTTCGGCGCCGGCCCGCCGGATCCGGGCGCGCAGCGCGCCGTCGGCAGCCTCGCCGGACCAGTCCTCGGGTGCGGCGAAGACCGCCGTCGGCACGACCGGCGCGCGCAGGTGAACGAACATCGGCCGGACCGCGTGCTCCAGGGCGAGCGAGTGCCGGGCGGTGCCGCCGGTCGCGCCGATCAGCACCGGGCGATCGACCAGGGCACCCTTGTCCACCACGTCGAAGAACGACTTGAACAGCCCGTTGTAGGAGGCGTTGAAGATCGGCGTGACGGCGATGAGCCCGTCCGCGCCGGCCACCGTGTCCAGCGCCTCCCGCAGTGCCGGCGAGGGAAAGCCGGTGAGCAGGTGGTTCACCACGTCGTGGGCGTACTCGCGCAGCTCCACCGTGCGGATCTCCACGTCGGCGCCGCGCCGGACCAGCTCGTCGCGGGTGGCCGCGGCGAGCTGATCGGCGAGCAGCCGGGTCGAGGAGGGCTGGCTGAGGCCCGCCGAGACCACCGCGAGGGTGCGCCGGGTCATCGGGCGCCCTCCGCCTCGGCCAGGCCCGCCGCCACGTCGCGGGCCGCGACCAGCGAGGCATGGGTGGGCGCCTCGGGTACGTGCGCGGGGCGCAGCGAGTCGAACTCCTTACGCAGCACCGGGACGACCTCCTCGCCGAGGATGTCGAGCTGCTCGAGCACGGTCTTCAGCGGCAGCCCGGCGTGATCGATGAGGAAGAGCTGCCGCTGGTAGTCGCCGACGTACTCGCGGAAGCCGAGGGTCCGGTCGATGACCTGCTGCGGGCTGCCGACGGTCAGCGGCGTCTGCGCGGTGAACTCCTCCAGCGACGGCCCGTGCCCGTAGACCGGGGCGTTGTCGAAGTACGGCCGGAACTCGCGGACCGCGTCCTGCGAGTTCTTCCGGATGAACACCTGCCCGCCGAGCCCGACGATCGCCTGCTCCGGCGAGCCGTGCCCGTAGTGGGCGAAGCGCTGCCGGTAGAGCCCGACCATCCGCTGGGTGTGCTCCTTCGGCCAGAAGATGTGGTTGGCGAAGAAGCCGTCGCCGTAGTACGCGGCCTGCTCGGCGATCTCCGGGCTGCGGATGGAGCCGTGCCACACGAACGGCGGCACGCCGTCCAGGGGGCGCGGGGTCGAGGTGAACGACTGCAGCGGGG
Source organism: Micromonospora rhizosphaerae (assembly GCF_900091465.1). Taxonomy (NCBI): domain Bacteria; kingdom Bacillati; phylum Actinomycetota; class Actinomycetes; order Micromonosporales; family Micromonosporaceae; genus Micromonospora; species Micromonospora rhizosphaerae. Next base: position 3,206,087 of record NZ_FMHV01000002.1, on the reverse strand, counting down.
TGCGGAACCGGCCCGTCCAGTCGACCACGTCCTCCCGCCACAGCCGGCGCAGCAGGTCGTAGTTCTCGATGGCGAGCGGGATGCCGTTCCGGATGTCCTGGCCGAACCACGGGTAGACCGGCCCGGTGTTGCCCCGGCCCATCATCAGGTCGACCCGGCCGTCGGCCAGGTGCTGGAGCATCGCGTAGTCCTCGGCGATCTTCACCGGGTCGTTTGTGGTGATCAGCGTGGTCGAGGTGGAGAGCAGCAGCCGCTCGGTGCGGGCGGCGATGTAGCCGAGCATGGTGGTCGGCGACGACGGCACGAACGGCGGGTTGTGGTGCTCACCGGTGGCGAAGACGTCGAGTCCGACCTCCTCGGCCTTGAGCGCGATGGCGACCATTGCCTTGATCCGCTCACGCTCGGACGGCAGCCGCCCGTTGGTCGGGTCGACCGTGACGTCGCCGACGGTGAAGACTCCGAACTGCATGACCAGCTCCTCGCGTGACCACCGGACCGGTGCGGCCCGGATCGCACCGCACAACATATTTGACGAATCAACTATTCCGCCGCCACGCCCTCCCAGCCACCACCACGGGACTCCCTTTGAAGCTGCCCCACCTGCGCGCCCGGGCCCTCACCGGCGGTCACCCCCCGCAGCGCAACGACCATCGGGAAACCCCGACCGCAGCCGGGCTCTGCGCGTCGACAACCGCCCCGTTCTAGCGGGCAGCTCCAAAGTCGCCCGCCGCACCTTCCCGGCGGCTACTGCTCGGGGCATGAGGGGCTGGGAACCGACCGGCGGGTACGCCTGGCTCGCGCCCGATCCGTCAGCCGCCGGCCACCGAGGGGAGCACCTGCACCTCGGCGCCGTAGCCGACCGGGGTGTCCAGCCCGCCGACGTGCCGGCAGTCCTCGCCGTCGACGTAGACGTTGACGTAGCGGCGCAGGTCGCCCCGCTCGTCCCGGATCCGGCGGGCCAGCCGCGGCCAGGACCCGGCCAGCTCGTCGAGGACGGTCCGAAGCGTGCCCGTGGCCGTGACGGTCAGCCGGCTCGCGCCGCCCGCCTCGCCGGGCAACGGGCCGGGCAGCAGCACGGTGACCACTCAGACCGCCGCGGCGCGGACGCAGAGCACGTCGGGCAGGTGGGCGGCGACCAGCGCCCAGGAGTCGCCCTCGTCCCGGCTGGCGTAGACCTCGCCGGAGCGGGTGCCGAAGTAGACCCCGGCCGGGTCGGCGTCGTCGGCGCACATCGCCGCGTGGGCGGCGGTCGATGCGGTCAGCGGCGGGAGCGGGGCACGTGCCGCCGGTAGGCGCTCACCGTCGGGTCGCCGGCGATCCAGAACCGCCACGGCACGTCGTGCGCGCCCGTAACCCCGACCCGGGGGCCGGCCTCGATCATCGCCTCCGGCACCGGCGCGACGGCCGGGCCCAGCCGCACCGGCCCCTCGCCGAGCAGGTCGAGGCCGTAGACCGAGCGATCGATGCCGAGCGCCGCGCAGAGCCGGGCAGGTCCGCGGGCCAGGTCCACGTCCCGGCGTACGGCGGGGCGGCGGGCCCGGGCGGCGTCGAGGCCGTCGACCACCCCGCCGGCCCGGAGCAGCACCGCCGAGGCCTCGCCGTCCGGGCCGGTGACCACGTTCATGCACCAGTGCATGCCGTAGGTGAAGTAGACGTAGGCGTGGCCGGCCGGGCCGAACATCACCGAGTTGCGCGGGGTGCGGCCCCGGTGGGCGTGCGACGCCGGATCGCCGGCGGTGCCGGCGTACGCCTCGACCTCGGTGATCCGGACGGTGATCCCGTTGGCGGAGAGCCGGCAGCCGAGCAGCCCACGCGCGGCTGGCACCACCGGGCCGGCGAGCAGGTCGGCCAGGCCGGCCAGGTCGACGCCGGTCATGGGATGAGCAGGGGGTACGCCATGGCCCGACCCTATCCGGCGCACGATCCCACCGCGAGGCAGTTTTCAACAAGGTGTTGACAAAAGAGTGTTGATGAGCGTCTGATGGAGCACATGGTCACGCTGGACAACGATCCGTTCACCGCTCCGGATGCTGCCCAGGCCCGGGCGCACCGCAACTACGCGGCTCTGGTGCGGATCGCCGAGCGGCATGCGGGCACCGACGCCCGCCGCTGGCGGTACGCACACCCGGACATCCCGGACGCGTACGAGGCGGCGACGCTGGTGATGGCCCTGGCCGGCGGCGCCGAGTTGGAGCCCGGCGAGGAGCCGGTCGATCAGTCGGACCTGATGGCCGCACTCACCCTGATCCCGCACGTCCGCGCCGAGGTGGACACGCTGGAGGCGGGGCTGTTGCAGGTGGCCCGCGGCCGCGGACTGACCTGGCAGGCGATCGCGTTCGGGCTCGGGCTGGGCAGCGCGCAGGCGGCCCGCCAGCGCTACGAGCGGCTCGCCGTGCGGACCGGCACCGCCGACTGACCGGCCGCTACCGGGCCCGGTCCAGCGGGCGTGGCCGCAGGGGCTGGTGGAGACTGTCCCGGAAGGAGCGACCGGCGGAGGGGTGTATGGATCGGGCCGAGCTGACCGCGTACTGCCTGGCGAAGCCGGGTGCCTGGCTGGACCAGCCGTGGGAGGGCGACGTGGTGGTCAAGGTGGGCAGCCGCATCTTCGCCTTCCTCGGGGCGGAGAACGGCGACCAGCGGGTCGGGGTGAAGTGTGGCCCGACCCGGGAGGTGGCCGACGAGTGGCTGCACCGGTATCCGGACGACGCCCGCCCTTCCCCCTACATCGGACGCTCGGGGTGGAACACCCTGCGGGCCGGCGGCGCGATCCCCGACGACGAACTGCTGGAGGCCGTCGACGCGTCGTACGACGCGGTGGTGGCGAAGCTGCCGAAGCGGGAGCGGCCGACGGCCTGACCTGGTCGGCGCGGCGTGCGCCGAGCCGACCCGGGAGGGCTCAGCGGGGAACGACCCGCTCGGCGGCCCAGTCCCGCCAGCCGGCCAGCTTGTCCGCCGCGGCCGCGAGCTGCTCGGCGACCGGGCCGGGGCCGGTCGAGCCGGGGGTGGTCCGCGCCGCGAGGGCGGAACGGACCGAGAGCACGTCGCGCACCGACGGGTCGAGATGCTCGCTGACCGCGGCCAGATCGGCGTCGGAGACCTCGTCCAGGGCGCAGTCCCGGGCCACGCAGAGCGCGACCAGCTTGCCGGTGATCTCGTGCGCGTCGCGGAACGGCACGCCCTTGCGGACCAGCCAGTCGGCAACCTCGGTGGCCAACGAGAAGCCGACCGGCGCGGCGGCGACCAGCCGGTCGACGCGTACCGTCATCGTGGAGATCATCCCCGCGAGGGCCGGCAGCAGCAGTTCCAGGGTGTCGACCGCGTCGAAGGCGGGCTCCTTGTCCTCCTGCATGTCCCGGTCGTACGTCATCGGCAGGCCCTTGAGCATGGTGAGCACGCTCATCAGCCCGCCGACCAGCCGGCCGGACTTGCCCCGGGCCAGCTCGGCGATGTCCGCGTTCTTCTTCTGCGGCATGATCGACGACCCGGTGGCAAAGGCGTCGTCCAGGTCCACCCAGCCGAACTCCTGCGAGGTCCAGAGCACCACCTCCTCGCCGAGCCGGGACAGGTGCACCCCGATCATCGCGGTGACGAAGAGGAACTCGGCGACGAAGTCCCGGTCGGCGACGGCGTCCATCGAGTTGGCGAAGGACGTGCGGAAGCCCAGTTCCTTGGAGACGGCCACCGGGTCCAGCGGCAGACCCGAGCCGGCCAGCGCGCCCGCGCCGAGCGGGCTGATGGCCGCGCGGTGGTCCCAGTCGCGCAGCCGTTCCAGGTCCCGCAGCAGCGGCTGCACGTGGGCGAGCAGCCAGTGCCCGAAGGTGACCGGCTGGGCGTGCTGCAGGTGCGTCATGCCGGGCGCGGCGGTGTCCACGTGCCGCTCGGCCTGCTCCACCAGGGCCTCGGCCAGCTCGACCAGCCGGCTGGCCACGCCCCGCGCGTGGTCACGCAGGTAGAGCCGCAGGTCGGTGGCGACCTGGTCGTTGCGGGACCGGCCGGCGCGCAGCTTGCCGCCGAGGCTGCCGAGCCGCTCCAGCAGGCCGCGTTCCAGCGCGGTGTGCACGTCCTCGTCGTCGACGGTCGGCCGGAACTGCCCGGATGCGCAGGCCGCCTCCAGGTCGTCTAGCGCGGCCAGGATCCGGCCCAGCTCCTCGGGGTCGAGCAGGCCGGCGCCGGCGAGGACCCGGGCGTGCGCCCGGGAGCCGGCGATGTCGTACGGGGCGAGGCGCCAGTCGAACTGCACGCTCACCGACAGCCGCGCGAGGGCCTCCGCGGGGCCGCCGGCGAAGCGCCCTCCCCACAGGCTCGTCCGGTTGGTGGCGGCGCTGTTCTCGGTCAGGCTCTTGTCGTCCACCCCGCCCATTGTGGTACGCACGATCAGACGCCACCCAGCCGGGCGTCCCGCGCGGCGGCCATCCTGCTGGGCAGGCCCCACAGCTGCACGAAGCCCTTGGCGAGGGACTGATCGAAGGTGTCGCCGGTGTCGTAGGTGGCCATGCCGAAGTCGTAGAGGCTGGCCTCGGAGCGACGCCCGGTGACCACCGCCCGGCCGCCGTGCAAGGTGAGCCGCACCTCGCCGGAGACCTGCCGCTGGGCGTCGTCGATGAACGCGTCGAGGGCCTTCTTCAGCGGCGAGAACCACAGGCCGTCGTAGACCAGCTCGCCCCAGCGCTGATCGACGCCCTTCTTGAACCGAGCCAGGTCCCGCTCGACGGTGACCGCCTCCAGCTCCTGGTGGGCGGTGATCAGCGCGATCGCGCCAGGGGCCTCGTAGACCTCGCGGCTCTTGATGCCGACGAGGCGGTCCTCGACCATGTCGAGCCGGCCGACGCCCTGGGCGCCGGCGCGCCGGTTGAGCTCCAGGATCGCCTGGTACGGGGTGACGGTCTCGCCGTCGATGGCGACCGGGATGCCGGCGTCGAAGGTGATCACGAGCTCGTCGGCGTCCCGCGGCTCGGCCGGGTCGGCGGTGTAGGAGTACAGGTCCTCGATCGGGCCGTTCCAGATGTCCTCCAGGAAGCCGGTCTCCACCGCGCGGCCCCACAGGTTCTGGTCGATGGAGTACGGCGACTTCGCCGACACGTCGATCGGCAGCCCCTTCTCCTCGGCGAAGGCGATCGCCTTGTCCCGGGTCCAGGCGAAGTCCCGGGCCGGGGCGATGATCTTCAGCTCGGGGGCGAGCGCGCCCAGGCCGACCTCGAAGCGGACCTGGTCGTTGCCCTTGCCGGTGCAGCCGTGCGACACGATGGTGCCGCCGTGCTTGCGGGCCGCCGCCACCAGGTGCTTGACGATCAGCGGCCGGGACAGCGCGGAGACCAGCGGGTAGCGGTCCATGTAGAGCGCGTTGGCGCGCATCGCCGGCAGGCAGTACTCGGCGGCGAACTCCTCGCGCGCGTCGACCACCTCCGCCTCGACGGCGCCACAGTCCAGCGCGCGCTGCCGGATGGCGTTCAGGTCCTCGCCGCCCTGCCCGACGTCGACCGCGACCGCGATCACCTCGGCGCCGGTCTGCTCGGCCAGGTAGGGAATGGCGACGGAGGTGTCCAGCCCTCCGGAGTACGCCAGGACGACCCGCTCGGTCATGGTGTGGTGCTCCCTTCAACGGTCTCTTCCCGGCGGGCCCACGCGGCGAGCTTGTCGCCCAGCGCGGCGCCGCCGACGGCCTCGCGGGCCACGACGAGGATGGTGTCGTCGCCGGCGATGGTGCCGACGATCTCGGGCAGGCCCGCTCGGTCCAACGCGCTGGCCAGGTAGTGCGCCGCGCCGGGCGGGGTGCGCAGCACGGCGATGTTGCCGCTGGAGTCGACCCCGTTGAGCAGCTCGCGCAGCAGCCGCACCAGCCGGGCCGGGGCGGCCTCGGCCTCGCGCAGCGGCCGGAGGCCGTCCTCGGGGATCAGGTAGACGGCCCGCCCGTCCCCACCGCGCGCGGTGACCGCACCCAGTTCCTTGAGGTCCCGGGAGAGGGTGGCCTGGGTGACCTGGATGCCGTCGCCGGCGAGCAGGTCGGCCAGCTCGGTCTGCGAGTGGATCGCCTTCTCGCGGATCAGCTCGACGATGCGGGCGTGCCGGGCAGCACGGGTCAGCGGGGCGGTCATGATATGGATGCCTCCAGGAGAAAAGTCAGCAGCGCCTTCTGGGCGTGCAGGCGATTCTCCGCCTGGTCGAAGACCGCGCTCCGTGGGCCGTCGAGCACCTCGTCGGTGATCTCCTCGCCGCGGTGGGCGGGCAGGCAGTGCAGCACGATCGCGTCCGGCGCGGCCGCCGCGAGCAGCTCCGCGTTGACCTGGTACGGCAGGAACGGGGTGATCCGGTCCAGCCCGTCGTCCTCCTGGCCCATCGAGGTCCAGGTGTCGGTGGCCAGCACGTCGGCGCCGCGTACCGCCTCGACGGGGTCGGTGAGCACGCGAACGGACCCGCCGGTGCCGGCGGCGATCTTCTCGGCCCGGCTCACGACCTCGCGGTCGGGCTGGAAGCCGACCGGGCCGGCGATCCGCACGTGCATCCCGGCGGTCGCCCCGGCGAGCAGGTACGAGTGCGCCATGTTGTTCGCCGCGTCGCCGACGTACGCCAGGGTGCGTCCGGCGGTGGCGCCGAACCGCTCGCGGACGGTCAGCAGGTCGGCGAGGAGCTGGCACGGGTGGTAGTCGTCGGTGAGCGCGTTGACCACCGGGACGGTGGCGTGCTCGGCGACCTCGGCGATCCGGTCGTCGCCGTGGGTGCGCAGCACGATCGCGGCGACGTACCGGGAGAGCACCCGAGCGGCGTCGGCCAGGGTCTCGCCCCGGCCGAAGTGGGTGACCTGGGTGTCCACCACCAGCGGGTGGCCGCCCAGCTCGGCGATGCCGGCGTCGAAGGAGATCCGGGTGCGCAGGCTCTGCTTGTCGAAGAGCACGGCCACCGACCGCGGCCCGGCCAGCGGCTGGTACGCGAACCGGTCCGCCTTCATCCGGGCGGCCAGGTCGAGCACGGCGGACTGCTCGGCGGGCGAGAGGTCGTCGTCCCGCAGGAAGTGCCGGATCATGCGGGAACCTCCGATCCGGTGGCGGCGACGTCCAGGGCCGCCGGGAGGGCGGCGAGGAAGGCGTCGGCCTGGGCGGCGGTGAGGATCAGCGGCGGGGCGAGCCGGACCACGCCGGGCTGCACCGGGTTGACCAGGAAGCCGGCGTCGCGCAGCGCGTTCGCCACCGCACCGGAGACTGGTTCGGTGAGCACGACGCCGAGCAGCAGGCCCGCGCCGCGGACCTCGGCGACCAGCGGATGGCCGAGCGCCTCGACCCCCCGCCGTAGCAGCTCACCGACTCGCTTGACGTGATCCAGCAGCCCCTCGTTGGCGATGGTGGCGACCACGGCGAGGGCGGCCGCGCAGCTGATCGGGTTGCCGCCGAAGGTGGTGCCGTGCGAGCCGGGGCGGAGCAGCTCGGCGGCCCGGCCGAAGGCCAGGCAGGCGCCGATGGGCAGCCCGCCGCCGAGGCCCTTGGCCAGGGTGACGATGTCCGGTTCGACGCCCTCGGCCTGGTGGGCGAACCAGTGCCCGGTCCGGCCGATGCCGGTCTGCACCTCGTCGAGCACCAGCAGGGCGCCGTGCCGGGCGGTGATCCGGCGGGCCTCGGCAAGGTAGCCGGCCGGCGGGACGACGATGCCGTTCTCGCCCTGGATCGGCTCCAGGATCACCATCGCGGTGGCGTCGGTGACGGCCGCCTCGAGGGCGGTCGTGTCGCCGTACTCGACGTGGGTGACGTCGCCGGGCAGCGGGCGGAACGGGTCGACCTTGGCCGGCTGCCCGGTGAGCGCGAGGGCACCCATGGTCCGGCCGTGGAAGCCGCCCCGGGCGGCGACCACGTGCGACCGGCCGGTGAGCCGGGAGAGCTTGAAGGCGGCCTCGTTGGCCTCGGCGCCGGAGTTGGCGAAGAAGATCCGGCCGGGCCGGCCGGCCAGGGCCAGCAGCAGTTCCGCCAGGGCCACCGGCGGCTCGGCGACGAAGAGGTTGGAGACGTGGCCGAGGGTGGCGACCTGCCTGGAGACGGCGGCCACCACGGCCGGGTGGGCGTGGCCCAGGGCGTTGACCGCGATGCCGCCGAGCAGATCGACGTACTCCCGACCGGCCTCGTCGACCACGACGGCGCCCGAGCCGGAGACCAGCGCCAGCGGCGGGGTGCCGTAGTTGTCCATCATGGACTGCCGCCAGCGCTTCAGCAGCTCGCTCATCCGGCGATCACCATCGTTCCGAATCCTTCCGAGGTGAAGACCTCGAGCAGCGTGGAGTGGGCGACCCGGCCGTCGACGACGTGTGCGGCGGGGACTCCCCCGCGCACCGCCCGCAGGCAGGCCTCCATCTTCGGGACCATCCCCGACTGGAGGGACGGCAGCAGCTTGGCCAGGTCGTCGGTGGTGACCTCGCTGACCAGGCTGCCGGTGTCCGGCCAATCGGCGTAGAGGCCGGGGACGTCGGTGAGCACGACCAGCTTCCGGGCCTCCAGTGCGACCGCCAGGGCCGCGGCGGCGGTGTCGGCGTTGAGGTTGTGCAGCACCCCGTCGGCGTCCGGCGCGACGGTGGAGATCACCGGGATCCGCCCGGCCGTGATCAGGTCCGCCACCGCAGACACGTGCACCGACTCGACGTCGCCGACCTGGCCGACGTCGACCGGCTCGCCGTCGACGTACGCGGGGCGCCGGACCGCGGTGAACAGCCCGGCGTCCTCGCCGGAGAGGCCGACGGCGAACGGACCGTGCACGTTGATCAGCCCGACCAGCTCCCGGCCGACCTGCCCGACCAGCACCATCCGGACGACGTCCATCGCCTCGGCAGTGGTGACCCGCAGGCCGCCCTTGAACTCGCTTTCGATGCCGAGCCGGCCGAGCATGGCGGAGATCTGCGGCCCGCCGCCGTGCACCACGACCGGCTTGAGGCCGGCGTAGCGCAGGAAGACCATGTCGGCGGCGAAGGCGCGCTGCAGCTCCGGGTCGACCATGGCGTTGCCGCCGTACTTGACCACGACGGTGGCCCCGGAGAAGCGGGCCAGCCAGGGCAGGGCCTCGATCAGCGTCTCGGCCTTGGCCTGGGCCCGGCTGAGGTCCGTGGTGAGGCTCATGACCGCGCCAGCTTTCCGTTCGCGACTGCGGGACTCCGCTCCGCTGCGTTCCTCGCGCTCACGACGAGTACGCCGAGTTCTCGTGCACGTACGCGTGCGACAGGTCGTTGGTCCAGATCGTTGCGGCGGAGTAGCCGGCGTGCAGGTCGATCCGGATGGTGACGTCCCGCCCGGAGAGGTCGACCTTCGAGCGGTCCTCGGCGGCGGCGCCGGAGCGGCACACCCAGACCTCGTTGACCGCGACGTCCACGCCGTCCGGCTCGAAGGCGGCGGTGGTGGTGCCGACCGCGGCCAGGATCCGCCCCCAGTTCGGGTCGTTGCCGAAGAGCGCGGTCTTGACCAGGTTGTTCCGAGCCACCGAGCGGCCGACCTCGACGGCGTCGTCCTCGCTGGCTGCGCCGACCACGTCGATGGCGATCTGCTTGGTGGCGCCCTCGGCGTCGGCGATGAGCTGCTGGGCCAGGTCGTGGCAGGCGGCGGTGACCGCGGCGGTCAGCTCCGCCTCGGTCGGCTGGATGCCCGAGGCGCCGCTGGCCAGCAGCAGCACGGTGTCGTTGGTGGACATGCAGCCGTCGGAGTCGATCCGGTCGAAGGTGACCCGGGTGGCGGCCAGCAGCGCGGCGTCCAGCGCCTCCGGCCCGGCCACCGCGTCGGTGGTCAGCACGCAGAGCATGGTGGCCATGGCCGGGGCGAGCATCCCCGCGCCCTTCGCCATGCCACCGACGGTCCAGCCGCTGCCGTTGACGGCGGTGGTCTTCGGCCGGGTGTCCGTGGTCATGATCGCCTCGGCGGCGGCGGCGCCGCCGTCCCGGGCGAGCCCCCGGACGGCCGTCCGGACCCCGGGAAGCAGCCGCTCCATCGGCAGCCGCTCCCCGATCAGCCCGGTGGAGCAGACAGCGACCTCCCCGGCGCCCAGCATCAGCCGCGGGCTGCTCGAGGTGAGCACGGCCGCGGTGTGCTCTGCGGTGGCGTGGGTGTCCTGGAAGCCGGCCGGGCCGGTGCAGGCGTTCGCGCCCCCGGAGTTGAGTACCACGGCACGGACCACGCCGCCCCGGACGACCTGCTGGGTCCAGAGCACCGGCGCGGCCTTGACCCGGTTGGCGGTGAACACCCCGGCGATCCCGGCGTCCGGACCGTCGTTGACGACGAGGGCGAGGTCGCTGGCGCCGCTGGCCTTGAGCCCGGCGGCGACGCCGGCCGCCCGGAAGCCCCGGGGCGCGGTGACGCTCATGGCGCTACTCCGAAGACGGAGAGGCCGGAGGTCTCGGGGAGGCCGAGCATGAGGTTGGCGCACTGCACGGCCTGGCCGGCGGCGCCCTTGCCGAGGTTGTCGATCGCGCTGAGCACGATCACCCGGCCGGAGTCGACGTCGACGGTGGCCTGGAGCTGGCAGGAGTTCGAGCCGGCCGTGGCGGCGGTGTGCGGCCAGGCGCCCTGCGGCAGCACGTGCACGAACGGGCTGTCCGCGTACGCCTCGGTGAGGACCGCGCGCGGGTCGGCGTCGCCGGTCGGTACCGCGGTGACGGTGGCGAGGATGCCGCGCGGCATCGGCGCGAGCACCGGGGTGAAGGCGAGGCTGGCCGCCCCGGTGGCCTGCTTGATCTCCGGCACGTGCTGGTGGGCGCCGACCTTGTAGGGCGACAGGTCGCCCATCACCTCGCTGCCGAGCAGGTGGGCCTTGGCGGCCCGGCCGGCGCCGGAGGTGCCGGAGGCGGCGACCACCACCACGTCGGTCGGGGCGACCGCACCGGCCGCGATCAGCGGGGCCAGCGCAAGAGTGGTGGCCACCGCGTAGCAGCCGGTGTTGGCGACCCGGCTCGCGGCGGCGATCGCGGCCCGCTGGCCGGGCAGCTCGGGCAGGCCGTAGGTCCAGGCGCCGGCGTGCGGGCCGCCGTAGTAGCGGGACCAGGCGGCGGTGTCGGCCAGCCGGTGGTCGGCGCCGAGGTCGACCACCTTGACCGTCTCGGGCAGGGCGGCGGCCAGGGCGGCCGACTCGCCGTGCGGCAGGGCCAGGAAAACCAGGTCCGCGTCGGCCAGGGTGGTCGGGTCGGTCGCGGCGAACGCGAGGTCGAGCCCGGCCAACTGCGGGTGTACGGCGGAGACCGGCTGGCCGGCCTGGCTGTGCGCGGTAGCGGCCACCAGGTCGAACTCCGGGTGCCCGGCGACCAGGCGAAGCAGTTCGCCCCCGGCGTACCCGCTGGCCCCGGCGACCGCGACCCGAATGCCCATACCTACCTCCGCATGACTATGCAACGAAGGCTAGCAAGTCCGAGACTGCGTTGCAAGTTCATGCCGTCTGCTGCATGAAAATAGAGACGCTGCCCGGCGCTCGCAGTTGCGGCCGGACAGGTTTAGAAAGGGCGCCGCCTGGAATCCTGCGGCGGTCCAGGGCACCTGACCCATGTCTCCGAGCCTGGGGGCCGCATGGCATCTCCGCCCGCCGCGAGCCGGACTGCGTCCGCCCCGGGATCCTTCCTCAAGGTGGTGGGGTCGAGCCTGGTCGGCACCACGATCGAGTGGTACGACTTCTTTCTCTACGGCTCGGCCGCCGCGCTGGTGTTCAACAAGCTCTTCTTCCCCGGGTTCGAGCCGCTGGTCGGCACGCTCCTCGCCTTCGCCACCTACGCCGTCGGATTCGTGGCACGGCCGCTCGGTGGGCTGGTGTTCGGCCACTTCGGCGACAAGGTCGGACGCAAGAAGATGCTCGTGCTCAGCCTGCTGATCATGGGAATAGCGACGTTTGCGGTCGGCCTCCTGCCGACCTACTCGGCGGTGGGCCTCCTGGCGCCGATACTGCTCGTCATCTTCCGCCTGTTGCAGGGGTTCGCCGTCGGCGGAGAGTGGGGAGGCGCCATTCTCATCGTCGCCGAGCACGGCGGCGCCAAGCGGCGTGGCTTCTGGTCGAGTTGGCCGCAGGCGGGAGTGCCGGCCGGCAACCTGCTTGCGGTGGGCGTCCTCTTCCTCTTCGCCGCCACCTTGAGCGACGCGGCGTTCGAGGCCTGGGGTTGGCGCGTACCGTTCCTGCTGAGCGCCGTGCTCGTCGTCGTCGGGCTCTACATCCGCGTGTCGGTCAGTGAGTCGCCGGTCTTCCAGCGGGCGCAGGCGGAGATGCAGCGGTCGCGGGTCAGGCGGAAGGCCCCCGTTCTCCAGGTGCTGACCCGCTACCGTCGCGAGGTTCTCGTCGCGATGGGCGCCCGCTTCGCCGAAAACGTCGCGTACTACCTCTTCACGGTTTTCGTGTTGACGTACGTGACCAGACAGGTGGGATTGCCGCGAAGTACCGCGCTGAACGCCGTACTCATCGCCTCGGCCGTCCAACTCGTCGCGATCCCGCTGCTGGGCGCGCTGTCCGACCGGATCGGCCGGCGACCGCTCTATCTCGCCGGGGCGGTCGGCGTCGGCCTCTGGGGGTTCGCGTTCTTCGCACTGATCGACACCGGGTCGTTCGCCGCGATCACCCTCGCCGTCACCGGCGGCCTTGTCCTGCACGCGATGATGTACGCGCCCCAGGCCGCCTACTTCGCCGAACTGTTCGGCACCAGCGTGCGCTACAGCGGCGCCTCGATCGGTTACCAGCTCGCGTCCGTCATCGCGGGCAGCCTGGCACCGATCATCGCGGTCGCCCTGCTCGCCCGCTACGGCTCGGGCACGCCGATCTCGATCTACCTGGCCGGCTCGGCGATCGTCACGATCGTCGCGGTGCTGCTGTCCCGCGAGACCAGACAGCGCGAGCTGTCCGCAGACATCGGCGTCGACCGCGTCGGGGCGCGCGGCGCGGGAGCCTGACGGGAGGGCCAGGAAAACCAGGTCCGCGTCGGCCAGTGCCGCCGGGTCGGTCGCCCCGAACGCCAAATCGAGCCCGGCCAACTGCGGGTGCACGGCGGAGACCTGAAGTCAACGGGGCTGCCGTGCGTCGTGACGTGCGGGGGCGACGGCGTCCATCCGCCCCCAGCGCCCGGGGATGTCCAGCAGTTCGACCCGCCCGAACCGCGCGGGCAACGCCGGCGCCACGACCAGGTCGTCCCCGTACGGCTCCAGGCCGAGCATGGCCCGCAGCAGCAGCAGGGGCGCCCCGGTGGACCACGCCTGCGGACTGTTCGCGGCGGGGTACGGGACGGGGTGTCGCGTCAACTCCCGGTGGTAACCGCCGAAGGCCTCCGGCAGTCGGCCCTGGAAGTACCGGGCCACGTCGATGATGCCCTCGGCGATCCGCCCGGCCTCCTCCGTCAAGCCGTAGCGACGAAGTCCCCAGGCAATGAGGGAGTTGTCGAAGGGCCAGACGGTGCCGACGTGGTACCCGAGCGGGTTGTACCGCCCCTCCCCCATGGCCAGCGTGCGCACGCCCCAGCCCGAGAAGAGTCGTGGGCCGAGCAGGTGCTCGGCAACCTTCTTCGCGCGGGACTCCGGCACGATGCCGCTCCACAGCAGGTGGCCGATGTTGGACGAGAGCGCGTCGACCTGGTTCCCGTCCGGGTCGAGGGCGAGCGCGTAGTATTCGCCGTCCGCCACCCAGAAGTCCCGGTTGAACCGTTCCTTGAGCTCTGCGGCCTCCCGTTCCAGCCGGTCGGCGTACGCCGGGTCGTTCCAGAACTGTCGGGCCAGCCGAGCGCCACGGATCTTCGCGTCGTACGCGTAGCCCTGCAGCTCACAGGTGGCCCGGGGCAGCCCAGGCAGCCGCCCGTCCCGGAAGGAGATCGAGTTCCGCGATTCCTTCCAGCACTGGTTCACCAGCCCGCTCCGCTCGTTACGGCGCTGGTACCAGACGTACCCGTTGCCCATGACGTCGCCGTACTCGTCGATCCAGTGCAGCGCCGCCCGTGCCTCCTCCTCGAACTCCCGTACCAGGGCGACGTTCCCGGTCCAGCGTTCGTACTCGTCCAGCAGGATCACGTAGAGCGGGGTGAGGTCTGCCGCGCCGTAGTACGGGGACTGCGGCATCTCCTCGAACGCGGTCCGTTCGCCGTAGCGAAACTCGCGCAGGATCTTCCCGGGTTCCTCGTCGCGGAAATCGTCCAGCACCGCGCCCTGGTCGATCCCGAGCATGCGCAACGTCGCGCCGGCGAGATCCGGTACGAACGGTAGCGACTGCAGGCTGGTGAAAATGCTGTCCCGGCCGATGAGGGCGATGGCCCAGGGCAGGCCCCCGGCCGGCATCGCCTCGTCGGGGAGCGTCAGCGGCGAAAACCGCAGCGCGGCGAGATCGACGAGGCTGCGTTGGTACGTCGTCGCCATCGCCTCCCAGTCGCACGTCAGCTTCGGCGCCGCCGCCAGCCACCGGTGGAGGTCGCGCTCGAGCTGCGGCCCGGTGCGCCTGCGGCGGCGGTCCAGGTGCTCCCGGACGTCCTCCCCGTCCGGGCGCAACACCAGCCCTTGGACGTGCAGCGTCGTGGTCCATCGTTCGTGCGGCCCGACTCGGATGTGATACGTGAACCCGCCCTCGTCAATCTGGGCCGGCTCGGTGGTCGAGATGAGCGTCTCGCGCCAGAACCTCTCCCGCACGTAGCCGAGGCGCAGGCGCCGGTCCTCGACACGCTGATAGATCCGGCCGACCGGCTCGCGTCGCTCTCGAACGGTGCCACGCGGGGAGAAGTCGCTGCCCGCATCCACGCGTACGGTGAATTCGGCGGGCTCCTGGTGGTGGTTGAGGATGGTCAGCCGCTCCTCGAAGCTGCCCGCCACCGACCGTTCCCGGATCACGGACACCTTGGCGTCCACGTAGTGGGTCGGCTCGCCGGGCACCAGGAAGAAACGGACGCTGAAGTACTGCGGATCGTCGATGGCCAGCGCGTGCAGCCGCTCCCCGTTGACACTCAGTCGCCAGCGGGAGAGGAACCGGGTATCGAACGAGAAGTACCCGACCGGCACCGACGGCGCGGCTTCGATGTCGCCGTTGTCCTCACTCAACACGAAGATGTTGCCGTCGAGGATTCGGATCAGGTCCGATGCCATCCATGCCCCCTACCAGACACACCACCACCTCCCCGAATCGGCGAACAAGAGGCAGCGTTACTCGCATCGTGGTCTAGTGGCATCACCCGCAAAGGGTGAACCTGTGATCGGAGCACCGTCAGCGCGGATTCGGAGGAGTCTGATGTCCGATCCTACGGCCGAGTTCTTCGCCCGACTCGGCCGTCGCGGCCACGAACCCCTGCTCGAGGAGGTAACCGGCACCATCCGCTTCGACCTGGCGCACGAGCACGGAATCGACCGGTGGTTCCTGGAGATCAGTCAGGGCGATCTACGCGTCTCGCGGGAGGAACGCGAGGTCGACTGCGTCATTCGCACCAGCCGGGACCTTTTCGACCGCCTCGCCAAGGGACAGGAGGACCAGTACGCGGCGTGGGTGCGGAATGAGATAAGAGCTGAGGGCGAGGCGCGCCTGGCCTACCTCCTCCAGCGGGTCCTGCCGGGACCGCCCGGCGCGCACCACCCGCGCGCATTCGCCCCCGAGCGGAGAGGGCCGGCATGAAGGAGAAGCTCGTCCGGCAACTGGACGGCAACACCTTCGTGCTCAGCGAGAGGAGCGGCGACATCGACGCTTCTCCCACCATCCCCACCGGGCTCTTCTCGTTCGACACCCGGTTCCTGTCGAAATGGATCCTGAGCGTCGACGGCCAGCGCCTCAGCCCCCTCACCGTCGACGACATCGAATACTTCGAAACCCGGTTCTTTCTCATCCCCGGCACTCCCACCCCCTTCGTCGAAACCAGCATTTCGGTCATCCGCGAACGGGCGATCGCCGGCAGCTTCCACGAACGCCTGACGGTGGTCAACCACGAAGCGGCGCCGATCGACGTGCAGGTCCGACTCGAGGTCGGCAGCGACTTCGCCGACCTGTTCGAGATCAAGGACGTGCGGCACAAGAAGGGCACGCGTTACACCCGGGTCGAGAACGGGTGCCTGCGTCTCGGCTACCAGCGGAAGACGTTCCGGCGGGAGACCCTCGTCTCCACCACCGTCCCGGCCCGGGTCGACGAGCTCGGGCTGACGTACGACGTCCGGATCGGGCCACAGGGCCATTGGATGACCGAACTGCACGTGCGGACACTGGGCGTGGACGGGCGTGATCTCCGGGAGACCCTCCAGGGCAGGCCCGGCCGGGTCCGGAAGGAGATGCGTGGCGATCTGGACCGGTGGCTCACCGACGCGCCCCGTCTCACCTGCGACTCGGCGACTCTGACCAGGACGTACCGGCGCAGCCTGATCGACCTCGCCGCGCTGCGGTTCGCGCCGCTGACCGGCGGCGGACGAAGCCTGCCCGCAGCCGGCCTGCCGTGGTTCATGGCTATCTTCGGTCGGGACAGCATCTTCACCAGCCTGCAGGCGCTGCCGTTCGCACCGGACCTCGCCGCGACGACGCTGCGCCTGCTGGCGCTCACCCAGGGCGTCGTGCTCGACGACTTCCGGGACCAGGAACCCGGCAAGATCATGCACGAGTTGCGGTACGGGGAGACGGCCGGGTTCAAGGAGCAGCCGCACTCGCCGTACTACGGCACCGCCGACGCGACGCCCCTGTTCGTGATCCTGCTCGACGAGTACGAGCGCTGGACCGGGGATGTCGCGGCGGTGCGCTATTTCGAGCGCGCCGCGCGGTCCGCCCTGCACTGGATCGACGAGTACGCCGACATCATGAGCAACGGCTACATCTGGTACCGGCGCCGCAATGAGCACACCGGTCTGGAGAACCAGTGCTGGAAGGACTCCTGGGATGCCATCTCCTACCGGGACGGGCGGCTGCCCGCCCGGCCCCGCGCGACGTGTGAGCTGCAGGGTTACGCGTACGACGCCAAGCTGCGTGGGGCGCGCCTGGCGCGTGAGTTCTGGAACGATCCCGCGTACGCCGACCGGCTGGAACGGGAGGCCGCCGAGCTCAAGGAGCGGTTCAACCGGGACTTCTGGGTGGCGGACGGCGAATACTACGCGCTCGCCCTCGACCCCGACGGCCGGCAGGTCGACGCGCTCTCCTCGAACATCGGCCACCTGTTGTGGAGCGGCATCGTGCCGGAGTCCCGCGCGAAGAAGATCGCCGAGCACCTGCTCGGCCCACGACTCTTCTCCGGCTGGGGCGTACGGACCCTCGCCACCGGGCAGGGGCGGTACAACCCGATCGGCTACCACGTCGGCACCGTCTGGCCCTTCGACAACTCGTTCATCGCCTGGGGGCTGCGCCGCTACGGCTTCGCCGAGGAGGCTGCCCGCATCGCCGAGGGGATCATCGACGCCGCCGAGTACTTCGACGGCCGGCTGCCGGAGGCCTTCGGGGGATATGAGCGCGAGCTGACCCGGTATCCCGTGCAGTATCCGACCGCATGCAGCCCGCAGGCGTGGTCCACCGGAACTCCCCTGCTGCTGCTGCGGACCATGCTCGGCATGGAGCCGCGCGGCGAGTACCTGGTGACCAGACCAGCGGTGCCGACGAAGATCGGCCGGATCGAACTGCTGCGCATCCCCGGGCGGTGGGGCCGGGCCGACGCATTCGGGCGCGGGCGCCTCGGCTGAGATCGGCCAACGCGATGCCCGGTGCCTCACCTCGAGCGGGTGTCAGGAAGGGCCCCTTCGGACGCAAAGGGCGATCAGAAGGGACCCTTCCGTACTGCTACTACGCCCCGCGGAGGGTGGCGCCGAAGCGGCGGGCCGCCTCGGCGACCGCCGCGTCGCGGGCGGCCACCGCCTCCTCGACGGTCAGCGTCCGGTCCGGGGCCCGGAACGTCAGCTTGTACGCCAGCGACTTGCGGCCCGTGCCGAGCTGCTCGGAGGTGTACACGTCGAAGAGCCGGACGCCCTCCAGCAGCTCACCGGCCCCCTCGGCGAGCGCGCGCTGCACCTCGGCGGCGGGGACCGAATCGTCCACCACCAGCGCCACGTCAATCAGCGCGGGCGGGAAGGTGGAGATCGCCGGCACGGTGACCATCGGCGCGGCGGGCAGCGCGTCCAGGTTCAGCTCCATGGCGCAGGTGCGGCGCGGCAGCTCCAGCGCGGCCACCACCGTCGGATGCAGCTCACCGGCGTGCCCGACCACGGTGCCGTCGACCAGCAGCTCCGCGCAGCGGCCGGGGTGCCAGGGGGCGTACTCGGCGGCCCGGACGGTGATCCGGTCGGCCGGGATGTCGGCGGCGGCGAGCACCGTGCGGCCGGCCTCGACCGCGTCCGCCCAGCCGGCCGCGCGACCCGGACCCCACCAGCCGGCCGGCTCGATGTCGCCGGCGAGCACCGCGGCGACGTGCCGCGGCTGGTCCGGCACCACCGCGTCGGCGGCGGCGAACTCGGCGTCGCTGGGCCGACGGTCCACGCCCATGGCCGGCGGGGTGCCGGCGCCCGGACGCGGGTGGAACACCGTCCCGATCTCGTAGAGCGCGAGGTCCCGCAGGCCCCGGCCCACGTTCCGCTTGAGGATGCCGAGCAGCGGGCCGAGCACCGTGGTGCGCAGCAGCGGCTCCTCCTCCGACAGCGGGTTGGCCACCCGGACCGCCTGCCGACGCGGGTCGTCGGCGGGCAGGCCGAGCAGGTCGGCCAGCTCGGCGGAGACGAACGGCTGGGCGAGCACCTCGACGTACCCGCGCTCGGCGAGCGACCAGGCCACCGCCCGGCGCCGCCGCTGCCGCCAGGTCAGGCCGCGGCCGGCGGGCGCGACCGGCAGCACCGACGGGACCCGGTCGTACCCGTCGAGGCGGACCACCTCCTCGACCAGGTCGGCCGGGTCGGTCAGGTCCGGCCGCCAGCTCGGCGGGGTCACGGTGAGCACGTCACCCGTGCCCGCGGCCACCCCGACCTCGCCCGGATCCTCACCCAGCCGGTCGGCGCCCCGGACGACCGTGCAGCCGACCTGCTCCAGCAGGGCGACCACCCGCTCCGGGGAGTACGCCACCCCGACCCGCCGGGACGGCAGGTCCGCCGGCATGGTCACCGGACGCATCGGCCGGACGTGGTTGATGTCGAGGACCTCCTCGCCGACCGTGCCGCCGCCATGCTCGGTGAGCAGCCGTACCGCCCGCTCCAGGGCGACCAGCGGCAGGTTCGGGTCGACGCCCCGCTCCCAGCGCTTCGCCGCCTCGCTGAACAGCTTGTGCCGGCGGGCGGTCCGGCCGACCATCGCCGGGTCCCAGTGCGCGGCCTCGAAGAGCACGTTCGTGGTGGAGGCGACGACCTCGCTGGTCTCGCCGCCCATGACCGCGGCAAGCGAGATCGGCCCGGTGTCGTCGCAGATGACCATGTCGTCGGTGGCGAGGGTGCGGGTGACCCCGTCCAGCGTGGTCAGCTTCTCCGCCGGCTCGGCCCGGCGGACCACCAGCGGGCCGCTGATCCGGTCGGCGTCGAAGGCGTGCATCGGCTGGCCGAGTTCGAGCATCAGGTAGTTGGTGATGTCGACCGGCAGCGAGATGCTGCGGATGCCGGCCACGGCGAGCCGGTGCGACATCCAGCCCGGGGTCGGCGCGGCCGGGTCGATGTCGCGGACCATCCGGGCGGCGAACCGGTCGCAGCCGACCGGGTCCCGCACCTCGACCGGGTACGCCGGCCGCTCGGTCGGGCCGGGCGCGGGCACCAGGGCCGGGTCGCGGTACGGCACGCCGAGGGCGTGCGACAGCTCGCGGGCGATGCCGCGCACGCTGAGCGCGTACCCGCGGTCCGGGGTGATCTCCATCTCGACCACGACGTCGTCGAGGCCGACCACCGGGCGGGCGTCGTCACCGGGCTTGGCCGGGGTGTCCTCGGGCAGCACGATGATGCCCGAGTGGTCGTCGCCCAGGCCCAGCTCCTGCGCCGAGCAGATCATGCCGTTGGAGGTGCGCCCGTACGTCTTGCGCGCGCCGATGGCGAAGCCGCCGGGCAGCACGCCGCCGGGGAGGATCACCACCACCCGGTCGCCGGGGGCGAAGTTGCGCGCCCCGCAGACGATCTCCTGCGGCTCGCCGGTGCCGTTCGCGTCGCCGACGTCGACCCGGCAGAACCGGATCGGCTTCTTGAAGCCGGTGAGTTCCTCGATCTCGCGAACCTCGCCGACCACCAGCTGACCGGTGACGGTCTCCCGCAGGTCCACGATCGACTCGACCTCGATGCCGAGGTCGACCAGCGCCTGCTCGAGGTCGCCGGTGGGCAGGTCGGCGGGGATGTCGACGTACTCCCGCAGCCAACTGACAGAAACTCGCATGACTCAGACCACCGTCTCCGTTGTCCGTACCCGCATCGCCTACGCCTCGGCACTGAACGCGCGGGTGAACCGCACGTCCCCCTCGACCATGTCCCGCATGTCGCCGACCCCGTGCCGGAACATCACCGTCCGGTCGATGCCCATGCCGAAGGCGAATCCGGAGTAGACCTCCGGGTCGATGCCGCAGGCCCGCAGCACCCGCGGGTTGACCATGCCGCAGCCGCCCCACTCGACCCACTGCGGTCCCCTGCGGTGCTCCGGGAACCAGACGTCGAACTCGGCCGACGGCTCGGTGAACGGGAAGTAGTGCGGCCGCCACCGGGTCTTCGCCTCCGGCCCGAACATCGCCCGGGCGAAGTGGTCCAGGGTGCCGCGCAGGTGCGCCATGGTGATGCCCTTGTCCACCACCAGCCCCTCCACCTGGTGGAAGACCGGGGCGTGGGTGGCGTCGAGTTCGTCGGTGCGGTAGACCCGGCCGGGCACGATGACGTAGATCGGCGGCTTGCGGGTCAGCATGGTGCGCGCCTGCACCGGCGAGGTGTGCGTGCGCAGCACGAGGCCGGACTCCTCGGCGCCCGGCGGCGGTGCGATGTGGAAGGTGTCCATCAGGCCGCGGGCCGGGTGGTCGGCGGGGATGTTCAGCGCGTCGAAGTTGGTCCACTCCAGCTCGACCTCGGGCCCCTCGGCCACCTCGTAGCCCATCCCGACGAAGAAGTCGCTGATCTGCTCCATCAGGATGCTGACCGGGTGCCGGGCGCCGCGCGGGTACCGGTCGTACGGCAGGGTCACGTCCACCCGCTCCTCGACCAGCATCCGCTCGGCCCGCTCGCGCTGCAGGGTCTCCTGCCGGGCGGCGTACGCGGTCTCGATGGCCCGGCGGGCCTCGTTGACCCGCTTGCCGGCGTCGGCCTTCGCGGCCGGCGGCAGCGCGCCGATCTCCCGGCGGGCCAGCGAGACCGGGGCCCGGTCACCGAGGTGCACGGGGCGCAGCGCGGTCAGCGCGTCCGGATCGGCGGCGGCGGCGAACGCCTTCTCGGCGGCGGCCACGGCCTCGGCCAGGGCGGCCGGGTCGAGCAGGGCGACCTGCTTCGGGTCGTACGGATCGTTGCGGTAGCTCATGACGTACGGGCACTCCCTCACGGCGGCGCCGACCCTCAGGGGCGGCTAGGCGAGTCTACGGACGCGCGGCTGTGCCGCAGCCCGCCGGTGGGAGATCGGGCAGGAGGAAGGTCAGGCCCGCCGCCCGCCGACACCGGCGGGCTGGCTAAACGAACGCCGTGGCGCGTTCATCATGCGGACGACTCCCCTGCTGTGTTGCCGGGCGACCATAAGATCGCTGTGTGGCCGCGCGACCCGTCGGTCAGCGTAGCGCTCTCGCTGAAGCGTACAGGCAGACGGCCGCGGCCGCAGCCAGGTTCAGGCTCTCGGCGCGCCCGTGCAGCGGCACCCGGACCCGCGCGTCGGCGGCGGCGGTCAACTCCTCGGGGAGGCCGTGCGCCTCGGAGCCGAAGAGCCAGGCGGTCGGGGTGGCCAGCGCCCCGGCGTCGGCCAGGTCGTCAAGGTCGGTGTCGCCGTAGCCGGTGGTGGCCAGCACGGTGAGCCCGGCGGCACGCAGCGCGGCGACCACGTCGAGCGGGTCGGGTGCGCGGACCACGTCCACGTGGAAGAGGCTGCCGGCCGACGCCCGGACGCACTTGCCGTTGTACGGGTCGACGGCGTCCCCGGCGAAGACCACCGCACCGGCGCCCGCCGCGTCGGCGGTGCGCAGCACGGTACCGGCGTTGCCCGGGTCGCGGACCTCGGCGACCACCGCGACCAGGCGCGGGCCGGCGGCCAGCGCGCGGTCCAGCGGTACGTCCAGGTGCCGGCAGACGGCGACCAGGCCCTGCGGGGCGACGGTCTCGGCCAGCGCGGCGAGCGCCTCGTCGGTCACCTCGGAGACCGGCACGTCGGCCCGGGCGGCCTGCGCCGCGAGGTCGGCGTACCGGTCCAGGGCGGCCGGCGTACCGAAGAGCTCGGTGACCGTCCCGGGGCGGGCCAGGGCCTCGCGGACCGCCTGCGGCCCCTCGGCCAGGAAGCGGCCGGTGGCCTCGCGGTCCCGGCGGCGGTGCAGCCGGCGGGCGGCAACGACCCTGGGGGTACGCGGAGTGAACGGACCCTGGACAGCATCGAGGCGCCTCCCGCGCGGTGGTGACTGCATGGGAGACGCCTCGATCTGCTGCTGGTGGATCAGGCGGCCTGGGCGCCGGCGCCACCGGTGCCCTCGGCCGCCACGGCGGCCCGGGCCCGCTCGACGATCGCGGCGAAGGCCGCGGCGTCGTTGACGGCCAGGTCGGCCAGGATCTTGCGGTCGACCTCGATGCCGGCCAGGCGCAGGCCCTGGATAAGCCGGTTGTAGGTCAGCCCGTTGGCCCGGGCGCCAGCGTTGATCCGCTGGATCCAGAGCTGCCGGAAGTCGCCCTTGCGGTCACGACGGTCCCGGTAGGAGTACTGCATCGAGTGCAGCACCTGCTCCTTGGCCTTGCGGTACAGCCGGGAGCGCTGACCGCGGTAGCCGCTCGCGGTCTCCAGCAGGGTACGACGCTTCTTCTGGGCGTTCACAGCCCGCTTGACGCGTGCCATCTCAACTCCTTCTTCGGTTCAGGTGGCGCGCGTCAGCGGCCGAGCAGCTTCTTGATTCGCTTGACGTCGGCCTTGGCAAGCTCGACGGTGCCGGTCAGCCGGCGGGTATGGGTGGAGGGCTTCTTCTCCAGCTTGTGGCGGAGGCCAGCCTGCTGGGCAACGATCTTGCCCTTGCCGGTCACCTTGACCCGCTTGCCCGTACCCGTGTGGCTCTTCATCTTCGGCATTGAAACGTCTTCTCCCCTGTTACTCGCCGGTGGTCCCGGCGGGCCCGGCCGCCTCGGCCGGCGGCGCCGCCTCGGGGGCGCCGGATTCCCGCTCGCCCCGCGGTAGTGCGCTGCCGCGGGCAGCCGTGGCGGCCGCCTTGGTGGCGCGGTGCGGCGCGAGCACCATGATCATGTTGCGGCCGTCCTGCTTCGGAGCGGCCTCCACGTACCCCAGGTCCGAGATCTCCGACTCGAGCCGGCGCAGGAGCCGGTAACCCAGCTCCGGGCGGCTCTGCTCGCGACCGCGGAACATGATCGTCACCTTGACCTTGTCGCCGGCCTTGAGGAACCGCACCACGTGACCCTTCTTGGTCTCGTAGTCGTGCGGGTCGATCTTCGGCCGGAGCTTCATCTCCTTGATGACGGTCTGCTGCTGGTTACGCCGCGCTTCGCGCGCCTTCAGTGCGCTCTCGTACTTGAACTTGCCGAAGTCCATGAGCTTGCACACCGGCGGGCGCGCCATCGGCGCAACCTCGACCAGGTCCAGGTCGACGTCCGCGGCCAGCTGAAGGGCGCGCTCCAGCGGGACGATGCCCACCTGCTCACCCTCAGGGCCGACCAGTCGGACCTCACGTGCCCGGATCTGCTCGTTCACGCGTGGTTCGACGCTGATGGGGCCTCCTCGAGTCGAGTCTCCTACGGTGCCGACTCCGCGGCTCCCGGTCGGGAGCCGACCCGGAAAGCAGAAGGCCCCGGCACATGCCAGGGCCCGCTCGACCGGTCGGCACGATCACATGATCGCGCATCCGGAACCGGGGTGTCCCCGGAACCGGTGACCGGACCCGGCCACCGTCTGGGCGACTCGGGTGGGAGCAGGCGCTCCGCTTCAGGACCGCCCGCACGTCGAAACGGGGGCAGTCTGGTCGACTGAGCAACAGTACACCCTCGCCCCTGCCATCCCCAACTCCGCCCATCCCTCCCGGCCTGCTCATTCGCGGAAAGAGTGGCTATCCGGCGCGGAGCAGGCACGCTTTCCGTGAATCTGCGCCCAGGCGGGCAGGTGGGGCGGGGCGTCAGGGGCTGGGGGTGGTGTCGGCGAGGGCGGCCAGGTGGGCCTGGTGCAGCCGGCGCAGGGCGCGGACGCCCTCGACCGCGCGCTCCTTGTCGGCCGCCTGCAGGGCGACCATCGGCAGCAGGTCGTCGTCGTGCAGCTCCAGGCTGGCCCAGGGGGCGCTCCGGTCGAAGCGGACCCCGCGGATGACCTCCCAGGGCAGCTCGTATGAGCCGATCACGTTGCGTACCCGGACACCCTTCGCGTCCGCCACCACCCGGGGACGGGTGAAGAGCAGAATGCCGAGCGCGCCGAGCACGCCCAGCCCGATCATGGCGAGCTGGTCGCCCCGCTGGAAGGTGCCGTAGCCGTCACCGGTCCGGCCGGTCAGCGAGGTGGCCACCAGGCTGAAGACCACCAGCAGGGCGGCGGCCGACGCCCAGCAGACCACCCGGATCCGCCGCGGCCGCACGGTCACCAGAGAATCGCTCACCCGACCAGTCTGCCATCCGGCTCCCGGTGGTGTTCCGGCGCCACACGGACCGGCGCCGGCCGCCGCCCTCCGCCGGCCACCACCACCGCCACCACGGTGAGCGCCGCGCCGGCCAGCACCGGCAGCCGCGCCCCGGCGCCGCCGGGCAGCGCGACGTCCAGCACCAGGGCACCGCCGAGCTGACCGGCGACCAGCGCCAGACCGGTGCGCAGCACCCCGACCACGTGCACCCCGACGAGCAGGGAGAGCACGATGCCGACGCCGAGCAGGCCGCCGGTGTAGAGCCACCACTGCCCGGGCCAGGTGGGCCGCGCGGCGAACGCCCCGACCAGGGCCGCCACCGCCAGGATCACCGGGGTGCTGACGGCGAAGTTGACCGCGAGCCCCGCGGCGGTGCTGCCGGCGGCGGAGACCCGGCCGTTCAGCGCGGACTGCAGCGCGACCGCCAGGCCACCGGCGACGGCGAGCAGGACCAGCCCGACCGCCAGGTCACCGACCGGCCGGCCGAGCTGGGCGAGGGTCACCGCGCCGACGCCGAGCACCGCCCCGGCGACCCGGGAGACGGTGACCGGCAGCCGCCCGATCGGGGCCAGGCCGGCCCGGTCGACCGCCAGCCCGCCGACGCTGCCCCCGGCGACCTGGGCGATGGTGAACACCGCGACCCCGAGCACCGGCACGACGTACGTGCCGATCACCACGATCGCCGCCCCACCGAGCCCGCCCAGGTACGACCACCAGGGCAGCCGGGACCGGCGCAGCGCGGCCAGCCCGGCACGCATCGAGGGCAGCGCGAGCAGTCCCAGCGCCACCAGCAGGCTCCCGCCGAGGTTGTTGACCACCGCGCCGAGCGCCGGATTGCCGGCCCGCTCGCCCAGCTCCGCGTTGACCAGCCCCTGCGCCGCCGAGGCCGCCCCGCCGAGGACGACCACGGCCAGCGCGACCGAGGGCGGTAGCGGCCTCACAGCCGGCAGGCGTGGATGTTGGTGACCAGGATCGCTCGAGCGCCCAGCTCGTAGAGCTCGTCCATGATCCGGTGCACGTCCTCGCGGAGCACCATCGCCTGCACCGCGACCCAGCCCTCGCGGTGCAGCGGGGACACGGTCGGTGACTCGATGCCCGGGGTGAGCGAGCTGGCCCGGTCGAGCAGCCCGGCCGGCACGTCGTAGGCGAGCATCACGTAGCGCCGGGCGACCAGCACCCCGTGCAGCCGGCGCAGCAGCTGGTCGGCCTGGCCGCAGCCCGGCGCGCCGGCGCGCCGGACCAGCACGGCCGAGGAGACCAGCAGCGGCTCACCGATGATCTCCAGACCGGCCTGGCGCAGGGTGGCCCCGGTGGAGACCACGTCGGCCACCACGTCCGCCACCCCGAGCCGGACGGCGTTCTCCACCGCGCCGTCGAGGCGGATGACCTCGGCGCTCAGCCCGTGCTCATCCAGGTAACGGTTGACCACCCCGGGGTACGCGGTGGCGATCCGCTGCCCGCCGAGCTCCTTCGGTGAGGCGATGGTGTCCGGGCGGGCGGCGAAGCGGAAGGTGGCGCCGCCGAAGGAGAGGTCCACCACCTCCTCGGCCGCGGCGCCGGAGTCGACCAGCAGGTCCCGGCCGGTGATGCCGAGATCCAGATCGCCGGAGCCGACGTAGGTGGCGATGTCCCGGGGGCGTAGGTAGAAGAATTCGACGTCGTTGGCCTCGTCCCGGCAGACCAGGTCCTTGGGGTCGCGGCGCTGCCGGTAACCGGCCTCGCGCAGCATCTCGGTGGCCGGCTCGGCCAGGGTGCCCTTGTTGGGAACGGCGACACGCAGCATGACGGAGTGCTCCTTCGATCGGGATTGATCAGCGGGTGGGGGCACTCACAGATGTCGATAGATGTCCTTGAGTTCGAGGCCGGTGGCGAGCATCAGCACCTGGGCCTGGTAGAGCAGCTGGGAGATCTCCTCGGCGGCCCGCTCGGGGCCCTCGTGCTCGGCGGCCATCCACGACTCGGCCGCCTCCTCGACGACCTTCTTGCCGATGAAGTGCACCCCCCGCTCGAGCGCGGCGACCGTGCCCGAGCCCGGGGTGCCGGCGGCGGCCTTGGCCTGCAGCTCGGCAAACAGCTCCTCGAACGTCTTCACGGGATGCGATTCTTCCAGCCGCCCGGGGTGACCACGCGCCCCGGGTCCGGACCGGTCGCCTCTCCCCAAGCCCGCGCCGGTTGCTGATTGGACTGCGACGGGGCGCGGTCAGCGGTTCGGCAGCGCCTGCGCGAGTTGCGTCGCCAATGAGGCGAGGGTGTCATAGCCGCTGCTGCTGATCTTGTTCTTCCTGCGGATATTGACAAGCCTCTCGCCGAACTCGCGTAGTTTCTCCCGGGCCCTGGCGGCGTCACCGCCGGAGAGCGCTTGCTCGACATCCCGCAGCCGCCTGCCCAATTCGTTACCGGCATCACGAGACAGCTGCCCCTGCTGCACGAGTCCGCGGACCGCCGCCTGCATCCCCGCGACGAGGTTCGCTGCGCGTTGGCCGGGCCGGGGGGACGGCTTGGCCGACGGCGACACGGTCGGCGAGGCGGACGGGTCGCCGACCACCGGCGCTTCCGTGGCCTCGGCAGCGGCAGTCTCGCCCGGCGTGGCGAGCACCGCCGGCCCGGCCCCTCCCCCGCCACCGTCGAACGCCATCATCACCGCGACAACCACGACCACGACCACGGCACCCGTGACGGTCACCCACATCAACCGACGCCCGTCATCAGGGGCGCGGTGCCGGCTCCGGCCGGCCCGCACCTGCGGCAGCGGCGCCGTCGGCCAGGCCCGCTCGGCACTGGGCGGATCGGGGATGACAGACACGGCGGACATCATGCCAGAGCCCGCCGGGCCCGACATCCTGTAGCGCCCGCAGGGGGGCGCCAACGGAGCGGGCGCCGTGCTGGTGGGCCTGGTCGACTACCGGGTACCGAGTGGTGGATCGCGGGCGGGTCAGCCGGCGAAGCCGACCCGGTGGCCGTTGGTGGCGTCGAGGCCGCGGATGGCGAGCGCCGCATCCAGCGCCGCCATGGTTGCCGCCCAGCCCTTGTCCTCCGCCGATCCGGGCAGCCCGGCCCGGTCGCGGGCCTGCTCGATGGTCTCCACGGTCAGTACCCCGTGGGCGACCGGCTTGCCCTCGTCGAGCGCGACCCGGGTCAGCCCGTCGGTCACCGACCGGCAGACGTAGTCGAAGTGCGCGGTCGCGCCCCGGACCACCACGCCGAGGGCGACCACCACGTCGTACCGGCGGGCCATCGCCTGCGCCACCACGGGCAGCTCCACCGAGCCGGCCACCCGTGCCACCACGGCCCGGGCCCCGCACGCCTCGGCGGCGGCCACCGCGCGGTCGACCATGTGGTCGGTCAGGTCTCCGTGCCAGCGCGCGGCGACCACGCCGACCGTCAGCCCGGCCGCGTCCACCGTCGTGACGCCCGGTTCGCCGAAACCCGCCATGTCTACGCTCCGATCTCGTCGCTGGCCACCGGACGGCCCATCGGCGCCTCGGTCACCTCGTCCAACTCGTCCAGCAGGTGGCCCATCCGGTCCCGCTTCGTCCGCAGGTACCGTACGTTCTCCGGGTTCGACCGGATCGGCAGCCCCTCGCGGCCGGTCACCGTCAGGCCGTACCCCTCCAGGCCGGCCCGCTTGGCCGGGTTGTTGGTCAGCAGCCGCATCGAGCGGACGCCGATGTCGTAGAGGATCTGCGCCCCGGTGCCGTAGTCCCGGGCGTCGGCGGGCAGCCCCAGGTCGAGGTTCGCGTCCACGGTGTCCCGGCCCAGGTCCTGCAGCTGGTACGCCTGGAGCTTGTGCAGCAGGCCGATGCCCCGCCCCTCGTGCCCGCGCACGTAGAGCACCACCCCGCGCCCCTCCTGTGCCACCCGGGCCAGCGCGGCCTGCAGCTGCGGGCCGCAGTCGCAGCGCAGCGAGCCGAAGACGTCCCCGGTTAGGCACTCGGAGTGCACCCGGACCAGCACGTCCCGGCCGTCGCCGAGGTCGCCCATCACCAGCGCGATGTGCTCGGCCGTGTCGTAGTCGCTGCGGTAGCCGAGCGCCCGGAACACCCCGTACGGGGTGGGCATCCGCGCGTCGGCGACCTGCTCCACCTGCTTCTCGGTCCGCCGCCGGTAGGCGATCAGGTCGGCGATGGTGATCAGGGTGAGCCCGTGCTCGGCGCAGAACTTCCCCAGGTCCGGCAGGCGCATCATGGTGCCGTCGTCGTTGACCAGCTCGCAGAGCACGCCGGCCGGCCGCAGCCCGGCCAGCCGGGTCAGGTCGACCGCCGCCTCGGTGTGCCCGGGCCGGCGCAGCACCCCACCCTCGCGGGCGCGCAGCGGCACCACGTGCCCGGGCCGGGCCAGATCGGTCGGGTCGGTGGACGGATCGGCGAGCAGCCGGATGGTGTGCGACCGGTCGGCCGCCGAGATGCCGGTGGTGACCCCCTCCCGGGCGTCCACGGTCACCGTGTACGCGGTGCCCCGCCGGTCCTGGTTCGTGTGGTGCATCGGCGGCAGGTCCAGCCGGTCGCACTCGGACTCGGTCAGCGGCACGCAGATGTAGCCCGAGGTGTAGCGGACCATGAACGCGACCAGCTCCGGGGTGGCCAGCTCGGCCGCGAAGATCAGGTCGCCCTCGTTCTCCCGGTCCTCGTCGTCGACCACGACGACGGGCCGGCCGGCGGCGATGTCGGCCACCGCCTGCTCGATGCTGCCGAAGGTGGTGGTCATGCGACGGCCTCCGAGTAGGTCGGCGGGACCGGCGTGCGGTCCGGCGGGGTGGCCCGTGAGGTGCGCCACCAGGCGGCCAGGCCCCAGACGCAGAAGGCGCCGTAGACCAGGTACATGGCGGCCGACGGGTAGAAGCCGCCGCGCAGCAGCAGCGGGACACCCACCGCGTCGACGGCGATCCAGATCAGCCAGAACTCCACCCAGCCGCGGGCCATGCCGTAGGTGGCGAGCAGGCTGCCGACCAGGATCCAGGCGTCCGGCAGCGGCCCCCACGAGCCGAGCGCGGCGAGCACCGGGTACGCGGCGGCGGTGCCGACCGCCGCCGCGAACAGCAGCGCGAGGCGTTCCTTGCCGGTCGCCCAGCGGGGCGTCACCGCGGGCTGTTCACCGGCCCCCGAGCGGCGGTTGCGCGACCAGCGCCACCAGCCGTAGAGGCTGACCGCGAAGAAGAAGACCTGCCGGCCGGCCTGGCCGTAGAGGTCGTGCGCCTGCGGGGTGGCGAAGAGGCCACCGAGGAAGACGGTGAAGAGCAGCGCGTTGCCGATCATGCCGACCGGCCAGGCCCAGACCAGCCGGCGCAGCCCGAGCAGCGCCGAGGCCAGGCCGAAGACGTTGCCGACGATCTCCCGGACGAGCACCGGCGAGCCGGCGACCTGGACCTGGGCGTCGAGCAGCCAACCGAGGGGGCCCATCAGAACTCACCCCCCGGCAGGCCGGCGCCGCCCGCCAGCCCGGCACCGCCGGTGACCCGGTCGCCGAGCAGCCGCTCGACGTACTTGGCCAGCACGTCCACCTCGAGGTTGACCGGTTCGCCGACACCCTTGGCACCGAGCGTGGTGAGCTTCAGGGTGGTCGGGATCAGCCCGACGGAGAACCAGTCGTCGCCGACGTCGGCGACGGTCAGCGAGACCCCGTCGATGGTGATCGAGCCCTTTTCCACCACGTAGCGGGACAGCGCGGCGGGCAGCCGGAACCGGACCGTCTCCCACTGCGCGGCCGGCTCCCGGCGCAGCACCTCGCCGACCCCGTCGACGTGCCCCTGCACCAGGTGCCCCCCGAGGCGGCTGCCGAGCGCGGCGGCCCGCTCCAGGTTGACCGGGTCGCCCGGGCGCAGCGCGCCGAGCGCGGAGCGGCGCAGCGTCTCCCCCATCACGTCGGCGGTGAAGACGCCGCCGTCGACGTCGACCACGGTCAGACAGACCCCGTTGACCGCGATCGAGTCGCCGTGCCGGGCGTCCGAGGTGACCAGCGGGCCGCGGATGGCCAGCAGCGCGGAGTCTCCCGCGGTCTCGGTGGTCCGGACGATCTCGCCCAGCTCCTCGACGATGCCGGTGAACATGTCAGGCCTCCCTCTTCCGGGGCAGCGCGGTAATCCGCAGGTCGGGGCCGACCTGCGTAACGTCGGTGATCTCCAGATCGATGGCGTCGGCGATGGTGGTCACGCCGGCGTCGAGCAGCGCGGTCGGGCCGGCGCCGAGCAGCTTCGGCGCGACGTACCCGACGACCTTGTCGACCAGCCCGGCGGCGAGGAACGCGCCGGCCAGCTGGGGGCCGCCCTCCAGCAGGGCCGCCCGCACGCCCCGGTGGTGCAGCTCCGCGAGCAGCGCCGGCAGGTCGACCCGGCCGTCCGGGCCGGCCCCGACCTCCTTGGCGGTGGCGATCCAGGTCCGAGCGGCGCCGTCGCGGACCCGGGCCACCGCCGGGGTACGCCCCGAGCTGTCCACCACCACCCGCAGCGGCTGCCGGATGGCCAGCGTGCCGTCGCGCAGGTTACGGGCGGTCAGCCGGGGGTCGTCGGCGAGCACGGTGCCCACCCCGACGATCACCGCGTCGACCGTGCCGCGCAGCGCGTGCACGTCGATCCGGGCCGCCTCGGAGGTGATCCACATGCTGGTGCCGTCGGCCGCGGCGGAGCGCCCGTCGAGCGTGGCCGCGTACTTCCAGATCACGTACGGCCAGCCGCGGCGCATCGAGGTCAGCCAGGCGATGTTGCCGGCCTCGGCCTCGTCGGCGCGTACCCCGAACTCGACCTGGACGCCGGCGTCGCGCAGGGTGGCGGCGCCGCCGGAGGCGACCGGGTTGGGATCGGGGACCGCGACCACCACCCGGGCGACCCCGGCCTGGATCAGCGCGAGGCTGCAGGGGCCGGTGCGGCCCGTGTGATCGCAGGGTTCCAGGGTGACCACGGCGGTGCCGCCGCGGGCCCGCTCGCCGGCCTGGGCGAGCGCGACGATCTCGGCGTGCGGCCCGCCGGCGTACGCGTGGAAGCCCTCACCGACGACCTCGCCGTCCGCATCCAGCAGCACGCAGCCGACCACCGGGTTGGGGCTGGTGGTGCCGAGCCCCCGGGCGGCCAGCGCGATCGCGCGACGCATCGCCTCGTCGATGGAGACGCTCGCCATCGCCTGCCCCTGCCCTCTCACTCGCCGGTCCGGGCGCGGGCGGGGCTGGGAGGCATCGGCACATATGCCGCAGGCAGGCGGCGGCGGAGATCCGGGGACGGCGGAGCCGACCCCGGGAAGCCCACACGGCGGCTGAGGCGTCAGCGGCCGGCAGGGCCTCCCCGTCCCGCGCGCTGTCTCCCATCCGGACTGTCTGGGAGTGGGTTGGCCCGCTCCCAACCGTCGGCCCCGGATTCTCACCAGGTCCACCGGGCGGCAGGGCCGACCGGGTCGCGGGCTTACCACGGTCGGGCCGTGGATCACCGCCGGTTCGGAATTACACCGAGTCCCGCCAGCGCGTGGTGGGTACACCGGAAGTCTTACACGCGGACCGGCCCGCGGCGCCACGGAGGCGACCTAGCTCACAGATGTCCGGTTCCCTCAGGTGACCCCGCGCCGCCGGTCGACCGCCACGTACGACCCCGGCTGGCTCTTGGCGACCGACTTCATCTCCGAGGCCACCGCGATCGCTTCGAGGGGGTTGGTGAAGCGCTTGCCCGAGTCGGAGAGGGAGACGCCGATGGAGAGGGTGACCAGGGCGGCCCGCCGGATGTTGCCCCGGCGGTCCTTCAGCTCGACGAAGCCCCGTTCCCGATCGGTGGGGTCGTAGAGGGCGTCCGCGGCCTTCTCGAAGTCGACCACGGCCCGGCTGGTCAGCGGCCGGACCTGGCTGGGCGTGCAGACGATGACGAAGTCGTCGCCGCCGACGTGGCCGAGGAAGGCCGGCGGCAGCCCGATGGAGACCACCGCCCGGTGCAGGCTGCGGGCCAGCGCCGAGATGAACTCGTCGCCGCGGACGAAGCCGTACCGGTCGTTGACGCTCTTGAACCGGTCGATGTCGACGTAGCCGACGGCGTAGTCCACCCCGCTGCGGACCCGGTCGCTGATCTCCCGCCGGATCCGGCTGTTGCCGGGCAGCCCGGTCAGCGGGGAGACCTCCCGGAACTCCTTGTTCCGCCGCAGGGTCGAGCTGACCCGGGCCACCAGTTCGGCGGTGTCGAAGGGCTTGACCAGGTAGTCGTCGGCGCCGGCGCTGAGGCCGTGCACCTTGTCCACGGTCATCCCCTTGGCGGTCAGCATGATCACCGGCAGGGCGGAGGTCATCGGATCGGCGCGCAGCCGGCGGGTCAGCTCGAGGCCGTCGATGCGCGGCATCATCAGGTCGACCACGGCCAGGTCCGGTCGTTGCCGCTCGATCACCTCGAGCGCCTCCTGGCCGTCGCTGGCGTGGATCACCTCGAAGCCGTGCAGCCGCAGGTTGAACTCGACGAAACGCGCGATGTCCTCGTCGTCGTCGACGACCAGGATGACGTCGGGTCGCTCGCCGGACGGGTCCACCTCAGGCCCCGGGGAACGCGCGTTCCGCCAGCGCACGCAGGCGGCGTACCGCCTCGGCCGGATCGTCGGCGCCGTAGACGGCGGTGCCGGCGACGAAGGCGTCCGCGCCGGCCGCGGCCGCCTGCTCGATGGTGTCGGCGGCGATCCCGCCGTCCACCTCGATGCGCAGTTCGAGGTGGCCGCTGTCGACGTGCCGGCGGGCGGTGCGCACCTTCTCCAGCAGTTGCGGGATGAACCGCTGCCCGCCGAAGCCGGCCTTGATCGTCATGATCAGCAGGGTGTCGAAGCTGGGCAGCAGCTCCAGGTACGGCTCGATCGGGGTGTCCCGGTCGATCGCCAGCCCCGCCTTGGCCCCGGCCGAGCGGAGTTCCTTGGCCAGCGCGACCGGGTCGTCGCACGCCTCGGCGTGGAAGGTGACGTTGTACGCCCCGGCGTCGGCGTACCCGGGCGCCCACCGGCGCGGGTCCTCGATCATCAGGTGCACGTCGAAGGGAAGCTCGGTCGCGGCGCGCAGGCTCTGCACCACCGGCAGCCCGATGGTCAGGTTCGGCACGAAGTGGTTGTCCATGACGTCCACGTGCAACCAGTCGGCGGCGTGCTCGACGGCGCGGACCTCTTCGGCGAGGCGGGCGAAATCGGCGGCCAGGATGCTGGGCGCGACGATCGGCGGCGGTACGGTCACGGGGCCAGTGTACGAACGTGGCCACCCGCCGCCCGCAGCGCGGCACCGAGACGGACTCCTGGTGATCCGGCCGTGACCGGCGGTGCAGCAGGAACCCTTCCCCCGCCCACATCCCGGACGAAAAGACATCTGCGACTGGCCGATCGACCGAAAGACGGCAACACTCCATCGGGGACGGTCACTTATGCTGCACGCCCGGTGGCGGGAACGCCGCACGGGCGCGGCGACCGGCTGTCAGCTCCCGGAAAGGGCGGACGATGCGACGGTGGCTCTCGGCGCTGGCGCTGGCCGGCACGGCGACGGTGGTGTTGGGCGGCTGCGTCCAGCCGCAGCGGGCGGACGGCGACCTGATCGACGACTGGCCCGCCCTGCCGGCACCCCGGCTGTTCATGCCCGCTCCGGACGCCTGCCTGCCCCGGCTCACCGCCGTCGTACCGGCCGGCACGTACGAGACGGTGGACTGCGCCCGCAGCCACCTCGCCGAGGCCGTGCACGTCGGCACCTTCGGGCCGGCCGCGGGCGGCACCCGCCCCGAACCGGGCTCCGCCGCGCTGCGCACCGCGCGGGCGGAGTGCGATCAACGGGCCCGGGAGGTGATCGGCGGAGACTGGCACTCCGCGCGGCTCAACCTCAACATCGCGCTCCCCCCGGTCACCGCCTGGGTCGCCGGCGCCCGCTGGTACCGGTGCGACCTCAGCGAGACCGACAGCGTCGACAGCACCCGGGCGATCAACCGGGTCGGCAGCCTGCGGGGCTCGATGGTCGGCGACAACTCGCTCGTGCACCGCTGCTTCGACCCGAAGCTGATCGGCAACAACCTGAACTACATGGCGCCGGTGCTCTGCACCGAGCCGCACCGGGCCGAGTTCGTCGGTGTCTACGTGGAACGCGACCTGAGCTGGGTGCAGTTCACCAAGGCCAGCCAGCAGGTGCACCGGCGGTGCATGGCCCTGATCGCGGCCTTCGCCAACGTGCCGAACAACAGCGACCTGCCGTACCGGGCCGGCTCGATCTTCTATCCGCCGTCGCGGCGGGAGTGGGAGGAGGGCGACCGGGGGGTGCGCTGTTTCCTGTGGAGCGACGACCGGCGGCTGACCCGCTCGATGCGCGGCGTCGGCCCACAGGGGCTCCCCGCAATCTGACCTCCGGTGCCGTATGCTGCTGCGCCGTGGCGTACCCGGCGCTCGGAGCCGGTCGGCGCGACCACGGACTGCGGGGAGGTCGGCGGATGCGGCGATGGTGGACGGCGGTCGCCGTGGGCGTGACGGCGGCGCTGGCGCTCGCCGGCTGCGCGCCGGCGGGGGTGGACCGGGACCTGGGCGACGACTGGCCGGCCTTCGGGGCGGCGAAGGGCTTCGTGCCGGATAACGGCGTCTGCCACCCCACCGCCCAGGACGTCGGCTACCTCAGCGGTTACAACCCGGTCGAGTGCACCCAGTCGCACCGGGCGGAGACCCTGCACGTCGGGACGCTGACCGGCAAGGACGCCGCCCGCAGCGCTCCCCCGCGCGCCGGTTCGAACGAAATGCGGACGGCTCGCGCGGAGTGCGACCGGCAGGTCAGCAAGGCGGTGGGAGCCGAATGGCGCTCGGGTCGACTGGTCGTTGCCGTCGTCTTCCCCTCGCCGCTGGCCTGGAAGGGCGGTGCCCGCTGGTTCCGCTGCGACGTCTCCGAGGTGGCCAGCCTGGACGACATCAGCCTCATCGCCCGCACCGCCACGCTGAAGAACGCGCTGGCCGAAGGCTCCCCCCTGGCCCTCGGCTGCTTCAACCCCAAGCTCTCCAAGGACGACATCGAGGAGATGCGGCCGGTCTCCTGCACCGCGAAGCACCACGCCGAGTTCGTCGGGGTCTACCAGGCGCCGGACATCAGCTACGCCGAGTTCAAGCGCACCGCGCTGCGCGTGCACAAGGCCTGCCGGGGGCTGATCGCGAAGTACGTCAAGGTGCCGAACAACGGCGACATGCTGTACCGCTCCGGCACGATCATCTACCACCCCTCGGAGGAGGAGTGGAAGGACGGCAACCGGGGCGTGCAGTGCTTCCTCTGGCTGGACGACCGCACGCTGACCCGCTCGCTGAAGGGGGCGGGCAGCAAGGGCCTGCCGATCCGGTGAGCCGGGCCGGCCCGGGCCGGCCCGTCCCCGGTCCCGGCTGGCTGACCTGACCGCGCTCAGCCCCGGCGCAGCACCGCCAGGAACATCGCGTCCGTGCCGTGCCGGTGCGGCCAGAGCTGCACCGTCGGCCCGTCGCCGAGCCCTGGCATGCCGGCCGGCAGCAGCGGCCGGGCGTCGACGAAGTCGACCGGGAAACCGCACCGGCGGGACGCCTCGGTCACCGTCACGTGCGTCTCCACGGTGTGCGGGGAGCAGGTGACGTAGGCGACCAGGCCGCCGGGGCGGACCGCCCGCAGCGCCGCGGTGAGCAGCTCCCGCTGCAGCCGGGTCAGCGGCGGCAGGTCGGAGGGCTGACGACGCCAGCGCGACTCCGGCCGGCGGCGCAGCGAGCCGAGACCGGTGCAGGGGGCGTCGACCAGCACCCGGTCGAAGTGCTCCTCCGGCAGCTTCGGATCGGAGCCGACCGTCCGCCCGTCGGTGTTCAGCACGTTGACCGGCAGGTTGCGGGTGGCCTGGGCGACCAGCCGGGCCCGGTGCTCGGCCACCTCGACGGCGGTCACCCGGGCGCCCCGCTGCGCGGCGAGCGCGCCGAGCAGGCCCGTCTTGCCGCCGGGACCGGCGCAGAGGTCGAGCCAGCGACCGTCCGGGCCGTCCAGCGGCGCGACCGCCAGGGCGTTCGCCACCAGTTGGGAGCCCTCGTCCTGGACGTGCGCCCGGCCCTCGGTCACCGCCCGCAGCTCGCCCGGCGCGCCGCCGGGCAGGTAGACGGCGTACGGGGAGAAGGCGCCGGGGGCGCCACCCACCTCGTCGGCCAACTCCACCGGGTCGGCCAGGCCCGGGCGGGCGCAGAGGTGCACCGGTGGGCGTTCGTTGTCCTCGATGAGCAGCCGGGTCGTCTCGCCCAGATCGCCGCCGAGCGCCTCGGCGAAGGCTCGCACGATCCACTGCGGATGGCTGTACGCCAGCGCCAGGTGCCCGACCGGGTCGACGTCCATCGACGGGGCGAGCTTCGCCACCCAGGCGTCGGCGTCCCGGGTGGCCACCTCGCGGAGCACCGCGTTGGCGAACCCGGTGGCGCCCGGGCCGACCGAGCGCACCAGGTCGACGGTCGAGGAGACCGCCGCGTGCGCCGGCACCCGGGTGTGCAGCAGCTGGTACACGCCGAGGCGCAGCGCGTCGCGGACCGGCGGGTCGATCCGCTGCACGTCCCGCCCGGCCGCGTCGGTGATGATCGCGTCCAGGGTGCCGGTGTGGCGCAGCGTGCCGTAGGTCAGCTCGGTGGCGAAGGCGGCGTCCCGGCCGATCAGCCCCTCCTCGCGCAGCATGATCGGCAGCACCAGGTTGGCGTACGCGTCGTCCCGGTGCACCGCCGCGATCGCCCGGTAGGCCACCTGCCGCGGCAGGTCCACCGCCGGGCGGCCCGGGCGACGGGCGCCGCCCCGCTGCCCGCCACGGGCGGGGCGCTCACCGCGCTGGCCGGCTCGGGGGCGCTCGCCGCGGGGGAACCGCTCACCGCGCTCACCCCCGACGCCCCGGCCGCCCGCGCCGGACCGGTCGGCCCGGGGGCGCTCGCCGCCTCCAGAGCGGCCTCCGTCGGCGCCGGACGACCGCGCGCCCTCGCCGCGCCCGGCATCGGAGCGCTCGCCCCGGGGCGGACCGGCGGGCCGCTCGGCGGGGCCCGTCACGAGAACTGCTCCCCGGCGGCGACCCGGGCGCCGCGCGCCCAGTCGCTCGCCGACATGGCCTTCTTGCCGGCCGCCCGGACCTCGCCGAGCTGGACCGGGACCGTGGCCGTGCCGGCCAGCACCCGGGACCTCTCCACCAGCAGCTCACCCGGCTTCAGCTCGGGACCGTTGGCCACGGGGCCGACCGGGCCGAGCTTGACCCGGTCGCCGCGGAAGGTTGTCCAGGGGCCGGGGGCCGGGGTACAGGCGCGGATCCGCCGGTCCACCGCGAAGGCCGGATCGGTCCAGCGCACCCGGGCGTCCTCGACGGTCAGCTTCGGGGCCAGTGACACCCCGTCGGCGGGCTGCGGCTCGGCCCGCGCGGTGCCGGCCTCGATCGCGTCGAGGACGGCCACCAGCAGGCCGGCGCCGGCGTGGGCGAGCCGCTCCAGCAGGTCCCCGGAGGTGTCGGACGGGCGGATCTCGTCGGTCACCGTGCCGAACACCGGGCCGGTGTCCAGCCCCGCTTCGAGCTGGAACACGCTGGCCCCGGTCAGCTCGTCGCCGTGCAGCACGGCGTGCTGCACCGGAGCGGCCCCGCGCCACGCGGGCAGCAGCGAGAAGTGCAGGTTGATCCAGCCGTACGGGGGGATCTCAAGGGCTTCCGGCGGCACCAGCGCGCCGTACGCGACGACCGGCACGCAGTCCGGGGCCAGCTCCCGGAGCCGGTCCAGGAACTCGGGCTCGCGGGGCCGGGCCGGGGTGAGCACCTCGACGCCGTGCGCGTCCGCCCAGGCGCCCACGGGCGAGCGGACCAGGCCACGACCGCGACCGGCGGGCGCGTCGGGACGGGTGACCACGGCGAGCAGCTCGTGGCGGGACGCGGCGATGGCGTCCAGGGCGGGGACGGCGACGGCCGGGGTGCCGGCGAAGATCAGGCGCACGGGCTCACCCGCCCAGGCCGAACGGGCTGCCGGAGGCGTGCGGGCTGAGCTTGACCGTCGGCGGGGCGGCCGGGTCGTACCACTCCGCCTGGCGGATCGCCTTCATCGCCGCCTTGCGGCCGGCCGGGTCGAGCCGGTCGACGAAGAGCACCCCGTCGAGGTGGTCGGTCTCGTGCTGGACGCAGCGGGCCATCAGCCCGGTCCCGACGATCTGCACCGGATCCCCGTAGCCGTTGAAGCCCTTGGCGATGACATTCTGCCGGCGCTTGGTGTCGAAGTAGAGCCCGGGGATGGAGAGGCACCCCTCCGGGCCGTCCTGCTCCTCGGAGTCCGGGAACTCGAGCACCGGGTTGACCAGGTGGCCGAGGACGTCGTCGACGTCGAAGGTGAACACCCGCAGGCCCACCCCGAGCTGCGGCGCGGCCAGACCGGCACCGCTCTGCTCGCGCATCGTGTCGGTCAGGTCGGCGACCAGCTTGCGCAACTCGGCGTCGAAGTCGACCACCGGATCGGCCGGCGTGCGCAGCACCGGATCGCCGAACAGACGGATGGGCTGGACGGTCACGCGGGGTGGCTCCTTAGCTGGGGCGAGTGGTGCCGTACCAGTCTACGGAGTCACCGGAGTCGCCCCGGCCGGCGTACCGCGATCGGCGGTTTCGCCGGCCACCGCGACCGGCGGGGTGGCTCCCTCACCCACGGTGAGCGGCAGGGTGGCGTAGCCGCGCAGGGTCAGCCGGACCCGGCGCTCCGGCTCGCCCGCCAGGGCCAGCCCGGGCAGCCGGCGCAGCAGCAGCGGGACGGCGACGTGGGCCTCCAGGCGGGCCAGCCCGGCGCCGAGGCAGTAGTGCGGCCCGGCGCCGAAGGAGAGCGGATGGATCTGCGGACGCCAGGGGTCGAACCGCTCCGGCTCCGGGTACCGCCGGGGGTCCCGGTTCGCGGCGCCCAGCAGCAGGATCAGCCAGCTGCCGGCGGGCAGGTCGACCCCGCCGTAGGCGGCCGGGGCGGTGCTCATCCGGGTGGTGAGCTGGACCGGCGAGTCGTAGCGCAGCAGCTCGTCGACGTACCCGGGGGCGAACTCGGGATGCCCGCGCAGCGCGTCGGCCTCGCGCGGATGGTCGAGCAGCACGACGAGGCCGTTGCCGAGCAGGTTGGTGGTCGTCTCGAAGCCGGCCACCAGCAAGATCACCAGGTTGGCCAGCAACTCGTCGCCGGAGAGCCGCTCGCCGTCGGCGTCGTGCACCTGCACCAGCGCCGTGGTCAGGTCGTCCGCCGGCACGCGCCGGCGGGCCTCGACCAGCTCGGCGAAGTAGTCGCGCAGCTCGTCGGCGCCCCGGTCGGCGACGGCCAGCTCCGCCGGGGTGATCTCCGGCTCCAGCACCCCGGTGAGGTCGGTCGCCCAGCGCCGGAACAGCGGCCGGTCCGCCGCCGGTACGCCGAGCAGCGCGCAGATCACCCCGACCGGCAGCGGGTACGCGAACTCGGCCATGAAGTCGACGGGCGCACCGTCGCGACCCCGCTCCAGCATCCCGTCGATGAGTTCGTCGGCCTGGGCGGCCACCACGTCCCGCATGGCGGCGATCCGGCGCGGGGTGAAGGCGCCGGCCGCGAGCCGCCGCATCCGGCTGTGGTCGGGCGGATTGGTGCGCAGCATCGAGCGGGAGATCGAGGCGACGGCGGGGCTCTCCCGCCAGCCGGGCAGGAACTGGTCGCGCAGTTCGTCGTCCAGCACCCCGAACCGGGGGTCGCGGAGGATCTCGTCGGCCTCGGCATAGCCGGTGACCAGGTAGAGCATCGGCCCGGCCTGGACCACCGGCCCGTGGGCGCGCAGCCGCTCGTAGGTGGGATAGGGGTTCACCCGTCCCGGTGGCGACAGGAGCAGCGCGAGGGCGTCGGCAGGGTCCATGCTCGGCCTCCCAAGACATCGGAAGCCTTCATCATGCCCCGGCCGCCCCGATCCGGCGGTCCCCGCCAGCCCGGGGTCGCCGCGGA
Source organism: Micromonospora rhizosphaerae (assembly GCF_900091465.1). Taxonomy (NCBI): domain Bacteria; kingdom Bacillati; phylum Actinomycetota; class Actinomycetes; order Micromonosporales; family Micromonosporaceae; genus Micromonospora; species Micromonospora rhizosphaerae. Next base: position 3,165,584 of record NZ_FMHV01000002.1, on the reverse strand, counting down.
TGACGGCTCAGCCGCCGGCGCCCGGCTCCCCGGCCAGCACCGCGCCGCCATGCAGCAGGGCGTGCTCCGGCAGCGGCAGCTGGATGCCGTGGGCCGCCTCCCAGTCGTGGATCGTGCTGGGGCGGACCTGGGCGGCGAAGTAGTCGACCGCGCTCATCCCGCCGACCACCGGCTCCTCCACCTCGGCGACCAGCCGGGCCGGCACCAGCGGGAAGCCGCTCTGGATGGCGGCGCTGAGCCGGCGGTGCCCGTCGACGACGAAGAAGTACTCCCCCGTGTAGCCGATCCTCAGCGGTTCGAGCGCCTCGTCGCCGGCGGTGGCGACCTCGCCCACGAAGTCGGAGTCCCACAGGCCACGCAGCGTGGCGATGTCCTCGGTCGGGTAGACCCGGGCCGGGTCGAGCAGCAGCAGCGGCGGGGCGTCGCACACCACGTCGGCGCCGAGCCGCCCCTCGTACACGTCGACGATGTGCTCGATCACCTGCTCCGGGGTGGCCCGGGTGGTGTCGCAGATCAGGTCGTAGTTGCGCAGCCGCGCCTTGTCGACGCCGTACCGGACGATGAAGCGGCCCCGCTCGCTCTCGCTGCGCTCGTGCAGCTTGGCCTTCGCCTCCTCCAGCGAGGTGTAGCTCTCGGCCGGGCCGGACGGACGGGCCAGCACCCGCCGGGCCGCCTCGGTCGGCTCGGTGATCATGTGCACCTTGAGCGCGTCGGTGAAGAAGTGCCAGGCCAGCCGGGAGTCCATGACCAGGTTCTCGCCGGAGGCGGCGATGTTTCGCTGGAGCTGGTCGACGTAGCCGTCGACGGCCTGGTCCAGCTCGGCGTGCAGGTTGAGCTGGAGCGCGGTCATCTGCCGCTCCTGCGCCATCTGGCGGTAGAGGTCGCCGACGCTGACCCGACGCAGGCCCAGCCGCTTGGCGATCTCGACCGAGACGGTGCTCTTGCCACTGCCGAGGTCACCGTTGAAGACGATCGATTTCCGAACGGTCACGACTGGTCCACCCCTGATCACCGGCTGATTGACAGCATCGATACGGCGTCGGATCGACGCCCTCCCGTCATCGTCGCGCCATCCGCGCACTCGGGCATGACGGGCGATGCTATCACGCACCCACCTGCGATTTGCCGGACGCGCGGTGCGACGGCGGGGTCGAGGCGTGACCACCTCGTAGCCCTCCTCGGGCTGCCCGGCACGCCGCCGGTCAGAACAGGCTCAGCGGGTCGACCTGGAGGCGGACCGGGTCGGCGGCCTTGCGGGCGCTGCGCTGCCCGGCGGCCGCGTGCAGCGCCTCGGCGAGCGCGGCCGCCCGGGCGCGCGGCACCCGGACCAGCATCCGCTCCCGTCCCTCGTCCGCCGGGACCGGCCCGAGCACCTCGGCGCCGTCCGGCAGCCGGGCCCCGGCGAGCAGGTCGGCCACCGCCTCGGCCGGGCCGGTGACGCTGGCCATCCGGACCGCCGGCGGGAAGCCCAACTCCCGCCGCTCGGCCAGTTCCCGGGCGGCGAACCAGGCCGCGTCCCAGCGCAGCAGCGCCTGCACCGGGGCGAGGGCGCCGTCGGCGACCACCACCACCCGGCCACCGGCCGAGCCGGGGCGGGCCAGCGCGGCTGCGGTCAGCCACCGGCGCAGCGCCTCCTCGCCGGCCCGCAGGTCGGCCCGGGTGAGCAGCGCCCACGAGTCGAGCAGCAGCACCGCGCCGTACCCCCCCTCCGCGACCGGCTCGGCGCCGGGCGTGGCTATCACCAGGCCGGCCCCGCCGGGCACCGTGGCGAGCACCTCCTCCCGACCCGAGGTGCGCACCGGCACGCCGGGGAAGGCGCGGCCCAGCTCCTCCGCGGTCCGCCGGGCGCCGGTCACCGCGGCCCGCAGCCGCCGCCCGCCGCATTCCGGGCAGGCGTACGCGGCGGCGACCCGGCCGCACCAGCGGCAGGCGGGCACGCCTTCTGCGGAGGGCAGCGCGAGCGGGCCGGCGCAGTGCGGGCAGCGGGCCGGGGTCCGGCACTCGGCGCAGGCCACCGAGGGCAGGTAACCGCGGCGGGGCACCTGCACCAGCACCGGGGCGTCGGCCCGCAGGGCGTCCCGGGCGGTGGTCCAGGCCAGGCTGGGCAGCCGGGCCGTGGCCGCGCCGGGGTCGCGGGCCAGTTGCGGGTCGTCACCGGTCGGCGCGATCGCCGGGGTACGCGCCCGCACGGTCGCCCGGTCGGCGACCACCTCCCGGGCCCAGCCGGTCTCCACCAGCAGCTGCGCCTCGGCGGTGCGGGTGTACCCGCCGACCAGGGCGCCGGCCGCGCCGAGCTGGGCCCGGGTGAGCAGCACCTCCCGGGCGTGTGGGTACGGCGCCCGGGGCTCGGCGTGCAGGTCGTCCCCGTCGTCCCAGATCGCCAGCAGGCCGAGCCGCTCGACCGGGGCGAACATGGCGGCCCGGGTGCCGATCACCACGGGCACCTCCCCGCGCCGGGCGGCGAGGAAGGCGCGGTAGCGCCGGGCCGGGCCGAGCGCGGCGGAGAGGCAGACGTGCCGCCCCGGGCCCAGCGTTCCGGTCAGTGCGGCGTCCAGCCGGTCCAGGTCCCGGGCGTCGGCCACCACCACGACCGCGCCCCGGCCGCCGGCGACGGTGGCGGCGACGGCGTCGGCGTACCGGGCGGCCCAGTCCTCCCCGGGGAGCGCCGACCAGACCGCGCGGGGCGTCCGGCCGTCGCCGAGCGCCCGCAGGAAGGCCGGCCCGGCCGGGTAGTCCCGCCAGCCGCGCGGGTCGACGTCGGCGCCCCGCTCCCCGGCCGTGGGCGGCTCGTCGGAGTCGCCGCGCGGGTCGACGCCGCCGCCCGGCTCCCCGGGCATGGGCGGCTCGTCGGAATCGCCGCGTGGCTCCTTCTCGACCCGGGCGTGCCGGGGCGGGACGGCGAGGCGGAGCACGTCGGCGAGGCTGCCGGCGTACCGGTCGGCGACCGCCCGGGCCAGCCGGGCGATCTCCGGCGCGAGCACCGGCTCGGGCGAGACCACCCGCTCCAGGTACGCCAGCTTGCCGGTGTGCCCCGAGTCGTCGGCCCGCTCCAGCAGCCAGCCGTCGACCAGCTGGCCGGCGAAGCGCACCTTCACCCGGACCCCGGGGACGGCCGCGGCGTCCAGCTCGGCGGGGACCAGGTAGTCGAAGGGGCGGTCCAGGTGGGTCAGGGGCACGTCCACGCAGACGCGAGCGACCGGCGACCCCGGTGCCGGTCGCCGGTCGCTGCGCCTGGTGCCGGTCAGGCTCCCGCGGCCGACTTGAGGTCGGCGGCCCGGTCGGTGCTCTCCCAGGTCAGATCCGGCAGCTCGCGGCCGAAGTGGCCGTACGCGGCGGTCTGCTGGTAGATCGGGCGGAGCAGGTTGAGGTCCCGGATGATCGCGGCCGGGCGCAGGTCGAAGACCTCGGCGACGGCCTTCTCGATCGAGCTGACCGGCACGGTCTCGGTGCCGAAGGTCTCGATGAAGAGGCTGACCGGGTGGGCCTTGCCGATCGCGTACGCGACCTGCGCCTCGCAGCGCTCGGCCAGGCCGGCGGCGACCACGTTCTTGGCCACCCAGCGCATCGCGTACGCGGCCGAGCGGTCCACCTTGGACGGGTCCTTGCCGGAGAACGCGCCGCCACCGTGCCGGGCGTACCCGCCGTAGGTGTCGACGATGATCTTCCGGCCGGTGAGGCCGGCGTCGCCCATCGGCCCACCGATCTCGAACCGCCCGGTCGGGTTGACCAGCAGCCGGTAGCCCTCGATATCCAGGCCGAGGCTCTCCAACTCGGGGGCGATGACGTGCTCTCGGACGTCCGGCGTGAGCAGCGACTCCAGCGAGATGTCGGCGGCGTGCTGACTGGAGACCACCACGGTGTCGAGCCGCACCGGGCGCAGCCCGTCGTACTCGATGGTCACCTGGGTCTTGCCGTCGGGCCGCAGGTAGGGAACCGTGCCATCCTTGCGGACCGCGGCGAGCCGGCGGGCCAGCCGGTGCGCGAGCGCGATCGGCAGCGGCATCAGCTCCGGCGTCTCCGAGCAGGCGAAGCCGAACATCATGCCCTGGTCGCCGGCGCCCTGCGCGTCCAGCGCGCTCTCCGACGAGCCGGTACGCAGCTCGAAGGCGTTGTCCACGCCCTGGGCGATGTCCGCCGACTGCGAGCCGATGGAGACGCTGACCCCGCAGGAGGCGCCGTCGAAGCCCTTCTTCGACGAGTCGTACCCGATGTCGAGGATGGTCCTGCGGACGATGGTCGGGATGTCGGCGTACGCCTTGGTCGTGACCTCGCCAGCGATGTGCACCTGGCCCGTGGTGATCAGGGTTTCCACCGCGACACGGCTGCGCGGGTCCTCGGCCAGCAGGGCGTCGAGAATGCCGTCGCTGATCTGGTCGGCGATCTTGTCCGGATGGCCTTCCGTGACCGATTCGGACGTGAAGAGACGTGTCACGGCACTCCTAAGCACTTGAAAACTCTTTGAAAGGTGGCTCCGCGGCAGTTTAGTCACCGTACTTCAGGGTGACTCAGGGAACGCGAAGGTGACCAGTGTTCAGGACCGGGCGGCCAGCCGGGCCACCACGAGGTCCCACACGCCGTCGGCGAGGTCTTCCTTGGGCTGCTCGGGCATCCGGCTGACCGAGCCGTCCGCGCCGATGACGGTCGCCGCGTTGGTCTCGGCGCCGAAAACCTTGTCCGTGTCGACCTCGTTGATCACGATGAGATCCGCCCGCTTACGGGCGAGCTTGGCCCGGCCGTTGGCCTCGGCGTCGCCGGTCTCGGCGGCGAACACCACCAGCACCTGTTCCGGTCGGCGGCGTCGGCCCAGCTCGGCGGCGATGTCCGGGTTGGTGACCAGTTCGATCGTCGGTGCGCTGCCGTCGTCCGCCTTCTTGATTTTGCCAGGCGCGTAGGTCGCGGGACGGAAATCGGCGGGAGCGGCGGCCATCACCACGGCGTCCGCGTCGGCGGCCGCCTCCAGGGTGGCCTTGCGCATCTCCTCGGTGGTGCCGACCCGGATCAGGTCGACGCCGGCCGGGTCGGCGAGCGAGACGTTGGCCGAGATCAGGGTGACCCGGGCGCCCCGGGCGACGGCCGCGCGGGCGAAGGCGTACCCCTGCTTGCCGGACGAACGGTTGCCGAGGAACCGGACCGGGTCGAGCGGCTCGCGGGTGCCGCCGGCGGTGACCACGACGTGCCGGCCGGCCAGGTCGGCCGGGGCGGTGACGCCCCGGGCGAGGGCACGGCGGGCCACCGCGAAGATCTCCGCCGGCTCGGGCAGCCGGCCCTTGCCGGTGTCGGCGCCGGTGAGCCGGCCGACGGCCGGCTCGATCACCCGGACGCCCCGGGCCCGCAGGGTCGCCACGTTGGCGACCGTGGCCGGGTGCTCCCACATCTCCGTGTGCATCGCCGGGGCGAGCACCACCGGGCAGCGGGCGGTCAGCAGGGTGTTGGTGAGCAGGTCGTCGGCGAGCCCGTGGGCGGCCTTGGCGAGCAGGTCGGCCGTGGCCGGCACGACCACCACCAGGTCGGCGTGCTGGCCGAGGCGGACGTGCGGCACCTCGTGCACGTCGGACCAGACGTCGTCGGCGACCGGCTGGCCGGAGAGCGCGGCCCAGGTCGGCGCCCCGACGAAGCGGAGCGCCGACGCGGTCGGCACGACGCGCACCCGGTGGCCCGACTCGGTGAAGAGCCGGAGCAGCTCACACGCCTTGTAGGCGGCAATGCCACCGCCGACCCCGAGGACGATCTCGGCGGACATCGACGCGGGCGGGATTACGGCTGGTCGGTCGGCTCGGCGGTGAGCAGGCCCGCGTTGATCTCACGCATGGCGATCGAGAGCGGCTTCTCCTGCGGGGTGGTCTCCACCAGCGGGCCGACGTACTCGAGCAGGCCCTCACCGAGCTGGCTGTAGTAGGCGTTGACCTGACGCGCACGCTTGGCGGCGAAGATCACCAGCGCGTACTTCGAGTCCGTCTTCTCGAGGAGCTCGTCGATCGGCGGGTTGGTGATGCCTTCGGGGTTGGTGGCGATGGATCCCACGAAATAACCTCTGCGTCTTGGGCACCGCCCGGGGGCGGTGGTCTCTCAACCGCTCGCGGGCGGTCGGGCCGGAGCCAGGAAGGACGAACCGAGCAAGCCTACCAGTTCGTCGGCCGCCCGCTCGGTGCGGTCGTGGGTCACGGCGTGTGCGAAGGCGGCCGCGGTGGCCGGGTCCGGTCGGTACCCCGGCGGGGCGAGGAGCACCAGCTGCGCGTCCGGCACGACGGCCCGGACGGCGAGCGCGCCGGGCAGGTCGAGCGGGAGCAGCACCGGCTGGCCGGCCGCCAGCCGGGACCGGATCCCCTCGCGCGGGATGCCGCGCCGGTACGGCCCGGTCCGGCTCCACTCCAGCAGCTCGCCGGCCTCGACCAGCCGGTCGAACTCGGCCGGGGCGAGGAAGATCCGGTCGACGCCGTGCACCTCACCTGGCCGGGGCGGCCGGGTGGTGGCCGGCACGGGCACCCAGGCGGATGCGAAACGCGCCCGGACCAACTCGACGACACTCTCCCTACCGGCACCGGAAGGTCCGGCCAGGACAGTGAGCCGAGCCGCCGGGCGCGCCTCGTCATCCGTGGTCACCGCTTGTTTCTACACGGTGCGGCGTTCAGTTGGCGGCAAACTCTCCAAGCAGAGCCTTGCGCTGCTGCTCGCCCAGGCCGCGCAGGCGACGGCTGTCGGCGATCTTGAGCTTCTCCATGATCTGGGTGGCCCGGATCTTGCCGATGCCGGGCATCGCCTGCAGGACGGCCGAAACCTTCAGCTTGCCCACGACGTCGTCGGACTCGGCCCGCTCGAGGACGGTGGCGAGGGTGGTCTTGCCCTGCTTGAGCTGCTCCTTCAGCTCAGCACGGGCCTTGCGGATCTCCGCGGCCTTCTCCAGCGCGGCAGCGCGCTGCTCGGGGGTCAGTGACGGGAGCGGCACCAGTTCTCCTCAGGTCCCTATCGCGACGGGCGGGGCGCACCGCCGCATCTGTGAAACGTGGTGTCGCTGGCAACCAAAGGGGTCAGTGGTTCCCAGCGCGGGGAAAACTAGCGGTCAACGGAGCTTTCGGCAACGTGGGCGCGCAAAGATCAACGGAAAGTGACGGAACTGTCAACTGTCATGCGGCGGCCAGCACCGCGCGGCAGTCGGCCAGGGCCCGCTCCGTGACGGACCGCAGCGCGGCCACGTCGGGCCCCGCGTTCAGCACCTCACGGGAGTACGAGGGCAGCACCGACGGCAGGCTGGAGCCGAAGACGGTCCGCAGATCCGCGGCGGTGGCGCCCTGCGCGCCGAGCCCCGGGGCGAGCAGCGGGCCGTTCACGGCGGACAGGTCGTGGCCGGTGTCACCGATCGTCGCGCCGACCACCAGCCCGAAGCTGCCGAGCGGCTCCGCACCCCTGTTGAGCTGGGAAATCTCGTCGATCACGGTCTGCGCGACGGTCCGCCCGTCGGCGGCGACGGCACGCTGCACGGCCGCTCCCTCCGGGTTGGAGGTGAGCGCGAGGACGAAGACGCCACCGCCGTGCGCGGCGGCCAGCTCGAACATCGGCGCGAGCGATCCGACCCCGAGATAGGGGCTGGCCGTCACCGCGTCGACATACAGCGGGCTGGATGGATCGAGGTACGCGGAGGCGTACGCGCTGACCGTCGAGCCGATGTCGCCGCGCTTGACGTCGAGCAGAACAAGGGCTCCGGCGGACCGTAACTGTCGGATAGTTGACTCAAGAATTTCAACACCGCGGGATCCGAACCGCTCGAAGAAGGCCGACTGAGGCTTGACCACCGCAACCCGGTCACCGAGGGCTTCCGTCGCGATCCGGGCGAATCGGTCGAGCCCCCGGACGTCGTCGGACAGCCCCCACCGGCCCAGCAGCCCGGGATGGGGATCGATGCCCACGCAGAGCGGTCCCCGCTCCGCCACGGCCCGGTGCAGCCGGACGCCGAAGCTCTCCATCGTCTCTTCCTCTCCCTCGTGGCCGGCTCAGCCGGCCTTGACCGCCGCCTCGATCCCGGTGACGATCCGCGCCACGTCGGCCTCGTCGGTGACGTACGGCGGCATGGTGTAGATCAGGTCGCGGAACGGGCGCAGCCATACGCCCTGCTCCACGGCGGCGGCGGTGGCCCGGCGAAGGTCCACCTCGTGGTCGAGCTGCACCACGCCGATCGCGCCGAGCACCCGCACGTCCGCCACGCCGGGCGCGCCCCGCAGCGGCTCCAGGCCGGCCCGCAGGCCCGCGCCCACCCTGGACACGTCGGCGGCCCAGTCGCCGGCCCGCAGCAGGCCGAGGGAGGCGTTGGCGACCGCGCAGGCCAGCGGGTTGCCCATGAAGGTGGGGCCGTGCGCCAGCACCCCGTCCGCCGAGATGCCGCGGGCGATCTCCGCCGTGCAGAGCGCCGCGGCCAGGGTCAGGTAGCCGCTGGTCAGCGCCTTGCCGACGCAGAGCACGTCGGGGGCGACCCCGGCGTGCTCCGCGGCGAACATCGTGCCGGTCCGGCCGAAGCCGGTGGCGATCTCGTCGAAGACCAGCAGGACCCCGTGCTCCCGGGTCACCTCGCGCAGCACGCGAAGGTAGTGCGGGTGGTGGAAACGCATCCCGCCGGCGCCCTGGACCACCGGCTCGACGATCACCGCCGCCAGCTCGTGGGCGTGCCGCTCGACCGCGTCGACCAGGGCCGCCTCGTACGCCGGGTCGGGCGGCGTGTCGAAGCCGCCGGGCGGCACGGGCGCGAAGACCTGCCGGGGCAGCACGTCGCCCCAGAGGTGGTGCATGCCGCCCTCCGGGTCGCAGACGCTCATCGGGTGGAAGGTGTCGCCGTGGTAGCCGCCCCGCCAGGTGCCGAGCCGGCGGCGCTCCGGGCGGCCGGTGGCCCGCTGGTACTGCAGGCACATCTTCACCGCGACCTCGACGCTGACCGAGCCGGAGTCGGCCAGGAAGACGTGCTCCAGGCCGTCGGGGGCCAGCTCCACCAGCGTGCCGGCCAGCCGTACCGCGGGCTCGTGGGTGAGCCCGCCGAACATCACGTGGCTCATCCGGCCGAGCTGGTCGGTGACGGCCGCGTCCAGCACCGGGTGCCGGTAGCCGTGGATCGCCGCCCACCACGAGGACATCCCGTCCACCAGCTCGCGCCCGTCGGCCAGCCGCAGCCGTACGCCCTCGGCGCTCTCCACCACGTACGGCGGGCTGGCCGGGGGCAGCGCCGCGTACGGGTGCCAGACATGGCTCCGGTCGACGGCCAGGATTTCCTCGGGGGTCACGGGCCCTCCTTCGTGTCCTCGCGCGATGTGCTGCTCACCCGGCCCGCCAGGGCGAGTCCGGGCTGGGGCCGCCGGGCACCGGGCGGCTGGACGACCTGCCCCGCCCCCTTTGCTCTGCTGCGGCGACCGCAACACCCCGGGTCCGGATGTCGGACGACGGCCGTTGCGTCGGGGGCAGCAGAGCAAAGCGGGTCGCGAAGGCTCCCGCCGCGCTGGGGGTCACCGCCGGCCCGCCGGCGTCCGAGCGCCGGCCGCGGCCCCGGCGATCGACCGGACCAGGGCGGGACCCCGGTAGATGAACCCCGTGTAGAGCTGGACCAGGCTCGCCCCGGCGTCGAACATCCGGGCGGCGTCGTCGGGGTCGAGGATGCCGCCGACGCCGACCACCGGCAGCCGGCCGGCGGTCTCCCGGTGCACGAAGGCGACCACCTCGCGGGCGCGACCCGCGAGCGGGCGACCGGAGAGGCCGCCGGCCTCGGCGCCGCGCTCCCGGTCGGCCGCGGCGAGGCCGTCACGGGCCAGGGTGGTGTTGGTGGCGATCACGCCGGCCGCGCCCCGGGCCAGGCAGACCTCCAGCAGCTCGGCGATGGCCGCCTCGGTCAGGTCCGGGGCGATCTTCACCAGCACCGGCTTCTCCCCCACCAGCGCCGCGAGCAGCGCGTCCAGGTGGGCCTTGTCCTGCAGCGACCGCAGGCCGGGGGTGTTCGGCGAGGAGACGTTGACCGCGAAGTAGTCACCGTGCGCGCGCAGCGCCCGGTAGGAGGCCAGGTAGTCCTCGACCGCCGCGTCCAACGGGGTCACCTTGGACTTGCCGAGCGAGATGCCCAGCGGCACGCCGATCGGGCGGGGCAGCGCCGCCAGCCGGGCCGCGAGTGCCTCGGCGCCGGCGTTGTTGAAGCCCATCCGGTTCACCACGGCTTCGCTGTCCCGCAGCCGGAACAGCCGGGGCCGGGGGTTGCCCGGCTGGGCGTGCGCGGTCACCGTGCCGACCTCGACGAAGCCAAAGCCCAGCGCCGGCCAGGCCGGCAGCGCGAGCCCGTCCTTGTCCATCCCGGCCGCCAGTCCGACCGGATTCGGAAACTCCACCCCGAACACGGTCCGCGGCGTCCGCACGGCGTACCGCGCCCGCAGCGCGGCGAGGGCCGCCGGCCGCCGGGACAGCGCGGCGAGGCGCCGCAGCGTCCACTCGTGCGCCGCCTCCGCGTCCCCGCCCCCGACCCGGAACAGCTGCGGCCGTACCACCCGCTCGAAGAGCACGCCCGACCCCCCGCCCCGGGCGGTCACTCGCCGGCCCGCAGGGCGGCGTGGAGTTCCTGGAGGGGGCGGACCTGCATGTCGCCCCGGATGTGCGCCTCGATGCCCATGACCGCGGCGGCCGCGCCCGGTACCGTGGTGATGCAGGGGATGTCCGCCGTCACCGCGGCGCTGCGGATCTCGTAGCCGTCCGAGCGGGCGCTCGCGCCGGAGCCCTGCGGGGTGTTGACCACCAGGGCCACGTCGCCGCCGAGGATCAGCGACACCGCGTCCTCGCCCTCGCCGGCCTCGTAGTGCTTGCGGATCTGCTCGCAGGCGATCCCGTGCCGGCGCAGCACCTCGGCGGTGCCGGTGGTGGCGACGATCTCGAAGCCCAGGTCGGCGAGGCGCTTGATCGGGAAGATCATGCCGCGCTTGTCCCGGTTGGCCACCGAGACGAAGATCTTCCCGGCGGTCGGCAGCGAGCCGTACGCGGCGGACTGCGACTTGGCGAAGGCGTGCCCGAAGTTGGTGTCGATGCCCATCACCTCGCCGGTGGACTTCATCTCCGGGCCGAGCAGCACGTCGATCCCCTTGCCGGCCGGCGTGCGGAACCGCTTGAACGGCAGCACCGCCTCCTTCACCGCGATCGGCGCCTCGACCGGCATCGAGCCACCGTCACCGGTCGACGGGAGCAGGCCCTCGGCACGCAGCTCGGCGATGGCGGCGCCGAGCGCGATCCGGGCGGCCGCCTTCGCCAGCGGCACCGCCGTCGCCTTGGAGACGAACGGCACGGTACGCGAGGCGCGCGGGTTCGCCTCCAGCACGTAGAGCATGTCGTCCTTGAGGGCGTACTGGACGTTGAGCAGGCCGCGGACGCCCACCCCGCGGGCGATCGCCTCGGTGTACCGGCGCACCTGGGCCAGGTGGGAGCTGGCCAGGGTGATCGGCGGCAGCGCACAGGCGGAGTCGCCGGAGTGGATGCCGGCCTCCTCGATGTGCTCCATCACGCCGCCGAGGTAGACCTCGCCGTCGGCGTCGCAGAGCGCGTCCACATCGATCTCGATGGCGTCGTCGAGGAAGCGGTCCACCAGCACCGGGTGATCCGGGGAGATGTCGGTGGCGCGGCCGATGTAGTCGCGCAGCGTGGCGTCGTCGTAGACGATCTCCATGCCCCGCCCGCCGAGCACGTACGACGGCCGAACCAGCACCGGGTAGCCGATCTCGTCGGCGATCGCCTTCGCCTCGTCGTACGAGGTGGCCATGCCGTGCGCCGGCGCGCGCAGCCCGGCCCGGGCCAGCACCGCGCCGAAAGCGCCGCGCTCCTCCGCCAGGTGGATCGACTCCGGCGAGGTGCCGACCACCGGCACGCCGGCGTCCTTGAGCCGCTGCGCCAGGCCGAGCGGGGTCTGCCCGCCGAGCTGCACGATCACGCCGACCACGCCCGGCCCGCCCGCCGCCTTGCCGGAGGAGTTCTCGGCGTGCCAGACCTCCAGGACGTCCTCGAAGGTCAGCGGCTCGAAGTAGAGCCGGTCGGCGGTGTCGTAGTCGGTGGAGACGGTCTCCGGGTTGCAGTTGACCATCACCGTCTCGTAGCCCACCTCGCGCAAGGCCATGACGGCGTGCACACAGGAGTAGTCGAACTCGATCCCCTGGCCGATCCGGTTCGGCCCGGACCCGAGGATGATCACCTTGGGCCGGTCCGAGGGCGCGACCTCGGTCTCCGAGTCGTAGGTCGAGTAGTGGTACGGCGTGGTCGCCTCGAACTCGGCCGCGCAGGTGTCCACGGTCTTGTAGACCGGGCGCACGCCGAGCCGGTGCCGCAGCGTGCGTACACCATCCTCGGCGGCCAGCTCCGGGCGCAGCGCGGCCAGCTGCCGGTCCGACAGGCCGGCCCGCTTGGCCCGGCGCAGCAGGTCGGCGTCGAGCACCGGGGCGTCCACGATCTCCGCGCGCAGCTCGACCAGCGCGGCGATCTGGTCCAGGAACCACGGGTCCATCCCGCCGGACGCCGCGGCGACCTCGGCGATGGAGGCCCCCAGCCGCAGCGCCCGCTCCACCGTGTAGAGCCGGCCGTCGTGCGGCGTCTTCAGCGCGGCGAGGGTGTTCTCCCTGGTCGCGCCGGCCGGGTCCGCGCCCGTCGCGGCAGCGACGACCGAATCAGGAACAGTCCAGAATCCTCCGTGGCTGGTCTCCATCGAGCGCATCGCCTTGTTGAGCGCCTCGGTGAAGTTGCGCCCGAGGCTCATCGCCTCGCCGACCGACTTCATCGTGGTGGTCAGCTCCGGGTCGGCGCCGGGGAACTTCTCGAACGCGAACCGGGGGATCTTCACCACCACGTAGTCCAGGGTCGGCTCGAAGGCCGCCGGAGTCTTCAGGGTGATGTCGTTCGGGATCTCGTCCAGGGTGTAGCCGATGGCCAGCTTCGCGGCGATCTTGGCGATCGGGAAGCCGGTCGCCTTCGAGGCCAGCGCGGAGGAACGGGAGACCCGCGGGTTCATCTCGATCACCACGATCCGGCCGTCCGCCGGGTTGACCGCGAACTGGATGTTGCAGCCGCCGGTGTCCACCCCGACCTCGCGGAGCACCGCGATGCCGAGGTCGCGCAGGCGCTGGTACTCCCGGTCGGTGAGCGTCATGGCCGGGGCCACGGTGACGCTGTCGCCGGTGTGCACGCCCATCGGGTCGACGTTCTCGATCGAGCAGACCACCACCACGTTGTCGTGGCGGTCGCGCATCAACTCGAGCTCGTACTCCTTCCAGCCGAGCACGCTCTCCTCGATGAGCACCTCGTGCACCGGGCTGGCGGCCAGGCCGGCGCCGGCGATCCGCTCGAGGTCCTCCGGCGTGTGCGCCATCCCGGAGCCGAGACCGCCCATGGTGAACGACGGCCGGATCACCACCGGCAGGCCCAGCTCGCCGACGGTGGCCTCGACCTCGGCCATCGAGTGGCAGACCCGGGACCGGGGCACCAGGCTGGTCGGGTCGTCCAGGCCGATCCGTACGCCGGCCCTGGCCACGATGTCCTTGAACAGCTGCCGGTCCTCGCCGCGGCGGATCGCCTCGATGTTGGCGCCGATCAGCTCGACGCCGTACTTCTCCAGCACGCCCGCCTCATGCAGGGCGACGGCGGTGTTAAGCGCGGTCTGCCCGCCCAGGGTGGGCAGCAGCGCGTCGGGGCGCTCGCGGGCGATGACCAGTTCGACGAACTCCGGGGTGATCGGCTCGACGTAGGTGGCGTCGGCGAACTCGGGGTCCGTCATGATCGTCGCCGGGTTGGAGTTGACCAGGCTGACCCGGATCCCCTCGCTGCGCAGCACCCGGCAGGCCTGGGTGCCGGAGTAGTCGAACTCGCAGGCCTGCCCGATCACGATCGGCCCGGAACCGATCACCAGGATGTGCTTGAGATCGGTCCGCTTAGGCATTCTGTCCGCCCTCACTGCGCTTCCGGTCGAGGCCGCCAGCGCCCTCGATCAGCTCCGCGAATCGGTCGAAGAGGTAGTCCGCGTCGTGCGGGCCGGCCGCCGCCTCCGGGTGGTACTGGACGGTGAAGGCGGGCACGTCCTTCGCCCGCAGCCCCTCGACCACGTTGTCATTGAGGCAGACGTGCGACACCTGGACGCCGCCGAACTCCGTGTCGATCACCTGGTCGGGGACCACCGCCCCCGCCTGGGCGCCCGGCACCTGCACGGCGAAGCCGTGGTTGTGGCTGGTCACCTCGACCTTGCCGGTGGCCCGGTCGAGCACCGGCTGGTTGATGCCCCGGTGGCCGTAGCCGAGCTTGTAGGTGCCGAAGCCGAGCGCCCGGCCGAGGATCTGGCTGCCGAAGCAGATGCCGAAGAGCGGCACCCGGCGGCGCAGCACCTCCTGAGCGAGGGCGACCGGCCCGTCCGCGGTGGCCGGGTCGCCCGGGCCGGGCGAGAAGAAGACCGCGTCCGCGCCGGTGGCGAGCAGATCGTCGATGGTGGAGGTGGCCGGCAGCACGTGGGTGGTGACGCCGCGCGTGGCGAGCCGGCGCGGCACGTTTCGCTTGATGCCCAGGTCGAGCGCGGCGACGGTGAACCGATGCGCACCGACCGCCTCGACGACGTACGGCCTGGCGGTGGTCACCTCGGCGGAGAGGTCCGCGCCGACCATCTGCGGCGACTGGCGCACCCGGGCGAGCAGAGCGCGCGGGTCGTCGTCGAGGCTGGAGATGCCGACCCGCATCGCGCCGCGCTCGCGCAGGTGGCGGGTGAGCGCCCGGGTGTCCACCCCGCTGATCCCGACCACGCCCTCGGCGGCCAGCCGGTCCTCCAGGCCACCGGTGGCCCGCCAGTTGGAGCCGATCCGGGCCGGGTCACGCACCACGTAACCGGCGACCCAGATCCGGGCGGACTCGTCGTCCTCGGTGTTGACGCCGGTGTTGCCGATGTGCGGTGCGGTCTGCACCACCACCTGGCGGTGGTAGGACGGGTCGGTCAGGGTCTCCTGGTAGCCGGTCATGCCGGTGTTGAAGACCGCCTCGCCGAAGGTCTCACCGACGCTGCCGTACGCCTCGCCGTGGAAGGTGCGCCCGTCCTCGAGAACGAGGATCGCGGGCCTGCGCTTAGCGCTCACTTGACAGCCTTTCCGTCCAGGACCGTCGGCTCGCCACGCAGGAAGGTCGCGACGATGCGACCCGGCAGCGTCATGCGGGCGAACGGGGTGTTGCGACTGCGGCTGGCCAGCTCCGCCGGCTCGATGGTGCGACGGGCGGCCGGGTCGACCAGGGTCAGGTTGGCCGGCACGCCGGGGGCCGGGTCGAGGCCGTGCCCGTCCAGGCCGGCGATCCGGGCCGGGGTGCGGGACATCCGCTCGGCGAGCAGATCCCATTGCGGGCCGAACACCTCGAGCGCGATCGACAGCGCGGTCTCCAGGCCGAGCATGCCGGGCCGGGCGTACGCCCACTCGCACTCCTTGTCCTCCACGGCGTGCGGGGCGTGGTCGGTGGCGATGATGTCGATCACGCCCTCGACCAGCGCCGCGCGCAGCGCGGCGATATCGGCCTGGGTGCGCAGCGGCGGGTTGACCTTGTAGACCGGGTCGTAGGTCGCCGCCGGGCTCCAGTTGTTCGCGAGTGCGGGGCTCGCAAGCTCACTCCTCCCGCTCACGACCTCGTCGGTGAGCAGCAGGTGGTGCGGGGTCACCTCGGCGGTGACCTTCACCCCGCGCGCCTTGGCCTGCCGCAGCACCTCGACGCTGCCGGCGGTGGAGACGTGGCAGACGTGCAGCCGGCTGCCGACGTGCTCGGCCAGCAGCACGTCCCGGGCGATGATCGCCTCCTCGGCGACCGCCGGCCAGCCGGTCAGCCCGAGCCGGGTGGAGACCTCACCCTCGTGCATCTGCGCGCCCTCGGTGAGCCGCGGCTCCTCGGCGTGCTGGGCGATGACCCCGCTGAACGCCTTGACGTACTCCAGGGCCCGGCGCATCAGCTTCGGGTCGGCGACGCAGTGCCCGTCGTCGGAGAAGATCCGCACCCGGGCCGCCGAGTCGGCCATCGCGCCCAGCTCGGCGAGCTGCTGGCCGGCGAGCCCCACGGTGACCGCGCCGATCGGCTGCACGTCCACCAGCCCGGCCTCCCGGCCCAGCCGCCAGACCTGCTCGACCACCCCGGCGGTGTCGGCGACCGGGGAGGTGTTGGCCATCGCGCAGACGGCGGTGTAGCCGCCGAGCGCCGCCGCCCGGGAGCCGGACTCGACGGTCTCAGCGTCCTCGCGGCCCGGCTCGCGCAGGTGGGTGTGCAGGTCCACCAGGCCGGGCAGCGCGACCAGCCCGGTGCCGTCGATCACCGTGGCGTCCGGCGCGGTCAGCCCGGCGCCGGTCTCCGCCACGACGCCGTCGCGGATCAGCAGGTCGGTCGGCGCGGCGCCGACCACGCTCACGCTCCTGATCAGGTACGCGGTCACCGGTTGATCCCTCCGAGCAGCAGGTAGAGGACGGCCATCCGCACGGAGACTCCGTTGGCGACCTGTTCGACGATGGTGGAGCGGGGTGAGTCGGCGGCCTCGGGCGTGATCTCCATGCCGCGGTTCATCGGGCCGGGGTGCATCACGATCGCGTGCTCCGGGAGCCGGCGCAGGCGGGGGCCGTCCAGGCCGTAGCGGCGGGCGTACTCGCGGGCCGAGGGGAAGTAGGAGTCGTTCATCCGCTCCCGCTGCACCCGCAGCATCATCACCACGTCCACGTTCGGTAGAACGGCGTCGAGGTCGTAGGAGACGTCGGTGCCCGGCGCGAACGCCGCGGCTGCGCCGCCCTCGCCGGGGCCGCCGAGCGAGAGGCTCGGCGCCGCGGCGCCCGCCCTGGCGGCCCAGTCCACCGGGATGAGGGTGGGCGGGCCGACCAGGGTCACCTTGGCGCCGAGGGTGGAGAGCAGCAGCACGTTGGAGCGGGCCACCCGGGAGTGCAGCACGTCCCCGACGATCGCCACGTGCAGGCCGGCGACCCGCCCCAGCCGGGAGCGCATCGTGTACGCGTCGAGCAGCGCCTGGGTGGGGTGCTCGTGGGTGCCGTCGCCGGCGTTGACCACCGACCCGTCCACCCAGTTCGCCAGCCGGTGCGGCGCGCCGGAGGCGGGGTGCCGGACGACCACCGCGTCGGCCCCCATCGCCTGCAGGGTCAGCGCGGTGTCCTTCAGGCTCTCGCCCTTGGCCACGCTGGAGCCCTTGGCGGAGAAGTTGATCACATCGGCGCTGAGCCGCTTGGCGGCCGCCTCGAAGGAGATCCGGGTCCGGGTGGAGTCCTCGTAGAAGAGGTTCACCACGGTCCGGCCGCGCAGTGCGGGGAGCTTCTTGACCTCGCGGCCGGCGACGGTGGCCATCTCGGCGGCGGTGTCCAGGATCTGGGTGGCGGTGGCCGCGTCCAGGTCGGCGCCGGAGAGCAGGTGGCGGATCATGAGGTGGCACCCCCGTACAGCTTGACCCCGTCGGCGTCGTCGGTCTCGGCGAGGGTGACCTTGACGCTCTCGGCGAGCGCGGTCGGGATGTTCTTGCCCACGTAGTCGGCGCGGATCGGCAGTTCGCGGTGGCCGCGGTCGACCAGGACGGCGAGCTGCACGGAGGCGGGGCGGCCGACGTCGCTGAGCGCGTCGAGCGCGGCGCGGACGGTGCGGCCGGAGAAAAGCACGTCGTCGACGAGGACGACCCGCTTGCCGTCGATCCCGCCCGTCGGCAGCTCGGTGGGGCCGACCGCGCGGGTGGCGTGCCGGCGCAGGTCGTCGCGGTAGAGGGTGATGTCGAGCACGCCGACCGGGACGGAGACGTCCTCGAAGGTGCCGATCCGGGCGGCGAGCCGCCTCGCCAGCGGGACGCCCCGGGTGGGGATGCCGAGCAGCACGGTGTCGGCGGCGCCCTGGGTCTTTTCCAGAATCTGGTGGGCGATGCGGTCGACCACCCGCGACACGTCGGCGGCGGCGAGGATCACCTTCACCGAGGGTTGTCGCGGCGGCGACGACTGGGCAGCCGGTGGGTAGGCCACGGCGGACCTCCTTCCCCGCCTCACTGGACGGGTCGTTAAAGGACGTCTGGTCATCCGGCGGGCCGCGAGCGGCCGGGCCGGGGCTTCACGCCACGTTACCAGCGGTCACAGGGCCGATCTCGACCGGTACTGACCCCCGATCAGCGGGCTAAATGGGGATAACTCCCCCAGCGCTCCCCAACGGTAATGTCACGACCCCTTGACCCGGTGTCCCAATCCCCGTTACCGTCACGCTCCGTAGCGATCGCTGGGAGAACCCCGAGCAGCACTGGGAGTGTCCGAATGCCCTCTGAATACGCCAAGTCGCTGGGCGCCCGCCTGCGCTCCATCCGCCAGCAGCAGGGCCTGTCCCTGCAGGGTGTGGAGGAGAAGTCGAACGGGCGGTGGAAGGCCGTGGTGGTCGGCTCGTACGAGCGCGGCGACCGGGCCGTCACCGTGTCCCGCCTGGCGGAGCTGGCCGACTTCTACCGCGTTCCCGTCTCGGAGCTGCTGCCCGACGGCAGCGGGGTGCGCCACGAGCCGACCAGCAAGATCGTCCTGGACCTGGAGCGGCTCTACGACGAGGCCTCCGAGGACCTCGCCTACGTTGCCCGGTACGCCCGCGCCATCCAGCAGCAGCGCGGCGACTACAACGGCCGGGTGCTCTCCATCCGCGCCGACGACCTGCGTGCCCTCGCGATCGTCTACGACGCCTCGCCGTCGGGCCTGATCGAGCGGCTCACCGAGCACGGTGTGCTGGTCGCCGACCCGCGGGCGTTCTTCGCGTCCTGACCTGCTGGCGCAGCGGAAAGGGCCCGTGCCGGACGGCACGGGCCCTTTCTCGTCGTGCGTGGCGCGGCACAACGCCGCTGTCGCGGGCGGCGGATCTCCGCACCGCTCAGCGGGTGGCGTACTCCGCGATCCGGCCGAGCACCCCGTTGAGGAAGCGCGGCGACTCGTCGGTCGACATCTGCCGGGCCAGCTCCACGGCCTCGCTGATCGCCACCGGGTCGTCGATCTCGTCGACGTAGAGCAGCTCGTAGACCGCGATCCGGGCGAGGTTGCGGTCGATCACGGGCATCCGGTCCAGCGTCCAGCCCTCGGCGTAGCTGGCGATCAGCTCGTCGATCCGGTCGAGGTGGGCGGCGACGCCCTCGACCAGGCTGACCGCGTAGCCCAGGTGCTCGGGGCGCGGCTTCTCGATCCGCTCGAGGTAGCCGGCGAGCACCTCGACCGGGGGCCGGTTTCGCAGGTCGGCCTCGAAGAGCACATCCAGCGCCCGCTTGCGCGCCTTGCGGCGCGCAGGCATCTGCTGCTTGGGACCCTCGGCCATCAGGCGCGGCCGAGGTAACGGCCGTCGCGGGTGTCGACCTTGATCTTCTCGCCGGTGGTGATGAAGAGCGGCACCTGCACGGTCGCCCCGGTCTCGACGGTGGCCGGCTTGTTGCCGCCGGTCGAGCGGTCACCCTGCAGACCCGGCTCGGTGTAGGTGACCTCCAGCACGACGGAGGTCGGCAGCTCGATGTAGAGCGGAACGCCCTCGTGCGTGGCGACGGTCGCCTCGGCCTCGGGGAGGAGGTAGTTGGCGGCCTCGCCGACGGTGCCGCCGGGGACGGTGATCTGATCGAACGTCTCCAGGTCCATGAAGACGTAGTCCTCGCCGTCGGCGTAGAGGTACTGCATGGTGCGCTTGTCGACGGTCGCGGTCTCGACCTTGGTGCCCGCGTTGAAGGTCTTGTCGACCACCTTGCCGGACAGCACGTTCTTCAGCGTGGTGCGCACGAAGGCGCCACCCTTACCGGGCTTGACGTGCTGGAACTCGACGACGGACCAAAGCTCCCCGTCGAGGTTGAGTACCAGGCCGTTCTTGAGGTCGTTGGTGGTGGCCATTTCCTGCCTTGATCATGATTTGGCGGACAGACCTGGCAAGTCTACAAGTTGCTGCTCAGTCGCTCGTCGCCAAGCGGCCGGCGAGGTGCAGCAGGGCCAGCCGGTAGCCGTCCACGCCCAGCCCGCAGATCACCCCGGTCGCCACCGCGGAGACCACCGAGTGGTGCCGGAACTCCTCCCGGGCGTGGATGTTGGAGATGTGCACCTCGACCAGCGGTCCCCGGAGCATCGCGCAGGCGTCCCGCACCGCGATCGAGTAGTGCGACCAGGCCGCCGGGTTGAGCACCACCGCCGCCCCCTCGTCGGCCGCCTCGTGCAGCCAGCCGAGCAGCTCGTGCTCGGCGTCGGTCTGCCGGACGACGACGTCCAGGCCGAGCTCCCGGCCGGTGTCCACGCACATGGTGACCAGGTCGGCGTAGCTGGTCACCCCGTACACGTCGACCTGCCGGGTGCCGAGCCGGCCCAGGTTCGGCCCGTTGAGCACGTAAACCCTCACGAGCTGATCTCCCGGTAGGCCGCGTGCAGCAACTCGTCGTCCGGGCCGTCCAGGATCGCCGGCCGGGCGAGGCCGTCCAGCACCACGAAGCGCAGCTTGCTGCCCCGGGCCTTCTTGTCCACCCGCATCGCGGCCAGCAGCTCCGGCCACGCGTCGGCCCGGTAGCTGGTCGGCAGCCCGAGCGCCGTCAGCACGGTGCGGTGCCGCTCCGCCGTCGCCGCGTCGAGCCGGCCGGCCAGCCGGGCCAGGGTGCCGGCGTAGACGAGACCCACGGAGACCGCGTGCCCGTGCCGCCAGCGGTAGCCCTCCACCTTCTCGATGGCGTGGGCCAGGGTGTGCCCGTAGTTCAGCACCTCGCGTACCCCGGACTCGCGGAGGTCTCCGGAGACCACCTCGGCCTTGACCCGGATCGCCCGCTCGATCAGCTCGCGGGCCACCGGTCCGGTCGGGTCGATGGCGGCGGCCGGGTCCCGCTCGACCAGGTCGAGGATCACCGGGTCGGCGATGAAGCCGCACTTGACCACCTCGGCCATCCCGGCGGCCAGGTCGGCCGCCGGCAGGCTGTCGAGGGTGGCCAGGTCGCAGATCACCCCGGCGGGCGGATGAAAGGCGCCGACCAGGTTCTTGCCGGCGGCGGTGTTGATCCCGGTCTTGCCGCCCACCGCGGCGTCGACCATGCCCAGCAGCGAGGTGGCCACCGGCACCCAGCGCACCCCGCGCAGCCAGCAGGCCGCCACGAAGCCGGCGAGGTCGGTGACCGCCCCGCCGCCCACCCCCACCACCGCGTCGGTACGGGTGAAGCCCGCCTCGCCGAGCCGGTCCCAGCAGGCGGCGGCGACGTCGATCCGCTTGCCCGCCTCGGCGTCGGGCACCTCGATCAGCAGCGGCTCGACGCCGACCGCGCGGACCCGCTCGGCGAGCGTTTCGGCCAGGTCCTTGAGCGGCGGCGCGTGCAGCACCGCGACCCGGTTCGCGCCGGGCAGCAGCCGCGGCGGCGGGTCGAGCAGGTTGCGTCCCACGAGCACGTCGTACGGCCGCTCACCGCCGACCGGGATCCGGGTCACCTCGTCCATCGCCGGCAGCCTAGTCGAGCCGGCGTCCGGCGGCGGAAAGTGTCCACTCCGTGACCGGGCGGGCCTGCGGACGTTTGACCGGACAGGGCCCGGACAAGGGCCCAGGAAGCAGCGACTGCGGAGGTTCCCGTGGTGACCACATCCTTTGACCGCGCGGCGATCCGGGTACCTGCCACGATTCTGGGGGTCGGCCTCGGCGGCTTCCTCGACGGCATCCTGCTGCACCAGGTTCTCCAGTGGCACCACATGCTGAGCAGCACCGACAGTGACCACGTCGGGATCAAGGCGTACCCGACGCACACCGTGCCGGGACTGCAGATGAACACCGTGTGGGACGGCCTGTTCCACGTGGTGACCTGGGTGGCGGTGCTGACCGGTCTGGCGATGCTCTACTCCCGGGTGACCCGCTCCCGCGGACGGCTGTGGCGCTCCCCCGCGCTGTGGGGCTGGGCGCTGGTCGGCTGGGGCCTGTTCAATCTGGTCGAGGGGATCGTCGACCACCAACTGCTCGGCATCCACCACGTCCGGACCGGCCCGCACCAGATCGCCTGGGACCTCGGCTTCCTCGCACTCGGGGCGGCCCTCGTCGTGGTCGGTTGGCTGGTCCAGCGGCGAGCCGGTGCGGTGGACCTCTGCGCGGCCGAGCGGCGGTGATGCTCGCCCACGCCGGGCATCCGGCCGCCGGCTTTCCGGCGGTCGCGCTCGTACCCCTGGCGGTGTTCTGGGTCTACCTGGCCGCGGCGCTTCGGCAGCGGGACCCGGCCCGGCGCGGCTGGCCCCATCTGCGGACGACGAGCTTCGGCCTCGGCACGGCGCTGCTTGTGCTGGGCCTGGCGTGGCCGGCCCACGATCTGGCCGGACACATGCGGCAGCACCTCCTGCTCGGCATGCTGGCGCCGCTCGCCCTGGTGCTCGGAGCTCCCGGCACGCTGGCGTTGCGCAGCCTCGACCGGCGGACCGGACGGGCGGCGGTACGGCTGCTGCGGCACCCGGCCTCCCGGGTCCTCGCTCACCCGGTCGCCGGCCTGCTGCTCACCGCCGGCGGGCTCTGGCTCCTCTTTCTGACTCCGCTCTACCGGGCCACCCTGGGCAGCCCTACCCTGCACGGCCTGATGCAGCTGCACTTCGTGCTCAGCGGCTACCTGTTCAGCTGGTCGATCGTCGGCCCCGATCCGGGGCCGCACCGCGCCCGGGTGCCGGTACGCCTCGTCGTGCTCGGCGTCGCGGTAGCCGCGCACGCCACGATCGCCCAGCTCCTCTACGCCGGTCTGCTGGTCGACGTCCCCGCCACGGTCGACGAGCTGCGCGCCGGCGCCACCGTCATGTACTACGGCGGCGACCTGGCCGAGGTCCTGCTGGCCCTCGCCCTGTTGGTGACCTGGCGGCCGGAGAGTGCACGGAGACGTGACCTGGTGACCCGGCCGGTGTAGTGGGTCAGCGCCCCGGCCGCCGGCCCGCCCACTCTGCGCCGGGCGGCGTAGGTCAGGGCTTGAGCAGGGCGGCGATCTCGGCGGCGATCTCCTCCGGGGTCCGCCCGTCGGTAACCACGGTGGCGGTGGCCACCTCGGCGTAGAGCGGGCGCCGCTGCTCCATCAAATGTTTGAGGGTGGCCCGCGGGTTGATCGCCAGCAGCGGCCGGCCGGCGCCCAGCCCGACCCGCTTGACCGCGTCGGGCAGCTCCACCGACAGATGCACGACGGTGTGCCCGATCAGCGCGGCCCGGTTCTCCTCGGCGAGGATCGCGCCGCCGCCGAGCGCGAGCACCCCCGGGCAGGAGGCCAGCGCCGCCGCCACCGCCGCCCGTTCGAGGGTACGGAAGTGGTCCTCCCCCTCGTCGACGAAGATCTCCGGGATCGGCTTGCCGGCGAGCCGCTCGATGTCGACATCCGTGTCGCGGAACTCGACGCCCAGCTCGGCGGCGAGCGCCTGACCGACGGTTGTCTTGCCGGAGCCTGGCGCCCCGACCAGCACGCAGACCGGCCGCGTGCTCACCGGACAACCAGGGCGTCGAGGTAGCCGGCGAGGTTGCGGCGCATCTCGGCGACCGAGTCGCCGCCGAACTTCTCGACGGCCGCCTCGGCGAGCACCAGGGCCACCATCGCCTCGGCCACCACGGCGGCGGCGGGCACCGCGCAGACGTCGGAGCGCTGGTTGATCGCGGTGGCCGGCTCCCCGGTGGCCACGTCCACGGTGGCCAGCGCCCGGTTCAGCGAGGAGATCGGCTTCATCGCTGCCTTCACCCGCAGCGGCTCGCCGGTGGTAATGCCCCCTTCCAGGCCGCCGGCCCGGTCGGTCACCCGCCGCACCCCGGTGGCCGTCGGCACGATCTCGTCGTGCGCCTCCGATCCACGGGAGCGAGCCTGCTGCCAGCCGTCGCCGATCTCCACGCCCTTGATCGCCTGGATCGACATGAGCGCGGTGGCGAGCCGGGCGTCGAGCTTGCGGTCCCACTGGACATGGCTGCCCAGGCCCGGCGGTACCCCGTACGCCAGCACCTCGACCACGCCGCCGAGGGTGTCGGCGGCCTTCTTCGCGGCGTCGACCTCGGCGACCATCCGGGCGCTCGCCTCCGGGTCCAGGCAGCGCAGCGGGTCCGCGTCGATCCGCTCGACGTCCTCCGGCGTGGGGCGCAGACCGGGCTTGGCGGCGACCGGGCCCAGCTCCACCACGTGGGAGACGATCTCGATGCCGAGGGCCTGCTTCACCAGCGCCTTGGCCACGGTGCCGACGGCCACCCGGGCGGCGGTCTCCCGGGCGCTGGCCCGCTCCAGGATCGGCCGGGCGTCGGTGTGGCCGTACTTCTGCATGCCGGCCAGGTCGGCGTGGCCCGGCCGGGGGCGGGTGAGCGGCGCGTTGCGGGCCTGTCCGGCCAGTTCCTCGGGGTCGACCGGGTCGGCGGCCATCACGGTGCGCCACTTCGGCCACTCCGAGTTGCCCACCCGGATCGCCACGGGGCTGCCGATGGTGACCCCGTGCCGGAGCCCGCCGATGACCTCGACCTCGTCCTGCTCGA
Organism: Micromonospora rhizosphaerae; assembly: GCF_900091465.1. NCBI lineage: Bacteria > Bacillati > Actinomycetota > Actinomycetes > Micromonosporales > Micromonosporaceae > Micromonospora > Micromonospora rhizosphaerae. The sequence goes on along the minus strand of NZ_FMHV01000002.1, from coordinate 3,141,146 downwards.
ACGACATCCGGGCGCCCCGGCCGTAGCCGAGCCGGCGCCGGGCCAGCTCACCGGAGATCTCCCGGGTGGTCACCTCGATCCCGGCGGGCACCCCCTCCAGCACCGCCACGAGGGCGGGTCCGTGCGATTCACCTGCAGTCAGCCAGCGCAACACAGCGGTCAGTCTGTCACGCCCGGTGGCCGCCGCGGCGCTCCGCCCACCGCGTCCCGCCCTCCGGACGCGACCGTCGGGCGATGTCCGCCGACGCCGCATACCCGCCGTCCCTGTCGGCGGGCGGTCGCCCGGATCGTCTCCGCCGCCCGGGACGGCGGACCGGCAGTCAGGCGCGCGCCGCGGCCAGCGCCGCGCGCATCGCGTCGACCGGCGCGGGTACCCCGGTGAACTGCTCGAACTGACCGACGGCCTGGGCGAGCAGCAGGTCCAGCCCGGAGACCACCCGGCAGCCGGCGGCGAGCGCGGCGGCAGCGAGCGGGGTCGGCCAGGGGTCGTAGACGACGTCGAAGAAGACCGTCCCCGGCCGCCAGTCGAAGTGCGCGGCGAGCGGGTCGGCCACCCCCTTCGGCACGGTCGAGATGACCACGTCGGCCCGGGCGTGCGCCGAGGCGCCGTCCCAGTCGGCCGACGCCAGCGGCACGCAGACCGCCCGGGCCACCGGACCCAGCTCGTCGATCGCCTCCGGGCGCCGGGCCACCACGGTCACCTCGGCCGCCTTGAGCCGGGCCGCCGCGGCGAGGGCGGCCCGGGCGGTGCCGCCCGCGCCGAGCACGGTCACCGTGGCGCCCGTCGCGCAGCCAGCGGCGGTGAGCACCTCGACCATGCCGGTGACGTCAGTGTTGTCGGCGTACCAGGAGCCGTCGGGCCGGCGTACCAGCGTGTTGGCGGCGCCGACGGCGGCGGCGACCGGCGAGACCTCGTCGGCCACCGCGAGCGCCGCCTCCTTGCCCGGCATGGTCACCGACATCCCGGCCCATTCCGGGCCGAGGCCGGCGACCAGGCCGGCCAGCTCCTCCGCCGTGCACTCGAACCGGCTGTACGACCACCCGGTCAGCCCGGCCGCCGCGTACCCGGCGTTGTGGATCACCGGGGAGAGGGAGTGCGCGACGGGCCTGCCGACGACCGCGGCCCTCACCCGCAGTTCGTCCCGGTCAGCACGCCGTTGTTGCACATCTGCTTCTGCAGATTCCGGAAGTCCGCGTCGTTGGAGCCGTAGCCCATCGTGCCCTTCTTGTCGACGGTCATGAAGTAGATCCAGTCACCCGCGGGCGGGTTCATCGCCCCCTTGAGTGCCTCCTCGCCGGGGTTGCTGATCGGGGTGATGGTGAGGCCGTCGGCGCCGTGCGTCCGGTACGGGTTCTTCGGATCGTTCAGCTCCGACTGCTTGAGGACGTCCGAGTCCTTCGGGTCCTTGCCCTGCAGCCGCAGCCAGTAGTTGATCGCGCTGTCGATCTCCAGGCACTTGCAGTGGTACTTGTCGGTGTAGACCCGGTTGTAGATGACCCGGGCCACCTTCGGCATGTCCACGTGGTTGACCGACTCGGCCTGCGCGATGGACGCGGTGATCAGCGCCTCGTACGGGGAGATGCCCCGCTTGGCCTGCACCGTCTCGACGAACTTCATCTCCTCGGTGACGGTGAGAAACTTCTCCACCATCATCTCCAGGATCTGCTCGGCGGTGGCCTTCGGCGGGATCTCGTAGGTCGCCGGGAACAGGAAGCCCTCCAGGCTCTTCGGGCCCTTCTTGCCGTCCTGCCGGTTGAACCAGAAAGCCGGCACGCCCAGCTTGACCGGGTCCTTGGCGGCGGCCTTGAACTCGGCGACCGGAATCTTGGTCTGCTTGGAGAGGAGGTCGTAGATCGCCAGGGTGATCGTGCCCTCGGGGATGGTCACCCCGTTCACCACCCGGCTCTTCGGGTCGAGCAGCAGGGTCACCGCGTCGGCGGCCTTCATCTGCTTCCTGACCTTGTACCGGCCGACCTGGATGTTCTTGCTGCGCGAGTTGGCCTCCGCGGCCTCGATGAACGCCTTGGTGCTCTTCACCACGCCGGCGTCGTAGAGGCTGTCGCCGATGTCGGTGAGGGTGTCGCCGGCCTTGACCTCGACCAGCGCCTCGCCGGTGCCCGGGCCGTCGTAGTCCGGGGTGACGAAGTGGTTCCGGATCCGGTCGAAGCCGATGAAGGCACCGCCGCCGATCCCGCCCAGCAGGACCAGCGCCATCAGCAGGGCGAAGATCGTCTTGCCGCGACCGCCGGACTTACCCTTGCGCTTGCGCACGGCGCCGCGCCGGTGCCGCCCCTTCTCCCCCCTCTCCGCCTCGTCGAACACCAGGTCCAGATCGTCGATCATCGCGTCGGCCTCCGCTGCGCATCCAGCCAGCTCTGCAGAATCTCCACCGCGGCGGCCTGGTCGACCACCGCCCGTTGTCGCTTCCCCCGGACGCCCCGTTCGGCCAGCCTACGACTCGCCACCACGGTCGACATCCTCTCGTCCGTGAGCGTCACCGGTATCGGCGCTATTACATCGCCCAGGCGGGCAGCGTACGCCGACACGTGCGCCGCGGCCGGGCCGTGTTTGCCGGCAAGATTAACCGGAAGGCCGACGACAACCTCGACGGCCTCGTGCTCGGCGACGAGCTGGGCGAGCTCGAGGATGTCACTCGGCACCGCGTCCGGCCCCGCGGTGAGGTCCCGGGCCAGGGTGACCAGCGGGGTGGCCAGCACCCCGTGCGGATCGGACCGGGCGACACCAACCCGGACCTGTCCGACATCCACCCCGAGCCGCACCCCGCGGGACAGTTCAGCCATCTACCGGGCACTCCCCCGCCGGGACAGGCCAGGGCGGACCGAGCGGTCCGCCCTGGCTGCGTTCGATGGCGACATCACGCCTCGGCGATCGCCTTCTCCACGGTGGCCAGCAGGTTCGGCGCCTCGGCCGCGGGCAGGCCACCACCCTGGGCGAGGTCGTCGCTGCCGCCACCCCGGCCGGAGAGGGCCGCCTTCACCAGCTCCTTCGCGGACAGGCCCCGACCCCGCGCCGCCTGGTTGACGGCCACCACCAGGGACGCCTTGCCACCGGCGCGGGCCGCCACGGCGACCACCGCCGGCCGGGCCGGGTCGATCCGGCCGCGGATCTCCTGGGCCAGGGTCCGCACGTCGTTGCCGGACGCGCCCTCGGGCGCCTCGGTCCCGACGTACGCGGCCCCGCGCACGTCCTTCGCCTGGGCCGCGAGCGTCGCCGCGCCGCCGAGCACGAGCTGGGCGCGGAGCTTCTCAAGTTCCTTCTCCGCGTCGCGGAGCTGGGTGACGGTCTGCTCCACCCGGTCGGCGACCTGGTCGCCGGGGACCCGGAACAGCTCGGCGAGCCGGGAGACCAGCAGGTGCTCGCGGGCCAGGAAGCCGAACGCGTCCATGCCGACCAGCGCCTCGATCCGGCGGACGCCCGAGCCGACCGACGCCTCGGAGAGGATCTTCACCAGGCCGAGCTGCGCCGAGCGGGCCACGTGCGTGCCGCCGCAGAGCTCCCGGGCGTAGTCGCCGACCTCGACGACCCGGACCCGCTCGCCGTACTTCTCGCCGAAGAGCGCCATCGCGCCGATCCGGCGCGCCTCCTCCTGGCTGGTGATGAAGGCGTGCACCTCAAGGTCGGCCAGGAGCACCTCGTTGACCTGCTGCTCCACGTCGTGCAGCACGCTCGGCGCCACCCCGGTCGGGGTGTTGAAGTCGAACCGCAGCCGGCCCGGGGCGTTCAACGAGCCCGCCTGGGTCGCCGACTCGCCGAGGAAGTTGCGCATGGTCTGGTGCACCAGGTGGGTCGCGGTGTGCGAGCGGGAGATCGCCCGGCGACGGGACACGTCGATCTCGGCGTACCCGGTCTCCCCGGCGCGCACCTCGCCCCGGACCACCCGGGCCCGGTGCACGATCAGCCCCGGCACCGGCTGCTGCACGTCGAAGACCTCGAGCTGGCCGCCGCCGACCGTGATCAGGCCCTGGTCGGGCTGCTGCCCACCGCCCTCGGCGTAGAACGGGGTGGTGTCGAGCACCAGCTCGACGGTGTCCCCCTCGACCGCCGCGCCGACCTCGGCCCCGCCGGCGAGCAGCGACCGCACCCGGGACTCCCGGTTCAGCTCCGTGTAGCCGGTGAACTCCACCGGCCCGCCGCCGTCGAGCACCGACCGGTACGCCGACACGTCGACGTGCCCGGTCTTGCGCGCCTGCGCGTCCGCCTTCGCCCGGCGCCGCTGGTCGGCCATCAGCCGGCGGAAGCCCTCCGCGTCGACCTGGAGCCCCTGCTCGGCCGCGATCTCCAGGGTCAGGTCGATCGGGAAGCCGTACGTGTCGTGCAGCTGGAACGCCTTGTCCCCGGAGATCGCCGGCTGCCCCGCCGACTTGGTCTCCGCGATCGCGGTGTCCAGGATCGTGGTGCCCGCGCGCAGCGTGGCGAGGAACGCGTCCTCCTCCGCGTACGCGTACTGGGAGATCCGGCCGAACTCCGCGGCCAGCTCCGGGTACGACGGGGACATGCAGTCCCGGGCCACCGGGAGCAGCTCGGGCAGCGCCCGGTCCTGGTAGCCGAGCAGGCGGACCGCGCGGATCGCCCGGCGCATGATCCGGCGGAGCACGTAGCCGCGCCCCTCGTTGGACGGGGTCACCCCGTCACCGATCAACATCAGCGCCGTGCGCACGTGGTCGGCGATCACCCGCAGCCGGACGTCGTCGGGGTGCGACTCGCTGGCCGCGTGGCCGGAGCGCGCACCGTACCGCTTGCCGGTCAGCTCGGCGGCCTTGTCGAGGATCGGGCGGACCTCGTCGATCTCGTAGAGGTTGTCGACGCCCTGCAGGATGGAGGCCATCCGCTCCAGGCCCATGCCGGTGTCGATGTTCTTCGCCGGCAGCTCACCGAGGATCGGGTAGTCCTCCTTGCCGGTGCCCGGTCCCCGCTCGAACTGCATGAAGACGAGGTTCCAGAACTCCAGGTAGCGGTCCTCGTCCACCTCCGGGCCGCCCTCCCGGCCGTAGGCGGGGCCACGGTCGTAGAACAGCTCGGAGCACGGGCCGCACGGGCCGGGAATGCCCATGGACCAGAAGTTGTCCGCCTTGCCCCGGCGGACGATCCGCTCGGCGGGCACGCCCACCGACCGCCAGATCTGGAACGCCTCGTCGTCGTCGAGGTAGACGGTCGGCCAGATCCGCTCCGGGTCCAGCCCGAAGCCGCCCTGATCGACCGGCTTGGTGACCAGGTCCCAGGCGAGCGGGATCGCGCCCTCCTTGAAGTAGTCACCGAAGGAGAAGTTGCCGTTCATCTGGAAGAACGTGCCGTGCCGGCTGGTCTTGCCGACCTCGTCGATGTCCGGCGTCCGGATGCACTTCTGCACGCTGACCGCGCGGCGGAACGGCGGGGTCTGCTGGCCCAGGAAGTAGGGGACGAACTGCACCATGCCGGCGTTGACGAACAGCAGGTTCGGGTCGTTGATGGCGGGCAGCGGAGCGGACGGCACCACGGCATGGCCGTTCGCCTCGAAGTGGGCGAGGTACCGCCGCTTGATCTCCGCCGTCTTCATCGTTGGTGCTCCTCCGGGAAAATCTCTCGGTCGCCGATGCGCGGGTCCTCCCGCAGGTCGGCGAACTGGTCGTCGAACGCCTCGCCCCGGGCGAACGCGTCGTGGATCTCCTGCTCGCGCTCGGCCATCCCGATCCGGACGTCCTCCACGAAGCTACGCAGCGACTCGACGAGACTGCCAGCGGATTCCGACAGGCCGCTGGCGATGCCGGCCGGCGTGTACGCCTGGGCGGCCCGGGTCGCCTTCCGGACCACCACCACGCCCACGGCCAGCCCGATGCCCAGCCAGAACAACCGCCTCATGCTCTCATCCTCCTGTCGGCGCCGGCCGGGTCAGCGGTTGCCGCGCTTGGCCGCTCGGCGCTGCTGCTTGATGGCGTCGCGCACCTCGCGCTCGGTCTCCGCGTGCCGACGGGCGGCGGCGGCCCGGCGCACGCCGTAGCCGAACGCGGCCACCTTCACCAGGGGGTTCGCGGCGGCGGCGGAGATCACGGTGGCCAGGTTCGCCACGTTGGCGGTGACGTTCTGCGCGTGGGTGGTCATGGTGTCCACCTTGGCGAGCTGGAGGTTCACCCCGTCCAGCGAGGTCTGCACCTGCTCCAGGGTGGTGTTGACGTTCTTCACCGTGGTGTTGACGTCGGTCAGCAGCGGCGTGGTGCGGTCGTTCAGGTCGTTGATCATCCGGGTCGTCGCGTCCACGGTGTGCCGCAGCCGGAGGATCGGCACCGCCAGCACGAGCACCAGCATCAGGAACGCGCCGGCCGCGATCAGCGCAGCGATCTGTCCACCATCCACGCGCATGTCCTCCTCAACCAGGCGTTCCGGGACCGACCTCCCGGAACGCGCGACCCTCCGACCCGCTCCGCGCCTGGCCGACCCACCATTGGCGCGGCGGGTCCGCCAGCCCCAGACCCTACCGTCCGTGTTGGAAACCGGCTCAGGACGGTGAGCGTGTCTGCTCGCCCAGTGGGTCGTCGGTGAGGGTCGGAAACGGATCCTCACCGGTGAGTGACGGATCAGTACTCGGCTGTGGTCCGGTCCGCTCGTCGTCGATCGCGTTGCGCACCTTCACCGACACCAACGAGCCGGTGCACTTCCCCGCTGCGGGCGACGGCGCCGGAGACGGCGCCGGTTCCCCGTTCACCGGCGGCGGCACGCAGGTGGGGTCGCGCACCCAGAGGTCGAGGGTGAGCTCGTCCCGGCGCCAGCAGGTGTAGCTGCCCTTGACCGGCTGCTCCGGGCAGCGGGTCACCTTCCACTGCCGCCAGCCGTCCCGGGTCAGCGCCGCCTCGTAGACCTGGGCGGTCTCCTTCCACGCCTGTTGGGACTCCACGGTCCGCTCCCGCAGCCGGCAGTCCTGCAGGCACCAGCGGCTGCCGCTGACGTTGTCGACCGTCTTCACCGCTGCCCAGCCGGGCACGTCCAGCTGGTCCAGGTTGTCGAAGACCGGGTCGCGGCTGAGCGTCCGGAGGCCGAAGTAGAGCGGCACGGCGCCGAGCAGCACCACGCTGACCAGCACCAGGATGCCCAGCCGCAGCCGGCGCCGCTCGCGCATCTGCCGGCGCAGCTCGGATCGGGCGCCGCGCAGGCCCCCGGCCGCGGTCGGGTGGCCATCCGCCGGCTCCGAATCGGACCGGCGCAGCGGAGGTCCGGCCGGGTCCGCCGGTCCCGGCCGCGCACCGGCCGGCTCCCCCTGGGGTACGACCGCCGCCGCCCGCGCCACCGCGGGCTCGCCCGGACGTCCCGGCGGTACGGAGGCACCACCGGTCGGCTCCGGACGGGCGGGTCCCGGCTGGGGCGCGACGGCCCATCCGGCGGAACGCTCGTCGGGCCCGGCGGGCCGGGCCACCGAGGCGGCCGCCCGGGCCACCGTCGGCTGCCCGCCCGACGCGCCGCTCCGTCCGAGGTCGGTGCCGCCCGGCTGCGGCCCCGGTGCCCGCCGGTCGTGCTCGGGCGCGGCCGATCGGGGCGGGACCGGCCCGTCGGGCCCGGGGCGCGCCGCGCCGCGCGCGGGCACGTCCGGGCGGGGCGGGCCGGACACCGGCGCCCCACCGGGGCGACCCGGGACCGGGCCGGGTTCACCCGGAAGCGGCGGGGTGACCGGTCGGCCGGTCCGGTCCGCACCCGCCGATGGGGGGCGCACCGCCCCGCGGGCGGGCGTCGGCTGCCCTGGTCCGGCCTGGGGGCCCGGTGGCACGGCGGCCGTGCCGGACCGGCCGGCCGAGGTGCGGTCGGGGCCGTCCGGGCCGCCCCGCCGGGCGGCGGGCGGTTGCTCGATCGGGCTTCCGGTCGGCGTCGACGGTTTGACCACCGGCATGTTCGGATCGCTGTGGTGCCCGCGACCAGCCTGACGGAGCCAGTCCGCCGGCCGCTCGGGCCGGTTGCCGTGCGGCCCGTCGCCGTCGCGGCGTTCGGTGGGACCGTCGTCGCCGGGCGACGCTCCGCGACGTGGCGCGGTCTCCCGCCCGTCGCCGGTCGCCCGGCGCCGGCCCGGGCCGGACGGATCATCGGCGGCGAACGCAGGCCCGGAGGACATCTGCTGGCCCTCGGGCCCGCCCCGACGCCCGGTCTCCGGGCCGTCCAGCCCAGCCCGGCGTCGCGTTGACGTCTCCGGTCCGTCAGCCGGCCCGCGCCCCTGCGGGGCAGCGAACCCCTCCGGCACGGCGCGGCGCCCGGTGGACGTCTCCGGGCCCTCCGGCACGGCGCGGCGGCCAGTCGACGTCTCGGGGGCCTCCGGCGCGGCCCGCCGCCCGGTCGACGTCTGCGCGCCCTCCGGCGCGGCGCGACGCCCGGTCGACTTCTCGGAGCCCTCCGGCGCGGAGGCGCGTCGTCCGGCCACCGGCGGGCCGTCCGGCGCGGCGCGACGGCCGGTCGACCTCCCGGGGTCGTCGGAACCACCGCGACGCCCCGGCGGCATCCCAGGGTCGTTCGAGGCGGTCCGACGCCCGGTCGACGGCCCGCTTTCGGGCACCGTGCGACGTCCCGACCACATCCCCGGGTCGTCCGAGGCGGCGCGTCGCCGCGCCGGCATCACGCCGTCGTCCGGCGCGGCGCGACGGCCGGTCCGAACCTCGCCGTCGTCCGGCGCGGCACGACGGCCGGTCCGAACCTCGCCGTCGTCCGGCGCGGCACGACGGCCGGTCCGAACCTCGCCGTCGTCCGGCGCGGCGCGACGGCCGGGGGCGGTGGGTGGATCCTCGGGAGCGGCGCGGTGGCCGCCCGGCACCACCGGTCCGTCCGGCTCGGGGCGCGGGCGACGGCGGCCACCGGCGCGCCCAGCGGGCGGGCCGGCGGAAGCGCCCTCTCCCGGAACCGAGGGCGCGCTGCCGCTCCCGGACACGGGCGCGGCGTTGCCGCTCCTCGGGGTCATCGGCTCGGCTGGCTCGGCGGCACGGCGGCGGGCGCCCCGACGGACGGCACCGGACCCGGTCGGGCCGTCGACCACCGGGCCGGCGCCGGTGGACAGCGTCGGGTCGACGGGGCCGCGCTCGGCCGTTCCCCGGCGCCGGCGCTGGTCCGGCTCAACTGCGGGACCACGCCCCGAAGCACCGGTGGCCGGATCGACGGCCGGGCCGCCGGGCGGGCTCGCCGCGCCCCGCGCCCCCGCCGGCGCGCCACTCGTCGGGCCGCCGTGGCGGCCGGGCTCGGCGCCCTCCGGAGCGGCACGACGTCCCGCCGCCCCGGGGGTGGGCGGCACGACGGCACGGGCACCGGGATCGGTGTGGTCGGCAGCGGTGCGGCGGCCCGTACCCGGCACGGGTGGCCGGGCACCCGGACCCTCGGCGTCGCGAGGGCCGACGACCGGGCCGGACGGTGCGGAACGGGGAGCGGCCGGCGGTGCGCCCGCGCCGGCCGGCTGCCATCCGGCGGCCGACGGCTGCCCGCCCCGGCCCGGTCCCGGGCCCGCGGGGTCGCCGTCCAGGTTGGCCCGGCCGCGCTGACCCGGACCGCCGACCGGGCCGGGCTGGCCGGTGGCGCCGGCGGTCGGGGTGACCCGACCGTGCTGACCGGTCGGCCCGTCCACGCCGCGACGCGGTCGGGGCGGCTCGGCCGGCCCCTCGCCGGGGCGGCGCGGCGGCTGGGCGGGCTCCGGCGTGCCTGGCCACGGGCCGTCGACGGGCCGGGGCGCGGCGGCGTCCGGCCCGCCCCGGCGGACCGGGGGCGTGGCCGGGCCGGGGTCCCGACGAACCGCCGGCCCCTCGGGGCCAGGTCGGCCCGCGCCGGGCGCTGGGCTTCCGGGGGGCGGCACGGCGCCGGGTCGGGGCCCGCGCGTCACGGGCGCGGCGCCCGACGGCGGCATGACCCCCGGCGGCGTCGCGCCGGGGGCGGGACCGGGCGGGCCACTGTCCGGGCCCAGATCGGTGCGCTGCTGCTTGGCCGTGCGCAGGTCGTCGATCCAGTCGAAGTCCTCGCCGCCGACCGACTCCTCCGGCTGGCCGTCGGCCTTGCCCCGCCCCCACCGGCGGCCCTTGGCGCGGGAGTCGCGCCGCTCGTCGGGGCCGTCCTCCGGACCACGCGCTCTCACTGCTGACCCTCCCCCACGGCGTCGCTGCCGCCCTCATCCGCCCCGCTGACCTGCTCCGGGCCCGACAGTCGACGACCGTTCGAGACGCCGGACGCAGGTGCCTCCGCGCGCGTCGTCGGCGCGGGCAGCCCACGGACGATGCGCCGCAGCAGCGGCAGCCGGCTGGCCACCGACCGCTCGGCACCGTGCCCGCTGGGCTGGTAGTAGTCGGTCCCGACGAGATCGTCCGGAGCGTACTGCTGGGTGACCACCCCGCGGTGGTCGTCATGCGGGTAGCGGTAGCCGGCGCCGTGCCCGAGGCCGCGGGCGCCGGAGTAGTGGGCGTCGCGCAGCCCACGCGGCACCGGCCCGCCCCGACCGGCCCGCACGTCGGCGATGGCCGCGCCGATCGCGGTGGTGGCCGAGTTGGACTTCGGGGCGGTGGCGAGGTGGATCACCGCCTGGGCGAGGTTGAGCTGGGCCTCGGGGAGTCCGACGTACTCGACGGCGTGCGCGGCGGCGGTGGCGACGGTCAGCGCGGTGGGGTCGGCCATCCCGACGTCCTCGCTGGCGAAGATGACCAGGCGACGGGCGATGAACCGGGCGTCCTCGCCGGCCACCAGCATCCGGGCCAGCCAGTGCAGCGCCGCGTCCACGTCCGAGCCGCGCATGCTCTTGATGAACGCGCTGATGACGTCGTAGTGGGCGTCACCGTCGCGGTCGTAGCGGACCGCGGCGACGTCCACCGCCTGCTCGGCGGTGGCCAGGTCGATCCGGCCGGCGCCGAGCGCCGTGGCGGTGGCGGCCGCCGCCTCCAGGGCGGTCAGCGCCTTGCGGACGTCACCGTTCGCGAGGCGTACGAGGTGGTCCTCGGCGTCGGTCTCCAGGGTGAGCGCGCCGCGCAGGCCGCGCTCGTCGGCGACCGCCCGGCGCAGCAATCCGCGTACGGCGTCGTCGTCCAGCGGCTGGAGGGTGAGCAGCACGCAGCGCGACAGCAGCGGTGAGATGACCGAGAAGTAGGGATTCTCCGTGGTCGCGGCGAGCAGGGTGACCGTTCGATCCTCCACCGCGGCGAGCAGCGAGTCCTGCTGGGTCTTGCTGAACCGGTGCACCTCGTCGATGAAGAGGACGGTCTGCGGGCCACCGGCGCGGCGCTGCCGCCGGGCGGTGTCGATCACGGCGCGGACGTCCTTCACCCCGGCGGAGAGCGCGGACATCGCGACGAAGCGGCGGTCGGTGGCCCGGGCGACGAGGTGGGCGATGGTGGTCTTGCCGCTGCCGGGCGGCCCCCAGAGGATCACCGACATGGGCGCGGCGCCGCCGACCAGTTGGCGCAGCGGCGCACCCGGGGCGAGCAGGTGGTCCTGCCCGACCAGTTCGTCGAGGGAGGCGGGCCGCATCCGGACGGGCAGGGGCGAGTCCTCCCCCACTGCGGTGAAGCCGCCGACACCACCGGAACCCGCGGGGGCGCTGGGCGCTCCGGCGGGTTCGCCGAGGGTGAAGAGGGCGTCGGACTCCATCACGAGAACAGTACCGGGCCCGGTCAGCGACGCCGGAATCGCGCCGCGGACCGGGCCAGCGGTGATCGGTTCCGGTCAGCCACGACCCGGACGGCGACCGTAGTACCAGCGGCCGCGGCCACTGCCACCGGGGCCGCGGCCGACCCCGGCGAGGTAGAGCGAGAGCAGCAGGAAGCCGATCAGGGCGAGAGTCCAGTTGTTGAACAGATCGGGCGCGCCGAGGTTCGTGTTCAGGAAGTCGAGCAGCAGCGCGAAGCCGAACACGATGGCCGCGAGAATGGCGAGCATGACGTTCCTCCGGTGGGGGTCCCAGTAGGTCGCCGCCTGATGTACCCAATCGGTCTCTTCGTCAATCTCCACCGTGGACCGGCCCGGCTCCGGGCCTCCGTCGGCACGACCGGGTGGGGTCATAGGCTGACGACATGATCACTGCGGAGCAGGTCCTGGTGGGTCGGGACGCCTTCCTCGACGCCACCGGACACCACCCGTACGCCCGGCACTCGCTGTGGCGGGACCACGAGCCGCGCGGCTGGCGGCGCGACGGTGCGGTGGTCTGGCTCCTGCCGCCGGAGCAGGGGCCGGCGAGCGGGGCGCTCGGTGCGCCCGCGCCGGCGCTCGACTTCTTCGGCGGTCTGGTGGCGGACGGGGTGCTGCGCGCCGGCCAGTGGCTGCACCTGCCTCGCACCTCGCCGGACGAGCTGGCCGGGCGGTTGGCCATCACCCGCCTCGACCAGTGGGACTTCCTCTGGACCACCACTCCCCCGCCGGTGCAGCCGGAGGAGGAGCGGGTGGTACGCCTCACCGAGGCCGACCACCCGGCGCTGGCCGAGCTGATCGAGGAGTCCTTCCCAACCACCACCTCCCGGCCCGGCGACCCCCGGATCGTGGACTGGTACGGCATCCGCGACGGCGACCGGCTGGTCGCCTGCGGGGCCGACCGCAGCCGGGGTGACATCGGCTTCCTCGCCGGCCTCACCGTGGCGACCGACCGCCGGGGGCGGGGCCTCGGCGCCGCGCTGACCGCCGGGATGGCCCGCGCCCTGTCCGCCCGGTACGACCACGTCGCGCTCGGCGTCTACACCGACAACGTCGGGGCGATCCGGCTCTACCGCCGGCTCGGCTTCACCCACGCGGTGCCCCGCAGCTCGGTCCACCTGGGCTGACGACTCCCCGGCGTCGCCGAGCCGCGGGCGGCTCTGCCACATCGCGAGTGCTCCGCCCGCCGGCGGGAAGCGGCGGGCGGAGCGCGGCGGCGGTCACCGGGTCCGGGTCACCGCCGCCTCAGCCGGCGGCACGGCGACCGACGGGGCGGAGTCCTCGACCGGCACGGTGGGATCGGCCTCGGCCGGCGCGGCCCGGTCGGGGTCGGTGACCGGCGGCAACTTCGCCCGGTCGGCCGTCCCGGTCCGGCCGGCCCGCCAGGCAGGCAGGTAGAGCGGGGCGGCCACGGCGAGCACCACCGCGCCGACCAGCATCGCGGTGCTGATGCTGGTGCGGTCGGCCAGGGCGGTCAGGACGACCCCGCCGAGCGCGCCGGCCGGTTGGGCCATCATCGAGTTCAGCGAGATCACGCTGGTCCGGTACGGCCCGTCCACCTGACGGTGCAGCAGGCCCATGTGCAGCGGGTTGGACGCCCCGTGCACGGTGTAGCAGGCCAGGTACGCGACGATCACCCCGACCGGGCCGGCGAGGAGACCCATCCCGACCACCGTGCCGCCCTGCAGGATTCGCATCAGCGCGGCGCTGGGCGCGGCCCCCAGCCAGCGCAGCAGCAGCGGGGTGAGCGCGGCGCCGGCCGCGTTGGCCAGCCAGGCCGCCGAGCCGGCCGGCCCGAGCAGCGCCGCCGCCCGGTCGGCATCCCCGATCACCTCGGCGAGGCGGACCGGCAGCAGTGACTCGAAGGTGACCATCCCGAAGCCCCAGAACAGCTCGACCGCGACCAGGGCGAGCAGCACCCGGGAGCGGCGCAGCAGGCCGACCGCCTGCCCCACCATCCGGGGCGCCTCGACGACCGAGGCGCGCAGGGCGCGGGCACCCTTGGCCGATCGGGTCTCCACCAGCAGGACCAGCAGGGCGATCAGGGCCACCACCTGGAGGGCGATGGCCACCAGCAAGGGCAGGGTCAGTGCGCTGACCGGCCCGACCGGGCCGAGCGCGACCAGCCCACCGCTGAGCAGCGCGCCGGCCCCGATCGCGACGCCGATGACGGTGCCGGCGAAGCCGAGGCCGCGCTCGTACTCGGCCTCCGGATCGGCGGCGAGGGTGGCGTCGACGTACCAGGACTCCAGCGGGCCGCTGTCCAGCGCCCGGTAGACGCCCTGCAGGGCCCAGGACAGGAAGAAAAGCCAGAACGAGTCCGCCACCGCGAAGATGCCCAGCGAAATCAGGCAGACCATCCAGGCGGCGGCGAGCACCGGCTTGCGGCCGAGCGCGTCAGCGAGCCCACCGGTCGGCAACTCCAGCGCAAGGACGATCAAACCCTGCGCGGTGCCGACCAGACCGATCTGGGAGAGCGACAACCCGCGCTCCTGCATCAGCAGGATCATCACGGGGATCATCAGCCCGGCGGGCAGCCAGCGCAGGCCGTAGAGGGTGAGGTAGCGGAACCGGACCTGGCGTACGGACAGCGTGCTCATCGCTTCTCCTCGGACGGCGGTGGAGCGGCGAGCCGCCTGCCCGCCAACAGCGGGAAGGCGGCGAGGTAGATCTGCACCTGCTCGGCGCCGGGCTCGGCGGGGTCGGCCTCGTTCCGGTAGCGCTCGAGGAGCTGCCACACCTCCTCCTTCAGCGCCTCAAGCCGGGTCGACGGGATGCTCATGAAGACATCGCCCATCCCGAATGCGTCCCGCCAGGCGGGCGACCACTCGTGGCGGACGGCGAACCAGTGTTCGGCATGCTCCGCGAGGAACCGCACCTGGTCACCCTCGATCCACTCGATCGCGGCCCGGGCGTCGGGGTCGTCGTCGAAGTCGGTGGGCTCCCAGTTGGTGACGTCGTGCGCGGCCCGCCACCAGCGCTGCCGCCCGGTGCCCCGGTCGGGCTCCTCGGCGACCAGCCCGACCTCGGCGAGCTGCCGCAGGTGATAGCTCGTGGCACCGGTGTTGGTGCCCAGCAGCTCGGCGAGGACCGTGGCCGTGGCCGGCCCCTGCACCCGCAGCGCCCCGAGCAGTCGGGTCCGCAGGGGATGCGCCAGCACCCGCACCTGTCGATGGTCCAGCCGGACCGCGCGGGGTTCACGCCGCCGCGCTGACTCGTCGTTCTCCATGCATGCACAATATCTGTGCACAGTTTCTATGCACAAGAGTTGTGCATAGAAACTGTGCATGATCCGACAGCGGATTCGGCGTGCTCAGACCGCGAGGAGTTCGGTGATGCCGCGCAACCGGGTGCGGAGCAGCGCCGAGGCCCGGGACGAGTCGAGGCGTACCTCGGTGGGGCGCAGCAGGCCGGAGGCGGCACTGATGGTCGTCTTCATCCCGACCGGGTCGAGGCCGAGCCGTCGGGCCACCAGCAACCCCATCTCGGCGCGGCTGACCGCGTCCGGTCCGGCCACGTTGAGCGGGCCGGCATAGTCCGAGGGCACCAGCTCCAGCACGGCGGCGGCGAGGTCGACCACGTCGATCGGGCAGCGGAGCTCGTCGGTGAACAGGGCGGCCCGACCGGCGAGCGCGTCGAGGCAGAGCTGGATCTGCTTGCTCCCCTCCCCCACGATCAGCGAGGTCCGGACCAGCGCGGCTTCAGGGTCGATCGCCCGGACCGCGGTCTCCGCAGCGGCCTTCGCCGCTCCGTATGGGAAGATCGGGCTGGGCGGCTCGTCGTCGAGGTAGGGCGATGGGCGGCCGCCGTGCACCGCGTCGCTGGACAGGTGCACCAGCCGGGCGCCCGCCTCGACGGCGGCGTACGCGACGTGGGCCGCCCCGTCGGCGGTGACCCGCCAGTCGTCGTACCGGTAGGGGGTGGCGACGACGGCGTCGGGGCGTACCTCGGTCAGCAGCGCGCGGACGGCGGACCGGTCGGTGACGTCGAGCCGGCGGGCCGCCACCCCCGGCACCGCGACGGCGGCGGAGTGGTACGTGCCGACCACCCGCTGCCCCGCCGCGACCGCCTGCCGGCACACCTCGGTGCCGAGGAAGCCGCTGGCCCCCACCACGAGCAACGTCATGTCGTCCCCCAGACATTGAGAATGGCCCGCGTCATCATGACGCGGGCCATTCACCAACTCAAGATCAGGTCGGGTCGGCGACCGGCGCCACCGGGCCGGCGGTGCCGGCGTGCACCCCGGTCGGGGCCTTCGGCTTGGCGTCGATGCCCGCCTCGGCGCGCTGCTGCGCGGTGATCGGCGTCGGCGCGCCGGTCAGCGGGTCGAAGCCGCCCCGGGTCTTCGGGAAGGCGATCACCTCACGGATCGACTCCGCGCCGGACAGCAGCATGCAGACCCGGTCCCAGCCGAAGGCGATGCCGCCGTGCGGCGGCGGGCCGTACTTGAACGCCTCCAGCAGGAAGCCGAACTTGTCCTGCGCCTCCTCCGGGGTGATGCCCAGCAGGTCGAAGACCCGCCGCTGCACGTCGCTGCGGTGGATACGGATCGAGCCGCCGCCGATCTCGTTGCCGTTGCAGACGATGTCGTAGGCGTAGGCGAGCGCCCGGTCCGGCGCCTCCTCGAACCTGTCCACCCACTCGTCGGTCGGCGAGGTGAACGGGTGGTGCACCGAGGTCCAGCCGCCCGCCCCGCCGGCTTCCTGGTCGGAGATCGGCTCGAACATCGGCGCGTCGACCACCCAGCAGAACGCCCAGGCGCTCTCGTCGATCAGGTTGGCCCGCTTGGCGATCTCGATCCGGGCCGCGCCGAGCAGCTCCTGCGCCTCCCGCGGGTTGGCGCTGGCGGCGAAGAAGATCGCGTCGCCCGGCTTGGCGCCGACCGCGTCGGCCAGCCCGGCCAGGTGCTCGGCGGAGAGGTTCTTCGCCACCGGGCCGCGCGCCTCGCCGGTCTCGGCGTCGAGCACCACGTACGCCAGGCCGCGCGCGCCGCGCGCCTTGGCCCAGTCCTGCCAGCCGTCCAGCTCCTTGCGGCTCTGCGCGGCGCCGCCCGGCATGACCACCGCGCCGACGTACCCGCCGGCGTCGATGGCGCCGGCGAAGACCCGGAACTCGGTGCCGCGCAGGTAGTCGGTCAGCTCGGTCAGCTCCACGCCGTAGCGCAGGTCCGGCTTGTCGGAGCCGTATCGGGCCATCGCGTCGTGCCAGGTGATCCGCGGGATCGGCCGGGGGATCTCGTAGTCGGCCAGGTCGGACCAGAGCGCCGAGACGATGGCCTCGCCGAGGTCGATCACGTCGTCCTCGGTGACGAAGGACATCTCGATGTCGAGCTGGGTGAACTCCGGCTGGCGGTCGGCGCGGAAGTCCTCGTCCCGGTAGCAGCGGGCGATCTGGTAGTACCGCTCCATGCCGCCGACCATCAGCAGCTGCTTGAACAGCTGCGGCGACTGCGGCAGCGCGTACCAGCTGCCCGGCTGGAGCCGGACCGGGACCAGGAAGTCGCGGGCGCCCTCCGGGGTGGACCGGGTCAGCGTCGGCGTCTCGATCTCCAGGAAGTCCCGCTCGTGCAGCACGCCCCGGGCGAGCTGGTTGGCCCGCGAGCGCAGCCGCATCGCGGTGGCCGGGCCGCTGCGGCGCAGATCCAGGTAGCGGTACTTGAGCCGGATGTCGTCGCCGGCCTCGATCTGGTCGTCCACCGGCAGCGGCAGCGGCGCCGCCTCGGAGAGCACCGCCAGCTCGGTGGCGGTCACCTCGATCTCGCCGGTCGGCAGGTCCGGGTTCTCGTTGCCGGCCGGACGCGGGGTCACCTCGCCGGTGACCTTCACGCAGAACTCGTTGCGCAGCGCGTGCGCGTCCTCCTCGCGGAACACCACCTGGACCACGCCGGAGCCGTCGCGCAGGTCGACGAAGATGACACCGCCGTGGTCGCGCCGGCGGGCCACCCACCCGGCGAGCGTCACCGTGGTGCCGGCGTCCATCGCGCGCAGGCTGCCGGCGTCATGGGTACGGATCACGACTTGCGTCTCCTCATCTGCGGTACTCCTCGTCCCCTCGCATTCTGTCAGGACGGCCCCGCCACCCTGCCACGGGTGCAGGGAAGGGGCCCTGGTTATCGCTTTTCGCACGCCCGGCGGCCGCTGTGGTCACCTCAGTCCTGCGGGTCGGCGGGGAGCAGGTGGTAGACCCCCACCGGCCCCTCGGCGAGGGCCCGGGCGCGCTCCTCGGCCGCCCGGTCCAGCCCGGTGAGCCGGTCGCTGTGCTGGCGGAGGTGCTCCTCCCAGGACGGCACCTGGTAGACCTCGACGAAGCCGTGCTCCCGCTCGCCCACCCGGAACAGCCCCCAGCGCATCGCCCCGGTACGCCGCCGGGACCGGCCGACCGCCCGCATCGCTGCCACGAACGCAGCCTGCCGTTCCGGCGGCACGGTGTAGGAGACGGTGACCAGCACCGGCCCGGTCCGCGGGTGCGCCTCCAGGGCCAGGTGCGGCTCCGGCCAGTAGATCGCCGGGTCCTGGTCGACGCCCCGGGTGTCCCGCAGCGGCCAGCGCAGCACGCTCACCGCGCCGAGCGCCATCACCACCCCGGCCGCGGCGAGCGCGACGACCAGGCTGGTCAGCTCGCTCAGCGCGCCCCAGGCCACGGCACCGAGCGCCTGACCGCCGGCGAAGACCATCTGATACACCGACAGGCCCCGGGCGCGTACCCAGCCGGGGAGGAAGAGCTGCATCGCGGCGTTGATGCCGGACAGCACGGTCATCCAGGCCAGCCCGGCGGGCACCAGCGCGGCGACCACCAGGGCCGGCACCGGCACCAGCGCGAGCACCAGCAGCACCCCGGCGTAGAGCAGCCCGGCCAGCAGCAGGCGCTGGCTGCTGGAGAACACCTGCCGGATCCGGGGCAGGACGACGGCGCCGGCCACCGCGCCGGCGCCGAGCGCGGCGAGCAGCAGGCCGTAGCCGCTGGCGCTCAGGCCGAGCCGGTGGCCGGCGACCAGCGGCAGCAGGGCCCAGAGTGCGCTGCCGGGCACCACGACGAGCGCGGCGCGCAGCAGGATCCGCCGGACCACCGGGGAGTGCCGGACGTACCGGCCGCCGGCGCGTAGCGCGGCGGCGAACCGCTCGGGCTCGGTCTCGCGGTCGGGCCGGTCGGGCCGCCAGCGCAGCAGGGCGAGCGCGAAGATCACGAACGAGGCGGCGTTGACCGCGAAGACCACGGCCGCCCCGGCCTTGGCCACCAGCACACCGGCCACGGCCGGGCCGACCGCACGGGCCAGGTTGACGCTGATCGAGCCGAGCGCGGAGGCGGAGACGAGCTGCGCCCGGGGCACCAACTCCGGGATCACCGCCTGCCAGGCCGGCAGGGTGAGCGCCTGCCCGACGCCGAGCGCGAAGGTGAGGCTGAGCAGCAGCGCCGGGGGCATCCGGCCGGTCGCGGTCAACGCGGTGAGCAGCACGCCCACGCCGGCCAGGAAGCACTGGACGGCGATCAGCAGCCGGCGCCGGTCGAAGGTGTCGGCGAGCGCGCCGGCCGGCAGCGCGAGCAGCAGTACGGGCAGCATGCTGGCGGTCTGCACGAGGGCGACCAGGGTCGAGGCGTTGGGCCGGTGGACCAGCAGCCACTGCGCGCCGACGGTCTGCATCCAGGTGCCGACGTTGCTGGCCAGCACCGCCAGCCAGAGGCTGCGGAACGCGGCCAGCCGCAGCGGAGCCCAGGCCGACGCGGGCACGTCGGGTGCGGGTGTCAGGGGCGCGCTCACCGGGCGCAACGTACCCCGGTCGACGGCGGTCGGTCCGGCGATCGGCGAACACCGGCGGCCCCGCCGTGCCAGCCGGTCCCGGCGGGCACGGCACGCGGTCCCGGCGCCGCAGGACTCCGGTACGGCGGAGCGGGCCGCCGGTACCCGGCGGCCCGCTCGCGAGGGGTGGATCAGTAGACGCTGACGCCGTAGACGCTCAGCGCCTCGGTGACCGGCTGGAAGTAGGTGGTGCCGCCGGAGCTGCAGTTGCCGCTGCCGCCGGAGGTGAGACCCAGAGCCGTGTTGCCGGCGAAGAGCGAGCCACCGCTGTCACCCGGCTCGGCGCAGACGGTGGTGCGGATCAGGCCGTAAACGCTGCCCTCGGCGTAGTTGACGGTGGCGTTGAGCGCGGTGACCGAGCCGCTGTGGACGCCGGTGGTGCTGCCGGAGCGCCACACGGTCTGGCCGACGTAGGCGTTGCCGGCGCCGGTGATGTCACGCGAGGTGCCGTTGTAGAGGTAGACGGTGCCGGGGTGGGACAGGCTGGTGTTGCTGTACCGCACGATGCCGTAGTCGTTGCCCGGGAAGCTGGTGCCCGCGCGCGGGCCGATGTAGGTCGTCTGGCTTGAGTTGGTGTACCAGCTCGAGGAGATGTTGGTGCAGTGCCCGGCGGTCAGGAGGTAGTACGTGCCGGCACTGTTCCGCACGTTGAAGCCGAGCGAGCAGCGGCCGCCGCCCCCGGCGTAGATCGCCTGCCCGCCGTTGATCCGGGTGCTCAGCACGCCGGCCTCGGCCTCGATTCGGACCGCGCCGTTCGTGCGGGCGGCGGCGACCTTCACCCGGTCCAGCTTGGCCCCGGTGACGGTGCTGTCGACCGAGACCACGACCTGGTTGGTGGCCGCGTCGATCCACCAGGCGGTGCCCGGGATCTTCGCGAACCGCGCCAGCTCGGCGGTGGCCCGGTTCAGCTCGGCGGCGCCGCGGGCGACGATCTTCGGGGTCGCGCCGGCGGCGCGGACCTCGCGGGCCGCGGCGTCGTCGGTGACGGCGACGACCATCCTGCCGCTGGCGTCGGCGTACGTGCCGGCGGCGCGGTCGCCGAGCCGCTCGGCCAGGCTGGCCGCGGCGTCGGGGGAAGCGGGCGAGACGGGTGCGGCCTGGGCGGGCGCGCCGAGCAGCGAGCCGGCAACCAGGGTTCCGGCGACGGTGACGGTGACGGCGCGACGGAGTGATGACCTCGTGGGTCGCATGAAAAGCCTCCCGGATGGGTGGGGGCCCAACTCCTGGCGAGGGCCCTGGATCGGCCCGGCCGAGGCGGGGGAGCCGGCCGGGCTGACTGAAGTATTCGGATATTTAAGATCATAAGCAAGTGCCCGAATTCACCCGGCGGCCGCACGTAACCGCTGGGCAACATTGTGGACACAGACTGTCATCTATACGATCCGGTCACCGTCGCAATCCCGGCACCCGTGAACCGGAGGCCACGATGACCCTCACCCGACGCGTGCTGGCCATCCTCGCCAGCCTCACCGCCCTCCTCCCGCTCGCCGCCAGCCCCGCCGCCGCCGCCACGACGCCGCCGCCCAACTCGATGGCCAGCCTCGGCGACTCGATCACCCGCGGCTTCAACGCCTGCGGCTGGTACGTCGACTGCACCTCGCGGTCGTTCAGCACCGGTGACTACTCCACCGTGAACAGTCACTACCTGCGGATCCGCGCGGTCAACCCGAACATCCAGGGCCGCAACTACAACGACGCCCGCAGCGGCGCCAAGTCGGCGGACATGTACGGGCAGGCCGGCACCGCGGTCAGTCAGGGCGTCGAGTACGTCACGATGCTCATCGGCGCCAACGACGCCTGCACCAGCTCGGAGTCCACCATGACCTCGGTGACCACGTTCCGGGCCAACATCGACAGCGCCCTCAACCGCATCAAGGCCGGCCTGCCTAACACCCGGGTCGCCGTGATCAGCATCCCGGACATCTACCGCCTCTGGTACATCGGCCGGAACAATCTCAGCGCGCTCAGCGCCTGGTCGGCCTTCGGCATCTGCCAGTCCATGCTGGCCAACGCCACCTCCACCGCGCCGGCGGACGTCGACCGGCGGGCCCGGGTCCGGCAGCGGGTGGTCGACTACAACACCCAGCTCGCCCAGGCCTGCGCCGCGTACGGCACGAACTGCGACTTCGACGGCAACGCGGTGTTCAACTACCAGTTCGTGCTCAGCCAGGTCTCCGGCTGGGACTACTTCCACCCCAACACCAGCGGCCAGGCGGTGCTGGCCAGCGTCTCGTACGCCAACGGTTTCGGCTGGTAGGGAATCCCGGCGTGGTCAGCCGACCCGCCGGCGCGCCCCCGGGCCCGGCCTGGGGATCACGTCGCGCGGGTCGGTCACCTGGTGGCCGTCGGCGCAGCGCAGTTCCACCTGGACCTCGGCGCCGCAGTCGCGGTGCCCGACGCTGAGCGGCGAGCCGTCCGGGTCGGCGAGGTAGCGGTCACCCCAGCCGAGCACCGCCACCAGCACCGGCCAGAGGTCGAGACCCTTCTCGGTCAGCCGGTACTCGTGGCGCACCCGGCTGCCCGGCTCCCGGTACGGCTCGCGGCGCAGCACGCCCGCTTGGACCAGGGTGGCCAGCCGGTTGGCGAGCACCTGCCGGGGGATGCCGGTGCGCACCCGCATGTCGTCGAAGCGGCGGACGCCGCTGAACACCTCGCGGAGCACGACCAGGGTCCACCGCTCGCCGAGGATCGCCATCGCCCGGGCGAGGGTGCAGTTCTCCACCGACCAGTCCAGTGCCGCGGGTCTCATGCCGACCAGGCTAGGTCTCGTTGACAGACTCAGCAACGCGCTGGAAGGCTGAGTCCATGACACAGACGCAGGAACCGGCGCGCAGCCGTACCTTCTCCTGGTCCGACCCGGTGGCGAGCGCGGCGCACATCGGCCGGCGCGGCGGCCTGGAGCTGCTCCGCGCGATGATCGCCGGCGAGCTGGCCACCCCGCCGGTGATGCACCTGATCGACATGGCCCGGATGGAGGCGGACGAGGGCCGGGTCGCGGTGGAGCTGGTGCCGCAGGAGTTCCACTACAACCCGCTCGGCACGGTCCACGGCGGGGTCATCTCCACCCTGCTGGACACCGCCGCCGGCTGCGCCGTGCACACCACGCTGCCGGCCGGCGTCGGTTACACCTCGCTCGACCTCAACGTGAAGTTCCTCCGCCCGGTCACCGTGGCGAGCGGCACCCTGCGCTGCGAGGGCACGGTGCTCCAACGCGGTCGCCGCACCGCCCTCGCCGAGGCCCGCCTGACGGACACGCAGGGCCGCCTCATCGCCCACGCCACCTCCAGCTGCCTCCTCCTCGCCCTCGACACCCCGGCCTGACCCCGCCGCCCGCCGGCCGCCGCCGCGCACATTCATGGAAAGCGTGGTCATGCGGGGCGGGACAGCCACTCCTTCCGAGAAAGCGTGGCTATCCCGGCGCGGGGCGGGAGGGGACGGGTCAGGCCGTGGCGGCGAGGCGGGCGGCGCGGGCGGCGCGGGCGGCGCGCTTCTCCTCGAAGCGGGACGCGGAGCGGTCCAGGGTGTCGAGGTGGGCGCCGATCTGCTCGCGGGCGGCCTCGCCGTCGGCGTCCAGGCCGGTCACGTTCCAGACGTCCCACTGGCGAAGCACCGGGACGACCACGTCGTCGCGGTGCTGCCGCAGGTCGTAGATGCCGGCCAGGGCGATCGCCACCGACTTGCGGGCGAAGCCCTCGATGCCCACCCCGGGCATCTGGAAGTCGGCCAGCACGTCGGCCACCGCCCGCATCGCCTGGCTCGGGGCCAGCTCGAAGGCCGCGCCGAGCAGGTTGCGGTAGAAGACCATGTGCAGGTTCTCGTCGGCGGCCACCCGGGCCAGCAACGCCTCGCAGGTCGGGTCGCCGGTGACCTTGCCGGTGTTGCGGTGCGAGATCCGGGTGGCCAGCTCCTGGAACGACACGTACGCCAGCGAGTGCAGCACCTCGTCGCCGTGCGCGTTCTCGTAGCCCGCCGACATGTGGGTCATCCGGGCCCGCTCCAGCGCCACCGGGTCGACCGCCCGGGTCACCGTGAGGTAGTCGCGGATCGCGGTGCCGTGCCGCCCCTCCTCGGCGGTCCACCGGTGCACCCAGCTCCCCCACGCCCCGTCCCGCCCGAACAGGGTGGCGATCTCGTGGTGGTACGAGGGCAGGTTGTCCTCGGTGAGCAGGTTGACGATCAGCGCCGTCCGGGCCACCTCGGGGATGGCCCGGTCGGTCTCCGACCACGGCTCGCCGCCGAGCGGGCCGTCGAAGTTGCGGCCCTCGCTCCACGGGACGTACTCGTGCGGAAACCACTCCTTCGCCATCGACAGGTGTCGGTCGAGGTTCTTCTCCACCACGGCTTCGAGTTCGAGGAGCAGGGCGGTCTGGCTCAGTGCGGTCACGACGGTCTCCCTACGGTGGCGTAACTTACGCCACCGTAGGTCCCCGCGCCCGTCCGCGCCAGTCGTGGCTCAGCTGATCAGTGGTTTCAGGTCCGCGCGCGGCGGCGTCCACTCCCCCGCCGCCGCGGGGACCTGCTCGCCCGAGCGGATGTCCTTCACTTCGTCCGTCGCGCCCTCGACGCCCGGGAACCAGACGTACGGGATGCCGCGCCGCTCGGCGTACCGGATCTGCTTGCCGAACTTGGCCGCGCTGGGCGACACCTCGGTGGGGATGCCCCGGGAGCGCAGCGCCTCGGCGATCTTGTTGCTCGCCGGCCGCTCGTGCTCGTTGGTGACCGCGACCAGCACGCAGGTCGGCACGCCGCGGGAGATGGAGAGCTCGCCGGCGCCGAAGAGCAGGCCGAGCAGCCGGCTCACCCCGATCGAGATGCCGACGCCGGGGTAGGTGGAGCCGCCGGCGCTGACCAGGTTGTCGTACCGGCCGCCGGAGCAGATCGAGCCGAACCGCTCGTAGCCGATCATCTGGGTCTCGTAGACGGTGCCGGTGTAGTAGTCCAGGCCGCGGGCGATCCGCAGGTCGGCGACGCAGAGCCCGGGGGAGTGCGCGGCGGCGGTCTCCACCACCTCGGTCAGCTCCGCGATGCCCTCGTCGAGCAGCGGGTGGCTCACCCCGAGGGCGCGCACCGCGTCGGCGAAGGAGCCGTCCGGCGCGGAGATCTCGGCCAGCGCCAGGCACGCCTTGGCCTGCGCCTCGCTCGCCCCGGCGGTCTCGGCGAGCAGCTCGGCCACCTTGGCCGGGCCGATCTTGTCGAGCTTGTCCACCGCGCGCAGCGCCGCCTCCGGGTCGGTCAGCCCGATGCCCCGGTAGAAGCCCTCGCAGACCTTGCGGTTGTTGACCTGGATACGCACCGGCGGGATCGGCAGCGAGCGCAGCGCGTCCCCGACCACCAGCGGCATCTCCGCCTCGTAGTGGGCGGGGAGGGTGTCCCGGTCGACGATGTCGATGTCGGCCTGGAGGAACTCCCGGTAGCGCCCCTCCTGCGGCCGCTCGCCCCGCCAGGCCTTCTGGATCTGGTAGCGGCGGAACGGGAACTGCAGCTTGCCGGCGTTCTCCAGCACATACCGGGCGAACGGCACGGTCAGGTCGAAGTGCAGGCCGAGCGCGTCGTCGCCGGTCGCGCCCTCCTGGTCCGCGTGCAGCCGGCGCAGCACGTAGACCTCCTTGGAGGTCTCCCCCTTGCGCAGCAGCTGGTCCAGCGGCTCGACCGAGCGGGTCTCGATCGGGGCGAAGCCGTACAGCTCGAAGGTGGCCCGGATCCGGTCCAGCACGAACTGCTCGATCATCCGCTGGGCGGGAGTCCACTCCGGGAAGCCGGAGATGGGCGTGGGCTTGCTCATGATGCTCCTTCAGGACCCGCGCGGGTGGCGCGGGGAGATCGTGGAAGCGGCCGTCACAGGCCGCGGGTGGGCGCGGCCGGGCGCGCGCCGCCCGCCACCTCGAGGAGGTACGGGTTGCTCGCGCGCTCGCGGCCGATCGTGGTCGCGGGGCCGTGGCCGGGCAGGACGACGGTGTCATCGGCCAGCGGAAGGACCTTCTCCCGCAGACTGGTCAGCATCCGGGGCATGCTGCCGCCCGGCAGGTCGGTGCGGCCGATCGAGCCGGCGAAGAGCACGTCACCGGAGAGGCAGATCTGCTCGGCCTCCCAGCGCGAGCCGGCGCCGGGCATTCGGAACAGCACCGACCCGCCGGTATGGCCGGGAGCGTGGTCGACGGTGATCTCCAACCCGGCCAGGGCCAGGGTCGCGCCGTCGGTGAGCTCGGCGACGTCGTCCGGCTCCGCGTACGGCAGCCGGCCGCCGAAGAGCTGGGTGAGGTCCATGGAGAGCGCCTTGGTCGGATCGGCGAGCAGCTCCCGGTCCTCCGGGTGGACGTACGCGGCGATGCCCCGCGCGCCGCAGACCGGCGCCACGGAGAAGGTGTGGTCGAGGTGGCCGTGGGTGAGCAGCACGGCGACCGGGTGCAGACGGTGTTCGGCGAGCACGGCGTCGAGCCGGTCGAGCACCCCGATCCCGGGGTCGACCACCACGCACTGCTCCCCTGCCGCGGTCGCCACCACGTAGCAGTTGGTGCCGAAGGCGTCCGCCGGAAAGCCGGCCACGAGCACGTCCGCTCCCCTTCCGTCGAGTCGTCGTCCCTTCAGCAGCCTAGTCCGCCGGGCGAGCCGATTTTCCCGACCCACCGGTCCCAACCGCCCCGCGCGGCACAGTGACACGCTCCGATAAACCGAGCCCGGACCTCGTACACCACTTTCCCAGCCGGTACCCGTACACTCTGGCGGGCGTGTGGCGTGGCGCACCCCGAAGGGCGGAGGCGCCCGAGCGCCGGCGGAGATCAGGGTAGAGGAAGGGGAGCACGGGTGGCTTCCAGCAGGGACCGGCAGCGCAAACTGGCGCGGGCCAAGCTCGACCGGCAGCTTGCCCGGCGGGCCGCCGCCGCCAAGCGCCGCCGGCAGATCCAGGCCGCCGTCGGCGCCGCCGTCGTGCTCGCGCTGATCGTGCTCAGCTCGGCCTGGGCGCTCGGCGCCTTCGACTCGAAGGCGGAGAAGAAGGCCGCCGCGGACGTCTGCGTGTGGACCCCCCAGGACGCCAGCGGCAACACCAACCTCAAGGACGTCGGCACCCCGGCCACCACCGGCCTGCCGACCTCCGGCACCCGGGCGATGACCATCACCACCAACCAGGGCGGGCCGATCACCGCCGAACTCGACCTGACCTCGGCGCCGTGCGCCGCGGCGAGCGTCGCCCACCTGGCCAGCCGCTCGTTCTACGACAACACCAAGTGCCACGAGATCACCACCGAGGGCGCGCTGCGCTGCGGCGACCCGAGCGGCACCGGCATCGGTGGCCCCGCCTACTCGTTCTACGACGAGAACGTGCCCTCCGCACCCGAGGCGAGCCCCTCGGCCACGCCGGCCCCGGGCCAGCCCCCGGCGTACCCGAAGGGCACGGTCGCCATGATCGCCAACCCGCCGGGCGCCAACGGCAGCCAGTTCCTCGTCTTCTTCAAGGACTTCAACCCGGCCAAGCCGGCCTACCCGATCATCGGCAAGGTCACCGGCGGCCTCGACGTGGTGGAGAAGATCGGTGCCCTGCCGACCGTGGACAATGGGAGCGGGGCCAAGGTCAAGCCGAAGACCGACGTGGTGATCCAGAGCCTCACCGTCGGCGAGCCGACCACGGCGCCGACGGCCAGCCCCAGCGCCGGCTGACCCCACCCATCCACCACAGCGGCACCGTCCGCGCCCGAGAAGTCCCTAAGGAGTGACCGTGACGTCCACGAGAGAGCGGCAGCGCGCGGCGGCGCGGGCCCGACTCGAGCGGGAGATGGCCGAGCGGGCGGCCAAGGCCCGCAAGCGCCGGCGGACGCAGGCGATCGTCGGCGGCGCGGCGGCGCTGGTGCTCGTGGTCGCCGGCACCGTCTGGCTCGCCGCCAGGCTCGGCGGCGACGACCAGAAGCAGAACGTCGGCGACACGGCGTACGCCCAGTGCGCGTACACCGTGATCCCCAAGGACGGCCAGACCAAGCAGATCAAGGACGTCGGGCTGCCGCCGGCCCAGCAGCAGGACACCGGCACCCAGGCAATGACGATCGACACCAACCTGGGCCCGATCACCGCGAAGATCGACCGGGCCAAGGTGCCCTGCACCGCGGGCAGCTTCACCCACCTGGCCAGCAAGGGCTTCTTCGACAACACCAAGTGCCACCGCCTCGTCACCGAGGGCATCAAGGTGCTGCAGTGTGGTGACCCGAGCGCGACCGGCAACGGCTGGCGGGAGACCGACGGCACCGGCGGCCCGGGCTACAACCTGGCCGAGGAGAACCTGCCGACCGACAAGCGCCCCGCCTACCCGGAGGGGGTCATCGCGATGGCCAACTCCGGCCAGCCGGGCAGCACCGGCAGCCAGTTCTTCATCGTCTACGGCGACTCGCAGCTCGACCCGAACTACACCGTGCTGGGCACCATCACGGCTGGCATGGACGTGGTCAAGCAGGTCGCGGCGGCCGGTGACGACAAGGCCTTCGCGCAGCAGGCCGGCGGCGGCCACCCGAAGAAGGAGATCGTCATCAACAAGCTGGCGATGAGCGACATCACGGGCTGAGCCCACCCGTACGACGAAAGCGCCCGCCGGCCGAAGCCGGCGGGCGCTTTCGTTGGCGAATCAGGCCCCCGAGGTGACCCGGTACGCGTCGAAGACGCCGTCCACCTTGCGGACCGCGGCCAGCAGGTGACCCAGGTGCTTCGGGTCGGCCATCTCGAAGCTGAACCGGCTCACCGCCACCCGGTCGCGGGTGGTGGTGACGGTCGCGGAGAGGATGTTGACCCGCTCGTCGGAGAGCACCCGGGTGACGTCGGCGAGCAGCTTGTGCCGGTCCAGCGCCTCCACCTGGATGGCCACCAGGAACGTCGAGGCGGAGGTGAGCTTCCAACTCACCTCGACCACCCGCTCGCCCTGCGCCTTGAGGTCGTCGGCGTTGGCGCAGTCGTCCCGGTGCACGCTGACCCCGCCGGAGCGGGTGACGAAGCCGAAGACCGCGTCCGGCGGCACCGGGGTGCAGCAGCGGGCCAGCTTGATCCAGACGTCGCTGACGCCCCGGACCACGACACCGGGGTCGTGGCTGCTGGCCCGGCTGCGCGGCGGCCGGGTGGCGACGGCGGTCTCGGCGAGGTCCTCCGCCGCGCCCTCCTCGCCGCCGTACGTGGCCATCAGCTTCTGCACCACCGACTGGGCGGAGACCTGACTGTCGCCGACCGCGGCGTACAGCGACGCGACGTCGGCCAGGTGCAGGTCCCGGGCGATCGCCATCAGCGCGTCCGAGGTGAGCATCCGCTGCAGCGGCATGCCCTGCTTGCGCATCGCCTTGACGATCGCGTCCTTGCCGGCCTCGATCGCCTCCTCGCGCCGCTCCTTGTTGAAGTACTGGCGGATCTTGGTGCGGGCGCGCGGGCTCTTGACGAAGCCGAGCCAGTCCTGCGTCGGGCCGGCCGTGTCGGACTTCGAGGTGAAGATCTCGATCACGTCGCCGTTGGAGAGCGTCGACTCCAGCGGCACCAGCTTGCCGTTGACCCGGGCGCCGATGCACTTGTGCCCGACCTCGGTGTGCACCGCGTACGCGAAGTCCACCGGCGTCGACCCGGTCGGCAGCGGGATGACGTCACCCTTCGGGGTGAAGACGTACACCTCCTGGCTGGACAGGTCGAAGCGGAGCGCGTCCAGGAACTCGCTCGGGTCGGCCGCCTCCCGCTGCCAGTCCAGCAGCTGGCGCAGCCAGGTCATCTCGTCGATGTGCGCCGGCGGGCCGACGATCTGGGTGCCCTTGTGCTCCTTGTACTTCCAGTGCGCGGCGATGCCGAACTCGGCCGTGCGGTGCATGGCGTACGTGCGGATCTGCATCTCCACCGGCTTGCCGGTGGGCCCGATGACCGTCGTGTGCAACGACTGGTACATGTTGAACTTGGGCATGGCGATGTAGTCCTTGAACCGGCCCGGGACCGGCTGCCAGTTGGCGTGGATGACACCCAGCGCCGCGTAGCAGTCCCGCACCGTGTCGACCAGGATCCGCACCCCGACGAGGTCGTAGATGTCGTTGAAGTCGCGACCCCGCACGATCATCTTCTGGTAGATCGAGTAGAGGTGCTTCGGCCGGCCGGTGGTCTCCGCCTTGATCTTGGCGGCCTTGAGGTCCGTCTGCACCTTCTGGGTGACCTGGCGCAGCAGCGCCTCCCGCTGCGGCTGGTGCTCCCCGATCAGGCGGTTGATCTCCTCGTACCGCTTCGGGAAGAGGGTGCCGAAGGCCAGGTCCTCCAGCTCCCACTTGATGGTGTTCATACCCAGCCGGTGCGCGAGCGGGGCCAGGATCTCCAGCGTCTCCTTCGCCTTCTGCTCCTGCTTGGGGCGGGGCAGGAAGGTGAGGGTGCGCATGTTGTGCAGCCGGTCGGCCAGCTTGATCACCAGCACCCGCGGATCCTTGGCCATCGCCACGACCATCTTGCGGATCGTCTCGGCCTTGGCCGCGTCGCCCAGCTTGACCTTGTCCAGCTTCGTCACGCCGTCGACCAGGAGGGTGACCTCCGGGCCGAAGTCGGCCCGCATCTGGTCGAGGGTGTACTCGGTGTCCTCGATCGTGTCGTGCAGCAGCGCGGCGACCAGGGTGGTGGTGTCCATCCCCAGGTTGGCCAGGATGGTCGCCACGGCCAGCGGGTGGGTGATGTACGGGTCGCCCGACTTGCGGTACTGACCGGAGTGCCAGCGCGCGGCGGTGTCGAACGCCCGCTGGAGCAGCCGGGCGTCGGCCTTGGGGTGGTTCTCCCGGTGGGTGGAGATCAGCGGCTCGAGCACCTCGCTGACCTGCGAGGTCTGCCAGGGCGCGTTGAACCGGGCCAGCCGGGCCCGAACCCGGCGGCCGGTGGGCGCGTTGGAGAGCGCGAAGCCACCGCTCGGCGCGGGGTCGCCGGGGCCGTCGGGCGGGAACGGCACAACGACCGCCCCGGGCGTCGAACCACCGCCGGCGGTGCCGTTCGAGCCGACGCCGCTGCCAGAGCCCGTCACCCGGGCCGGCGGGTTACCGCTCCGCTCGGTCACCGAGCCGTCCGCGTCGCCTGTCGGGTGCACCGTGCCCTCCACCGGAGGGACGACATCGTGGGACACCGGCCTCCTCACTGCTCGCCGGGAATGCGCCGACCGTCGGGCCGACGTTCTCTTCAACCGGCCGACGGGCCGGTGTTGTTCCGCGCCGGCCCCCGGGCCGGCGGTGTTCGCGCCACCGGACGCTCACCCGCCCGGTCAGCAAAGGGCAATGCTACCCGCCTGCAGGCTGCCCCGCCGCTCCGCCGGACGGACCGCACCTGGTCCGTCCGGCGGCAACCGAATCAAACGGTCAGCAGGGCATGGACCGGGCGCGGGCTGAGCCGCTTGCGCCCCTCCAGGAACGCGAGCTCGAGCAGCACGGTGAAGCCGGCCACGGTGCCGCCGGCCCGCTCCACCAGGTCGAGGGTGGCCTCGGCGGTGCCACCGGTGGCGAGCACGTCGTCCACCACCAGCACCCGGTGCCCGGCGGTGAACGCGTCCTGGTGCACCTCCAGGGTCGCCTCGCCGTACTCCAGCGCGTAGGAGGCCGAGTACGCCGGGCGGGGCAGCTTGCCGGCCTTGCGCACCGGCACCACGCCGACCCCGGCGGCGTACGCGATGGCGGCGGCGATCACGAAGCCGCGTGCCTCGATGCCGACCACCATGTCGAACGAGTCACGCCCGTGGTGCGCGATGATCCCGTCGATCACCTCGCGGAACACGTGGCCGTCAGCGAAGAGCGGCATCAGGTCCTTGAACACGACCCCGGGCTTCGGGAAGTCCGGCACGTCCAGCACCCGGCTGGCGACCAGTCGGGCGACCTCCGGGCCGCTGTCTCCCCGTACCGCGGTGCTGTGGGTCTCCGTCACGGCAGTTCCGCTTCCCTTCAACGACGACGGCGTCCTCATGCTGCTCGCACAGCATGAAGGACGCCGTCGTGCCGGTTCCTACCGGGTGTCCTCCTCGACCGGTCAGCGACGCTTCGCGCCGCCCGGCCGGTTGCCGCCGCCGCCCGGGCGACCGCCCCGGCCGCCGGTTGGGCGCTTGCCCGCCGGCCGGGCGCCCACCTTCGGCGCCGCGCCGGCCAGGGCCGCCGCCTCCGCGTCGACGGTGGCCGCGCCGGCCTCGGCGGCCCGCGGCGCGCCCTTCGGGGTGAGCTCGCCCCGGGCGATCGCGCCCCGGCGGGCCAGCACCCGCTTGTTGTGCGCGCTGATCCGCGGCTCCTGGTTCTTCAGCAGGACCAGCAGCGGAGTCGCCAGCAGGATCGAGGTCAGGAAGGCCACCGCCATACCGACGAAGAGCACCAGACCGAGGTCCTTCAGGGTGCCCGCACCGAGCAGGCCAGCGCCGATGAAGAGCAGGCCGCCGACCGGGAGCAGGGCCACCACGGAGGTGTTCAGCGACCGCATCAGGCTCTGGTTGAGCGCCAGGTTGGCCGCCTCGCCGTACGTCTGGTTGTTGTTCGCGGTGATGCCCCGGGTGTTCTCCTGGACCTTGTCGAAGACCACGACCACGTCGTAGAGCGCGAAGCCCAGGATGGTGAGGAAACCGATGATCGTCGACGGGGTGACCTCGAAGCCGACCAGCGAGTAGATGCCAGCGGTGAGGAGCAGGTTCATGAACAGCGAACTGATCGCGGAGACCGCCATCCGCCACTCGAAGCGCAGGATCAGGTAGATCGCCACCACCGCGATGAAGATCACCAGACCGAGCAGCGCCCGGGACGTCACCTGGCTGCCCCAGGCCTCGGAGACCTGGCTGCCGCTGATCTGGTCGGTGTTGATGCCGAACTCGCTGGCCATCTCGGTCTTGACCGCGTTGGCCTGCTCCGGGCTGAGCTGGGAGGTGCGCAGCTCGTAGTACTCACCGCTGGTGCTGCCGACCTTCTGCGCGGTCACCACCTCGGCGCCGCCGCCCTTGGACTTCAGCGCCGCGTCCACCTTCGCCTCGGCCTGGTCCAGGGTGCCGACGCTGGCCGGCACCTGGAACGAGTTGCCACCGGCGAACTCGATGCCGAGGCTGAAGCCCCGGACGGCGAAGCTGAGCACGGCGATCAGCACCAGCGCACCGGCCACGGCGAACCAGAGCTTGCGCCGGCCGACGATGTTGAGGTCGGCCTCGCCCCGGTAGAGCCGGGACGCCAGACCACTCTTAGCCATCTCAGGCCTCCTTGACGCGCGGGGTACGGGCGGTGGCCTGCTCGGCCGACCGGGCCGGCAGGGCCCGGCCGAGACCGCTGACCCGCGGGGACAGGAACGCCCGGGTGCGGGCGAACATCGTCATGATCGGGTGACGGAAGAGGAAGACCACGACCAGGTCGAGGACGGTCGCCAGGCCGAGGGCGAAGGCGAAGCCCTTCACCGCGCCGACCGAGACGATGTAGAGCACCACGGCGGACATCAGGGTGATCGCGTTCGCCGAGATGATCGTCCGGCGGGCCCGGACCCACGCGCGGGGCACCGCGCTGCGTGGGCTGCGGCCCTCCCGGATCTCGTCCTTGAGCCGCTCGAAGTAGATGACGAACGAGTCCGCCGCCACACCGAGCGAGACGATCATGCCGGCGATGCCGGCGAGGGTGAGGGTGAACCCGATGGACCGGCCGAGCACCACCAGTGCGCCGAAGACCAGCAGCGCGGAGAGCACCAGGCTCAGGAAGATCACCGAGCCGAGCAGCCGGTAGTAGAAGAACGAGTAGATGATGACCAGCAGCATGCCGATGCCGGCGGCGAGCAGACCGGCGCGCAGGTGGCTGTCGCCGAGCGTCGCGGTGACGTTCTGCTGCTCCTGCGGCACGAAGGTCACCGGCAGCGCGCCGTAGCGGAGCTGGCTGGCCAGCGCGTTGGCGGTCTTGTTGTCGAAGTTGCCGGTGATCTGCGAGTCACCGGTCAGCACGCCCTGGATCTCCGGCGAGGAGACGATCAGGTTGTCCAGCACCACGGCGACGCGGCACTTGCCGTCCTGGCCGAGCGCGGTCTGGTCGCAGGCCTGGCCCTCGTTGTTGAACGCCTCGCGGGTCAGGTTGGTCCACCGCTCCTGGCCCTTGCCGGTGAACTTGAGGCTCACCACCCAGGAGCTGGTCTGGTCGAGCACCGCGTTGGCGTCGTCGACGTCGGTGCCGACCACCTTCGCCACGTCGAGCAGGTACTTGGCGCCGGCCTCGCAGGCCACCGCCGGCTGCTTCTCGTCCTTGATCGACGCCGGCGGCCGCTTGTCCAGCTGCGCGCAGGTGACGCTGGGGACGTTGAACTGCATCTCCGGCGACAGCACCGCGATCTCCTGCGGGGAGAGGGTGCCGAACGGCTTGAGCTTCTCGGCCAGGGAGGGGTCGGCGGTCAGGTCGGCCGGGGCCTTCAGGCCGCTGGCGGCGGCCCAGGCGGCGGGGCCGACCTTCTGCTCGACGGCCTTGCGCTGCTGCTCGACGCTCTGCGGCACCGGCGCGGGGCTGGCGGTCGGCGACGCGGCGCTCGGCGAGGCCGTCGGGGTCGGGGCGGCGGCGCTGGCGCTCGGCGTGGGCGCCATGCCGCCCTGCCCGCCGGCGCTCGGCGAGGCGCTGGCCTTCGGGGCGGCGCTGCCGGACGGCGCCGGGGTCGCAGTGCCGGACGGCGCCGGGGTCACGCCCGTCGTGGGGGCCGGGGCGGCGGCCGCGCCGCTGCCGTCGGTCGCCTTGAGCACCTTGCGGAAGCGCAGCTCGGCGGCGGTGCCGACGTCGGTGAGGTCGCGGTTCTCACCGGGCAGGGAGATCACGATGTTGCGGTTGCCCTCGGTGACCACCTCGGCCTCGGCCACGCCGTACGCGTTGACCCGGTTCTCGATGATCTGGCGCGCCTCTTCGAGGTTGGCGGCCGTCGGGGGCTTGCCGTCCACGCTGTTGGTGGCCTCGAGCGTCAGCCGGGTGCCGCCGATCAGGTCCAGGCCGAGCCGGGGCTCCAGCCGGTCCTTCCAGCCACCGCTGGCGCCGCCCGAGAAGAACACCAAAAGATAGAGGACGACGAAGATGACCCCGAGGACGGCGAGCTGCCGTCCGGGGCGCATCTGTCCCTGAGGTGGTGCCACGGCTGTCCTGTCTCCCTGTACGGTCGCGCCGCTGACGCAGCGGCGACGAATGTCGGGCCGGGGGTGTCCGGCCGAAGGCTCTGACGGATCGACGCGCCGGCCAACACGCCCCCCGACTCGACGCGGCGGCGTCGAGTCGGGTGCTACGCGTGTCGGTGCCGGGCGTCGACCCAACTATCCACTTCTGAGGCTGGCTCCGCTGCCCCTTCCGGGGCGGGCGGTCACTCCTTGACGGGCTCAGCGTCCTCGGTGACCGGCTCGGTCGTCTCCGGGCGCTCGGCCTGGTTGACGACGCGGGCGATGGCCGGGCGGGCGTACCGGGTCTGCACGCCCGGGGCGACCTCGAGCAGGACGGTGTCGTCGTCCACCCCGGTGACCGTGCCGTAGAGGCCGCCGATGGTGACCACCTCGTCGCCCGGGGCGAGGGCGGACTGCATCTGCTCGGCCTCGCGGCGGCGCTTCTGCTGGGGGCGGATCATCATGAAGTACATGACGCCGAAGAGCAGAGCGATCATGAGGATCGGCGTCAGACCGCCGGCTCCCCCGCCACCCGCTGCTGCGTAAAGCACGGTTGTCGACCTTCCCATTGGCCGCCCCGACCGGCACGAGGGGTGCCGGAGTGGAGGCGGATTCTCACGTCCTGTACAGACCGCGGCGAAGTCTAGTCCCTGCAGCTGAGAAGACCGAATGCGGCACAGATCACGTTCGGATCACGGCTGATCGGCCTGCGCGGAGAACAGATCGGGCACGGGAGGGGCATCGGTGCCAAATGTACCATTGGGGGGCGTACGCCCCAGATGGCGCCAGGCCGCCTCGGTGGCCACCCGACCCCGCGGGGTGCGCGCCAGCAACCCGGCCCGGACCAGGAACGGCTCGCAGACCTCCTCGACGGTGTCCGGCTGCTCCCCCACCGCGACGGCGAGGGTGGAGAGCCCCACCGGGCCGCCCCGGAACGAGTCCACCAGCGCGGTCAGCACGGCCCGGTCCAGCCGGTCCAGCCCGAGCGCGTCGACGTCGTACACGGTGAGGGCGGCCCGGGCGGTCTCCACGGAGACCACGCCGTCGGCCCGGACCTCGGCGTAGTCCCGGACCCGGCGCAGCAGTCGGTTGGCGATCCGGGGCGTGCCCCGGGACCGGCCGGCGATCTCGGCCGCGCCGTCGTCGGTGATCGGCACGCCGAGGATCCGCGCCGAGCGGTGCAGCAGCGCCTCCAGGTCGGCCGGGGAGTAGAAGTCGAGGTGGGCGACGAAGCCGAACCGGTCCCGCATCGGCCCGGTCAGCAGGCCGGATCGGGTGGTCGCGCCGACCAGGGTGAACGGCTCGACGTCGAGCGGGATGGCGGTTGCGCCGGGGCCCTTGCCGACCACCACGTCGACCCGGAAGTCCTCCATCGCGCTGTAGAGCAGCTCCTCGGCCGGTTTCGCGATCCGGTGGATCTCGTCGATGAAGAGCACGTCACCCTCGGCGAGGCTGGTCAGGATGGCCGCCAGGTCGCCCGAGCGTTCGATCGCCGGGCCGCTGGTCACCCGGATGCCCGAGCCCAGCTCGGCGGCGACGATGTTGGCCAGACTGGTCTTACCCAGGCCCGGCGGCCCCGACAGGAGGATGTGGTCCGGCGGGGAGCCGCGCCGCATCGCGCCCTTGAGCAGCAGGTCGAGCTGGTCTCGGACCCGGTCCTGGGCGATGAACTCGGCGAGGCGCCGGGGCCGGACGCTGGCCTCCGCGTCCCGTTCGGCGTCGTTGACGTACGCCGAGATCAGGTCGTCGTTGCTCATCGCGTGCGGCCCAGGAGGCGGATGGCCTGCTTGAGCAGGACCGGCACCGGCGGGGTCGCCCCGTCGACGGTCTCGGCGACCGCGGCGACGGCCTGCTCGGCCTGGGCGGCCGTCCAGCCGAGCCCGACCAGAGCCTGCCGCACCTGCTCCGGCCAAGCGCCCGCGGCCACCCCGGCGGCGCCGTCCGGACCGATCGGCACCGGCCCGATCCGGTCGCGCAGTTCGAGGACGAGGCGCTCGGCGCCCTTCTTGCCGATGCCGGGCACCCGGGTCAGCGCGGCGGTGTCGGCGTTGGCGATGGCCTTGCGTACCGCGTCCGGGGTGTGCACTGCGAGCACCGCCTGGGCCAGCCGGGGGCCCACTCCGCTGGCGGTCTGGAGCAGCTCGAAGAGCTGCTTAGCGTCGTCGTCGGCGAAGCCGTAGAGGGTGAGCGAGTCCTCCCGGACGACCAGGCTGGTGGCGAGCCGGGCCGGCTGCCCGACCCGCAGCTCGGCGAGGGTGCCGGGGGCACACTGCACCGCCAGGCCGATGCCGCCCACCTCCACCACCGCGTGGTCCGGACCGGTCGCGGTCACCGTGCCGCGCACACTGGCGATCATCGCGTTCCTGCTTCCTACTCTTTGCTCGTTGCTGAGCGGTTCGGATGTTTCGCTCTCCGCTCGGTGGTGGCCGGGCTGGAGTCCTGGACCGGCAGTCTGGTCCGGTGGCGATCGGTCCGGTCCTGCAGGATCTGCTTCACCCTGTGGTGCGGGGTGTGCAGGGCGATGTCGGGGTCGTCAGCTCGGTGCAGGATGTTGATCGCGGCGTTCACGTCGGCCTGCCACACCACCCCGCACCAGGTGCAGTGAAGCCGGTCCCCGTTGCGTCGGCCGAGCCGGCCGCAGCGGTGACAGGTTTGTGAGGTGTAGGCGACGTTGACGTGCACGAGCGCAGAACCTCTGCGCTCCGACACGTTCGCCAACGCCTCGGCGGTGACCCCTTTGGTCCACGCGGCGAGACGCCGGTTGAAGTTCCTGCCGAGCGTCTTGCGCCCGGCGAAGCTCTTGGTGAGGTCTTCGGCGACGACGGTGGCGGCCTTGTCGACGACCCGGTGCACGGCGGTGAAGATCTCCGTACGCACCTGCGCGCGGTGGCGGGCGGCCTGTCGGTCCCGCTTGGCAGTACCGAGGTTGTTGACGGTGATCCGGTGCGCTTTCGCGTGGTCACCACGACGAGCGGCGTTGTTCGCTATCGAGCGCAGCTTCGCCCGGCGCCGGTTACGCTCCTTCGACCGGTCCGACTCGGCCGCCAGCAGCTCGCCGAGACGGCTGCCGTGGCGGGCGCCGTCGGAGTCGGTCAGGGCTTCGGTGTAGCCCTTGTCCACGCCGACCGCCCGGTCGCCGCAGGGCCGCTGCGACGACCGCAGCTGCGACGCGTCGATCTGGTAGTGCACCTCGACCCCGCCGCCACGCAGGATCAGCCGCAGCGTGCCCGTCGGGGCGACGGTCGTCGACAGCGGGATCTTGACCATCTTGCGGCGTTCGAGGCCCGGGACCGCCAGCCACAACCGGCCCCGCCCGTCCACGACGGTGTTGTACTTGTCGGCGCGCACCACGATCTGATGATCTGTGCGATTGCGGCCACGCTTCCAGTGCTTGCGCATCTGCCGAGCCAGGAACGGGTCGCCAGCCCACCGGTCGGCCTTCAGTGCGGTGAGCATCCGCTTGCGGTCGGCCGGATCGCCCGTGCGATGGCCGATCGCCCGACGCACCTCGACCTTGGCCGAGGCCAGGTTCGCCGCGATGTCGGCCATCGCGTCGCGGACGGTTTCCTTCCACGCATTCGCCAGCACACCAAACCGCACGTGCGTGCCGTCAGCCAGCCACCGGTCCCGCACCTCCCGGTCCCTCAGCCCGGACCCGACACCGCCGATCGAACCGTAACGCTGCCACACCTCGCCACGAACCCGACCCAACCGGCGGGCCTGCTCCGCCAAGGCGGCGTACTTTCCCGCGTTCAGCCGGGTGGAGTACGCGATCCGGGTGACCTTCACTAGTCGCTTCTTCCTCGTCGTACCCGCTCGGCCGCGGCGGCCAGCTTGGACCGGGTGCCGCCGCGCCAGACGTGGCAGATGGCCAGGGCCAGGGCGTCGGCGGCATCGGCCGGCCTCGGCGGCTCGGGCAGCCGCAGCAGCCGGGTCACCATGGCGGTCATCTGCGCCTTGTCGGCCTGGCCGGAACCGGTCACCGCGGCCTTGACCTCGCTCGGCGTGTACGTCTGCACCGGCAGCCCGGCCCGTGCCCCGGCGAGCACGGCCACCCCGCTGGCCTGGGCGGTGCCCATCACCGTGCGGACGTTGTGCTGGCTGAACACCCGTTCGACGGCGACGCTGTCCGGCCGATGCTCGGCGACCAGGTCGGTGAGCGACCGGTCCAGGTGCAGCAGGCGCAGCGGCAACTCGTCCTCGGGGTCGGTGTGGACAACGTAGTAGGCGACCAGCGTGCAGGGCCGCCCCGGCACGCCCTCGACCACGCCGACCCCGCACCGGGTCAGCCCCGGGTCGACGCCGAGCACCCGCACGCCGCCTCCTCCCCCAGCCGTCAGCAGTACGTGTGTTCGACACCTTACTGTTCCGGCAGGGTCGGCACCCGCGGGGACACGCCGGACGGGGCGTCGTGGCCCCCGCTGCCGCACCGACGAGGCCCGGCCCACCACCCTCAGTGCCGGGTGTGGTCAAGCTCGATCGCGACGCTGACGACATCCCCGTCGTCCTTGCCCGCGCGGATCCGCGCCGGCACAGCCAGCAACCAGCCGGCTTTCCGGTCCCGCCAGACGCTCGTCGACCAGGTATGGCCGTCCACCGTGGCGACCACCGGCACCCGGCCGAACGCGCCCGCGGCGGTCGGCGCGTGCTCGTCCGGCACCGGAGCGAACACCCAGCCGCCGGCGCCGGACCACCGGACCAGGACCGCCTCGAACGTCACGCGGCGACTGTGCCACGACCCACCGACACTGCCAACCGGCACACATGTCGACACTCCCGCACCCCGCCGACCGCCCCGGCCCAGCCCACACAGGCCGACCGCCGAGTATGTGTCGCCGCCCCATGTGCGCCCGGCCACACAGCTCGTAACTTCTTGCGCCATGACGGCAGAACCCGTGGCGGTCCCCCACGTCGTACGCGTCGACCTCTCCGGTCGTACCGCCCTGGTGACCGGTGGTGGCAGCGGCATCGGTCGGGCGTGCGCCCTGCGCCTGGCGGCGGCCGGCGCGGCGGTGCTGGTGGTCGACCGCAACGTGGAGGCGGCCAAGGCGGTGGCCGCCGAGGCCGGCGGCCGGGCCGAGGGGATCGATCTCGCGGACGCCGCGGCGGTGGACCGGCTCGACTGCAACGTGGACCTCGTGGTCAACAACGCCGGTCTCCAGCACGTCGCGCCGGTCCAGGACTTCTCCCCGGAGCGCTTCGAGTACCTGCACCGGGTGATGGTGGAGGCGCCGTTCCTGATCATCCGGCGGGCGCTGCCCCACATGTACGCCAACGGCTGGGGCCGGATCGTCAACATCTCCTCGGTGCACGGGCTGCGCGCCTCGCCGTACAAGGCGGCGTACGTGTCGGCCAAGCACGCCCTGGAGGGGCTGTCGAAGGTGGTCGCGCTGGAGGGCGCAGCGCACGGCGTGACCGCCAACTGCGTCAACCCCGCGTACGTCCGCACCGCGCTGGTGGAGAGCCAGATCGCCGATCAGGCCGCGACGCACGGCATCGGCGAGGACGAGGTGATCGAGAAGATCATGCTCGCCAAGGCGGCGATCAAGCGGCTGATCGAGCCGGAGGAGGTCGCGGAGCTGGTGGCGTACCTCTGCTCCCCGCCGGCGTCGTTCATCACCGGCGCCTCGATCGCCCTCGACGGGGGCTGGACGGCGAACTAGTGGCCTCGCGCACAATGTCGGTCATGTCGTCGCCGGTCGAGTTCCTGGAGCTGCTGGCCCGGGAGGCCGCCGCGGTCGAGTTCGAGGGACCGCTGGTGGCCGCCCGGGCCGCCGGCCTTCCCGCCGAGCGGCTCGCCGAGCTGGAGCAGGCGAAGGTGGTGGCGCTGCGGGTCCGCGCGCTGCTGGAGCGCCGGCGCCGCCGGGAGATCGAGCTCTCCGGCCTGTACGACACGGCCAGCGACCTGGCCGGCCTGCGCGACCTGGACGACGTGCTGCGGGCGATCGTGCACCGGGCGCGCAACCTGCTCGGCACCGACGTGGCCTACATGACGCTCAACGACGACGAGCGCGGCGACACCTACATGCGGGTCACCGACGGGTCGATCTCCGCCCGGTTCCAGCGCCTGCGGCTGCCGATGGGCGCCGGCCTGGGCGGGCTGGTCGCCCAGACCGGCACCCCGTACGTCACCGCCAACTATCCGGAGGACGACCGGTTCCGCCACACCGGAGAGATCGACGCCGGGGTGGGCGAGGAGGGGCTGGTGGCGATCCTCGGCGTGCCGCTGCGGCTCGGCTCCACCTCGATCGGCGTGCTCTACGCGGCGAACCGGTCGGCCCGGCCGTTCGCCCGGGAAGAGGTGTCGCTGCTGGTTTCCCTCGCGGCGCACGCGGCGGTGGCGATCGACACCGCCCGGCTGCTCGCGGAGACCCGCTCGGCGCTGGAGGAGCTGTCGGCGGCGAACAGCACCATCCGGGCCCACAGCAGCTCGGTGGAGCGGGCCGCGGCGGCGCACGACCGGATGACCGCGCTGGTGGTGCGCGGCGGCGGGATGGAGGACGTGGCGGCGGCGGTCACCGACGTGCTCGGCGGGGCGCTGCTGGCGCTGGACGCCGAGGGGCGGCAGCTGGCCCGGGTGGGCGAGATCGAGGAGCCGGACCGGGCGGACATGGTGGAGGCGGTGGCGGCGTCCCGTACCGAGGGGCGCAGCGTGCGGCGGGGGCCACTCTGGTACGCAGCCGTGGTGGCCGGGGCGGAGAACCTCGGCGCGCTGGTGCTGCGACCCGACGGCGAGCTGGTCGACGCCGACCAGCGGATCCTGGAGCGGGCCGCGCTGGTGACCGCGCTGCTGCTGTTGTTCCGCCGTACCGTCGCCGAGGCGGAGGGGCGGGTCCGGGGCGAGCTGCTCGACGACCTGATCGCCCGGCCGCTGCGGGACACCGACGCGCTACGCAGCCGGGCCCGCCGCCTCGGGGTCGACCTGGACTCCCCGCACGTGCTGGTGGCGGTCGGCGACGACGCGATCGCCGCGACCGGCTCGGCGCGGCAGCGGGTGCTCTCCTGGGCCACCACGTACGCCTCGACCCGCAGCGGGCTGGCGGCGGCGCGCGACGGCCGGGTGGTGCTGATGCTGCCCGGGCAGGACGCCGGTGGCAGCGCCCGGGCGGTGGCCCGGGACCTGTCCCGGGTGACCGGCCGGCCGGTGACCGCCGGGGCGAGCGGGCCCTCGACCGGCCCGGCGGAGCTCGCCACCACCTTCGCCGAGGCGGAGCGGTGCCTGACCGCACTGGGCGCGCTGGGCCGCTCCGGGCAGGGGGCGAGCACCGCGGAGCTGGGCTTCGTCGGGCTGCTGCTCGGCGCGGTCGGCGACTCGGGCGACCGGGACGTGGCCCGCTTCCTCACCGACACGGTCGGGCCGGTGGTGGACTACGACGCTCGGCGGGGCACCGCGCTGGTGAAGACGCTGGAGGCGTACTTCGGGGTGGGCGGCAGCCTGGCCCGGGCGGCGGAGCTGCTGCACGTGCACGTCAACACGGTGACCCAGCGGCTGGAGCGGGTCGGGCAGCTGCTCGGCGCCGACTGGCAGAAGCCGGAACGGGCGCTGGAGGTGCAGCTGGCGCTGCGCCTGCACCGGCTGCGCACCCCCGCCGGCTGAGCTCGGGCGCCGCCGCCCCGGTCAGCGGGCCCGGAGGCCGTCCAGTACGGCGTCGACGATCCGCTCCGGCAGGATCTTGTCGTCCAGCTCCGGGTGCCACCGGAGCACCCGCTGGATCAGCATCGGCCCAGTGAGCAGCGCCATCGCCAGCTCGATGTCGAGGTCGGCGCGGAGTTCGCCGTTGACCACGCCGCGTCGGAGCACCTCGCGCATCAGCTTCCGCCGGGGCTCGATGATGTTCTGGTAGAGCTGGAAGTGGTCCGGGCTGCGGTTCACCTCGGGCACCAGGCACGGCATGATCTTCGCGGCCCGGGGGTCGACGTTGTGCCCGACGGCGCCGACCAGCAGCACCAGGTCGTCCCGGACGGAGTGACCGGCCGGCTGCGGCGGGATGCCCTTGAGCCGACGCAGCGCGTCGAGCAGCAGCGCGTCCTTGCCCGACCAGCGACGGTAGATGGTGGCCTTGCCGACGCCGGCGCGGGCGGCGATCGCCTCGATGGAGAGGGCCTTGATGCTGTTGCCCTCGGCGAGCAGGTCCAGCGTGGCCTCGATGATCGCCTCGTCCGCGCGGATGCTCCGCGGTCGCCCGGGCGACCGCGGAGCATCCGCGGTGGAAGTCATGTCAGACATTGTCGCCGAACCTAGGCAGTCCCGGCCAACTCCCGCTCGGCGGCCGGCCGAGCCTCGGCCGGGCCGGCCGCGGGGCGACCCGGCAGCCAGCGCAGCGCGATCAGGATGCCGAGCGCGGCCACCACCGCGGAGAGTCCGGCGGCCCAGTGCATCGCCGCGACGAACGAGTCGTTGGCCGCCGCGATCAGCTTGGGCGCCACCGGCCCGAGCTGGGCCGCCGCCGCGTACGCGCCGGAGATGGACTCCTCGGCCGCCGCGCGGGCCGGGGTGGGCAGGCCGGCGAGGGCGGAGGCGATGTCGTCCCGGTAGACCGCGGAGAGCACCGAGCCGAGCACCGCCACGCCGAGCGCGCCGGCCACCTGGCGGACCGTGTTGCTGACCGCCGAGCCGACGCCCGCCTTCTCCCGGGGCAGCGCCGACATGATCGACTCAGTGGCCGGCGGCATGATGTTGGCCATGCCGGTGCCCTGGACGAAGGTCAGGACCAGGACGACCCAGATCGGCGTGACCGCGTCGACGAAGACGAAGGCGCCGAGCGCCACCGCGGTCAACGCGAGACCGACCACCGCGACGGCCCGGCCGCCGAAGCGGCGAACCATCGCCGCGCTGCGCGGCGCGAAGAACAGCTGCGCCGCGGCGAAGGGCAGGAAGAGCAGACCGGTCTCCAACGGGCTGTAGCCGCGCACCAGCTGGAGGTAGAACGCGTTGAAGAACATCACGCCCATCGCGGCGAAGAACACCAGCCCGACAAGCGTCACCGGGGCGGCGAACCGGGGCACCCGGAACAACCGGACGTCCAGCGACGGGTGGTCGCTGCGCAGCTCGTGGGCGACGAACCAGGCCAGGACGGCCAGCCCGCCGGCGATTGCCCCCCAGACCGAGGCGCGGTCGAAGCCGTGCTCGCCGCCGTCGATGATGCCGTAGGTCAGGGCGACCAGGCCAACCACCGAGAGCAGCACGCCGAGCAGGTCGACCCGGCCCGGGTTCGGGTCCCGCGACTCGGGCACCAGGGCGGCGACCAGCACCACGCCGAGCGCGACCACCGGCACGTTGATCAGGAAGACCGAGCCCCACCAGTAGTGCTCCAGCAGCGCCCCGCCGAGGACCGGGCCGATCGCCACGGCGAGGCCGACGGCACCGGCCCAGACGCCGATCGCCCGGCCGCGCTCCCGCGGGTCGAAGACGTTCGAGATGATCGAGAGCGTCACCGGCATGATGGCCGCGCCGCCGACCCCCATCAGGGCGCGGGCTGCGATCAGCTGTCCGGGGTTCTGCGCGTACGCCGACAGCAGCGACGCCAGCCCGAAGAGCGCCAGGCCGATCAGCAGGAAGCGCCGGCGACCCGAGCGGTCGCCGAGCACGCCGAAGGTGAAGAGCAGGCCGGCGAAGACCAGGGTGTAGGAGTTGATCGACCACTCCAGCTCGCCCTGGCTGGCCCCGAGGCCGTGCACCGGGTCGGCGAGGGTGCGGAGCGCGACGTTCAGGATCGTGTTGTCGAGGACGACCACGAGCAGGCTGATCACCAACACCCCGAGGATCGCCCACCTCCTCGGGTGTCCCGTGTTCCCGTGCAGTTCCATGTGTCCGGTTCTCCCCCCGGCTCACCCGCGTCGCAAATACGATACGGGGCAGACTCGTAACAGTGCCCAGCCTAGGCGCCCGGGGATTCGATACGGAACCGGTTCGTATCGCTTGTGTGCCGGGTCACGTCCGCTCCCCGCGGGCGACGGTCCGTCGTGGGCAGGGCCACGCGCCTCGCGGTGGACGGTGTCCCGTGATGTGGCGGCATCGGGGTGGGCCAGGTGCCCGAAAGCCGCCGTTGCGGTGTCGCCTGTCCGGTCCCCGGGGTGTGACCGGCGGCATTGTGGGGCCGGAATCGTGGCCGGGGCGGGGTCGTTATACCTGGCGTACGACCGAGGACCGCCCCCTGATCTGGGGGCTGGTGGACGGGCCCCGGAATGCTGGTGGGCCGCCGGTCGTTACACACGGTCCCGGCGCCGCGAGTGG
The DNA here is from genome assembly GCF_900091465.1 of Micromonospora rhizosphaerae. Classification (NCBI taxonomy): domain Bacteria; kingdom Bacillati; phylum Actinomycetota; class Actinomycetes; order Micromonosporales; family Micromonosporaceae; genus Micromonospora; species Micromonospora rhizosphaerae. The sequence continues at coordinate 3,096,421 of NZ_FMHV01000002.1, read as the reverse complement.
CAGCCCCGCCCGGCGGTCGGATCTTTCCCCCGAAGACTTTTTGAGCGCCCGTCCGTGGTGCGTGCGCATCCACCCGGCCCCCTATCGGGTGGGTGTGCCTGACCCCCGAATTGGAGCTTTGATCATGAACTCGATGCTGCGTAAGAGCGTGCTCGGTATCGCTGGTCTGGCCTTCACCGGTGGCGTGTTCGCCGGCCCGGCCACCGCCCACGCCGCCGCCCCGGTGGACGCCAAGCCCGTCGCCGTCGTGCAGGCCGACAAGCCGGGTGTGGACACCGGCAAGCTGATCCCGCATGGTGTGCAGGGCACCCAGTCCCGGATCGACCTGAACAAGGAGCAGATCGGCAACGTCAAGGCGATCATCGCCGCGACGAAGAAGTCCGGCATGGACGAGCGGGCCGCGGTGGTCTCGATCGCGACCAGCCTGCAGGAGTCGAAGCTGGAGAACCTGGGTCACCTGGGGGAGCGCAACGACCACGACTCGCTGGGCCTGTTCCAGCAGCGCCCGTCCTCGGGTTGGGGCACCCCGGAGCAGATCACCGACCCGCAGTACTCGACCATGGCGTTCCTCAAGGGCCTCAAGCAGGTCGACGGCTGGCACGACATGCCGCTGACCGAGGCCGCCCAGACGGTGCAGGTGTCGGCCTACCCGCACGCCTACGCCCAGTGGGAACAGCAGGCCGCCGACCTGGTCGCCCAGCACTGGAACAACTGACACAGAGCACCAAGCCGCTGGCCGGCACCCCAACACGGGTGCCGGCCAGCGGCGTTTGCGCGGCAACTACCGTCTTCGCGACGCCATGAAGCGCAGCGCCAGCGCCGCGACGCTGCCCCAGATGCCGCGCCGGAACAGCAGCACCACCAGGACGAAGATGGCGCCGATGACCAGGTTGATCTGCTCGAATCCGGAGAACGACAGCCAGTCCTCCAGCCGCACCAGCGCCGCCGCGCCGAGGACGCCGCCCCAGAGCGTGCCGATACCGCCGAGGACGACGACGATGACCGCCTTCCCCGAGGTGGTCCAGTGCAGGGCGTCGAGCGAGACGAACTTGTGGTTGATGACGAAGAGTCCACCGCCCAGCCCGGCGAGGAACGCCGAGAGGACGAACGCGGTCAGCTTGAAGCGGTGTACCGGGTAACCCAGCGCCCGCGCCCGGGCCGGGTTGTCCCGGATGCCGACCAGCACCCGCCCGAACGGCGAATGCACGATCCGCCACGCGGCGAAGAGCCCGGCGAGCACCATGGGCAGCGCCGCGTAGTAGAAGTAGTACTCGTCGCTGAGGTCCAGGCCGAACAGCTCCCGCGGCACACTCTGCAGACCGTTCTCGCCGCCGGTGACCGAGCCCCACTTGTTCGCGACGAAGTAGATCATCTGCGCGAAGGCCAGGGTCACCATCGCGAAGTAGATTCCGGTCCGCTTCACCGCGAGATACCCGATCGGCAGCGCGAGCAGCGCCGCGGTCAGCGCCCCGGCCAGCGCGGCGACCGGGAAGGGCGCCCCGAGGTGGATCGCGACCAGCCCGGACGCGTACGCGGACGTCCCCCAGAACGCGGCGTGCCCGAAGGACATCAGCCCGGTGAAGCCGAGCAGCAGGTCGACCGAGACCGCGAAGAGAGCCCAGCACAGGATGTCGACGGCGACCGCCGGATACAGCCCGTTGGGCAGCCAGAGCGCGGCCGCCAGCCCGGCGGCGAGCAGCAGGTAGCGGACCCAGCCGGGAGCCCGGCTGACAGCGCCGAGCGCCGAGCGGGGCGCAGCCGCGGCGGGTTCTTCCGTCGGCTGCACAGTGGACGTCTCGGTCATGCCGGCGTCTCCTCCCGCCCGAACAGGCCCGCCGGGCGCCACAGCAGCACGACGGCCATCACGATGAAGACGAGCGTCTGCGCCAGGATGGGCATCCGCTCCGCCAGGTACGCCTCGCCCCACGCCTGCAACAGGCCGATGCCGAAGCCGGCGGCGACGGAGCCGAAGATCGAGCCGAGCCCGCCGATCACCACCACCGCGAAGACCACGATGATCAGGTCGGCGCCCATCAGCGGGTTGACCGCCCGCATCGGCGCGGCGAGGACTCCGGCGAGGCCCGCCAGGGCGATGCCGAAGCCGAACACCGGAGTGACCCACCGCCCGACGTTGATGCCGAAGGCCCGCGTCAGCTCGGGTCGTTCGGTCGATGCCCGCACCACCATGCCGATCCGGGTGCGGCTGAGCAGCCACCACACGCCGAGGCAGAGCAGGCCGGCGAAGACCAGCACGAAGACCCGGTACATCGGGAAGTCGAAGACTCCGAAGTCGACCGAGCCCTGCATCTCGGCGGGCGGGAGGTACTGGCTGGAGTTCACCCCGTACCTCGACTTGACCAGGTCCTGCAGGATCAACGTCAGCCCGAAGGTGAGCAGGAAGTTGTAGAGCGGGTCGAGCCGGGTCAGCCGGTGGATGAACGCCCGCTCGAGCGCCATGCCGAGCAGACCCAGCGCGACCGGCACGATCACCAGCGCACCCCAGAACGGCACCCCGGCCTCGGTCAGCAGCACGTACGCCCCGAATGCGCCGAGCATGTAGAACGCACCGTGGGCGAAGTTCACCACCCGCAGCATCCCGAAGATGACGGAGAGCCCGAGGGCGAGCAGGGCGTAGAACGCCCCGCTCACCAGCCCGTTGAACGTGTGTTGCAGGAAACCGCTCATCGCCTCGTCACATCTTGCATTCGCCCGACGGAGGCGCGAACGCCTCGGCCGCGGGGATCGTCTTGAGGACCTTCACGTAGTCCCACGGCTCCTTCACCTCGGCCGCCGGCTTGACCTGGGCCAGGTAGGCGTCGTGGATGACCCGGTGGTCCTCGGCGCGAATCTTGCCGTTGCGCAGGAAGACGTCCTCGATGCTCTTGCCCTCCAACTGCGCGACCACCTTGTCGGCGTTGTCGGTGCCGGCGGCCTGCACGGCCTCCAGGTACTGCATGGCCGCGGAGTAGTTGGCCGCGTGCGCGAAGGTGGGCCGGGCGCCCGTCTCCTTCTGGAACCGGTCGGCGAACTCGCGGTTCTTCTGGTCGAAGTTCCAGTACCAGGCGTCCGTGTAGGTGGTGCCGGCCAGCGCGGCGGGCGTCAGCGAGTGAATGTCGGTCAGGAACATCAGGCCGACGGCCAGGCCGATGCCCTTGTCCCGGAGCTTGAACTCGTTGTACTGCTTGACCAGGTTGACCAGGTCACCGCCGGCCTGCATGGTGGCCAGCACGTCGGGCTTCGGGCTGAGCGTGGGCGCCTTGAGCAGGAAGGTGGAGAAGTTGTCGTTCGGGAACGGCGTCGGGGCCTTGGAGATGACCTTGCCGCCGGCGCCCTCCACCGCGGTGGAGAACTTCTTCTCCATGTCCTGCCCGAACGCGTAGTCCGGGTAGACGACGTACCAGTTCTTGGCGCCCTGCTCGGTGACCGCCTTGCCCGTGCCGTGGGCCAGCATGTAGCTGTCGTACGCGTAGTGGAAGGTGTACTTGTTGCACGACTTGCCGGTCAGGTCGGTGGTCGCGCCGGTGATGTTGAAGTACAGCTTCTTCTTCGCCTTGGCGACGTCGGCGACCTTCAGCGCGGCGGAGGAGGTCGGCACGTCGAAGATGGCGTCGGCCGACTTCCGGTCGTAGAGCTCGGCCGCCTTGGTGTTGGCGATGTCCGGCTTGTTCTGGTGGTCGGCGGACTCGACGCTGATGTTGGTGGTCACCGCCTTGTCGCCGTACTTGGCCTTGAAGTCGGCGATGGCCATCTCCACGGCCTTCACCGAGTTCTTGCCGGAGAGGTCCGCGTAGACCCCGGACTGGTCGTTGAGGACGCCGAGCACGATCTTGTCGTCGGTCAGCTTCGAGTCGCCCGACGCGCTCGGCCCGCCACCACCGCATCCGGCGGCGAGCAGCACGGCGGCCGAAGCCGCCGCCAGACCTGCGGTTCTGCGCATGCCAATCCCTCCACATCCGCGCCGCGGCGCGGCTCACGGTCCGTCTTTGAATTTGGAAATCAGATGCCGAGGTACGCCAGCAGCTCGCGCTCCCGCGAGCGCACCTCGGAGTTGTCCATCGCCTCCGCGATCCGTCCCTCGGCCAGCAGGTAGTGCCGGTCGGCGACGCCGGTGGCGAAGTGCAGGTTCTGCTCGACCAGCAGCACGGTCACCCCGTGCTTCTTGGCCTCCCGCAGCAGGTCGCCGACCTGCTGCACGAGCAGCGGCGAGAGCCCCTCGGTGGGCTCGTCGCAGAGCAGCAGCCGGGCACCCATCCGCAGCACCCGGGCCAGGGCGAGCATCTGCTGCTCGCCGCCGGAGAGCATGGTCGCCGCCGAGTCGCGCCGGGCGTACAGGGCGGGGAACGCCTCGTACACCCGCTCCAGCGGCCACGGATCGGGCCCGACCCGCGGCGGGAGTGTCAGGTTCTCGGTGACGCTGAGGGTGGCGTACGCGCCGCGGTCGTCGGGGACCCAGCCGAGCCCGAGCCGCGCCCGCTGATACGCCGGCAGCTTCGTGATGTCGCGGCCGTCCAGGCTGACCGTGCCCCGCTGCCCCGGGTGCAGCCCCATCACGCAGCGCAGCAGGGTGGACTTGCCCGCTCCGTTGCGCCCGACCAGGGTGACCACCTCGCCGGCCGCGACGTCCAGGCTCACCTCCCGCAGCACCTGCGCCTCGCCGTAGAAGGCGGAGAGGTTCTCAATGCGCAGCATCAGCGGCTCCCAGGTAGGCGGTGATGACCCGCTCGTCGGCGCGGACCTGCTCGTAGGGCCCCTCGACCAGCACCTTGCCGGCCTGCAGGACGGTGACGGTGTCGGCGAGCCGGCCGACGACGCTCATGTTGTGCTCGACCATCACCACGGTCCGGCCCTGCCGGACCCGGGAGATCAGCTCGACGGTGCGGTCGACGTCCTCCAGCCCCATCCCGGCGGTGGGCTCGTCGAGCAGCAGCACCTTCGGGTCCAGGGCGAGCGCGATGGCCAGCTCCAGGGCGCGCTTGCGCCCGTACGCGAGCGCCTCGGCCGGTGCCTCGGCGAGCTCGGCGAGGCCGACCATGGCCAGCAGCTCGTCGGCCCGCTCCCGGTAGCGGCGCATCAGCTTCGCCGAACGCCAGAACCGCCAGCCCAGCCCGCTCGGTGACTGCAACGCCAGCTCGACGTGCTCGCGGGCGGACAGCTGCGGGAAGAGGCTGGTGATCTGGAACGACCGGGCCACGCCGAGCCGGGCGACCCGCTCCGGGGGCAGTCCGGTGACGTCCCGGCCGGCCAGCTCGATCCGGCCGGCGGTCGGCGGCAGGAAGCCGGTGAGCAGGTTGAACAGGGTGGTCTTCCCGGCCCCGTTGGGACCGACCAGGGCGTGTACGGTCTCCGGCGCCACGTCGAGGTCCACCCCGTCGACGGCCCGGAAGCCCCGGAAGTCGCGGGTCAGCCCGCGGGCCGACAGGAGCGCTTGCCCGGCCATCGCCACATCCTCCGCAGGTCTCCGGCGACGACCAGGTCGGTGATGGGGGTCACAGGGCCGTCGCGTGCAGGAAACCTACGTGCATCGCCGGAGACGGGCCATGTCGATCACCCACACATTCGGCCCGGATCGGACGGGCCCATCCCCCATACGGACGGGCCCGTCGACCCAGGTGACCGGCCGGCGGAAGCGATCGGTTGCCGCCGATCGGTGACGACATGTGGGGGCGCCACCGGAGGTCACCGGCTCGCGGCGTACTCCGGCAGGCTCAGGCCGTCGGCCTTGCTGAAGAACGCCCTGGCCGCCAGCCGGCGCAGCGGGCGGGAGGTCATCGCCCGCATCGACTGGCCGCGCAGCCAGATGGCGGCCCGGCTGGCCGGCAGGAAGCCGGAGACGCCGCCCCCGGGCAGCTCCTGGCCACGCCGGACGTGGTCCCGCAGGGCCTCCTCGTAGCGGGCGAAGGCGACCGTGTGGTCGCCTTCGGCGGCGGCCAGCTCACCGGCCAGCACGTACGCCCCGACCAGCGAGAGGCTGGTGCCCTGACCGGTCAGCGGAGACGGACACCAGGCGGCGTCGCCGAGCAGCGCGACCCGGCCCCGGCTCCACCGGTCCATCCGCACCTGGCCGTAGATGTCGAAGTAGAAGTCCCGGGCGGCGGGCATGGCGGCCAGCAGCTCGGACGTGCGCCAGCCGACGTCGGCGAACTGGTCGGCGAGGATCCGCTGCTGCTCGGCGACGTCCCGGCGGTCCACGTCCAGCGGCGGCGAGACGAAGCTGAACAGCGCGCTGGTCCGCCCACCGCGGGTCGGCCGGGTGCCCACCACCCGGCCACCGGGCGCGTTGTGCAACAGGAACCAGCCCTCATCTTCGGCGTACGGCGTGGTGAAGTACGCCAGGTACGCCCCGAGCGGGCGGAGGTACGCCGACTCCGGCCCGAAGGCCAGCGCGCGGGTCCGGGAGTGCACGCCGTCCGCGCCGACCACGAGGTCGAACGTTCGCGGGGCGGACCGCTCGAAGGTGACCCGCACCCCGTCGTCGGTCTGGATCAGCGTCTCGATCGAGTCGTCGAAGAGGTAGTCCACCTCGGCGCGGGTCTCCTCGTACAGCAGCCGGGCCAGGTCGCCCCGCTCGATCTCGATCTCCGCGACGATACCCTCGCCGTCGAACGCGTGCACCGGCATCCGACAGGTCACCGCGCCGTCGGCGGCCACGTACGCCATGCCACGCTCGGCGACGCACTCAGCGCGTACCCGCGCGGTCAGCCCCATCCGCTCGAGCACCTCTCGGGCCGTGCCCCGGATGTCGACGGCCTGTCCGCCGGGGCGGGCGCTCGGGGCACGCTCCACCACCGTGGAGTGGAAGCCGTGCCGGCGCAGCCACCAGGCCAGGGCCGGGCCGGCGATGCCGGCGCCGGAGATGAGGACGTTCCTGTTGTTCATCGCACCGCTCCCGAGATCCTGCGTACGCCGTCAACCCGGCGACCGCCGGGTGCGGGCGGAGTGCTTCGTCCGCACGGCGAACGGTAGATTCTGCAGGCAGTACGCGCTCAGCTCGTACTAGTACACTGCCCAGAGCGGCCGCCCACGGCGCCTCGTACTAGTACGCTCGTCCGGAGGTGTTCCCTTGCCCAGTTCCGGGTCGGAGCCGCCGTACCGGCGCATCGCCGCGGAGATCCGCCGCCGCATCCATGTCGGCGAGCTGCGGCCCGGGGATCCGGTGCCGTCCGCCCGGCGGATCACCCGCGAGCACGGCGTCGCCATCGCCACCGCCACCAAGGTCCTCGCGCTGCTCCGCGAGGAGGGGCTGGTGTTGACCCGACCCGGCGCCGGCACCATCGTCGCCCCCGACCGGGCGTCGGCACCGCGACCACGACGGGACCGATCCGACCCGGAGCTGAGCCGCGAGCGTGTAGTCCGTACCGCGATCGCGCTCGCCGACGCCGGCGGCCTGGCCGGGGTCTCCATGCGGCAGATCGCGGCCGACCTGGGGGTCGCCACCATGTCGCTCTACCGACACGTGCGCGGCCGGGACGAGCTGATCCTGGCGATGGCCGACACGGCGCTGGCCGACGCGCCACTGCCGGCCGCCCGGCCGACCGGCTGGCGGGCCCAGCTGGAGCTGCTCGCCCGGGCGCAGTGGGCGGTCTACCGGCGGCACCGCTGGCTGCCGCACGTCATCTCGATCTCCCGGCCGCAGCCGCTGCCGCGCGGCATGGCGCACACCGAGTGGGCGCTGGGTGCCACCGCCGGTCTCGGCCTCGACACGCACCTGCGCTGGCACGTCGCGGTGACGCTGATGGCCTACGTGCGCGGCATTGCCACCAACCTGGAGCCGCAGGCCCAGGCGGAGCAGGACACCGGCCTCACCGACGAGCAGTGGGTGGAAACCCACGAGATGGCTTTCCAGCGGATGTTCACCGGCGGGCACTACCCCACCCTCGCCGCGCTCGACGAGTCCGTCGACCTCGACCTCGGCAGCGTCTTCGAGTTCGGCCTGCACCGGCTGCTGGACGGCTACGCCATGCTGATCCACAGCGGGGGGCCGGCGGGCTGAGCCGGCGCCATCAGTCCGGGAAGGTGACCACCCAGCGGGCGCCCTCGCCCCGGGCCAGCCGGTCGAACGCCGCCGGCGCCTCGTCCAGCGAGATCCGCCCGCTGATCAGCGGGCGCAGGTCGAGCGTGCCGTCACCGACCGTCCGGGCCAGCTCGGGCACCTCCCGGTCCGGGTCGGACGAGCCGTACACGGAGGAGCGCAGCGTCCGGGCGGAGTGGAAGATGTCCAGTGCGGCCAGGCTGACCAGGTCGTCCTTCGCCCCCATGCCGACCACGGTGACCGCTCCCCCGCGCCGGGCGAGCCGCCAGGCCGCCCGGATGGTCGCCGACCGGCCGACGCACTCGAAGGCGTGGTCGACGCCGCGGCCCTCGGTGAGCGCCCGGACCGCCTTCGACAACTGGTCGTCGGAGAGGACGAAGTCGCTGGCGCCGGCGGCGACGGCCAGCTCGCGCTTGGCCGCGGAGACGTCGATCGCGATGATCGGCGTCGCGCCGGCGGCCCGGGCGGCGGTGAGCACGCTGAGCCCGACGCCGCCGAGGCCGATCACCGCGACCGACTCGCCGGCGGTCACCCGGGCGGTGTTGCGGACCGCGCCGGTGCCGGTGAGCACCGCGCAGCCGAGCAGTGCGGCCTGCTCCGGCGGCAGGTCGCCGGGGACCGCGACGGCGGCGTGCTCCGGGACCACCACCTCCTCGGCGAGGGCGCCGAGCCCGAGGGTGACGTGCAGTGGGGTGCCGTCGGCCGCCTCACCCCGGGCCGTCGCGGGCGCGCCGTTGGCGGCGCAGAGCCACGGTTCGCCCCGTCGGCAGAACCAGCAGGCCCGGCAGGCGGGCGCCCAGTTGAGCACCACCTGCGTGCCGACCGGCAGCCGGGTGCCCGGGCCGGCCTCGACCACCACACCGGCCGCCTCGTGCCCGAGCACCAGCGGGTACGCCGGCGCGAGCGTGCCGTCCACCATGGACAGATCGGAGTGGCAGATGCCGGCGGCCCGGATCCGGACCCGCAGCTCGCCGCGGCCGGGCGCGGGCAGGCGTACCTCCTCGACGGCCGGGGTGGCGCCCCGCCCGCGGACCACGAGGGCCCTCACCGCTGGATCGCCTTGAGCTCGCAGAACTCCTCGATCCCGTACGTGCCCAGCTCTCGGCCGAGGCCGGACTGCTGATAGCCGCCGAACGGTGCCAGGGGGTTGAACGCGCCGCCGTTGACGTCCACCTGGCCGGTGCGCAGCCGCCGGGCGACCGCGAGGGCCTGCTCCTCGTCCGCGGACCAGACCGCCCCGGCGAGGCCGTAGCGGGAGTTGTTGGCGATGGCTACCGCCTCGTCGGTGTCGGCGAACGGGATGACGGCGAGCACCGGGCCGAAGACCTCCTCCTGAGCGAGCGCGCTGTCCGGGTGCACGTCGGCGAAGACGGTGGGCGCGACGAAGTGCCCGCGCGGCGGCAGCGGTGCGTCGGGACCGCCGGCCACGAGGCGCGCCCCGTCGGCCAGGGCCCGCTCGACGTGCCCGCGCACCCGCTCTGCCTGGGCGGCGGAGACCAGCGGGCCGAGTCGGGTCGCCGGGTCGAAGGGATTCCCCAGGGTGTACGTCCCGACGGCGCGCGCGGCGAGGTCGAGCGCCTCGTCGTAGCGGTCGCGGTGCACCAGCATCCGGGTCCAGGCCGTGCAGGTCTGACCCGAGTTGAGGAAGGCGTTGCCGACGCCGACCTTCACCGCGGTGGCCAGGTCGGCGTCGGCGAGGATCAGGTTGGCCGACTTGCCGCCGAGTTCGAGGGCGACCCGGGCGATCCGGTCGGCGGCGAGGTGGGCGATCCGGCGGCCGGTGGCGGTGGACCCGGTGAACGACACCATGTCGACTCCCGGATGGGCGGCCAGGGCCTCGCCGACCACCGGACCGGTGCCGGGGACCAGGTTGACCACGCCGGCCGGCAGCCCGGCCTCGGTGACCGCGTCGAAGAGCAGGTACGCCGTCAGCGGGGTCAGCTCGCTGGGCTTGAGCACCACCGTGCAGCCGGCCGCCAGGGCGGGGGCCAGCTTGGCCACGACCTGGTGCAGCGGGTAGTTCCACGGGGTGATCGCGCCGACCACGCCGACCGGTTCGCGTACCACGAGGGAGTTGCCGACGGTCTCCTCGGCGGGCGGACGGGCGGCGAGGTCCACCATGCCGCGCAGCACGGTCAGCGGGAGGCCGGTCTGCACCCGGGCGGCGAGCTTGAGCGGGGTGCCGAGCTCCAGCGCGACGGTCCGGGCGATCTCGTCGGCGCGAGCGGCCAGCGCGGTGTGCAGCCGGTCGAGGTGGGCGGCGCGCTCCGCGGGTGCGGTGGCCGCCCAGCCGGGAAAGGCGTCCCGGGCGGCGGCGACTGCCCGGTCGACGTCGGCCGGGGTGGCGGCCGGCACCTGTCCGACGAGGTCGCCGGTGGCCGGGTTCTCGACCGGGATCGCCGCGCCGTCCGACGGGTCGACCCAGCCGCCCGCGATGTGCAGGTGGCGGCGGACGAGGAGGGCGGCGGGCGCGGCGGCGAGATCCATGTCGTCCTTCGCGGGGGAAACTAGCGCTGGGAGTTTTGACGCTACTCCGAACGGCCGGTCGACTCCAGCGGGCCGACGGTCCGCTCGTACTCGGCGGCGAGGCCGTGCAGCAGCGCGTCCAGGCCGAGCGCGAAGGCGCCCTCGTCCACACTGGCCTGATGGCCGGCGAGCCGGTGCGCCTGGGTCAGGTGTGGGTAGTGCGCGGCGTAGAGCGCCGGATCCTCGACGAAGCCGCGGGCGAACGAGCCGAGCGCGGAGCCGGCCACGTAGTAGCGCAGCGCGGCGCCGATGTGGGTGGCCCGGGCCGGCGGCCAGCCGGCGCGGACCAGTCCGCCGTAGACCGCGTCGGCCATGGCGAGCGCGGCCGGCCGCCGCCCCGGCCCCTGGGCAAGGTAGGGAACGATGTTCGGGTGCGCACTCAACGCCCGCCGGTAGGACAGGGCCCAGTGCCGCAGCGCCTCCCGCCAGTCCCGGCCGGCGAAGGCCGAGGTGTCGACGGTCGCGGTGACGCTGTCGGCGACGGCGTCGAGGATCTGGTCCTTGGTGGCGAAGTGGTTGTAGAGCGAGGGGCCGCGCACGCCCAGCTCGGCGGCGAGCCGACGGGTGGAGAGCGCGGCCAGCCCCTCGGCGTCGATCAGCGCGCGGGCCGCCTCGACGATCCGCTGCCGGTCGAGCAGGGGCTGCCGGGGTCGGGGCACGTGGCCTCCTCGCGGGTCTGGACGGGGCAAAACTTACACCGCTAGTTTAGGGCGACGGCGGCACCGAGGGCCTCCGGGGAGGGAAACGGCATGGACTTCTCACTGACCGAGGAACAGCGGGCGGTCCGGGACACCGTCCGGTCGTTCATCGCCCGCGAGGTGATGCCGCTGGAGCAGGAGGTGCTGCGCCGCGAGCGCGCCCACCAGCCCGGCCTGGACCGGTCCGAGCTGCGCGAGTTGCAGCTCAAGGCGAGGAAGTTCGGCTTCTGGGGGCTGGCCACCCCGGAGGAGTACGGCGGGATGGACCTGCCGGCGGTCATGCAGGCGCTGATCTGGATCGAGCTCGGCCGCACCTTCGTGCCGTTCCGCTTCGGCGGCGAGGCGGACAACATCCTCTTCCACGCCACCGAGGAGCAGAAGCGCGAGTTCCTCATCCCCACCATCGAGGGGGAACGGATCTCCTGCTTCGCCATCACCGAGCCGGGCGCCGGCTCGGACGCGGCCAACATCCGGCTCTCCGCCCGCCGGGACGGCGACGACTGGATCCTCGACGGCGAGAAGACGTTCATCACCAACGGCAACGACGCCGACTTCGCCATCGTGATCGCGGTGACCGACCGGGAGAAGGGCGCCCGCAACGGCGGCGCCACGGCGTTCCTGGTGGACCGGGCGATGGGCTGGCGTTCGGAGTTCATCCAGACCATGGGCGAGGGCGGGCCCGCGTCGCTGATCTTCGACGGCGTCCGGGTGCCGCACCGCAACATCCTCGGCGAGGTCGGGCAGGGCTTCGCGCTGGGCATGGAGTGGATCGGCAAGGGCCGCTACACCATCCCCTCGCACGCCATCGGCATCGCCGAGCGCGCCCTGCAGATGGCGATCGACCAGGCCAACACCCGGGAGACCTTCGGCGCGAAGATCGGCACCAACCAGGCGATCCAGTGGATGATCGCCGACTCGGAAACCGAGCTGGAGGCGGCCCGCTGGCTGGTGCTCCGCGCCGCCTGGACGGTGGACCAGGGGATGGACCCGCGGCACTCGTCGTCGATGGCCAAGCTCTACGGCGCCGGCATGGTGAACCGGGTGGTGGACCGGGTGCTGCAGATCCACGGCGGCATGGGCTACACCCGGGAACTGCCGATCGAGCGCTGGTACCGGCAGGTGCGGCTCTACCGGATCTTCGAGGGCACCGACGAGATGCAGCGGCTGATCATCGCGCGCGACCTGCTGCGCGGGTACACGAAGATCGGCGGCCACCTGGCCTGAAGGGGCGCTCCCGACCCGGCGGGCAGGCGGCGACGGGATGGCGGGCCGCTACCGGATGTTGGCGGTGTGGCCGAGGGAGTAGCGGCCGGGCTGTGGCCAGATCGTCAGCCCGTGCGGCCCGCGCCCCACCGGGATCCGGGCGAGGAGTCTGCCGTCGGCGGTGCTGAACGCGTAGACCTCGTCGTGGTAGCGGCCGGAGAGCCAGAGCACCCGGCCGTCGGCGGAGAGGCCGCCCATGTCCGGGCTGCCCCCACCGGGGATCCGCCAGGTGGTGGTGGGCTTCAGCGTGGCGAGGTCCAGCACGGTGATGGTGCCCGCGTCCCGGTTGGTGACGTACCCGAGCCGGCCGTCCCGGCTGAAGTAGATGCCGTGCGCCCCGCGGCCGGTCGGGATGAACCCGGTCTGCCGGGTGGCCTGGCCGTCGAAGACGTAGACGCCGTGGGCGTGCATGTCGGCGACGAGGAAGTGCCGCCCGTCCGGGGTGAGCCGGGTGTCCTGCGGCATCCCGTCGGACGCCCGGGTCAGCTGGAACTCCCGCAGCTTGCGGAGCGTGGCGGTGTCCAGCACGAGCATCCGGTTGGCGAACTCGCAGCTCCACAGCATCGTCTTGCCGTCGGCCGAGTAGTCCATGTGGTTGATGCCGCCGCACTGCGGGAACCGCACCGACCGGGTGCGGTGCCAGGTCCGCGGGTCGTATAGGTCCAACCGCTGGTACGCCTCGGCGACCACGATCGCCTCTCGGCCGTCAGGGGTGAAGTAGAGGTTGTAGACGTCCTGCAGGGTGACGAATTGCCCCGGTCTGCCGGTCCGCGGATCGACCGGCACGACCCCACCGTCGGGGATATGGCTGGAGGCGACGTAGAGCGTGCGCAGGTCGTACGACGGCACGACGTGCTGCGGTTCGGGACCGCCGGGAAACTTCGCCACCACCTTGTACGTGGCGGGGTCGATCACCCACACGTCGTTGCTCTTGGTGTTCGGCACGTAGACCAGGGCCCGGTCGCCCCGCACGGCCTCGCTGAGCATGCCCGGCCCCGCACCGGCGTAGACGTTGTCGCCCGCCCGGTAGGGCGGCATGCCGGGGAGCAGCGGGCCGAACAGCGCGGCGGACGCGGACGGCGTCCGCGAGCCCGGGGAGGGAGCCGCCACCCGGTCCCCTGCCTCCGTTTCGGTGCAGGCCGCTGGGGCGGCGAGGAGGACCGCCGCCAGTGCGGTGGCGGTCCGCGCTCGACTGGGCACGCGCCGACTTTAGCGGCAATTCGGGCAGATCTCCCCCGGTTCGGTCGACCCGTGAATCGCCCTCCCCCCGGGGCGGCCGCTGCCGCTGGCCGCCCGCGCGGCGGGCAGGTCGTGGCTGAACCCAGCTCAGCCGGTGAGCGCCGCCAGTGCCAGGTCCACGTCCTCTGTGGTCGAGTAGAGGTGGAAGGACGCGCGGACCCGGCCGGCCCGTACCGCCGCGCGGACCCCGGCCCGCTCCAGCTTCTCCTGCGCCCGGGGCACCTCAACGGTCACGATCGCGCTCTCGCCGGGCGGTCGGCCCAGCCCGGCGAGGAACCGGTTGGCCAGGCCCACGTTGTGCGCGCGGATCGCCGGCAGGCCGATCTCGGCAAGCAGTTCCAGGGCGGGCGCCGCCCCCACGTAGCAGAACCAGGCCGGGGAGATGTCGAAGCGCCGGGCATCGTCGGCCAGCCGCAGCGGCGGGCCGTAGTAGGCGGCGTGCGGGTCGGGGCCCGCGTACCAGCCGGCGGCGTCGGGACGCAGCCGGTCGCGCAGCGCCGGGGCCAGGTAGGCGAAGGCGGCGCCACGGGGGGCCATCAGCCACTTGTACGCCCCGACCGCCACCACGTCCGCCCGGCCCGCCTCGAAGGGCAGCCAGCCGCACGCCTGGCTGGCGTCGACCGCGACGAGCGCGTCGTACGCCCGGGCCGCCCCGACGATCTGGTCGTACGCGGCGACCGTGCCGTCGGCCGACTGCACCAGGCTGAACGCGACCAGGTCGGTGTCGGCGTCGATGGCGTCGACGAGCCGGTCCAGCGGGACCGTGCGTACCTTGATCCCCCGCTCCTCCTGCGCCAGCCAGGGGAAGAGGTTCGAGGTGAACTCGACCTCCGGGACGACCACCGTCGCGCCCGGCCGCAGCGCGGCCGCCACCGGGGCGAGCAACTGGGAGACCGTGCTGCCGATCGCCACGTCCGCCGCCGCCACCCCGACCAGGCCGGCGAACGCGGCCCGGGACCGCTCGGCCGCCTCGCCCCACCCCTCCCACGAGGTACGCCCCACCCGCCAGTCGGCCAGCGCCTCCTGCAGCGCCGCCCACGCCGGGTCGGGCGGCAGTCCGTAACTGGCGGTGTTCAACCAGCCGGGCTGCGGCTGCCACAGCTTCTGCGCCTGCTCCAGCTCCATGCCGGGGAGGGTAGTGCGGTCGATCGGCGGTGGTCAGCGCCAATTGCGCGATGGTGGCCCCTCGGACGCGGCGTTACGGTCGGGGTTACGCGCCACTCCCGGAGGCCGCCGATGTTTCTCGAGATCCGCACGTACCGCCTGAGGCCCGGCACCATCGACGAGTTCGTCCGGGTGATGCGCGAGGAGGCGATGCCGCTGCTGGCCCGCTTCGGCATCCGGGTGGTCGCCGCCGGGGCGTCCCTGGTCCGGGAGGACGGCCACGAGGAGGCGTACCTGATCCGGGCGTTCCCGTCCCTGGCGGTCCGCGACCGGCAGGAGGCCGCGTTCTACGGCAGCGACGCCTGGCGCGACGGCCCGCGCGAGGCGATCCTGTCCCGGATCGAGAGCTACCACACCGTGGTACTGGAGACCGCCGACCAGTCGGTCGAGGTGCTGCGACCGCGCCGGCCGTGAGGCTGGCAGCCGTTTGAAGGACTCGGTTTGCGGCAAACCGCGGCTTCCAGCCGCCCTGACACCCCGATCTCCCGCACGTCGAGTCGATCAAGCGGCCATCGCCCGGGATCCGGCGACGCCGCACCCGGGGTCGCACCGGAGAGCGTCCGTTGCGACCCCGGGTGCGGGGTGATCCTCGACCGGCCGGCTCAGGCCGGCGTGTCGGCCAGCGCCGGCGACTGCTGCGCCGGCACCTGACCGCCCGGCTGATCGGCCGGCTCGTCCTCGTCGAGCATGGTGGCCTCGTCGAACGGGCGCTGGCCGCTGAGCACGGCCTGCGCCTGGTCGCGGTCGAACTCGCCGGTCCAGGTGCCGACCAGCACGGTGGCGACCGCGTTGCCGGCGAAGTTGGTCAGTGCCCGGGCCTCGGACATGAACCGGTCGATGCCGACGATCAGCCCGACGCCGTCGACCAGGTCCGGCCGGTGCGACTGCAGGCCGCCGGCCAGGGTGGCCAGTCCGGCGCCGGTGACCCCGGCGGCGCCCTTCGAGGCGATGATCATGAACACCAGCAGCGAGATCTGCTGACCCACCGAGAACGGCTTGCCCAGCGCCTCGGCGATGAAGAGCGACGCCATGGTCAGGTAGATCGCGGTGCCGTCGAGGTTGAAGGAGTAACCGGTCGGCACCGTGATGCCGACGACCGGCTTGCTGACCCCGAAGTGCTCCATCTTGGCGATCAGGCGCGGCAGCGCCGACTCGGACGACGAGGTCGACAGGATCAGCAGGAACTCCCGGCCCAGGTAGCCGAGCAGCTTGAAGATCGAGATACGAGCGACGAACCAGAGCAGCGCACCGAGCACCACGAAGACGAAGACCGCGCAGGTGGCGTAGAAGCCGAACATCACCTGGGCCAGGCTCTTCAACGCGTCCACACCGGTGGCGCCGACCACGGCGGCGATCGCGCCGAACGCGCCGATCGGGGCCACCCACATGATCATCGCGAGCACCTTGAAGACCAGCCGCTGAAGCACGTCCACCGCCCGCAGCACCGGCTCGCCCCGGGCGCCCATCGCCTGGACGGCGAAGCCGACCAGCAGGGCGATCAGCAGCGTCTGCAGCACCGAGCCCTCGGTCAGCGCGGAGAAGAGCGAGGTCGGGATGACGCCGAGCAGGAAGTCGACCGTGTCGCCGGTCTCGCCACCGGCGGCGGCCTTGCCCGCGTCCGCCACCTCCGGGCCCAGGTTCAGGCCGGAGCCGGGGTGGATGATGTTGCCGACCACCAGGCCGATCGCCAGCGCGACCGTCGACATGATCAGGAAGTAGCCGAGGGCCAGGCCGCCGACCTTGCCGACCCGGGCCGCCTGCCGCACGCAACCGACACCGAGGACGATCGTGCAGAAGATGACCGGGCTGATCATCATCTTGATCAGGTTCACGAAGCCGGTGCCGAGCGGCTTCAGCTCCTTGCCGACCTCGGGGGCGACGAAGCCGACCACGATGCCGGCCAGCACGGCCACGATGACCGCCAGATAGAGGTAGCGCGTCCGGTCCCGGCGGGCCGGCCGGGCGGTCGCGGGGGTGGGTGTGGTGATGTCCATGCCGACAATGTGAAGCAGCTCTCACCCCGAGGCAGCCTTGCGTTCATTCTGTTCACCTCTGTGACCCGCATGTGACTTACGGGCGAAATCGGGAGCTGACCGGTGCGCCACACTTGCGAGCGGACGCCGAACGGTACGAGGAGGTGGGCGTGGCCCGACGGCAGTCGAGCATCGCGGGGCAGCTGTTCGCCCTCCAGGCCGTGGTGGTGACGCTGCTCGTGCTGGTCGGCGCGGCGGGCGCCGTGTGGCTCGCCCGCGACGACTCCCGGCATGCGGCAGAGGAGGAGGTGCTCGCGGTGGCCCAGACCGTCGCCCGCGCCCCCCACGTCCGCGCGGCCCTCACCTCCCCCGATCCGGCGGCCAGCCTCCAGCCGTACGCGGAAGCGACGCGGCTGGCGACCGGAACGCGTTTCGTGGTCGTAATGGCCCCCGACCGGACCCGGTACTCCCACCCCAACCCCGATCTGATCGGGCGGCCGTTCATCGGCGAGATCGGCCCCGCCCTCGCCGGTGAGCCCTTCACCACGACCAACGTCGGCACCCTCGGCGAGTCGGTACGCGCCGTGGTGCCGGTGTACGGCGACGACGGCCGGATCATCGGCCTGGTCTCCGTGGGCATCACCACCCAGGCGATCAACCGCAAGCTGCTCGCCAAGGTTCCGGTGCTGCTGGGCGCCGCCGCGCCGGCGCTCGCCCTCGCCGCCACCGGCTCCTGGCTGCTCAGCCGCCGGCTCCGCCGGCAGACGCACGGCCTCGGACCGGCCCAGATGACCCGGATGTACGAGTACTACGACGCGGTGCTGCACTCGGTGCGGGAGGGGCTGGTGGTACTGACCCGGGATCGCCGGGTGGCGCTGGTCAACGACGAGGGGCGCCGGCTGCTGGGGCTCGACGACGATGCGGCGGTGACCGATCAGCCGGTGGCCGGGATCGACCTGCCGCCAGCAGTAGCCGAGCTGCTGACCTCCGGCCGGGACGCGCACGACGAGCCGGTCCTGGCCGGCGACCGGGTGCTGGTGGCCAACCAGCGGACCACCCGCTTCGAGGGGACCGTGCTCGGCACCGTGCTGACCCTGCGCGACCAGACCGAGCTGCGCAACCTGGCCAGCGAGCTGGACTCGGTACGCGCGCTGACCGAGGCCCTGCAGGCGCAGACCCACGAGTCGGCCAACCGGCTGCACACCGTGCTGACCCTGGTGGAGCTGGGCCGCGCCGACGAGGCGGTCCGGCTCGCCACCCGGGACCTCGAGCTGGCCCAGCAACTCACCGACCGGGTGGTCGGCGCGGTGACCGAGCCGGCGCTGGCCGCCCTGCTGCTCGGCAAGTCGGCGCGGGCCGGCGAGCGCGGCATCGACCTGGTGATCGAGCCGGACTGCCGGCTCGACGACAGTCCCCTGCCCACCGCCGACCTGCTCACCGTCGTCGGCAACCTGGTCGACAACGCCCTGGAGGCGGTGGCCGGCACCCCGCCGCCGCGCCGGGTACGGGTCTTCGTCGGCGTCGTCGAGGACGAGATCGTGATCCGGATCGGCGACTCCGGTCCCGGGCTGGCCCCGGACCGGGTGGCGGACGCGTTCCGGCGCGGCTGGTCGACCAAGAGCGCCGGCCGGGGCCTCGGCCTGGCGCTGGTCGGCCAGGTGGTCAACCGGCACGGTGGGCGCTCCGAGGTCGGCCGCTCCGAGGAGGGCGGAACGCTGTTCACCGTCCGGCTGCCGATCAAGGAAGACCGGTCATGACCGACATCCGGGTACTGGTCGTCGAGGACGAACCGCTGCTGGCGGAGGCGCACAAGGCGTACACGGAGCGGGTGCCGGGCTTCGTGGTGGTCGGGGTGGCGCACACCGCTCAGGAGGCGATGGCGACGCTGCGGCACCGGACGGGCGAGGACGTCGACCTGGTGCTGCTCGACTTCCGGCTGCCCGACCTGCACGGTCTGGACGTCTGCCGGGCGCTGCGTGCGGCGGGCAGCAGTGTCGACGTGCTCGCGGTGACCTCGGTCCGCGACCTCGCGGTGGTCCGCACCGCCGTCTCCCTCGGGGTGACCCACTACCTGCTCAAGCCGTTCACCTTCGGCGCCTTCCGCGACAAGCTGGAGCGCTACGCCGACTACCGCCGCCAGGCGCTCGCCGACGGGGAGGTCGCCGCCCAGCACGAGGTGGACCGGATGTTCGCCACCCTGCGCGGCGCGGCCCAGCAGACCTTGCCCAAGGGCCTGGACGTGCAGACCTTGAACCGGGTGCTGTCTGCCCTCGCGGAGGGGGCGGGGCGCTCCGCGACCGAGGTCAGCCAGCGGACGGGCATCTCCCGGGTGACCGCCCGCCGGTACCTGGAGTACCTGGTGACCATCGACCGCGCGGTGCGCACGCCCCGCTACGGCACGCCCGGCCGGCCGGAGGTCGAGTACCGGCCGGTGTGACGGCGAGCCGGCTAGCGGTCAGCTGACGTTGGCCGGGCCGAGGACGCTCTTCAGGTCGCCCATCAGCGCGGTGGTGGCGGCCACCCGGAACGGCCCGAGCCGCAGCGTGGTGACCTTGCCGCCGTTGAGCAGCTTGACGTGTACCTCGGTGTCGCCGGGGTGCAGCACCAGGGTCTCCTTGAGCCGTTCGACCAGCGGCGGCGTGCACCGGTGCACCGGGATGGTCAGCGTGATGGGCTTGTTCGCCGGGTTGCTGCTGATGTCCGGCATGGACATGTCCATCGCCATGATCCGCGGGGTGTCGTCGCGCCGGTCCACCCGCCCCTTGACCACCACGATGGCGTCCTCGGCGATGTACTGGCCGATCACCTCGTAGGTGTTGGGGAAGAAGAGTGTCTCCACCCCGCCGGCGAGGTCCTCCAGGGTCGCCGACGCCCAGGCCCGGCCCTGCTTGGTGACCCGGCGCTGCACCCCGGAGAGGATGCCGGCGAGCGTGACCACCGCCCCGTCGGGCACGGTGCCCTCCTCGGAGAGCGCGGCGATGGTGGTGTCCGCCGCGGCGCCGAGCACGTGCTCCAGGCCGAAGAGCGGGTGGTCGGAAACATACAGGCCGAGCATCTCGCGTTCGAAGGCGAGCTTGTCGCGCTTGTCCCACTCCCCCTCGCCGATGGCGGGCATCACCGTCGTGCTGCCGCCGGTGTCCGCATCGCCGAAGCCGGCGCCGAAGAGGTCGTACTGGCCGACGGCCTCCTTGCGCTTGACGTCGGCGAAGGCGTCGATGGCGTCGGCGTGCACGGCGAGCAGGCCCTTGCGCGGGTGGCCCATCGAGTCGAAGGCGCCCGCCTTGATCAGCGATTCGATGGTCTTCTTGTTGCACACCACCGCGTCCACCTTGGACAGGAAGTCGTAGAAGTCGGCGTACTCGCCCTTCTCCTCGCGGCACCGCATGATCGAGGCGACCACGTTCGCGCCGACGTTGCGGATCGCGGCCAGGCCGAAGCGGATGTCCCGGCCGACCGGGGTGAACGGCCCGGCCGAGGTGTTGACGTCGGGCGGCAGGACCTGGATGCCCATCCGTCGACACTCCGACAGGTAGAGCGCCATCTTGTCCTTGTCGTCACCGACCGAGGTGAGCAGCGCCGCCATGTACTCGGCCGGGTAGTTGGCCTTGAGGTAGCCGGTCCAGTACGACACCAGGCCGTAGCCGGCGGTGTGCGCCTTGTTGAACGCGTAGTCGGCGAACGGGACGAGGATGTCCCAGAGCGTCTGGATGGCCTCGTCGGAGTACCCGTTGCGCCGCATGCCGTCGCGGAACGGGATGAACTCCTTGTCGAGAACCTCCTTCTTCTTCTTGCCCATCGCCCGGCGGAGCAGGTCGGCCTGGCCGAGGCTGTAGCCGGCGAGCTTCTGCGCGGCGCGCTGCACCTGCTCCTGGTAGACGATCAGGCCGTAGGTGGGGCCGAGGATCTCCTCCAGCGGCTCGGCCAGCTCCGGGTGGATCGGGGTGATGTCCTGCTGGCCGTTCTTGCGCAGCGCGTAGTTGGTGTGCGAGTTGGCGCCCATCGGACCGGGCCGGTAGAGCGCCAGGACCGCGGAGATGTCCTCGAAGTTGTCCGGCTTCATCAGCCGCAGCAGCGAGCGCATCGGCCCGCCGTCGAGCTGGAAGACGCCGAGGGTGTCGCCCCGGGCCAGCAGCTCGTACGTGGGCTTGTCGTCCAGCGGCAGCTTGAGCAGGTCGACCTTGCGGCCATGGTTGGACTCGATGTTCTTCAGCGCGTCATCGATGATGGTCAGGTTGCGCAGGCCGAGGAAGTCCATCTTCAACAGCCCGAGCGACTCGCACGTCGGGTAGTCGAACTGGGTGATGATCGCCCCGTCGGCGTCCCGGCGCATCAGCGGGATGTGCTCGATGATCGGCTCGGCGGACATGATGACGCCCGCGGCGTGCACGCCGGTCTGCCGGATCAGCCCCTCGATGCCGCGCGCGGTGTCGATGACCTTCTTGACGTCCGGATCCGACTCGTAGAGTCCGCGGATCTCGCCGGCCTCGGCGTACCGGGGGTGCTTCGGGTCGAAGATTCCGGTGAGCGGGATGTCCTTGCCCATCACCGCCGGCGGCATCGCCTTGGTGATCCGGTCGCCCACCGCGTACGGGTAGCCGAGCACCCGGGCCGAGTCCTTGATCGCGGCCTTCGCCTTGATCGTGCCGAAGGTCGCGATCTGAGCGACCTTGTCCTCGCCCCACTTCTCGGTGACGTATTTGATCACCTCACCGCGCCGACGCTCGTCGAAGTCGATGTCGACATCCGGCATCGAGACGCGCTCGGGATTGAGGAAGCGCTCGAAGATCAGGCCGTGCGGGATCGGGTCCAGGTCGGTGATGCCCAGGGCGTACGCGACCAGCGAGCCGGCGGCCGAGCCACGACCCGGACCGACCGCGATGCCCTGGCTCTTTGCCCACTGGATGAAGTCGGCGACCACGAGGAAGTACGACGGGAAGCCCATCTGGATGATGACGCCCAGCTCGTACTCGGCCTGCTTGACGTGCCCCTCCGGGACGCCGCCGGGGTAGCGGCGGGCTAGGCCGGCGAAGGTCTCCTTGCGGAACCAGGACTCCTCGGTCTCTCCCTCGGGCACCGGGAAGCGCGGCATCAGGTTGCGGAACTCGAACATCCCGGTGGGGTCGACCTTCTCGGCGACCAGCAGGGTGTTGCGGCAGCCCTGCTGCCAGAGCTCCGAGGTGTTGACCGCGCGCATCTGGTCGGCCGACTTGATGTAGTAGCCGCCGCCCTCGAGGCGGAACCGGTTGGGGTCGTCGATGTTGCTGGCGGTCTGCACGCAGAGCAGCACGTCGTGCGCCTCCGCCTGATCCTCGCGCGTGTAGTGCGAGTCGTTGGTGACCACCGGTGGGATGTCGAGCTTGCGGGCGATCTCGATGAGCCCGTCGCGGACTCGGCGCTCGATCTCCAGGCCGTGGTCCATGACCTCCAGGAAGTAGTTCTCCTTGCCGAAGATGTCCTGGTACGCGGCGGCGACCTTGAGCGCCTCGTCGAACTGGCCGAGCCGCAGCCGGGTCTGCACCGCACCGGACGGGCAGCCCGTGGTCGCCATGATCCCCTCGGCGTACTCGGCGATCAGCTCCATGTCCATCCGGGGCCACTTGATGTAGTGGCCCTCCATCGAGGCGCGGGAGTTGAGCTTGAAGAGGTTGTGCAGCCCGGTCCTGTTCTGCGCCCACATGGTCATGTGGGTGATCGCGCCGCTACCGGAGACGTCGTCGCTCTTCTGCTCCGGGCGACCCCACCTGACCCGCTGCTTGTGGAAGCGCGACTCCGGCGCCACGTACGCCTCGACGCCGAGGATCGGGGTGATCCCGGCGGCCGTCGCCTGCTTGTAGAACTCGTTCGCGCCGTGCATGTTGCCGTGGTCGGTCATCGCCACCGCCGGCATGCCGAGCCGGTTGGCCTCGGCGAAGAGGTCCTTGAGCCGGGCCGCGCCGTCGAGCATCGAGTACTCGGTGTGTACGTGCAGATGCGCGAACGAATCGCCCATGCGTGGCGCCCCCCGGGGTGTGATCACGGCTCCGTCGGAGCCGACCGACTCACCCTACCGAGGTCATCTGTCCGGCTCCACCGTGCGCGCCGACGGTGGTCGGCGTCTCCCTTGCACCAGTCGTCTCCGCCCCGGTCGAGGGGCAGGCGCCGGTGCGCCCGCGGTCAGCCCAGTTTCTCCGCGATGCCGTCGAGGACGATCTCCAGGCCGGCGTCGAACGCCTCGATCGCGTCCAGTTGGCGCCCCTCGCGGAAGAGCCGGGCCAGCGTGGGGTGCCGGCCGTCACCGACCGCCCGGGCGAGGTAGCGAAGCTGCTCCGGCGACGGCACGTGGGCGGTCGCCCCGGCCGGCACCCGGAGCAGTTCGAGGTGGAGTTGGCCGACCACGTAGCCGAGGAAGGTGTTCGCCACGTGCATCAGCGTCGCCGGATCCAGGCCGGGCCGGTCCACGGCGGCGAAGAGCGCCTCCTGGTACGCCAGCCCGTTCGGGCCGTACGGCGGGCGGCTGCCGAGCAGCGGCACGTACCAGGGGTGGCGGCGGGCCACCGTGGCGGTGGCGGCGGCGAGGGCGCGCAGCCGCGCCCGCCAGTCCCCGTGGTCCGGGCCGGGCAGCGCGATCTCACCGCACGCCGCGTCGGCGATCAGGTCGAGCAGGTCGTCCCGGGAGTCGAGGTGACGGTAGAGCCGCATCGGCAGCACCCCGACCCGGGCGGCGACCCCGCGCAGCGTCACCGCGTCAAGGCCGCCGGCGTCGGCGAGGGCCGATGCCGCGGCGACGATCGCGGGACGATCCACCGCAGGCGGGTGCCGGCGGGCCGGTTCGGGGCGTTCCCAGACGACGGTCATGCGATACAGTGTATCGGTACCGATACGGCGTATCGATAAGGAGCGGCCATGCGGATCCGCGGCGTCGTCTACGACACGGGCATTGAGCTGCTGCCCGGCCGGCCGTCCCGGCCCGACTTCGATCCGGACCAGGTCCGCGACGACCTGCGGGTGATCGCGACCGCGCTGGGGGCCACCGCGGTACGCCTGGTCGGGCAGGACCTGGGGCGGCTACGCCTGGCCGCCGAGGCCGCCGCCGAGGCGGGGCTGGCGGTCTGGCTCTCCCCCGGGCTGCCGGACGCTGAGCCGCCCGCCGCCCGGGCACACCTGGCGGCCTGCGCGGACGACGCCGAGCGGCTGCGGACGCGGGGCGCTGAGGTGTGCTGGTCGTCGGCTGGGAGGCCGCCCTGTTCCTGCGCGGCATCGTCACCGGTGCCACCGCCGCAGACCGGATGGCGACCATGACCACCCCGCGCCGGCTGCTCTGGAGCACGCTGCGGCACGGCCCCTTCCCCTGGGCACTCAACCGCCACCTGCGCCGAGCGGCGGCCGCGGCCCGGAAGCGCTTCGCCGGCCCGCTCACTTACGCGGCGCTGGGCTTCGAGAGCGTCGACTGGAGACCGTTCGACCACGTCGGCGTGGACCACTACCGCAGCGGGGAGCCGCTGGACGTCTGGGCCGCGCGGATCGCCGAGCGGCGCCGCCACGGCAAGCCGGTGGTGCTGACCGAGTTGGGCTGCGCCACCTACGCCGGTGCCGCCGCACGGGGCGCACTGGCCTGGACCGTGGTCGACCGGAGCACGGACCCGCCCCGGCTCGGGGAGCCGGTGGTCCGGGACGAGCGGGCGCAGGCCGAGGAGGTGGGCGCGCTGCTGGACGCGGCGCAGGCGGCCGGCGTGGACGGCGCCTTCGTCTTCACGTACGCGGCCTTCAGCTATCCGCACCAACCGGAACCGGAGTTCGACCTGGACACCGCCGGCTACGGCCTGGTCGCCGTGCTGCCCGACGGCAGTGTCCGCCGCAAGGCGGCCTTCGACGCGGTCGCCCGACGCTTCACCGCTGGTTGAGGGCGTTCGGCCGATGTCGGAGGTGCCGGGCTCGACGTGGACAAGAGATCAGCCGACGGCGGCCATGATCTCGTCGGAGACGTCGAAGTTCGCGTAGACGTTCTGCACGTCGTCGCAGTCCTCCAGGACGTCGATCAGCTTGAAGATCTTGCGCGCGCCGTCCTCGTCCAGCGGCACGTTGACGCTGGGGATGAGGGAGGACTCGGCCGACTCGTACTCGATGCCGGCGTCCTGCAGGGCGGTGCGCACGGCGATCAGGTCGCCGGGCTCGGAGACCACCTCGAAGGCCTCACCGAGGTCGTTGACCTCCTCGGCGCCGGCGTCGAGGACGGCCATCATCACGTCGTCCTCGGTGGTCCCGGCCTTGGGGGCGATCACCACACCCTTGCGGGAGAACATGTACGACACCGAGCCGGCGTCGGCGAACGAGCCGCCGTTGCGGGTCAGGGCGGTGCGCACCTCGGTGGCCGCCCGGTTCCGGTTGTCGGTGAGGCACTCGATGAGCAGGGCGACGCCGTTCGGGCCGTAACCCTCATACATGATCGTCTGGTAGTCGGCGCCGCCGGCCTCCAGGCCGGAGCCCCGCTTGACCGCCCGATCGATGTTGTCGTTCGGGACGGAGTTCTTCTTCGCCTTCTGGATGGCGTCGTAGAGGGTCGGGTTGCCCGCCGGGTCACCACCGCCGGTCCGGGCCGCGACCTCGACGTTCTTGATCAGCTTGGCGAACATCTTGCCGCGCTTGGCGTCGATGACGGCCTTCTTGTGCTTGGTGGTCGCCCACTTTGAGTGGCCGGACATCTCATACCTCCGTTTAATGATCCACGCCTGCGTCGACTGCCCGCGCCGATTCCACGGTCAACCGGTGCGAGTGGATCTGGCCGGTCGGCTCCGCGTGGAAGGCTGCGGCGAGCGGTGGCCCTGCCGAACCGCGGCAATCCTACCGAGACCGCATCCCCGCTTGTCACACCCGGCACCCGGACACGGGCGCGTCGAAGGGTCGGCGGGGTGGCCGAGCCATTGCCAGAAGACAACAACCACGGGCCGGAAAACATGCCCGCGGGCGTTAGGAGGGGCCCCTTCCTATACCAAAGACGATAGGAAGGGGCCCCTCCTAACACCTCAGGCGGCGCGGACCAGCTCCACGAAGTAGCGGTGCAGCCGCAGGTCGCCGGTGAGCTCCGGGTGGAACGAGGTGGCCAGCAGGTTGCTTTGCCGGACCGCGACGATCCGGTCGGCCGACGGCCCCTCGGTGACCCGGCCCAGCACCTCCACGCCGTCCCCGACCCGCTCCACCCACGGCGCCCGGATGAACACCGCGTGGAACGGCTCGCCCTCGACGCCGGCGATCTCCACCGGCGCCTCGAACGAGTCGACCTGCCGGCCGAACGCGTTGCGCCGCACCGTCATCTCGATGCCGGCGAAGCCGCGCTGGTCGGGACGGCCGTCCAGGACCTCGGACGCCAGCATGATCATCCCTGCGCAGGACCCGTAGACCGGCATCCCGCCGGCGATCCGCTTGTCGATCGGCTCACGCATCTCGAAGATGTCCGCGAGCTTGCTGATCGTGGTCGACTCGCCGCCCGGGATCACCAGCCCGTCCACGGCGTCCAGCTCGGTGGGACGTCGTACCGGACGGGCGTCCGCGCCCGCCGCGGCCAGGGCCGCGACGTGCTCGCGGACGTCGCCCTGCAGCGCGAGCACCCCGATGACGGGTGTCACGTTCGCTCCTCTCGTGGAGTGTTAGGAGGGGACCCCTGCTCTACCGGAGGCGTAAACAGGGGGCCCTTCCTTTCGCGTCACCAACCCCGCTCGGCCAGGCGGTGCGGCTGCGGGATCTCGTCGACGTTGATGCCGACCATCGCCTCGCCCAGGCCGCGGGAGACCTTGGCCAGCACGTCCGGGTCGTCGTGGAAGGTGGTGGCCTTGACGATCGCGGCGGCCCGCTGAGCCGGGTTGCCCGACTTGAAGATGCCGGAACCGACGAAGACGCCCTCGGCGCCGAGCTGCATCATCATGGCAGCGTCGGCGGGGGTGGCGATGCCACCCGCGGTGAAGAGCACCACCGGCAGCTTGCCGGTCTGGGCGACCTCCTTCACCAGCTCGTACGGCGCCTGCAGCTCCTTTGCGGCCACGTACAGCTCGTCCTCCGGCAGCGACTGCAGCCGGCGGATCTCCTTACGGATCTTGCGCATGTGGGTGGTGGCGTTCGAGACGTCACCCGTGCCCGCCTCACCCTTCGAACGGATCATGGCCGCGCCCTCGGTGATCCGGCGCAGCGCCTCGCCCAGGTTGGTCGCGCCGCAGACGAACGGGACGGTGAAGGCCCACTTGTCGATGTGGTTCTCGTAGTCGGCCGGGGTCAGCACCTCGGACTCGTCGATGTAGTCGACGCCGAGCGACTGGAGGATCTGCGCCTCGACGAAGTGGCCGATCCGGGCCTTGGCCATCACCGGGATGGAGACGGCGTTGATGATGCCGTCGATCATGTCGGGGTCGCTCATCCGGGACACGCCGCCCTGGGCGCGGATGTCGGCGGGCACCCGCTCCAGCGCCATGACGGCGACGGCGCCGGCGTCCTCGGCGATCTTGGCCTGCTCGGGGGTGACCACGTCCATGATCACACCGCCCTTGAGCATCTCGGCCATGCCCCGCTTGACGCGGGCGGTGCCGACGACGGGCGCGGCGTTGGCGTTCGGGGAGGTGGATTCGGACACGGGTCATCGCTCCTTGGGGCGTGCTCGGAGGGTGGCTGCAAAAAATGCTACGACGGGGCCAACGCCGGTCCGACAGCCAATCAGACCCACGGTGGCCTGCCCTGTGGCCCGCATCACGGCGGACCAGGGCCGGTGAGCGCGGCGGAACGGGGCCGCGGCGCTCAGCCGGTGGTGACGTCCGCGGGGGCGGCCAGGGTGGGGTCGTCGATGTCGAAGTAGCGCGGCCACTCGTGCTGGCGTCCCATCCGGAACAGCCGCACCAGAGGGCGACCGCGGGCCGCGCGGGCGTCCCGGACCAGGTCGGTGTGCACCTGCCGGGCCAGCGCGAGCCGCCGGCTGGCCGCGATCACCGCCTCGTAAGCCGGGTCGGCCGGGTCCAGCTCGACGCTGCGCAGCTGCCGGGTGAGGTCGTTCTCGGCCGCCTCACGCTCCTCCGGCACAGCGTCCAGGGCGATCCGCGCGGCTGCGTACAGCTCCACGCCGTAACGCTGCTCGGCCAGGACCGCCGCGGCCGCCGCGCGGCGCAGCAGGTGGGCGTCGAGCGCCCGGGCCGCCGACTCGGCCCGGGTCTGCAACCGCTCCACCCGGCCGGCCGTCCAGATCAGGTACGCCGCGACCAGCCCGACGACCAGGACCGCGCCCACCACCCACCACATGCCCGGCATCGTAGTGCTGCTCCGTTCCCACCCGTCCGGGCGCGGTCCGGGGCGACGCGCTCGTCACACCCGCCCCACCGGCCACGCCGATCAGTCCAGACCCACCCATTCCTGGTCGATGACCCGACCGTCGGTGGCCTCGATCGCCGCTGCGTATACCTCCAGAACGCGGCGGGCAACCACGGGCCAGTCGAAATTCGCCACCACCTGATCGCCGCAGGCGGTCAGGGTGGCCCGCTGCTCGGGGTCATCGAGCAGCTCGGCCAGGGCGGTACGCAGGGCTACCGGGTCGCCGGTCGGGAAGAGCCGGCCGGCCCGCCCGCCGTCGAGCACCCGGCGGAACGCGTCCAGGTCGCTGGCGACGACGGTGGTGCCGGCGGCCAGGGCCTCGGTGAGGATCATCCCG
The DNA here is from genome assembly GCF_900091465.1 of Micromonospora rhizosphaerae. Classification (NCBI taxonomy): domain Bacteria; kingdom Bacillati; phylum Actinomycetota; class Actinomycetes; order Micromonosporales; family Micromonosporaceae; genus Micromonospora; species Micromonospora rhizosphaerae. The sequence continues at coordinate 3,067,873 of NZ_FMHV01000002.1, read as the reverse complement.
AATGATTCCCCGCCGGTGTTCGGTGCGACGTAAAGGTGCACGCTGCGCAGCATGCGCGCCTTGTCCTCCTCGGAGACCAGGCCGAGGAAGGTGACCCGGTCGCGCAGCTCGGCCGGGAACCGGTCGAACAGCTCGTCCGGGTCGCCCGGGCCGGCCACCAGCAGCCGCAGGCCAGGGCGCTGCCGGGCCAGCTCGACGAAGGCGTCGCGGAGGATCGGGAAGCCCTTGCGGGCCTCGGTGAACCGGCCGAGGAAGCCGATCGTGCCGCCGGTGCCCGAGCCGCACTCCCCCGGCCAGCCGGGCAGCGGCTCGACCCCCGCGAACTTCGCCACGGTCACCCCGTTCGGGATCTCCACCGCGCCGCCGTCCATGTGCTCGACCTGCACCTTTCGCGCGAGGGCACTGACCGCGATCCGGGCGGTGATCCGCTCCAGCACGATCTGCAGCACGCCCTGCGCGGCGGCGAGCACGCGGGAACGGGTGATCGCGGTGTGGAAGGTGGCCACCACCGGGCCGCGGGCGGAGAGCACGGCGAGCATCGACAGGCTCAGCGTCAGCGGCTCGTGCACGTGCAGCACGTCGAAGTCACCGCGGGTGATCCAGCGCCGCACCCGGGCGGTGGAGACCGGCCCGAACGCGATCCGGGCCACCGAGCCGTTGTACGGCAGCGGCACGGCCCGACCGGCCGGCACCACGTACGACGGCAGCGGCGAGTCCTCGTCGGCCGGAGCCAGCACGCTCACCTCGTGCCCCAGCCCGATCAACGCCTCGGCCAGGTCTATGACGTGGTTCTGCACCCCGCCCGGGACGTCGAAGGAGTAAGGGCACACGATGCCGATCCGCATTGGCGCGCCCTCTCCCTCAGACCGATCCGGTGGTGGCCGGGGGCTGCACCGAGGGGGACCCGCCGTCGGCGGCGCCGCGCTGGTCCAGCCACATCCGCTGCAACATGTGCCAGTCTTCCGGATGCCGGGCGATGCCCGCCGCCAGACCGTCGGCAATCCGCTGGGTCAGCACCCGGACCCGCTGGTCCAGCGGCCCGCTGTCCGGGCCGGGCAGCTCCAGCGGCCCCTCGAGCGAGGCGCGGGCCACGTCCAGCTCGTACCACATCGAGGCGACGTAGAGCGGCGCGCCGGTGCGCAGCGCGAGCAGGGCCGGCCCGGCCGGCATCCGGGTCCGCGCGCCGAAGAACTCGACCTCCACGCCCCGGGCGGAGAGGTCCCGGTCGGCGAGCAGCGGCACCACCGCGCCGGCCCTGAGCCGGTCCAGCAGCACATCGAACGTCGGCCGGTCGCCGCCGTGGGTGGGCAGGATCTCCATGCCGAGGCCCTGCCGGAACGCGAGGAACCGTTCGTACACGCCCTCCGGCTTCAGCCGCTCCGCGACGGTGGTGATCGGCCAGCCGCTGGCCGCCACCCAGGCCCCGGCGGCGTCCCAGTTACCGGCGTGCGGGAGCGCAACCACGGCGCCTCGGCCGGATTCCACGTCGGCGGCGAGCTTCTCCACCCCGTCGAGCCGAAAGCTGGCGAGGATCTGCTGGCGGCTCAGCGTGGGCAGCCGGAACGCCTCCATCCAGTACCGGGCGTACGAGCGCAGGCCGCACTTGACCAGCGCGTCCAGCTCGGCCTCGGGCAGCTCGGGGCCGACCACCCGGCGCAGGTTGGCGCGCAGTCGGGCCGTACCCTGGCCGCCCTTGCGGTGGGCGCGGTCCGCGCCCGCCCGGAAGGCCGCGGCCACCACGGGCCGGGGCAGCGCGCGGACCAGGCGCCAGCCGGCGACGAAGCCGAGCTCCGTGAGGTTCACTCCCGGCCGACCTGGGCCTGCCGGTACACGTGCGCCATGCGCTGCCCGACCGTGAAGATCGAGACGGCGGCGAGCAGCCAGAGCGCGATCGGCAGGGCGAGGTCGACGCCGAGGCCGGTGAGCAGGCCACCCACCCCGACGATCAGCAGCCGCTCGGTGCGTTCCGCGATGCCCACGTTGCCGCTCATGCCCAGCCCCTCGGCGCGGGCCTTGACGTAGGAGACCAGCGCACCGGCGGCCAGGCAGAGCAGCGCCGCGGCCACCCCGGCGTGGTTGCCCTCGGTGGCGAGCCAGTACGCGACCGCGCCGAAGACCGCGCTGTCGGCGATCCGGTCCATGCTGGAATCCAGGAAGGCGCCGAACCGGGTGGAGCCGCCACTCATCCGGGCCATCGTCCCGTCGAGCAGGTCGGTGAGCGCGAAGACCGTGACGATCAGGGCGCCGGCGACCAGGTCGCCGCGGGCGCCGAAGCCGAGCGCGCCGACGAGCACGCCGAGGGTGCCGGTCACGGTGACCGCGTTGGGGGATACGCCCGCGCGGAGCAGACCGCGCGCGACCGGCTCGACGACACGGGTCATCCCCGCGCGGGCCGTCACTTGGAAGATCTTCGCCATGGCGGTCCCACGATAACGGCCGGCAGCGGCCGGCGATACCGCCGGTCGGGCGACCCGCCCGGAGGAGGCTTGTGCCGGGTCGGCAACGGGTGTGAGATCGAGCGGGGAGGTGAGCCAGCTCACCGACCCGCCCATTGAGTACCCGTCGTCCAGGAGACCACCGGAGGATATCGCCGCGGCACCAGCTCGGGCCCGCTTCCCCGTCGCGCGCGGCGGTCGCCACCACCACCGGCTGAGGGAGGTGCGCCGCCATGGCGCAGAAAAATCAGGAGAAGGGTGTCACCGGCGCCGCGCCGGTGGTGACCGAGCCCGGCAGGGTTCGCAACGTGGTGCTCGTCGGGCACTCCGGAGCGGGCAAGACGACGCTGGTGGAGGCGCTGCTCGCGACCAGCGGCACGATCGGCCGGGCCGGCAACGTCACCGACGGCACCACGGTCAGCGACCACGACCCCGCGGCGGTGCGCCAGCAGCGCTCGGTGAGTCTGGCCTGCGCGCCGCTGATGCACCAGGACGTCAAGGTCAACCTCCTGGACACCCCCGGTTACGGCGACTTCGTCGGCGAACTGCGCGCCGGCCTGCGGGCCGCCGACGCGGCGCTCTTCGTGGTCTCCGCGACCGACGGGATGGACGCCGCCACCGCCGCTCTCTGGGAGGAGTGCGCCGCCGTCGGCATGCCGCGGGCCGTCGCGGTGTCCCGGCTGGACCACCCCCGCGCCGACTTCGACGAGGCGGTGGCGCTCTGCCAGCGGGTCTTCGGTGACAACGTGCTCCCGCTCTACCTGCCGATGCTCGGCGACGACGGCGTGACGGTCGTCGGCCTGATGGGGCTGATCACCCGACGGGTCTTCGACTACTCCAACGGGCTGCCCGCGACGGTGCGCGAACCGGACCCGGAGCACCTGCCGGCCATCCAGGAGGCGCGCAACGAGCTGATCGAGGGGATCATCGCCGAGAGCGAGGACGAGACCCTGATGGACCGCTACCTCGGCGGCGAGGAGATCGACACCCAGGTGCTGATCACCGACCTGGAGAAGGCCGTCGCCCGGGGCCACTTCTACCCGGTGGTGCCGGTCTGCGCGGAGACCGGCGTCGGGCTGGACGTGCTGCTGGACGGCCTGGTCGCCGCCTCCCCGTCGCCGCTGGAGCACGAACTGCCCGCGGTGACCGGGTTGGACGGCTCGCCTCGGCCGCCGCTGAGCTGCGACCCCGACGGCCCGCTTGTCGCCGAGGTGGTGAAGACGACGGTCGACCGACACGTCGGGCGGGTCTCCCTGGTCCGGGTCTTCTCCGGCACGCTCCGCCCCGACCAGACGGTGCACGTCTCCGGGCACGGCATGGCCGAGCGCGGGCACCCGGACCACGACGCCGACGAACGGGTCGGACACATCTACAGTCCCCTGGGCGCGACGCTGCGCGAGGTCAGCGCCTGCATCGCGGGCGACCTCTGCGCGATCACCAAGTCGGGCAGCGCGGAGACCGGCGACACCATCTCCGCCAAGGAGGAGCCGCTGCTCATCGCGCCATGGGAGATGCCCGAGCCGCTGCTGCCGGTGGCGATCGTGGCGAAGAGCCGGGCCGACGAGGACGCGCTGGCCCGCAACCTGGCCCGGCTGGTCGCCGGCGACCCGACGCTGCGGCTGGAGCGCAACCCGGAGACCCACCAGCTGGTGCTCTGGTGCATGGGCGAGGCGCACGCCGACGTGGTACTCGACCGGCTGCGCAGCGGCGGCGTCGAGCTGGAGACCGAGCCGGTACGGGTGGCGCTGCGCGAGACGCTGACCGTCGGCACCAAGGGGCACGGACGACACGTCAAGCAGTCCGGCGGCCACGGCCAGTACGCCGTCTGCGACATCGCGGTGGAGCCGCTGCCGCGCGGCGCCGGCTTCGAGTTCGTCGACAAGGTGGTGGGCGGTGCGGTCCCGCACAACTACATCCCGTCGGTGGAGAAGGGCGTCCGGGCCCAGATGGAGCGCGGCCTGGTCGCCGGCCACCCGGTGGTGGACCTGCGGGTGACCCTCTTCGACGGCAAGGCGCACAGCGTCGACTCCTCGGACGCGGCCTTCCAGACCGCCGGGGCCCTCGCGCTGCGGGACGCCGCCGACAAGGGGCAGCCGACGCTGCTGGAGCCGGTGGACGAGGTGACCATCCGGGTGCCCGACTCCTCGGTGGGCGCGGTGATGGGCGATCTCTCCGGCCGGCGCGGCCGGGTGCTCGGCACCGAGCCGGACCCGGACGCCGAGGGGCGCACCCTGGTTCGCGCCGAGGTCCCCGCCACCGAGCTGCTGCGGTACGCGGTCGAGCTGCGCTCGATGACCGCCGGCACCGGCACCTTCCGCCGCGAGTTCGCCCGCTACGACCCGATGCCCCCGCACCTCGCCGAGCAGGTCCGCAAGGAACACGCCGCCCGCACCTGACGCACTCACGCCCTCCGCTCGCCAACCCCTGGCCGCGCGGTCGGTGCGAATTCACGGAGAGAGTGGCCTCGCTGGCGCGGGCGGCCACGCATTCCGTGAATTGTGCCCACAGGCGGGCGGTGAGGTGGGGGCGGCGCGTGGGGCGTGGTCCCGGAGGGCGGGGGTCAGGGGCGGGCGGCGGGGACGGGGGGCATCGGCCAGTGGGGGCGGTCGGCGTCGCGGAGGGCCGCCGTACGCAGGGCGGCGAGCTGGCGTTCCACCTCGGCGAACTGGTCGGGGGCGAGCGGGCCCCGGCGCAGCGCGGCGGCGTTCTCCTCGACCTGGGCAACCGTCCGCGCGCCGGGGATCGGGACGCTCCGGCCGCTGCGCGCCCAGATCCAGCCCAGCGCCCCCTGCGCGAGGGTCCGGCCGTCGGCGGTGAGCGCGCCGCGGACCGCGGCCACCCGGCGCAGCCACTCCGGCGCCGGCCGGCCGCTGCGGAACCACTCGAGCCAGGTCGGAGCGGTCCCCCGCACGTCGTCCCGGGGCAGCGTCGAGTCGGTGGTGTACTTGCCGGTCAGCAGCCCCATGCCGAGCGGCCCCCGGGCGATGCTGGCCAGATCGTGCTTGTCGCAGGCGGCCAGCATGGCCGGGGCGTCGCGGAGCACCGACAGGCCGTGCTGCACGGCGGTGGCGTGCGGCGCCACCTGGGCGAAGGCCGCAGCTCGGTCGGCCCGGTCGGTGCTCCAGCGTACGCCCGGACGTGGCCGTCGGCGACCAGGTCCTCCAGGGTCCCGATCAGCGCCTCGGCCCGGGGCACCGGCAGGTCACCGAGGTGCAGCTGGTAGAGGTCGATCCGGTCGGTGTCCAGCCGACGCAGCGAGTCGGTGACCGCGCGCCGCAGGTACGCCGGGGAGGCGTCCTCCCCGGTGGCCTGCCGGGTCGCCTCGTCGAAGGTGTAGCCCCACTTGGTGGCGAGCACCGCCTCGTCGCGGCGGCCGGCGAGCGCCCGGCCGAGGACCCGCTCGCCGTGCCCCGCCCCGTACGTGTCCGCGGTGTCGAAGAGGGTCACGCCGAGGTCGAGCGCGCGCCGGACCGCCCGGACCGACTCCGCGTCGTCCACCGCGCCCCAGCCCAGCGGCCGGGCGCCCTCCGCCCACGGGCCGCCGATCGCCCAGCACCCCATGCCGAGCGCGCTGACCTCGATGCCGCTGCGGCCCAACGGCCGCGTGCTGACTGCCATCGCCGCATCCTGTCACCTTCCCGGCGGCCGCGGGCGGCATCGTCGCCGGGCGTTCCGGGACGACCCCTCGCGGCCGACGCCCCCGGTCAGCGGGCCACGGCGTACGCCAGCAGCAGCGGGGTGGCCTGTCCCGGCCAGGCGCCGGCCAGCCAGGCGTCGGACGGCGCCTCGGCGCCGGCCGGCTGCCGGACGACGGCCAGCTCGACCTGGTCGGTCCGGATCAGCGTCGGGTTGCCGTCGACCACCTCCCCGGGTACGCCGACGGCCGGCGGCTCGCCGCCGGGGTGGCTACCGGTGATCGTCATGTTGGGCGGGCGGACGTCCCGCCGGCCGTCCACCTCGAAGTACTCCTCGGCCGGCCCGGCACCGGCCAGCACGGCGGCGGCGAGGGCGGGCGTGTACACCGGGTCGGCGCAGGCGTCGTACACCCAGCGCGGGCCCAGCACGGAGTGCTCGGTGGTGCCGACCAGCCAGCGGTCGGCACCGGCCAGCGGCCCACCCCGGTAGGTGAGCGGCACCTGCAGGACCGGCCCGTCGCCGGCGCGGACGAGCAGCGTCTCGATCCCGACCTCGCCGGCCGGGTCGTCGAAGCGGAACGTCGCCACCCGGGTGACGTCCGCGCCCGCCGTCCCGGCGAACCAGGGGCGGCCGGGCAGCCAGGCGGTGAGCAGGTCGAGCTTCGAGGGGCGCAGTTCCGCGCGGTGCAGCAGAGCCATGCGCAAGATCGTAGAGCGGTCCACCGGCGGGGGCCGGGTCAGGCCGGCCAGGCCTTGGCAAGCAGGTCGCGGGTGTCGGCGAGCAGTTGCGGCAGGACCTTCGTCCGGCCGATCACCGGCATGAAGTTGGCGTCCCCGCCCCAGCGCGGCACCACGTGCTGGTGCAGGTGCGCGGCGATGCCGGCGCCGGCCACGCCGCCCTGGTTCATCCCGAGGTTGAAGCCGTGCGCGTTGGAGACCTGCCGGACCACCCGCATCGCGTCCTGGGTGAACGACGCCAGCTCGGCCGTCTCCGGCACGTCCAGCTGAGTGTAGTCCGCGACGTGCCGGTACGGGCAGACCAGCAGGTGCCCCGGGTTGTACGGGTAGAGGTTGAGCACCGCGAAGACGTGCTGGCCCCGGGCGACGACCAGGCTCTCGTCCGGCGGCAGCCCCGGGGCCAGGCAGAACGGGCAGCCGGTCGGCCTCTCGTAGCCATCCTCGGGCCGGTCCTCGCCCGAGATGTACGTCATCCGGTGTGGCGTCCAGAGCCGTTCCAGCCCGTCCGCCAGACCGTCGTCGATGCCGTGCTCAGAGTGCCGCGCCGCCCCAGTCACACCGCCGATCCTATGGTCCGGGGTGGGTTGCGGCGAATGGCGGTGCCCCGGGCCAGGGACACCGCCATTCGCGGCGAACCGGGTCGATCAGCTGTCGGCGGCGGACGGGCCCGAGTTCGTGCGGGAGTTCACCACGTCCAGCACGTGGGCGACCGCGTCGGGAATCGGCACCCCGTTGCGCTGCGAGCCGTCCCGGTAGCGGAACGAGACCGTCTCGGCGGCCACGTCGTCGTCACCGGCGATCACCATGAACGGGATCTTCTGCTGCTGCGCGGTCCGGATCTTCTTCTGCATCCGGTCGTCACCGGTGTCCACCTCGGCCCGGATACCTTCGGCGCGCAGGGCGGCGACGAACTCGGCCAGGTACGCCGCGTGCTCGTCGCGGATCGGGATGCCAACCACCTGCACCGGGGCCAGCCAGGCCGGGAACGCGCCCGCGTAGTGCTCGGTGAGCACGCCGATGAAGCGCTCGATCGACCCGAACTTGGCGCAGTGGATCATGACCGGCTGCTGCCGGGTGCCGTCCGCCGCCTGGTACTCCAGCCCGAAGCCCTTCGGCTGGTTGAAGTCGTACTGGATGGTCGACATCTGCCAGGTCCGGCCGATGGCGTCCTTGGCCTGCACGGAGATCTTCGGGCCGTAGAAGGCCGCGCCGCCCGGGTCGGGCACCAGGTCGAGCCCGGTCTCCCGGGCGCACTGCTCGAGCACCGCGGTCGCCGTGGCCCAGTCCTCGTCCGTGCCGACGAACTTGTCCGGCCGGGAGTCGTCCCGGGTCGACAACTCCAGGTAGAAGTCGTCGATGCCGAAGTCCTTGAGCAGGCCGAGCACGAAGCCCAGCAGGTGCTTGATCTCGGCCGGCGCCTGCTCCTGGGTGCAGTAGGAGTGCGAGTCGTCCTGGGTGAAGCCACGCACCCGGGTCAGCCCGTGGATGACGCCCGACTTCTCGTACCGGTAGACCGAACCGAACTCGAACAGCCGCATCGGCAGCTCACGGTAGGACCGCCCGCGCGACCGGTAGATCAGGTTGTGCATCGGGCAGTTCATCGCCTTGAGGTAGTAGTCGCTGCCCTCCATCTCCATCGGCGGGAACATCGTGTCCTTGTAGTAGGGCAGGTGCCCCGAGGTGTGGAAGAGCCCTTCCTTGGAGATGTGCGGCGTCCCAACGTACTCGAAGCCCTCTTCGATGTGGCGGACCCGGACGTAGTCCTCCATCACCCGCTTGAGCACCCCACCCTTGGGGTGAAAGACCGCCAGGCCCGAGCCGATCTCGTCGGGGAAGCTGAACAGGTCGAGGTCCGCGCCGAGCTTGCGGTGGTCGCGCCGGGCGGCCTCCTCCAGCAGCTTCAGGTACGCCTTGAGCTCGTCCCGGGTCGGCCAGGCCGTGCCGTACACCCGCTGGAGCTGCGGGTTCTTCTCCGAGCCCCGCCAGTACGCGGCGGCCGAGCGCATCAGCTTGAACGCGCCGATCAGCCGGGTGTTCGGCAGGTGCGGGCCACGGCACAGGTCCGACCAGCAGACCTTGTCCTCGTTCGCGGCGAGGTTGTCGTAGATGGTCAGCTCGCCGCCGCCCACCTCCATCACCTCGGAGGAGTCCAGCCCCTCCCCCTTGACCTCGATCAGCTCCAGCTTGAACGGCTCGTTGGCCAGTTCGCCCCGCGCCTCGTCCAGGTTCTTGAAGCGGCGCCGCCGGAACCGCTGGCCGGACTTGACGATCTCCTGCATCCGCTTCTCAAGCTTGCCGAGGTCGTCCGGCTGGAACGGCTTGTCGACGGCGAAGTCGTAGTAGAAGCCGTTCTCGATGGGCGGGCCGATGCCGAGCTTCGCCTCCGGGAAGACGTCCTGCACCGCCTGGGCGAGCACGTGCGCGGTGGAGTGGCGCAGCACGTTGAGCCCGTCCGGCGAGTCGATGCTCACCGGCTCGACGGTGGTCTCCTCGGCCGGCTTCCAGTCCAGGTCGCGCAGCACGCCCTGCGGGTCGCGGACCACGACGATCGCCTTCGGGCCCGTGGCGGGCAGCCCGGCTGCGGCCACCGCGTCGGCCGCCGTCGTCCCGGCGGCGACGACGACGGGGTCGGCCACGACGGGGGTACGGGGTGCGGACACGATGGCTCCTGTCGTCGATGGGGATCGAATGTGCCGGGTACCGGCTCCTGCGATGCTATCGGTCGCCCTTTCCGCACCGTCGGCGACGCCGCCGGCGTCCCAGTTCGCGGCATCCGGCCCGAGTTGGACGACCGTTGAACCTTTCCGCCCGCCCGGCCGAACTACCGGGTGCGGCCGGAACGAGTGCCGGCCGCCTGGAGACGGATGGGGACGATCATGACGATGACCCGTCGCGGCCGGGTCCGGACGGCGACTCTGCTGGCCGCCGTCGTCGCCAGTGTGCTGGGCTGGCCCGCCGCCGCCCGGGCGACCGAGGTGACGGTGACGACCGCCCCGGGGCAGGTCCACCAGGGCGACGCGGTGGAGGTGACCTTCGTGCTGCCCGAGGAGCGGCCCGGCGCCCGGACCGACCGGATCGAGATCACCCTGCCCGCCGACGCCCCGGTCGGGGAGGTCTACCCCATGTCGGTGCCCGGCTGGGCGCCCCGGATCACCACCCGCACGCTCGACCAGCCGGTGGCCGGCATGCATGCCGCCGGGGTGGACAGGGTCACCGACGCGGTCGTCTGGACCCGGGCCCCCGGCGCGCAAGCGGGCCCGGCCCGGCTCGCCCTCGCCATGGGCCCGATGCCGTGGACCGAGCGCCTCTCCTTCCGGGTCGTGCAGCGGTACTCGGACGGCACGGTGGTGCGCTGGGCCGACCCGGCCGGTGGCGCGCACCCCGCCCCGGCGCTCACCCTGCTGCCCCCGGCGCCGGGCTCCGACCTGGCCGGGCACACCGGCCATGGCGGCACCGGCGACTCGCCGGCAGGCGCGGCCGTTGAGGCCCCGGCCGCTCCCCCGGCCGCCGACGACCCGGACACCCCGAACGCGGACCTCCTGCTGGGCGCCGGGCTGCTCGCCGGGCTCGGCGGCGGCGCGGCGATCGGCTGGCTGCTCAGCCGGTGGCGACGGGGCGGGATGGCCTTCGCGCCCGAGGAGAACGAGGACCTCGGCGGCAGTGGGGCGCCAGCAGTGGTGCCGGCCGCGGCCGCGACGGCCGAGCCGGGCCAGCCCCGGCGATGACGACCGGCCCGTCGGCTGCTGCCCGACAGGGAGTCGTCTCCCCGCTTTGCTCTGCTGCAGCCCACGCAACATGGCAGCGCTCCCGGTGTTGCCATCGGGGCAGCAGAGCAAAGCGAGCGAAGGAGGTCCTGGTCAGGGGACGGGCTGACGGGCGGAGTCAGGCCGCCCCGCCGCTGCGGCCGCTGGTCAGCCGGGCGGTCGTCGTGGCGGAGGGCCCGTCCGGAGGTCAGGCCACCCAGTCCGGCAGTGGCTCGCGGGCGGCCAGCCAGCCGTCCGGCACGCCGCCGGGCGTGCCGACGCCGGTATGCGCGGCGACCACCGATCCGACGATCGCGCTGGTGGTGTCGACGTCCCCGCCGGACTCGACACACACCCGGATCGCCGCCGGGTAGTCGGCGAGGTGGGTGGCGGCCACCCAGAGGGTGAACGGGACGGTGTCCTGGGCGGTGACCCGGGAGCCGTTGCCGAGATCGTCGGCGACCTCCGCCGCCGGCCGGCCCAGCAGCGTGGCCGCCCGCCGTACGCCCCGATGCACCTCGCCGGCCGGGTCGAGCGCCGCCGCGACCGCGGCGAGCAGCCGGGCCGGCGTCGGTCGGTCGCCGTCCAGGCGGGCCCGGGCGGCGAGCGAGGCGGCCACCGCCACCGCGACCGCGCCGGCGATCCCCTCCGGGTGGGCGTGGGTCACCTCGGCCGAGGCCCGCGCCTGGTCGGCGGCCCGGCGGGTCGAGTCGGCGTACCAGGCGCCCAGCGGCCCGACCCGCATCGCCGCCCCGTTGCCGCAGGAACCCTGCCCGTCGAACGCGGACGCGGCGGCCACCGGCCACGGCGTCCCGGTCCGGATCAGCCGCAGAACGGTCACGGCGCCCGGCCCGTACCCGCGGTAGGGCTCGCAGCGCTCGGCGAAGTCCAGCGCCAGCCGGTCCCGCTCGATCTCCCCCTTGCCGGCCAGCGCGGCCACCACCGAGCAGGCCATCTCGGTGTCGTCGGTCCATGGCCAGGGCGGTCGCGGCAGTCGTCCGGCGGCCAGATCCGCGGGGTGCCGGCCAGGCACGAAGAACTGCGAACCGAGGGCGTCGCCGACGGAGAGGCCGGCCAGGGCGTCCCGGGCGAGCGCCAGCCGGGTGTCGGGGAAGAGGGTGAACGGCATGGTCGTCCCAGCTTGCCCGGTTCGCGGGAGTGCCGCAACGCGATCGACTTGCCACGCCAAGTACGGTCTTGACGTGGCAACCGTCATCCTGGTCGAAGACGATCACGTCGTCCGCGGCGCGATCCTCCGTTCCCTCACCGACCGGGGGCACGCCGTGCACGCCGTCGGTACGGCGTTGGACGCGCTGCGCCGGGTCGCCGCCGAGACCCCCGATCTGGTCGTACTCGACCTCGGCCTGCCCGACCTGGACGGCTCGGATGCCCTGCGGATGCTGCGCGGGATCACCGACGTGCCGATCATCATCGCCACCGCCCGGGACGACGAGCAGTCGGTGGTCCGGCTGCTGCGGGCCGGCGCCGACGACTACATGGTCAAGCCGTTCACCGGCGCCCACCTGGACGCCCGGATCACCAGCGTGCTGCGCCGGGCCGGCCGGGCCAGCCGTACGGCTCAGCCCGCCGTGCACAGCGTCGGTGGCCTGCGGGTGGACGTGGGTGAGCGCAGCGCGGTGCTCGACGGGGAGCCGCTGGCGCTGACCCGCAAGGAATTCGACCTGCTGGCGTATCTCGCCGCACGTCCCGGCCGGGTAGTGTCCCGGCGGGAACTCTTGGAGGAGGTATGGCGGCAGCCATCGGTCGGCGAGGACCAGACCATCGACGTTCATCTTTACTGGCTGCGTCGCAAAATGGGCGAGTCCGCGGCGAAGCCGCGCTACCTGCGCACCGTGCGGGGGGTGGGCTTCCGGCTGGTGGCACCGGACTGAGGCCGGCGCTGGCCTGGCTCACGGCCGGCATGTGCAGCCTCGTCGCGCTCGCTTTCCTCGTCCCGCTCGGGATCAGCCTGCACGACCAGGGGCGCGCGGAGAAGCTCGCCGACGCCGCCCGCCGCAGCGCCCTGGTCACCGGCGCCCTCGCCGTCAGCACCGACCCGGCGGTCGTCCAGCGGGCCGTGGCGGCCAGCGGTGGCGACCCGGCGACCCGCCCGGTCGTACACGGGCTCGGTGGTGACGAGTCCGCGGGCCGGGCCGACCCGGCGGCGCTGGCCCGCGCCGGCGCCGAGCGTCGCTCGCTGGTCATCGACGTGCCCGGCGGCGTGCTCCGGCTGGATCCCGTGGTGCTCGGCGACAAGGTCGCCGTGGTGGAGGTCTTCGTCCCGGAGTCCGTGCTCGAGGAGGGGGCCCGCGGTCGGTGGCTGCTGCTGCTCGCGGTGGCGGTGGCCCTGGTCGGCGCCGCGGTCATCGTGGTCGACCGGGTCGCCGCCCGCACGGTGGACGCGACCGGCGAGCTGGTCAAGGCCGCCCTGGCGATCGGCGACGGCGACCTCGGCGTACGCGTCGAGCCGAGCGGCCCCCGGGAGCTGGCCGAGGCGGGTCACGCGGTCAACCGGATGGCGGGCCGACTCGTGGCGTTGCGCGCCGACGAGCGGGAACTGGTCGCGGACCTCTCCCACCGGCTGCGCACCCCGCTGACCGCGCTGCGGCTGGACGCCGAGGCACTGGAGTCCGACGACACCAGCGTAGGCGCGTTCAGCGAGGCGGAGCTGGACCGCCGGCGTGGTATCCGGCGGATCCGGCAGGCCATCGTCACCCTCGAGGGCGAGGTCGACGAGCTGATCAAGACCACCCGCAAGGCGGTCACCCAGGAGACCGGCCCGGCGATGTGCGACGTGAGCGAGGTGGTCCGCGACCGGATGGTGTTCTGGTCCGCCCTCGCCGGCGACCAGAACCGCCCGCACCGGGTCATCGGGGCGCAGCTGCGGATTCCCGCGCCGGTGCCCCGCGCCGAGCTGGCCGCCGCGCTCGACGCGGTGATCGGCAACGTCTTCCGCTACACCCCGCAGGGCACCGCCTTCGAGGTTGCGGTGAGCCGGCGGGACGGGTACGTGGCGATCCGCATCGACGACGCCGGGCCGGGCATCGCCAACCCGGATCGGGCGCTGCGCCGGGGCGCCAGCGACCAGGGCTCGACCGGGCTGGGGCTGGACATCGCCAAGCGGGTGGCGCTGCAGGCCAACGGGTCCGTGAGCATCGACCGGGCCGGGCTGGGCGGCGCCAGCGTGGTGATGCTGCTGTCCGATCCGGAGGCGACGCCCCGACAGGTCAGCCGGTTCGGCCTGGTCGGGCGGATGGCCCGGGAGCAGAAGACCGGCCGTCGCTGGCCCCGGCAGCGCTCCTGACGGCGATCGATCCCCACCGGCGGCTGTGCGCCGGCGCAAGTCTTCCTTAGATCCGGGTTAACGACGGCGACGCGGCCGTCCTGGGCTGACAGGATCAGTGCCGAACCCATCAGTTCAAATCCGTCGGCCGGAACGCCCCGTAACACCCATCCGGTCGGTGGAGGCGGTGCGCGTGGCGGGAGTTGGTCCCCCCACACCTCACTCCCGCCGCGCGCCACTCCCCGCTCGACCCGCCGGCTCAGCGGGTCTCGGCCGCCAGGTGGGCGTCGATCTCGGCGCTGATCCGCGACTTCTCCCCCGGCTCCAGGAACGAGGCGGTGACCGCGTTGCGGGCCAGCCCGGCCAGCCCCTCCGGGCCGATGCCGAGCAGCCGGGCGGCCATCGCGTACTCGTCGTTGAGGGTGGTGCCGAACATCGGCGGGTCGTCGGAGTTGACGGTGACCAGCAGGCCGGCCTCGACGAGCTGCGGCAGCGGGTGCTCCTCGATGGTCGCCACCGCGCGGGTGCGGACGTTGGAGGTGGGGCAGACCTCCAGGGCGATCTGCCGCTCGGCGAGGTCGGCCAGCAGCTGCGGGTCGAGCACGGCGGAGATGCCGTGGCCGATCCGCTCCGCGCCCAGCTCGCGCAACGCGTCCCAGACGGTCTCCGGGCCCGTGGTCTCCCCGGCGTGCGGCACCGAGCGCAGCCCGGCCGCCCGGGCCTGGTCGAAGTACGGCTTGAACTGCGGCCGCGGCACGCCGATCTCCGGGCCGCCCAGGCCGAAGCTGATCAGCCCGTCCGGCCGCTGCTCCAACGCGATCCGCAGGGTCTGCTCGGCCGCGGGCAGGCCGGCCTCGCCGGGGATGTCGAAGCACCAGCGCAGCTCGATGCCGAAGTCGGCCTCGGCGCGCTTACGGGCGTCCTCGATGGCCTCGCAGAACGCCGGCGCGGGGATGCCCCGGTGCACGTGCGAGTACGGCGTGACGGTCAGCTCCGCGTACCGGACCTGCTGGCGGGCCAGCTCCCGGGCCACCTCGTGGGTGAGGATCCAGACGTCCTCCGGGTCGCGGATCAGGTCGACGACGCTCAGGTAGACCTCGATGAAGTGGGCGAAGTCGCGGAACGCGAAGTAGTCGGCGAGCAGCTCCGGATCCGCCGGGACCGGGCTGCGCCCCTCGTGCCGGGCGGCCAGCTCGGCGACGATCCGGGGCGAGGCGGAGCCGACGTGGTGCACGTGCAGCTCCACCTTGGGCAGTCCGGCGATGAAGGTGGGCAGGTCGGTCACGGCTTCTCCTCTGCGCGGGCGCCGGTGCGGGCGACGACGAAGATCCGGCGGAACGGGAAGTACACCTGACCCTGCCGGACCGGGTACGCCTCGGCGAGCCGCACGGCCAGCGCGGCGCGGAAGTCGGCCCAGCCGGCGGCGTCCAGCGCGGCCCGGACCGGGCGCAACGCCGTCCCCTCCATCCAGCTCAGCACCGGATGGTCCGCGTCGGCGGCGGCCGGGAGCAGATGCACGTAGGTAGTCTCCCAGGCGTCGACCGCGCAGCCGGCACCGACCAGCAGCGCCGCGTAGTCCACCGGGTCGCCGACGGGCGTCTCGCGCAGCAGGTGGCCCAGCTCGGCGCGCCACCGGTCCCGCCCGGCGACCTCGCGCAGCGCCCGGTGCGACGGCGCGTCGAAGTTGCCGGGCACCTGCATCGCCAGCCACGCCCCGGCCGGCAGCTGGCGGGCCCAGCGGCTGAGCAGCTCCTGGTGGCCGGGCACCCACTGGAGCACCGCGTTGGAGACGACCACGTCCACGTCGGCGGCCGGACGCCAGTCGCGGACGTCACCGACGGCGAAGTCGACCCCTCCGGCGAGGGCGGCGGCCCGGTCGATCATCTCCGGGGAGGAGTCCAGGCCGACGACCCGGCTCTCCGGCCAGCGCTCGGCCAGGGTCGCGGTGAGCGTGCCGGGTCCGCAGCCCAGGTCGATCACGGCCCGGGGCCGCTCGGCCGGGATCCGGGCCACCAGGTCGTGGAACGGCCGGGACCGTTCGTCGCCGTAGCGCAGATAGGTGGTCGGATCCCACATCACAGCCTCCCAAACCGTACGTCCGTCTTGTTTACCGTACGACCCCTCGTGCGGCCCGGCAAGCGGCTCACTAGGCTCGGTCGGGTGGAACAGCGCAGCTTCGACCGGCTCGGCCGGCACGTCGGCATCGTGGGACTCGGCGCCTGGCAGCTCGGCGCCGACTGGGGCCAGGTCACCGAGAGCGCGGCGATGGACGTCCTGGCCGCCGCCGTGGACGCCGGGGTCACCTTCCTGGACACCGCCGACGTCTACGGCGACGGCCGCAGCGAGCAGCTCATCGGCCGGTTCCTCCGGGGCCGGCCGGGGCACGGGCTGACCGTCGCCACCAAGATGGGCCGCCGGGTGCCCCAGACGCCGGAGGCGTACACGTTGGACAACTTCCGGGCCTGGACCGACCGGTCCCGGGCCAACCTCGGCGTGGACACCCTGGACGTGGTCCAGTTGCACTGCCCGCCGACCGAGGTCGTCAAGGACGACGCGGTCTTCGACGCGCTGGACACCCTGGTCGCAGAGGAACGGATCGTCGGGTACGGGGTCAGCGTGGAGACCTGCGACCAGGCGCTCACCGCCATCGCCCGGCCGGGCGTGGCCAGCGTGCAGATCATCCTCAACGCGGTCCGGCACAAGCCCGCGGAGCAGGTGCTGCCCGCCGCCGCCGCGGCCGGGGTCGGCATCATCGCCCGGGTGCCGCTGGCCAGCGGCCTGCTCTCCGGCCGGTACGACGAGCACACCACCTTCCCCGCCGACGACCACCGGAACTTCAACCGGCACGGCGAGTCCTTCGACGTCGGCGAGACCTTCTCCGGCGTGGACTACGACCTCGGCCTGGCCGCCGTGCGCCGCCTCACCCCGCTGGTCGGCGACGGCCGGACGATGGCCCAGTTCGCGCTGCGCTGGATCCTCGACCAGCCCGGGGTCACCGTGGTCATCCCCGGCGCCCGTAACGCCGAGCAGGCCCGGCGCAACGCCGCCGCGGCCGACCTGGCGCCGCTGACCGACGCGGAGCTGGCCGCGGTGCGGGAGACCTACGACGGGCTGATCCGGCCGCAGGTGCACGGCCGGTGGTGACCGGCGGCCGGCAGCCGAGGGGGATTCGATGAGGGGCTGGCTTCGGCTCACGCTCGGCCTGCTGGCCGTGGTGATCGGTGCGGTCTGGACCGTGCAGGGACTGGGCTATGTCAACGGCAGCGTGCTGACCGACCAACGGATCTGGGCGGTGATCGGCCCGGTCATCGTCCTGATCGGACTCGTGGCGCTCTGGTACGGGATGCGCGCCCGGCGGCGCGGCTGAGTCCGGCAGCCACGCCGCCGGGAACGCGGAAAGCCCCGCATCCCGGGGTGGGGATACGGGGCTTCACATCGATCCGGGTGCCGGATCGCACCGGCCGGCGCGGCCGGCCGGCACTGCTCAGATGGGGCGGACCTGCTCGGCCTGCGGACCCTTCTGACCCTGGGCGATCTCGAACTCCACCCGCTGGTTCTCCTCCAGCGTCCGGTAGCCGCTGGTCTGGATGGCCGAGAAGTGGACGAAAACGTCAGCACCCCCGCCGTCGACGGTGATGAAGCCGAAGCCCTTGTCTGCGTTGAACCACTTCACGGTTCCCTGCGCCATGTGTATCTCCTTCTAAAACTGGCGGCCGAGCACGCCGTGCGGCCGGTTGGCCGTTTTCGAGCAGCGGCGCCTGAGGCGGCCCCCCAAGGAAGGAGACTTCTCTCAACCCACGCCATCTCTCAACAGCGTGGAACAGCAAACCACGTACGCAAAAACTCTGCACAGCCTACCCGACGAATTTCTCCGACATGTGACCTGACGGATGCGGCAGATCCACTGTGCGGGCCGGGGGGACGATGCGAATGGCCCCTTCCCCGCCGACGGTGGGAAAGGGGCCGAAACGCTTGCGGGTCAGTTGGGCCATCGGCCGGTCAACCGGCGTACGCCCATCGCGCCGCCGCGATCGACGGCGGCCCGGACGACCGCGAAGATCGCCCCCTGCAACGCCGCGGCGGCCAGGATCTCCCCCCAGCCGCGGTCCTCGTCGGTGGCGCTCGGCGCCTCGCCGTCGCCCGCGGTCACCTTCCAGACCTGCCGGAAGATCACCCCGGCGATCGTGCCGGCGGCCAGACCGAGCAGCACGCCGACCGGCTTGTACGCGGCCTTGTTGATGCGCTTGCTCACCCGCGCCTCCCCCGGAGGATCAGCAGCACCACCGCGGTCGCCAGCGCGCCGGCCGCGACGGCCGCCCACGGCGCGGCGCTGCGGGCCGCCCCACCCTTCTCGTACGCCTGCACCCGCGCGACCCGGGCCTTCTGCGCGACCTGCCCGCGCACCCCGCCGGCCTTCTGCGCCTGCCCGCGCACCCGGGCCATGGTCAGTGCGGCCCGCTCGCGCATCCGTTCCTTCGTCTGCTCGGCGGATTCCCGCAGCCGTGCCTTGACGTCGGCCCTGGCGGCCAGCATCTCCATGGTCTCGCCCAGCTCCACCCGGGTCCGCCGGATCTCCTCGCGGAGCGCCTCGACGTCGCCGGTCCCGTTGCCCGTCATGCCCGCCTCCCGTCCTTCACTGCGGCGGTGACGGTGTCCACGTCCGCCCGCACGCTGCGGACCGTCGCCTCCGGCACCGGTGGGACGGCACGGCTGACCTGCTTCTTGCCGACCAGCGCGAGGATCCCGGCGAGCAGGAAGAGCGCCACCGCCACGATCAGTGCGGCCAGCCACCCCGGCATGACCAGCGCCAGCAGCAGGATCGCCGCGGCGACCAGCGCGCCCAGGCCGTAGAACGCCATCGCCCCGCCGCCACCGAAGAGGCCGATCCCGATGCCGGCGTGCTTGCCCTTCGCGGTCAGCTCCACCCGGGCGAGCGCCAGCTCGTCCCGCACCAGCCGGGAGACCTGCTCGGTGGCCCGCTGTACGAGTTCCGCGGTGGACGGCTCGCTCCCGTTCCGGGACGTGCTGCGACTCGCGACGTCAGCCATGCTGTCCTCCTTTCATCATCACCGCGCTGTATGCCCGGAGTCGCCGCCCGTCAATCCTGCGCGGATCGGCCGGTGGACCCGACCGCATCGCCCCCCGTCCGGCCTGCCTGCCGCGGGCCGGACACGGGGCGTGCGCAGCAGGTCCCCAGGAACCGACGAAACAAACGCACCAGGGGGCAGATCTCCCGCAACGGGCGACCCGACGGGCGCCGGCCGTCCCGGCAGATGCACCGGGCACGCGGCGGGGAGATCACGTCGTCGGCCGGGTCGGCGACGGGCGGAGACAGAGCCGAGCCCCCGGCGCCGCGCGGGGCGACGGCCGGGGGCTCCAAGGTGGTACGGGGTCAGCGACGCGAGTCGGCGTGCTCGTCGGGGCCGACGAAGACCTCGCTGCGGGCCTCGCCGTCCTCGCTGCCGCCGAAGAGCCGCGCGTCGTCCGGCATCTCGGTGTCGGGCAGCCGCCGGACCGGCCGGCGCGGCCGCACCGCCTGCCACGGCAGGGCGCCGGAGGCGTCGCCCACCTCGGCACGCATCCGCGGCAGCGCGGTCGGC
Source organism: Micromonospora rhizosphaerae (assembly GCF_900091465.1). Lineage (NCBI taxonomy): Bacteria > Bacillati > Actinomycetota > Actinomycetes > Micromonosporales > Micromonosporaceae > Micromonospora > Micromonospora rhizosphaerae. The sequence continues at coordinate 3,048,439 of NZ_FMHV01000002.1, read as the reverse complement.
CGGTGGTCGTTCACCCAGGCCACCAGGTGCTCGCGGACCAGGCAGCGCAGGTCCCAGAGGCTGCCGGCGTCGGCGGCGCTGACCAGCGCCCGGACCTTGATCATGCCGCCGGTGGCATCGGTCACCTGGAGCACGCAGACCCGGCCGTCCCAGAGCTCGCTGGACTCGACCAGGCGGCGCAGTTCCTCCCGCATCGCCTGCACCGGGATGGACCAGTCGAGGTCGAACTCGGCGGTGCCGAGCACCGCCGCCTCGGTCCGGGTCCAGTTCTGGAAGGGCGTCTTGGTGAAGTACGAGGTAGGCAGGATCAGCCGACGGTCGTCCCAGATCTGCACCACCACGTAGCTGAGGGTCAGCTCCTCGATCCGGCCCCACTCCCCCTCGACCACGACCACGTCGTCGAGGCGTACCGCGTCGCTGAAGGCGAGCTGGAGGCCGGCGAAGACGTTGCCGAGCAGGCTCTGCGCGGCCAGCGCGGCGACCACACCGGCCACGCCGGCACTGGTCAGCACGCCGGCGCCGAGGCCGCGGACGGCGGGGAAGGTCATCAGCATGACGCCGACCGTGAGGATGACGATCACCGCGATGGTGAGCCGGCGCAGCATCACCACCTGGGTGCGGACCCGCCGCGCGTGTCGGTTGTTCGGCACGTCCACCCGGAACCGGGCCAGCGCGGTGTCCTCGATCACCACCAGCAGCGCGGCGACCAGCCAGGCGGCGCTGGCGATGACGGCGAGCACGAGCGTGTGCAGCACCACCTGCCGCCACGGCGTGCCGACGGCGTATCCGGTGCTGAACCGGACCCCGAACTGGACGGCGAGGACGGTGACGGCCACCTGGAACGGACGGTGCGCGTGCTCGGTCAGCTCGGTCATCAGCAGTGAGCGCAGGCCGAGCCGACCGATGACCCGGTGCACCACCTCGACCAGCAGCAAAGCGATCGCCGCCGCGGCCAGCGCGGCGACGATCGTTTCGAGGTAGTTCTGCACGGGTTGTCTCTCCCTCCGGCCGGTCGGGATGCTTCGGGCAAAGACCCAATGGTGCCCGGGGCCGGTGGAATCGACCAGGTCAGACCTTCCGGTAGCGGGACTGGAGGAAGCAGTAGACGCCGAAGGCGGCAATGCCGAGCGCCATCAGCGTCAGCAGCACCGGGCCGTACGACTGGTCACGCAGCGTCCGCAGCGCGGCGTCCAGGCCGCGGGCCTTCTCCGGGTCGTACCTGACGGCGGCGACGACGATCAGCAGGCCGGTGACCGCGATGACGACGCCCCGGGCGGCGTACCCGGCCATGCCGAGGCGGCGGGCCAGCTTGTGCGCCTTCGGGCTCATCTCAACGGTCTTGAGGTTCCTGAAGAACTTCTTCTTCAGCCCGTAGATGACCATGCCGATGCCGACGGCGGCGATCACCAGGCCGGCCAGCCCGACCAGCCAGCGGCCGCCGGCGGACGCCATCAGCTTCTCGGTGAGGGCTTCCTGCCGGTTGGCGGCGTTGGAGCTGGCGTCTTGGAAGACCTTGACGGCGGTCCAGGCGAGCCAGAGGAAGACCACGGTGCGGACCACGGAGGCGATCCGCTCGAAGAGCCGGTCCTTGTCGCGCAGGGTGCGGTGGCCGAAGAGTGCCTCCAGCGCCTGCCAGATCGCCATGGCGAACAGGCCGACCGCGATCGTGATCAGCAGGAACTTCCCGAAGGGTTGGGCGCCCAGGGTGCGCAGCGCACCGTTCTGGTTGCCCTCCTCGCCCGACTTGCCGAAGGCGATCTGCAGCGCAAGCCAGGCGAAGAGGAGGTGCACGACGCCGTAGCCGATGAAGCCGACGCGGGCGAGTAGTTCCAGCCACCGGCTGTGAGCGGTGCGGGAGGCGGCGGCTTCGGCGTTCCAGGCGAGCGACATGGCGCCTCAATCACCAGATGCGAAGATTTCCAAACGTCGGGCCGCCGCCACCCGGGCCGCGTCAGCTCTCGGCGTTCTTCGCCACGCGGATCTTCACCTGCTCCTGGGTGACGCTGTCCAGGGTGACGGCGAGACCGCCGACCTCGGTGGCCTGCTGGCCGACGGTGAGGGTGACCTGCTCGCCGGCGACCTCGACGGTCACCTGGTCGCCCTGGGCGCCGACCAGCTTGGCCTCGACGCCGAGGATGTTGGCGCTCGCGTCGACGCCGCGGTCGAAGGTGACCGTGCAGGCGTCCAGGCCGCAGTCGGTGGAGGCGCCCTCCGAGCTGCAGCCGGCCAGCAGGGCCACGCCGAGCGTCAGGCCGGCCAGCAGGCCGGCGGCGCGACGGATGGGGGTCAGTGCGGGGGAAAGGGGTCGGTTCGTCACCCGGCCTAGGGTACGAGACGCCGCCGAGCCGGGCACCCGCCGGTGAACGTCGCGGGACACCGCACTAGGGTCCCGGCATGCCGTTCGACCCCGCCCGCACCCGGGCCGCCTACCCCGCCCTGCGCGAGGGCTTCGTTCACTTCGACGGTGCCGGCGGCACCCAGACCGCGCAGCCGGTGATCGACGCGATCGCCGACGCGATGGGCGCCGCGCTGGGCAACCGCAGCGCCTCGGTGCCCGGCCGGCGTTCGCTGGAGCTGATGGCGGCCGCCCGGTCGGCGGTGGCCGACCTGCTCGGCGCGCGACCCGAGGGCGTGGTCTTCGGGCCCAGCGCCACCGCGCTGACGTACACCCTGGCCCGGACGCTCGGCGCCGGCTGGCGGCCCGGCGACGAGGTGGTGGTCTCCCGGCTCGACCACGACGCCAACGTGCGGCCGTGGGTGCAGGCCGCCGAGGTGGCCGGTGTGACGGTGCGCTGGGCCGAGTTCGACCCGACCACCGGTGAGCTGCCCGCCGGCCAGTACGCCGACCTGATCGGCGAGCGGACCCGGCTGGTCGCGGTGACCGCCGGAAGCAACGCGATCGGTACCATGCCCGACGTCGCCGCGATCACCAAGACCGCGCACGCGGCCGGCGCGCTCGTCTGCGTCGACGGGGTGCACGCGGTGCCGCACGGCCCGACCGACCTCGCCTCCCTGGGCGCCGACTTCCTGTTCACCAGCGCGTACAAGTGGTCCGGGCCGCACCTGGCGGCGATGGTCGCCGACCCGGCGCGCTGGGAGCAGCTGCGCCCGGCGAAGCTGATCCCCTCCTCGGACGTGGTGCCGGAGCGGTTCGAGTACGGCACGCCGAGCTTTCCGCTGCTGGCCGGCGTGACCGCCGCGGTGGACCACCTGGCCACGCTGGACCCGACTGCCACCGGCGGCCGGCGGGAGCGGGTGCAGGCCGGGATGGCCGCCGCGCAGGCCCACGAGGAGCGGGTCTTCGACCGGCTGCTCGCCGGGCTGGCCGCGCTGCCCGGCGTGACCCTGTACGGCTCACCGACCCGGCGCTGCCCGACGGTGTCGTTCCGGGTGGCCGGGCTGGCGCCGGCCGAGACCGCGGCGGCGCTGGGCGAGGCCGGCTTCTGCCTCTCCTCCGGCGACTACTACGCCTACGAGTACTTCCGGACGATGGGGCTGCGGGACACCGGCGGGGCGGTTCGGGCCAGCATCTACCACTACAACACCGCCGACGAGGTGGATCGGTTGCTGGCCGAACTGGATCGGCTGTCCGCCGGTGGGGGGAGAATGGCCGGGTGAGCTTCCTGGTCAGGGAGAACCCCGCCAAGCACCGGTTCGAGATCCTCGTCGACGACGCGCTGGCCGCGTTCACCGCGTACATCCCGCGCGGCGAGGTGCTGGTCTTCACCCACACCGAGGTCGAGCAGCGGTTCCGGGACATGGGCGTCGGCTCGGCGCTGATCCGGGGCACCCTGGACCAGATCCGCGAGCGCGGCGTCCGGGTGGTGCCGCAGTGCCCGTTCATGGCCGCCTTCATCGACCGCCACCCCGAGTACGCCGACCTGGTCCTCGCTGTGGCCTGACCGGTCAGCGCGCCCCGGCGAGGAGTTCGGTGGCGGCCCGGGCGGCCGCGTGGGTGGCGCCGTGGGTGGCGAGGTGGACCGCGCCGATGATCAGCTCCGGCACGCCGAGCTCGATCACCACCGCGTCCGGCCGGGCGGCCAGCGCCCGGGCCACCGCGTCCCGCATCCAGTCGTGGCGGTGCAGGTCCCGCACGACCAGCAGCAGAGGGCGCCCGGCGGCGGCGACGGTCGGGTCGACCGGCACCTCCCGCTCGGCGTATCGGGCGGTGGTCGTGCCGGGCAGGAGGTCGGCGAGCGGTGCGCCGATCCCCCACGGCGTTTCCGGGCCGATCGCCATGTTGTGCGCCGGGGCGAACTCCACCACGTGCGCGGCCCGGGTCAGCGGCAGCGCGCCGGCGCCGGCCGGACCGGTGACCACGCGGATCGCCCGCCGGGCCGCGGCCAGCCCGATGGTGGACCCCGCGGTCGCGGGGCGGGGTGAGCCGGCGCGGCGGTCGGCGCGGGCGGCGACGGTCCAGGCCGCGAGCTGACCCACCCGCTTGGCCGCCTCGGCCAGCCGCTCCTCCGGCAGCTCACCGGCGACCACCGCCGCGACGATGGCGTCGCGCAGCTCCCGGGCCGCGTCCTCGTCGGCCCGCTCACCGCCCACGCAGATCGCGTCCGCCCCCGCGGCAAGGGCCCGGACCGCCGCCCCGGCAAAACCGTACCGGTCCGCGACGGCCCGCATCTCCACCGCGTCGGTCACCACCACCCCCTGGAAGCCGAGTTCCTCGCGGAGCAGCCCGCCGAGGATGCGTGGACTGAGGGTGGCCGGCAACTCGGGGTCCAGCGCGGGCACCAGCAGGTGCCCGGTCATCACCGCCTGCACCCCGGCGGCCACGGCGGCCCGGAACGGCGCCAGCTCGATGGCGTCCAGCCGGGCCCGGTCGCCGCCGATCCGGGGCAGGCCGTGGTGGGAGTCCACCCGGGTGTCGCCGTGCCCGGGGAAGTGCTTGGCGCAGGCGGCCACGCCGCCGGCCTGGAGGCCGCGTATCCAGGCGGCCGTGTGCCGGGCGACCAGGCCGGGCTCGGCCCCGAAGGACCGGACCCCGATGACCGGGTTGCCCGGGTTGGAGTTGACGTCGGCGTCCGGCGCGTAGTTGAGGGTGACGCCCACCGCGGCCAGCTCGGCGCCCAGGTCCCGGGCCACCTCCTCGGTGAGCCCGGGGTCGTCGACCACGCCGAGAGCGTAGTTGCCGGGGCGGGAGCTGCCCCGGGCCGACTCGATCCGGGTGACGTCGCCGGCCTCCTCGTCGATGGCGACGACGACGTCGGGCCGCTCGGCGCGCAGCGCCGCGGTGAGCGCGGCGAGCTGCTCGGGGTCGACGATGTTGCGGGCGAAGAGCACCACCGAGCCGAGCCCCTCGCCGAGCCACCGGCAGACCCAGTGCGGCGGGGTGGTGCCGACGAATCCGGGCTGCAGGACGGCGGCGGCCAGCCCGGCCAGGTCCCTGATCCGCTCGCTCATGCGCCCCCCGCCTCCCCCGCGGCCCGCCGGGCCGGCGGGTGCAGCCATGGTCACATCCGGGGGCGGAAATAGTCAATAAACCTTACTGTTACCGCCTGGCGTGGTCCGGGACACCGTGGGAGAGTGCCCGCATGCACCCCGCGCTGCTCGCCGACGCCACGAGCGCGGCCGACGTTCCCGGCGTCCGACTGCTCGGCCTGGTGGTCGGCGGCCTCTTCCTGCTGATCGCGATCCGGGCGATGTTCCGCCGCTGAACCCGCCGGTGCGGACCGGTTCGGGCCGCGCCCACGGGGGTACGGCGGTCGTTGTCCAGCGGTACGCCCGGCACCGGGACGCGGCGAGGGGAAACTATGAGAATCGGCTACTTCCTGTCCAGCGAGGAGTACAGCCCGGCGGAGCTGCTCGAGCAGGCGCGCGGCGCCGAGCGGGCCGGCTTCGAGGCACTGTGGATCTCCGACCACTACCACCCGTGGGTGGACGCGCAGGGTCAGAGCGCCTTCGTCTGGTCGACGATCGGCGCGCTCAGCCAGGTCTGCTCCGTGCCGGTGACCACCGCGGTCACCTGCCCGACGATGCGCATCCACCCGGCGATCATCGCCCAGGCCGCGGCCACCAGCGCGGTCCTGCACTCCGGTCGGTTCTGCCTCGGCGTCGGCAGCGGGGAGGCGCTCAACGAGCACATCCTCGGTGACGCCTGGCCGCAGACCGACCTCCGGCTGGAGATGCTGGAGGAGGCGGTCGAGGTGATGCGCAAGCTGTGGCAGGGCCGCTTCGTCAACCACTACGGGGACCACTACGTCGTCCAGCACGCCCGGATCTACACGCGGCCGGACACTCCCCCGCCGGTCTACGTCTCCGGCTTCGGCCCGAAGGCGATCGACCTGGCCGCCCGGATCGGCGACGGCTACATCTGCACCATGCCCGACGCCGACATGGTCCGCCGGTTCCGGGACAACGGCGGCGGCGACAAGCCGTGCCAGGGCGGCTTCAAGGCGGCGTACGCCGACAGCGAGGACGAGGGCGCGCGGATCGCGTACGAGAAGTGGCCGAACGCCGCCCTGCCCGGCGAGCTGTCCCAGGTGCTCGCCTCGCCACGGCACTTCGAGCAGGCCGCGCAGCTGGTGCAGCCGGAGATGATGAAGCGGTCGTTCGTCTGCGGCAACGGCGCCGAGGCGCACCTGGAAAAGATCGACAAGTACGCCAAGGCCGGTTTCGACGAGCTCTACGTCGCCAACACCGGGCCGAACACCCAGGGCCTGTTCGACCTCTACCAGCGCGAGGTGTTCCCCCGCATACGCTGATCGCGACTGTCGTGGTCGGCCAACCGCCGGCCGGCCGGGCCCGGTTGGCCCGGTGGCGCGAGACCGGGATCCCGGACGGCTACGCCGGCTGCGGCGTCGGCGGACACGGCTCCGACCTCGACCGCCGGCCCCGGCCGATGGAACGGCACTTCTGGCAGCCGCCCGCCGGCATCCGGTGGCAGAGCTGGCCGGAGCGGTTCGCGGTGGGGCTGGCGGCGGCGGCGAGCGCGGCGGTGGAGGCGGCCGGAGCGCCGAAGATCAGCTCCCGGGGCGTGGCCGGGGACGGGGTCTGGGAACGCGCTCGCCGCTGGTTCGTCTCGTCGTACCCACTGCTCGGGGCGCTGGCCGCGGGCTTCCGGATCGTCGCCGACGTGGAACTGGCTCGCTCCTGGGAGATCTCGATCGCGGCGGTGGACGCCCACGCCGGCGAGATCTACGTCAACCCGGTGCGGGTGCTGCCGGAGGAGGAGTGCCGCTTCGTGCTGGCCCACGAGATGCTGCACGCCGCCCTGCGGCACGCCGACCGGGTGGCGCACCGCGATCCGTACCTGTGGAACATCGCCACCGACTACGTGATCAACGGCTGGCTGGTGGAGATGGCAGTGGGCACCATGCCGGACGGCCTGCTGCACGACCCGCAGCTGCGCGGCATGTCGGCCGAGGCGGTCTACGACCGGATCGTCACCGACCTGCGACGGCACCGGAAGCTGGCCACCCTGCGCGGCGCCGGGCTGGGCGACATGCTTGGCGAACGGGCGCCGGGTCCGGGCGAGGCGCGGCGCGCGGTGGACCTGGACGAGTACTACCGCCGCGCGTTGACCAGTGGGCTGGCGTTCCACGAGTCGGCTGGTCGGGGTTTTCCCCCGGCCGGGCTGGTGGCCGAGATCCGGGTCCTCGACGCGCCGCCCCCGCCCTGGGACGTGCAGCTGGCCCGCTGGTTCGACGAGCGCTTTCCGGCCCGGGATCGGCAGCGGTCGTACGCCCGCCCGTCCCGCCGCCAGGCGAGCACCCCGGACATCCCGCGGCCCGGCTGGCATCGCCCGGAGGAGGAGGAACGACGGCCGACGTTCGGGGTGCTGCTGGACACCTCGGGTTCGATGGGCGTCCGGCTCATGGGACGAGCGCTCGGCGCCGTCGCCTCGTACGCGCTGGCCCGGGATGTGCCCACCGCGCGGGTGGTGTTCTGCGATGCCGTCGCGTACGACGCGGGCTACCTGCCAGTGGAGGAGATCGCCGGCCGGGTCCGGGTACGCGGTCGCGGCGGCACGATGCTGCAACCCGGCGTCCGGCTACTGGAGCGGGCCGCCGATTTCCCAGCCGACGGCCCGATCCTGGTCATCACCGACGGGGAGTGCGACGTGCTGAGGATCCGGCGCGACCACGCGTTCCTGGTCCCGCGCACCGCCCGGCTGCCGTTCACCCCGCGTGGCCCGGTCTTCCGCATCGGTTGAGACAGCCCAGGCTGGAACGGTTCACGGGGCGGACGGGAGGATCCCGCGCAGCAGGGTGCGGACCAGATCGTCGATCAGGTGCGGCGAGGGCTCGGGCGCCGGCCGGGACGGGTCGAGCAGGTGGCCGAGCACCAGGTCGTGGCAGACGCCGACGACCAGCGCGGCGACCGCCTCCGCGCTGGCGTCGCCGGCCACCCGGCCGAGCCGCTGCTCGCCGCGGACGTACCCGGCCAGCTCGGTCCGCAGCCCGTGCCCGCCGGCCATCGGGTTGGGCAGCCCCGCCAGGCGGGCGAGCACCTTCGGCTGGGTGACCACCCCGGCGAACGCCGGCAGGATCGCCGCGTGCAGGGCCAGCGCCCGGCTCAGGTACGCCCGCAGGTTCGCCTCGACCGTGCCACTGCCCGCCTCGGACGGCGCCTCGGTCAGGGCGGCCTCGGCGGAGCGGACGTGCGCGTGCAGGGCGTACGCCAGCAGCTCTTCCTTGTCGGCGAAGTGGTTGTAGAGCACCCCGTCGGCGACCTGTGCCTCGCGGGCGATGTCGCGCACGGTCAGCCCGCCCGCGCCGCGCCGGGCGATCAGCCGTTCGGCGGCGGCGATCAGGTGCTCGCGCAGACTCTGCTCCCCGCCACGCAGCGCGACCGCTCTTCTCGGTGACATCATCCCGCATCGTAGGGCTGGTCCGGGCGGCGGGCGCTGACCAGCCAGGCGGTGCCGCGCAGGCGTACCCCGTCGGGCTGCTCGTACGGACGCAGCGCCTCGGCCAGCGCCGCCCGGGCCCGGTCCGCCGTGGCGGGATCGACCCGGTCGAGCTGGTGCCGGATCGGTCCCCAGCCCGCGAGGAACCCGGCCGCGTCGGCGGCGTCCCGTCCCCAGACCTGTGGCGCCTCGACCGGGGCGCACTCCACCCCGGCGAAGCCGGCGGCGGTGACGACCCGGTGCACGACCGCCGGGTCGGCGAGGGAGAGCGGCTCGGCCGCGCCGGTGCCCTCGGTCTGCGGCGGTGGCAGATGAGCCGCGAGGGCGGCGAGCACCCGGCCCAGGTCGGCGCGGCGGAGATCGTCCAGGCAGACGAAGGCGAGCCGGCCGCCCGGGCGCAGCGCCCGCCCGATGTTGCCGAACGCGGCGACCGGGTCGGCGAAGAACATCACCCCGAACCGGCTGAGCGCGACGTCGAAGGCGGCGGCCGGGAACGGGTGGACCTGGGCGTCGGCGCGGACGAACTCGACGTTGCCCACGCCCTCGTCGGCGGCCGACGCCCGGGCCCGGTCGAGCATCGGCGCGGAGAGGTCGATGCCCACGGCGCGACCGGCGCCGGCCCGGCGGGCGGCGAGGCGGGTCAGCTGCCCGTTGCCGCAGCCGACGTCGAGGACCCGGTCACCGGGCTCCACCGCGGTGAGCAGTACGTCGTTGAACCCGCTGTTCACCGCGTCGTAGCGGGCCTGGTGGTCGGCCCAGTGCCGCCCCTCGTACCCGTTCCACGCCTCCGCCTGGTGCTGGTTGACGACCGTCCCCATGCGACCCTCCCCGTTATGAACGTATGTTCATGAATGCTCGTTCATGATGAGCCGGCGGATCCGGACGTGTCAACGGTTTCGGCGGTGATCGGCTCGGGTACCTCCGGCCACCGATGAAGCTGTCCACACACTCCACGACGCTGCGCCGCGCGGCACGGAGCCTCTTCGGCTGGACCGCGCTGCGGCCCAACCAACTGGCCGCGATGCGCGCGGTGATGAAGCGACGCGACGCCCTGGTGGTCCTGCCCACCGGCGCCGGCAAGTCGGCGATCTACCAGATCCCGGCCAGCCTGATCCCCGGGCCCACCGTGGTCATCTCCCCGCTGCTGGCCCTGCAGCAGGATCAGATCGCGGCGCTCAACGAACGGCAGCGCCCCGAGCTGCGGGCGGTCCGGATCAGCTCCGACGAGACCCCGGCGCAGCAGGCCGAGGCGATAGCCGAGGTCCGCGCGGGGCGGGCCGAGTTCCTCTTCATCACGCCGGAGGCGCTCAGCGACCCGGACCGGATGGCCGAGGTCAGGTCGCTGAAGCCGGCGCTGGTGGCGGTCGACGAGGCGCACTGCATCTCGGCCTGGGGCCACGACTTCCGCCCCGACTACCTGGCCCTCGGCCATCTCATCGAGGGCATCGGCCGGCCGCCCGTGGTCGCGCTGACCGCCACCGCCTCCCCGCCGGTACGCGACGACATCGTCGCCCGGCTGCGGCTGTGCGACCCGGAGGTGGTGGTCTCCGGGCTGGACCGGCCCAACCTCTTCCTCGAGGTGGCGTACTGCCCGACCGACGACTACCGCTGGCGCCGGCTGGTCGCGCTCCTCCGCGAGGACAACCGGCCGGGCATCAGCTACGTGCCCACCCGGCGGGCGGCGGAGGAGTTGGCCCAGCGCCTCACCGACGCCGGGTTCCCGTCGCGGTACTACCACGGCGGGATGCCCACCGGAGCCCGCAACGAGCTGCACGAGGCGTTCCTCGCCGACCAGGTGCCGATCATGGTGGCGACCTCCGCCTTCGGCATGGGCATCGACAAGCCGAACATCGCCTGGGTGGTGCACATGGCGCTACCCGACTCCCCGGACAGCTACTTCCAGGAGATCGGCCGGGCCGGCCGGGACGGCGAGCCGGCCCGGGTGCTGCTGCTCTGGCGCGCCGAGGACGTCGGGCTGCAGCGCTACTTCAGCGGCGGCCTGCCCGACCCGAACGAGCTGCGGGACCTGGCGGCGTTGCTGCGCAAGCAGGCCCGGACGAGGAAGGAGCTGCGCGAGCTGACCGGGCTCGGCCCCCGCAAGCTCGGCCAGTACCTGTCGCTGCTGGAGCACGTGGGCGCCGCCGAGCCGCGGGCGAAGCAGCACATCGCCGCCCCCCGGTACGCCCCGAAGCCGGCCGAGTCGGGCCGGGCGGCGCTGGCCGAGGCGGAACGGCAGCAGACGGTCACCCGGTCGCGCACCGACATGATGCGCGCGTTCGCCGAGACCACCGGGTGCCGGGGGCAGGCGCTGCTGGCGTACTTCGGCGAGCAGATGGGCGAGGTCTGCGGGCACTGCGACAACTGCCACGCCGGCACCAGCGTCGCCGACGACGGGGCGATCGGGCCGTTCCCGGTGCACAGCCAGGTCCGGCATCCGGAGTGGGGTCCCGGCCTGGTGCTGAGCTACGAGGAGGACCGGATGACGGTGCTCTTCGACGAGGTGGGGTACAAGACGCTGTCCGTGCGCGTGGTGTCCGAACAGGGCCTGCTGACGCTCGACTAGGGTGAGCCGGGTTCCGCGCGCTTGCGCCCTCGCCGGACCGGACCGGCGGAGCACGGGAGACCAGGTGAGAGGGGTGTTGTTGTCGTGATCGAGCAGCCGGCGTACACCGGGTTCGGTTTTTCCGACGAGGAGTGGGGGCTGCTGGTCGGCCTGCCGCAGTCGGTCCTGGCCGCGGCGAGCGCGGCGGAGTCCGACGGCACCCGGCGCACCATGGCCGAGAACGCCGCCGGGCTTGAGACCATCGCCGCCGGGCGCGAGTCGGCGAGCCCGCTGGTCGCCGCGGTCGCCGGCGAGGTCGTCTCCCGGGTCGGCGACCCGGAGGCCGGCGAGGAACTGCCGGTCATCGAGGCCGCCGATCCGCAGGCGATGATCGACGACGTGCTGGGCCGGGCCAGGCAGGCGGCGACCCTGCTGGCCGCCAAGCTGGACGAGGGTGCGGCCGGGGCGTACAAGCACTGGCTGGTGGAGATCGCCGAGCAGGTGGTGAGCGCGGCCTCCACCGGGGGCCTCCTGGGCCTCGGTGGCGACGTGGTCAGCGACTCGGAGCGCCGCTTCCGGGACCGGCTCGCGCACGTGCTCAACGACTGATCCCGCGGCGGAAGCAGCAACAACAGAAGAAGATACCGTCGTCAATGCCGGATGTCCGACGCCCCACGACGGCCGCTGCGCGGCCCCGTTGGGGCGTCGTCAAGAATGGCGGCTGACGAACCACGGGGATCGTGGCAAGGACGCGCAGGTGAAACGACACGTTTTCGACACGGAGCAGGTGCCCGCGCCCGACCGCTTCGGGCTGTGGCTGGACATGCTCGCCGACACGCCCGGGCTGGTGCGGGTACGCACCGAGCACGCCGACGACTTCGTCGCGCGGGCGGAGTTCATCGAGCTGGGCCCGGTGCGGCTGGTCCGCCACCGCTACCCCTCGTTGGACGCCGTCCGGACCCGGAAGCTGATCCAGCGCTCCGACGCGGACTTCTACCTGCTCGCGCTGACCCTCGCCGGCAACTCCAGCGCGGACCAGGAGGGACGGCGCAGCATCATCCGCCCCGGCGACTTCACCTTCTACGACTGCGCCCGGCCGCACGAGGTCAGCCACCACGGTGACGACCACGGGCGCGAGCGGGCCAGCTCCATCGTGGCCTTCATCCCGTACGACGCGGTGCCGCTGCCCCACCACCGGCTCAGCGCGCTCTTCGCCGCCCGGATGTCCGGCACCGAGGGGATCGGGGCGCTGCTGGCCGACTACCTCATCCAGCTCGCCGGCCATCCCGAGCAGTACCACGCGGCGGACGCGGAACGGCTGGCCGGCGTCGGGCTCGACCTCGTCTCCATGCTGCTCGGCCGGCACCTGGTCTCCGAGGACGCGGTGCCCACCGAGGTGCGGCGGCGGGCCCTGCTGTCCCAGGTACGCTCCCACATCCATCAGCACCTCGGGGATTCCACGCTGAACCCCCAGTCGATCGCCGACGCGCACCACATCTCGGTCCGGTCGCTGCACCGGCTGTTCGAGGCCGAGGAGACCACGGTCGCGGCGTACATCCGGGACCAGCGACTGGAGCGGTGCCGCCGCGACCTCACCGACCCGGCGCTGCGGGACCGGCCGATCCAGGTGATCGCCGGCCGCTGGGGCTTCCGGGACAAGGCCCACTTCAGCCGGGCCTTCCGCACCGCGCACGAAGAGACCCCTCAGGCGTACCGGGTGCGACACCTCGAACAGGCACGCATCGTCAACACTCCGGCGTCCCTGGTCAACTCGCGGCGGACATACTGATCGCGGGCCGACGGCCGGGAGACCGGCGCGGCCCACTGGTATCGGGGGGCCGTGGCGAGGCGCCCGCGACAGTCGACGTCGCGGGCGGCCGCCCGGTGTCCGACGGTCCCCCGGGGGCCGGTCACGCCTCCTCCAACAGCGCCAGGACGACCCGCTCCGCCGCGGCGCGCGGCATCTCCGGCTCGATCGGCGCCACCACCCCGTCGTGGTAGAGATCGACCACCCGTGGATCCACGTAGGACGTCCGGGCCACGGTCGGGGTATTGCCGAGCAGCTCGGCCACCTCCCGCATCACCGCGGCGACCGCCCTCCTCCGGGCCGTGACGGACTGCTGCGAGCCACGCGTGGCCAGCTCGGCCGCCGCCAGCACCGTCGCGTGCCAGGTGCGGAAGTCCTTCGCGGTCATCTCCCCGCCGCTGGCGTCGCGCAGGTAGTCGTTCACCTCGTCGCTGCGCACGTCTCGCCAGACGCGGCCGTCCCAGTAGCCGAAGAGGCGCTCCTCGGCCCGCCGTCGCCGACGCAGGTTGGTCAGTACCCGGCACAGCTCCGGGTCCTCGATCCGGCGTACCTGGTCGATGCCGCCCTTGGCCGGGAACTCCAGGACCACACATCCCCGCCGCGACCGGGCGTGCTCGGGGCGCAGCGTGGAGACGCCGAAGGTCGGGTCGTCGCCCGACGCGTACTGGTCGTTGCCGACCCGGAACATGCCCATGTCGAGCAGCCGGGCGACCGTGGCCAGCACCCGGTCCCGATTGAGCCCCCGGCCGGCCAGGTCCTGGTCGACCCGGTCGCGCAGCGCCGGTAGCCGGTGGGCCACCTCCAGCACGTGGTCGAACTTGGCCTCGTCCCGCTTCTGGCGCCAGTGCGGGTGGTAGAGGTACTGCTTGCGCCCGGCCGCGTCGATGCCGGTGGCCTGAATGTGCCCGTTCGGGTGCGGGCAGATCCAGACGTCCCGCCAGGCGGGCGGGATGACGAGGTCGCGCAGCCGGGCCAGTTCGCCGGGATCGCGCACCGGCTCGCCCTTCGGGTCGAGGAAGAGCCAGCCCTTGCCGCGCCGGCGGCGTCCGTACCCCGGCCTTCCCGGATCGCTACGCCGCAACCGCACCGGAGACCCGCACCGCCTCTTCCGCCCGGTCCACGGCGGCCAGCACCTCGCCGACCGGGATGGCCGCCAACGTCGGATGGCTTCGTACCCCGCCGGCCCCGCGCCAACCCCGGTCGGCTCCGGCCTCCCCGGTGGCGCCGAGCACCCGGTGCCGGGGCCGCTCCGGGGGCGGGCCCCACCGGGCCGCGGAGACCGGCCCGAACAGCACCACCGAGGCGGTGCCGTACCCGGTGGCCAGATGGGCCACCCCGGTGTCGCCGCTGACCACCACCCGGGCGTCGGCCACCAGGGCGGCCAGCGCGGCCAGGTCGGTCCGGCCGGCGAGGACCGCCTCCGCGGGCAGCCCGGCGTCGGCGGCCACCCGGGCGGCGAGGTCCCGTTCGTCGGCGGTGCCGGTCAACACCACCCGGTGTCCCCGGCCGGTCAGTGCGCGGGCGAGCGCCGCGAAGCGCCGGGCCGGCCAGCGCTTGGCGGCGATCTTGCTGCCCGGGTGCAGCACGGTGGCGCCGGCCGGGACCCGGGCGGCGGGCGGCCGGAGCAGGGCCAGGTCGGCGGGGTCGGCCGGCAGGTCGTACCAGTGCAGCAGCCGGCACCAGCGGCGGACCTCGTGTTCGTCGGAGTCCCACTTCGGCCCGTCGGGGTGCCCGGCCTCGGTGTTGGCGAACGCGAGCAGTCGGTCCGAGCCGGCTGCGGCCAGCATCCGGTGCGACTGCGGGCCGCGGCCGTGCAGGTTGACCGCCGCCTCGGGCGGCGGTCCCGGCCAGGCCGGCCGGCCCAGGCCGTCGGTGGGCAGCACCCGGTCGATCCCGCCGACCAGCTCGGCCAGCGGCGCCAGCCAGCCGGGGGCGGCCAGCACCAGCTCCCGGTCGGGGAACCCGGCCCGCAGCCCGCGCAACGCCGGGACGGCGGTGGCCAGGTCGCCGACCCCGAGCGCGCGCAGGACCAGGATCATGGGTACGACGACTCCCGCTGGGCGCAGACCACCATCTCCCGTACCGCGCAACCCGGCGGCTGGGAGAGCGCGAACATGATCGCGGCGGCGGTGTCGGCCGGCTCGTTGAGCGCCGCGTCCGGACCCGGCTGGTACTGCGGGTCCCGCTCGTCGAAGAACGCGGTGCGCATCCCACCGGGGATCAGCAGGGTGACCCCGACCGACCCGGCGAGTTCCGCCGCGAGGGCCCGGGTGAAGCCGACCACCCCGAACTTCGCCGCGCAGTACGCGGTGGCGTCGCTGACCGCCTTGACCCCGAGGGTGGAGGCGACGGTGACGATGCTTCCCCGGGACGCCTCCAGATACGGCAGCGCGGCCCGGATCACCGCGGCGGTGGCCAGCAGGTCGACGGCGACGATCCGCTCCCAGGTCTCCCGGGGGACGTCGGCCAGCCTGCCCGGCACGTCCACGCCGGCCGCGGTGACCACCGCGTCCAGGCCACCGGAGCGTTCGGCGAGTTCCCGGGTCGCCGCCTCGGCGGCCCGGGTGTCGGCGAGGTCGCACTCGACCCAGGGCACTCCGTCCCCCGGTCGCTGCCGGTCCAGGACGAGGGGCCGGCCGCCGGCGCGGGCCACCGCGGTGACCACCGCGGCGCCCAGCCCGCTCGATCCGCCGGTGATCAGGACGGTCTGGCCGGCGCCGGGTGCACCGCCGCTCATCGTGCTCCCTCCGCCGTCGACCGGATGACCGTCGCGCCGGGCCCGGCCGCGCTCGGGACGCCGCCCTGGCGACCCGACCGGGCCGCGGCGATCATGTCGGTGGTGGAGCGGCCGTCGAGGTACGGCACCAGCACGGTGTGCCCGCCCCAGCGGCCCAGGATCTCCGCCTCCGGCAGCGTCTCGTCGCCGCCGCCGGTGGCGTAGTCACCGCCCTTGACCCAGATGTCCGGGCGGAGCCAGGACAGGGCCGCGTCCGGGGTGGGCTCGTCGAAGATCATCACCGCGTCCACACAGCTCAACGCGGCGAGGAGGCGGCTGCGGTCGCCCTGCGACACGACCGGGCGGTCGGGCCCTTTCAGGCCGGCGACGCTCGCGTCGGAGTTGAGGCAGACGACCAGGCAGTCGCCGAGCTGCCGGGCGGCCTGGAGGGTGGCCACGTGTCCGGCGTGCAGCAGGTCGAAGCACCCGCCGGTGGCCACCACCGTGCCGCCCGCCGCGCGGACCTCGGCGACCACCGCCCCGGCGGCCGCCGCCCCGATCCGGTCCCCGCCGTGGCCGACGACCGTGGGCGGGGCGGCCCGGACCGGCTGCGGCAGCGCGGTGGCCACTCCCCCGGCCGCCACGTACGCGGACGCCTCGGCGACCGCCTCCTGCACCGCCTCGGAGACCAGGGCGCCCCGGGCCAGGGCGAGGCTCGCCGCAGTTGCGAACCGGTCCCCCGCCCCGCAGGTGTCCCCCTCGGCGCTGGCCGGGGCCGGCACCACCAGCGGGGTGGAGCCGGCGTGGCAGAGCAGCGCCCCCTCACCGCCGAGGGTCACCGCCACCGCGCCCGCCCGCCACCGCTGGCGCAGCGTCTGCGCGCCCCGCGACGCGGTGACCAGCCGGGACGCCCCCGGGGGCAGCTTCGCCAGCTCGCGCGCCTCGGACTCGTTCGGCGTGAGCAGGTGCACCCCGGGCACCGCGGCCGGGCCGCGCGGGTGCGGATCCCAGACGACCGGCGCCCGGGTGGCGGCGAGCGCGGCCCGCAACGCCGGCTGCCGGGCGACGCCCCGGCCGTAGTCGCTGACCAGCACGGCGGACGCGCGGGCAATCAGGCGCAGGACGGCCTCGCCCGGGTTGCCGGGCTCACCGGGCGACCCGCCCCGGTCATGCCGCAGCAGCACCCGGCCGCGCGCCCGCAGCCGGATCTTCTCCGGAGTTGCGCCGACCAGCGGCAGCGCATACAGCTGCACGCCCGCGGCGGCGAGCAGCGAGCTGAGCCGGGCGCCGCCGGCGTCGTCGGCGAGGCCGGTGACCAGCGCCACCTCACCGCCCTGGGCGGCGGCGAAGACCGCCGCCAGCCCCGCCCCGCCCGGCCGGTCGACGTACGTGGTCTCGTCGAGCACCGGGACCGGGGAGTCCGGACAGAGCCGGTTCACCACCCCCTCGACGTCCCGGTCCAGCAGGGTGTCGCCGATCACCACCACGGGTCCCGTCACGCTCGACCTCCTCATCGGGCCTGGACCTCCCGACCGGTGGCGTCGCCGAGCACCACCTCGACGCCGGTGCGCACCGGCCCGGACCGGGTCTCTCCGGTCGGCACCGGCTGCCGGGCGACGAGCGCCGCCGGCAGCATCCGCTCGACGTACTCGCAGAGCACGTGGACGGCGACCAGGTGGAGTTCCTGCACCACCTGCCGGTCCGGCGAGTCGATGGCGAGGGTCTCCTGGCAGGCCTCGGCGAGCGGGTTGGGGGCCGGTCCGGTGAAGGCCCAGCAGCGCAGGCCGGTGTCGCGGCCGGCGTGGGCGGCGGTGAGGAGGTTGGTGCTGGTGCCGCTGGTGGACATGAGCAGGAGGATGTCGTCGGCTCGGCCGTGGGCGCGAACCTGGCGGGCGAAGACCTCGTGGTAGCCGTAGTCGTTGCCGATGGCGGTCAGGGCGGAGGTTTCGGCGTGCAGGGCGATGGCGGACAGCGGTTCGCGGTCGTCGCGGAGTTTGCCGACGAGTTCGGCGGTGAGGTGCTGTGCCTCGGCGGCGCTGCCGCCGTTGCCGGCCACCAGCAGCCGGCCGCCGGTGGCCAGCCGATGCGCCAGTTCCGCGCCCCAGCGGGCCAGCAGCTGTTCGGACCGGCGGAAGGGCAGCAGCGCGGCGGCCAGGCTGGTCAGGTGGGCGTCCAGCACCGTCCCGGCGGCGCCGCCGGTCCCGCCGGCCGCCGTCATCAGGCGACCACCGGCCGTCGCACGGCCGCCACCGCGCCGTACACCTCCGCCAGCCGCTCCGCGGTGGTCGACCAGGAGTAGCACCGGCGGGCCCGTTGCTGGGCCGCCGTGGCGTACGCCAGGCGCCGGATCCGGTCGGTGAGCAGCCGGTTGATCGCGGCAGCCAGCGCCTGCGCGTCCCGGGGCGGCACCAGGTCGCCGGTCCGCCCGTCGACCACGGTGTCGATCAGCCCGCCGACCGCGCTGCCGATCACCGGCACGCCGCAGGCCATCGCCTCCAGCGGGGTGAGCCCGAACGGCTCGTACCAGGGGGCGGCGACCAGGACGTCGGCGGAGCGGTACCAGCGGCCCATCTCCTCGCGCGGCACCGCGCCGATCAGCTTGACCCGGTCGGCCACCCCGCACGACTCGGCGAGGGACCGCAGCCGCAGCGCGTACGGGTCGGTCTCCAGCAGTCCGGCCGGCGGACCGCCGACCACGACGCACTCGGCCCCGGGGACCAGGGCCGTCGCGCGGATGACGTCCTGGAAGCCCTTGCGTTCCACCAACCGGCCGACGGTGAGGATGCGGGGCCGGTCGCCGTCCCGCTCGGCGGCGGGACCGAGCGGCGCGAAGGTGGTGAGGTTGACCCCGGACGGGACCACCGTCATCCGGGCCCGGGGCACGCCCATCCGCACCAACTCGCCGACCTCGTCCTGGCACTGGGCGATCACCCGGTCGACCGACCGGCCGAGCTCCCGCTCGTAGCGGACCCGGCCGCGCGGGCTGGTGTCCTGCACGCCCTGGTGACGTCGCTTCACCGTGCCGAGCGCGTGGTACGTCTGCACCACCGGCACCCCGGTACGCCGGCCGGCGGCCAGCGCGGCGAGGCCGCTCATCCAGAAGTGCGCGTGGATCACCTCGGGCTGCCAGTCGCCGGTCTGCCACTGCGCCACCAGCCACCGGCCGAACTCCTTCATGTGCGGCAGGAGCGCGTCCTTGGCGACCGGCTCGGCCGGGCCGGCGGGCACGTGCACCACGTCGTAGCCGTCCGGCGCGCGTACCGTCACGGGCAGGTCCACGGCGTGGCGGCGGGTGTAGACACGGACGTCGTGGCCGGCGGCCGCGAGCGCGGCGGAAAGCTCCGCGACGTGCGTGTTCTGGCCGCCGGCGTCCTCGCCGCCGAGGACGGCGAGCGGGCTGGCGTGCTCCGAGATCATCGCGATGCGCATGTTTCCTCCTCCATCAGCCGGTCCCAGTCGGCGAGGAAGCGGTCCAGGCCGTAGCGGTTCGCGGCGGCCACCCGGGCCTTGGCGCCCGCCCGGCGGGCGGCAGCCGGGTCTTCGAGGAACCCCCGGGTCGCCTCCAGCAGGACGTCGACGCGGGTGGAGAGGGCGCCGGCGGACGCCGGCACCGCCTCCAGGGCCTCGGTGGTGGCGAGCGCGACGACCGGCATCCCCATGGTCATGGCCTCGATCAGGCTCAGCCCGAGCGAGGTCCACCGGCACAGGTGCAGGTACGCCCGCCGGCGGGCCAGCTCGGCGTGCATCTCGCGCTGCGGAATGTCGTCGTGGCTGGCCATCCGGTCCGCCGGCAGCCCGAGCCGGCCGGCCAGCCCGGCGACCCCCATGCCGAAGACGTCCAGCGGGGCGATCTCGGCGAACCGGGGCAGCAGGTCGGTGCCGGTGACCCGCCACCGGCGCACCGGTTCGTTGATCACCACCGCGAGCCGGTCCAGCTCGCCGCTCCACTCGACCTCCGGTGGGACGACGCCGTGCTCGATGACCTCGGTCCGGGTGCCGCCGTTGTCCCAGAACAGCTCGTTGAAGTGCGTGACGTGGGCGATCAGCAGGTCGTCGCGGTCGGCCATCGGGTGCCGGGTGTTCGGCACGTCCCCCTTGGGGGTGTTGTGCTCGACGTAGATCGCCGGCACGTCCCGTCCCACCCGGCGGCCCAGCCACTCGCAGGCCAGGTCGAACTCCTCGGGACGCTGGAGCAGGACCACGTCCACCTCGGTCTGGCGCAACTGCTGCGGGGTCACCTCGACGGCGCTCTCCGGCCACGGATAGGTCCGCGCCCGACCGAGCCCGTACGGGCCGCGGTCCGGCGTGACCGGCACCAGGTACCGGTGCTTCCCGTGCACGAACGACGTGGTCCACGACCCGTGCACGTGCCACAGGAGAATGTTCATCGCCCGCCCCCGCCGGTGCTGGTGACCGCGGGCGCGCGTGGCGGGACGGCGACCACCGTCCCGGCGCCCACCGGGCTGTCGGCGGGTACGCCGAGCAGCCGCAGCGCCTCCAGGACCCGTCCCGGCTCCACCGCGGAAAGGCAGGGGTGGCCCGGCACCGGGCAGCGGGTCGCCCGGCTGTCCCGGCAGGCCGCGCCGGCGTCGCCGAGCCGGACCGTCGGCACCCGGTACGGCCCCCACTGCCCGAACGGGACGGTCGGGGCGAAGAGGCTGATCACCGGCACCGCCAGCGCGGCGGCCAGGTGCGCCGGTCCGGTGTTGCCGACCACCAGCGCGCCGGCCCGCGCGATGATCGCCGCCAGCTCGCCGAGTCCGGTGCGACCGCCCAGGTCCAGCCCGCCGGCCCCGGCCACCCGGGCGGTCAGCTCCTGCTCGTCCGGCCCGCCGGTGACCACCACCCGGTACCCGGCGGCGCTGAGCACCCGGACGATCCGGGTGGCCAGCTCGGGCGGGCAGGCCCGGGTCTCGACCGACGAGCCCGGGTGCAGCACGACGTAGCCGGGCTCACCGAGCCCGGCCGGGGGCGGTGGCAGCGCGTCCGCGCGCAGCCGTAGCCCCGGTTCGTCGCCGGCCGGCAGCGGGAAGCCGGCGGCGGCGGCCAGCGACAGCGCCCGTTCCGGTTCCGGTACGCCGGCCGGGACGCGGTGCCGGACGTCGAGCAGGGAACCCGGGTAGTCGTCGCTGATCGCGCTGATCCTGTGCACGCCGGCCATCCGCAGCAGCAGCGCCAGGGGCAGCGGCGACTGGTGGAACGAGGTGAAGATGACCGCCTCGTCGGCGCCGACCTCGGCGAGGCGGTCGGTGAGCCGGCGCATGTCGTGCGGGTCCACCGGGGCGGGTGTGCCGTCGATCCAGGGCAGCGGCCACTCGACGACCTCGTCGACGCCGGGCAGCAGGTCGGCGGCGGCCCGCCCACGCGGGCCGCAGAGCAGCACCACCCGTTGCGCGCCGGCCGCCACCGCCCGGATGCCGGGGCCGGTGACCAGCACGTCCCCGGCCGCGTCGCTGCGTACCACCAGCACCCGCCCGTGCCGGACGGCCGGCGGGGCACCGCAGACCAGGCCGATCCGCCGCAGGATCTCCGTCACCGCGCCGGGCAGGTCATTGACCACCGTGGGCGCGAGCGACACCTCGGCCGAACGGGTCGCCGGCGTGGGCACCAGGATGCCGGCGGCGCCGGCCGCGCCGGCCGCGGTCATGTCGGCGCCGATGTCACCGACCAGCACGCAACGGCTCGGGGTCGTGCCGAGCGCGTGGGCCGCGACGTGCACCAGTCCCGGGGCCGGCTTGCGGCAGACGCAGCCGTCCCGCTCGCCGTGCGGGCAGATCTGCCAGGTGTCGAACGGCCCGAGCAGCTCCTCCACCCGCGCGTTCACCCGGCGCAGCTCCTCGGCGGTGAACAGTCCCCGGGCCAGCCCCGACTGGTTGGTCACCACCCCGAGCCGCAACCCGGCCGCGCGCAACCGGTCGAGGGCCTCCCGGGCGCCCGGCACCGGTCGGACCTTCTCCGGGTCCCCGTTGTAGGGCACGTCCTCGACCAGGGTGCCGTCCCGGTCCAGCAGCACCGCGTCGAACAGCCCGGGGCGGAACCGGTCGAAACCCGGGTCTACCCGGGCTGACCTGGACTGATCCCGCTCGCGGTCCCGTCGCACGGCGGGCGGGTTCCCGACCCCCCGAGGAGTAAACATCATCTTCGGCGGGGCCGCCTCCATCGCCGCTCGGCGCACCGCCGCCCTCAGCCTGTCCGGCCGGCCCATCACCGCCTTCTCGCCGACCCGGTGCGGCGTTACCCGTCGCCCCGGAGAAGCTAACCCGGCGGAGCCGTTAGCCCCGGACCGGGCGAGGGTATGGGGTCGCGGTGGCGATTGTGGAGAAAGTGATCGACGCACCCCCGCAGCAGGTCTTCGACGTGCTGGCCGACGGGTGGACGTACAGCGACTGGGTGGTCGGCACGGCGCACGTCCGGGGCGTGGACGACAGCTGGCCCCGCCCGGGCAGCCAACTGCACCACCGCGCCGGGCCGTGGCCGTTCTCGTTGCAGGACTCCTCCACCGTGCTGGCCTGCGAGCCGCCGCGCAAGCTCGTCCTCCGGGCGGGGCTGTGGCCGGCTGGCGAGGCGACGGTGGTCTTCACCCTGAAACCGGCGGGCGAGGGCGCCACCCGGGTGAGCATCGGGGAGGACTTCGCCGCCGGGCCGCTGCGCTGGGTCCGCAACAAGCTCAACGACCTGGTGCTGCACCTGCGCAACAAGGAGACCTTGAACCGGCTCTCCGACATCGCCAGCCGGAAGAAGGCGGCCCACTGACGCAACGGGTGGTGATCACCGGGCCCTGGGTGAGCGCGCACAAGCCGACGGTGTCCGTCCTGGCCCTCGGCGGACTGGCGACGGCCGCCACCGGACTGGCCCGCCGGCTACGCTGACCGCCCGCGCCGACGACGCGCGGGGCGCCCGTTCGGGCGTCCTTCGCAACGGGGCGATGGCCACTGGCTACCCTCTCAGTGAACCTGTCGGCGAACCGAGGATGTCCGTGATGATCGAACCCGTGCAGTTGCCCTCGCCCTGGCGGGACGCACGCCTGACCGTCGTCGTTCCCACCTACAACGAGGCGGGCAACCTCCCGGTGCTGGTCGAGCGGCTCCTCGCCCTCCCGCTGCCGGGGCTGAAGGTGCTCGTCGCCGACGACAACTCCCCCGACGGGACCGGCGAGGTGGCCGACAAGCTGGCCATCGAGCACCCGGACCGGGTCCAGGTCGTGCACCGCGCCGGCAAGGAGGGGCTCGGCCGGGCGTACGTGGACGGGATCGGGCGGGCGCTCGACGGCGGCGCCGACTACGTGGCGCAGATGGATGCCGACCTGTCGCACCCGCCGGAGGCGCTGCCCGGCATGCTGGGCGCGCTGCTCTCCACCCGGGCCGGCGTGGTCATCGGCTCCCGGTACGTGCCGGGCGGTCAGCTCGACGAGGCGTGGCCGCTCTACCGGCGGGCGCTCAGCGGCTGGGCCAACCTCTACGTGCACACCCTGCTGCAGGTGCGGATCCGCGACCTCACCGCCGGCTTCAAGATCTGGCGTGCCGACGCCCTGCGCGACATCGGGCTGGACCGGGTGCAGTCCAACGGCTACAGCTTCCAGGTGGAGATGCACTACCTCGCCACCAAGCTCGGGCACACCATCCTCGAGGTGCCGATCCGGTTCGAGGAGCGGCGGGAGGGCACGTCGAAGATGACCACCGCCACCAAGATCGAGAGCGCGCTGATGCCGTTCAAGCTGCGCGCCCGGCACCGCAACATCCAGCGCTGAGGCCCCGACCGAGGGCGGGCGGCGCGGGCGCGTTCAGCGGTACACCACCCGGTGCGCGGCGCCGATCACACCGGCGTAGAGATCGCCGGTGACCGCGCGGTCCCGGGCCAGGGCGGCCCGGGCGGCGTTCGCCCCGGGGGCGCCGTGCACGCCGCCCCCGGGGTGGGCCGACGAGCTCGCCAGGAAGAGCCGGTCCACCGGGGTGTCCGCGCGGCCCAGGCCGGGGATCGGGCGCAGGAAGAGCTGCTGGTACGCGGCCCCGGTGCCGCCGCCGATCGCGCCGCCGACCAGGCTCGGGTCGCCCTTCTCGAGCTCGGCCGGGCCGGCCACGTGCCGGCCCAGGATCAGGTTGCGGAAGCCGGGCGCGGCGTCCTCCAGCACCTCCTCCATCCGCTCGACGTGCGCCGCCACCTCCTCGGCCCGCCATTCCCGGCGGAACGGCAGATGGGTGTACGACCAGAGCGACTCGGTGCCCGCCGGGGAGTGGTTCGGGTCCGCCACCGACATCTGTCCGACCAGCAGGAACGGGTCGCGCGGCAGCTCGCCCCGGGCGAGCGCGGCGGAGTAGCTGGTCAGCCCGTTCAGGTCGGCGCCGAGGTGCACCGTGCCGGCGCCCGCCACGGCCCGGTTCTTCCACGGCACCGGCGCGGACAGGGCCCAGTCCACCTTGAGCGTGGACCCGTCCCACTTGAAGTGGGCAAGGTCCTCCACCAGCCGGGGCGGCAGCAGCGCCGCGCCGACCAGGTCCAGATAGAGGGCCGGCGCCGGCACGTCGGCCAGCACCGCGCGCCGGGCCCGCCAGGTGGCGCCGCCGACGGTGCGGACTCCCGTGGCCCGACCCCGCGCGACAAGCACCCGGTCGACCCGGGCGCCGTAGTCGATCCGGCCGCCGCGCTCCTTCAGCCGGGCCACCAGCGCGTCGGTGATCTTCTGCGCGCCGCCGACCGGGACCGGCCAGCCGACCTGCTGGCCGAGCATGGCGAGCAGCCAGCCGTACACCCCGGAGCCGGCTTCCTCGGGGGAGAGATCGGTGTGCAGCGCGCAGCCGGCGAGCAGGGCCGGCCCGCCCTCGCCGTCGAAGAGCTCCTCGCCCAGCTTCCGGACCGGCACCACCAGCCGGCGGGCCAGCCGGAGCGCGCCGGAGACGCGCAGCCGGCGCAGCAGGGTCAACCCGCCGCGCACCGGCGGGAAGGGCGTGGTGATGGTGGCGAGCATCGGCTCGGCCACCGCCAGCCAGCCGGCGTACGCGTTGCGCCAGCGCTGCCCGTCGCCGGGCGCGAACGTCTCCAGCGAGGCGGCGGTGGCGTCCAGGTCCCGGTTGATCACCGCGGCGCGCCCGTCGGGCAGCAGGTGGGCCAGGACGTCCGGGGCGTGGGTCCAGTTGAGGCCGTACCGGTCCAGGTCCAGCCGGCGCAGCACCGGCGAGGCGTACCCGAGGGGGTAGAAGGAGCTGTAAAGGTCGCTGAGGTAGCCGGGGACGGTCACAACGGCGGAGCGGACCGCGCCGCCCGGCACCTCGGTCGCCTCCAGTACCAGGACGTCCCAGCCCGCGTCGGCCAGCAGGTTGGCGGCCACCAGACCGTTGTGGCCGGCGCCGATGACGACGGCGTCCGCACTCTCCGCGCCGGTCGAAATCATCCGACCCGCCTACCCGGCCGGTTACCGGGCGAAACGCGTTTGCCTTGGCGGGGCCGGGGCATCCACTGCCGCATGTACACGGTTGCGCAGCTCATAGGTGGAGTGTGGGGCGCGGGCGGCGAGGGGGGCGAGCTGGTCGTACACGATCCGGCCGACGGCACCCCGGTCACCACCGTGCCGGTGGCGACAGCGGACGAGGTGGGCAAGGCGGTCGAGGCCGCCGGGGGCGTGGCGACGGAGTGGGCGGCGACCGCGCCCGCGGAGCGGGCGGCGGCGCTGCACCGCGCCGCGGACGCGGTCCAGGCCGTCGCCGAGGAGCTGGCGCAGGCGACGACGGCGGAGATGGGCAAGCCGCTGGGCGACGCGCGCGGCGGGGTGGCGGCCGGCGTCGGCACGCTGCGCCAGTACGCGGAGCTGGGCCCGCTCCGGGGCGGGCGGACGCTGCACGGCGGCCATGCGGCGATGGACTTCATGGCCCCCGAGCCGCGCGGCCTGGTCGCGGCGATCACCCCGTGGAACGACCCGGTGGCGGTCTCCTGCGGGCTGCTCGGCGCGGCCCTGGTCACCGGCAACGTGGTGCTCTACAAGCCGAGCGAGCGGACGCCGGGCACCGGCTGGCTGCTGGCGAAGGCCCTGGACTCCGCGCTGCCGGCCGGGGTGCTGTCGCTGCTCACCGGCGGCCCGGAGGTGGGCGCGGCGCTGGCCGGCCAGGAGGTGGACGTGGTGGCGCACGTCGGTTCCACGGCCACCGGCCGGACGATCGCCGCCGCCGGCGCACGGACCGGCGCCAAGGTGCTGCTGGAGAACGGCGGCAGTGACCCGCTGGTCGTGGACGCCAACGTCGACCCGGTGTGGGCGGCCGACCAGGCGGCGCTGGGGTGCTTCGCCAACGCCGGGCAGATCTGCGTGGCGGTGGAACGGATCTACGTGCACCGGGACGTGGCCGAGGACTTCGTCGACGCGCTGGTCGACCGGGCCGAGGCGCTGAGGACGGGGCCCGGCCGGGACCCGGAGACGCAGCTCGGGCCGCTGGTGGACCGGCGGCACCGGGACCACGTGCACGGGCAGGTCACCGCCGCGGTGGCCGAGGGAGCGCGGATCCGCACCGGCGGGAGGCTGCCGGACGGCCCGGGGGCGTTCTACCCGGCCACCGTGGTCACCGACTGCCGGCACGAGATGGCGCTGGTCCGCGAGGAGACCTTCGGCCCGGTCGCCCCGGTGATCGTGGTCGACTCGTTCAGCGAGGGGCTGCGCTGCGCCGCCGACTCCCCGTACGGGCTGGCGGCCACGGTGCTCACCGGGTCGATGAGCCACGCGCACCGGGCCTGGCGGGAACTGCCGGTGGGCACCGTCAAGATCAACGCGGTCTTCGGGGGCGCGCCGGGCGGTGCCGCGCAGCCGCGCCGCGGCAGCGGTCAGGGCTTCGGGTACGGCCCGGAACTGCTCGACGAGTTCAGCACGGTGAAGACGGTGCACATCGAGGCCCCCGGCGGCGGCCACTGGTGACCACCACCCCCTGGGCGACTCCCGCCCGGATTTCACCGAAAGAGTGGCTGTCCCGAGCCGGACAGCCACTCTTTCCGTAAATGTGCGCCTAGGGGGCGGCGGGTCAGCGGCCGCCGCGCGCCTCGCGGGTCGCCTTGGCGTTCGCCTTCTGGATCGCCTTGACCAGTTCCGGCTTGGTCATCCGGGACCGGCCCGGCACGTCGAGCTTCTTGGCGACCTGCATCAGGTGGTCCTTGGGGGCGTTGGCATCCACCCCGGTGGCGGTGGGCGCCCGCCGCGCGGGACCACCCCCGGCGGCCTGCCGGTCGCTCGGGCCCTTGCGCCCCTTCGGCTCCCAGTGGTCGCCCACCTTCTCGAACTTGTGCTTCACGGCGGCGAAGGCGCTGCGGTGCGCCCGCTCCCCCTCGCCGTACGTCTCCACGGCCGAGTCGTGCGTCTTCTCCCACGTCCGCTGGGCCTTGTCTGGGGAGCGCCGCAGCGTGCTGGGCAGTACCTCGCGCCCGGGCATCTCGTCCTCCTCCGCGTCGATAGCTTCTGTATTGACCGTTCCCCCAGGCCCCAGCGGCAAACCGATACCGGTTTGTCGATTCTCCCGGCGGGGTACCGCCCGGCCACGCGGCGGTGGGCGTCGGAACACAGGGAGCGGTCATGGCAGCGACGACGGAGCCGGCGGTCACCGGCCGACAGCGGGCCCGGATCCCCCGCCGGGTGCGCCAGCTGAGCTGGGCCACCTGGCGCGGCGTGCTGGTCCGCAGCGGGCGGAACTTCGTGACGGACAACTGCGCCGACTGGGCGGCGGCGCTCACCTACTACGGGGTGCTGGCGCTCTTCCCCTCCGCCATCGTGGTGGTCGCCCTGGTCGGGCTGGTCTCCGACGGCCAGCGCACCGTGGACACCGTGATCGACCTGGCCCGGGAGATCGGCGCGGGCTCGGTGGTGGGCAACGACGCCTTCGTCAAGGTGGTCCGCGGCGTGGTCAACCAGCAGGGTTCGGCAAAGGTGCTGCTCAGCTTCGGTCTGCTCGGCGCGCTCTGGTCCGCCTCCGGCTTCATCGGGGCCTTCACCCGGGCGTCCAACGCCGTCTACGGGGTCGAGGAGGGGCGGCCGTTCTACCGGCTGCGGCCGTTGCAGATCGGCCTGGCCGGGGTGTCCCTGGTCCTGCTCGCGGTGGTCGCCACCGGCCTGATCGTCAGCGGACCGGTCACCGACGCGGTCGGCGACCTGCTGCACGCCGGCGGGCTGGCCCGCACGGTGTGGAGCGTCACCAAGTGGCCGGCGCTCGCGCTGGTGATGATGACTCTGTTGTCGCTGCTGTTCTGGATCGCACCGAACGTCCGGCAGCCGCGGTTCCGCTGGCTCACCCCGGGCGGCGCGCTCGCCCTGCTCGCCTGGGTGGTCGCCTCCTTCGGCTTCGGCCTCTACGTGGCCAACTTCGGCTCGTACGACGTGACCTACGGCAGCCTGGGCGCGGTCATCGCCTTCCTGGTCTGGCTCTACCTGTCCAACTGCGCACTGATGCTGGGCGTGCAGGTCAACGCCGAGGTGCAGCGCGGCCGCGTGTTGCAGGCCGGCGCCGGGGACCCGGGCGAGCCGGTCCTGCCGCCCAGGGCGCCGGCCGATTCGTGACCGGATGACCGGCTCCACCGGCCGCCCCGGTTTACCGGCGGTCCCCCCGGGCATGTCTGTCGGCATGGAACGTGTCAGCAGCAAGCACTCGCCCAGGGTCGACGACAACATGAGCCAGGAGGTCAGCGGCCTGGTGCAGGGGCCGGGGGCCGGGGGCTCGCGGGTCGAGGAGGACCGCCAGCCGGAGCCGGCGGGCGAGGACCAGCCGGAGCCGAAGACGGTGACGGCCGGGCCGAGCCGCGGCGGCAACCCGCAGGGGATGAGCATGGACGACGTCGAGGGGCGGAGCCGCCTGGGCCGCTACATCACCATGTCGGCCCTGCCCGGCGACCGGGAGACGCTGATCGCCAACGCGCGGGAGAACGACGCGCCGGACGACATCATCGCCGACCTGGCGACCCTGCCGGACGGGACCCGTTACGAGACTGTCTCCGAGGTGTGGGCCGCGCTCGGGCACAAGAACGAGACGACACGCTGGTGACCGGATCGCCCCAGGATCCGAAGAGTCGCCGGCGGACAGAGGAGGAATCTTCATGAGTGGCGTTATGGAGCACGTGGACGTCTCCGTCCCGATCCGGACCGCCTACGACCAGTGGACCCAGTTCGAGGAGTTCCCGCACTTCATGGAGGGTGTCCAGGAGGTCCGACAGCTCTCCGACACGATGACCCACTGGACCGTCGAGATCGCCGGGGTGAAGCGCGAGTTCGACGCCGAGATCACCGAGCAGCTACCGGACGAGCGGGTCGCCTGGCGTTCCACCGACGGCACCCGGCAGGCCGGCGTGGTGACCTTCCACCGCCTCGACGAGGACAACACCCGGGTGACTCTGCAGATGGAGCTCGAGCCGCGCGGCGTGGTCGAGCGGGCCGGCGACAAGCTGGGCGTGGTCGACCGGCGGGCCAAGGGCGACCTGGAACGGTTCAAGCAGTTCATCGAGCGGCGCGGTCAGGAGACCGGCGCCTGGCGCGGCAGGGTCGACCGGCCGCAGCCGTGACCCCCGCTGACCCCCGCACGTGACCTCTCCGATGGCCGCCGGCGAACCGGCGGCCATCGCCGTGTCCGGCGGTGGCCGTTTGCGATCACCGCCCACGGGTACGGCAAAACCATGACGGACAACGACAGCGGCGTGTGGCGCGACGAGGAACGGATCCCCTTGCGGGAGCTGGACCGGGCCGTCGCCCGGTCGACCCCCGACGGGCAGGCCGACGACGTCACCGGCGGTGACGCCGGAGCCGAGGCCGGATTCGGGCACGGGCCGGAGGCGGTGGACCGCGGCGCGGGGGACGTGGAGCGGCGGGAGATGACCGACTCGGAGCGGGCGTACCGGCCCTCCACGACCGGACGGACCGGCCCGGACGTCTGAGGGGCCGGGGGCTCCGGCGCCCCTCGCCGTGCGGCGGTCGCTGAGCTCCGAAGGAGCGTCAGTGGGCGATCGGAGCGGGCCGCCGCGACCAGGCGGCGTGCAGGACGATCAGCGCCACCGCCAGCACGAGCAGCGCCGAGCCGAGCGCCTCCACCGACGTACGCCCGAGCAACACCCCGATCCCGGCCGGGACCAGCGCGCCGCCCAGCCCGGCCGCGCCGATCTGCAGGCCGATGGTCCGGTCGGCGTGCGCCCCGCCGACCCGTTCCGCCGTGGTGAGGGTCAGCAGCGGGAAGACCGGTGCCGCGGCGAAGCCGACCACCAGCAGCCCGGCCACCGCCACCCAGGCCGGCGCGGGCAGGGCGATCAGCAGCGCGCCCGCGGCCATCCCGAACAGGCTCCCCCGCAGCACGAGCGAGGTACCCAGCCGTTCGGCGACCACCCCCTGCACCACCCGACCCACGAACAGGCTGCCCCAGTAGCCGGAGACGCAGACTCCGGCGACCGCCGCAGCGAGCCCCCGCCCCTCGGTCAGCAGCAGGAACGCCCAGAGCCCGGTGGCCACCTCGATCGCCACGTAGACCGCGAAGGCGACCGCGCCGAGCCAGACGGCCGGCAATCGCAGAGTCTCCGCGATCCGCACCGGCCGCGACACCGGGGGCGCGTCCGGCACCTCCGCGGCCGGGCCGCGGTCCGGCACGGCCGCCCCGACCGGGACGGGCTCGCTGGCCTTCGCCACCGGCGCATGGCCGGGATCGCCAGCCGGCGACTCCGGACGGGCGGACGGCACGAGCGCCTCGGCGACGACCTCAACGCCGCGCGGCACCGCCGGTCCCCGTTCCCGCCAGGCCCGGACGGTGAGCGCGAACGCGGCCGCCAGGGCAAGCTGTGCCGCGGCGACGATCCCGTATCCCCAGCGCCAGGCCAGGCCGGCGCTGAGCGCCCCGGTCATGATCAGCGGACCGATCGCCACGCCGAGGCCGAAGAACGCATGCATCCAGTTCATGTGCCGCGGGCCGAAGGCCCCGGCGGCGTACGCGTTGAGCCCCGAGTCGATCGCCCCCGAGCCGAGACCGAGCAGCAGTGCGCACCCGGTCATCAGGGCGAGCGCGGGGGTCAACGCATACCCGGTGAGGGCCAGGCTGGCCAGCAGGGTGCTGCCGGCGAGCAGCCAGCCGACGCCGAGCCGGGCCAGGGTGAACCCGGCGAGCACGCTCGAGGTGAGGTAGCCCACGGTGCCCGCGGTGAGCACCACGCCGACCGCCTCGGTGGGCACGTCGAGGTCGGCCCGGATCGACGGCCACCCGACGCCGATCAGCCCGTCGGGCAGGCCGAGGCTGACGAAGGCGAGGTAGGCGAGCAGGAGCAGGGACGGACGGGGCGGGGCGGCGGCGGTGGACACGATCGACCATCCTGCCTTACCCGATGCGGACGGCCGACGCCGGCGGATGACTCCTCTGAAACGACAAAAACTGGGGTCCGGACGGCCGAGAAAACGGACAGCTCATCCAGAATCGGCCGAACGGGTGACGGCAATGCCGGGGTGCCGCGCAAGACTTTCGGGATGCAACAGGGCTCCGGCTTCCTCACCCCACGTCAGCGTCGCCTGGCTTGGCTGGGCTTCCTGCTCGCCGCCGTCCAGGCGCCCGTCGCCGCGAAACTCGTCTCCGACGATTCCTGGCTGTTCAGCCTCTGCGTCGCGCTGATGGTGGCCACAGTGATCATCGCCGACGACGCCATGCGTCGCCGGCCCGCCGACGCGCGCTCCTCCGAGTAGCCCTCGGCGCCGGGGCGCGCCTCGTGCCCCGGCCGCCCGTGGCTGCCCAGCGCGGCCACCGTGTCGTCGCTCACCCCGGCCGGGCGCCGGTGCCGCTCGTCGGGTCCGTCCGAGTGCTGCCCCATTCCGTCCCTCCACAGTCGCCGCTGCGCCCGTTCGCACGGTTTCCGTTCTGCCCTGCGCCGGCGGAGTCAATCCCCGGCGGGAGTCAATCCCCGGCGGGATCGGCCACCGCACGGACGACCCGTCAATCAGCCGATCGGCGGAGGTGTACCTGGTCAAAGCTTCGTTAGCCTCGGTGCCCATGCGTGTGCCGTACAACCGGGCCGCGACCCGCTCCGCCGCGGGCGCCGCGCGGTCCACCCTCGCCGTGCTCACCGCCTCCGTCGGCACCGCGGGGCTGGCCGCGGCAGCCGCCCGACCCGGGCTGCTCGCGATGGTCGACCAGCACGCGGCCGCGGTCCGGGACAGCCTCGACGGCGACCGCCGGCCGCTGACCGTGGCGACGCTCGCCGGGTACGCCGAGGGGGTCCGCGCCGCGGCCCTGGAGCACGGCTGGCAGCCCCCGGCCGGCCCGGCCGACTGGTCCGAGCCGGACTGGCTGCACACTCGCCTGCTGGCGGTCTGCGCCCTGGCCCGCTCGCTGGACCCGCGGCACCTCGCCTGACCGGACGGAGGGTGCCCGCGATCAGCCCACGGACACCCTCCCCCTGGCACCGGTCGACTCAGCCGCCCGGACGGGGGAACTGCTGGGTCTCCTCGCCCTGCCCGCCCCGCGCGCCGGACATCGCCTGGGCACGCTCGGCGGCGGCCCTCCGGTCGGCCATCTGCCGCTCGTAGTCGCTGCGCCCGGCGCCCCGCGCCTGACGCTGCTCCTGGATCGCCCGGGACTCCTCGGCCATCCGGTCCAGCCAGCGGTCCCAACGGTCCTGCATCGGCCGCACCAGGCCACCACCGAGGCCGACGATCAGGATGCCGGCCACGGTGGCGAGCACCGCGATCAGCACCGGCGTGGTCACCGTCGTGGCGATGCCCACCTGGTTCAGCGCCGCGATCACGCCGAGCGCCAGGATGAAGACCGCGGTCAGGTCGCCGAGAATCCTGCCGTACGAGAGCCCGCCCAGCGCGCCGGTGACCAGGTCCCGCACCGCGTTCGCGATGGCGGCCGCGACCACCACGATGACGATCGCCACGAAGGCCCGCGGCAGCCAGGCGACGACGCCCCGGATCAGGTCGCTGATCGCATTCGGCCCCCAGACGCCGAAGGCGAACTGCAGGGTGAACAGCAGCACCGCGTAGTAGGCCAACTTGGCCAGGATGTCGCTGGCGTCGTACTTGGTGCGTTCGAGCGCACGCTTGATGCCGCCCCGTTCGACCGCCCGATCGAAGTTCACCCGTTCCAGCACCTTGTCCACGATCTTCAGGACGGCTCGGGCGATAAGCCAACCGACCACCAGGATCGCGATGAACGCGATGGCCCTCGGGATGAAGAGCAACACGGACCTCCACATATCGGTCAGGGCGGTGCCGATATCGGCCTGCCCGACCGCGAGGGTTTTCGGCATGATGTCCCTCCTGTCGCGTGAACTGGCGACCCCGCATACCCGGTCGTCCCAAGGGCACGCCGCGCCGACACCGCGAATTTTCCGACATGTCCTACTGAACCGGCCCTGGACCGGCCCGATCGATCGGCCCGGACCCGAGTCTGCCGGCCTCCTCCGCGCATGATCGGAACGTCCACCCGGCGGCTCGGGCTACGCTGCGGTCATGCCAGGCACGGTCGGGCGAGTCCCCACGCCATCAGCTCCCGTCCCGGGAGCGCGTGCGGAATCGGGCACCACGCACTCCGGCGGCGCCGCCGTGCTCGCCCACCCGTGGGCCAGCACTCCGCTCGGCGCGCCCGAGCGGTGGAACCCGGCAGTCCGCGCCGTGGCCGACCTGATCCTCGCCTCGCCGGTGCCGATGGCCCTGCTCTACGGCGACGACCTCGTGCTGCTCTACAACGACGGGTACGCGGAACTTATCGGCCCGCGGCACCCGGAGGCGCTCGGGCGGCCGGCCGCGGAGGTGTTCGCCGACATCTGGCCCGACCCCGGCATCGGTGACGTGATCGAGCGCGCGTACCGGGGTGAGTCCTTCCTCGAGCGGGAAGCCGTGCTTCCGGTCGAGCAGCACCTGGGCGGCACCGCGGAGCCCGCGGTGTTCACCCGGGGTCACTCCCCGGTGCGGGACAGCACCGGCCGGATCATCGGCGTGCTCACCGTCGCCGCCCAGACCACCCAGCTCACCCAGCAGCTGCAGAGCCTGAGTGATTTCGCCGCGGCCCTCTCCGGCACCCTCACCCTGGACGACGTCGCGCGGGTGACCCTGCAGTACGCGATCAACTCGTTCGACGCCGACCGGGTGTCGTTCGCCATCGACGAGGGCGGCAACTGGCGGATGGTCCGGCGGATCCGCGGCGAGCTGCTCGACGAGGCCGACGAGCGGCTGCCGCCGCTGTGGCGGCGGGCACCGGCGGAGTCCCCCGCCCCGGTCGTGGTGACCGCCCGCAGCGGAGTGCCCTGCTACGCCAGCGACGGCCAGCCGCTGCGGGATACCGCGGTGGACCGGCACGACCAGAAGATCCGCGCGCTGGCCGCGCTGCCGCTGCGCTCCTCGGTGATCCGGGGCGGGCTGGAGGTCGGCTACCAGATCCCGCACACCTGGCCCGCCGCCGAGCGGGCACTCCTCGCCGCCGCGGCCGAGCTGGTCGGTCAGGCCGCCGAGCGGGCCCGCCGGTTCGAGACCCAGCACGGCACCGCCCAGCTGCTGCAACGCAGCATGCTCCCGGAGCAGCTGCCCGACCTGCCCCGGCTGCGGATCGCCGCCCGGTACGCCCCGGGCGTCGACGGCAACGCCGCCGGAGGCGACTTCTACGACGCCTTCGTGCTGCCCACCGGCGCGCTGGGCGTCGTCCTCGGCGACGTGGCCGGTCACGACGTCCAGGCCGCCGCCCGGATGGGGCAGGTCCGGGCCGCGCTGCGGGCGCTGGCACTCACCGACCCCCGCCCGGACGCGGTGCTCGCCGGACTGGACCGGCTGGTGGCCAGCCTCGGCACCGAGGGCGGGACGCACGAGCTCTTCGTGACGGTGGTGTTCGGCGTCATCGACGTCCACCGGGAGCGGATCACCCTGGCCAGCGCCGGCCATCCCGCGCCGCTGATCCGGCGCTGCCCCGAGGACGGTGAGCCCGCGGCCGAGTACGTCGAGCTGCCGGCCGGCGCCCCGCTGGGCCTCGGCTGCCGCCCGCGTACGGCCACCGTGCCGTTCCGCCCCGGCGACACCCTGCTGCTCTTCAGTGACGGCGTGGTCGAGCGACGCTGGCAGGACCTCACCGCCGGGCTCGACGGGCTGAGCATCGCGGTGACCGCCGCGAGCAGCGGCGACCCCCGCGCGCTCTGCGCGGTGGCCACCGGCGCCGTGCCGGGCGCCACCGAAGACGATGTCGCGGTCCTCGCCGTGGAGCACGCGGTCCGGCCGAGCCGGTCGGCCAGCATGGAGGTCCCGGCCGAGCCGACCGCGCCGAGCCGGGTGCGGCACTGGATGACCGCCCAGCTCACCGACTGGCGGGTGGCCGAGGCCGTGGTCGGCGCCGCCGTGCTCTGCACCAGCGAACTGACCACCAACGCCCTGCTGCACGCCGGCACCGCCGCCCGAGTGGAGATCGACCTCAGCGCGGAGCGGTTGCTGGTCTCGGTGGCCGACTCGGGCACCCGGGGTACGGTGACCCGGGCGCAGACCGACACGCTGAGCAGCCGGGGTCGGGGTCTGGGGCTGATCGAGGAGCTCAGCGACGCCTGGGGCACCGACCCGACCGTGCGCGGCTCGACCGTCTGGTTCGAGATCCTGATTCCCGCCGAGTGAGTCACGCGTCGGTGCGGGCCCGGATGGGTAGAACGGGACCCATGCCTACCGACAACCGCCGCGGCGTCCTCTTCGACGTGGACGGCACCCTGGTCGACACCACCTATCTGCACACCGTGAGCTGGTGGGAGGCGCTGCGCCAGGCCGACCACCGGGTGCCGATGGCCCGGATCCACCGGTCGATCGGGATGGGCTCCGACAAGCTCCTCGACCACCTGCTCGGCCCGGAACGGGAACGGGGCGGCGACGGCAAGCTGCGGGACGCGCACGATACCCGCTACGCCGAGTACTGGGACCGGCTCGTGCCCCTGCCCCGGGCCACCGAGCTGCTCCGCGCCTGCGCCGGACGTGGGCTGCGGGTGGTGCTCGCCACCTCCGCGTCGGAGCACGAGGTGGCGGCTCTGCGCTCCGCCCTCGACGCCGACGACGTCATCGACACGGTCACCTCCTCGGCGGACGCGAAGGAGAGCAAGCCGGCGCCGGACATCGTGGTCGCCGCGCTGGACCAGTCCGGGCTCCCGCCGGACCGGGTGGTGTTCGTGGGCGACTCGGTCTGGGACGTCGTTGCGGCGGGCAAGCTCGACATCCCGTGCATCGGGCTGACCTGCGGCGGCACCAGTCGCGGCGAGCTGGCGGGCGCCGGGGCGGTCGCGGTCTACGAGGATCCGGCCGCCCTGCTGGACGGCCTCGCCGACAGCGCCATCGCCGCCCTGACCTGACCACACCACCTCGCCCCGGTGGCGGCCCGCCGGAGTGACCGGCCCCACGGGGACAAGCCGGACAGCCAGGCATACCCGACTCCGGGACGGGGCACTGCTGACCACCTGGCCGCACCCCGGGCGGCGGGAAGGGTGGTGCCGTGGAACCGGTGGATGTTGCGTTCGCGCTGGTGGGGGTCGGCGCGCTGCTGGCAGGGATCCTGCCGCGGGTGCTGGAGCGCCGGCCGCTCTCCATGCCGATCGCCTTCCTCGGGCTCGGCATGCTGGTCTTCCTGCTGCCCACCGGACTGCCCACGCCGGACCCGCTCGCCTGGCCGGAGGTCACCACCCATCTCACCGAGGTCGGTGTGACTGTGGCGCTGATGGGCGCCGGGCTCAAGATCGACCGACCGCTGAGCTGGGCCCGCTGGTCGTCGACGTGGCGGCTGCTGGCGATCGCGATGCCGCTCTGCATCGCGGCGGTGACGCTGCTGGGCTGGTGGTGGGCCGGGCTGGTGCCGGCGGCGGCGGCGCTGCTGGGCGCCGCGCTCGCCCCCACCGACCCGGTGCTCGCCTCCGACGTGCAGGTGGGCGAGCCGACGGACGTGGAGGATTCCGAGGACGAGGTCCGCTTCGCGCTCACCTCTGAGGCCGGGCTGAACGACGGGCTGGCCTTTCCGTTCGTCTACGCGGCCATCGCGATCGCCACCACCAGCCTGGCCCCGGCCGACTGGATGGCGCGCTGGTTCACCGTCGACGTGCTCTACAAGCTCGCGGTCGGGGTCGGCGGCGGGCTGCTCATCGGCTGGCTGCTCGGCAGGCTCTTCTTCCGGGCCCCCAGCGACCTGCGGCTGGCCCGGCACGCCGAGGGCTTCCTCGCGCTGGCCGCCACCTTCCTGGCGTACGGACTGGTGGAGGTGGTCGGGGGGTACGGCTTCGTGGCCGTCTTCGTCGCGGCGCGGGCGATCCGGGCGGCGGAACGCACCCACGAGTTCCACTCGGTGCTGCACGACTTCGCCGAGCAGATCGAGCGGCTGCTCACCGTGCTGTTGCTGCTGCTCTTCGGCGGCGCGGTGGTCGGTGGCCTGCTCGCCCCGCTGACCTGGCCGGCGGCGCTGGTCGGGCTGGCCCTGGTCTTCGTGATCCGGCCGCTGTCCGGCTGGCTGTCGCTGCGCGGGGCGCCGGGTCGACCGGCCGAGCACTGGGTGATCGCGCTCTTCGGCATCCGCGGCGTCGGCTCCTTCTACTACCTGGCGTACGCGACCAGCACGATCGACTTCCCGCAGGCGGACCTGGTCTGGGCCACGGTCGGCCTGGTGGTGATCGTGTCGGTGGTGGTGCACGGGATCGCCGCCACCCCGGTCATGCGGCTGCTCGACCGGGCGGGTGAGCGGACCCAGGATCCGGCGGAGCGGCGGCGCGAGGACGAACCCGCCCTGGGCGGCGCCCGGGGCTGACCGGCATGACCGGCGGGCACCCGGGTACTGGTACAGGTGTTCGAGAAGAGGTGATCACCATGACCGACCGCACCAACCGCAACGCCAACCCGCAGGGCGCCATCAAGGACCCGGACGAGTGGGTGACCGGCGAGGAGCCACCGACCGCCGCCCAGGAGTCGTACCTGCACACCCTGGCCCGGGAGGCCGGCGAGGAGGTGCCGGAGGGCCTGACCAAGGCGGAGGCCTCCCGGCGGATCGACGAGCTCCAGGCGGAGACCGGGCGCGGCCAGTGACTCAGCGCGGCGGCAGGCGGTGCAGCTCGACCTCGTCGAGCCGCCCCGCCGCCACCCGCGCGGTCAGGTAGGTCGCGTACGGCTGCGCCCGCCGGTCGGTGGGCGAACCGGGGTTGAGCAGCCGCAGTCCGTTCGGGGCGACGCTGTCCCACGGGATGTGGGAGTGCCCGAAGACCAGCAGGTCGCAGTCGGGGAAGCGGGCCGCGCACCGCTCCTCCCGGCGGGTACGCGGACCGGTCTCGTGCACCACCGCCACCCGCAGTCCGTCCAGCTCCACCCGGGCCACCTCGGGCAACCGGGCCCGCAGCGGCGGTCCGTCGTTGTTGCCGTACACGGCGACCAGCCGGCGGGCCCTCGCCTGCACCGCGTCCAGCAGGGTGACGTCCACCCAGTCCCCCGCGTGCAGCACCACGTCGGCGGCGTCGATCGCCGCCCAGAGCGGTACGGGCAGATCCCGGGCCCGCTTCGGCACGTGGGTGTCGGCCGCGATCACGAGCTGCATCCCCCGATCCTGCCCGCCGGTGGTGGCCGGGGCTCAGGCGCCCTGCCCCTGGTTCTGCATGAGGCCGCCGTCGATGAAGTACGTCGACCCGGTGACGTAGTCGGCGTCGTCGCTGGCCAGGAAGACGGCCACCTTGGCGATCTCCTGCGGCTGCGCGGCCCGCTTCCAGGGGATGCTCTGCACCTGCTCCGCCAGGTAGGCCGGGTCGTCGATGGCCCGCTGGTTGAACGGGGTGAGCACCATGCCGGGACCGATGTTGTTGACGTTCATGTGCATCGGCGCCACCTCCAGGGCGAGGCTCTTGGCGAACTCGAGCATCGCGCCCTTGCTGGCGTCGTAGTCCGCGCCGCCGGCCCGGGCGACCTCTCCACCCCGGCGTCGTTCATCACGCCCTCGCGGCCGAACTCGATGGCGGTGGCCTGTCCGATGCCCGAGTCCGAGCCGGTGATCAGGGCGGTCTTCCCCGCCAGTCGTCCGGTCATCTGCGTGCTCCCTCCGTGGCTCCCGTACCGGCCGGCACGAGGTGTCGCGCGGACGTGGCGCCGAACCGTTCGACGGCCTCGGTGAGCCGGCCCGCCGCGATGATCAGGCCGATGTGGGAGAAGGCCTGCGGGAAGTTGCCCAGGTGTTCTCCGGTGTCCTGGTCGATCTGCTCGGCGTAGAGGCCCAGGTCGTTGACCCGGGCGGCGAGCTGCTCGAAGAGCCGCCGCGCCCGGTCCACCTCGCCGGCCTCGGCAAGGCAGCCGACGAGCCAGAACGAGCAGATGACGAAGCCAGCCGGATCATCCTTCCAGCGGCGCAACAGCCCGTCCCGGGAGAGCCGCCGTTCCACCACGTCCATCGTCGAGCGCATCCGCGGATCGTCCGCGGGCAGGAAGCCGACCAGCGGCATGATCAGGACCGAGGCGTCCAGCTCGTCGGAGTCGAAGGCCCCGGTGTACGCGCCGAGCCGCTCGTTCCAGCCGCGGGTCAGCACCGCCGCGCGCACCTCGTCCCGGGCCGCCGCCCAGCGGGCCACGTCGGCCGGCTCCCCGAGCCGGGGGCCGAAGCGGACCGCCCGGTCCAGCGCGGTCCAGCACTGCACCTTGGACGACAGGTAGTGCCGCTCGACGTCCCGGGCCTCCCACATCCCGGCGTCGGGCCGGCGCCAGTTCAGCACCGCCTGGTCGGCGAGGGCGTGCAGCAGCTGGCGTACGTCGGGCGACATCGGGTCCAGGTAGTACCGCATCAGCCAGGCGGCGTCGAGGATCTCGCCGAGCACGTCGGTCTGCCGTTGCTTCCAGGCGTCGTTCCCGATGAAGACGGGCCGGCTGTCGGCGTACCCGGAAAGGTGGTCGAGCGTGTGTTCGGTGAGGTCCCGCTCGCCCTGGACGCCGTACATGATCGGCACCGGCTCGTCGCCGATCCAGCCCATCGCCCGGGCCACCCAGCTGAACTGCCGGTTCGCCTCGTCGGGGCAGGCGGCCAGCCAGAGCGCCTGGAGGGTGAGGCTGAAGTCGCGGACCCAGACGAAGCGGTAGTCGTAGTTGCGGTCGCCGCCGAGTTCCTCGGGCAGCGAGGTGGTCGCCGCCGCGACGATCGCGCCGCTCGGCTGGTAGGTCATGCCCTGCACCACCAACGCGCTGCGCCGCACCTGGTCCCGGTAGAGGCCCCGGTACTGGTCACGATGCAGGTCAGCCCAGGACCGCCACCCGGCGACGGTCTCGGCCACCACCCGGTCGGCGTCGGGCACCGCGGGCGGGCCGCCGCCGTAGGTCTCGGCGTGCCCCAAGGTGAAATGGTGGCTGGTCCCGGCGCGAGCGGTGAACCGCCCGGTGGCCCCGCCGTCGCCGAGGTCCATCGGAACGTTGGCGCGCAGGCTCAACCGGCAGGCGCCGGCGGTGGCGGCGATCTCCCCGGCGGAATCGGTGAGGTACGCGCGGACCCGCCCATACTCGAATCGGGGCTGGTACTCCACCCGCATCGGAACCTCACCGGTGAGTCCCTCGACCAGCCGGGCCAGCACGCGGGGTGAGCGCAGGCCAATCTCGTGACCGCGCGCACCGGGCTCCAGCGCCAAGGCGTCGGTCACCGCCACCGAACCGGTCCGGGTGGTGAATACGGTACGCAGCACGAGCGTGTCGTCCAGATAGGACCGCTCGCTGGTGAAACCGTCCTCCTCCGGGCGGATGGTCCAGTGCCCCGCACGGTCGTCGAGCAGCCGCCCGAACACGGCGGGAGCGTCGAAGCGCGGCGGGCACCACCAGTTCACCGAACCGGCCCGGTCGACCAGCGCCGCGCTGCTGCCGTCGGCCAGGAAGCCGTGCTCACCTATCCGTCCGCTGTCCACCCGGATGCCTACCCGGCTGCCGCGGCGGCATTCCCTGCGGCCGGCATCCGCCGAGCGCACGTCCTGGCGGCCAGGACCGTCCGCCGGGCATCCGGCGCCGGCAATGCGTTACCGGCGGACGACGGTGGGAACGCGGGCGGTTGACGAAGGAGGATGCTCATGACCAGACCCTCGACTCCGACCTCGGCCTGGCGACCCGGCATGCCGGGCGGCGCAAACCTCCCGTCCGGCCCGGCCGGCCGACCGGCGGCGCCCGGCGGTGACGGATACGGACCGGAGGCCGGTCGACCGACCGTGACGATCGGCTCATACCCGGACTACCCGGCGGCCCAACGGGTGGTGGACTACCTGGCCGACAACCGGTTCCCGGTGGAGCGCACGGCGATCGTCGGCACGAACCTGACCCTGGTGGAGACCGTGCTGGGCCGGATGACCACGGGCCGGGCCGGCCTGATGGGCGCGGGCACGGGTGCCTGGTTCGGACTCTTCATCGGGTTGCTCTTCGGCATCTTCACCGCCGGCAACTGGGTGGCGGTGATCCTGGCCGGGTTGGTGATCGGCGCGATCTGGGGTGCCGTGTTCGGCGCGGTGACGCACGCGATGACCGGGGGACAGCGCGACTTCAACTCGGCCAGTGCCCTGCGGGCCAGCCAGTACGCGGTGACCGTGGACGCGGACCTGGCCGATCAGGCCCGGCAGCTGCTCGGTCGGATGCACCTGACGCCGACCGGCGCGACCGCCCGCTGACCGCACCATTCGCCCGACGCCCCGGCGCGCTCCCGCGCCGGGGTGTCTCGTGTCAGCCCCGGTACGCCAGCTCCCCGGCCCGGATCGGCACCGCCACCCGGTTCTCCGGCGGGGCGAGCGGGCAGGCCCACCGGTCGTCGTACGCGCAGCTGGGGTTGTAGAGGTAGTTGGCGTCGATTCGGACCCGCCGCCCCGGCAGCACGGTCAACCCCCGGCCGAAGGTCCCCTTGACCGTGTCGGTCAGGTACCGGCCGCCGCCGTAGGCCT
Organism: Micromonospora rhizosphaerae; assembly: GCF_900091465.1. Taxonomy (NCBI): domain Bacteria; kingdom Bacillati; phylum Actinomycetota; class Actinomycetes; order Micromonosporales; family Micromonosporaceae; genus Micromonospora; species Micromonospora rhizosphaerae. Next base: position 3,006,681 of record NZ_FMHV01000002.1, on the reverse strand, counting down.
CCGTGCCGCAGGTGGCGTCGCGCACCGGCACGAACAGCCCGCCGCCGTACGCCTCGATCCACCACAGCGTCAGCGGTCCCCACGGTGTCTCGGCGATCGCCACCCGGCGGTAGCTCACCACCCCGTCGGGCCCGCCGGTGTCGATGCTCAGGCTGCCCGAGGCGGGCCGTAGCTCGGCCTCGACCACCGCGTCCGGGTTCGGCGGGAACCAGGGCAGCCCGGTGAAGCTCGGCCGGTCGGCCGGCGGCACCGGGCTCTGCGGATGGGTGGCGAACAGCTCGTCCCGGGCCGCCCGGAACCCGGCGAGATCCAGGTCCGACAGGTAGAGCCGGGCCACCCGTTCCCGCCAGTCGAGCACGTCGAGATCGTCCACGGCACCTGAGCCTAGCCCCCGGCCCCGGTCAGGCGTCCGTGGCCAGGCGGGCGTGGAGGTGCTCGTCGTACCGGCGGCCGTCCCCGTAGCGGTAGGACTCGCGCAGGGTGCCCTCGGCCGGGTAGCCGGCCCGGGCGGCGACCCGGCAGGAGGCCGGGTTGGCCACGGCGTGGCAGAGCTCGATCCGGTGCAGCCGGAGGTGGGCGAACGCCCAACTGGTGAGCGCGGTGACGGCCCGGGAGGCGACACCGTGGCCGCGGGCCTCGGCGACCGTCCAGTAACCGATCGAGGCGTCCCCGTCGTGGATGCGGTGCAGCGACACCGAGCCGAGCAGCGGGTTCCCGTCCGGCCCGGTCACCGCCAGCGAGACGTGGTCGTCGGCGGACCAGTCGGCGCGCCGGCGGATCCACTCGCGCGCTCCGGGCAGGTCGACGCCGCCGGGCGAGGGGTTCCATTGCGCGATGGCCGGCTCGCGCAGCGCGGCGAGGACGGCCGGGGCGTCCTCCTCCCGCCATGGGCGCAGCAGCAGGCCGGGGGCGGTCAGCTCGACGTGATCCACGGGCGGGAGTCTCGCACGGCCCGACCCTCGGACGCCCGCGGGTTAGCGCCAGCCAAGCTCCTTCAAATTGGAATGGTGGTTGCACTACGAGGCACAGAGCATCCTCCAGCGGGCACGGGAGGGGGCTTGTTTAAATTTGAAATAGTGCTACTCTCAAGGCCATGACCGAGAGCCTGAGCCCCGAGCGGCTGGCCTGCTGGCGCGCGTACATCGAGTCGAGCCAGCGGTTGTTCACCCGGCTCGAGGAGGACCTGCGCGCGGACAGCGAGCTGAGCTTCGCCGACTACCACGTGCTGGTGCTGCTCTCCGAGGCGCCCGGGCAGCGGCTGCGGATGGGCGAGCTGGCCAGCCGGCTGGTCTTCTCGCCGAGCCGGCTGACGTACCAGATCTCGTCCATGCAGAAGCGCGGTCTGGTGGCCAAGGAGTCCTGCCCGGCGGACCGGCGCGGCAGCGAGGCGGTGCTCACCGCCGCTGGTCTGCTCACCCTCCGCGAGGCCGCGCCGCACCACGTGCGCTTCGTCCGCACGAACCTGATGGATGACCTCGACGACGCCGAGGTCGCCTGCCTCACCCGGGTCTTCGAGCGGCTCGGCCGGCGCCTGCGCGCCGCCCGCGACGCGTCGTCCACCCCGGCCGACAAGTAAGGAGCCCGAGATGCCCGCCATCACCGTCGACGACGTCCTCGTCCTGCCTCGCCTGCCGAAGCTGGACGAGTCCACCACCTACCGCCCGGTCCGCCGGCTGACCACCGCGCCGAGCGGCTACGAGGGCGAGGGCTTCCCGGTCCGCCGGGCCTTCGCCGGGGTGCCGCTGACCGAGCTGGACCCGTTCGTCCACCTCGACCAGATGGGCGAGGTCGACTACGCGCCCGGCGAGCCGAAGGGCACCCCGTGGCACCCGCACCGCGGCTTCGAGACCGTGACCTACATGATCGACGGGATCATGGACCACCAGGACTCGCAGGGCGGCGGCGGCACCATCACCGACGGCGACACCCAGTGGATGACGGCCGGCAGCGGCCTGCTGCACATCGAGGCGCCGCCGGAGCACCTGGTGATGAGCGGCGGCCTCTTCCACGGCCTGCAGCTCTGGGTCAACCTGCCCCGGGTGGCCAAGATGAACCCGCCGCGCTACCAGGACATCCGCGGCAAGGAGTCGGCGCTGCTGACCACCCCGGACGGCGGCGCGCTGATCCGGGTGATCGCCGGCGAGGTCGCCGGGCACCGGGGCCCCGGCTCCACCCACACCCCGATCACCATCACCCACGTGACGCTGCAGCCGGGGGCGGAGCTGAGCCTGCCCTGGCGGCCGGACTTCAACGCGCTGGTGTACGTGCTCGCCGGCCGGGGCACGGTCGGCACCGACCGGCGGCCGTTCCACACCGGGCAGCTCGCGGTGCACGGCCCGGGCGACGCGCTCCGGGTGACCGCGGACGCCCAGCAGGACGGCAACACCCCGGCCCTGGAGCTCTACATCATGGGCGGGCAGCCGATCCAGGAGCCGGTGGCGCACTACGGGCCGTTCGTGATGAACACCCGGGCGGAGCTGATCCAGGCGTTCGAGGACTTCCAGGCCGGCCGGCTCGGCGTGATCCCGGCCGGGCGCCTGCCGCACACCGGCGGCGAGGGGGCCCGTCCCTGACGCCCCTGATGATCCCGTACGAGGTGGGCGTCCCGGATTGACCCCGGAGCGCCCACCCCGTCCGGTCAGGAGACGGCGAATATGCCGGCTACGCCGAGGATCACCATCACCAACAGCGCCACGAGCGCACCCCGTTCACCCTCCACCGCCTGCTCGCGGTACTCGGTCACGGCGTTCGTCGTCTCGGCGGACATGGGGTGGCCTCCTCGGCTTTCTCTCGTCACGTTCGGCTGACCACCACGAGGCACTCACCGGAAAGCCGGCGTGCGTACCCGTCGCGGGGGTTCTACCGTGAGGACGTAATCGACCTCCGGAGGCTGGAACGTGTCGATGCAGGAGTGGTTCCTCACGGCACCGGAACGCGCCAACCCGGTGTCAGAGTTACCGGTCTGGAGGAACGGAAACCTCGCCGAGCCGTTGATTCACGGCGCCGCCTACTTCGACCGGCTGGTCCGCGAGGTGGAGGCGCTGCGGGCCGGTGACCACCTCTTCTTCACCGACTGGCGGGGCGACCCGGACCAGCGGATGCGCCCGGACGGTCCGACGGTGGTGCAGCTCTTCTCGCAGGCCGCCCAGCGCGGGGTGGTGGTCAAGGGCCTGATCTGGCGGTCCCACCTCGACGCGCTCTCCTACAGCGAGGAGGAGAACCGCAACCTCAGCGAGGCGATCTGCGCGGCCGGCGGCGAGGTGCTGCTCGACCAGCGGGTCCGGCGCGGCGGCTCGCACCACCAGAAGCTCGTCGTGCTGCGCCACCCGGACGCGCCCGAGCGGGACATCGCCTTCGCCGGAGGCATCGACCTGTGCCACAGCCGCCGCGACGACGCCATGCACCGGGGCGACCCGCAGGCGGTGAACATGTCCCCGAAGTACGGCGACCACCCGCCCTGGCATGACGTGCAGCTCGCGGTCCGCGGGCCGGTGGTCGGCGCCCTGGACACCACGTTCCGGGAGCGGTGGACCGACCCGATGCCACTGGACTCGGAGAACCCGCTGGCCTACCTTCGGGACCGGCTGCGCGGCGACGACCTGAGCCCCGACCCGCTGCCCGACCAGCCCGCCGATCCCCCGCCCTGCGGCCCCCACCACGTCCAGGTGCTGCGCACCTACCCGACGGTCCGGCCCCGATACTCCTTCGCCCCGGACGGCGAGCGGACCGTCGCCCGCGCCTACACCAAGGGCATCCGCCGGGCCCGCCGGCTGATCTATCTTGAGGATCAGTACCTGTGGTCCACCGAGGTGGCGGACCTCTTCGCGACGGCGCTGCGGGACAATCCGGAGCTGCACCTGGTGGCCGTGGTGCCGCGCCACCCGGACGTGGACGGCCGGCTGGCGCTGCCGCCGAACATGGTGGGCCGAGAGCAGGCGCTGTCGCTGTGTCACGGGGCCGCGCCGGACCGGGTGCACGTCTGCGACCTGGAGAACCACGAGGGCACCCCGGTCTACGTGCACGCGAAGGTCTGCGTGGTCGACGATGTCTGGGCCAGCGTGGGCAGCGACAACTTCAACCGCCGCTCCTGGACGCACGACAGCGAGCTCTCCTGCGCGGTGTTGGACGAGACGCGGGACGAGCGGGCCCCCACGGATCCGGCCGGGCTGGGCGACGGCGCCCGGGTCTTCGCCCGTGAGCTGCGGCTGCGGCTGTTGCGGGAGCACCTGGACCGGGACCCGGAAGGCGGCGAGGATCACGACCTGCTCGACCCGGCCGCCGCGGTCGAGGCGCTCACCTCGGCCGCGGACGCGTTGCAACGCTGGCACGACTCGGGTCGGGTCGGCCCACGGCCACCGGGCCGGTTACGCCCGCACCAGCCGGAGCGGCTGCCCTGGCACACCCGGATCTGGGCGGTGCCGGCGTACCGGCTGATCTACGACCCGGACGGCAGGCCGCTGCGGGCCCGACGCGCCGGCACCTGGTGAACCGGCTGGGGCTCGCCGCGCGCTGACGGCACGTGCCCGGTCGGCGGCGCGTCGAGGGCGTTCTGCGCGGCCGGGTAGGCGAACGACACCCGCGGGGAGTAGAAGCCCCAGGCGATGGTGAGCGGGTTGGCCGGGCGTAGCGGGTAGACCGGGTCCTCCGGCGCGAGGAACTCCACCGACTCGATCTCGAACGGCGTGACCGGCTCGGCGACGTACGGGTAGTCGGCGCTGACCAACTCTCCATTCCGGGCGGTCAGGTAGCGGTGGTGCCCGCTCCGGATCACGTGGCTGGTGTGGCCGACGCGGGCCCGCACCCGGATCACCGGCCTCCCGTCGGCACGGGTCTCCGCGGTGAGCTGCTCGCCCCGCACGTCGAGGCTGGTCTGCCCCGCCCCGGCCGGGGCGCCGCGGGCGGCGGCGTACTCCCGGACCACCGGGCTGGAGGCGAGGTAGTGGGTCCACCACCCGGCCGGCGTGTCCCCCTCCGGCGGGTCCAGGCCGACCAGCGACACCCCGAGGTAGGTGAGCGAGTACGCGCCGAAGCCGGAGGTCTGGCTCGCGTCGTCCACCACGTACTGACAGAGGAAGACCTGGCGGTCCGGACGCGGCCGCAGACCCGCCGGGACGAGTGCCGCCACCGCGTCGGGATCCGCGGGCAGCCAGCTGAACAGCAGCACCCGGGAGTTGACGACGAGTTGCGGAGCGGCGGGATCGAGCACGGTGCCTCCGTAGACGTGTACTCACGGACGCTACGGGCGGTCTCGCCGACGGGACAACGACGAAAAGTCGACAATGTGAGCCGCTTGTCGGTTTTCACGTTGGCCGCTCGGCCCGAGCGACACGACGACCATCCACCGCCGCACCGGTCGTCCGGTGGGCCTGGCCGGACGACCGGGCCGGTAACCGTGATCACAAAACCGGCGGAGTTATGTCCACTGCCTGCCGCTTAGGGCCGTAACACGACTTAAGTACATCGTCCGTTCGGCTAGATTTCTGCAAGCCGATCAGGCTAGGGTGAGTCCCGAACGGACAACTCGAGCCTAAACCGAAGCGTCACGTCTTTATCCGCGGACGAGGTGCAGGGAGGACCACCCATGACCGCGTCAACGATCAGCGAGCAGACGGCCACACCGCCGTCCACCACCGAGAAGCTCGACCCGCGCGCGCTCACCGACAGCGCCGCCGATCTGCTCAACGCGATGGCCGCGCTGCCCGCCAACCACCCGTCGCGCGCCGCGCTGCGCGACAAGGCGATCGAGGCCTGGCTGCCGCTCGCCAACCACCTCGCCCACCGCTACAGCGGTCGCGGCGAGCCCACCGACGATCTCGCGCAGACCGCGGCCGTCGGCCTGATCAAGGCGATCGACAAGTTCGACCCGTCGCGCGGCGTCGACTTCGCCGGTTACGCCATCCCGACCATCATCGGCGAGCTGAAGCGGCACTTCCGTGACCGCACCTGGGACATCCGGGTGCCGCGCCGCCTCCAGGAGCTGCGGCTGGCCATCTCCGACGCCAACAGCTCGCTGCTGCAGACCCTCGGCCGTTCGCCGACCGTCGCCGACATCGCCGCCCACCTCAAGCTGACCGAGGAAGAGGTCCTGGAGGGCCTGGAGGGCGCGCGCGCGTACAACGCGGTCTCGCTGTCCACCCCGACCGGCGACGGCGACCGGGCGACCGAGCTGGGCGACATGCTCGGCGGCGAGGACAGCGAGTTCGAGCTGGCCGAGCTGCGGGTCGCCCTGGGCCCGGCGCTCGCCACGCTGGACGAGCGCGAGCAGAAGATCCTCACGCTGCGCTTCTACGGCAACCTGACCCAGTCGCAGATCGCCGAGCAGATCGGCGTCTCGCAGATGCACGTGTCCCGGCTGCTGGCCCGGGCGCTGACAAGGCTGCGGGGGCAGCTCGACGGAACGTACTGAGGGGGTGGTGGCGATGGCCGGGTCGGCGGGCCCGGCCATCGCCACGTCTGCGGGGCCCGGTCGGCGGTTCGCCGGCCGGGCCCTTTCGTGTCCACGCTCGGCTCATGCACCAGCAGGTCGAGCGAGCCGACCGTCGGGCGGGGGGATCGGCGGCGATCCCCGGCCTCAGTGGACAGCCGGGGGTCGCCGACAACGCTCAGCCGAGCGCGTCGCGCCACATCGGATAGAACGGGGTGTCGTCGGGCAGGCGGAACGGCTCGGCGACCCGGTAGCCGTGCCGGGCGTACAGGTCGCGGCTGCGCTCGCTGCTCGCCTCCAGGTACGCGGGCACACCCCCGGCGTCCAGCAGGGCGTGGTGGTGTCGCAGCAGCACGCTGCCCAGCCCCTGCCCCTGCCGCTCCGGCGCGACCGCGAGGAACGCCAGGTGGTGGTGATCGGCGTGCGGGTGGTGGGTCTCGAACAGTTCGTCGAGGTGCTGGAACCGCGGGGTCCACTCGCCGCAGGCGGCCGCGAGCCGGGCGTCGTAGTCGGCCGGCGGCGGAGCCGGCTCGCCGATCTGCGGAAACCAGACCGCGATCGCCGCCCGGTCTGCCGTGCCGTGCACCATCCCGTGCCGCATCGCGTGGTCGACCAGGATCTCGAAGTTGTCGGCGAGCACCGCCTCCCGCTTCGCCTCGTCCGGCACCAGCCAACGGGTCACGTCGAGGACCCGGAAGGCGCCGGCGATCCGCTCGGCAACCGCCCGGGTCTCCGCCGGACCCAGCCGCTCGACCGGCAGGTCAGTCACCGCGACGCCTCCGCCCCGGCCGGCACCACCTCGTCTGAGGCGTGCGGCAGGCCGGCAACGGCGCTCTCCGCGCCCAGCCCGATCCGGGCATACACGTCCGGCCGGGTGCCGCGCAGCACCAGCCCCCAGAGCAGCCCGAGCAGCGCCGCGACCGGGTAGACCGCCGGGATCGCCCAGCGCAGCGGCGAGTCCGGGGCGACTCCGAGAAGAATGGCGAAGTTGTCCACCGCGACCACGATGACGGCGGCCAGCGCGATCGCGGCGAGGGTGGGGGCGATCATTCGCCGCCACAGCGTCTCCTGGATCCGGGTGCGGGCAAAGAAGGCGATCACCGCCACCGAGGTGGCGGCGATCAGCAGCAGCACGCCGAACCCGCCGCCGGTGCCGCCCCAGAAGAACAACTGCACCAGCGGGTCCCAGCCGGCGACCGCGTAGAGGACGATCACGACCAGGCCGAGCGCGCTCTGCGCCAGTGAGGCGACCCGCGGCGCCCCGGTGAGCGGCGAGGTCTGCCCGAACAGCGCCGGCAACACCCGCTCACGGCCGAGCGCGAAGGCGTACCGGGCGGTGGTGTTGTGGAACGAGATCATCGCCGCCAGCAGCGAGGTGAGAAAGAGCGCCTGGCCGATGGTCACCGCTGTGTCGCCGAGGTGCGCGCCGGCGAGGTTGAAGATGAGGGCCGTGCTCTGCTCACGGGACGCCTCGACGATCCGGTTCGGCCCGGTCGCAACGGTCATCGTCCAAGCCGAGAAGGCGTACAGACCGGCGATGATCGCCACCGACAGGTAGGTGGCCATCGGGACGGTCCGCTTCGGGTCCTTGCTCTCCTCGCTGAACACCACCGCGGACTCGAACCCGGTGAAACCGGTCGTGGCCAGCACCAGGATCGCGCCGGCCCCCGGCACCAGCAGGTTGTCCGGCGACAGGGTGGCGAAGCTGACCGAGCCGCCGGCCGGGTGGCTGACCTGCGCCAGGTCGAAGACCAGGATCACCGTGATCTCGGCCACCAGCAACACGGCCAGCACCAGGCCGTTCACGTCCACCCGGAGCACGCCCAGCACCGCTACCAGCGCCCAGGCGACCAGGGCCACCACCCACCAGGCGGGCGAGCCGCCGAAGAGCTGCTCCAGCACGGGCTCGGCGGCGGCGCCGATCGCGCCGTAGAGCCCGACCTGCAGCGCGTTGTACGCGATCAGCGCCACCCACGCCGCGCCGACCCCGGCGGGTCGGCCGAGCCCCCGGGCGATGTACGCGTAGAACGCGCCAGCGTTGGTCAGCCGGCGGGCCATCGCCACGTATCCGACCGAGAAGACGGCGAGCACCACCGCGACCACCAGGAACGCCAGCGGGATGCCGGTGACCCCGGTGACGGCGTACCCGGTGGTGACCACGCCGGCCACCACGGTCAGCGGGGCGGCGGCCGAGAGAACGAAGAAGATGACCGACGGTACGCCGAGCCGGCCGCGGGCAAGGGCCTCGGAGACGTTGCTGGGACGTTCGGCTGTGACTGTAGGGGTCATGGGGCTGCTCCGGTTCGAGGGGAAGGTTGGGGGCGGTGACACGGAGGTCAGGGGAGGCCGCGCAGCACCACGGCGCCGACGGCGGCCTCGGTGTGCCCGACCAGTTCCTTCAGCGGCGCGGGCAGCGCCGGGATGAGCGCGTTCAGCCGCTGGTGGACCGGCGGTCCGGCGCTCCAGAGCACCTCGCGCGTCAGCCCGGTGGCGGCAATCAGGCCGAGCAGCAGGGCGTCCGGCACGGAGACGGGATCCGGGCGCTCCAGCAGGGTCCGCAGCCGGGTCGCCGGCCAGGCTGGCGTGTTCAGGTCGATCGGTTCGTAGCTGAGGCTGGACCGCAGCAGCCGCCGGCTTTCCTGGCGGCGCAGCACCCCGGCGCGGACCAGCCGCTCGCCGACCGAGGTCACCCCCGTCTGGGCCAGGAAACTGAGCCAGGTGCGGACCGCTTGGTGCTGGGGCTCGCCGACCAACTGGTCGAGCACGGTGTGCGCGAGCGCGTCGGCCGGCGGTCGCCGGTCGAGCACCGTTACCATTCCAGACGCGACGGTGATCCGTCCGAAGAGGATCAGCTCGCCGATGAGGCCGGCGGCGAGCCCGAGCCCGGTCGCCGCCGGGTGCAGCCTGGCCCTGCCCCGACTGTCGTTGTGGACGATGAGGAAGAACTCGTCAGCGATGAGCAAACGAGCCTCCCGACCGTCCACAAGTGATCGTATATCGGAAAGAGAATGCACCTCGCGTCCCTGCGATGCAACTCCCGAATTCAAAGGTTGCACTCCGTGCCTGCGCGACCTGCGGATCTTGGCGTGACAGACTCGGAGGGTGACCGCCAGCCCGACCGTCCGCCGCCGCCGCATCGCCCGAGAACTCCGTCAGCTGCGCGAATGCGCAGGGATGACCCTCGATGTCGCTGCCCGCCAACTCGACATGTCCAAGAGCAACCTCTCCCGGATCGAGAACGCGCAGATCGGCATCAAACCGCGGGACGTCCGGGCCGCACTCGCCCTCTACGAGGTGACCGGCGTCGACGCCGAGGCGCTGATTGAGATCGCCCGGGGGGCGCAGCAGCGCGGCTGGTGGCAGAAGTACAGCGACGTCCTGCCGGAGTGGTTCGAGTTCTACGTCGGGCTGGAGGCAGAGGCGGCGACCCTGCGCACGTACGAGGCCGAGGCGGTGCCGGGGCTGCTGCAGACCGAGGCCTACGCCCGGGAGATCTATCGGATCACCGCGGGCGAGGACGGCATCGAGCGCAAGGTCGCCGCCCGGCTGCGGCGGCAGGACGTGCTGCACCGGGAGTCGCCGGTGCAGCTGTCGGTGGTACTCAACGAGGCGGTGCTGCTGCGCCCGGTCGGCGGGACGGCGGTGATGGCGGATCAGCTCACCCACATGACGCGGCTCGCCCAACTACCCAACGTAGCCATCCAGGTGCTTCCACTCGGTGCCGGTGGCCATCCGGCGATGAGCACCCCGTATGTCATCCTCGGCTTCGCCGAGGCGGCCGACGCCTCCGTGGTTTACCTGGACAACCTCACCATGGGGCTGGCTCTGGAGGATGTTGCACAGGTGCAACGGTATAGCCTGCTGCATGAGGAGCTGTGCCGAATGGCACTGGATCCAGCGGCGTCGTTGGCCCGCCTGGCGGAAGCTTCTCGTAACTTTGCGTGACCGCCCGGCGGCACGCCAACGGAAGACGAGAGGTGCGGGGATGACTGCGCTCGACCTGTCCGGTGCGGACTGGCGCACCAGCACGCGCAGCAGTGGCAACGGCAACTGCGTGGAGGTCGCCGCCGTGGGCGGTCGGATCGCCGTGCGGGACAGCAAAGACCGCCGCGGTCCCGCCCTGATCTTCGCGCCGGCGGCCTGGGCGGCCTTCGTCACCGGCGTGGACGGGGTGCGCCCGGCCTGAGCGCCGCGTGCGAGATTGGGATCGTGCTCTCCGACGTACCCCTCGACCTGCCGGTCCGGCCGGTGCTGCCGGCGGTGGTCGAGGCGCTGCGGGCGACCGGCAGCGGGGTGCTCGTGGCGCCTCCCGGCACCGGCAAGACCACCCTGGCGCCCCTCGCGGTGGCCGACGCGGTCTCGGGGCGGCGGGTGGTGATCGCCCAGCCCCGCCGGGTGGCCGCCCGGGCCGCCGCCCACCGAATGGCCGCCCTGCTCGGTGAGCGGGTCGGCGGCCGGATCGGGTACGCCGTCCGTGGCGAGCGCCGGGTCGGGCCGGACACCCGCATCGAGGTGGTCACCACCGGGCTGCTGGTCCGGCGGCTGCACCACGACCCCGAGCTGCCCGGGGTCGGCGCGGTGCTGCTCGACGAGATCCACGAGCGGCAGCTCGACGCCGACCTCGCGCTGGCCTTCGCGGTGGAGGCCCGGGCGACCCTCCGCCCCGACCTGTGGCTGCTGGCGATGTCGGCCACCCCGCAGGCGGACCGGTTCGCCGCGCTCCTCGGCGGCGCCGGGCGACCCGTACCGATCGTCGAGGCGCAGGCCGCCCTGCACCCGGTGGAACGGATCTGGGCGCCGCCGCCCCGGCCGGTGGCCGCGCCGGGCGCGGGCCGGGTCGACCCGGCGCTGCTCGACCACGTGGCGGCGACCGTCCGGCGGGCGCTGCACGAGCGCGGCGGGGACGTCCTGGTGTTCCTGCCCGGGGCTGGCGAGATCGCCTCGGTCGCCGGTCGCCTGGCCGACCTGCGCGACGAGGTGGCGTTGCTGCCGCTGCACGGCCGGCTCCCGGGGACGGCACAAGATGCGGCGCTGCGCCCGACAGGCCACCGGCGGGTGGTGCTCGCCACGGCGGTGGCGGAGAGCAGCCTGACCGTGCCCGGAGTGCGGGTGGTGGTGGACGCCGGGCTGAGCCGGGTGCCCCGGACCGACCTGGCCCGTGGCCTCGGCGCGTTGGTGACCGTCCCGGTGTCCCGGGCGGCGGCCACCCAGCGGGCGGGCCGGGCCGGGCGGGAGGCCCCGGGTGCGGTCTACCGGTGCTGGTCCGAGGCCACCCACGCCCGGCTCGCCCCGCAGCCGGAGCCGGAGATCGCCACCGCCGACCTGACCGGGTTCGCGCTGGAGCTGGCGGCCTGGGGCGACCCGGACGGCACCGGGCTGGCGCTGCCCGATCCCCCGCCGCCGGCCGCCATGACGGTCGCCCGGGAGACCCTCACGACCCTCGGCGCGGTCGACGCGGACGGGCGGATCACCGCGCGGGGGCGGGCGATCGCCGCAGCCGGGGCGCATCCCCGACTGGCCCGGGCGTTGTTGGACGGGGCGGGCCGGGTGGGCGCCAGCCGGGCCGCGGAGGTCGTCGCGCTGCTGGCCGAGGAGACCGTCGCCGGGCCGGGCGACGACCTGACCGCGCTCTGGCGCCGGCTGCGCGCCGGCACCGACCCCGCGGCCACCGCCCGCTGGCGGGCCGAGGTACGCCGACTCCGCGCCGCCCTTCCCGCCGATGTCCGGCCGACCGAGGGCGCGCCGCCCGGGCGGCTGCGCCGGGAGGGTGCCACCGACGGCGCGTACGCCGGGGCCGGAGGCCGACTCCCCGACGATCTGGCGGCCGGGCTGCTGGTGGGTCTGGCGTACCCGGAGCGGCTGGCCCGGGCGCGGCGGGCCGGCGGGTCGTCGTACCTGATGACGGGTGGGACCGCGGCGGAGCTGGCGCCCGGGTCCGGGCTGGCCGGGTCCGCGTGGCTGGCGATCGCGGTGGCCGACCGCTCCCCCGGCGCGCCGACCGCCCGGGTGCGGCTCGCCACCCCGGTGGACGAGGCGACCGCCCGGGAGGCCGGCGGGTCGCTGCTGCGCGAGGAGCGGGAGGTGGCCTGGTCCGGCGGCGACGTGGTGGCCCGGGAGGTGGTCCGGCTGGGCGCGATCGAGCTGGCCGACCGGCCGCTGGCCGCGCCGGAGCCGGAACTGCTCGCCGAGGCGGTGCTCACCGGGCTGCGCCAGGATGGATTGGGCCTGCTCACCTGGACCCCGGCCGCCACCGCGTTGCGGGAGCGGTTGGCGTTCTGCCGGCAGGCGCTCGGTGACGGCTGGCCAGAGGTGACCGATCCGGCGCTGCTGGCGGACGTGCCGCGCTGGCTCGGGCCGGAGCTGGCCCGGGCCCGCCGGCGGGCGGACCTGGCCCGGATCGACGTCGCCGCCGCGCTGCGCCGGCTGCTGGACTGGCGGCAGGCGGCCCGGCTGGACGAGCTGGCGCCGGAGCGGCTCGCCGTGCCAAGCGGTTCCCGGATCCGGGTGGACTACGCCGACCCGGCCGCGCCGGTGCTGGCGGTGAAGCTCCAGGAGACCTTCGGCTGGCAGGACGCACCACGGATCGCCGGCGGCCGGGTGCCGGTGCTGCTGCACCTGCTCTCCCCCGCCGGCCGCCCGGTGGCGGTCACCGCGGACCTGGCGTCCTTCTGGCGAGTGGGCTACCCGCAGGTCCGGGCGGAGCTGCGGGGGCGCTATCCGAGGCACCCGTGGCCGGAGGACCCGACCACCGCCGCGCCCACCCGGCACGCCACGCCGCGGCGTCGCTGAGCCGACTACTCTTCGACTATGTCGGCGATCACCACGGTGATGTTGTCCGGGCCCCCGGCCCGCAGGGCCAGGTCGATCAGCTTGCCGGCGCAGGCCTCCCGGTCGGGATAGCCGGCCAGCACCTCGGCGAGGGTGTCCGAGCGGACGACGTTGGAGAGGCCGTCGCTGCACAGCAGCCAACGGTCGCCGGCCTGGGGCACCATCGTGGCGTACGTCGGGGAGATCTCGTCGCCCTGCAACGCCTGGGTCACCACGGCCCGTCGCGGGTGGCTGGTGGCCTGCTCGGGCGTGATCACACCCTGGTCGACGAGCATCTGCACGAAGGTGTCGTCCCGGGTGACCTGCTTCATCACTCCCTCCCGGAACAGGTACGCCCGGGAGTCGCCGACGTGCGCCAGAGCCAGGCAGCTGCCGGTGCGGGCAAAGAGCAGGGCGGTCAGGGTGGTGCCCATGCCCTGGCGTTCCGGGTCCTCGGCGACGGCCTGGCGGATCCGGGCGGTGGCCAGCTCGATCCCGCTCTGCAGGGCGGCGACCAGCGCGTCCTCGGGGGTCTCGACGTCCAGCGGCCCGAATGCGTCGATGGCGATCCGGCTGGCGAGGTCGCCGGCCGCCATGCCGCCCATGCCGTCGGCGACGGCGACTAGCCAGCAGCCGGCGTGGAGAGCGTCCTGATTCCCGCTGCGGATCAGCCCACGGTCGCTCGCCCCCACGGAACGAAGCTTCAGGGTCATGGGAGGCAGCCTGCCAGGCGAAGGGCGCAGTTGTCTCTAGGAGATCAGGACGAGGCTTCGTGGCGCGGCGAATCTCACTGCCGCCCCGCGGTCGATCGCTGTGGCCGCAACCTCGGGGAACCTGCTGCCTCCGCGCGGCCCGAGGCAGCAGCTTCCCGGACGTTGCCGGCCTATCGGAGGCCGCTCGACCCTCGGGGATCTTCCTCCGGGTCACGGCCGCGGGGGAGGGCCCAGGAGAGGAATCGGTCCGGCAGGTCGGCGGGGCGGGCGTGGCCGTTGAGCTGGGCGAGCTGCTCCCCCGCCTCGTGCATCAGCGTCCCCAGGTAGACCAGCAGCGCGGGCCGGTCGTCCCGGTACTCGACCAGCAGCGCCAGCCGCGCCGGCTGACACGGCCACTCCGCGCCGCACGCCCGGCACCGCCACAGCGGCCGCATGGGCACGTGCGGTCGCGCCGACCGGCTCACCCGGGCGTCCCACGACGGCCGAGCGGTGACAGGAAACGCACGAGGGGCCTCCTTCGGGTATTGCTGGGCGGACCGCCCCGGCGCCGTGGACGGGGCGGCCCGCGGTCCCGCCGACGGTTCGGGCCACGCCGGCGGTTCCGCTGACAGGAGCGTGCCGCGCGTCGCGGGACGGGCACACCGCGTAGCGGTAGGGTCGGCGGACGTCCGGGACGTCCTGCGTGGAGGCGGATGTGAACGACGCGCTGCGGGTCGCCATGGCCGAGGCGGGCGAGACGGCCGAGTCCCTGGCCGAGCGGGTCGGTGTCGACCCGAAGACGGCCGCCCGCTGGGTGACGCCGGGACGCGTCCCGCATCCCCGACACCGGGCGGCGGTGTCCAGGGCGCTCCACCGGGAGGTCGGGGACCTGTGGCCGGAGGTCGTCCGCCGACGCGAGCCGACCTGGTTCCGCCCCTGGGCCGAGGTGGAACAAGAGGCGACCTCGCTCCGCTCGTTCGAGACCTCGGTGCTGCCCGGCCTGCTGCAGACCGAGGCGTACGCGCACGCGGTGCTGAGCAGCGGACCCCTGGCCGACGACGAGGTGGAGGGCTACGTGGCCGCCCGGATCGCCCGGCAGGCGGCGGTCTTCGACCGACCCCGCCCGCCGCTGACCGTCTTCGTCGTCGACGAGGCCGCGCTGCGCCGCGGCGAGCCCGAGATCATGCAGCCGCAGCTCGACCACCTGATCGCCATGGCGCACCGCCCCCGCGTCCTGCTGCACGTGCTGCCGCTGCGCGCCGGCTTCCATCCCGGCCAGGCCGGCCCATTCGTGATCGCGAGCGTGGACGGCGGCGACGACGTGGCCTACCTGGACGACCAGGCAGCCGGGCGGATGACGGAAGACGTTGCTGCCCTGTGGCAGGTCTGGGACACTCTCAGGTCGGTGGCGCTCCCGCGTGACCAGTCGATCCAGCTCCTGAAGGCACGACCATGGCTGACCTGACCGGCGCCCGCTGGCGCACCAGCACTCGCAGCAGCTCCAACGGCGGCAACTGCGTCGAGGTCGCCGACAACCTGCCCGGCGTGGTGCTGGTCCGCGACTCCAAGGACCGCGCCGGCGGCACGCTGACCTTCCCGCCGAGCGCCTGGCGTACCTTCATCGGTCAGCTCGCGACGGCTCGCCGGCCCTGACTGGGCGCGGCAGCGCCGGACGCCGCAGTTCGAACAGGACGCTCGGCCGGCCGGGGGTTACGGTCGTCCGGTCCGTGCCGCCGCATCGGGAGGAGACCCGTGGCGTACCTGTTCCTGCTGGCCGCGATCACCGCCGAGGTGATCGGCACGAGCCTGCTCAAGGCGACGGACGGCTTCACCCGACTCTGGCCGACGCTCGGTCTGGCGGTGGCTTACCTGGCGGCGTTCGGGCTGCTCTCCCTGGCGGTCAAGGAGATCCCCGTAGGCGTGGCCTACGCCGTATGGTCCGGGCTCGGCACCGCCGCGATCATGGCCATCGGCGCGGCCTTCCTGGGCGAGCCGCTGAGCCTCGCCAAGGTCGTCGGCGCTGGCCTGGTGATCGCCGGCGTCGTCGTGCTCAACCTCGGCGGCGCCCACTGAGCCCGGCCCGGCCGACGGACGGCGGGACAGCCGTAATCCGGTGGAAGCGACCGCCCACGTACGCGATGGTGGCGGCCATGGACGGGGATGAGCTCTCCGACGCGGAGCGGCGGGTGTGGGCGGCGATGCCGGCGGGGGCACGGGCGGCGCTGGCCGGCCTTCCCGCCGCGGACCTGCGCACGCTGCTGCTGACCGTGGCCCGGGATCGCGTCGCGAGGGTGCGCCCGGCGGACGTCGTGCGCCGCTGGCGGGAGGATCGCTTCGTTCGCCCGGCGGCGGTCGACCCGCGCGCGCTGGCGGCGGTGGAGGCGCGCATGTGGCGGCTGCTGCCGGCCGACGTCGACGGGGTGGAGCTCTCCCCGGTCGCCCCCGTCGGCACCTGCTCGGCCGTCGCTCCGGTCGCCCAGAACCGGATCGTCACCACCATGCGCGCGGCCGAGGTGCTGAGCGATCCCACCAACGCCCTCGCGGTGGAGGCGGCCACCCGTCGCCGGAATCAGCCACCGACCGGGGAGGTGCACCTGGCCGCGGCGCACCGCGTGTTGCGGGCCCAGGACTTCGGGTCCGGGTTCTCCGCGCACTTCCGGCTGTTCGCCCTGGTGTCCAGCGCCCGGGACGTCGGCTCAGGGATCACCGAGGCCCGGCTGCTCGTCCGGCACCTCGCCTACTGGCAGACGGTCCTCGCCGACCTGGCACCCTCGGCCGCGCCCCGGCTGCACGTCACGGTCTTCGACCACCCGGTCATCCGGGAACGGTTGACCGACACGGTCCGACCGGCGCTCGCCGCCGACGAGGTGCCGCTGCTGGACGAGCCGGACCGGGAGCGCGGTCGCGGCTACTACGCCGGTTGTGCGCTGCGGATCACCGCCCTCGACGGCACCCTCGAACTCGGCGACGGCGGCCTCACCGACTGGACCGCCCGGCTGACCGGCGACGCCAAGGAACGCTGCCTCATCTCCTGCCTCGCCACCGAACGCCTCATCGCCTGCGGCGGGTCCGCCGGCGGGAGCTGAGTCGCGTTCAACGGCACCCGACGTTCCTCAGGTGGCTGCACTGTGGAGTCTGCGGGCCAGCTCCCGGCTCACCGCTCGGCCCGTCGTCGGAAGCGCAGGCATGGCGTAACGCGGAGTACGACAGTGACCCGAGCGAGCAGCCGGATCAAACCGAAGCTCCCATACCGCTCAGGAAAACAGGTCACCCGAGGAGGGCGCGGCGCATGGCGACCCGTTCGGCGAGGTCCAGGCCCATCGCGGCCTCGGCAGTCGGCGGCCCACCCGGCCACATGGTCGAGCAGTCGCCGGCCGATGATCGTCCCACCGCCGGCGTGTAGCAGCATGGCGACCATGACCGACCAGCAGACGCTCACCATCCGGCCCGGCGGCCCGGCCGACGCGGCCACCATCCTGCGCCTGCTCGACAGCGCCACCGCGTGGCTGGTCGCGCGCGGGCGGACCGGCCAGTGGGGCACCGAGCCGGCGTCCACCGACCCACGCCGGATCGCCCAGGCCGATACCTGGGCGAGCAGCGGTGGCCTGCACCTGGCCATGCTCGGCGACGCCCCGATCGGCGCGCTGGTGGTCGGCGCGGCCACCGACTACGTCCCGCCGGCCACCGAGCCGGAGCTGTACGTGAACCTGCTGGTCACCGACCGGGCGTACGCCGGGCTGGCGATCGGGGCGAGGCTGCTGGCGCACGCTGCCGACCTGGCCCGGGCGCGCGGCCTGGGGCTGCTCCGGGTGGACTGCTACGGCGGCGACGACCGGGCGCTGGTCCGCTTCTACGAGGGCTGCGGCTTCACCGCCACCGACCCGTTCACCGTCGAGCGGCCGGGCCGGGAGCCCTGGCCGGGTCAGGTCCTCGCCCGCCGGCTGGACTGAGGCGGTCGGGACGGCGCCGCCCAGCGTGCCTCCCGTCGCGCCGGGGCGGCGGCCGGTCAGCCGATCTCCTCGTCCACGAAGCACCAGCGCCACGCCTCCCCCGGCTGGATCGAGCGCATCACCGGGTGCCCGGTGGCCTCGAAGTGCTTCGTCGCGTGCTGGAGCGGCGAGGAGTCGCAGCAGCCGACGTGCCCGCAGGTCAGGCAGCACCGCAGGTGCACCCAGTCGGCGTTGCCGACGGCGACGCAGTCCGGGCACTCCTCGGTGGTCTGCGGTTCGGCCGTCCCCGCCTCGGTCAGGTGCTGACAGCTCATCCGTCCCTCTCCCCCTCGACCCGGCTCACTCGGCGATCTCCTGGCGCAGCAACGACTCCTCCAGGTCCAGGTCACGGTAGGCCCGCACCAGCACCTCCTCGGGGATCTTCCCCGAGTCCCGGGCGGCCCGGTACACCTCCCGCTCGGCGTCGATCATCTCCTGCCGCAGCCGACCGTACGCCTGGGACGGGGTTTCCCGCTCGATGCCTCCCAACCGCTCCCACGCCAGGTTGGTGCGGTCCTCCAGCGCCCGGCGCAGCCGGTCCACCACCGCCTGCGGCGCGGTGTCGGCCAGTTCATCGAGGCGGTTCCGCGCGGCCCGGCTGGCCTGCTGCTGGACCCCGGCGGCGGAGAGCGCGTCCCGCACCGGGTCGTCCGGCGGCAGCTTCAGCCGGCGGGCCACGGCCGGCAGGGTGGCGCCCTGGGCGACCAGGGTCACCACGATCACCGCGAACGCGAGCCAGATGAAGAGCGGCCGCGGGTAGGGCCGGCCCTCGGCCAGGGTGAGCGGCAGGGCGAGCGCGGCCGCGAGGGTGACAACGCCGCGCATCCCGGCCCAGCCGATGACGATCGGGGCCTGCACCGGTGGCGCCGGGTCCCGGTGCCGGACCCGGGGCACCAGCCGGGGCAGGTAGGTGGCGGGGAAGAGCCAGACGAAGCGGGTCAGGAAGACGGCCAGCAGCACGGCGACGGTGATCCCGGCGAGGAAGCCGAAGGGCTCGTTCAGGTCGCGCAGGACCTCCCGGAGCTGGAGGCCGACGAGCAGGAAGACCAGCCCCTCCAGCAGGAACTGGGTGAGCCGCCAGAACGCGGCGACCTGCAGCCGGGAGGCGGCCGACATCAGCAGCGGCTGCTTGTGGCCGATGCCGAGGCCGGTCACCACCACCGCGACCACTCCGGAGGCGTGGATCTCCTCGGCGACGAAGACGACCGCGAACGGGACGATCAGCGACAGCGCGTTGTCCAGCACCGGGTCGGTGATCCGCTTGTGCAGGAAGCCGAAGACCACCACGCCGAGCACCCCGACGAGGATGCCGCCGCCGGTGGAGACCAGGACCTCACGGGCCACGTCCCCGAAGCCGACGCCCCCGTTGGCCGCGGTCGCGGCGACGATCGCCACCCGCAGCAGCACCAGCGCGGTCGCGTCGTTGACCAGGCTCTCCCCCTCGAGGATGGTCACCACCCGGCGGGGCAGCCCGACCCGCCGGGCCACCGCGGTGGCGGCGATCGCGTCGGGCGGCGCGACCACCGCACCGAGGGCCAGGCAGATCGCGTACGGCACCTGGGGCAGGAACAGGTGCACGACGGTGCCCACCACGAACGCGGTGAAGAGCACCAGCCCCACCGCCAGCAGCAGGATCGGCCGCAGGTTGAGCCGGAACGCCGGCACCGAGGTCTTCAGGGCCGCCACGTAGAGCAGCGGCGGCAGGATGCCCGTCAGCACGAGATCGGGGTCGAGCCGGACCTGGGGGAAGCCCGGCACGAAGGAGAGTCCGAGGCCGAGCACGACCAGCAGGATCGGGGCGAGCAGGCCCAGCCGCCGGGCCAGCGCCACGCCGAACGTCGCGATCGCGAGGAAGAACACGACCTCGATCAAGGGCTCCATGGGTACGAGCCTAGGCGGCGCCGCGGCGCACCGAGATCAGGCGGCGCTGCGCAGCTTCGGCAGGACCTCGGCGCCGAACGCGTCGATGAAGGCCCGCTGCTCCTGCCCGACGTGGTGCAGGGCGATCTGGTCGAAGCCGAGCTCCACGTACCGCTCCAGCCAGCCGGCGTGCCGCCCCAGGTCGGCGGAGACGTTGACCGTGGCGGTGACCTTCTCCATCGGCACGTCCTGGCTGACCACATCGAAGTGCTCGGCCAGCTCCAGATCCCAGCAGACCGGCGGGGCGAAGACGTTGCTGCGCCACTGGTCGTACGCGATGGCCTCGGCCTCGGACTGCTCCGGCGCCCAGCTCACGTGCACCTGGAGGTGCAAAGGCCCCCGCCCGCCGGCGTCCCGGTACGCGTCGATCATCTGGCGCAGGTGGTCGATCGGCGCGTTGACGGTGATCAGACCGTCCGCCCATTCCGCGCACCAGCGGGCGGTGGCCACGCCGACCGCCGCGCCGATCAGCGCCGGCGGCTGCTCGGGCCGGGTCCACAGCTTCGCCCGGTCGACCCGGACCAGGCCGTCGTGGCTGACCTCCTCACCGGCGAGCAGCGACCGGATGATGTCGACGCACTCGCGCAGCCGCGCGTTGCGGATGTCCTTGCGCGGCCAGCCGTCGCCGGTGATGTGCTCGTTGCTCGCCTCGCCGGTGCCCAGGGCCGCCCAGAACCGCCCCGGGTACATCGCGCCGAGAGTGCCGATGGCCTGCGCGATGATCGCCGGGTGGTAGCGCTGGCCGGGGGCGTTGACCACGCCGAACGGCAGGTTGGTGGCCTGCAGGGCGGATCCCAGCCAGGACCAGGCGAAGCCGGACTGGCCCTGCCGGGCGCTCCACGGGGAGAAGTGGTCGGAGGACATGGCGGCGTCGAAGCCGGCCCGCTCGGCGTGGCTCACCGCCTCCAGCAGCTTGCGCGGGTGGATCTGCTCGTGGGACGCGTGAAAGCCGAACGCCGTCATGGGCGCAACTCCTACCCATGACGGCGTTCGGCCAATCGCTGCTACTCGGCGTGCGCGCCGGCACCGGCCGACGGTGCGCCCTCGCCCATCCAGACGGTCTTGATGTTGCAGAACTCCCGCATGCCCAGCGCCGAGAGCTCCCGTCCGTAACCCGAGTTCTTCACCCCGCCGAAGGGCAGCTGCGGGAAGGAGGTGGTCATACCGTTGATGAAGACGCTGCCGGCGTCCAGGTCGGTGGCGAAGCGCTCCTGCTCCTGCGGGTCCCGGGTCCAGGCGTTCGAGCCGAGGCCGAACTTGGTGCCGTTGGCCACCTCGATCGCCTCCTCGTAGGACGACACCCGGAACAGCCCGGCGACCGGCCCGAAGACCTCCTCGGACCACATCCGCATCTCCGGCCGCAGGTCGGTCACGATGGTCGGCGGGTAGTACCAGCCGTCGCCGGAGGGCAGCTCGCCGCCGCAGAGGACGGTCGCGCCCTTGTCCACCGCGTCCCGCACCTGGGCGTGCACCTCGTCGCGGCCGCGCTCGGTGGCCAGCGGCCCGATCTCGGTCCCGTCCTCCATCGGGTCGCCGACCCGCAGCGCGCACATCCGCTCGGTGAACTTCTGCGCGAACGCGTCGAAGATGTCGGTGTGGACGATGAAGCGCTTGGCCGCGATGCAGGACTGGCCGTTGTTCTGGCAGCGGGCGGTGGTGGCCACCTCGGCGGCCTGGTCCAAATCGGCCGAGGGCATCACCACGAACGGGTCGCTGCCGCCCAGCTCCAGCACCGTCTTCTTCAGCTCGCGGCCGGCGATCTGGGCGATCGAGCGGCCGGCGCCCTCGCTGCCGGTCAGCGTGGCGGCCCGGACCCGCGGGTCGCGGAGGATCCGGTCGACCGCGTCCGAGCCGACCAGCAGCGTGGTGAACGCGCCCTCCGGGAAGCCGGCCCGCCGGAACAGGTCCTCCAAATAGAGCGCAGCCTGCGGAACATTGGAGGCGTGCTTGAGCAGGCCGGTGTTGCCGGCCATCAACGCCGGCGCGGCGAAGCGCATCACCTGCCAGAGCGGGAAGTTCCACGGCATCACCGCGAGCACCGCCCCGATCGGCTGGTAGCGGATGAACGCCCGGGTCGCCTTCACCGCGCCGGCGTCGGCCGGTTCGTCGGCGAGCATCTGCTCCGCGTTCGCGGCGTAGAACCGGCAGGCGGTGGCGCACTTGGTCACCTCGGCCTTCGCCGCCGCGTACGTCTTGCCCATCTCGGTGGTCATCAGCCGGGCGGTCTCGTCGCGCTCGGCGTCGAGCAGGTCGGCCGCGGCGGTGAGCCACTGCCCCCGTTGGGCGATCGTGGTGCCGCGCAGCTGCCGGAAGGCCAGATCGGCCCGTTCGATGGCGGCGTCGATCTGCTCGTCCGACATCGGGTCGTACGTCTTGAGCACCTGTCCATTGACCGGGTTGATGGTGGCGATGGGCATCTCGTACTCCTGTCACTCGAAGAGTGAGTGCCGCTTACCCGGCTCCTCGCGGTGGCGGGCGGCGCGGCGGCGCTGGATGACGAACAGGTCGACCAGGGCCACGACGGCCAAGACCGCGCAGAGGACGCCCAGCCCGGCCACGCCGGCCCGGAAGGCCAGCACCGCGAAGATGGTCATGGTCACCAGGCCGAAGATGGCGAGCGCGAGCCGCATGTTCAGCGCGCTGTACGCGTGGCCGACGGTGCCACGGGCACCGCGGGGCTGTGATCGCGTCATTTCTTCGTGCTACCCGGCCCCCGTGGCGGCTAACCTGCCCCGGTCCTCCCACCTGACCCGGCGACGGACGGGGGTAACGAGCCGGCGCCCTGGCGGAGCGGTCGCGTACCACGCCGTTTTTGAGGGGTTGACCGGGCGCGAGCGGCTCCGTCGGAGTCCGTCAGAGACGTCGGTTGAGCAGGCCCTCAGGGCCGTTGCGGTAGAGGGCGCGGGCCCGCTCGGCGAGGTCCCTGGTCGCCGAGGAGTTGGCCCAGGTGCCGAGGATGATCGCCGCGCCGGGGACCACCTTGGCGAAGATTCGCTTCGCCGCCCGCACCCCGGCCATCTGCGCCAGCCGTACGCCCAACTGGAGCATCACCCTGCCGATCGGGCGCTCCCCGGCCTTGCCGAAGAGCGCCCCGGCGCGTTCCCGGCCGGCGGCCACCCCGAGGGCGAGCCGCGCGGTCTCGGCGACCTTGTGCACCTTCTGCAGCACCAGCAGGTCGGTGGCCCGGTCCGGATGCACCGGGTCGACGCCGTACGCCGCTGCGACGTGCAGCACCAGCCGGGCCTGGGTCCAGGCCAGCACGCCCACGTCGATCACCGCGCCGGGCAGCCCGGCGGCGCCGGAGACCGCGCCGGAGAGCCGGGCGTGGTTGACGAACCGGCGGACCGCCTGGTCGGCCAGTTCGTCGGCGGGGAAGTCGGGTCGCTCCGAGCGTTCCCGGGCGGCCCAGTGCGCCGCCTCCGGCCCGAGCCGGCGAACGGCCTCCAGGGCCAGGTGCTCCGGGGCGTACTGCGGGTCCTCCCGCATCCGGTCCCAGAGCCTGGCCGGCGGCGCCTCAGGGGCGTCCGGCGGCGCGGCCGGCGTCACCGCGGGCGGCGTGGGGACGGCGGACTCGCCGTCGACGGGCGCGGAGTCGGTCACGAGGGCTCCTCCTGTCGATTCTCCCCATCATGTGTACCCGCGACCGGGCGGTGCCGGGTACCCGCGGTCAGCCGGCGATTGCGTTGACCACCTCGTTGGCCCGCCACTCGTGCTGGGCGTAGGCCCAGGGGAAGGCGGAGACCTGCACGGTCTGGGCGGCGAGGGTCAGCGGCATGTCCTGCCAGCCGGGGACCGCAACCAGGGCGGTGAGGAACTGCCGGGTGGCGAACTCCGGCTTCATCAGGTCGGGCACCGACCCCCACCCGCTGCTCGGGCGCTGCTGGAACAGGCCGACCGAGTCGTGGTCCCAGCCGATCGCCTGGTGCGGGTAGTTCTGCGACTCGGGCAGCACACCGCTGGCGTAGTTGTAGAGGTTGCTCTCCTGCATGGCGGTGGCAACCGCGATGACCAGCGCCCGGCGGGGCACGCCCATCTCCTGGCCGGCCTTGACGATCGCCTCGGCGTTGTCCATCTGGGCCTTGTCCAGCCCGGCAACCGGGGCGATCTCCTTCGGCTTCGGCTTGTCCTCGGGCTTCTTGTCCTCGGGCTTCTTGTCCTCGGGCTTCTCGTCCTCGGGCTTCGCGACATCCGGGTCGGCCGTCTGGGCGACCGGCGCGGACGACTGGCGATCAGCGTCCCGGGAGGCGGCGTCCTCGGTCGCCCGCGGGGCGGCCTGCACCGGCTGGGCGGCCTCCACCGGCTGGGCCGGCGCCTCGGAATCGCCGGCGGCGCCGGCGCCGACCTGGGCGAGGCCCACCAGGCCGAGGCAGCAGACCGCGCCGGTGGCCACCGCCACGCGGGCCCGGCCGGGCCGATCGGTGAGGGGGTTTGTCAGGCCGCCGAAGCGGGTACGGAGGAAGTCGAGCCGGGCTGCGAGGTCGAACCGGGAGGCGAGGCGCTCGAGAGGCGTGGTTGACCGATCGGTGGAGTGGGTATCGTCCGAACGGTCAGCCGAGCCGCCGAGGCCGTCGTGGTCGTCGAGGGTGCCGTCGTTACGCATTCGACGAGGCTAGGCAGGTGGAACGCTGGTGACCCAGCGTGACCGAGTGGTCCTGGCCACATTCTTGCCCATTGAAGCCGGACCTCGTGTACGGCAGCGACGGCGATCGACACAAACCTCGCGGAACCGGCAAACCTCCAACCGGGCACGAGGCGTGTGCTCGAAGGCAGCTACCACGCGTCCGGCCACCCACCCCCCGATGATCAACTAACTCATACTTTCGGGCGAAGGATGACTCGACCTTCCGGCCTGGCGGTCAGGGAAGATCAGTGGGTTCGCCCCGATTTGATCACCCGGTTCGCCGAATTGTGATCATCCATTGCCCACCGGACCCACCCGGAACGGAATGGATCACTATTGGCGGTACGTTGCCCGAACCGGGTGCCGTCCACGCACGGCCGCCGTACGCGCGTTTCCAGGGAGGTCCCAACCGGTGCTCGACCCACACGAGCTCTACGAACTCGCCGACGATCTGCCCGACCTCGGTCAACCGGTGCTGATCCAGGCGCTCACCGGCTTCGTCGACGCCGGCAGCGCCACCCGGCTGGCCCGGGAGCAGCTGCTCACCTCCCTCGAGGCGCGCCCGATCGCCCGCTTCGACGTCGACCAGCTCTTCGACTACCGCTCCCGCCGCCCGATGATGACCTTTGTCGAGGACCGCTGGGCCGAGTACGACGCCCCGGAGCTGGCGCTGCACCTGCTCCACGACGATGACGAGACCCCCTTCCTGCTGCTCACCGGGCCCGAGCCGGACCTGCAGTGGGAGCGGTTCGTGGCCGCGGTCGCCGGCCTCACCGCCCGGCTGGACGTCCGGCTCACCGTCGGGCTCAACTCCATCCCGATGGCGGTGCCGCACACCCGCCCCAGCGGGGTGACCGCCCACGCCACCCGGCGGGAACTGATCGCCGGCTACGAGCCGTGGCTGCAGCGGGTGCAGGTCCCGGGCAGCGTCGGGCACCTGCTGGAGTTCCGCCTCGGCGAGCAGGGCCGCGACGCGCTCGGCTTCGCCGCGCACGTGCCGCACTACGTCGCCCAGACCGAGTACCCGGCCGCGGCCGAGGTGCTGCTCGCCTCGGTGTCGCGCAGCACCGGCCTGCTGCTGCCCCGGGACGGGCTGCGCGCGGCCGCCGAGGTGGTCCGGGTGGAGATCGACCGGCAGGTCGCCCAGACCGAGGAGGCGGCCACCCTGGTCCAGGCCCTGGAGGAGCAGTACGACGCGTTCGCCCGGGGTCGCGGTGAAAAGAATCTGCTGACCCCTGAGACCGGCCCACTGCCCACCGCCGACGAACTCGGCGCCGAGCTGGAACGCTTCCTCGCCGAGCAGACCCGCCCGAACGACACCCCGGGGAGCTGACCCGGCGAGTCGGCCGCCGATGCGGCAGGCTGGAGCCATGCGCCTGGCGACGTGGAACGTGAACTCGGTGAAGGCCCGCCTGCCCCGGCTCCTCGACTGGCTGGCCACCACGAAACCCGACGTCGTCTGCCTCCAGGAGACCAAGTGCCCCGACGGGGCGTTCCCGGTGGCCGAGGTGGGTGAGCTGGGCTACGAGGCGGCCAGCCACAGCGACGGCCGGTGGAACGGGGTGGCGATCCTGTCCCGGGTCGGGCTGGCCGACGTGGCGGTCGGTTTCCCCGGCGAGCCCGGGTTCCCGGAGCCGGAGGCCCGGTCGATCTCGGCCACCTGCGACAGGCTGCGGGTCTGGTCGGTCTACGTACCGAACGGGCGCACGCCCGTCGACCCGCACTACGCGTACAAGCTGGCCTGGTTGGCGGCGCTGCGGGACGCGCTCGAACCGGAGCTGACCACCGGGCTGCCGCTGGCCGTCTGCGGTGACTTCAACGTCGCGCCGACCGACGCCGACGTGTGGGACCCGGCCCTCTTCGTCACCTCCACCCACGTCACCCCGGCCGAGCGGGCAGCCCTGGCGGCGCTGCGCGACCTCGGGCTCAGCGACGTGGTCCCCACCCCGATGAAGGGCCCGCACCCCTTCACCTACTGGGACTACCGGGCCGGCATGTTCCACCAGAACAAGGGCATGCGGATCGACCTGGTGTACGCCTCGGCGCCGTTCGCCCGCGCGGTCCGCAGCGCCTACGTGGACCGCGAGGCCCGCAAGGGCAAGGGCCCTTCCGATCACGCGCCGATCGTGGTCGACGCCGACCTGGTCCCGGCCGTCGAGGCGTTCTGAGGCGGTTAGGGTGGGTCGCATGGCAGTCGTGAAGATCAACGCGATCGACGTCCCGCCCGGCGCCGGTGAGGAACTGGAAAAGCGGTTCGCCGCCCGGGCCGGCGCCGTGGAGAACTCGCCCGGCTTCCTCGGCTTCGAACTGCTCCGCCCGGTCGCCGGGGAGAGCCGCTACTTCGTCTACACGAAGTGGGAATCGGAGGAGGCGTACCAGGCGTGGGCCTCCGGGCCGTCCCGGGCCGCGCACGCCGGTGGCGAGCAGCGCCGGCCGGTCGCCACCGGGGCCACGCTGCTGGAGTTCGAGGTGGTCCAGCAGGTGCCCGGCAAGGGCTGAGGCCGTCACTTTGGCCCTGCCCCTTGCGCGGTCCCCATATGCCTCAGCAGCGATATGCCTGAGAGTCATGAACATGCCGGAGAGTCATATTGCTCTCGGCCTCGAACGCGGCAATGACGGTCAGGGCTGGCGAGTGTCCACAAGGGACGCGAAGGCGATGACGTTGTCCCGGTAGCCGGTCCTCCCGCCGACCCACTCGCCGCCGCAGGTGATCAGCCGCAGCCCCGGCGGGCCCTCGTCGCCGTACACCCGGTCGGCGGGCAGTTCCGCCTTGTCGAAGTGCTCGACCGTGTCGACCTTGAAGATCACCACGCTCCGGTCCGACCGGGTCACCTCGATCCGGTCGCCAGGCTTGAGCTTGCCCAGGTTGTAGAAGACCGCCGGGCCGCTCTTGGTGTCCACGTGCCCGACGATGATCGCCCGGCCCGGCTCGCCCGGAGTCGGGCCCTTGTCGTACCAGCCGGCGTCGTTGTGCTTGCTCAGCGGCGGCACGTCGATGGAGCCGTCCCGGGCCTGCCCGACCCGCATCACCGGGGCGGTGACCTTGATCGCCGGGACGGAGAGGCTCACCGGTCGGCTGGCCTGAAGCTCGCCCCGCTCGCGCGACTGGCGCGGGACCTCAGCGGCCCAGTCGAACGGCCCGACGGTGCGGCCCAGCCCGGCCCCGGTGGCGAAGACGCCGACCAGCACCAGCACCACCGCCAGCGGCGCCGACCAGGGGCGACGCCCCGGCCGCCGGTCGCGGCGCGCCACGCGGGCGGCCGGCTGCGGGGCGGAGTGGCTGGCCATGGCTCACCGTCGCGCGGCGCCACGGACGGTACGGGGGCGGCGCAGCGCCACCAGGCCGACGATCACCCCGGCCAGGGTCAGCGCCAGTCCCAGGGGTACCAGCAGGTTACCGAGGTTGAATCCGGCGGTGCCGCCGAAGCCGGTCGCCGGCCCGCGGCTGGGGGCGGTCGCCGGCCCGGGACCGGGGTCGCTCGCCGGCCCGCGGCTGCGCTGGACGCCCCGCACCACCTGGAGCATCGTCGAGGCGCTCTGACCGCCCGGGCACTCCAGCTTGACCCGGTAGCTGCCGGGAAGGGCGCGCTCCTTCACCATCGGCGAGGCGGTCAGCAACCCCCGCTGCGGCTGCACCTGGATCCGGCCGAAGGCGTCCGAGACCACGATGGCGGGCACCGAGTTCTCCCGGCAGCTCGCCCGGATGCCGACCAGGAAGCCGGCCTCGACCGTGCTCGGTGTCACCTCCACGAAGATCACGTCTGCCGGCGGCTGCGCGGTGGGCGCCGGCTCGGCGACGGGGAGCGGGCCGGCCAGGGCCGGGGCCGCCCCGAACAGGAGGGCGGCGAACGCGGCGCACGCGATCACCGACGCCGTGCGTCGTGTGACTGACACCATGTCCCCTCCCGGCGCCGGAGGCGGTACCGGGCAGCGGGCCGCCCGTCCTGCCGTACGGGATGAATCCTCTCACCCCCGGCCGCACCTCACATCCGATCCGCGGAACCGTCGCGTACGCTCGAATCGCTGTGACCTCCACCGACCAGACCCTCACCGCACGGCCGGTCCACGCCGCCCCGATCCGCACCTTCCATCCCCGCCGCGGCCGGATGAGCGACCGCCAGCGCGACGCGCTGCAGCGGCTCTGGCCCGCGTACGGCCTGGACATCGGCGCCCCCGACGGGCCGTTCGATGCGACGGCGCCGTTCGGCCGGCGGGCCCCGCTGGTGCTGGAGATCGGCTCCGGCATGGGTGACGCCACCGCCGCGATGGCGGCGGCCGACCCGGACCGACACTATCTGGCGGTTGAGGTGCACACGCCCGGAATCGCCAACCTGCTCGAGTTGGTCGAGCGGCACGGGCTGAGCAACGTCCGGGTGGCCCGGGGTGACGCGTTGGACCTGGTCCGGGCGATGCCGGAGGGCTCGCTGGAAGCGGTGCACGTCTTCTTTCCGGACCCGTGGCCGAAGGCCCGGCACCACAAGCGGCGGCTGATCCAGCCGACGCACGTCGCGCTGCTGCGCTCCCGGCTGGTCCCCGGCGGGACGCTGCACTGCGCCACCGACTGGGCCGAGTACGCCGAGTCGATGCGGGAGACCCTGGCCGCCGACCCGGGCCTGGTCGACGCCCACGACGGGTTCGCGCCGCGCCCGGGGCACCGGCCGGTCACCAGGTTCGAGCGCCGCGCCCTCACCGCCGGCCGCTCGATCTTCGACCTCGTCCACCACCGGCGCTGAGGCGCCGCCCGGCCGACGCGGTTTCGCTCCCGGCGGAGCAGGGCCGGACGACCCGGTTGGCGCGGCGGACCATGATCCAGGCACGATAGAACGGCTATGACGCTCACCGCCGCGCTGCCGAGAAGCGCCGACCCCGACACCCTTTACGACACGTTTGCCGGCTGGGCGAAGGAGCGCGGCCTCGACCTCTACCCCCACCAGGAGGAGGCGGTCATCGAGATCGTCTCCGGGGCGAACGTGATCATGAATACGCCGACCGGCTCCGGCAAGAGCCTGGTCGCGATCGCCGCGCACTTCGCCGCCCTGGCCGACGACCGCACCACCTTCTACACCGCGCCGATCAAGGCCCTGGTCTCGGAGAAGTTCTTCGCCCTCTGCGAGGTGTTCGGCGCGGAGAACGTCGGCATGCTCACCGGCGACGCCAGCGTCAACGCCGACGCGCCGATCATCTGCTGCACCGCGGAGATCCTGGCCAACCTCGCGCTGCGCGAGGGCACCCGGGCCGACGTCGGCCAGGTGATCATGGACGAGTTCCACTTCTACGCCGAGCCGGACCGGGGCTGGGCCTGGCAGGTGCCGCTGATCGAGCTGCCGCAGGCGCAGTTCATCCTGATGTCCGCCACGCTCGGCGACACCACCCGCTTCGTCGACGACCTGACCCGGCGCACCGGGCGGCCGACCGCCGTCGTCCGCTCGGCCGAGCGGCCGGTCCCGCTCCTCTTCTCGTACGCGATGACCCCGCTGCACGAGACGCTGGAAGAGCTGCTGGAGACCAGGCAGGCCCCGGTCTACGTGGTGCACTTCACCCAGGCCGCCGCGTTGGAACGCGCCCAGGCGCTGATGAGCGTCAATGTCTGCACCCGGGCCGAGAAGGACATGATCGCCCAGGCGATCGGCGGGTTCCGGTTCACCTCGGGCTTCGGTAAGACGCTGTCGAGGCTGGTCCGGCACGGCATCGGCGTGCACCACGCCGGCATGCTGCCCAAGTACCGCCGGCTGGTGGAGACGCTGGCCCAGGCCGGGCTGCTCAAGGTCATCTGCGGCACCGACACCCTCGGCGTGGGCATCAACGTGCCGATCCGCACGGTGCTCTTCACCGGCCTGTCCAAGTACGACGGGACGCGTACCCGGCTGCTCAAGGCCCGCGAGTTCCACCAGATCGCCGGCCGGGCCGGGCGGGCCGGCTTCGACACCCTCGGCCGGGTCGTCGTGCAGGCCCCCGAGCACGTCATCGAGAACGAGAAGGCCCTGGCCAAGGCGGGCGACGACCCGAAGAAGCGGCGCAAGGTGGTCAAGAAGAAGCCGCCGGAGGGGTCCGTCGGGTGGGGCAAGCCCACCTTCGAACGGCTGGTCGAGGCCGAGCCGGAGCCGCTCACCTCCAGCTTCCAGGTCAGCCACTCGATGCTGCTCAACGTCATCGGCCGCCCCGGCGACGCGTTCGCCTCGATGCGGCACCTGCTGACCGACAACCACGAGGACCGGGCCGCCCAGCGCAGGCACATCCGGCGGGCCATCGCCATCTACCGGGCGCTGCGGGCCGGGGGTGTCGTGGAGGAGCTCGACGAGCCGGACGAGACCGGCCGGCGGGTCCGCCTCACCGTCGACCTCCAGCTCGACTTCGCGCTCAACCAGCCGCTGTCCCCGCTGGCGCTGGCCGCCGTCGAGCTGCTGGACATGGAGTCCCCGTCGTACGCCCTCGACGTGCTCTCCGTCATCGAGTCGATCCTCGACGACCCGCGCCAGGTGCTCTCCGCGCAGCAGTTCAAGGCCCGCGGCGAGGCGGTCGCCGCGATGAAGGCCGAGGGCATCGAGTACGAGGCCCGCCTCGAACTTCTCGACGAGGTCACCTGGCCCAAGCCCCTCGCGGAGCTGCTGGAGTCGGCGTACGAGATGTACCGGCAGGGCCACCCGTGGGTCGCCGACCACCAGCTCTCCCCCAAGTCCGTCGTCCGCGACATGTACGAGCGGGCGATGACCTTCACCGAGTACGTGCAGTTCTACGGGCTGTCCCGGTCCGAGGGCCTCGTCCTGCGCTACCTCGCCGACGCGTACAAGGCGCTGCGGCAGACCGTCCCCGAGGACGCCAGGACCGAGGAGCTGGTCGACCTCATCGAATGGCTCGGCGAACTGGTCCGCCAGGTCGACTCCAGCCTGATCGACGAGTGGGAGCGGCTGCGCAACCCGTCCGACGTGGCCGAGGCGGCCGAGGCGCACGCCTCCCTGGACGACCGGCCGCCGGCGGTCACCCGCAACGCCCGGGCGTTCCGGGTGCTGGTGCGGAACGCGCTGTTCCGCCGGGTCGAGCTGGCCGCCCTGCGGCGGTGGGACCTCCTCGGGGAACTGGATGCGGAGAACGGCTGGAACGCGGACGCGTGGGCGGACGCGCTGGAGCCGTACTTCGATTCCTACGACTCGATCGGGGTCGGGCCGGACGCGCGCGGGCCGGCGCTGCTGATGATCGAGCAGGGCCGGGAGCGCTGGCTGGTCCGGCAGATCCTCGACGACCCCGAGGGCGACCACGACTGGGGCATCAGCGCCGAGGTCGACCTCGCCGCCTCCGATGAGGCCGGTGCGGCGGTGGTCCGCGTTACCGAGGTCGGTCAGCTTCAGCCCTGACCGGGCGTCACCGCCGGGCGGGTGAGCGGCGCAACCGCACCCGCCCGCCGGACACGCCCGACACGGGATTCGGTTTTCCCGGTTCGCCCTCATTAGGGGGTTTTCCCTCGCTACTCTCGTTCACTGTACGCACCGCCGCCATGACTCTTCGCATGGCCCGGTCCACGGACCCAGGTGGCGCGCTGGCAAGCGAAAGCATCCAGTGATCGAGTGAACGTCGAGGTCTAATCGTGATGTATCGGGCAACCCCGAGCGCTCGTCCACCTGAGTCGGACACGGACCGCGGCGGTCGCCGCGCTCCACGAGGCGCGCCCGGTTCGCCGAGCCCCGGACAGGCCGAGCGGCGGACGTAGTCCAATCTCCTCCCCCGCTCCGCACGCCCGCCCGGTCGGCCGCGCGTCGACCAGCCGGCAGGGTCGCACTCCTTCTCATCGCATCCGCGGACGGTGGCGCTGCGCCCTGCGTGACCTGCGCCGCGCAGCCTCCCCGTGCTTTGTCCGCACGACCGTTCGCCAGCGCCCCGGCACTCCGACCGCGAGAGTTTGTAGAGGTACCTGTGCGCATCCTCATCCTGGTGTCAGAAGCGCCACCCATCGTTTCGGGCATCTCCCGCTGCATCGACCGGCTCACCCAGGGCCTGCAGTCGCGTGGGCACCTGGTCGACGTCATCTCGGCCATGGACATCCCGCGCATGGTGCTGGGCGAGATCCGGATCAGCTCCTTCGGGCTGTTCTGGCCCCGGATCGCCCGACGACTGTCCCAGTACGACATCGTCAACCTGCACGGGCCGGCGCCCACCATGAGCGACGTCTTCCTGCTGCTCAACCGCCTGTCCCCGGGAAGGCGGCGGCCGCAGATCGTCTACACGCACCACAGCGCCATCGAGATCAGCGGCGTGCGGGCGGCGTGCGCCGTCTACAACCGGGTGCACGAGGGGCTGGCTCGCACGGCGGACCGCATCATCGTCACCTCCCGCGCGTACCGGGACCTTCTTGCCAGACCGCTCGGGCCCACCGTGGAGGTGGTGCCGTGGGGGGTCGACGGCGCGGACAGTTCCCTCCCGCGTCCACTCCCGAAGACCGGGCCGCTGAAGGTCCTCTTCGTCGGCCAGATGCGTCCGTACAAGGGAGTCGACACCCTGCTCAGGGCCGTGGCCGGGCAGCCGGCGCTCAGCGTGACCCTCGTCGGGTCGGGCCCCCTCCTCGACCAGTACCGCGCCCGGGCTCGCGCGGCGGGCGCAACCAACGCGACCTTCACCGGCCGGGTCAGCGACGAGGAGCTGCAGGCTCATTACCGCGCCCACGATGTCGTCGTCCTGCCGTCGACGACCAGGGCCGAGGCCTTCGGTCTGGTGCTGCTCGAGGGAATGGCGGCCGGCTGCGTCCCCGTCGCGTCCGACCTTCCCGGGGTGCGGGACGTCGCCTCCCCCACGGGCTTCGTGGTCCCCCCACGCGACCCGCACGCCCTCCGCCGAGCCTTGCTGTCCCTCTCCGCCGATCCCGCTCGCCTGCACCACCTCCAACAGGTCTCACAGGAGGCGGCGCGCCGGATGGGCTGGAGCCGGGTGGTGGAGCGCTACGAGCAGGCGTTCGTCAAAACGGTCGAAGCCTGGCAGGCAAGGCAGCCAAGAGCGCTGCCGACGCCGTGGGCCAGCGGGCGGCTCACGCTGACCGGCCTGGTAGAGGACTTCAAGGCGAGCTCCGCGTCGCTGCTCCTGTTCCGCCGGGGACACGTGCCTCGGGTCGCCGTCGCGTGGGGATCGGCGACGTTGCCGGAGCGCCGGCTCGCGCAGCGCACCTGGACCGCGGGTCGCCCCCAGTTGCTCGATCCGACCACTTCGGACTCCGACCTCACGGACTTGATGACGCTCGCCGGCATCGGCAGCGCGATGTCCGTCCCGTTCTCGTGTCGCGCCGGCATGACCGGGGTGCTGAACTTGTCGTTGGCCAGCACCGAGGAAAGGGCCTTCACCCCGTACGACCTGGAACGACTGGTCGGGCTGTTGTCCTCGGATCGGCGGGGGGAACTCGCCGACACGAGCAGTCACTCCCGCGAGGTGGCGTCCGACCCCACGGGGCACTAGGTGTCGGTCGCCACACGTGATGAGACGGCCGCCAAGGGCGGGGTGCTGCTGGTGGCCCGTTTCGCGGTCATCGCCCTGCTGAACTACGCCCTGGGCATCGTCCTCGCCTGGCTGCTGTCCGACGAGGAGTACGGCCAGGTCAGCACCGTGCAGGCCGCGCTGCTTCTCGCGGCCTACACGGTCAATTCCGGATTCCCGTGGATCGTGGCCACGACCGAGGCCCGGCGGGGGCGCATCGATCCCGGCTACGCCGGGGCGGTCTTCCGAAGTTCCCTGCTCGGCAACACCGCCTTCGGCCTGGCGCTCGCTTTCGGCTTCGTCTTTCTCCAGGCGGCCGGCGTCCGACTGCTACCGCCGGAATCACTGCTGATGGTGGCGATGGTGGCCGCCTCCTTCCCGATCTTCGCGGTCAACGCCGTGTTCAAGGGGGCGCTGCACGGCCGGCGTCGCTTCAGCGCCTTCGGGCTCGTCCAGGTCGCGGAAGTGCTCGTCAAATGTCTGGTCGCGGTGGTCCTGGTCGTTGCGCTCAACCTCGGCGCCGCCGCCGTGGCCTGCGCCTTCCTGGCCGGCAGCCTGGTCGCGGCCGTACTGGGCGCCTGGCGACTACGCGACGACCTGCCGCTGCGCGGCGGACGTCTGGCCGGGATCAGCACCTACCGCAGCACCCTCCCGATGTTCGTCGGGAGCGCGGGTTTCGCCCTGTTCGCCACCGCCGACGTGCTCGGACTGCACAGTATCGGGTACGCCTCCGGCCTCACCGCCACCACGGTGGCGATGTACCAGGTCGCGGTCCTGCTCGGCCGGGCCCCGTACTTCGTCGCCGACGCCCTCGTCGACGCGGTCTTCCCGTTCATCGCCCGGAGGCACGACTCACCGGAGTCCTCCCACCGGTGGTTCAGCGCCGCGGCCCGGTGGATCTTCCTCGCGGTCGTCCCCATCGAACTGGTCCTGGTGGTACGGCCGCAACCGTTCCTGCAGTTGTTCTTTCCGGCGGCGTACCAGGCGGTGCTCCCGCTCATCCAGGTGGTGTCGCTGGGCGCACTAGGGATGATCGGCTGCGGGATCTACGGAAAGAGTCTGCAGGCGCTGGGACGGCGCGGAGCGGTCGCGACGGTGATGCCGGCCGTGCTGGTCGTCGAATTCACGGTCCTGGCGGTCCTGGTGCCCCGGCTGGCGGCCATGGGAGCGGCGATCGCGTTCGCCCTCGCCGGCTGGACCGGAGCGCTGCTGCTCGCGCTGACATACCACCGGCATCAGCGGATCGGATTGCCCGGGAGAGACCGGGCGGCCCGCTACGCCGCCGCGCTGCTGGCGCTGCTCGGCGGCCTGGCCGTGACACCGCAGGCGCCGGCGGTCCTGACCCTCGGACTCGTCACGGTGGCCGGCCTGGCGTACCTCGGGGTGGCCCGGTCGCTCAACCTGATCACGTCGGCGGACGTCTCGCGGCTGCGGGGCCTGGCGGATAAGGCCCGGCTGCTTCCGGTCGGGGCCATGCCGCCCATCGCCACCGCCACCGTCCGAGCGCTTCGCACCGGGTGGGGCAGGTACGGGTGGCGAAGAGCCCGTCTTCCGGCAGCGCTCATGCTGGCCCTGCTCGCGCTGACCGGATTGCTGTTCACGGCCAACATCACGACCAGTCCGGACACCCAGTACGACGAGGTGGTCTACACCCGCGCAGCGCAGCAGGTGGCAACGACCGGGGAGCTCACCTGGTCCACCGAGCCGGTGTTCGTACACCCACCGCTGTACTTCCTCCTGCAGTCGGCCTGGCTGAAACTGCTCGGCCTCGGCGACGCCCCGCTGTTCGACGCCATCCACGCCGCTCGGCTGATCACGGCCACCGCGGGCGCCGTGGACGTCGTCCTGCTCGGACTGCTCTGTCTCGCGGTGACTCCGACCGTGCGGCGGGGCCGGCGCCTGCTGCTCGTCGCCGCGGTGGTGGTCGTGGCCGCGACCGACCCGGTCCTGCTGCGCTACAGCAGGCTGGCGATGATCGAGCCGCTGGCGCTGCTGGGTTGTCTGGTCACGATTCTCGTCTCGTGGCGTGCCCGCCACTGGAGTACCCGCCGCCACCTCCTCGTGGTCGGACTCCTGACCGGCATGACGCTGCTCGTCAAGGAGATCTCGGTCTTCCTGCTGCTGTCCCCGGTCGTCTTCGGAGCCCTCGCGTCCGAGCGACGCTACCTGAGGCGAGCCGCCGGCTCCCTGGCCATCGGTTGCACCTTCTGGCTGGCGTTCCCGCTGTGGGCCGCCCTGCTCGGCGCGTCGGGCCGGTTCTGGGAGGTCAAGCTCTTCACGCTGCAGCGCCTGCTCGGTCTGCTCCAGGTCACCGGGTGGAACCGCCCCGGCGTCTCGTTCACCGCGGCCGTGACCCGTTCCGCCCCGCAGTATCTGAGCACCTATCTGCTCCTCGCGCTGGGCGCGGTCGCCCTGGTCTGGTTGTTCCTCCGACGCAACAACGAGGCCGCCACCTACCTCCTGGCGTTCCTCGGCTGCAGCTACACGTTCGCGGCGTACATCCTGGTCCAGGGCACGCTGAACGAGCAGTTCTTCGTGTACATCGTGCCGGCGGCGATCATCGGCGCCCTCCTGGGACTCGACGCGCTGCTCACCGCGCTGCTGTCCCGAGCCCGCACGAGCTTCCTGCCGGCGATGGGCACGCTGCTGGCCGGCGGCCTCGCCGTCGGACTCGCCGCCCTGCTGCCGGTCACCGCGCTCCTCAGCTGGGGATCCCAGTACGCCCGCAGCCACAACAACGGCATCGAACAGATGTCCGGCTTCGTCGACACGCACTTCCCGGCCTGTGCCACCTTCAACACCAGCGGCGACGTCCAGAAGTACGTCTACTCCCTGCAAGGCCAGACGGTCACGCGGTTCGGCAGCGGGCCGGGAGCGCTCGCCCACGGCGTCCACTTCTTCTTCCTCAATCCCAAGGACGCGATTTCCGGCTACGGGCGGATGTCCCCTGACCTGGCGGACTGGATCCGCAGCAACGGCCATCCGGTGGCCACCTACGCCAGCAACACCCACCACGGTGTCCAGCTGTGGGAGGTGAAACCCGACCAGTACGAGCAATCCGCCGACCTCGAGCCGATCCACGGTGGCGTGTTCGTGCACACCGTGGGTTCCCGCTGCGGGGGCTTCTCGGTCAAGGACGACGCGGACGGCCTGTTCCTCCGCGAGTTCGGGGCCCTCGGTGGCAAGAGCGTCGTCGGCGCGCCGATCAGCCGTCCCTGGCGGCAGGGTGATCGGGCGTATCAGGCGTTCAACGGCGTGCTCATGGAGAGCTCGCCGCGGGCACCCGGACGACTACCGGCCGTCCGTTCCGTTCCCGCAGTGGCGGGTCTCGCCACCCAACACCCCGCCACGTACCGGCGGTACCAGCTGCCCCCGATCCGCTACCCGGACACGGCGCGACCTCCGACGAGTCAGGTGCTGGGGCACCTGAACGACGTACGGATCGCCCGCGCGTATCTCGGCGTGCCGCTGGCGGAGGCGACGGACTCCGATGTGGCACGCGCTCTGGACCACCTGGGATCGCCGTTGGGCCCCGCCACCACCATGCCGGACGGGGCCGTCCGGCAGGCGTTCTCGGCGGTGATCTTCGAGCGGCCGGCCGTCGCTGCCGACGTGGTGCGGCTGGCACCGGTCGGCCGGGCACTGGACGAGGCCCGGCACGTCGTGCCGGCATCAGCCGCTCAGCCGCAGGCCCCTCCGCCCCTGCCGGCTGCGCCACAGGCCCGGCTGCCCAGCACGGTGGCGCCCCTGATCACGTCACTCGCCGGACTACTCCTGGCCCATCTCGCGGTGAGCGCGGTCCTGGCCCGCCCGCGGCGGCTGCCCCGCAGAACCGTACGCCCCTCTCCCGCCTCCGTGTGGACGCCTGACACATCGAAAGGACCGGCGTCATGAGAGTTCTGGTGGACGGACGCGTCATCGCGGACCGCTATCACGGCATCGGACGGCACACCCTCGAACTGTTCCGGGCGCTACCGGTCTCCACCGACGTGGAGCTGGTGGTCCTGGCGGCCGAGCCGCCCGGGCGCCTCACCGCGTGGGAACTGGGTGCACGCCCGGACGTCTGGCTGGTCCCGGTGGGCGCGCCCGTGGTGTCCCTGTCGGGACAGGCCTGGTGGGTGCGGCTGCTCCGGCAGTGGCGTCCCGACGTCGTGTTCGCGCCCTACCACCTCGCGGTCCCCTGGCTGCACGGGCGGGTGCCGGTCGTCACCGTCGTACACGACTGCATCTTCGAGACCGAGCCGGCATTCGCACCGAGCCTGCGGATGCGCCAGTTGTACCGGCTGGCCACCCGGATGGCGCTGGCCAGGGCAGACGCCGTCGCGACGATTTCCCACGCCAGCCGCCGGGACCTGCGGCGCCACTACGGCCTCGCGATCGACGAGGAGAACGTCATGCCGCACGCCGTGGGTGACCAGTTCCGCATCGGTGCGGACGACCGGACGCCGCGGCCGGCGAACCTCCCGTCGCGGTACATCCTGCACGTCGGCGTGCGGCGCCCGCACAAGGACCACGCGACCCTGCTGCGGGCGTTCCACCTGCTGAGCCAGCGGTGCGCGGACGTGACGTTGGTCCTCGTCGGAGAGTCCGACAAACGGTTCCCAGATCCCGTCCCGGAACTGGCGTCCCGGCTGGGCCTCCAGCGGAGGCTGTTGTGGTTGCCCCGGGTGAGCGAGCAACGCCTGGTCCAGTTGTACCGCCACGCCGACCTCTTCGCGTTCCCGAGTCTCATCGAAGGCTTCGGGCTACCCGTGCTGGAGGCGATGGCGGCGGGCGTGCCGGTGGTGGCAAGCGACGCCCCCGCGGTCGTCGAGGCGGGCGGCGGTGCCGCGCTGATCGCGCCAGCGGGGAACCCGGTGGCCTGGTGCGAGGCGATGGAGCGGGTCCTGGCGGACCCCTCGCTCGCCGACCGGCTGCGCCGGGCGGGGCGCGCCGCGGCGGACCGGACCTCCTGGCAGACCTCGTCCATGGCCACGCTGAACCTGCTCAGAAGAGTGGCCGGCCACGCGGTCGAGGAGGTTATGGCGTGAACTGGCCGACTCAGCTCGCCACCTGGTTTCGCCCCCCGCTTCCCGCGGCTGTCGGGCCCGGGCACCTCGTCCGGGGCCGAGCGCTCGCTGCCCGCCTGCTGGTGCTGGTCACCTTTGCGGTGCTGGCCGGCGGGGCGCTAGGGCTCAAGGCCGCCGGACGGGGCGAGCGGGAGCCGCTGCCGCCGCTGCCCGGCGTCGCGCGCGTCACGCCGCATGTCCTGCGCGGCGGCCAACCGGACGACTTCCAGCTGCGACTGCTTCGCGACTCCTACCACGTACGGGCGATCGTCAACCTGCGCCACGCGTCCGGCGCCGAGTCGGACATCGCGGCCAGCTTCGGTCTGGACTTTCTCGGACTTCCGCTGGCTGTCGGGGAGGCTCCGACGACCGCGGATCTGGCGACGCTCGCCAGCTTCGTCCGGCGCTACGAAAACGGCTCGGCCGTCGTCCTCGTGCACGACGACGTCGGCGGCGGACGGGCCGTCACGACCGGCCTGATGCTGCTGATGCTGCGGGGTGAGTCGCTGGACGCCGTGACGGGCACGCTGCCGGCGGCGGACAAGCGGCACCTGAGCGCCGGCCAGTGGGACGCGCTGAGGGCCTTGAACCAGGTGTTGGCCGGGCCCGGGCGCGCGACGCCCGGAACCCGTGTGGGCGGGCGGTGACGCGGCGATGATGAACCGGCCAGTTCCGCGGGTGGCCCTGGTCACCAGCCATCCGCTGTCGGCGCCGTGGGACAGCGCCGACAAGCATCTCGCCGAGGTGGTGGCGCGCATGCTGCCGGAGTACCGGTTCCTCTCGGTACGCCGGGTCGGCGCGAACCGGGACGTTCCCGGCCGCCAGGTTCCCGTGCTGTCCCGGACGGGCCGGCCCGGACCGCTGGTGAGCGCCCAGGTCGCCGCGTTCGCCCTGGGGGCGCTCCCCCTCGTCGACCTGGTGCACGCCGTGGTCACGATCGGCTCGGGCTTTCCCCTGCTCGCCCGGTGTCTCGGCTCGGCCGCGGCGCGTCTCGGCCGACCGGTCCTGCACACCGCGCCCGGGGTGGTCGACCCGTCGGGCCTGTCGGCCGGTCCGGGCCCGGTGCCACACCTGGGCACCACGGTCGTGCTCTCCCAGCAGTCGGCCCGGGCACTGCGGGCCGCCGGGTTCCCGGACGTCCGGGTCGTGCCCCCCAGCCTGCCTCTGCACCGGTGGCGGGTGGCGCCGCGGCCCACAGGTGAGCCCGTCGTGCTCTTCGCCGGCCATTACGACAACGGTGGCGGCGCGGAGATCGCCGTGGCAGCCTTCGCTGCCTCCGCGATGCGTGACCGAGGGCGCCTGGTCCTGGCCATGCGGAGCCGGCCCGGCCAGGACGAGGCGAAGCTCGCCGAGCGGTTGCGCCGGCACGCGGAGTCCCTGGGCGTCGACCGCATCGACGTACGGGGGCACGTCGCCGACATGCCGGCGCTCGTCCGGTCCGCCACGGTGGTCGTCCTCCCGGCGGCCACCCTCGCCGGCAAGGCGGACATCCCGCTGGTGTTGCTGGAGGCGATGGCGGCGGGCCGACCCGTCGTCGCCTCCGACCTGCCCTCCCTGGCGGTGCTGGACCCGGCCGTCGCCCGGGTCCGGCCCGAGGCCGGTGCCACCGCCCGTGCGATCGACGAGATCCTGACCGACGACGGCGTCTGGCGGCATCGCGCACTCGCCGGCCGCCAGCTCGTCGAGCGGAAGTTCAGCGAGGCGGCCGTGGCCCGCCGCTACCGCGAGGTCTACCGCGAACTGCTGGATCGTGGCCCCGGCGGCGCCCCGCGCGCCGGCGCGGGGTCACCGCCGGTCGGGCGGTCGGCGCCCGGCCGGGAACCGATGGTCGTGTTCGAGAGAGGTGAGCGACGGTGAACGCCAGGAGACGGCGATTGGCGACGGCCGCCGTGACGGCGGCCGTCTGGCGGGGCGAGGGCGGGCGCATCGGCGACGACCTGCTGGCGCTGGCCCTGCGCGAGGCGGAACGGAACCAGGTGCAGGGCCTGCTGGCGCGGGCCTGCCCCGATCGGTTGTCCGGTCTGCTGCGGTCCGTGGAGGAAGCGACCGGGCAGTTCCGGTACAACCTCGCGGTGGCAACCGCCCGGCTGCGCGACGCCGGGGTCCGACCCGTACTGATCAAGGCCGATCCGGACGGCGACTACGTCTACACGAACTTCGACCTCGTGGTCGGCGACCAGTGGGAGGCCGCCCGCGACGCACTGGCGGGTTGGTACGTCCGCACCAGCGCCCACTCCCTCGAACCGGACAAGCTGCTGCTCCATCCGGCCCGCGGACCGGCGGCGCATCTGCACCGGACGGTCTCCTGGTTCGGCATCCCCGTCGTCGCCGCCGATCGGCTGGTCGCGGACGCCGGGGAGGCCGCCGCGGGGTGGCTGGTGCCCAGCCCGGACGACCAGCTGCGCATCTGGCTCGCGCACGCGGTGTTCCAGAACCTCGCCTTCGACCTGTCCGAGCTGATGGCGATCCGCTCACTGCTCCGACCGGAGACGGTCGCCGAGGCCGAGGAGGAGGCGCAGCGCGAGGGCTGGCGAGGAGCCTTCACCGCCGCACTGCGAACCGCCCGCCAGGCGATCCGCCGCCTCGACGACGGGGACCCGCTGCCCCTCCCGGTACCGCTCCCGGCGTCCGCGTCGATCGCGGTGGCCCGGGAACACGTCCGTCACCTCGCGCGTACCGGGCAGGGCGCGGCCGCGAGACGCGAGGTCGTGCTGCGCGGGCCGTTGACCATGGTGAAACGATGCCGGCTCGCGCTCGCCTGACGCCCCGAACGCCTCGCCCGGCGCGGCCGGTAGGTGGCCGGCGGATCGTCATCGGCTTCTGCGGCCCGGACGGGGCCGGCAAGAGCAGCCTCGTACGTGAGCTGTGGGGGAATCTCGCCGAGAGCGGCTTCGCCGTGCGCCGCGGTTACGGATACGGCTGCCTGCTCTGTCGGCGGTTTGATCAGCCGTCCGGGATCGCGGGGGCCGCCGCCGGGGCCGTGTCGAACGGCCGGGCCGCTGATCGGCTCTCCTCGACCACCGAGCCCCCGACGTGGCGCGGGCGTCTGCTGCGGCTCGCTCGTCGCCTGCACGGACACATCGACGCCGCGGAGCTCGCGGTCCGGCTCGCCGCGCTGCGTTGCACGGCACGGCTGACGAGGTCGGCGGTGGTGATGACCGACCGCGGTCCGCTCGACGGGCTGG
This sequence comes from Micromonospora rhizosphaerae, assembly GCF_900091465.1. Taxonomy (NCBI): domain Bacteria; kingdom Bacillati; phylum Actinomycetota; class Actinomycetes; order Micromonosporales; family Micromonosporaceae; genus Micromonospora; species Micromonospora rhizosphaerae. Next base: position 2,964,545 of record NZ_FMHV01000002.1, on the reverse strand, counting down.
CCAAGCACGATCCGCCACCCGGCTCGTCGCTGGCCCGGCGCTATCTGCGGCTCACCTCCAGGTACGACATCCTCGTGCTCCTGGACGCGCCGGCGGAGCTGTTGGCACGACGGGACGGCGAACACACGCCGGAGGAACTTGAGCACTGGCGACTGTTGTACCGGCGCTGGGCATGCCTGGCCGACGCTCTCGGCAACCGGGTCCTGGTGACCGACACGGCGGCCCGGACACCCGGCTCGATCGCTGTCGACCTGCGGCGCACGGTGCTGTCGGGGGTACGGCACGCTGCGCCGCACCGGGAGCCGGCGACGGTCCCCGGGTGGGAGCCGCGGGACCTCTCGGGCGCCGGTGGCCAACCCGGTTCGGGCGACGACGTCCCGCGGTCGGGCGAGACGTGACGCGTCCTCGGTCCCGGCGCGGCCGGCACCGCGCCCTCATCGCACTGCTCGTGGTGACGGCACTGCTCGGCGTGGTGGGGTGCGGCCGGGGCGGGTCCGACAACGGCACGACCCCGTTGTGGGGCCTCATCGGCCCGTACGACGGGGTCGATCTGCGGACGCTGCGCGACCGCGGCATCGACGTCGTCCTGCTGGAGATGTCGTGGGCGGCCGCGGAGCCCGCCGACGGCCGGTTCGACGAGAGGTACCTGTCGGCGATGCGCGCCCGGGGCGACCGGCTCCGGGCAGCAGGCTTCAAGGTGGTGCTCAACTTCGGGCTGCAGCACGCTCCGACGTGGATCCTGGCCAGGCCGGGTGCGCGCTTCACCAACCAGCACGGGAGCCAGTACGTCGGCCATGACGTGGCCGACCTGGTCTTCGGGCTGGGGCTGCGCCCGCTGGCCGAACGGTACACCGCGCGGGTGTTCGCGGAGTTGGGTACCGAGTTCTACGCCGTGCGCGTCGGGGGCGGGCCGAACGGGGAGCTGAGCTACCCGGCACCGGCGCGCCGGCAGGGCCGCAGCAGCAACGACTACTGGGCCTTCGGCCGGCTGGCGGTCCCCGGCAACCCGGTGCCGCGGTGGCGCCCGTGTACCCCGAGCCGTCATGACGAGGCCCGACGGTTCCTGGATTGGTACCTGGCGTCGTTGCTGGCCTTCCAACGCTGGCAGATCGACTCCGTACGGCGCTGGTACCCAGGCACGATCGCGGTCCTCTACCCGTCGTGGGGAATCAGTAGCCGGGACATCGAGGCGGCCGTCAAGGACGACCTCTGCGGGAACACGGCCGCGCAGCGCAGCGGTGACCTTCAGCGCGGCTACGACCACGCGGCGCAGATATCGGCCCTGCCGGACAGCGGGGTCGCGGTCGGGGCGACCTGGGTGGACAACGCGGATGCCGTCCATCGGCTCGCCACCCTGGCGCGGAGCCGCCGCCTGCCGGTCATCGGCGAGAACAGTGGGCGGGACGGTCCGGAGGCGATGAGGAGGGCGGTGACTCAGGCCAGGCGGTGGGAGATGACGGCCTTCCTCTGGGTGCGGGCACCGGAGGCGTACTGCTCGTGCAACGGGTACGCGTCGATCGACCAGTACACGGCGGCGATCAGAGCCAGTTGAGCCCGAGGCGTCATGATTACCTGGTCTCGTCGTTGAGAGTGAGGAACGGCAGGCGCCAAGATCCCGACCGGTGCGCTGTGGATCAGGGGAGGGGAAACGATCGAGTGGTGAGCGGCACCAGTGACGCCCTGCGGCGTATCGCCGGGTTCCTCGACGGCATTCCCGAGCTACCCGACCATCTCGTCACCGTCCACTCGGACGGCGGTCGGATCGGAGTGTTGTTCGGCGCCGGCCCCGAGGAGCAGGTTCGCGTTGACGCTGTCCGCCGGGTGCTCGCGGCCCTCGGCGCCACCGCCGACCAGCACGACTTCGAGTACGGCGGCACGGGGACCCTCGGACCGTACACGGTGGAGGTGTGCACCGGTTTCGACTAGTGCCGCCGGTGGGTCTTCGTTCGCCGCCCAGCCGGACCTGGACGGTTGACTACCCGGGCGCGGAGGCGGTGAAGTCGTCCACCTCGACCCCCGCCGGACCGGCGGCGCTGTTGGAGAGGAGGCGTACGCCCACCCCTCCTTGTCCCTGCAGCGACGGCGTGGTGTCCGACGCCGTCACGGCCCATCCGGCGGGTTCGGTCGTTCCGTCCCGCCACACCTTCCCGCGAACGGTCGTCGTGGTCCCGTCACCCCGCACCTCCAGCTGCAGCCAGTACCACCCGCCGCCGGAGAACTCGGGGACGGCAGCGCCGGCGCCCACCTTGACGATGCCACCGGCGCTCGTGCTCCGGTTGATCTCCACGTCGTCGGTCCCGCCCGCGACGGATCGCACCCGCAGGCCGTACCAGTCCCCCGAGCCGTTCACTCGGCCGAGTTCGTAGAAGCCGATCCAACTGGACGACGGGACGGCCGTGAAGCGGAACCGGGTCCTGACGGTGACGTTCTGCTGGCCGATGGGGACGGTGGAAATGCGAGCACCGGTGGTGGACTGTTGGATGACCCCGGCGGCCCCGTTCACCGAGTAGTCGGCTGAGGGCCCCGTGCCGGACCAGGTGAACCCGTCGATCGACCCCCAGCCGTTGGTCACAGACCGCGAGAAGGTGTCGGAGACGAACACCGTCGGCGCGGCGCAGAGGAGGTCCGTACCTGCCGGAGGCACGTTGGCGGAGAACTCCGAGGTGTTGCCCCGGTCGTCGGTGGCGGTGGCGGTCACGCCTCCGGTCACCGAGAGGCCGCCGACGCACCAGGCTCCGCTGTCGTCGGCGGTGACGCTGGCGAGAAACGCCGCTCCCTCTCCGTTCGTCTCGCCTGTGCCGGGCTGGGCGAGGAAGACCTCCACGGCCGAGCCTGCCGGTGCCGTTCCCCGCACCGAGGTCTCGGTCGCGGCCTGGATGACCGGAAAGTCCAGCCCAAGGTTGCCGACCGTCGCCGAGGTGGCGCCGTCGTTGACGTTGACACCGGCCACGGGAAGCAGGTCGATGCCGAGCCGACCGTTGTTCCGGATCTCGTTGCGGCTGATCCGGTTGCCGTCGGTGGCGGTCGCCGCACCCTGCGGATCGACCGCGACGCCGGCGAGACTGTTGCCGGCCACGATGTTCGTCGCGATCGTGTTGCCGACGGTTCCCCCCGCGACCAACACGCCGTGTCCCCGGTTTCCCCGTTGCGTCGAGCCGTCGCGGGCAAGCCCGATGAGGTTGTTCCGAACCACGTTCCGCATGGCCAGGGAGGTCTCGATGGCCACCCCACTCATGCCGTTGGCGGCGATGGTGTTTCCGTCGACGGTGTTGTCGGTTGACGCGAAGCGGATGTGCACGCCATGTTGCTGGTTCGGCTGACTCGTCAGGCCGTCCGCGGCGAGGCCCACGGTGTTGGCGGTGATCTGATTCCCGCTCGTCTTCGCACCGTTGGCGTTGCGCTCGTGGAGATCGATGCCGTCGCTGCTGTTTCCCGCGACGACGTTACGGGTGACCGTGTTGTTGCACGCCCCTCGATCGAGGTCGATGCCGTCGTCGATGTTGCTCCGGGCGGCGGAACCGGTGGGATCGAGGCCCGCGATGTTCCCCTCGATGGAGTTTCCACAGACCGCGCCCGTGCCGCCCGGCCCGTCTCTGCCGTCGAGCTGGATGCCGTCGTCGTGATTGCCGGACGCAACGTTGCCCGCGCCCGCCGAGGATCCGCCGATGGTGTTGTTACGGGCGCAGACGCCGAGCTCGATTCCGGCGCCCTGGTTTCCGTACGGTGACGGCTTCCGCCCGTTGACGTCCAAGCCGGCATAGTTGCCCTGCACCAGGTTCTGCTCCGGGCTGGCGCACGTCCCGTCCGTACGCATCGTGCCGAGGAGCTGGATGCCGATGCCGTTGTTCCCGGACACGACGTTCCGCTCCGCGGCGGTCGTGCCGCCCACTCGGTTGCGCAGCGACGCGCCGGTGATCTGGATGCCACTGTCGGAGTTCGGCAGGCGGGACAGGCCGTCGGCGGTCATGCCGACGTAGTTGCCGACGACGACGTTGTCCGAGGAGTTGGTGATCTGGATTCCGTCGTTGGCTCCGCCCGCCACCAGGTTGCGGTCGGCCGGGTCCGTTCCGCCGATCCGGTGCCCGCCGCCCTGCACCCGCATCCCGTCATCCGTGATCCCGAGTGGAGTGACGCCGTCCGCGGTGCCGATCCGGTTGCCGGCGATGACGCTGTCCCGTGAGGTGGAGGTCAACCAGATGCCGAAGCCACCGAAGCGGGTGATCGAGAGGCCCCGCACGGTGACGCGCTGGCCCTGCACGACGAGGCCGTTCTCCCGGTCGCCGGTGTCCGGGTCGTCGAGGCGGACGCCGACAGCCCCGCCGCCGGGCTGGGTGGACGCGTCGAGAACGACGTCGCTACCGGTGATCGGGGGCAGGGGATTGTTCCCGCCGGCGCCGACCGCGATCGTCTTCGGGCCCGACGGGGCGATGTTGAAGGTGATCACCGCGCCGCCCGCGGACGCGTTCGCCGCCGTGATGGCGCCGCGCAAGGTGCAGGAGGTCGGCGTACAGGACGTGGAATCGTCGTCGGCAGTGGTCACGGTCACGGTCAGCACGTCCGCTGCGCGTGCCGGCGCGGCGAAAACCACCGCCGCGAGCAGTTGGACGGCCACGACGATCCCGGCGCGGCGTGCTCCGGTCGCGATCCGGGACCGGCGTACCCGAGGGTGAGCGTGCGTGGCGGAGGGGGTGAGCCGCCTGCGACCCGCGTCAACCGCGGGCGTCGGATGCCGGCCGGGACCATCAGCGGGCGGGCGCGCGAGCCCCGAGACTCGAGACAAGGTCGTACTCCGTTCCGCTGACGACGACGGGTCCGATCGAGGGGGCGGGAGAGACGCCCCGCCAACGGAATGACCGTTACCCGCCGACGGTAGCCCGGAGTCCGGTTCGGAGGGATCGCTCGATCGGTTATTTTTCAGGCGTTCTCAATATGAATGCGACCAATCTTCGCGAACATCTCCCGCGCCTGCGCATCAGCAGCCGTCCGCCGGGCCCGGGACGACCCCACTTTGGCTGGGCGAAGCGGCCTCCGTCGATTAGAATATGTGTACTAATCGAGTTCCTGACCTGGGAGGACGCTCGTGACCGCGCCTACCTCCACCCCCCTCACGCCGTACGCCACCCTCCTCGGTTTCACCCGGTACGTCGACCGCACCGGGCCCACCAAGGCCACCTTCGTCGGGGGCCTGCGGAAGCAGCGGGCCAGCCGCTCCGGCTTCAACCCGCACGGCCAGTTCGTCAAGGCGCTCAAGGCCGACATCGCCTTCCACACCGGCGGCACCCACCTGGCACAGGTGGCCGACCTGGTCAAGCCCCGCTGGCGCCCGCTCTACCAGGCGCTCGTCCCCGGCGCTACGGCCTGGCTCCAGTCGCTCAGCGAGCCGACCGCCGTCGACCTGGCCCAGACCCGCGACGCGCTGGCCATGCTCGGCGACCTGCCCGTCAAGATCAACCCCCACTTCGGCGTCCGGTACGCCGACGGCCGCGCCGAGGCGGTCCGACTGCACTTCGACGAGGCCCCGCCGAGCGAGGAGGCCATCCTCGCCACCCTGCACCTGATGGCCCGGCACATGGACGCCGTCCTGCCGCACGCCGAGCCCGTCCTGGTCGACGTCCGCCGCGGCGAGGCCCACCACATGCCCGACTCGGCGAAGCCGGACCAGGTCGAGCAGTGGCTGGCCGGCGAGGCCGCCGCCTTCCGCGCCATCTGGTCCACCGCCGCCTGACCCACCCCCCCACCCCCCCCAAGCCCCCACGCCCCCCGCGCCCCGCCTGTCACGGCGGGGCGCGCGGCGCAAGATCCGGGCAACTTCGGGGAAGCTGCTGCCTCAACCGGGGACGAGACAGCAGTTGCCGTGCAGTTCCGCGGATCTAGCTTTGCCTGGCGGCCGAACCGGGGTTATCCACAGGGGGTGGTGGGGGGTGTGGCGGTCGGCCAGGGTGGGCTCATGCCCGTTTCTCCTCGACGGCCGGCCGAGCTACAGGGGCGCGTCTTCCGGGGCTCGGACGTGGTGGCTCGGGGGCTGCTGACCCGCACCGAGCTACGCAGCAGCGCGTGGCGTCCCCTGTTCAAGGATGTCTACGCCGACGCCCGACTGACGATCTCGCACCGGACCCGATGCACCGCTGCAGCCCGTTGGCTGCTCCCACCCGGCGCCGCGATCGCCGGCCGGAGCGCGGCGGCCCTCTTCGGCGCTTGCACGGTCGGCACCAGCGAGCCCATCGACGTCCTGGTCCCGGTCAACCGGCGCTTCGGGCCGGTCACGGGCCTCGTCGTGCACACCGGGGAGGTGGCGGAGACAGACGTGCTGACGCGCTCAGGGACTCCGATCACCACGCCATCCCGCACCAGTTGGGACCTGGCGCAGTGGCTGAGCACCGAGGAAGCCGTCACGGTGGTCGACGGGCTTCTCCGGCGGCGGCTGGTCAGCGCTGGTGAACTCCGGGATCTCGCGCACGCGCGGCTCGGGGCGCGAGGGTGGAAACGCATGCTCCGCGTCGCCGGCCTGGCGGACGGAGGAGCGGAGTCACCGCAGGAATCCCGGCTGCGGGTCGGGCTGGTGTTGGCTGGACTTCCGACGCCGGTCACCCAGTTCGTGGTGGAACGCGACGGCTGTTTCATCGCCCGACTCGACCTCGCCTGGCCCGAGCTGCGGGTCGGGGTCGAGTACGACGGCCTCTGGCACGACGACCCGGAACAGTTTCACCGCGACCGCCATCGACTGAACCGCCTGATCGGCAACGACTGGATCGTCCTTCACCTGACGGCGAAGCGCTTCAAGGAAGACTTCCCCGGCTTCCTCATCGAGGTCCGCCAAGCCCTCCGCTCCCGTGCCCGCTGACGCGCACGCACACCAAGATCCGCGCAACTTCCGAGGACATGCCGGCTCCAGACGGAGCGAGGCAGCACCTTCGGTGAAGTTGCGCGGATCTTGGGCGCGGCCCGCGCGGCCCGCGCGGGTCAGGCGGTGGTGAGGTAATGCTGGAGGTCGTCGAGGATCTTGTTGGCGGCGGTGACGCCGATGCCGGTCATCCAGGTCTCGTCGGCGACGACGTGGGCCTTGCCCGCCTTGACCGCGGAGAGGCCCTGCCAGAGGCTGCCCGCGGTGACCTTGGCCTGCTCGGCGGCGGCCTTCTCGCCGTACGCGGTCACGAAGATGACGTCGCCGTCGACCTCGTTGACCCGCTCGGGGCTGACCTGGTCGAAGCGCTTGTCCTCCTTGCCGTCGAGGCGCTGCCGCTCGGGGCGGCCCAGGCCGGTGTCGCCGATGACGATGCCGGAGAACGAGTCCGGGCCGTACACCCGGATGTTGCCGGGCATGAAGCGCACGATGGAGATCTTCCGGGACGCGGCGTCGCCGAGCTTCGCGCCGAACTCCTTGGCCCGCTTCTCGTAGGCAGCGAGAAGATCGCGAGCCTGCTGCTCCTTGCCCAGGGCCTTGCCGTCGAGGAGGAAGTTCTCCTTCCAGGTGATGCCCACCTTCTCGGTGAAGACGGTCGGCGCGATGGCGGACAGCTCGTCGTAGAACTTCTCCTGGCGGAACTTGCTGCCGAGGATCAGGTCGGGCTTCAGCGCGGTGATCGCCTCCAGGTCGGGCTCGGTGAGCACCCCGACCTCCTTGATGCCGGCGAGCTTCTCTTCGCCGAAGTACGTGGGCCAGCTCTTGGCCTGACCGGCGGTGGCGGCGCCGACCGGCGTCACGCCGAGCGAGAGCGCGGTGTCGATCTTGTCGGTGTCGAGGACGACGACCCGCTTCGGGTCCGCCGGCACCTTGGTGGTGCCCATGGCGTGGGTGATCTCCCGGGTCTCCCCGGTGGCGGTGCCGGTTACCGGGTCGCTCTCACCGCAGGCGGTGAGTCCGACGCCGAGGGCGAGGGCCGCGGTGAGGACGGCGGCGAGACGACGCATCAGATTCCTTTCGAGGATTCAACGACAGCAGCCGGGGCGGCAGGTGCCGGCACGGCGGCCAGGGTGGGAGAGGTGAGGGCGGGCACCACGAGCGGCGCCCCGGTCACCGGGCAGGGCACGACGACGCAGTCGAGCCCGAAGACCTCGCGGACGAGATCGGCGGTGAGGATCTCGCGCGGCGGCCCGGCGGCGACCACCGCGCCGGCCCGCATGGCGATCAGGTGGTCGGCGTACCGGGCGGCCTGGTTGAGATCGTGCAGCACGGCGACGACGGTCCGGCCGCGCTCGGCGCGCAGCCGGTGCAGCAGGTCCAGCACCTCCACCTGGTGGGCCAGATCGAGGAAGGTGGTGGGCTCGTCGAGCAGCAGCGCCTCGGTGTCCTGGGCGAGGGTCATCGCGATCCAGACCCGCTGCCGCTGCCCGCCGGAGAGGGTGTCCACCGGCCGGTCGGCGAGCCCGGCGACGTCGGCGAGGGCCATCGCCCGGTCGACCGCGGCGCTGTCCTGCTCGGACCACTGCCGCCACCACCGCTGGTACGGCTGCCGGCCGCGGCCGACCAGGTCGGCGACGGTGACGCCCTCGGGCACCAACGGGCTCTGCGGCAGCACCGCCAGCCGGCGGGCGACCTCGCGGGTCGGCAGGTCCCGGATGGCGGCGCCGTCGAGCAGCACCGTGCCGCGTCGCGGCGTGAGCAGGCGGGCCATGGTGCGCAGCAGGGTGGACTTGCCGCAGGCGTTCGGCCCGACGATCACCGTGAACGCGTCGGCCGGCAGGTCCAGGTCGAGCCCGTCGAGCACGGTCCGCTCGTCGTAACCGGCGACCAGATCTCGGGTGGAGAGCATCACGCCTCCTTGACAGGGGTGGACGTCACGAGGGCCTCCGGCGGCCGCGGAGCAGCAGGAACATCAGGTACGGACCGCCGATCGCGGCGGTCAGCACGCCGGCGGGCAGCTGGGTCGGCGCGAACAGCCGCCGGCCGGCGAGGTCGGCCAGCACCAGCAGCAGCGCCCCGAGCAACGCGGCGCAGAGCAGCGGCGGCCGTTCCGCGCGGACCAGCCGCCGAGCCACCTGCGGCGCGACCAGGGCGACGAAGTCGACCGCGCCGACCTGGGCGGTGACCATCGCGGCGACGAGGACCCCGGTGCCGGCGAGGCCGATCCGGCGGGCCGTCGGGCGCAGGCCGATGCCGCGGGCCGTGTCGTCGTCCAGCGCGCTGCTGTTCAACGCCCAACCTGCCCAGGCCAGCACCGGCAGGAGCGCGGCCAGGGTCAGCGTGATCCAGACGGTCTCGGTCCAGCCCTTGCCGGCGAGCGTGCCGATCAGCCAGATCTGCGCCCGCAGGCCGTCGATCGGGTCGGCGGTGAGCATGACCACCTCGGTCAGTGCCCGCAGCGCGAACGCCACCGCCACCCCGGCGAGCACGAAGCGCTGCGCGGCGAGACCGTGGCGGGCACCGAGGGCGAGCAGCAGCACGGCGGCGGCCAGCCCGCCGACCAGCGCGGCGGGCGCGACGAGGACGGCGGCGACGCCGCTGGTCAGGGCCACCGTGGCGGCGAAGCCGGCGCCCTGGGTGATGCCGATGACGTCCGGGCTGGCGAGGGGGTTGCGGGCCACGCTCTGGATCAGCGTGCCGGCGACGCCGAACGCCGCCCCGGCCACCGCCGCGAGCACGATGCGCGGCAGCCGCAGGTCGAAGACCACCAGGTGGTACGGGGTGTCGGCGCCGGAGAGCGCACGCAGCACGTCGGCCGGTGCGACGTACGGCGTGCCGAGGGAGAGGCTGAGCATGCCGGCCACCGCCAGCAGCCCGGTCAGAGCGACCGCGACCAGCACCGAGCGGCGGCGGATCTGCACGCTCACCGGACCGAGCCGCAGCAGCGACCGACCGGGGAGCCCGGCCGGACCGGCCCCGGTCCGAACCCCCGGGTCGGCCGGGAGGTCGCCAGGCACGCGCGGGTGGGGAGCGACTGGGCGGGAGGGGGCGATCACGCGGTCACCACCCGGGCGCGGCGGACCAGGTAGGCGAGGAGCGGGGCGCCGATCAGCGCGGTGACGATGCCGGCCGGCACCTCTCCGGGCGGGTCGACGAGCCGCCCGATCACATCGGCGGCGAGCAGCAGCGCCGGGCCGAGCAGCGCGGAGACCGCGAGGGTCCAGCGGTGGTCGGCGCCGACCAGGGCCCGGGCCAGGTGCGGAACGGCAAGGCCGACGAACGCGATCGGGCCGGCCGCGGCGACCGCTGCCCCGGTCAGCAGCACTGCGGCGGTGCCGCCGCCGAGGCGTACCAGGCCGATGCGGTGGCCGAGGCCGCGGGCGACATCGTCGCCGAGGGCGAGCGCGTCCAGGCCCCGGGCGACCATGGCGGCCAGCGCGAGCCCGGCGAGCACGAACGGCAGCAGCTGCGCGGCGACGGTGAGGTCCCGGCCGGTCAACCCGCCGACCACCCAGAACCGGTACTCCTCGAAGGTCCGGGCGTCGATACTGAGCAGCGCGTACACCACGGAGGCGAGGCTGGCGTCGAGGGCCGCGCCGACCAGCGCGAGGGTGACCGGGCTGGCGCCCTCGCGGGCGCGGGCGGCGACGGCGAAGACCAGCAGGCCGGCGAGGAACGCGCCGGCGATACCGAACCAGACGTACCCGGCGAGGGTGCCCACGCCAAAGACGGAGATGGCCAGCACCACGCCGAACGAGGCGCCGGCGCTGATGCCGAGGATCCGCGGCTCCGCGAGGGGGTTGCGGGTGAGCGCCTGGAACAGCACCCCGGCCACCGCGAGCGCGATCCCGACGGCGAGCCCGAGGGCGGTACGCGGCAGCCGCAACTCCCGGACGATCGTGCTGGCCTCCCCGGCGTCCGGCGCGGTGAGCGCGTGCCACACCTGGTCGACGGCGAGCGGCCGGCTGCCGAGAGCGAGGCTGGCGAGGAGTGCGACGGCCAGCAGCAGGGCCGCCGCGACGGCGACCGCCACCCGGCGGCCCCCGCGCCGACGGGTCGGGGTGCCGGCCCGGGCGGGCCTGGCGGCGACGGTGGTCACGAGTCCCTCGCACCTCTCAGCTTAGGTTCGCCTTACCTTAACGGAAGGGGTTAGGGATCCCTAACTCGCCACCGTCGATCCAGTTACCGGGAGACCTGATCCGGTCGCGGCCATACCCTGGACGCATGCGATTCGACCAGCACACGGTCGTGCTCCTGGTCCGCCCGACGGACGCACCCGAGCTGCCACGGGACGCGGCCGACCGGCTGCAGGACGCCCACCTGGCCCACCAGGCCGGGCTGGTGGAGCAGGGCGCCGTCCTCGCCGCCGGGCCGTTCCTCGGCGCCGACGACGAGCGGCTGCGAGGCTTCGTCGTGCTCTCCGTCGACCCGGAGATGGCCCGCGAGCTCTACGCCAACGACCCGGCGGTGCGGGCCGGACGGCTGGCCGTGCAGGTGATGAGCTGGATGGTGCCGGAGGGCAACGTGCGGTTCGAGACGGTGCCGGTCCCCCGCTCGATGCTCGAGGCGGCGTCCGGCGACTGACTCGGCTAGTCCTCGACGGCCGGGCGAGTGCCGGGCACCATCGGCCCCGGCCCGGCCGGCGCCTCGACCTGCTGTTCGGCCCAGACGTAGGTCTCCGGCAGCAGATCGGCGACCGGGACCGCGCGCAGCGCGTCCATCGGTCCCACGATGACCCGGATCGACGGGAAGTAGTCCAGCAGCACCTGGCGGCACCGGCCGCAGGGCGGGAGCACGCCCCGCCCCCGGTCCCCCACCGCGACGATGGTCTCCAGCTCGCCCGCGCCCTGGGTGGCGGCCGCGCCGATGGCGACCACCTCGGCGCACGGGCCCCCGGTGAAGTGGTAGACGTTCACGCCGGTGAAGACCCGTCCGTCGGCGGTCCGCGCCGCGGCGGCGACGGTGTGGTTGTCGCTGCGGCAGCGCAGCTTGGCGACGGCCGTGGCGGCCTGCACCAGCGCCCGGTCGGTGTCCCGCATGATCATCTCGTCCCCGTGCTCGACGTCGGTCGGCGGCCACTCTAATCCGGTCGCCGAAGGTGCCCGGCCCGACGCCACCGCTAGCCCGACCGGCTCTGCGGGCCTCGTCCTGTCCGCGGCGCCGATGTTCACCCGCCGGATCCGGTCCGTGCACACGCCGGACGACGCGCGGGCTGCGGCCGCCGATCGGGCAGGCGAGCCCGCCGGGCAGGACCGCGGCCGGGTGAGCCTGCTCGGCGGGCGGTAACCCGGGGGCGGCACGCGGCCCGGCTGCCTATCCTTGGCGACGACATGCAGAATCCAGCCGCACCCGCCGAATCCGTCACCGTCCGCGAGCTGCACCGCCGCCTCTCCTCGCTGATGTTCCGCGACCAGCGCCGCCTGCAGCGGCGGCTGGACGGCGTACGGAAGCTGCGGGACCCGCAGCGGCGGGACGGCGCGCTCGCCGAGATCGCGGCGGACGTGGCGCAGGCCGAGGCGCGGCTGGAGAGCCGGCGGGCCGCGGTGCCGGTGATCACCTACCCGGCCCAGCTGCCGGTCAGCGAGCGCAAGGACGACATCGCCGCCGCGATCCGCGACCACCAGGTGGTGATCGTGGCCGGCGAGACCGGCTCCGGCAAGACCACCCAGATCCCCAAGATCTGTCTGGAGCTGGGGCGCGGGGTGCACGGGCTGATCGGGCACACCCAGCCGCGCCGGCTGGCCGCCCGGACGGTGGCGGACCGGATCGCCGAGGAGCTCGGCACCGAGCTGGGCGACGTGGTCGGCTACAAGGTGCGCTTCACCGACCAGGTCAGCGACCGCAGCCTGGTCAAGCTGATGACCGACGGCATCCTCCTGGCCGAGCTGCAGACCGACCGGATGCTGCGCCAGTACGACACGCTGATCATCGACGAGGCGCACGAGCGCAGCCTCAACATCGACTTCATCCTCGGCTACCTCAAGCAGCTCCTCCCCCGCCGCCCCGATCTCAAGGTGATCATCACCTCGGCGACCATCGAGACCGAGCGCTTCGCCCGGCACTTCGCGGCGCCGGCGGCTGACGGCGGGGAGGAGAAGCCGGCGCCGATCATCGAGGTGTCCGGGCGGACCTATCCGGTCGAGGTGCGCTACCGGCCGCTGATCGAGGTGACCGAGGCCGAGGAGGAGGACGACGGGGACGAGGAGAACGTCCGCGATCAGATCCAGGCCATCGGCGACGCGGTCGAGGAGCTGGCCGCCGAGGGGCCGGGCGACATCCTGGTCTTCCTCAGCGGCGAGCGGGAGATCCGGGACACCGCCGACGCGCTCGGCAAGCTGGTGCAGAAGAAGGCCGCGCTGCGCGGCACGGAGATCCTGCCGCTGTACGCCCGCCTCTCCACCGCCGAGCAGCACCGCGTCTTCGCCCCGCACGCCGGACGCCGGGTGGTGCTCGCCACCAACGTCGCCGAGACCTCGCTGACGGTGCCCGGGATCAAGTACGTGGTGGACCCGGGCACCGCCCGGATCTCCCGCTACTCGAGCCGGCTCAAGGTGCAGCGGCTGCCGATCGAGCCGATCTCCCAGGCCTCGGCCAACCAGCGCAAGGGGCGCTGCGGGCGTACCTCGGACGGCATCTGCATCCGCCTCTACGACGAGCAGGACTTCCTCGCCCGGCCGGAGTTCACCGACCCGGAGATCCTGCGGACCAACCTCGCCTCGGTCATCCTCCAGATGACCTCGATCGGGCTCGGCGACATCGGCGCCTTCCCGTTCATCGACCCGCCGGACCGGCGCAACATCACCGACGGCGTCAACCTGCTGCACGAACTGGGCGCGTTGAACCCGGCCGAGACCGACCCGGCGAAGCGACTCACCCCGCTGGGCCGGCGGCTGGCCCAGCTCCCGGTCGACCCGCGGCTGGCCCGGATGGTCGTGGAGGGCGAGCGCAACGGCGCCGCCACCGAGGTGATGGTGATCGCCGCCGCGCTCTCCATCCAGGACCCGCGGGAGCGGCCGGCGGAGAAGCAGGCCCAGGCCGACCAGGCGCACGCCCGGTTCGCCGACCGGGAGTCGGACTTCGTCGCGTTCCTCAACCTCTGGCGCTACCTGCGGGAGCAGCAGCGGGCGCTGTCGTCGAGCGCGTTCCGCCGGATGTGCAAGGCGGAGTACCTGAACTACCTGCGGGTCCGCGAGTGGCAGGACATCGTCAGCCAGCTGCGCCAGGTGCTGCGTACCCCCGAACAGGCCGGCGGGGGCGGGCGAAGCGCGAAGGGGGCGGACGGCGGACGGCGGGCGGCCGGCGCGGACCTGCCGGAGGAGATCGACACCCCGAAGGTGCACCAGTCGCTCCTGCCCGGCCTGCTGTCGCACATCGGGCTCAAGGACGCGCAGAAGAACGAATACCTGGGCGCTCGGGGGGCGAAGTTCGCGCTCTTCCCCGGCTCGGCGCTGTTCAGGAAGCCGCCGCGCTGGGTGATGGCCGCCGAACTGGTGGAGACCTCCCGGCTCTGGGGCCGGGTGAACGGCCGGATCGAGCCCGAATGGGTCGAACCCCTCGCCCAGCACCTGGTCAAGCGCAGCTACAGCGAGCCGCACTGGGAGAAGAAGCAGGCCGCGGTGATGGCCTACGAGCGGGTCACCCTCTACGGCATCCCGCTGGTCACCTCCCGCAAGGTCAATTTCGGTCGGATCGACCCCGCGCTGTCGCGCGAGCTGTTCCTCCGGCACGCCCTGGTCGAGGGCGACTGGCAGACCCACCACCAGTTCTGGCGGGACAACCAGCGGCTGCTGACCGAGATCGAGGAGTTGGAGCACCGGGCGCGGCGCCGCGACATCCTGGTCGACGACGAGACGATCTTCCAGTTCTACGACGAGCGGATCCCCGCCGACGTGGTTTCCGGCCGGCACTTCGACGCCTGGTGGAAGAAGACCCGCCGGGAACGCCCCGACCTGCTCACCTTCACCCGCGAGCTGCTGATCAACACCGGTCGCGGCGGCGTGGACGAGGCCGACTACCCGGACGAGTGGCAGGCCGACGGGGTGGCGCTGCCGCTGACCTACCGGTTCGAGCCCGGCACCCCCACCGACGGGGTGACCGTGGACATCCCGCTGCCGATGCTCAACCAGGTGCCGGCGGAGAGCTTCGACTGGCAGGTGCCCGGGCTGCGCGAGGAGCTGGTGGTCGGGCTGATCCGGTCGCTGCCCAAGGCGCTCCGCCGCAACTTCGTCCCGGTGCCGGACTACGCCCGGGCCGCGCTCGCCTCGATGCCGGCGGGCGAAGAGCCGCTGCTCGACGCGCTCACCCGGCAGCTGCGCCGGATGACCGGGGTCACCGTGCCGCGGGACGCCTGGGATCTGACGAAGCTGCCGCCGCACCTGCGGGTGACGTTCCGGGTGCTCGGCGAGGACGACGCGCCGGTCGCCGAGGGCAAGGACCTGCCGGCCCTGCAACGCCAGCTCCGCCAGGAGGTACGCCAGGTCGTCGCCGCCGCCGCGCCGGACGTGGCCCGGACCGGCCTGACGGAGTGGAGCATCGGCGCCCTGCCGCGCACCATCGAGCAGGTCCGCGCCGGGTACGCGGTGACCGCGTACCCGGCCCTGGTCGACGAGGGCAGCACGGTCGGGGTACGGGTCTTCGACTCCGAGGCGGAGCAGGCCGCCGCGCACTGGGCGGGCACCCGACGCCTGCTCCGGCTGACCGTGCCGTCGCCGGCGAAGTTCCTCCAGGGGCGCCTCTCCAACGAGGCGAAGCTGGCGCTGAGCCGCAACCCGCACGGCGGGGTGCAGGAGCTGATCGAGGACGCGACCGGGGCGGCGATCGACAAACTGATGGCCGACGCGGGCGCCCCGGCCTGGGACGCCGAGGGCTTCGCCGCGCTGCGCGACAAGGTCCGCGCCGACCTGGTGGACACCGTGGTCGAGGTGATGGACCGGGTGCGCAGGGTGCTCGCCGCCGCGTACGCGGTGGAGCAGCGGCTCGGCAGGACCCAGAACCTCGCCGTGGTGGCCGCCCTGGCGGACCTCCGCGCCCAGCTCTCCGGCCTGGTGCACAAGGGCTTCATCACCGAGACCGGGTACGCCCGCCTGCCCGACGTGCTGCGCTACCTCACCGCGATCGAGCGCCGGCTGGACCGGCTGCCCGGCAACCCGCAGCGGGACCGCCACCAGCAGGACCGGATCGCCGTGGTGCAGAAGGAGTACGCGGACATGCTCGCCGCGCTCCCGCCGGCGCGCCGCCAGGACCCGGCCGTCCGGCAGATCCGGTGGATGATCGAGGAACTCCGGGTGAACATCTTCGCCCAGGCCCTGGGCACCCCCTACCCGGTCTCCGAGCAACGCATCTACCGCGCCATGGACGAGGCCGAGGGGCGCTGACGGCGCCTCACCCGCCTGCCGGCCCCTTTGCTCTGCTGCAGTCCAGGCAACACCGAAGCGCTCCCTTTGTCGCGTCTGCTGCAGCAGAGCAAAGCGCTCCGGTCAGGTCAGCGGCTCGACGCCCGGCGGCAGCTGGTGGTTCGTGGTGGCGTCGTGCACGTACTCGAGCAGGATGCGGCGCAGCTCGCGGCCGGCGTGGGTGGGCACCACGTCGCGGCGGCGGGCTACCGCGATGGTCCGCCGTACGCCCGGCGGGGCGAGCCGGGTGACCCGGATGCCGGGCCGGCGGTTGACCACGATGCCGGGCAGCAGGGCGACGCCGAGCCCGGCCTCGACGAAGCTGAGCACCGCATCCATCTCCCCGCCGTCGACCGAGAGGGTCGGCTCGAAGCCGGCCTCCCGGCACGCCTGCAGGGTGGCGTCGCGCAGGTCGTAGCCCTCCCGGAACATGACCAGGGGCTGGTCGCGCAGGTCGGTGATGCGCAGCTCGCCGGTGGCGGAGGTGGCCGGCAGCGGGTCCACCGAGGCGACCACCAGACTCTCCCGCAGGATCGGGTCGGCGCGCAGACCCGAGTCGGCGCCCTGCCCGGGCATGATGATCAGGGCCAGGTCGAGGTCGCCGCGCAGCAGGTCCCGGACCAGGTCCTGGGAGCCGCCCTCCACCACCTGCAGGTCGACGGTGGGGTGGGCGTCGCGGAACCGGCGCAGCACCGGCGGGGCCAGCGAGGTGGCCAGGCTGGGGGTGGCGCCGAGCCGGACCCGGCCGCGACGCAGCCCCACCAGCTCCTGCACCTCCCGGGTCGCCGTGTCCACGTCGGCGAGGATGCGCTTGGCCAAGGGCAGCAGCACCTCGCCGGCCGCGGTGAGGGCGATGTTGCCCCTTACCCGTTCGAACAGCGGGGCCCCGAGGTCGGTCTCCAGGGCGTGAATTTGCTTACTCAGCGAGGGCTGGGTGATGCCCACCAGTTCGGCGGCTTGGGTGAAATGTCGTAGTTCTGCGACCGCGACGAAGTACCGGAGCTGATGCAGCTGCATCTACATAGCCTACGGCTATCAAGACTGCGAATTCGATGCATTGGACGCCTGATCGAAGTGCTCCTAGCGTCGGTCGTGTGGTAGTCACGAGAACCCGGTCGCCCATCCGCTCGAATGTCGGCCTCAAGGCCGTCATGGCGGTGACGGGCATCATCCTGGTGCTGTTCCTCATCGCGCACATGCTCGGCAACCTGAAGGTGTTCACGGGGGAGACCTCGTTCGACCACTACGCGCACTGGCTGCGCGACATCGGCAAGCCGCTGCTGCCGGGCGTCTGGTACCTCTGGATCCAGCGCGCCGTGCTGAGCGTCGCCGTCCTGGGGCACATCGCCGCCGCCACCGCGCTGGCCCGGCGCTCCCGCGCCGCCCGCCCGGTCCGGTACGCACACCGCCCGAAGGTCCAGGGCAGCTACGCGGCCCGCACGATGCGCTGGGGTGGGGTGATCATCCTGCTCTTCGTGATCTACCACCTGCTGGATTTGACCTCCGGTCACCTGAACCCGGTCGGCGACCAGACCAAGCCGTACGCCAACGTCGTCGCCGACTTCGCGCCGGAGCGCTGGTACGTCACGCTCTTCTACACCCTGGCGATCGTCGCGCTCGGCTTCCACCTGCGGCACGGCGCGTTCAGCGCGTTCCGCAGCCTGGGGCAGCAGACCCCGAAGGGTGAGCGCCGGGCGCGCACCGCCGCCCTGGTCTTCGCCGTCGCGCTCAGCGCCGGCTTCCTGGTGGTCCCGTTCGCCGTACTCACCGGATTGGTGTCCTGACATGGAGCTGTTCACCGAGGGCGACCCGATCGCCGACACCAAGGCTCCCGACGGCCCGATCGAGACCCGCTGGGACCGCCGCCGTTTCGAGGCGAAGCTGGTCAACCCGGCCAACCGCCGGAAGATGACCGTGATCGTGGTGGGCACCGGCCTGGCCGGCGGCTCGGCCGCGGCCACCCTGGCCGAGCAGGGCTACCAGGTCAAGTCCTACTGCTACCAGGACAGCCCGCGCCGGGCCCACTCGATCGCGGCGCAGGGTGGCATCAACGCGGCGAAGAACTACCGCAACGACGGCGATTCGGTGCACCGGCTCTTCTACGACACCGTCAAGGGCGGCGACTTCCGCTCGCGGGAGTCGAACGTGCACCGGCTGGCCGAGGTCTCGGTCAACATCATCGACCAGTGCGTCGCGCAGGGCGTGCCGTTCGCCCGCGAGTACGGCGGCCTGCTGGACACCCGCTCGTTCGGTGGGGCGCAGGTACAGCGCACCTTCTACGCCCGCGGCCAGACGGGCCAGCAGCTGCTGCTCGGCGCGTACCAGGCGCTGGAGCGGCAGATCGGCCTCGGCAACGTGGAGATGAACGCCCGGCACGAGATGCTGGAGCTGATCGTCGTCGACGGCAAGGCCCGGGGCATCGTGGTCCGGGACCTGGTCACCGGCGAGATCACCACGGAGTTCGCGGACGCGGTCGTGCTCGCCTCCGGCGGCTACGGCAACGTCTTCTACCTCTCCACCAACGCCAAGGGCTGCAACGTCACCGCCACCTGGCGGGCGCACCGCAAGGGCGCGTACTTCGCCAACCCCTGCTACACGCAGATCCACCCGACCTGCATCCCGGTCTCCGGCGACCACCAGTCGAAGCTGACCCTGATGAGCGAGTCGCTGCGCAACGACGGCCGGGTGTGGGTGCCGAAGGCCAAGGGCGACAACCGCCCGGCGCGGGACATCCCCGAGGACGAGCGGGACTACTACCTGGAGCGGATCTACCCCTCCTTCGGCAACCTGGTCCCCCGGGACATCGCCTCCCGGGCCGCCAAGAACGTCTGCGACGAGGGTCGCGGCGTCGGCCCCGGCGGACTCGGCGTCTACCTCGACTTCGCCGACGCGATCAACCGGCTCGGCCGCAAGGCCATCGAGGCGAAGTACGGCAACCTCTTCGAGATGTACGAGCGGATCACCGGCGAGGACCCGTACGAGGTCCCGATGCGGATCTACCCCGCCGTGCACTACACGATGGGCGGCCTCTGGGTCGACTACGACCTCCAGTCGACCATCCCGGGCCTGTTCGTGATCGGCGAGGCGAACTTCTCCGACCACGGCGCGAACCGGCTCGGCGCCTCGGCGCTGATGCAGGGCCTCGCGGACGGCTACTTCGTGTTGCCGAACACCATCGCCAACTACCTGGCCGCCGGCCCGCTCGAGAAGATCGACGCCAGCCACCCGGCGGCGGTCGAGGCCCGGGCGGACGTCGAGGACCGGATCCAGCGGCTGCTGGCCGTCAACGGCGACCGGACCGTGGACTCGTTCCACCGCGAGCTGGGCCAGATCATGTGGGAGCACTGCGGCATGGAGCGCAGTGAGGCCGGTCTGCGCAAGGCGATCGACGAGATCCGGACGCTGCGCGAGGAGTTCTGGCAGCGGGTCCGGGTCCTGGGCGACGGCGACGGGCTCAACCAGTCGCTGGAGAAGGCCGGCCGGGTGGCCGACTTCTTCGAGCTGGCCGAGCTCATGTGCATCGACGCCCTGCACCGCGAGGAGTCCTGCGGCGGCCACTTCCGGGCCGAGCACCAGACCCCCGACGGTGAGGCGCAGCGCGACGACGAGCACTTCGCGTACGCGGCGGCCTGGGAGTTCACCGGCACCGGTCAGCCGTCCGTGCTGCACAAGGAAGACCTGCAGTTCGAATACGTCCACCCCACGCAGCGGAGCTACAAGTGAATCTGACCCTGCGCATCTGGCGCCAGAAGGGCCCTGAGGACAAGGGTCGGATGGTGACCTACCAGGTCGACGACGTGTCCCCGGACATGTCGTTCCTGGAGATGCTCGACGTGCTCAACGAGCGGCTGATCCTCCAGGGCGAGGAGCCGATCGCGTTCGACCACGACTGCCGCGAGGGCATCTGCGGCATGTGCGGCCTCATGATCAACGGCAACGCGCACGGTCCGCAGCGCGGCACCACGGCCTGCCAGCTGCACATGCGGCAGTTCTCCGACGGCGACACGATCGACATCGAGCCGTGGCGGGCCCGGGCCTTCCCGGTCATCAAGGACCTGGTGGTCAACCGGAACGCCTTCGACAAGATCATCGCCGCCGGCGGCTACATCACCGCGCCGACCGGCAGCGCGCCCGAGGCGCACGCCACGCCGGTGGCGAAGGCCGACGCGGACGCCGCCTTCGAGTCGGCCGCCTGCATCGGCTGCGGCGCCTGCGTGGCGGCCTGCCCCAACGGCTCCGGCATGCTCTTCACCGCCGCCAAGGTCACCCAGCTCTCGCTGCTGCCGCAGGGCCAGCCCGAGCGGTACACCCGGGTGATCGGCATGGTCGACGCGCACGACGAGGCCGGCTTCGGTGGCTGCACGAACGCCGGAGAGTGCACGGTGGTCTGCCCGAAGGGCATCCCGCTGAACACCATCGGCCGACTCAACCGCGACTACCTCGCGGCGACCGCCAAGCGCGGCGACACCGCGGGCTCCTGAGCCCTGCAGTCACGTCAGCGCCGTCACCGACCGCCGTGCCCCGATAGGGGTACGGCGGTCGGCCCGTTTCCGGCCCGGCCGCCGACCTGCCGCCGGTGGCCAACCTGCCAGACTGCCAGCCTGCGGACCGACTGCCAGCCTGCGGCCCGGCTACCAGCTGGCGCCGGCTTCCGGCCCCGGCGCTCACGACACCGGCGGCTCGCCCTCGCGGCCGGGCTACAGGTGACCCATAAAAAGCGTTTGGAGCTGCCCCGTCCATGCGCCCGGAGTTCCCCAATCGGACCGGACAGCGAGCGTGATCGGACTGCGTGTAGGCCCTGCCGTCGATGCGGCTGGCCAGCCCGGTGAGGACCGCCCGCCCCACCCACGCCGACACAGCCCCAGCCCCGACACGCACACCGCCCACCCACGCACGCCGACACAACCCAGCCCCCAACACGAACGCCGCCCACCCACGCCGACACAGCCCCAGCCCCCAACACGCACGTCACCCACCCACGCCGACCAGCCCCCAGCCTCGACACGTACACCCCGCGCCATCCAGCCGACACAGCTGCCAGCCCGGCACGCGTCCCCTGCCCCGTTTGTGCGGGCAGCTCCAAAGGAGCTCTCGGACGATCCGCCGGCCGCCAGCTGGGCGGTCCGCCGGGGGAGGCCGGACCGGTCCAGGGTGCCGACGGACCGCCGGTTCAAGTCCCCGAGCGCGGGTAGCAGATCTCTGGACGGCGCCGGAGAGGGGACATTCAGGCATGAAGGCACTGACCTGGCAGGGCAAGCGTGACGTCCGGGTCGAGGAGGTACCGGACCCCCGCATCGAGGAGCCCACCGACGCGATCCTCCGGATCACCTCGACCGCTATCTGCGGATCCGACCTGCACCTGTACGAGGTGCTCGGGCCGTACCTGAAGCCGGGCGACGTCCTGGGTCACGAGTCGATGGGCATGGTCGAGGAGGTCGGCCCGGGGGTGAGCCGGCTCGCGCCGGGCGACCGGGTGGTGGTCCCGTTCAACATCTCCTGCGGCACCTGCTGGATGTGCCAGCGCCAGCTCTACGCCCAGTGCGAGACCACCCAGGTCACCTCCGAGGGCAAGGGAGCCGCACTGTTCGGCTACACGTCGCTCTACGGCTCGGTCCCGGGCGGGCAGGCAGAGTACCTGCGCGTCCCGCAGGCCCACTTCGGGCCGATCACGATCCCGGAGACCGGCCCGGACGAGCGGTGGCTCTACCTCTCCGACATCCTCCCCACCGCGTGGCAGGCGGTGAAGTACGCGGACACCCCGCCCGGCGGCACCCTCGCCGTCTTCGGACTCGGGCCAGTGGGGCAGCTCAGCGCCCGGATCGGCCGGCACCTCGGCGCCGGCCGGGTGATCGGGCTGGACCTGGTGCCGGAACGGCTGGAACTGGCCCGCCGGCACGGCATCGAGGTGC
Organism: Micromonospora rhizosphaerae; assembly: GCF_900091465.1. NCBI lineage: Bacteria > Bacillati > Actinomycetota > Actinomycetes > Micromonosporales > Micromonosporaceae > Micromonospora > Micromonospora rhizosphaerae. The sequence goes on along the minus strand of NZ_FMHV01000002.1, from coordinate 2,942,403 downwards.
TCGACGTCTCGGAACTGGACGACGTGCCCGGAGCGCTGATCGACCTCGTCGACGGGCGCGGGCCGGACGCGGTGATCGACGCGGTCGGCATGGAGGCCCACGGCGCCCCGCTGGGCAAGCTGGCCCAGACCGCCACCGGGCTGCTGCCGGACAAGCTGGCGCAGACTATGGCGGACAAGGCCGGCGTGGACCGGATGGCCGTGCTGCACGCCGCCCTCAAGGCGGTCCGGCGCGGCGGCACCGTCTCCGTCGCCGGCGTCTACGGCGGCGAGCTGGATCCCATGCCGATGATGGAGATGTTCGACCGGGGCATCCAGCTGCGGATGGGCCAGTGCCACGTGCGCCGCTGGACCGACGAGATCATGCGGCTGCTCTCCGGCGACGACGACCCGCTGGGCGTCGAGGACCTGCGGACCCACCGGCTGCCGCTGGAGCAGGCGCCGCAGGCGTACGAGATGTTCCAGAAGAAGCAGGACGGCTGCATCAAGGTCGTCCTCGCGCCGTGAGCCGCATGGTGGTGATCACCGGCGCGACCAACGGGACCGGCCGGGCGTCGGGGTGGCTACGGTGTACTCCGGGACGCGGCGGAGGGGACGACGATGAGCGCACCAGCGGAGCGGGCGGTAGAGCGGGCACTCGCGGGCCGGCTGTGGCGGATGGCCGGGGTGGCGGCGCTGGCGGGCGTGGCCTGGGTGGGCCGGGACGTGCCGGCTCAGCTCGGCGGTCGGCTGACCGGGGCCCGGTTGGAGCGGGCGGCCCGGTCGCCGCAGTTCCGCGACGGCACCTTCCGCAACCGGACGAACACCCGGGCGATGGTCGCCGACCCGGGCCGGAACCTGGTCAAGGAGCTGATCTTCGGCAAGCAGAAGCGGCGGCCGACCAGCCCCGTCCCGCTGCTGCGACCGTCCGCCGACACCCCGTCCGACACCGCGCGCCAGCTCAACGTCGTCTGGTACGGCCACGCCTCGGTGCTGATCGAGATCGAGGGGCGCCGGGTGCTGGTGGACCCGGTGTGGAGCGACCGCTGCTCCCCGTCCTCCCTGATCGGCCCGCTCCGGATCCACGAGCCCCCGGTACGCCTCGACGAACTGCCGCCGGTGGACGCCATCCTGATCTCGCACGACCACTACGACCACCTGGATTTGGAGACCGTCCGCGGCCTGCTGACCAGCCAGTCCGCACCGTTCCTGGTGCCGCTCGGCGTCGGCGCCCACCTGGACCGGTGGGGCGTGCCGGAGGAGCGGATCGTCGAGCTGGACTGGTCGGAGAGCCACCGGGTGGGTGGGCTGACGATCACCTGCACCGAGGCCCAGCACTTCTCCGGCCGGGGGCTGCGCCGCGACGGCACCCTCTGGAGCTCCTGGGTGGTCGCCGGGGCGCACCGCAGGGCCTTCTACACCGGGGACTCGGGCTACTTCGACGGCTACCCGGGAATCGGTGCCGCGCACGGGCCGTTCGACGTCACGCTGATGCAGATCGGCGCGTACGACCGGGCCTGGCCGAGCATCCACATGTTTCCTGAGGAGGCGGTGAGCGCCCATCTCGACCTGCGCGGCGGGCTGTTCATCCCAGTGCACTGGGCGACATTCAACCTCGCCCTGCACGACTGGGCCGAGCCGGTGAACCGGCTCTGGGCGGAGGCCAAGGCCCGGGACGTACGCCTGGCGGTGCCGCGACCGGGCGAGCGGGTCGTGGTGGACGACCCGCCGCCGGTGGACGGCTGGTGGGAGGCGGTCGCCTGAGCCGGCTGGTCCCGGCCGGGCCGCTCAGAGCACGAAGGCGTCGGTCCAGAGCGCGCCGGAGCGGCCTGACAGGGCGTCCAGCATCGCCACCGCCTGGCCGTCGGTGAGCTGCGCGACGAAGTCGACGATGGCCCGGCCCCGGGCCTTGCCGACCCGATCCGGGGTGCGCGGGTGCAGCTCGGCCTCGGCCAGCTCGACCAGGTCGTGCAGCCGGCGGGGCAGCCGGGACTCCTCCTCCGGGTCGAGCAGCCACTCCCAGAGCGCCTCCACCAGCGTGCCGAGCAGCCGGGCCTGACCCCGCTGGTGCAGGGCCAGGTCGGGCCGGGCCAGCACGAACCGGTGGTGCACGAATTTCAGCACCTGCACCTCGTGCCACTGAGCCTTGGCCAGCAGCACGTACCCGGAGCGCGGGGTCGGCTCCGGAACCACCCTGATCGCCTCCACGAACCGGGTGGACCAGCGGGCGGAGAACCGGGCGACGTACTGCTCCGCCTCGATCGAGCCGTCGAAGGGCTGGGCGAGCAGCCCCTCGACCAGTTCCTCGCGGACGTGCTCGACCGCGGCGGCGAACGCGTTGTCGTCGGCGATCCAGTCGTCCTTTCGGTGCAACTGCCGGCGCAGCCGCTCGATGGCCGCGCCCGGCCGGCGGGCCGCGGTGGCCAACGCCGGCTCGGTGATCGCCCGGAAGTGCCCGCTCTCCCGCTGCCAGGCCATCAGCTCGGCGGCCACCGCGCCCTGCTGGAGCACCCCGACCCGGTAGAAGTCCTCCACGTCGTGGATGGCGTACGCGATGTCGTCGGCGGTGTCCATGATGGACGCCTCGACGGTCTGCTGCCAGTCCGGAATCCGGCCGACGAACGGCTCCCGGGCCTGCCGCAGGTCGTGCAGCTCGGTCCGGTACGCGCCGAACTTCGACGAGCCGCTCTCCGGTTCGTCGGGCGGCGGGGTGGCCCCGCGCGGCGCCGGATCGAGGTGCCGGGGATGCGGGTCCGGGTGGTCCAGCCGGGTCCACGGGTACTTCAGCATCGCGGCCCGCACGGCGGCGGTGAGGTCCAGCCCGGTGGTCGCCGCGCCCCGGATCTCGGTGCTGGTGACGATCCGGTACGACTGCGCGTTGCCCTCGAAGCCGTCGGCCAGGCCGAGGCGCTGCCGGGCCAGCCGGTCCAGCACCCGCTCCCCCAGGTGCCCGAAGGGCGGATGGCCCAGGTCGTGAGCGAGCGCGGCGGCCTCCACCACGTCCGGGTCACAACCGCCGAGCTTCTCCAGCAGGGCGCGGTGCTGCTCGTCGGCGGTCAGCCGCTCGGCCACCGCCCGGGCCACCTGGGCCACCTTGAGGCTGTGGGTGAGCCGGTTGTGCACCAGCAGGCCCGAGCCGCCCGGGCTGACCACCTGGGTCACCCCGCCCAGCCGGGCGAAGAAGGGCGAGGCCACGATCCGGTCCCGGTCGGCCCGGAACGGGCTCGCGGCCAGGTCGCCGAGGGCCCGGGCGCTGCCGCCGAAGAGCCGCCGGGCCCGGGGATCGGCAGGTGGTTCCATGATCGCAACGCTAGCGCAGCGGCCGGGGCCGACGGCAGTCGTCCGGACGGACCGGCACAATGCACTGCGGAACCAACCCGAGAAGGCGGATCAGATCGTGACCCAGTCTGTGCACCAGCGGATCGCCGACGAGCTCGGCGTCACCGAACGGCAGGTACGCGCGGCCGTGGAGCTGCTCGACGGCGGCGCCACCGTGCCGTTCATCGCCCGCTACCGGAAGGAGGCCACCGGCCTGCTCGACGACGCGCAGCTGCGCACCCTCGAGGAGCGGCTGCGCTACCTGCGCGAGCTGGACGAGCGGCGCGCCGCGGTGCTGGAGTCGATCCGGAGCCAGGGCAAGCTGGACGAGGCCCTCGAAGCGCAGATCATGGCGGCCGACTCCAAGTCCCGGCTGGAGGACATCTACCTGCCGTACAAGCCGAAGCGGCGGACCCGGGCACAGATCGCCCGCGAGGCCGGGCTGGAGCCCCTCGCCGACGCGCTGCTGGCCGACCCGTCGCAGGACCCTCGGGAGACGGCCGCCGGGTTCGTCGACGCCGAGCGGGGCGTCGCCGATCCGGCCGCCGCACTGGAGGGCGCCCGGGCCATCCTCATCGAGCGGTTCGCCGAGGACGCCGACCTGATCGGCACGCTGCGCGAGCAGATGTGGTCGCGGGGCCGGCTGGTCTCCCGGGTACGCGACGGCCAGGAGGCCGCCGGGGCCAAGTTCGCCGACTACTTCGACTTCGCCGAGCCGTACACCAGGCTCCCCTCGCACCGGATCCTCGCCATGTTCCGGGGCGAGAAGGAGAAGGTGCTCGACCTGACCATGGACCCGGAGACCGAGGGCGACTCCGACGCCGTGCCGGCCGGCCCGAGCCGGTACGAGGCGGCGATCGCCGGCCGGTTCGGCATCAGCGACCAGGGCCGCCCGGCCGACCGGTGGCTGGCCGACACCGTGCGCTGGGCCTGGCGTACCCGGATCCTCATCCACCTCGGGGCGGACCTGCGGATGCGGCTCTGGCAGGCGGCCGAGGAGGAGGCCGTCCGGGTCTTCGCCACCAACCTGCGCGACCTGCTGCTCGCCGCGCCCGCGGGCACCCGCCCCACGATGGGGCTGGACCCGGGCCTGCGCACCGGTGTGAAGGTGGCGGTGGTGGACGCCACCGGCAAGGTGGTCGCGACCGACACCATCTACCCGCACGAGCCGCGCCGGCAGTGGGACGCCTCGGTCGAGACCCTGGCCCGGCTCGCCGGCGCGCACGGGGTGGAGCTGATCGCCATCGGCAACGGCACGGCCAGCCGGGAGACCGACAAGCTGGCCGGCGACCTGATCAGGCGGCACCCGGAGCTGACGCTGACCAAGGTGGTGGTCTCCGAGGCCGGCGCGTCGGTCTACTCCGCCTCCGCGTACGCCTCGCAGGAGCTGCCCGGGTTGGACGTGTCGTTGCGCGGCGCGGTCTCCATCGCCCGCCGCCTCCAGGACCCGCTCGCGGAGCTGGTCAAGATCGACCCGCGCTCGATCGGCGTGGGGCAGTACCAGCACGACCTGTCCGAGGTGAAGCTGTCCCGCTCGCTGGACGCGGTGGTCGAGGACTGCGTCAACGGGGTCGGGGTGGACGTGAACACCGCCTCCGCGCCGCTGCTCACCCGGGTCTCCGGCATCGGTGCCGGGCTGGCGGAGAACATCGTGCTGCACCGGGACGCCAACGGGCCGTTCCGGTCCCGCGCGGAGTTGAAGAAGGTGCCCCGGCTCGGCCCGAAGGCGTTCGAGCAGTGCGCCGGCTTCCTGCGCATCCCCGGTGGCGACGACCCGCTGGACTCCTCCAGCGTGCACCCGGAGGCGTACCCGGTGGTGCGGCGGATCCTGGCCGGCACCGGGCGGGACCTCCGCTCGCTGATCGGGCAGAGCGCGATCCTGCGCGGACTGAAGGCGACTGACTTCGTCGACGAGACCTTCGGCCTGCCCACCGTCACCGACATCCTGCGCGAGCTGGAGAAGCCGGGACGGGACCCGCGGCCGGCGTTCCGGACGGCCTCCTTCGCGGAGGGCGTGGAGAAGATCAGCGACCTGGTCCCCGGCATGCTGCTGGAGGGCGTGGTCACCAACGTCGCGGCCTTCGGGGCGTTCGTCGACGTGGGGGTGCACCAGGACGGCCTGGTGCACGTGTCCGCCATGTCGAACACGTTCGTCAAGGACCCCCGGGACGTGGTGAAGTCCGGTGACGTGGTCCGGGTCAAGGTGCTCGACGTGGACGTGCCCCGCAAGCGGATCTCGCTCACCCTTCGGCTGGACGACGAGACGTCGGCCGGTCGCCCGCAGAGCGACGCCGGCCGACGCGAGCGCGGCGACCAGGGCGCCGGACGCGGCGACCGGGGCGGCTCGCGTGGCGGCCAGGGCGGATCGCGCGGCGACCGGGGCGGGTCCCAGGGCGGGCCGCAGCAGCGGCAGGGCCGGGGCGGGTCCCAGGGCGGGCCGCAGCAGCGGCAGGGCCGGGGCGGGGCTGCCGCACCGCCGGCCAACAGCGCCATGGCCGACGCGCTCCGCCGGGCCGGACTGGCCTGACCGGGCAGCGGCCCGGTGCCACCGACGTGGTGGCCCCGGGCCGCTGCCGCGGTCAGTTCGGGTGGAGGGCCGTGGGGTTCTCGGCCAGCCACTGCTCCATGGTGTCGTCGCGCACCGCCGCGAAGAGCTTCGCCGAGGCTGGCGTGTCGGGGAAGATCACACTCTGGTCGCCGACCATCCCGGTGCCGGTTGTGGGAGTGGTCAGCATGGTCAGGTCCTGGACGCCGAGCCCGCGCAGGCTCCAGATGGTGTCGAAGAGCGGCAGCTCCCGGTCCACCTGCACGGCACCGGCGGTGGCCCGGAGGAAGTCGTCGAGCTGCGCCGGGTTGGCCAGGATGCCCCTGCGCCGCACCTCCTGCATCACGGCGGCCACGATGGCCTGCTGGTGACGCATCCGGCTGTAGTCACCGTCGATGAATTGATGGCGCTCCCGGGCGTACTCCAGGGCGACCGCGCTGTTCATGCGATGCACGCCGGGCTGGTAGACCTGGCCGCCCGCCGCGTCGGAGGTGAACGGACGGTCGACGGTGACGTCCACCCCGCCCAGCGCGTCGATCACCTTCGCGAAGCCGACGAAGTCCACCAGGACGACGTGGTCGATGCGGACTCCGGTGAACTCCTCGACCGTCCGGACCAGCAGCGGGGTGCCACCCCAGGCGTACGCCGCGTTGATCTTGGCCATCCTCGGTCCCCCTCCGACCTCCGGAGGAGATTCGGGGATGGTGGTCCAGGTGTCCCTCGGTATCGAGATGACCTGGGCCTGGTTCCGACTGTGCGGCACGTGGACGAGCATGATCGTGTCGGTACGCGAGGTGGCCTCGCCCGGCTCCAGCTGGTCCTTGCCCACGACGAGGAAGTTCAGCGCCGAGTCCGCGGCCCGGACCGGTCGCTGCGCCTCCTGCAGCCCGTTGAAGGCCTCAACCTTCTGGACCTGCTTTTCCAGTGACCGCACGTAGAGCCACCCGCCGACCCCACCGCCGCCGATCACCAGCAGGAGCACGAGGGCAGCGACGAGGATCGTCAGCCGGGCCCACCGACTCCTCGGCACCCACCGTCGACGTCGCCGTCGACCGGGGTGGTCGTCCCGCGGATTCCATGGCGGTCGGGACGACCGCCCTATTGCGCCAGGAAGCTGCTCCACCATGAATCGTGACATTAGCGGCTAAAAACGGCGCGGGCGGTCGAATCGAGGAATGCCCGCGCGGAGCTACCTGGGACCGTCCCGGCCGGCGTGCGGGCGGGACTGTTCGGCGCCGCGGCCGCAACCGCCGCCGTTTGTCATCTGAGCGGGCGGTCGGGATGGCGACTCTGTCCCGGTGCGGACGCCGCCGAATCGGCGGCTGGACCCCGAGGGCGCCTTCGGGTGATCGGCCCGGTGGTACGGCGGGCCACGTTCCACCACCAGAGATGCTGCACGGCCAGGGTCAGCAGGCCGGCGAGCACGATCGCGCACATGTTGATCAGCAACTGAAGCGCCGACCCGGCGGCCTCGGGCCAGACCCCGTAGGCCGCCGCGACCCCGACGTTCGCGGCGGCCGGCACGGTGGTGACCGAGATCAGCACACCGACCAGGGAACCAGACTTCTTCGACGTCAGTGAGAGCATGCCGGCGACCCCGGCCAGCAGGCCGACCACCCAGGAGAGCGCGTCCGGCCGCCAGATGAAGTCGGTGAGCGGCCGGTCGGCCAGCAGCATGTCCCGGTTGACCAGACCGGCGGCCGTGAGCGCCCAGGTGCTCAGCACGGTGGCGACCATGGCGACCAGGAAGCCCACCACCAATGCCTGGACCGAGCGTCCGATGATCTTCGCATTGCGGCGCAGCAGGGCGACACAGAGGGCCGCGAGCGGGCCGAACTCGGGTCCGACCACCATCGCGCCGATGATGAGGATGGGCTGGTCGAGGAGGACGCCAACGCCGGCGATCATGGTGGCGACCACGATCAGGGCGAGGAACGTCCCGGACAGTTCCGTCTGCTCACCGGTCTTCGCGGCGATCTCGTCCCAGACCAGCGCGTCGGCCCCGCTGCCCGGAGCGTCCCGGGCGGCCCGGACGGCCGCCCCCGACAGGGTCAACTCCACGTCGTCGGCGGCGATCCCACCGTGCGCCTCGACCCCCAGTTCGCGGAGTCCGTGCAGCACGCCGTCCGCGCTCTCCCGCACGACGTCGCAGAGGATCAGGTCACCAGCGGGCTGGCGGGCGGCTCCGCTGAGCACGGCCAGGTGGGTGACCCCGGGATCCGCGGCCAGCAGGTCGGCCACCGCCGCCGACTGATCGGCGGGAGCGATGATCCTCAGGTGCAGCATTGGGTCCCCCAACCAGCCGGTTGGTAAGCATTCGTGGCCGGACCACCCTACTCGACCCTCGGCGGCAGTACGGGTCCCCGTTCTCGCTCGGAGATATGGACGTTTCCCCACCTACTGGTACAGAACGGTCCTAATATTCCCAGGGCGTACCACGAGCGTGGGAGGACCTTCATGGCTGTTCCTGTCCGGACACCCGGTCGACCGACGGTCGCCTACCGCAAAGCACCTCTTCGGTGATGGATCGGATCCTCCTCTCACCTGCCGACGTCGGCCCCCTCGAGGAGTCATACGTCCTGAACGCACTCCGCTCGGGGTGGGTGGCACCGGCAGGTCCTGACCTGGCGGCATTCGAGCGCGAGGTCGCCCAGCGGGTGGGCTGCGGGCACGCCGTCGCGTTGGCATCGGGTACCGCGGGCCTGCACCTGGCCCTACTCGCGCTCGGCGTGGGGCCCGGGGACACGGTCGTGGTACCCACACTCACGTTCGCCGCCACGGCCAACGCGGTCGTCTACACGGGCGCGGAACCCGTTTTCATCGACTGTGAGCCGGCGACGGGCAACCTTGATCCCGGCCTCCTGCAGGAACTGCTCCGCGACCTACGAGACAAGGGCCGCCGGGTCGGGGCCGTGATGCCCGTGGACATGTTCGGGGCGTGCGCCGACTACACCCGAATTCTTCCGCTCTGCGCGGAGGCCGAGGTTCCCGTCGTGGAGGATGCCGCCGAGGCGCTGGGGTCGACCCATCGGGGGCGGGCCGCTGGATCCTTCGGCCGAGCCGGGGTCTTCTCGTTCAACGGCAACAAGATTATCACCACGTCCGGTGGGGGGATGCTCCTGTCCGACGACGGCGATCTCGTCGCTCGCTGCCGGTACCTGTCGACCCAGGCCCGTCAGCCGGTCCCGCACTACGAGCACACCGAGGTGGGCTACAACTACCGGTTGAGCAACCTGCTCGCCGCGCTCGGCAGAGCCCAACTACACCGGTTGGACGACATCGTGACGCGGCGCCGACGATTGCGGGAGCGCTACTCCAAGCTCTTTGCCGCGGTTCCCGGCGTGCGACTGCTCGCCGAGGAGGACCACGGGGCCAACTGCTGGCTCACCACCATCGTGGTCGATCCGCTGGTTGCCGGGTGGCGGGCCAGGGAATTCGCCGCCCACCTCAGCGCGCAGCACATCGAAACCCGACCGGTATGGAAGCCGATGCACCTGCAGCCGGTCTTCGCCGGCGCGGAGGCGCTGCTCACCGGCACGGCCGAGCGCCTCTTCGCGGACGGCCTCGTCCTACCGAGCGGCTACGGTATGACCGAGGACCAGGTCGTCCGCGTCCTCGATGCGATCGAGCAGTTTGTGGACCTCCGATGAGCGTCAGCTTCGACCTCCGCACCGACGCCGCCCCGTCGTCCTACCCGGACGTCTACTTCACGCCGGGATACGGGGCGGCGGTGGCATCTGCCGAGGGCGCCACCTGGCACCTCGCACACGCCTCGGACCGCATGATGGTCCCGTACCTCGTCCGACCGGTCGCCGACGGGATCAGTGACGCGGCGAGCCCCTACGGTTACTCCGGCGTTCACATCAACCCCGATATCCCCAGGAGCGAGGTGAACCGCGTCTGGTCGCTGCTCCTCGAGCATTGGCGGGACAGCGGCCTCGTGACCGTCTTTCTGCGCTTCTCTCCGCTGGAACCAGGGTCGGTCGAGGTCATGCGTACGCTCGGCCTGGTTCCGATGACGCGACGAGCCGACACCGTGACAGTGGCGGTCTCCCAGGGCTCCGGCACGACCTGGGATCGCCTGGCGGGAAGGTGCCGCACGGCGATACGCAAGGCCCGGCGGGTCGGGATGGAGGCGTCGGTACGGCCGGTGGAGGAGGCCGACCTGACGGCCGGCTCGACATTCCGGCGGCTCTACGAGCGGACCATGACGCGGGTCGGTAGCTCGCCCAGCTACATCTTTCCCGACCGCTACTACCGAATGCTGCTCGACGGGCTCGGCAAGGCACTCTTGATCGGAGAGGTTCGCGACCGCGACGGCATGGTGGTGGCCTCGACCCTCCTGATGCAGCACGCGGATCGGGTGCATTACCACCTCGCCGGCTCGGACACCGCGGCAGCACGGAGCGGCGCCAACAACCTGCTGCTCTGGACCGTCTTCGAGTGGGCGGCGAACTGCGGCTACGCATGGGTACACCTGGGCGGAGGCGTACGGGCGGACGACAGCCTGTTCCAGTTCAAGCGCTCCTTCGGCGGCGCTCGAACGGAGTTCTGGACGGGATCGCTCGTCCTCGACAAGGCCCGGTACGACGCCCTGGTGGCTCAGCACGCTGCGCGGCTTGATCGGCCGCCAACCGAACTGCTCGACTCGGGATTCTTCCCGGCCTACCGGTGGGAGGTCGGATGACCACACCGACCGCGCAGGCGATCAAACGGGTCCTGGACATTTCGCTGGCAAGCATCCTGTTGCTGCTGCTCAGCCCGGTCATTGCGGCCGTCGCCCTGACCATCTTCGTCACCTCGGGACGACCGATCCTCTTCCGGCAACTCCGTCCCGGTCTACACGGCAGACCATTTCTGCTCTGCAAGTTCCGGACCATGCGCGCCCCACTGCCTGGCGAGCAGCGATGGACCACCGACGATGTCCGGTCCACCAGGATCGGCCGATTCCTCCGGCGGACCAGTCTGGACGAACTGCCCGAGCTCGTCCAGGTGGTCACCGGGAGGATGAGCCTGGTTGGCCCCCGACCGCTGCTGATGGAGTACCTGCCCCGCTACAACGCGCGGCATGCGCGGCGGCACGTGATGAAGCCCGGCATCACCGGTCTGGCCCAGGTGAGCGGGCGACGCTCGCTGACCCTCGGCCAGCGGCTCGACCTGGACATCGACTACATCGACAACTGGTCGCTGCGCCTGGATCTGCGGATCCTCGTCCGCACCCTCGGTGAACCGTTCCGTCGAGGCGAGATCCGCGGGCAGTCGCTGACAGAGGTCGACGATGTCGGCCTGCTCGTGCCGACGCTGGAGCGGAGCGAATGAGCCGCACGGCACGCTGGGAGGTTGGCTCGTCCTTCCCGCTCTGGTCGGGCAACGGATCAGGATGGGTGGACGCCCCCCAACCGCTGCGACTGTACGGCTCGGGCCGGCAGGCACTCGCCGCACTGCTCCGCTTCGGCGAGCGAACGTACGGATGGACGCGGGTCCATCTCCCGGCCTACTACTGCCCCCCGGTGGCCCGGGCAGTGTCGGAGATCCTGCCAGTGTCCCGGTACGACACGGGCCCGGAATCACCCGCCGTGCGGCCCGACCCCGGGCCGACCGAGGTGGTGCTTTCGGTGTCCTACTTCGGCGGATCGCCGGTGACGCCCGTCCAGCCCGGTGCCGGCCTCATCGTCGACGCCACTCACGACCCGCTGGCACCGTGGCTGACAGAGCTCCGTCCGGACTACGTCGTCGCCGGGTTGCGCAAGACCCTCCCCTTGCCGGACGGCGGTGCCGTCTGGTCCCCGCAGGGGCACAGCCTGCCGCCGAAAGCCGCACTGACCCGCACGCATCTCGCCACCGTCGCGAGAATCCTGTCCGCGATGGCGATGAAGGCCAGCTACCTCGCCGGCGTCGGCGACGACGCCGAGAAGGAGCGCTATCTCGCTGCTTATGCCTCTGGCGAGGAGGGTCTGGGCGACCCGGGGATCAGCGGGGCGTCCGACTACACCCGGCACCTGCTGAGGCTGCTGCCGGTCCACGACCTGCGGCGGCGGCGCCAGCGGAATGCGAGGACGCTGGCGGATGCCCTGGGTGAGCTTCCGGGCGTCGAGGTGAGACGGTACCCGTACGGGGTGGTCCTGGTCGTCGAGTCCGCTCGACGCCGTGCGGAGGTCAAGAGCGGACTGATCACGGAGCGCATCTACCCGGCGGTGCTGTGGCCGATGGACGGACAGGACGCTCCGGAGCGGCTCCACGCGTACTCGGAGCGGATGCTGCTGCTGCACAGCGACTTCCGCTGGCGGTCGAGGGACATGAAACGTGTGGCGGCTGTTGTTCGTGCACAGCTGATCGGAACACGGGACACGGTGGTGGACGACATCCGTGCCGTGGACCCCGGCCTGCCGGGGATGCGCAGGCCGGCACCGACAAGGGCCGCGACGGCGGGCCCGGAAGGAGTGGCATGTTGAACGGGAGACTCGTCGAGCTCCGACCCATGATCGCTGAGGACCTGGGCTTCCTGGCCACGCTGGCCAACACCACGTCCGTACGCGCGAACGTGGTGGGGTGGGACTGGCCGGTCGCGCCGGACGGGCAGCGGGAGTGGCTGGACAAGGCGATCCGCGACCCGAAGAACCACCGGCTGACGGTGACCGATCTGGCCACCGGAAAGCCAATCGGGCTGGCCGGCCTCTGGGAGTTCGACTGGCACAACCGCTCCGCCATTGCTCCCATCAAGATAATGCCAGGGCTGGCGCCGAAGGGCGCCGGCACCGACACGATCATGCTCGTGATGGCGTGGGCCTTCTACGAGGTGGGCCTGCACCGGGTGCATGGCAGCATACTGGACCTCAACGCGGCGAGCTTGGGCTTGTACCTCCGCCGCTGCGGCTGGCGGGAGGAGGGACGGGAGCGCGAGTCCATCTTCCGCCGCGGTGAGTGGCACGACCTGATCCGGGTCGCGGCGCTCCGGTCCGACTTCGACGCCCTACCGGACGCGGAGGAGTACGTGGAACGGGTCTGCGGCACGCAGATGCGTTCCTCCCCCGCGCCTCTGGTGAACCAGTGGCAGGCCGCGGAGGCAGTGGCCCGTGCGTAAGCGGCCGGGACGCCGGCGGCGGGGCGGCCGAACCTGGGAAGGTCGGCCGCCCCGCTTTCTCTGGAGTGACGTACGCGAGCTGACGAGCGGCTCGCGGGCGTTCGAACCGGTGTCCCGCGCCGCCTTGCCGGCTCAGCCGTCGGCGGTGACCGTCACACGGGGTTCAGGCCCAACAGGTCCGCCAGCCGGAGCGGTCCGGCCGGTTGCGCAAACCCACGAGCGCTGGCTGAATCCGACCAGCGCAGCAGGCAGGCTCCGACCGACATGCCGCCCCCGAAGGCGGTGAGCAGCACGAGGTCGCCGGCACGCAACGCGCCAGATCGACTGGCTTCGTCGAGCGTCACAGCGACCGATGCGCATCCGGTGTTGCCGTACCGTTCGAGGGTGCGGTGCACGACCGCCTCGGTGAGGCCGACGTGCTTCACCAGTTCGTCGAGCATGACGCCGTTGGCCTGATGCGGTACGAAATGCTCGACCATGCTCGGCAGCACATCGTTGCGGGCGAGCAGCGTGGCAAGGGCCGGCGGGACGTGCTCGGCGACGAACTCCCGGACTGCCCGACCCTGCATGCGAAAGAAGTGCTCACCAGCGGCAACCGTCTGCGGCGATGCGGGCCGACGCGATCCGCCGGCCTCGATCCGGATGAGCTGGCATGCGTCGCCACAGCTGGTCAACTCGAAGTCGATGAGTCCGTACTCGTCCGAGGCCGGGCCCACCACTGCCGCTCCGGCACCGTCGCCGAAGAGCACCGCGGTCGCCCGGTCCCGGAAGTCGAGGGTCCGGGAATAGACGTCCACACCGACGACGAGCGCGTGCGCGCCGGGACGCGTCGCCACCAGGGCCCGGGCGACGTCGAGCGCGTACACGAAACCGGCGCAGACCACGTTCAGGTCGAGGCAGGCGGCGTTCGACGCGCCGAGGACGCGTTGCACGAGGTGGGCGGTGGGTGGTTGAGGTGAATCCCCGGTGGACGTGGCGACGATGAGGTAGTCCATTCGGCTCGCCTCGAGGCCCGCGTCGCACAGGGCGCGGACTGCCGCCGCCGCGGCCAGGTCCGACGCCGCCTGGCCCGGCGCGGCGAACCTCCGTTCCTGGATGTGCGTCTTGCGCTCGATCCAGTCGGCGGTGACGCCGACGAGTTCACCGATCCGCTCGTTCGGCACCGCACGCTCTGGGACGTACGAACCCGTCCCGATGATGCTGATCTGCCGCGCCGCGGTCATACAGTTCTCCGTCCTCACTGTGTTACACCTTGTTGGCGACGGTGGACGCCGGACGCAGGGAGACATCGCGAACAGCCTCGTAGAAGCGGCGCCAACTCGCCTGCAGGATCTCTGCCGAAAAGTCCCCTGCCCGTGCGAGATTTCGTGCCGATTCCTTGGACATCCGCTCCGGGTCCGCCAACATGCGATCGATTGATTCCGCCAACCGGGCGGGGTCGCCTGGGGGCACCAGGGCATGTCTCGGCAGGACCTCCGGTATGCCGCCCGCCGCTGAACCGATTGCTGGGAGGGCTCTGGCCATTGCTTCAACGAGGGCCCGAGGCAGACCTTCGATACGTGACGGCATGACGAAAAGATCGCCCGCGTCAAGCTTGTCTCGTACCGCATCGCCGGCGGGTAGGGCGCCGGCGAACGTGATCCGACCGGAGATCCCCAGGTCCGCCGCCATGCGTTCGAGCTGCGGTCGGAGCCTGCCATCCCCGACATGGACGAGATGGAGGGCTGGGCGGCTCGCCGCGAGCCGGGCAACCGCGGCGATGAGTACATCGACTCCTTTGGACTGCTGCTCCAGCATTCCTACCGAGACCAGCCGGTGGGCGCCCTGAAACACGCTCGCCGGCCGCGAAGACGGGGCATAGGCCGCCGCGGCAAGATCGACATCGGAGCAGGCTATGGCGGGGGCGCCGGCACGGACAGGGTACTTGGACTGCAAGGATGCTTCGGTCACATACGAAGCGGCTGCGGCGAATCGGCATTGCTCCACCATCCGTGAGGTGAAGACGCGACGGAAAACCGGTCGGAGTGGATGATCGGCCGCGCCCCGCGCGAACTCCTCGTACGGATCGCCGATCACCTCGAGGGCGTACGGCTGCCGACGGCGCCGTAGCTCATCACTGAGGACGGTGGCAATTTGACCTGGAACGCGGAGGATGTATGCGTCATGAGGCCCAACCGCGGCCGTGACGGCTCGGCGGATGCTCCTGCGTTTCATCAGGTACTGGCGGGGGCCCTGGTAGTAGGGCACCGGCCATACCTCGACGTCCGGACCATCAACGGAGTAGGCGCCGTCGGGTAACGAGGCGACGTCCCTGACTCGCGCCACGATCCGCACCGCGTCGAAGGCCATCAGGTAGCGCGCCCATACGGAGTAGCCAGGGCCGGACCGGGTCCACACCCGCCCGTCAGGAGTGCGCGCGAAACGCGACTCCGACGCCACCACCACCCTCACCGCGCGCCTCGCACAACAGAAGAACACGGCCTGCCCTGGATCCGCCGGTCGGCAATGTATGCATTCATGGAGTCCACCTCGACGCTTGTCGAATGATCAGAGGCGTGGTCGGAAATGGAACAAGGTCCGCCGCGGGCGGCCCTGGACCGGGGCGTGCCGCGAGGGCATTCGGCCGGGGACAGCGTTCCGCCCCAGCCGCACGACCCCCAATGCGGTGACAGTCGCCAGCCACCCGCTCAGCGCCCTGACCAGGAAGACGACCGGGCCGTTCGGCAGGGGCTGCCTCCTGCCACTGCTTGCCGGTCCACCTGGATACCTCGTCAGCCTAACCCGGGCAATACGGATGTAAGGAACATACGGGGAAAACCTGCGCGAGACCTCCCTGGCCTGCGGCCCACGTCCCGCACCGTCCGGTTTGCTCATTCCGGAGACACCCACGCCTGGCGGCCGTAGCCTTACTCTGCTCCGGAACATCCGGTTTAGGAACGTTTGATGGATATTGCCGGGTTAGCCGTCCGGCATGACCTGGTCAAGCGGGTGCTCGAGTTGTTCTCAGCGATGCGTGCGGCCCACTGACCGCCCAGCCCACTGGGACTCCGCCGATGCCGAGACACCGGCTCACCACCGGCCGAGCGCCTCACCGGGCGGCACACCAACAGGCCGCCCGGTGCCCTACCCGATCCAGATTGGAGCCCCCATGTCCACCCACGCCCGTCGCCCCTCGCCCAGGCCCGAGCCCTCCGCCGAGGCCCCGCGTCCGGGGGCCGGGGTACGGTCCGGCCCCGGGGTCACCCCCCGCCGGGAGGAACCGGCACACCGTCCGTTGCGGGTGGTCGTCCTGCTGAAGACAAACAGCGGAGGATTGTGGGTCCTTCCGCAGATAGAGGAACTTCGTCGTCGAGGGCACCAGGTGACGCTGATCATCCCGCCTGGCCCCGGACGCCTGACCGCGGAACTGCAGCGACGCGACTTCGAGGTGATCGCTTCGCCCTTCACCTTCTCCTTCCGGAAGACCGCGGCGACCCTGCGCGGCCTGTGGGAACTGCGGAAGCTGCTGCGCCGGCTCCGGCCGGACGCCGTCCAGTACCACCTCTACGCGTCAGCGCTCGCGGCGCGGCTGAGCACCCTGGCGCTGCCGCTACGGCGGATACACGGCGTCGCGGGACCGCTCTACCTCGAGTCTCCCCTGATCCACGCGGTGGAACGGCTGATGTGGCGGCTCGACCACGTGATCATCTGCGGCACGGAACACACGTCAGCGCTGTACGGAGCCCTTGGGTGCCCGGCCGACCGACGGCCGGTGGCTACGTACGGCATCGACATCGAGCACTTCGCCCCGGATCGAACCGCTGACTCGACCGCCGCAACGGATGACGGGGCTCCAGCCGACCGTCGCGCCAAGGCGCGGGCCGACCTGGGCATCGCCCAGGATGCCTTCGTCGCGGTCATGGTCGCCTTTGTGTACCCGCCCAGGCGTCTGGTCCATCGGGGCCGGGGCATCAAGGGCCACGACATCCTGCTGGAAGCGTGGCGGCGCTTCCGGGCCGAACACCCCGGGGCCCACCTGCTGCTGGTGGGTGGCGGATGGGGGCCCGCCGGTGAGGCCCACCGCCGGGACCTGATCAACCAGTTCGGCGTCACGGACGACCGGACCGTGACATGGCTGGACACGGTGGCCGATGTCCGACCCTGTTACATCGCCGCGGACGTCAGCGTCAGCCCTTCGCTGTCGGAGGGCCACGGGGCCGCGGTCGGCGCGAGCGCGATGGGCGTGCCGAGCATCGTCAGCGATGCCGGCGGACTGCCGGAGACCGTGGACGAGAGCAGCGGCTGGGTCATTCCCCGAGGCGACGTGGCGGCCCTTGCCGATGCGCTCGCGACCGCTTACCGGGAGTTCGAGGCGGGCCAGCTCGCCGCACGTGGTGAGCGGGCCCGCCAACGCGCCGTGGACCTCTTCGATGAATGCGCGACCGCGGTCCTGGTGGCGGACGTCATCGAAGACAGCGTGCTGCATCGATGAGAACCGTCCTTCCCACGACGAAAGGTCCCTCCCACCGGTGCGCGGTCTGAGGGACCTTTTTCGTCGTATCAACCAGCCGGGCGCCGTCAGCCTCCGTCCTTGTCGGAGCGCCGGGCGGGGGCGTGCCGAACAACGACCCCGCGCAGGATCTCCAGGAAGCGGGCGAGCTGGTCCTCCCGGAAGAGCCCGTCCAGGGCAGAGGACGGGGTGGCCGGAATGCGGCCGGTACGCTCCTTGACGGCCAGCCACTCGCGGAGGTGGGCCGCGATCGCCTGCGGGTCGTTGCAGACGAGCCCCGCACCTCGTTCGTGGAGCAGCTTCGCCGCCACCCCCCCTTCGTACCCGAGCAGCAGGATCGGACGTCGCGCCAGGAGGTAGTCGTAGATCTTGCCGGTCATCGTTCCGACGTCCCTCGGGTCGTTCCACAGCAACAGAACGAGCGCGTCCGCGTCGGCCTGAATCCGCCAGGACTTCTCGACGGAGACCGGTCCGAGGATGGTGACAGATTCGGCCACGCCGGCGCGCTCGACGGCCGCGCGAACGAGACCGTGGTCCTCACCCGCGAAGACGACATGGACACGTGCGGCGTCCGGGCCGAGGAGCGCGATCGCGTCCAGCAACGGACCGGGATCATACTTCCGCGGGTAGATGTAACCGGTGTATGCCAGGGTCAGGGTGGGCGCCGCCCGGTCGGCGATGTCGGAATCGGAGCGGGCACCGACCGAAGCAGCGGTCACGTGGACCGGCCGGCGGTCGATACCGTTCATGATCACGTGGGCGTCGACCCCGAACGTGCCCCGCAGGCCCTCAGCGATCGGCTCGGAGACGGCAACGCACACGGCAACCGAGCGGAGCACTCGTTTCTCTATCCGGCGGTCGACGGCGCGGCGCAGCGCCGACCGCACCCAGTACTCGTCGGCCGACCAGGGGTCCCGGTAATCGGCGACCCAGGGCGCGCCGAGCCGGCGGGCCAACGCTGCGGCCACCACGAAGCCGGAGAAGGGCGGACCGGACGCGACGATCACGTCCGGCCGCCAGCCGTCGTGCCTGCGGAGGAACCCCCGGATGGCCGGCCGAACCCAGTTGACCTGCGTATCCGGGACAAGGAGTTCCGTACCGGCCCTCCGTATCCAACGGAAAGCCGTGCGCCGGACGCCGGCGAGCCTGAGCGTTCCCATCGCGGGCCGGGCGGCGGTCGAGTCCGGGCCCGCGCCGCTCGTCCCTTTGAACCGGGGAAGCGGGGGCGCCGGTAGGGCCCGGACGACCCGTTCCTCGGGGATCCTGGTCGACGCCTCGCCCTCCTCGACCGGGAAGGCGGTGAGGACACGTACGTCCCACCCTTGTTGCAGGGCGAAGGCAGCGAGGGCCGCCGGCCTCCGCGTGCCCACCGTATCGGAGGGCGGGAAGTGGTAGGAGACGAGCAGCATCCGGGGCGGCGTCTCGGGATCACTCTGCATATCCTGAATACCCTCTTTTCCGGCGGATAACCAGAGCAACGACGCAGAACGCTCGGAGGAGCGCAATACCCCCGCACAAGGTGCAGCGGACCGTCAGCTTCTTGGCGACAGCTGGCGCTCGTCGGTGTCCTCGACCTGCTCCGCCTGCCGGCTGCCGGCCGTCACTGCCTGCAGCGACATCAGCCACGACGCGGCGTAGGCGAGGGATCCGGAGATGCTGAGGGACCAGACCGCAACCAGCGGCGACGCGCCAGCCATGGCAACGGCGGAGACCGTACCTGCGACCACCAGGACGCGGCCCACGTCCCAGGCCAGTTGGAGGCCCTGACGCTCGAAGACGACGAGCGTCTGCGACAGCGGCGAGGCGACGAGTTGGACGCCCGTGTAAACCGCCAACGCCTGCGCATACACGCCGCTGATCGCCCACTCCGGACCGAAGATGACCGAGAACAGCGGCGGCGCGGCGACGGCGAGGGCGAGCGCGCTAAAACCGGCGAACAGCGTCAGCTTCCGGCTCGCCAGGACGAAGATGAGCCGGCTGTGGCGGGGGTGTTCCCGCGCCGCTCGGGAGATCTCCGCCAGGTAGACCTGGGCGACCGCCGTCGCCACCAGGGCGGCGGGCATCGCAATCACCCGCTGGGTCAGTCCCAGCCAACCGGCGACGGAGCTGCCGTACCAGTAGGCGATGAGCAGCACCGGGAGCTGGGTGCCGAGGATGTTGAGCAGCCCCGACGGCGCCAGCAGGAACGGGAATCGGCAGTACCGGCGGGCCATGTCGCGCAGGTGCCGGCGGTCGCGTCCCGCCCGGGCCTCCGCGCCGCGCAGGCCCGCGTCCCGCAGCAGGACGAGGGCGGCGGCGACCGGCCCGACACCGAAGCCCAGGACCATGCCGCCGGGGCGCAACCCGGTGACACCCGCGGTGAGCTGCGTGACCACGGAGACCAGGGACTGGAAGAAGTTGCGCCGGCCGATCGACCCGTAGCGGCGGTGTCGGATGGCGAGCTGGTTGAGCACGAGGACGACTCCCATGGCGGCCGCCGCCGGCGAGACCACCCACAGCCAGAGTTCCAGCTCGGGCTGACCGAAGAGCCGGGCGATCTCGTCACCGACCGCCAGCACCCCAACCGTTCCCCCCACCGCCGTGACACCGGTGGCGGCCAGCCCGAGGGCGACCAGCGCCTGGGCGTCGCGCTCCCGCTCGGGAAGCGGAATGGCCAGGTCGAAGCGGAAGGCGGCCACCGTTCCGATCGTCGTCGCCAGCGCCGCGACGACGGCCAGGACCCCGAAGTCGGCCGGACCGTAGATCCTGGACAGCAGCGGGGCAGCCGCCAGGGCGAGCAGCTGGCCGCCGGCTGACCCGGCGACGATGGCGACCACGCCTCGCCGGCTTCCCGACATTCGAGCAGCGCGCAGCCAGCTCACCGGCGGGTGTACTCCCCCCCGACTCCTCGGGCCGTTCCCGCCCAGCCCGACTCCCGCAGTACGCCACCAACAGGCAGACGGCGATGATCGTCCGGAACCCGGCCACGCCGGTCCCCGCCCCGGTCCAGGGTCGCGCCGGTCAGCACGAGCAGGCCGAGGGCCAGCGAACTGAAGAGAGCGCGATTGCCGTTGATGTCCCCGGATGTCGACACGGCGACCACGTTGAACGCCAGCAGGGCGAGGGCGAAGCCAGCCACCGCGTCGACCCTGGCCGCACGCCAGAGCCCCACCGCCACGACCGTGACCGCCAGGATGAGCGCCCCGCCCACCAGCCAGCCAGCCTCGGCGGTGAGTTCGAGCCAGAGGTTGTGCGGATAGTCGTGCTTGAGCATCCCGGAGTAGTGGGCCCAGTTCCCGAACCCCACCCCGGCCGGGTGTTCGGCGATGATCGGCAGGGTGGCCTTCTGCATCTCCGGCCGGACGCTGAGTTCCAACTCGTCGGACGGGTCGACGAGGAGGGCGTACATCCTGGGCGGAAGCAGCGAGGGAAAGGCCACGAAGGTGGCGGCCAGGCCGGCCATCAGGCCGACCCCTATCCACTCGCGCCGTCCACGCCCGACCTTCTGACGGAGCCCGGCGAGCGCGAGGACGAGGAGGGCGACGACGGTCGCCACCATCGGCCCACGGGACCCGGTGGCGAACAGTCCCAGGGCGAGGATCAGCGCCAGCGCGGCCGCCCACCACCCGGACAGGCGCTTCCGGTAGTACAGCCAGGCGACGGCCACGACGGCAGCCCCGGTGGCGCGCCCCAGCCAGATCGGATTGGCCCCGAATCCCTGCGACCGGCCGTCCGGCGAGCCAGCGGCCAACGCCGCGAGCGCCAGCACGACACCGCAGACGACGAACATCGCCGCGAACATCTCCACGTCCCGCCGCCCCCGGATCAGCGCGACCGCCGCGGCGGACAGCAGGGTCAGCGTGACCAGGAAAAGCAACTTCTCCTGACCGTACTCGGTCTCCGGGGGGCGCAGGACCCCGGGCGCGGCGAGGATCCCGAAGGTCAGCAGGACCCAGAAGACGACCACCCGCGCCCGGGAGGTCGGACGGAGGAGTTCGTGGAAGCCCAGCAGCACCACCAGCACCGCCCCGATCATCAGGAAACTCCTGCCGACCAGGCGCGGAAACAGGTCGAAGTACAGCAACAGCAGGACCGGGGTCGCTCGGATGGTCGTGGACACGATCCCGGAGCGCCGCCCCGGCGCCGCGGCCGAGTCCGCCGTAGGGGAGGAGTGGACGGAGTTCTCGATCCCCGGCGACCAGCCGTCGCCACGCGCCATCATCACTTCAATCCTTCCGTCCGGAGCCACCGCCCGCTCAGCGAGCGGCTGGGCTCGGCCCGTCCACGGGGTGAAGTCGGAAGTGGGCGCACACCGCGCGGTCCGACCGGTAGCGGGGAGTGGTTGGCGGGCATCGCCCCTCCACTCGTCGCGCGACGCCCTTCATCGCCCGCCCAACGAGCCTAACCCGCTCAAGCCGCGCAGATCACTGGTTTAGGCCCGCAAGCGGAACAATGGCGACATAAGCACCTTGAGTCGAGTCGGGCGTCATGCAGGAGAAAGCGGCGGCGACACCCTTCTGGGTGGCTTTGTGGGCTGAAGGGTCATTCACGCGGACTGTCCGCATTGATCCCATTACTGTGCGTCGTGACGGATAGCAGCCCCTCCTGCGGTTTGCACTGGCCGTGGCCCCGAACCTCGAGTACGTACAGGAGCATTCATGCTGCCCATCACCGCGTCTCAGCACGCTTCGGAACCGCGCCGGAAGGGGCCGCGCCTACCACTGCCGGCGCTCTTCGCCGCCGACTGCGGGGCCTGGGTGGGCGGCCTGATCGCGGCGGTGTGGAGCCGATACGAGTTCGATGTCACCGCCCGGGAGCTGACCGCGGCGATCACCGCGGGTCTGGCCGCCGCCGTGTTGCATCTCGGCATCTCGCGGGCGCAGCGAAAGTACCGGGGGCGATACCCGCTGGGCAGCGCAGCGGAGGCGCAGGCCCTGGCCGTGACGACCGCCTGCACCGGCCTCGCGTTGCTGGTCACCGTCACCGTGGTCATGGACCGGCCGGTGCCGGCCAGTTCGCCACTGGTCGGGGGCGCGATCGCGCTGCTCTGCATGCTGGTGACCCGCTTGGTGTACCGCCGCCGCACCGACCGCGCACTACGGCCGGACGCGCGCTCCGCGACCGCCGTACTGCTGTTCGGGCTGGGCTCGGCCGGGCAGGCGCTGCTGCGGGCGTTGCTCAGCGACCCGCGTGGCCGGTACCTCCCAGTCGGGCTCCTTGACGACGACCCGGAGAAAATGCACCTCCGCATCGAGGACGTACCGGTACTCGGCGGTCGCGGCGAGATCGCCGACGCCGTCCAGCGGACCGGCGCCAGAACGCTGATCTTCTCCGTCGCCAACGCCGACGCGGAGCTGGTCCGGGAGATCCGCGCGTTGACCCTGACCGCCGGTGCCGAGTTCAAGGTACTGCCCCCGGTTCGCGAACTGGTGGATCACCGGATCAGCGTGACCGACGTACGCAGCCCCAACATCTCGGATCTGCTAGGTCGACGGCAGGTGGTGACCGACCCGGTCACCAACGAGAGCGCACTGGCCGGTCGACGGATCCTGGTCACCGGGGCCGGCGGGTCGATCGGCTCGGAACTCTGCCGGCAGATCATGCGGGCCAACCCAGGTGAGCTGATGATGCTCGACCGGGACGAGTCGGCCCTACACAGCCTGCAGCTCTCGCTCTCCGGCCGGGCCCTGCTGGACGGCTCCGAGTTGATCCTCGCCGACCTCCGCGACCACGAGGCCATCCGGCGCGTCATCCACCAGCGGCAGCCCGACATCATCTTCCACGCCGCCGCGCTCAAGCACCTCACCCTCCTGCAGAGGCACCCGGGTGAGGCGGTCAAGACCAACGTCTTCGGAACGCTGGCGGTCCTCGACGCGTGCCGGGACGTGGCCAAGTTCGTCAACATCTCCACCGACAAGGCCGCGGATCCGGTGAGTGTGCTCGGCTACTCCAAACGGATCACCGAGCGGCTGACCGCGCACGCCGCGCAGACCTACCCGGGCACCTTTCTCAGCGTGCGCTTCGGCAACGTACTCTGCAGCCGCGGTTCCGTGGTGACCGCGTTCCGCGCCCAGATCGACGCGGGGCTGCCGATCACAGTGACGCATCCCGACGTCACCCGGTACCTGATGACCGTTCAGGAAGCGGTGCACCTGGTGCTGCAAGCGGCGGCGATCGGCCGGGACGGCGAGGCGCTGGTCCTCGACATGGGCGAACCCGTAGGGATCGACTACCTCGCCCGCCAACTCGCCGCCCAGGCGCCCGGGCCCACCCGCATCGTCTACACCGGGCTGCGTCCTGGCGAGAAGCTGCACGAGGATCTGTTCGGCAGGGACGAGCCGGACCTACGCCCCCTGCACCCGCTCATCTCGCACGTACCGGTTCCACCGCTCGACCCCACCGAGGTCACGGCGCTCGACCCGTTCGACGACCCGGAGAAGATCATCGAACAACTCGCCTGGCTCTGTGGGCAGTCAGCAGGTCGGGCTGCCGGTGTCGCCCTGAATGCCGCGCTCGCCAACTAGTGCCCGGGTGCGCCGGCGGTGAATCCACCGCCGGCGCACCTGCCCGTACGACCGCCGGGCACCCCGCCGATATGGTGAGCTGTACGGGTGGCGGGATACCGGCTGGGTCTGGTGCTGCACCCCACGCGGGACGTCTCCGAGGTGGTCGGGATCGTCGAACGGTGGGCGGCGCTTCACCGCAAGACGCTGCTCGTGCGGGCGGAGGACCGGCACCGGGTGCCGCCCACGGTCGAGCCGGTCCCCGCCGACGAACTGGCCGACCGCGCGGACGCCCTGATCAGCATCGGCGGCGACGGCACCATGCTGGGCGCGCTGCGGTCCGCGGCCCGCGATCCGAAGCCCGTGCTCGGCGTGCATCTGGGCGTGCTCGGCTTCCTCGTGGAGGTCGAGCCGCCGGACCTGCCGGCCGCGCTGGACCGGATGGCCGCCCACGACTTCACCATCGAGGCGCACGCCTGCCTGGTCTGCGACGTGTGCGGGGACGACGTGGTGGCCTTCAACGACTTCGCGCTGGTCCGCCGGCCCGGTTCCGGCTTCGTCAACGCCACCCTCGGGGTGGACGGGCAGCGGTACGGCTACTACCGCTGCGACGCGCTGGTGGTCAGCACGCCGACCGGCTCCACGGCGTACAGCTACGCCGCCGGCGGGCCGCTGATCTCGCCGGCCACCCAGGCCGTGGTGGTCACGCCGTCGGCGCCGATGGCCGGCATCTCCCGGTCCGTGGTGCTCTCCCCCGACGAAACCATCCACCTGGAGCTGCGCCCGGGCTCCGCGGCGGTGACGGTGGAGATGGACGGGGTGGTGATCCGGGATGCGGCGACCGAGGGCACGGTGGTCATCCGCTACCGCCGGGACGCCGGTCAGGTGGTCCGGTTCGACCCGCGCCGCCTTCAGGAGCGCAACCAGCTGAAGCTGAGCCTGCTGGACCTGCCGCTGCTGCCGGACCAGCTGCGGGAACTGCTCCCGGACGAGCTGCGCGAGCAGCTGAAGCGGCGGGCGCTGCCGCCACCACGCTGACCCCGCTCAGGCCCCCTTGAGCACCTCGGAGACCAGGGCCTTCGCCTCCTCCTGGATCCGGCCCAGGTGCTCCGTGCCCTTGAACGACTCGGCGTAGATCTTGTAGACGTCCTCGGTGCCGGAGGGGCGGGCGGCGAACCAGCCGGAGTTGGTGATCACCTTGAGCCCGCCGATCGGGGCGTTGTTGCCCGGCGCCCGGGTGAGCGTGGCGGTGATCGGCTCACCGGCCAGCTCGGTCGCCGGCACCTGCTCCGGGGAGAGCTTGGCCAGCACCGCCTTCTGCTCCCGGCTGGCCGGCGCATCGATCCGGGCGTACACGGGCGCGCCGAAGCGCTCGGCCAGCTCGCTCCAGTGCTGGCTCGGGGTCCTGCCCGTGGTCGCGATGATCTCCGAGGCGAGCAGGCAGAGCAGGATCCCGTCCTTGTCGGTGGTCCAGGCGCCGCCGTCGCGGCGCAGGAAGGACGCGCCGGCGCTCTCCTCGCCGCCGAAGCCGACCGCCCCGTCGAGCAGGCCGGGCACGAACCACTTGAAGCCGACCGGCACCTCCAGCAGCGGCCGGCCCAGGTCTTCGGCGACCCGGTCGATCATCGAGGAGGAGACCAGCGTCTTGCCGACCGCTGCGTCCGGCCCCCAGCTCGACCGGGTGCGGAACAGGTGACGGATCGCCACCGCCAGGTAGTGGTTGGGGTTCATCAGCCCGCCGTCCGGCGTGACGATGCCGTGCCGGTCGGCATCGGCGTCGTTGCCCGTGGCGATCTGGTAGTCGGAGCGGGTAGCGATCAGCGAGGCCATCGCGTTCGGCGAGGAGCAGTCCATCCGGATCTTCCCGTCGCCGTCGAGGGTCATGAACCGCCAGGTGGGGTCGACCGTCGGGTTGACCACCGTCAGGTCCAGCCGGTGCCGGTCGGCGATCTCACCCCAGTACGCCACGCTCGCCCCGCCCAGCGGGTCGGCGCCGATCCGCACCCCGGCGACCCGGATCGCGTCGACGTCGATGACGGCCGGCAGGTCGTCGACGTAGTGGGCGAGGAAGTCGTACCCCCCGGTGGTGTCGGCGGCGCGGGCCCGCGCGTACGGGACCCGGCGGACCTCCTTGAGGCCGCCGGCGAGGATCGCGTTGGCCCGCTCCTGGATCCACTTCGTGACGTCGCTGTCCGCCGGCCCGCCGTGGGTGGGGTTGTACTTGAACCCGCCGTCGTCCGGGGGGTTGTGCGACGGGGTGATCACGATGCCGTCGGCGAGCCCGTTGGGGCGGCCCCGGTTGTGGGTGAGGATCGCGTGCGACACCGCCGGGGTCGGGGTGTAGCCGTCCCGGCTGTCCAGCAGCACGGTGACCTCGTTGGCGGCGAGCACCTCCAGCGCGCTCACCGCCGCCGGGGCGGAGAGCGCGTGGGTGTCCCGGCCGAGGAAGAGCGGCCCGTCGACGCTCTGCTCCCGCCGGTAGTCGCAGAGCGCCTGGGTGACCGCGAGGATGTGGTCCTCGTTGAAGGCGTTCTTCAGGCTCGACCCCCGGTGCCCGGAGGTGCCGAAGGAGACCTGCTGCGCCGGGTCCTCCGGATCCGGGTGCTCGGCGTAGTAGGCGGTCACCAGCCGGGGCACGTCGACCAGGTCGGCGGGCTCGGCGGGCTGGCCGGCACGGGGATGGGCCACTGCGGGAACCTCCTCTTCGCGGGGCGGACCTGACTCTTTTCCCGGTGTCGGCCGGGGTCATGCGTGGCGGCGGCTCACGGCTCCACGCGCTGGCCCTTGCCGATCACCACGATGCCGTTGTCGGAGACGGTGTAGCGCTGCCGGTCCTTCTCCAGGTCGACGCCGATCTCGCAGCCCTCCGGGACGAACACGTTCTTGTCCAGGATGGCCCGGCGGACCACCGCGTGGCGGCCGATCTCGACGCCCTCCATGAGCACCGCGCCGTCCACATGCGCCCAGGAGTGGACCTTCACCTTCGGCGAGACGACCGAATTCTCCACCAGGGAGCCGGAGATCACCGCGCCGGGCGAGACCATCGACCCGACCGCCCGGCCGACCCGCTCCCCCCACTGGTGGACGAACTTCGCCGGCGGGTACGGCGGCTGCTGGCTGTAGATCGGCCAGTCGAAGTTGTAGAGGTTGAACACCGGGTGCACGTTGATCAGGTCCATGTGCGCGTCGTAGAAGGAGTCCAGCGTCCCCACGTCGCGCCAGTAGCCGCGGTCCCGGTCCGTGCTGCCCGGCACCTCGTTGTCCTTGAAGTCGTAGACGTTGGCCTCGCCCCGCTCGACCAGCATCGGGATGATGCTCCCGCCCATGTCGTGCTTGCTGGTCTTGTCCTCCGCGTCACGCTCGACCGCGTCCAAGAGCGCCTTGGTGGTGAAGACGTAGTTACCCATCGAGGCATAGATCTGGTCCGGCGCGTCGGGCAGCCCGACGGCGTCGGTGGGCTTCTCGCGGAACGCCCGGATCCGCCGGCCGTCCTCGCCGACCTCGATCACGCCGAACTGGTCGGCCATCGACAGCGGCTGCCGGATGCCGGCCACGGTCACCCCGGCACCCGAGGCGATGTGGTCCTCCACCATCTGGCGCGGGTCCATCCGGTAGATGTGGTCGGCGCCGAAGACGATCACGTGGTCCGGCTGCTCGTCATAGATCAGGTTGAAGCTCTGGTAGATGGCGTCGGCGGAGCCGGCGAACCACCACGGACCGCGCCGCTGCTGGGCCGGCACCGGGGTGACGTAGTTGCCGAGCATGGTCGACATCCGCCAGGTCTGGGTGATGTGCCGGTCCAGCGAGTGGGACTTGTACTGGGTCAGCACGACGATCTTGAGATAGCCGGCGTTCGCCAGGTTGGAGAGGACAAAATCCACCATCCGGTACATCCCGCCGAAGGGGACGGCCGGCTTGGCGCGGTCCGTGGTGAGCGGCATCAGGCGCTTGCCCTCTCCGCCGGCCAGGACGATCGCGAGCACCTTGTCAGCCATGTCCCGACGCTATCCATCCCCGTCGTACTTCACCACTTGTACGCGCACACTTCTGCACTATGGTGCGGGGATGACCGACTCCTCCCCGGCCACCCGGCAGCTGCGCGTCGATCTGCTCACCCGGGAGTACCCCCCGGAGGTGTACGGCGGCGCCGGGGTGCACGTCGAGTACCTGGCGCGCGAGCTGCGCCGACTCGCCGACGTACGGGTGCACTGCTTCGGCGCGCCGCGCACCGAGCCGGGCGTCACCGCGTACGCCGAACCGGTCGAGCTGGCCGGCGCGAACCCCGCGCTGCGCACGATGGGCGTGGACCTGGAAATGGCCGCCGGGTGCGCCGGCACCGACGTGGTGCACAGCCACACCTGGTACGCCAACCTCGCCGGGCACACCGCGAAGCTGCTGTACGGGGTGCCGCACGTGGTGACCGCGCACAGCCTCGAGCCGCTGCGGCCGTGGAAGGCCGAGCAGCTCGGCGGCGGCTACGCTCTCTCCTCCTGGTGCGAGCGGACGGCGGTGGAGGCCGCCGACGCGGTGATCGCGGTCAGCCAGGGGATGAAGCGGGACGTGCTGAAGGCCTACCCGGCGGTCGACCCGGACCGGGTCCGGGTGGTCTACAACGGCATCGACACCGCGCAGTACGCCCCGGACCCGCGCACCGACGTGGTGGAGCGGCTCGGCATCGACCCGTCCCGCCCGAGCGTGGTCTACGTCGGCCGGATCACCCGGCAGAAGGGCCTGCCCTACCTGCTGCGGGCGGCCCGGGAGCTGCCGGCGGACACCCAGCTGGTGCTGCTCGCCGGCGCCCCGGACACCCCGGACATCGCCGCCGAGGTGGAGGGGCTGGTCGCCGAGCTGCGGGCCAACCGGTCGGGGGTGATCTGGGTGGCCGCGATGCTCCCGAAGCACGAGGTGATCCAGGTGCTCACCCACGCCACCATCTTCGTCTGCCCGTCGGTCTACGAGCCGATGGGCATCGTCAACCTGGAGGCGATGGCCTGCGAGACGGCGGTGGTCGCGACCGCCACCGGCGGCATACCGGAGGTGGTGGTGAACGGCGAGACCGGGCTGCTGGTGCCGATCGAGCAGGCCACCGACGGCAGCGGCCGCCCGCTGGACCCGG
Source organism: Micromonospora rhizosphaerae (assembly GCF_900091465.1). Taxonomy (NCBI): domain Bacteria; kingdom Bacillati; phylum Actinomycetota; class Actinomycetes; order Micromonosporales; family Micromonosporaceae; genus Micromonospora; species Micromonospora rhizosphaerae. The sequence goes on along the minus strand of NZ_FMHV01000002.1, from coordinate 2,913,394 downwards.
AACGGTTCGTCGCCGACCTGGCCGCGGCCATCAACGAGCTGCTGGCCGATCCGGCGCGGACCGACGAGTTCGGCCACGCCGGACGGCGCCGGGCCGTGGAGCACTTCTCCTGGGACGCGATCGCCAAGCGGACGCTGGAGGTGTACCGGTCGGTTGGCGCGGCCGGCTGACCCGAGCGGGAACGGATCTCGCGCAGTAGGTTGACGGGGTGACTCGACGGTTCCCGATCGAAGACGTCTCCCCCGTCGTCTCCTGCGGTCGCTACCCGGCCAAGGCGGTGGTCGGCGAGCTGGTGCCGGTGTCGGCCCGCGCCTATCGCGAGGGGCACGATGCGCTCGGCTGCAACGTGGTCTGGCTCGGCCCGGACGGGGCCGCCCGCCCGTTCACCCGGATGCGCCCGGTCGAGCCCGGCCAGGACCGCTGGCACGCCACCATCCGGCCGGACGCGGTCGGCGAGTGGGTGTTCACCGTGGAGGCGTTCCATGACCCCTACCTGACGTGGCAGAACGCGGTGACCAAGAAGCTCGCCGCCGGCCAGGGGCCGGAGGACCTGGCCAACGACCTGGCCGAGGGGGCCCGGGTGCTGGAGGCGGCGCTCGACCTGGTGCCGGCCGCCGAGCGCGAGCGGGTCCGGGTGGCGGCGAAGGCGCTGCGCGACGACGACCGGCCGCTGGCCCGCCGGGTCGCCCCGGCCCTCGAGCTGGCCGGGCTGCTCTGGGACCATCCGGTGCGGGAGCTGGTCACCACCGGCGAGGAGTACCGGCTCTGGGTGGATCGCCCCCGGGCGCTCTTCTCCGCCTGGTACGAGTTCTTCCCCCGCTCCGAGGGCGCCGTTCCGGCCACCGTGGACGCACCCGCGCAGTCCGGGACGTTCGGCACCGCCATGGAGAGGCTCCCCGGCGTGGCCGCGATGGGCTTCGACGTGCTCTACCTGCCGCCGATCCACCCGATCGGGCGGATCAACCGCAAGGGCCGCAACAACTCGCTCACCGCCGGGCCGGACGACGTCGGCTCGCCGTGGGCGATCGGCGCCGCGGAGGGCGGCCCCGACGCCATCCACCCCGACCTTGGTACGCCGGAGGACTTCCGGGACTTCATCGCCGCCGCCGCCGAGCAGGGCCTGGAGGTGGCGATGGACCTGGCGCTGCAGGCCGCGCCGGACCACCCCTGGGTGACCGAGCACCCGGAGTGGTTCACCACCCGGGCCGACGGCACCATCGCGTACGCGGAGAACCCGCCGAAGAAGTACCAGGACATCTACCCGCTGAACTTCGACAACGACCCGGAGGGCATCCGCGCCGAGATCCTCCGGGTGGTGCTGCACTGGGTGGGCGAGGGCATCCGGATCTTCCGGGTCGACAACCCGCACACCAAGCCGTTCGACTTCTGGCACTGGCTGATCTGGCAGGTCAAGCAGGTCGAGCCGGATGTGCTCTTCCTCGCCGAGGCGTTCACCCGGCCGGCGATCATGCACGGGCTCGGCAAGATCGGCTTCACCCAGTCGTACACGTACTTCACCTGGCGCACGTCCGCGGCGGAGATGCGGGAGTACTGCGCGGAACTGGTCGCGGCGGCCGACTACATGCGACCGAACTTCTGGCCCAACACCCCCGACATCCTGCCCGAGTCGCTGCAGCACGGCGGCCCCCCGATGTTCAAGATCCGGGCGGTGCTGGCCGCCCTGCTCTCCCCCTCCTGGGGCATCTACGCCGGCTACGAGCTCTTCGAGCACGTCGCCCGCCCCGGCGCCGAGGAGTACCTGGACAACGAGAAGTACGAGCTGCGCCCCCGGGACTGGGCCGGCGCGCAGGCGCAGGGCCGCTCGCTGGCGCCCTTCATCGCCATCCTCAACCGGGTGCGCCGGGACAACCCGGCCCTGCACCGGCTGCGGAACCTGCGCTTCCACGACATCGACAACCCGGCGCTGCTCTGCTGGTCCAAACACGACCCGGAGACCGGCAACACGGTCATCGTGGTCTGCTCGTTCGACCCGCACACCGTGCAGTGGGGCAACTCCACCCTGGACATGCCGGCGCTCGGCCTCGACTGGCACGACCGGTTCACCGTGCACGACGAGCTGACCGGGGCCAGCTACGACTGGGGGCAGCGCAATGCGGTCCGGCTCGACCCGTACCTGCAGCCCGCACACGTGTTCACCGTGCGGCGGCCGGTGCCCCCGGCCGCGCCCGAACCACCCGGGCCGCCATCGCCGGACCTGACCGTCGAAGACGTACCCGCCGACCTCTCCGGCGGCACCGCCCCGACCGCACCGGCCGAGAAGGACGACGCACGATGGAGCAGCTGATCGCCGGCGAGGCGCACGACCCGCACGCCGTGCTCGGCGCGCACCCCGCCGACGGGCGCACCACCATCCGGACCATGCGCCGGGGGGCCGGCGACGTGGCGGTGCTGGTCGGCGACGAGCGGCACCCGATGAAGCGGGTGCACGACGTCGGCATCTTCGAGGCCACCGTGCCGGGCGAGGTGCTCGACTACCGGGTCGAGGTGGACGGCGCGGTGCACGACGACCCGTACCGCTACCCGCCCACCCTCGGCGAACTGGACCTGCACCTGATCAGCGAGGGGCGGCACGAGCGGCTCTGGGAGGCGCTCGGCGCACGGGCCTTCGACGAGGGCGTGGCGTTCGCCGTGTGGGCGCCGAACGCCCGCGGCGTGCGGGTGGTCGGCGACTTCACCGGCTGGGGCCCGCACGACGGCTGGCCCATGCGCTCGCTCGGCGCCAGCGGGGTGTGGGAGATCTTCGTCCCGGACGCCCGGATCGGCGCCCGCTACAAGTACCGCGTCCTCGGCGCCGACGGGCACTGGCGGGACAAGGCCGACCCCCTGGCCGCGTACGCGGAGACGCCACCGGCCACCGCCTCCGTGGTGCACCACTCGAGGTACGAGTGGTCCGACGCCGCCTGGCTGGAGCGGCGGGCGCGGCGGCGGCCGCACCAGGAGCCGATGAGCGTGTACGAGGTGCACCTCGGCTCGTGGCGGCCCGGGCTCGGCTACCGGGAGCTGGCCGAGCAGCTCACCGCGTACGTCACCGAGCTGGGCTTCACGCACGTCGAGTTCCTGCCGGTGATGGAGCACCCGTTCGGCGGCTCCTGGGGCTACCAGGTCACCGGCTACTACTCCCCCACCGCCCGGTTCGGCGATCCCGACGACTTCCGCTACCTCGTGGACCGGCTCCACCAGGCGGGCATCGGGGTGATCCTGGACTGGGTGCCGGCGCACTTCCCCAAGGACGAGTGGGCCCTGGGCCGCTTCGACGGCACCCCGCTCTACGAGCACCCCGACCCGCGGCGCGGCGAGCACCCCGACTGGGGCACGTACGTCTTCGACTTCGGCCGCCGCGAGGTGCGCAACTTCCTGGTCGCCAACGCGCTCTACTGGTGCGACCAGTTCCACGTCGACGGGCTGCGGGTCGACGCGGTCGCCTCGATGCTCTACCTGGACTACTCCCGGGCGGAGGGGCAATGGGTGCCCAACCAGTACGGCGGCCGGGAAAATCTGGAGGCGATCGCGTTCCTCCAGGAGGTCAACGCGACCGTCTACAAGCAGCACGCCGGCGTGGTGCTGGTCGCCGAGGAGTCGACGGCCTGGCCGGGGGTGACCCGGCCGACCAACGAGGGCGGGCTGGGCTTCGGGTTCAAGTGGAACATGGGCTGGATGCACGACACCCTGCTCTACATCTCGAAGGACCCGATCTACCGGCAGCATCACCACCACCAGCTCACCTTCTCCCTGGCGTACGCCTGGAGCGAGAACTATGTGCTGCCGATCAGCCACGACGAGGTGGTGCACGGCAAGGGCTCGCTGGCCGGCAAGATGCCCGGCGACACCTGGCAACGGCTGGCCAATGTGCGGGCGCTGCTCGCGTACATGTGGGCGCACCCGGGCAAGCAACTGCTCTTCATGGGCTGCGAACTGGCCGACGACCGGGAGTGGAGCGAGGAGCGCGGCCTCGACTGGTACCTGCTGCACGACCCGGCCCGGGCCGGCGTGCAGCGCCTCGTCACCGATCTCAACGCCGTCTACCGGAAGACCGCGGCCCTCTGGGCGCAGGACACCGAACCGGCCGGCTTCCGCTGGATCGCCGGCGACGACGTCGCCAACAACACCGTCTCGTTCATCCGGATCGCCCCGGACGGCGCGACCCTGGTCTGCGTGGCGAACTTCTCCGCCGTGCCGCTGGAGGGCTACCGGGTAGGCCTCCCGGCCGCCGGAAAGTGGACCGAGGTGATCAACACCGACGCCCATCACTACGGCGGGTCGGGGGTGGGGAACCTCGGCGCGGTGCACGGGGAGAGCGTGCCCTGGCACGGGATGCCCGCGTCCGCGGCGCTGCGGGTGCCCCCGCTCGGCGTGCTCTGGCTGCGCCGCGACTGACCGCGAGGCCGCCCTGCGGGCGGGCGGGTCGCGTCCCGCAAGCGACAACTGATGAGGCGATATGACTCTGAGTCATATTTATGCCTCACAGTCATTTCGCTCCTCCGCAGCTTCGAGGGATGGCCATTACACAACGTAGGCAGAGGCGCGGGACGACGGGCTCGTCGGGCCTGCGCAACAACCTGACCTTCATCGCGAACCAGCGACAGAACCCGGACGCCAACTCGGCCGCCCGGATCGCCAACCGGCAGGCCGTGGTCGACCTCATCCAGCAGCGCCGGGCGGCGGCCGCCCGCGCCGGCCAGATCCAGGTGGCGGATTCGGGCACCGGCGGCTGACGGTGTGTGCGGGGCGGGGCCCGGCGTACTCAGACCAGGCCCGCGTTCCGCAGCAGCTGCCAGAGCCCGGCGCCGTCCGGCGCGGAGAGCCACTTCTGGCCTACCGGACCGGCGGACGGGCGGCCGGCCGGCGCGGGCAGGCTGCCGGCGAGCACCGACTGGGTCGGCGAGAGCCGGCGGATGGCCACCCCGGCCACGTTGTCCGGGTGCGCGGCGGCGAACTCGCGGTAGATCTCCTGGTCGTGCTGCCCGTCGTCGCCGATCAGCAGCCACTTGACGTCCGGGAACTCCCGGGCCAGCCGGGCCAGGGTGGCCCGCTTGTGCTCCCGGCCGCTGCGGAACCAGCGGTCGGCCGTCGGCCCCCAGTCGGTGAGCAGCACTGGTCCGGCCGGGTAGAGGTGCCGGGAGAGGAACCGGGTGAGCGTCGGGGCCACGTTCCACGCGCCGGTGGAGAGGTAGAAGACGGGCGCGCCGGGGTGCGCGGTGACCAGCCGCTCGTAGAGCACCGCCATGCCGGGCACCGCGGCCCGGGCGTGCTCGTCGAGGACGAAGGTGTTCCACGCGGCGAGCAGCGGCCGGGGCAGCGCGGTGACCATCACCGTGTCGTCGATGTCGGAGAGGATGCCGAACCGGACCTGCGGGTCGAGGATGCGCACCAGCGCCTCGACCGGCTCGGCGTCCGGCACGCTGAGGCGGACCGGGGCCCAGCCGGGGGCGAAGTCGGCCTCGATGACCGTGTCGACGAAGCCGCTGCGGTCGGCGACCGCCTCGTGTCGTACGCCGCCGGCCTCGATGGTCACCGTGACGTGCTTGGCGGGCAGGGTGGCGAAGCTGCGCCAGCCGCGCACCTTCTCCGGCCGGGCCCGCTGCCGGGTGTCCGGCCGGCCGAGCAGCACCCGGCAGAGCACCCGCGCCCAGCCGGGCGCGCCGTAGCCGGCGTACGCGATGATGTTGATCTTCCACCCGGTGCGCCGCAGCCGATGCTCGACGATCTTGTGGATGGCGTCCTCGATCCGCGCGGCCCGGTGCAACTGCGGTACGGCGAGCTCTCCGGCAGGTGTCGGTGGCACGGTGCCACCCTGCCACACCTGCCCGGAAGCGGCCACGCGAGAGCCGGCCGGCTCGGCCGATCCACCCCGCCGCGCGCCGGCGCCGTGAAAAACTGCGGTCGGGACGACGACGGGGGCGTTGGTCGTGTCGACACCAGTGCAGCACCCGGGACGGTGGCGCCCGGCGCTCGACCGGCCGGCACTGGTCGCGCTGCTGCTCGGGCTCGTCGGGGTCGGCTACCGACTGGTCCTGGCCCTGCAGACCCTGCCCACCTCGAACAGCGACGAGGCGACCTTCGGGCTCGCCGCGATGCACATCGCCGCCGGCCGGGAGCGGCCGATCTTCCTCTACGGCCAGCACTACATGGGGATGCTGGAGTCCTACCTGGCGGCGCCGTTCATCCGGCTGGCCGGGCCGAGTTGGCCAGTACTGCGGCTGCCGCTGCTGGCGCTCTACGCGGTCTTCCTCTGGCTGATGTACCGGCTGACCCGCCGGCTCTGCTCCCCGTGGTTCGCCACCTTCGTCGTCGGCCTGCTGGCGCTCGGCTCCGAGCGGGTGATCCGGGACCAGCTCACCGTGGTCGGCGGGCGGCCCGAGGTGAAGCCGGCGGTCGTGGCGATGCTGCTGATCGCGGTGGGGCTCGCGGAACACCGGATCCGGCACCGCTGGCTGGCCACCGGCCTGTTCGGGCTGCTCGCCGGCGTGGCGCTCTGGTCCGACTGGTTGATCGTGCCGTACCTGGCGGCGGCCGGGCTGCTGCTGGTCTGGGCGGCACCGCGCGACCTGGTGGGCTGGCCGGGAGTGCTGCTGGTGGCCGGGTTCGCGCTCGGGGTGGCGCCGATGGTGCGGGACAACCTGCTCGCGCCGGACGGTCGGGACTCGCTGTCGGTGCTCCGGGAGATCAGCACCAAGCCCGGGCCGGTGCCGCCCTGGTCGGACCGGGTACACGGCGGGCTGCTGGAAGGGGTGCCGCTGGCCACCGGCCTCTGCCCGCCGGCCGGCTGCACCCGCTGGCAGCAGTGGTTCGGCCTGCTCTACCCGGTGCTGCTGGCGGCCGCCGCGGTGCTCGCGCTGGTCGCGTACCGGCGGGCCGCCGACCGGGCCGGGCGGCTCCGGCCGGTCGCGCAGCTCGCCCTGATCGCCGGGGCCGCGCTGACCCTGCTGGCGTACGTGCGCAGCCCGCTCGCCGCAGTTGAACCGCTGGCCTACTCGCGGTACCTGTCGGTGCTGCAGATCTCCCTGCCGGCGGTGCTCTGGCCGCTCTGGCTGGCGGCGGTCCGCGCCTGGCGGGGCACCACAGGAGCAGTCGGCCGGCTCGCCGGCACGCTGGCCACCGCGCTGTTGGCCGGGCTCACCGCCGCCGCGCTGGTGGGCACCGGCCTCTTCGTCGCCGACAGCCGCTCGCTGCGTACCGAGGAGCGGCAGGCCCACGAGCTGGCCGACGCAACGCGCCGGGTGGGCCTGCGGGACGTGTACGGCGACTACTGGACCTGCAACCGGCTCATCTTCAACACCGGAGAAAGGGTGGTCTGTGCGGTCCTCGAGGGCAACCTCAGCCCCGGGCAGAACCGCTACCAGCCGTACTGGGACCAGGTGGGCCGGGCGGCCCGGCCGGGTTACGTGCTGGAAACGGGTTCGTCGGAGGAGCGGGAGCTGCGCCGGCTGCTCGGCGACCGCGCCGACGCGGCCCTGGTCACCGAGGTCGGCGAATATCGCGTGTACCACCCGGAGACGGCCGTGCGGCCGTGGCGCTGAGCCGGGCCGTACGCTGATCCGATGCTCATCCTGCTGCCGCCCTCGGAGGGGAAGGCCGACGCCGGCACCGGGCGGCGGCTCGACCCGTCCCGCCTCTGCCTGCCGGAGCTCACCCCGGCCCGGGAGGAGGTGCTGACCGCGCTGGTCGCGCTCTGCGCCGGGGCGGACGAGGCGGCGGCCCGGGCCGCGCTCGGGCTCAGCGAGGGCCAGCGCGGCGAGCTCCGGCGCAACGCCCGGCTGCGGGAGGCGGCCACCGCGCCGGCCGCCCGGATCTACACCGGGGTGCTCTACGAGGCGCTCGACCTGGCCTCGCTGCCGCCGGCGGCGGACCGGCTGGCCCGCCGCTCCGTGCTGATCAGCTCCGGCCTCTGGGGCGCGGTACGCCTCACCGACCGGATCCCGCCGTACCGCTGCCCGATCGGGGCGAAGCTGCCCGGCGTGGGCGCGCTGTCGGCGTACTGGCGGCGGACCCTCGCCCCGGCGATGGCGGCGGCGTCCGGCGACCGGCCGGTGCTGGACCTGCGCTCCGGCGCGTACGCGGCCACCTGGACCCCGCGCGGGGAGCTGGCCGGGCGGACGGTGACCGTCCGGGTGCTGCACGAGCGCGAGGTCGACGGGGCGGTGACCCGCTCGGTGGTCAGCCACTTCAACAAGGCGACCAAGGGCCGGCTGGTCCGGGACCTGCTCATCGCCGACGCCCGGCCGCGCACCGCCGACGCCCTGATCGGCGCCCTGCGGGACCTGAAGTACACGGTCGAGGAGCAGCCGGTCGCCACCAGCCGGCCGCGCCAGCTCGACGTCGTGGTGACCGAGCTGTAGCCGCAAATTTTGCTCAAGGCTGGCGCGCACCCGTTTCGCCGCACCGGCGCCGGGGTCACGGTATGGGAACCCCGATGCCGACAAGGAGCGGTCCGATGGCCTCCGAACCTCTCACCCTGCTCGACCGGCCCCGCCTGCCGTCGACACCGCCACCGCTGGACTGGCTGACCCTGGCCGACGCGTTCGAGGTCGCCTGCCTGGTGCGCTGCACCCCGCCACCGGCGACCGAGGGCCGCCGGCCCGCCGTCGGGACGTACCGGGGCGGGGTCGCCGAGTTCAACCGGGAGGACGCGGCGCAGCGCATGCGGCAGCTGCTCACCCGGCTCGACGTGCCGGTGGAGCACCAGGTGGCCACCGGTGGCCTGCGCCGCCGGTACGAGCTGCACCGGCTGCACGTGCCCCGCGAGCACCGCTCGGCGTACGCGACGCTGCTGGAGGCGGGCTGGCGACAGGGCCGCCGGGAGCTGCTCGGCGGCCCGGTGCCCGGCGCCTCCACCGCCCGCCGGATCTGGCGAACCCGGCTGGCGGCCGCGGCCTGGCGCTCGGCGCTGCTGGCCGGCGGCCGGCACGTCCGCCGGCACATCCTCGGCATCCGACTGGCCGACCGGGAGCTCGCGGCGGTGCTGGTCCGCGGGGCCGCCCTGCTGGACGTCCCGGCGGTGCTGCGCCCCGGCGCCGGCTGCTTCGTGGTGAGCGTCGCGCACGGCCCGCACCGGGACCGGATCCTGGCGAGCTCGGCCCTGGGCCCCGCGCCGGTCGCAAAGAGCGCGTAATCGGCCGACCGGGCCGATCGGCGTCACCCGCGGCGGGCGGAGGGCGCCGCGGGCGCGGGCTTGCGCGCGGGCGGCTGCACGGCGCACAGTGCAGCCCGTGAGCCGTAGCTGGTCTGTCCGCGGCCGCCGCCGTGCCGCCGGGCCGGTGGCGCTGCTCATGCTGCTGGTGGCGGTCCTGCCCGGGCTCGGCGCGTGCCGGGAGGAACGGTCCCAACCGGTGCCGATCCGGATCGCGACGGGCAGCCCGACGGCGGTCTACCACGCCTTCGGGCAGTCGCTGGCCGCCATCCTCAACCGGGAACTGCCCGAGGTACGGGCCAGCGTGGTGGTCACGGCAGCCTCGGCGCAGAACGTCCGGCTGGTCTCCTCCGCCGAGGCGGAGCTGGGCTTCACCCAGGCCGACGTGCTGCCGACCGTGCCGCGGCAGCAGCCCGGCGTGCTCGCCGTGGCCCGGGTCTACGACGACCTGCTGCACCTGGTCACCACCGCCGGCGGCCCGGTGCGGACGCTGGACGACCTGCGCGGGCGGCGCGTCTCGGTGGGCGCCCGAGGCTCAGGCACCGAGGTCACCGCCACCCGGCTGCTGGACGTGGCCCGCCTCGGCGGCGACCAGGTGCGGCAGGAGCACCTCGGTCTGGACGACTCGGTCGCGGCGCTGCGGGCCGGCCGGATCGACGCCTTCTTCTTCTCCGGCGGCCTGCCGGTACGCGGCGTCGCGGAGCTGGCCGCCGCCACCGCCATCCGGATCGTCGACCTCGGTGACTGGACCGAGCCGCTGCGCCGCGGCTACGGCGAGGTCTACGTGACCCGGGACATCTCCCGCTCGGTGTACGGCCTGGAGCCGGTCACCACCGTGGCCAACCCGAACTACCTGATCGTCCGCGCCGACCTGCCGGAGGCGCTGGTCCGCGAGGTGACCCGGCTGCTGATGGAACGGCGGGCGGAACTGGCCGCGGCGCATCCGGCGGCCGGCCGGATGAGCCCGCGCGCCGCGATCGTCACCACCCCGCTGCCGCTGCATCCGGGGGCCGCGGACTGGTACCGCGCGAGCAAGCCCTAGTGGGCGTCCACCGGCCGTTCCGGTGCGGCGGGCGGCCGGGGCTCCGGCAGGACGCCGGGAGCGGGCGGCTCCCCGTCCGGCCCGCCGGTCGGCGCGACGTCCCCTGCCGGGGCGGGGAACCACAGCTCGGCGACCAGTCCCCGGGGTTCCCCAGGACGCATGGTCAGCCGGCCGTCGGAGGCGTCCACCAGCACCGCGACGATGGTGAGCCCCAGCCCGGCGCCGTCGACGTTCTGCACGTCCGGGGCCCGCCAGAACCGCTCGGTGGCCTGGTCGAGCTGGCTCGGCGTCATGCCCGGGCCGGTGTCCCGGACCTCCACGGCGGTGCCGCCGTCGGCCGACCGGACGGTCACCGTCACCTCTCCCCCGGCGCCGCTGAACTTCACCGCGTTGTCGATCAACGCGTCGAGCGCCTGGTCGATGGCGGTCGGCACGGTGCGGGCGTACGCGGGGGCGTCCACCGCGGCCAGCCGGAGGGTGACCGACCGGTGCCGGGCCAGCGGCTGCCAGGCGGTCACCCGGGAGGCGGCCACCGCGGGCGCGTCCACGGTGATCCGCTGATTCTCCTCGCGTTCGGCGCGGGCCAGGGTGAGCAGCGCGTCGAGCACCATGGCCAGCCGGTCGGTCTCCTCCAGCGCCAGCCGGTGCTCGGTGCGGCCGTCCGGGTCGGTCAGGCTCGGCCCCAGCTCCTCCACGCGCAGCCGCAGCGCGGTCAGCGGGTTGCGCAGCTGGTGGCTGGCGTGCGCGACGAAGGCGCGCTGCCGGTCCATCACGTCGGAGACCACGTCCGCCATGTTGTTGAAGCTCGCCGCCAGGCGGCGAAGCTCGGGCGGGCCCAGCCGGGGCCGCACCCGCGCCCGCCGGTCACCCTCGGCGATCTCGTGGGTCACCGAGTCCAGCTCGGTGACCGGGCGCAGCACCCACCCGGCCAGCCCGAACGCGGTGGAGATGCAGGCCAGCACCGCGATCAGGCCGAGCGCCGCGAGCAGCAGCCACCAGGTGGTGACGGTACGCCGGACCGCGTCGGGCGGGGTGGCGGTAATCACCGCGCCGAGCACCTCGCCGCCGTCGTTGATCGGGACCGCCACCACCACCGGACCGTCCGTCCAGGGCCACACCGACTCCGGCCCGCTGGACTGTTGCCCGGCCAGCGCGGTGGCCAGCGCCGACTCGGTGCCGGGGCCGGCCTCCCAGCTGACGGAGGCGGTCACCGTGCGGCGGTCCCGGTCGACCACCGCCGCGCCGATGCCGTACAGCTCGTCGTACGCGCCGAGCTCCGAGTCGAGCGGGCCGACCACCCCGCCGCGCAGCGCCGGCCCGGCCAGCGAGGCGAAGCGGGTGGCGTCGGCGAGCCGGTCGGCGCGGACGCGGTCGGTCTCCCGGGTGGCCAGGGTGGCCGCCAGTGGCGTCTCCAACGCCATGAGCACCAGCACCATCAGCAGCAGGTAACTGACCACCAGCCGACGACGCACCGGGCCCCCTCACTCGCTGCGGAGCCGGTAGCCGACCCCGCGGACGGTCTCCACCAGGGTGGGGTCGCCGAGCTTGCCGCGCAGCGAGCCCACGTGCACCTCCACGGTGTGCCGGTCGGCCCAGGTGGTGCCCCAGACGTCGAGCAGGATCCGGTCGCGCGGCACGGCCACCCCGGGCTGCCGGGCGAGGGAGAGCAGGATGTCGAACTCCTTGCGGGTGAGCGCGACCGGTCGGCCGGCCACGCTCACCGTCCGGCCGCCCACGTCGATGCGGACGGGGCCCGCCTCGATCAGGTTGCGCTCCGGCACGGTGTGCGCGGCGCGCCGGAGCACCGCCTCGATCCGGGCCTGGAGCTCCACCATCGAGAACGGCTTGACCACGTAGTCGTCGGCGCCCAGCCGGAGGCCGAGCACCCGGTCCCGTTCCTCGCCCCGGGCGGTCACCGCGATGATGCCGAGCTGGCTGCTGCGCCGGCGCAGCTCCCGGCAGAGGTCGGTGCCGTCCCCGTCGGGCAGGGTCAGGTCGAGGAGCACCAGGTCGCAGGGGGCGGCGGAGAGCGCCGCGGCGACGGTGGCGGCGTGCTCCACCTCGTATCCGCGGCGGGTGAGCGCGGACGACAGGGCGGCCGCCACCCGACGGTCATCCTCGACCAGCAGGATCCGCACCCGTGCTCCCATCTCCTCGACGTGCTGCCCAGAATGGTGGCAGAAGCGTCGGCGGGACGGGAGTCCCGGGGATCGCGGCGGACGGGTGCCCGGGACGCTCAGAGGCCGAAGACCTCGTCGGCGGTCGCGTCCCGGACCCCGTCGACGAAGCCGCGGAACCCCGGGTCGGAGTGGCTGGCCGGCACGCTGGTCACGTTCTCCCCGGTCGCCTCGGTGACCGCGTCGACCAGGGGCGGGTAGTCGGTCTCCGAATCGCCGAAGGTGTCGTCGTCCGCCTCCCCGAGGTTGATCACGTGCTGTACGTCCTCCGAGGGGGTGTCCGGGTCGTCCGCCCACTCCACGCCCGCCTGGTAGACCTCGTCGTAGACGGCCCGCTCGCCGTCGGTCCAGTCATCGTCGTAGCTCTTCATCACCCATCCCTCCGCGGCCACTCCCACCCGAGCATGCCGCCTCCGGCGACGCGGTCGGAGCGGTACCGACGAACCGAACACGTCCCGCCTAGGCTGCGGTGGTGATCTACAAGATGCTGGCGACCAGCGAGTGGGAGCGGGCCCGCGGGGCGGGACACTTCACCGGCACCGCGATGGACCACCAGGACGGATACATCCACCTCTCCGGAGCCGACCAGGTGGTGGAGACGGCCCGCCGGGTCTTCGGGGGCGTCACCGGGCTGACCCTGCTCACCGTCGACCCCGCCCGGCTCGGCGACGAGCTGCGCTGGGAGCCGTCCCGGGGCGGCGCGCTCTTTCCGCACCTCTACGGCGTCCTGCCGGTGTCCGCGGTGGTGGCGGCGGAGGCGTTGCCGGCGGACCGACCGGCCGCCGACGCGGTGGCGGCGCTGCTCGGCTGAGCGGCTCGGTAAGCTACGCCGAGCCCGCACGCCGGCCTCGAGAGCCGGCCGGCGGCGGGGCGGTCCTGGCCCGCGCCGACCCGCGTCGGCCACCCGACGCGGTCGGCGCAGGGCACCGACGGCGCGACACGCGCCCCCGACGATGCGAGTTGAAGGATGACTGACACCAACGACCGGTCCCCCTCCGTCTTCGTCCACCCCACGGCCGACGTCGAGGAGGGCGCCGAGATCGGCGACGGCACCAAGGTCTGGCACCTGGCCCACATCCGCTCGACCGCGCAGATCGGCGCCGGCTGCGTGCTCGGGCGCAACGTGTACGTCGACGCCGGCGTCACCGTCGGCGACCTGGTGAAGATCCAGAACAACGTCTCCGTCTACCAGGGCGTCACGATCGAGGACGAGGTCTTCGTCGGCCCCTGCGCGGTCTTCACCAACGACTTCCGCCCGCGCGCCCAGAACCCGGACTGGAAGATCACCCCCACCCTGATCCGCCGGGGCGCCTCGATCGGCGCCAACGCCACCCTGGTCTGCGGCATCGAGGTCGGCGAGTACGCGATGATCGCCGCCGGTTCCGTGGTGACCAAGGACGTCAAGCCGTACCAGCTCGTCGCCGGCAACCCGGCGCGCCCGAAGGGCTGGGTCGACGAGCAGGGCGAGGTCGTCTCCCGCGACGTCGACAACCCGCCGCAGCGGGGCTGAACGCGACGGAGGGCGACGGTCGACGGCTGCCCGCCGTCGACCGTCGCCCTCCGTCGGCTCCGCGCCTCAGCCGCAGAGCCGGCCGATCTCCTCCCGGAAGCGGTCCATCGGGTTCGCCCCGGCCGGCCCGAGCAGGTACTCCTTCAGCTCCCGCCGCGCCTCGGTCATCGGGTCATCGCCCGCCCGGGTGACGGCGAGGATCTTCTCCAGCTCGCCGCAGTCGGCGGAGAACAGGTAGGCCGCCCGGGCGGTCGGGAACGTCTGGCGGAACTCGTCCTCTGGCAGGCCCGCCGGGTTGGCCACCACGTACGGCCGCTCGCTCTGCACGAAGTCGGAGACCACGCTCGAGACGTCGCTGACCAGCAGGTCAGTGGCGTTGAAGCAGTCGAACAGGGCCGGCGTGCGGCCGGTGACCACCAGGTGGGCGGTGCCGTCCAACGAGGTGGCGTCGGTGTCCCCGCCGGCGGCCCGGATCAGGGCGACGATCCGCTCGTGGGCCGCCCGGGCCTGCCTCGACCGGGAGCCGGTCAGCGGGTGCGGCTTGTAGATCAGCCGGACGCCGCCCGCGGCGAGCAGGCCGGTCACGATCAGCTCCCCCATCAGCACCAGCGAGGTGTGGTACTGGTCGTCGTCGAGCCAGCCCTCCCAGGTGGGGGCGTAGAGCACGGTGAAGGGGTGATCGGCGGCCGCCGAGCCGAAGGTGTGCACCCCGGCGAGCTGGGGCCGGCCGATCTCGACGATGTTCCGGTCCAGCACCCCCACCCCGGCCCGGGCGTACCGCTCCCGCCCGGCCGGCCCGGCCACCCACACCTCGTCGTACACCTTGCTGTAGGGGTTGACGCTGGCCTGCTTGTCGCTGTCGCCGTGCCCGACGAAGACGTGCTTCATGCCCGGCTCGCGCAGCATGTGGATGTTGGCGCCGACGTTCGCGGCGTAGAGGGCGACCCGGATGCTGCCCAGGTCGAGGTTCATGAAGTCCACCCCGGCCGGTACGCAGATCACCGGCAGGCGGGTGTCGGCGAGCTCCCGGAAGGCGTCCTCGTGGCGCAGCAGCACCACCGCGCGGCGCCCGGCCGCCTCGGTCGGGGCGAGCCACATGTTGGCCTGGTACACGTCCTTCGCCGGGCCGGCGAAGTAGAGCGCCACCTCCGGCCGCTCCCGGGCCAGCCAGGCGTGCACCTCGGGCAGGATCCCCGGCGTCCGGCCGCGCCCGCGCAGCCAGCTGAGCGCCAGCACCGCCGCGGTCACCAGCCCGGCGGCGAGGGTGACCAGCCCGGTCACCACCACCGGGGTCACCCGGTCAACCAATGCGGCCACCACGGCGGCCGGCACGAGCAGCACGTTGAGCAGCGGCAGCTGGAGGCCGGCGATCCGCTGGGCCCACGCCGGCGGGGCGGGGACCCGACGCAGCGCGCTGAGGTCGATGTTGCGGGTGAACGCCGGGGTTGCGGCGCGGCCGTCGGTGATCTTGGCCAGGGCGGTGGTGCCGACGGCCACGGTCCAGAGCGCGGCGGGCAGCAGGATGACCGCGACGGTTCCGCCCACCCCGGCCCGAACCGCGCTGACGATCAGCAGGACGACCGACAGATCGCGGATGAGCCGCCGCCAGACCAGCCCGAGGCCGGCCTTCTGCAGCAGCTCGCCTGTCTCGGCGAACCGGGTGGCGAGGGCGAACTCACCCGCGATGGCGACCAGCCCGGCCGCCGCGAACGGGACCACCCAGCCGAAGGCGCCGGCCAGGATCATGATCCCGTACGCCAGCAGCACCGCGCCGACCGCGGCGAAGCCCTGCTGGCTCCGTACTCTGCTGAACAACGACATGCTCCCTATCTGCCCACCGGTAACGATCGCGTCCGATACCGGGCAGCTGCGACCCTAACGCGGCAAGTACTTCAAGTATCGCCGGGGTATCCGGCCGACAAAGCACCCGTGGCACCGGTCACCGCGCGTGTCGCAAACACGGTGGGCCCCGGCCGTGACCGGCCGGGGCCCACGCCGGGCGGCGGGTCAGCCGCCGATGACCACCCGACGGACGCCCGTCCAGCGGGCCGGGTCGGTGACCCGGCGGCCATCGACCAGCACCGTCACGCCCGGCAGGTCGGCCGGGGAGAGGGTGCGGTACTCGGCGTGGTCGGCCTGGATGACGGCGGCCTGCACCGGCTGGCCGTCGTACGCCGGCAGGCCGTGCGCCGCCAGCTCCTCGTTGGTGTACATCGGGTCCGACACGTACGGCTTGGCGCCCCGCTTGCGCAGCGCCTCGACGGTCGGGAAGACGCCGGAGAAGGCGGTCTCCTTGACGCCACCCCGGTACGCGGCACCGAGCACGAGCACCCCGACGTCGGTCAGGTCGCCGTACGCGGCGGCGAGCAGGTCGACGGCGTACTCCGGCATCGCGGCGTTGGCCTCGCGGGCCGAGCGCACGACGGTGGCCGCCGGGTCGTTCCACAGGTACATCCGCGGGTAGATCGGGATGCAGTGCCCGCCGACCGCGATGCCCGGCTGGTGGATGTGGCTGTACGGCTGGGTGTTGCAGGCCTCGATGACCTTGGTCACGTCGACGCCCACCGTGTCGGCGAACCGGGCGAACTGGTTCGCCAGGCCGATGTTGACGTCCCGGTAGGTCGTCTCGGCGAGCTTGGCCAACTCGGACGCCTCGGCCGAGCCCAGGTCCCAGACGCCGTTCGGGCGGTTCAGGTCGGCCCGCTCGTCGAAGTCCAGCACCGCCTCGTAGAAGCGCACGCCGTGCTCGGCCGACGCCTCGTCGATGCCGCCGACCAGCTTGGGGTAGCGGCGCAGGTCGGCGAAGACCCGGCCGGTGAGCACCCGCTCCGGGCTGAAGACCAGGTGGAAGTCCTTCCCGGCGGTGAGGCCGGAGCCCTCCTCCAGCATCGGCGCCCAGCGGTTGCGGGTGGTGCCGACCGGCAGCGTGGTCTCGTAGCTGACCAGCGTGCCCGGCTTGAGCCCCGCGGCGATGGCCCGGGTGGCGTCGTCCATCCAGCCGAAGTCCGGCACCCCGTCGGCGTCGACGAAGAGCGGCACGACCACGACGACCGCCTCGGACTCGGCAACCGCCGCCGCGGTGTCGGTGGTGGCGGAGAACAGCCCGGCGGCGACCGCCTCCTTCAGCTTGACGTCCAGGTCGGTCTCACCCGGGAACGGCACGGCCCCATCGTTGACCAGCCGCACCACCCGCTCGGACACGTCGGCACCGATCACCCGGTGCCCCTTCGAGGCGAACTGCACGGCGAGCGGCAGCCCGATCTTTCCCAGCGCGACGACGCAGATGTTCATGGAACTACTTTCCTCCAGAGGGCCACATTCGGCGGAGACGGGCAATGAACCGACGGGGCGTCACCGGGGTGATCGCGACGATCACCTGGCCCTTGTGGTTCGTGGTGGGCGTGACGATGTGGAGCCGGCCACCGCGCCGCGCCAGCAGGCGTGGTGCGGCGAGCCGTCGCTCCGTGCGCAGCGGCGCCGAACCGGTCCCGCCCAGCGCGGTGACCTCGGCCCGTACCGCCCGGCGCTCCCCCGCGACGACCTCGAGGAGCCGGTCCACCGGGAAGTCGGCCCGTACGACGGTACCGGGACCGCCCGCGACGACCGAGGTGACACCGGTCAGCCCGCCGACGCTGACCCGCACCGCGTCCACCGCGAGCTCGGCCAGGTCGGCCCACCGGCTGTGGGCCGTCACGATCAGCGCCCGGGCGCCCGCGGCGTCGCGGCCCCAGGCCAGCTCGGTCGCGGTGAGCTTGGCCATCATCTGGGCGGCGTTCTCGGTGACGTCGTACCACTCGGCCGGGAAGCCCAGCTCCCGGTCGCGGAACCCGACGTAGTGGGCGTACCAGCGGCCGTCGGCGACGGTCACCTCGGGCAGGTCCTTGTCGGCCTGCTGGCGGATCAGCTTCCGCAGCCGGTCCAGGTCGGCGTCCCGGGCGATCAGCAGCCGCAGCCGCACGTCGGGGGCGAGCTGATCCCGGATGTTGTCGGTGAGGTACGTCTCGGCCAGCTTGCGGATCCGGATGTGGACCTGCTCCTGGACGTCGGGCTGCAGGTCCAGGAACTCGGGCCGGAGCAGCTTCGCCACCTCCCAGGTGAAGTGGCGCACCAGGATCGCGTCGCGCTGCCGGCCCGGCCCGATCAGGCCGGCCACGAAGCCGATGATCTCCTCGGCGCAGCGCAGCCGCTCCTCGAACCGGCTGGCGTAGGTGATGTTCTGCGCGTTGTCCCGCTTGACCGCGTAGTAGTACTCGTAGTCGGCGAGGACCGAGATCCGCTCGGCGCGGAGGCAGGCCTCCAGCGTGAAGGGCTGGTCGCTGCCCATCGGCATGTCCTCGCGGAACCGCAGCCCGTGGCGTTCGATCAGGTCACGCCGGAACAGCTTGGTGTTCGACAGGGACCAGGGCAGCGCGCTGTCGAAGAGGTCCACCTGCGCCTCGGTGCTGGCGTAGATCGCCTGGTGGACGTAGCGCTTGTTGGCGCCCACCATCCGGCCGAGCACGATGTCCGAGTGCCAGCGGTCGGCGGCGGCGACCAGCCGCTCCAGCGCCTCCGGCCCCAGGTGGTCGTCGGAGCCGATGAAGAAGACGTAGCGCCCCCGCGCGCGGTCCAGGGCGCGGTTGCTCGGTGCCGCCGGGCCGCCCGAGTTGGGCTGGTGCAGCACGGTGAAGGTGCCCGGGTACCGCTGCGCGAACCGGTCCAGCTCTGCCCCGCTGCCGTCGGTGGACCCGTCGTCCACCGCGACGACCTCCAGCCGCTCCAGACCGATGGTCTGCTCCACCAGCGAGGTGAGGCACGTGGTGAGGTACGGCATGGTGTTGTAGACGGCGACGATCACCGTCACATCGGGCTGGCTCACGCCTCCGCCTTCCCCGCCCTGGAATCCCCGTTGGTCCGGTTGTCGACGGGAATGGCGCCCCGTCCCCGGGTGTCCACCGCCGCGGTCGTGCCGTCAGATCCCATTATCGTCCGTCTCCGTCCCAGCCAGCACCGCGCCCGCGGACGCGAGCGAGTCTACGACAGTCACCGGACGGCGTCCGGTGCGCCGTCGGTGTTCCCCACCCCGGTGCGCCGGTTGCTACCCTGCATCCGGTTCCCGGCCCGGCGCGCACGCCATCACCGCAGGCCAGGCCGGCGCCGTCGCCCCCGGCGGCCGCACCCACCCCAACTCCGGCGCGGACAGGAATCAGACATGGACGTGGTGATGACCGACGAGCGCGACCAGGAGCGGCGGACGGCGCCGGACGCGACCCGGCCCCACCACCCCGCCGGGCGGCTGGGGCGGCTGCGCTCCGCCGCGCGCCACGCCCTCCCGGCCCTCGCCGGGTACCTGGCGGTCCGGCTGATCGGGCTGCTGACCCTGCACCTCTGGGCCCACAACGTCGGGAAGGGTACGGGCGCCCTGCTCGCCAAGTCGGACGGCGCCTGGTACCTGGGCATCGCCCAGCACGGCTACGACGGATACGAGCGGGTGCAGAGCAACATGGCGTTCTTCCCGCTCTACCCGGGCCTGGTCCGGGTGCTGGAACCGCTCTCCCCGCTCTGTGCGCGCAACACGGCGCTGGTGGTGGCCTGGGTGGCCGCGCTCGCCGCCGCCTGGGCGCTGTTCGCGATCGGCGACCACCTGTACGACCGCCGGGTGGGCATCATGTTCGCGGTGCTCTGGGGCGTGCTGCCGCACAGCATCGTCCAGTCGATGAGCTACAGCGAGGGGATCTTCACGGCGTTCGCCGCGTGGAGCCTGTACGCCCTGCTGCGCGCCCGCTGGGTCACCGCGGGCGTGCTCTGCCTCCTCGCCGGGCTGACCCGGCCCACCGCCTCGGCGCTGCTCGCCGTGGTGTGCCTGGCCGCGCTGATCGCCGTCGTCCGGCGCCGGGACGGCTGGCGCCCGTGGGCCGCCCTGCTGCTCGCGCCCGCCGGCTGGCTGGGCTACCTGGCCTGGGTGGGCTGGCGGACCGGCCGCCCCGACGGCTGGTTCCACATCCAGGACGAGGGCTGGGGCACCACGTTCGACTTCGGGGCGGACACGGCGCGGGTGGCCCAGAAGGTGCTGGGCCACCCGTCGGCGCTCACGCTGTACGTGGTGACCCTGGTGGTGCTGCTGGCGATCGCGCTCTTCGTGCTGAGCCTGCTCGACCGGCAGCCCTGGCAGCTGCTGCTCTACAGTGGCCTGCTGCTGGTCACCACCCTGGGCGCGGCCGGCTACTACCACGCGAAGGCGCGGTTCCTGCTACCCGCGTTCCCCCTGCTGCTGCCGGTCGCCGTCACCCTGGCCCGGGCCGGCTGGGCGAGGGCGGTCACCGTCCTGGCGACCCTCACCGTCGTGTCGGCCTACTTCGGCGGGCACCTGCTGATCATCTGGACCTACTCGCCGTGACGCTGGGGTCCGCGGCCGGGTGACCCCGGGCCGGCGACCCTGACCGGCCGGGGCGTGGACGACTGGCAGACCGGCGAGATTCAGCGGGTGTACGGGCGGACGTCCCAGAGCCACACGTCGTCGACCCGCTGGCCCGGGCCGTACAGGGCGTCCAGCACCGCCCGCAGGCGGTCCTGACGGGGGTGCCGGGGCAGGACCACCACGTCCGCCTTCCAGTGCCGGACGTCGGCGCGGGCCTGCGTCACGTCGGCCGGGGTGACCATGGTGTCCCGCTGACCGCGGGCGACCGCGGTGAGCAGCTTCGCCGTCGGCTGTGGCTCGACGCCCCACCGCCCGGTGGGGTCGGTGGCGGAGGTGGGAGCGAGGAAGTAGCCCTGCGGCACGGCGAAGCCGGCCAGCGCGGCCGTGCTCCAGTGCAGCGAGGTCATGTCGGCGACCGGGACCGGCACCAGGGTCCGCCCGGGTGCCACGTGCTCCCGCCACTCGCCGCTCGTCACGAAGTGGGGCACCGGGGGCCGGCCGGTCGCCGGCAGCGGGGTCGGCAGGACCGGCAGCAGGGCGGCCAGCGCCGCGACCGCGGCCAGGCCGCCGGCCAGCCGGCCAGCCGGCTGCTCGCGCAGCGCCGGCGCGGTGAGCCGGTCCCCCGCGACCGCCAACAGCACGCCGAGGGCCGCGGTGGTGATCAGCGCGAAGCGGGCCGCCACCATCGAGTCGAACACCGGCAGGTTGTCCACCAGCGCGAACGGGGCCGGGACGGTGGTGCGCCGGGTGTCCCAGGTCCAGGTGGTGCCGACCGAGAAGACCGCGGACGCGACGGCGACGAGTGCGAGCACCCGGACGACGACCTCTCGCCGCAGCCACCAGGCGGCGGCCAGCGCGACCACCAGCAGCGACCAGCCGTAGAAGCTGGCCTGCTCGGTGAAGTTCGGGGCCCAGCCCGACGCGCTGGTCGGGCTGCCGGCGATCGACTCGGTGGCGTACCTGACGTACGAGCCGAGCTTCAGCGCGTAGGCGTCCGGGTTCCCGGGGTGGCCGACCCGGTGCTGCGGCCCGGCGAACTGCATCCAGAGCGGGTACGCGGCGGCCGCCGCCACCAGCACCCCGGTGATCGCCAGCCCGGCGACCAGCGGGCGCGCCCGCCGCAGCGCCTCGCGGGGTCGGACGAGCAGAAACCCGACCACCACCATCAGGCAGCCGAGCGCGGTCAGGAAGAGGATCTCCAGGCTGACGAAGAACTGCGCGGTGACGAGGGCGCCCAGCACCAGCCCGTCGCGGACCACATGGCCGCCCCGGGCCAGCCGGACGACCCGCCAGAGGATGAAGGGCACCAACCACTGCGCGGTGATGTGCGGGTGTCCGTTGCTGTGCGACACCAGGGCCGGGGCGAAGCCGCAGCAGAGTCCGCCGACGAAGGCGGCCGCCCGGGACCGCACCAGGTGCCGGGAGAGCACGTGGTACCAGGCGTAGCCGGTGCCGGCGAGGTTCAGGGTGATGAACAGCAGGTACGAGAAGGCGGGGCCGAAGAGCAGGGTGACCGGGGTGAGCACCAGGCCGGGCAGCTGCAACCCGACGTTGGTCATCAGGTTGACCCCCGAGGGGGCGTTCTGCAGGGTGGTGAAGAACGGGTTCTCCAGGTGGCTGACGGCGTGCGCCGCGTACGCCAGCATCCATTCGTTGAAACCCTGGTCGTCGGGGCGGCTGCCGAGGAACCGGCCGTCGACGTCCCGCCAGCCCCGCGCCGTCACCCAGAAGGCCCAGGCGAGATACACCAGAGCCACCAGGAGGTCCACCCGACCGCGGCCCAACCCCCACCTGGGCGCGGCGTCGGCCGAGGCCCCGCCCGGGTCGACGGCCGACGCCGCCTGGTCCGTGCGCTCCGCCCGCCGTCCGGGCGCCGACACCTCCGGTGGCTCGGTGGTGCTCGTGCTGGCGGGTGCATCCGTCAGCACACCGCGCTTCCCCACCGCCTCGGTGCCGTCAAGCGGGGCAGGATCGTGGCTGCGGGCGTCGGGCCCAGGGGCGGTCATGGCGCAAGAGTCTACGAAAGGCCGCGCGGGACCTGGGGGCCGGCCGCTCAGGCCTCCGCGCCGACCGGGGTCGACTGCTCGTCCGCGGCCGGGCTACTCGCCGGCGCCGGGCCGGGCCGGCCCGGCAGCAGCCGGGAGTAGACCCCGTCCAGCACCCTCGCCTGCGCCTCCCAGGTCCACTCGTCGAGCAGGCCGGGTCGGTCGTACACCGCGCGGTAGCGCTGCGGGTCGGCCAGGACGGCGCGCACCGCGCGGGCGAAGTCGGCCACGTCCTCGGCGCGGAACACCTCGCCCTGCCCGGTCGAGCGGACCGTCTGCGCCATCGTCTTCACGTCGGACACGACCAGCGGCAGCCGCGCGTGCGAGTACTCGAAGAACTTGGTGATCAGCGCGATCTCGTGGTTGGGCCAGTGGTGGATCGGGATGACGCCCGCGTCGGCGGCCGAGAGGAAGGGCACCACCTCCCAGTGCGCCACGTAGGGCAGCGCGTGCACCCGGTCGGCCACGCCGAGCTTCGCCGCGCGGGCCAGCACGCCGGAGACGTACGGACCGGCCGGCTTGTTGACCACGAGCGCCACGTGCACGCCGGGCAGCTCGGGCAGCGCGTCGACCATGATGTCCAGGCCGCGCTGCTTGGCGGCGGCGCCACTGTAGACCAGCAGCGGCACGTCCGGGCCGATGCCGCAGAGCGCGCGCAGATCGGGTGCGGGGGCGTCCGGCACCAGCTCGCCGTGGTCGGCGGCCGGGGCGTTGAGCACCACGTCCGGCGTCCGGGCCAGCCCGTGCTCGCGCTGGAGCAGCTCGGCCAGGCCGTCCGACACGGTCATCACCGCGTCGGCGTACGGGGCGTACTCCCGCTCGTGCGCCCGGTGCGCCGGGAGCCAGCGGCCGTTGTCCTGCCAGGGCTTGATGCCGGGGAGGAACTCGTGCGCGTCCCAGACCAGCTTGATCTCCCGACCGGCGGCGGCCGCGCGGATCTTCGCCCGGGCGCCGACGCCCAGCATCCGGAAGTCGTTGGCGTGGATCAGGTCCGGCGCCAGCTCGTCGATCACCGGTCCGTACGCCAGCTCGTAGTCCCACAGCCCGGGCTCCAGCCGGCGCCAGGCGCGGTCGCCCTGCATCGCCTGCCAGAACCAGGTGTAGGCGCGGTCCCACGGGCTGCGCAGCTTGCGCCGGGTCCGGGCGTTGGTGAGCGACCAGTAGCGCAGCGACACCCACTTGCCGGTCACCTTCGCGGCCAGCTCCTGGGCGGTCAGCGCGGTCACGCGCAGCCCGCCACCGCCGGCGAGCTGCGCCCGCCGCAGCGCGAGGTCGGCCTTCCAGGCCTTGACCGCCTGCGCCCGGTGCGCGGCGATCCCGGTGGGCGGGTACGCCAGCGGCCAGCGCAGCCACGCCCGGCGGAACTCGTGCCGACGCTTGGCCAGCGGGGTCGGCATGGCCAGCAGTCGGACCTGGGCCGCGCCGAGCTGCCAGTGCCGCTCCTCGCGGACCGGGGAGCGGCCCAGCAGGATGACCTCCCAGCCGGCGTCGGCCGCCGATCGGGCGGCCTTCTGCACCCGGGAGTCACCGTTGACGCCGTTGTCTACCAACATGACGATCCGACCACGTGCGGGGGGCCGGGCGGCAGCGCCGTCGAGTGCCATGGTGCCGGTATCCGCCTCTCTGCGGGCTCTGGTCCGTCTTGGGCGGCTCGTACCGGAGCACGGGCCGCGAGGCTCGGGCACGGGAGCACCGCCCGCGAGCCTCCGCGAGTCTACGGCAGGACGTCGCCAATCGACCTCCGCCTCACGGTACGCCCGGGATGCCCAACCTCGCCGCCGCATCAGCGCAGCTCAGCGACGGTCGGGCACGCGACGGGCGACGGTACGACGCGCGACACCTCAGAAGAAGTTGTTGTACAGCCCCTGGATGAACACGGCCTGCCCGACCGACAGCAGCACCAGACCGGCCACCACTGCGCCGCGCAGCCAGCGCCGGTCGAACCCGGCGGTCCATCGGTCGACCACCAGGCCGGCCGTGGCCGCGGCCATCGGGTAGAGGAACATCCAGGTCCGCTCCACCTCGCCCGGCCGAAGCTTGGTCAACTCGGTCGGCAAACCCGCCCAGACGACCAGGAAGAGGACCAGCACGGTCACCAGCACCGGCCGCCCGGCGCCCGGCACCTTGCGGAACAGCCCGTAGATCCCCAGGGCGGCCAGTGGCAGGCCGGCGTAGATCAGCCAGGCGGCGGGGCTCCCCAGCAGCCAGTACCACTTGTACGGCGTGGAGACCTTCGGGGAGACCTGGTAGGAGGCGAGTACATCGAAACCGAGCGTGAGCCAGGCCAGGACCAGCACGGCGACGCCGCCGGCCGCCGCGGCGGCGAGCAGCCGCGCCGCAGTCCGCCAGCCGGTCTGGACGACCAGCGCGATGGTCGCCGCGAGCACGATGAACGAGGTGGCGAACGTCATCAGGGTGCCCAGCCCCAGCACGGCGCCGGCGGCCGCTGCCACCGTCACCGACCGCCGGTGGGCGGCGAGCACGAAGAGCGCGACGCTGAGGGTCATCGGCACCGCGAAGACGGTGTCCAGGTTGCTGTACGCCAGCATGAGCGGCCCCGGCGCCGCCGCGAACAGCACGGCGCCGATCCGACCGGCCCGTTCCCCGCCCAGCGTGCGGCCGATCAGCCAGGCGGAGATGGCCGAGGCGAAGGCGACGACGGCGATGGCCGCGGCGATCCGCAGGCTGTGCGAGGCGCCGAAGATCCGGAACAGCAGGTAGAGGAAGACGAAGACGCCCGCCGGGTGGGTGCGGGAGTTGTACGAGTGGAACTGCTCGCTCAGCTCGGGGTGCCGCTCGACGAATTCGCGTACCCCCAGTTCGTAGACGAAGTGCAGGTCCGAGGTGTAGTAGGGCGACTTCGGGCCGGTCGCGATGCCCTTGGTGAGATCGCCGACCTCGCCTCGGACCAGGTTGACCGTGGTGGCGGTGGCCACGCCGGCGACCATCACCAGGGCCAGGGCGACCCAGGTGGGCAGCCGCCGCCAGGAGGTGATCATCCAGCCGACCCCGGCGAGCAGCACCCCGGCCGGGATCACGGTCAGCGCCAGCCGGTCCCAGATCGGGATCAGGACGCCGTAGACCGGGGGACGGGCGAAGTAGCCGTACCCGATCGGCGGCAGGACCTGGCTGATCTTCCAGAAGGCGTACAGCGCGACGCCGGTGGCCACGATCGCGATCGGCGGCCAGTACCGCCAGCGGGGCGGGGGGCTCTCCTCGACCTGCCCGGCGGGCGGGTCAAGTACGGCCGTCGCAGCTCCACCGGCCCCGTCGCCGCTCTCGGGCAGATCGTCTCCGCGCCGTTCGTTCACGTAACGTTCCCTCGCTCGTAAAATCCGTCGCACCCGTCGCCGCGACCGCCGTCCAAGCGGCGACCCATACTGTAGGTGACGGGGCCGGATCACGGGGAACGCCGATCATCCTGCGGATGTGGGGGGGCGACGGGGGCCGGCGCGGCCACGGCGCCGGATGGATGTCGCCAACCTCGACGGGGGCGGGGCGATGTTAGCCTAGGCCGCCCTCAACCCGACGAGACGGACACCGCGCTCGTTCTGGCTCCCGGTCAGCTGGGGTCGCCGACGGTCGTCCACCGCGCCGAGCCGGTGGACTGGGGGCGCTGGGGCCGCACCGGCCGATCGCGGACAGGAAACCGGAGGAAACAATCCAGATGAAGGTTGTCAGCATCGTGGGGGCCCGGCCGCAGCTGGTCAAGCTCGCGCCGATCGCCGCGGCGTTCGCCGCCACCGACCACCAGCACGTCATCGTGCACACGGGTCAGCACTACGACGCGGACCTTTCGGACGTCTTCTTTTCCGGCCTCGGCATCCCCGACCCGGACGTGCACCTGGGCATCGGGTCCGGCAGCCACGGTGTGCAGACCGGGCGGACGCTGGCCGCCCTCGACCCGGTGCTCGCCGAGGAGAAGCCGGACTGGGTGCTCGTCTACGGGGACACCAACTCGACGCTGGCCGGCGCGCTCTCCGCGGTGAAGATGCACCTGCCCGTCGCGCACCTGGAGGCCGGGCTGCGCTCGTTCAACCGGCGGATGCCCGAGGAGCACAACCGGGTCCTCACCGACCACTGCGCGGACCTG
The DNA here is from genome assembly GCF_900091465.1 of Micromonospora rhizosphaerae. NCBI lineage: Bacteria > Bacillati > Actinomycetota > Actinomycetes > Micromonosporales > Micromonosporaceae > Micromonospora > Micromonospora rhizosphaerae. Next base: position 2,886,982 of record NZ_FMHV01000002.1, on the reverse strand, counting down.
CTGCTCGCCCCCACCGAGGAGGCGATGCGGCACCTGGCCGCCGAGGGGCTTTCGAAGCGTTCGGTGCTGGCCGGCGACGTGATGGTCGACGTGTGTCTGCGGGTCCGCGACGCGGTGCTGGCCGGCGGGCAGCCGCGCCCCGAGCTGCCCGAGGGGATCGACCCGGACGCGCCGTACCTGCTGGCGACGCTGCACCGGGCGGAGAACACCGACGACCCCGAGCGGCTCGCCTCGCTGGTCGCCGCCCTGGCCGACCTGCCTGTGCCGGTCGCCCTGCTCGCCCACCCCCGGCTGCTGGCCCGGGCCGATGAGTACGGCCTCAAGCTGGCCGGCGGCTCGCTGCACGTCGGGCGGCCGCTGCCCTACGCCGCGATGGTCGCCGCGGTGCTCGGCTCGGTCGGCGTCGTGACGGACTCCGGCGGTCTGCAGAAGGAGGCGTACCTGCTCGACCGGCCGTGCACCACGCTGCGGCCGGAGACCGAGTGGGTGGAGACCCTGCAGGACGACTGGAACCGGCTCGTCCCGGACCCGACCGTGCTGGGCCGCTCCGACTGGGTGGAGACGGTGACCCGGGCCGCGCCGGTCGCCGGCCGCGGCACCCCGTACGGCGACGGCCGCGCGGCCGAGAACGTGGTGCGGATCCTCGCCGAGCACGCCCGCTGAGGTACGACGTCGGGGGTGGTCGCGGTCGCGACCACCCCCCGATCTGTCTCCCGCGGTCAGCGCCGCGACGCCGCCTCGGCCGCCGAGGGCGGGTCCAGCGAGGTGGTCGCGATCGCGTTCGGGAAGCGGCGGGCCAGCTTCCAGCCGAGCGTCACGGACATCGCGTCGGAGGCCACGATCATGTCCACGTGGTCGAGGTCGAGCGCCGGCAGGTGCCGCGCGAAGATCCGGGAGAGCACCATCGGCCGGAAGTTGGCGTACGTCTTCATGAAGACCCGGCGGTGGAACGCCCTGGACACCCGCTCGTGTCCTTGGGCCAGGCTGCGCACCGGGCGGCCGGCGGCGCCGTCGCCGCTGAGCCGGCCCAGCCCGTTGAGCACCTTCTGCGGCCCGCGGGTGACCAGGATCCGCTCCATCCGCAGCACCGGGTGCCGCTTCTCCTCCCCGTTGAGGGCGAGGATGCGCAGGTTGGCACGGTCGGCGAAGTCGGCCCAGTTCTTGTCGCTGATCACCAGCAGGTCGACCCGGGCGCCCTCGGCGAGCAGCCGCTCGGCCAGCGCGACGACCCGCTCGTGCGGACGCAGGTTGAACGAGAGCAGCACCACCCTCGGCTGCCGACTGACCGCCACCTCTGCAGACCTCTCCTCGTGTTCCCGGACGGTGGTCACGATCCCGACCCCCCGCCGGCGATGCCCCGCTTGACCATGCCGCGCAGCCGCGCCTCCAGCGGTGCGGTCACCGCCTCCCGGGTGAAGGTGGCGCCGTGCGCGCGCGCCGCCGCCCGCTGCTCGGGGGACATGTCCCGGGCCGCCTTGCCGGCGGCGATCATCGCCTCGGCGATGTCGTTCACGTCCAGGCTGTTGGGGTTGAACCAGAGCGGGTAGCCGTCCAGCACGTCCTGGGCGGCGATGCCCGGCGCGTGCACCGAGACGATCGGGCTGCCGCTCGCCATGTACTCGAAGATCTTGCCCGAGGTCACGTACCGGGCGCCGCCGGCGAGGAACACCAGGACGTCGCTCTCCTGGTAGACCTCGCCGACCTCGGTCTTGGAGACCGGTCCGCGGTAGTGGATGCCGGTGTCCGGCACCGAGTGGCCCTGCTCCCCGCCGGGCAGCCCGAGCCGGCCCATCAGTTGAGCCTGGCTCTGCTTGAAGTAGCCCAGGTGGCCGTAGATGTTCAGCTCGGCGTCGGCCAGGTCGGGGTGACGGCGGGCCAGCTCGAAGGCCGCGGCCAGCTGCTCGACGGGCTGGGTGTTGTTCATCGTGCCGAGGAAGCTGAATCGCAGCGGCCGGTTGCCGTCGTGAGTCGTCGTCGCGCCGGTCGGCTCCAGCTGGGTGAGCAGGTCCGGGTCCCAGCCGTTCGGCACCACCATCATCCGGTCCGCCGAGTCCGGGTAGCGCTCGGCGTACCAGGCGCGCAGCGGCTGATTGACGAAGATGGACGCGGAGGCGTCACGGAGGATCCGCTTCTCCCACTTCCACGCCGGGTGGTCCGGGTCGTACGCGGGCTCCTCGGTGAACATGTTCAGCGTCCAGGCGTCCCGGTAGTCGACCGCGAACGGCACTCCGGTGAGCTTGTGGATCACCCAGGCGGCGGCAAACGAGGCGAACGGGTTGCCGGTGGCCAGCACCACGTCGAAGCGGCGCCGGGCGTGCATCTTCAGCGCCTTGCGGACGGCCGCGGTCGCCCAGGAGAGATAGTGCTCGGGGAAGAACTTCCTCAGCCGGAAGTTGTAGATGTTGCGGGCCAGGATCGGGGACATCGCCCGGAACCGGCTGAAGCGCCGCAGGTCACGTTCCCAGGCGAAGTGGCTCAGGTTGGGCCGCTCCACGCGGATCCGCGGGTCCACCGTCTCCGCGAGCTGCTCGTCCACCGAGCCGATCACGTTGTGCAGGAACTTCAGCGGCGAGGCGAACGCCGTGACCTCCCAGCCGTGGCCGGCGAGGTAGTTGGCGGTGGCCCGGGCACGGTAGACACCGCTGGCCCGCGAGGGCGGGAAGTAGAACGAGAGGTAGAGAATGCGTGGTCGGCGCGGCTCCCGCGTCCGATTCATGAGTTGTCCCCCTGGACGGCATCCGGCATCGACCCGTGCTGACGTTTCGGCGTACAACCAGAGTAGTCGTAACTGAAGCAGACTTCCGGTCTCGCGGACCGGGGGGCACCACTCACCAGGCGTGCCGCGTACGGCATGGCGAGCGGATCCGTGACCACCATCACGTCCACCGACGCGCCGCGACGGACCAGCGCGTCGACCAGCTTGGGACGTACGTCACCGCGCATCCGCAGGAACGCCCGGTGGGCGCGCGACGCGATCCGCCGCTCGTACGACTTCTCCGCCCGGTGGGCGAAGCGGCGCAGCGGACCCCGGCCGACCGTGCGCAGCACCTTCCGGGGCGCCTTGAACAGCACGGCCTGCTCGACCCGCAGCGCCGGCTGGCGCTGCTCCAGCCGGGCCAACTCGACCAGGGTCACCCCGGCGGCGAAGGTCTCCCTGCTCCACTGCGCCGCCCGGTCGACGACCACGGTGGCCGCCCCGCCGTCGGCCACGACCTGGGCCGACTCCTCCACCACTGCACGCCGCCGGGTCCCTCCGACGGACAGGAAAAGAACGTGCATCTCACTCCATCAGCTCTGGTCGCGCCGGCTCAGGCCGACGGGGCCGCCTCGTCGGAGAACCAGAGACGGTGGTGGGTGCGGGCGACCGCAGCGTACCCGTACCGGTCGGCCAGCACCTTGCGGGCGAGTGACGAATCGAGGCCGTGCGGGAGACGGGACCGCAGCGTCCGGTAGCCGCTGACGATGGTCTCCGGGTCGTCCGTCACGTCGATCATGACACCGGCGGCGTCCTCCACACCGGCCAGCGTGCGCTCCGGACCGCCGCAGCGGGTGACCAGGACCGGCAGGCCCGCGGCCACCGCCTCGATCACCGCGACGCCGAACGTCTCGGCCCGGCTCGGGTGCACCAGCAGGTCGTGCTCGCGCATCAGCCGCAGCGCCTCGTCCGGCGGGATCGCGCCGGTGAAGGTGACCGCGTCGGCCACCCCCAGCTCGGCTGCCCGGGCGGTCAGGCTGGCCAGGAGCGCGCCCTCGCCGACCAGGGTGAGGGTCAGGCCCGGCTCCTCCGCCCGGCACCGGGCGAACGCCTCCAGCAGCAGCGGGACGCCCTTCAGCTCGGACAGCGCGCCGACGAAGAGCCACCGGCGCAGCTCGGTCACCGGCGTGGGCCGGGGCTGGTCGAAGGAGATCGGGTTGGAGATCGACCCGATCCGGTCGGCGTGGTGCGGGAACGCCTCGACCAGCGGTCGGCGCACGCCCTCGCCGACGGCCAGGAAGCCGGTGCAGCGGTGCAGCACCTCGTCGTACATCTCCCGGCCGCGCGGGGTCTCCAGGACCTTGTCCAGGAAGCTGGCGTGCTCGGTGACGAAGATCTTGGCGTCCGGGCGGGCGTTGCGGATCGCCGCCCAGCCGCTGGGCAGCCCGACATGGGCGTGCACCACGGGGGCGTCGATCGGCCTCCCGCCGAGGGCGGAGCGCAGCGCGAGGTCGTGCCGGTCGGCGATCTCCGGATGCCCCTGGCCGCGCGGCACCGGGACCGGCACGTAGACCAGCTCGGCCCCGCCAACGGTCGGGTTGGGGGGCAGCGCGTGCGGCATCAGCGACCGGTGCGCGGCGAGGACCGCCCGGTCGGCCCGCTCGTCGAGCGCGGCCACCCAGGCGTCGCAGTGAAAGACGGTCATCCGGTCGCAGCCGGGGGCGGTGGCGTCCACCATCGCCCGGACGAACGCACCCCGGTAAGGCAGCTCCCGGGTCGGGTACCAAGGGGTGAGAACAGCGACGTCCCGGTCAGAAGATGCAGGCACCCGAACCTTCCCTGCCATTTTGTCCAGTCCCACTGACGTTAACATGCACGCTGTCCATCACGCCCTCCCGGCCCGCCGGGCCGGGGGGCGCACGCCGAATGACCGGAGACCATTCGTGACCCGAGACGGCCAGCCATGAAGGGCCCGCTGGATCCGGTGCTGCGCCGGGTCACCTCGCCCGCCGTCGTACGCCACCGCGCCGCCGCCCGGCTGCTGCGCGGGATCGCCGCGGCGCCGGTGCTGCCGACCCGGGCCCGGGTCACGCTGGCGAAGCGGCTCCGGACCGGGATGACCCGGGCCGGCTGGCCGGCCGCCGAGGCCCGGGCGGCGCTGGCCGCGGTGGCCCGGACCGTCGACCACGACACCCGGGCGGACCTGCTGATGCAGGAGGCCACCGAGGAGTTGAAGGTGGGCCGGACCCCCGCCCACCTGACGGAGGCAGTGCGCGCCGAACTGGACGCGGCCGACGCGGCGTACGCCCGGGGCGACCGGGCGGCGGCGGCCCGGCGGCTGCACCGGGCCCTGCGCACCCTGTTCCATCGGGTTCCGCACTTCGACCAGCTCACCTCGCCGCTGGCCGGCGATCCGGCGGCGTTCCTCGCCCCGCTGCGGGACAGCGCGGTCGGCCGGGCGCTGCTGGCGCCCCGGGGCCGGTCCGTCCCGGCCGCGCCGCCCCCGACCGACCGGCCGCTGCGGCTGCTGCTGATGACCAACGGCAATGATCACTTCCTCCGGGAGATCCGGGACCGGTACGCCGACCACCCCGGGGTGGAGTTCCGCTACCTGCACCTGGCCGACGACCCGGTCGCCGCGCCGCTGACCCGCCGGGTCGACGCGATGGTGGCCGACCCGGTGCTCGGCGGTTCCGAGTACGGCGAGCAGGTCGAGCGGTGGCTCCGGCCGCACCTGGAGTGGGCGGACACGGTCTTCGTCGACTGGGCGGTGGCGACCGCGGCCATGGTCACCCTGGTCGACCCCGGGGACACCCGGATCGTGCTGCGGCTGCACAGCTTCGAGGCGTTCAGCTTCTGGCCCCACCTGATCGACTTCACCCGGCTGGACGACGTGGTCTTCGTCTCCGACCACCTGCGCGATCTGGCCACCGCCGTCGCCCCCGAACTCGCCGGCGCGAAGGCGCCGCGGCTGCACGTGATCAGCAACGCGATGGATCTGCACGCCTACCCGCTGCCGAAGGATCCCGCCGCCCGGTTCACCCTGGGGCTGGTCGGGATCAGCGCGGTGGCCAAGGACCCGAGGTGGGCCATCGAGGTGCTCCGGCTGCTGCGGGCCGAGGACCCGCGCTACCGGCTGCTGCTCGTCGGCGAGGGCCTGAAGACGGGGGCGAGCGAGGCGGTCCGGCACTACCAGGAGGCGCTCGACGGCGACCTCGCCGAGTTGGAGCCCTCCGGCGCGGTGGTCCGGGTCGGCCAGGTCAGCGACGTGCCGAAGGTGCTCACCGGGATCGGGGTCATCCTCAGCACCTCGGTCCGGGAGAGCTTCCACTGTGCGGTGGTGGAGGGCGCGGCCAGCGGCGCCGTGCCGGTGATCCGGGACTGGCCGTTCTTCGCCGGACGCGAGCACGGCGCGCACAGCCTCTTCCCGGCCGACTGGGTGGTCGGCACCCCGGCCGAGGCGGCGGCCCGGATCCGGGCCGAGACGGCCACCGAGGAGCGCTGGCTGGCCAGCGGAAAGGCGGCCGCCGAGCATGCCATCGCGACGTGGGACTGGACGGTCACCCGGCACCGGTTCGACGCGCTCCTCGGCGTCGAACCGGCCGCCGACGACCAGACGGACCGCTGAGGACTCCCGGGCAGCGAAGAGGCCGGACCGCCGCGGCGGTCCGGCCCCTTCCACGTACGCCCGGCGTCAGCCGACGGCGACCCGTCCGTTCCGCTCGCCGCCGTCCGAGGTGGACGAACCCACGTTGACCGTGACGCCCACGGAGGCGGACTCCAGCAGGCACGCGGCGACCTGCACGGTCCGCAGACCCTGCCGGAGAGTGACGATGTCGCTCTGCTTGCCCTCGACCGCGTCGCGGAACCGCTCGTGCTCGACGAGCAGCGGCTCCCGCTTCGGGATCGCGTACCGGACCATGTCGCCCTCGGCCACCCCGCGGAACGCGCGCAGCGCCTCCCACTCGGTGTCGATGGCGCCGTTGGCGTAGAAGGTCAGGTCGGCGGTGAGGGTGTCCGCCACGAAGCAGCCCCGGTCACCGGTGATCACGGTGGACCGCTCCTTGAGCGGGCTGAGCCAGTTGACCAGGTGGTTGACCATCGTGCCGTCGACGAGCTGGCCGACCACGGCGACCATGTCCTCGTGCAGCCGGCCGCTGCGGGAGACGGTACGGGCCGACACCGAGGTGTATTCCTGGCCGGTCACCCACGCGGTCAGGTCGATGTCGTGGGTGGCCAGGTCCATCACCACGCCGACGTCGGCGATCCGGTGCGGGAACGGGCCCTGGCGCCGGGTGACGACCTGGAAGACCTCGCCCAGCTCGCCGGCCTCCAGCCGGGTGCGCAGGTTCTGCAGAGCGGGGTTGTAGCGCTCGATGTGCCCGACGCCGGCAACCAGGCCGGCGGCCTCGAACGCCTCGACCAGGCGGGTCGCGGCCTCCACCGACTGGGCCAGCGGCTTCTCGATCAGCGCGCAGACCCCGTTGGCCGCCAGCTCCAGGCCGATCTGCTCGTGCAGGCCGGTCGGGCAGGCGACCACGGCGTAGTCGATCCCCATGGCCAGCAGGTCGCCGAGCTCTGGCACCACCGGCGCCCGCAGCGTGCCGGTGACGTCGCCGGCCGGGTCGACGACGCCGACCAGCTCGACGCCGTCCAGGTTGGACAGCACCCGGGCGTGGTTGCGCCCCATCGCGCCCAGGCCGATCAGGCCGGCGCGGAGCTTGCGAGCCCCGCTCATCGGGCACCGCCCGCGAGGTTGGCGCCCTCGGCGATCCGCTCGAGGTCGGCCTGGCTCAGCGACGGGTGCACCGGCAGCGAGATCACCTCGGCGGCGGCCCGCTCGGTCTCCGGCAGCTCCCACGGGCCGGGCTTGCCGTCCTCGGTCAGGTACGGCTTGAGCCGGTGGATCGGGGTCGGGTAGTAGACCGCGTTGCCGATGCCCAGCTCGGTCAGGCGCGCCTGGGCGGCGTCCCGGTCGCCCCGCACCCGCACCGTGTACTGGTGGTAGACGTGCTTGGCGGCGTCGGCCACCGGCGGGACGACCATGCCGGTGATGTTCGAGTCGAGGAACTTGGCGTTGGCCCGACGCTGCTCGGTCCACTCCGGCAGCTGCCGCAGCTGCACCCGGCCGATGGCGGCGGCCACGTCGGTCATCCGCATGTTGGCGCCGACGATCTCGTTGGCGTACCGCTGCTCCATGCCCTGGTTGCGCAGCAGCCGCAGGGTCCGGGCCAGCTCGGCGTCGGCGGTGGTGACCATGCCGCCCTCCAGGGCGTGCATGTTCTTGGTCGGGTAGAAGCTGAAGCAGCCCGCGGTGCCGAAGGCGCCGACCGGGGCGCCGTGCAGCGTCGCGCCGTGCGCCTGGGCGGCGTCCTCGACGACGGCCAGGTTGTGCTGCTCGGCGATGGCCATGATCCGGTCCATCGCGGCGGGGTGGCCGTAGAGGTGCACCGGCATGATCGCGACGGTCCGCGGGGTGACCGCGGCGGCGACCGCCTCCGGGTCGACGCAGAAGCTGCCCGGCTCGATGTCGACGAAGACCGGCTCGGCGCCGACCAGCCGGACGGCGTTGGCGCTGGCGGCGAAGGAGAACGACGGCACGATGACCTCGTCGCCGGGGCCGAAGCCGAGCGCCATCAGGGTGAGCTGCAGGGCGGACGTGCCCGAGTTGACGGCGACGCAGTGCCGGCCGTTGACCAGCTCGCTGAACTCCTCCTCGAAGGCCGCGACCTCCGGGCCCTGCACGACCCGGCCGCTCCGCAGCACCCGGACAGCCGCCTCGATCTCGGCCTCACCGATGATCGGTCGCGCTGGGGGGATGAACTCTGAGTGCGGCCCAGCCATGGGGCTTCCTCCTGTCGACGAAGTGCTCATTTGGGGGGTTCCGGCTTTCGGGGGGCGATGGTAACTGGTTCAAATGAATCGACTGACCGTATGTCTCTCACCGGCCAGGTGCATCCAGGTGGCGCCGGGCGGCAGGTCACGGACGACGGCGCCGGGGTCACACTTCCACCTCGTCGCGGACGGGCCCCAAGCATGCTACTCGGAGCGCCGCGACGATCGCGGCGGCCATCCGGGGCACCTCCGCCGCGCTCAGCGGGGCCCGGGCGATCGCCAGCCGCCAGTAGATCGGCCCGACGATCAGGTCGACCGCGGCCCGCGGATCGGTGTCGGCCGGCAGCTCCCCGCGTTCCACCGCCCGCCCGATCAGGATCCGGCCGACCGCCTGCTGGTAGTCGTCGAGCGCCTGCTGGAGCTTCTCGCCGATCTGCGGGTTGCGGGCGGCCTCGGCGAGCAGGTCCGGGATGATCTGCGAGGCCAGGCGGTGACGCAGCGCGCGGGCCATCACGTGCAACAGGATCTCCAGGTCACCCAGCAGGCTTCCGGTGTCGAGCAGGGGCAGGTTGCGCCCCGCCACCGCGGAGACCATGTCCAGCACCAGGTCGAGCTTGGAGCGCCAGCGACGATAGACCGCCGTCTTGCTGACCCCGGCCCGGCGGGCCACCGCCTCGATGGAGAGGCGACCGTAGCCGACCTCGGCCAACTCCTGCATGACGGCGGCACGGATGGCCGTGGTGATCTCACCCCGGAGCACCGCCGCACCCGCCGGGACACGCCTCTTCTCGGTCGTCACGTGGGACAATGTAGCGCAACGACGGTACGGTTGCGTCCCGACGTGTTTTGGACTACCTTCCACGCAGCGGCGAGGGCGGCGCTCCACGGCTTGGCCACGCTAGATTTCATCGCCGCGACACATTTTCTTCAGCTCCCTGACAGTACGAAAGATCGGAGCGCCTGACGATGGCCAACACCGCGGTGGCCGACCCCGACTCCGGGCTGACCCAGGCCCAGCTCGCCAAGCGGTACGGGCTCCGGGTCGCCGGGGAACGCCCGACCCTGGCCGAGTACATCCGCAAGCTCTGGGCCTACCGGCATTTCATGATCACGTACTCCCGGGCGAAGGTGGCCTCCTCCTTCAGCAACACCCAGCTCGGGCAGCTCTGGCAGGTGCTGACCCCGCTGACCAACGCGGCGGTCTACTACCTGATCTTCGGCCTGATCCTGTCCCAGCACCGGAACGTGTCGAACTTCATCGCCTACCTCTGCACGGGTGTCTTCATCTTCATGTTCACCCAGACCGCGGTGCAGAACGGCACCAGCGCGATCACCTCGAACCTGGGGCTGATCCGGGCGCTGCAGTTCCCCCGGGCGGCGCTGCCGATCACGGTCACCCTGGTTCAGCTCCAGCAGCTGCTGATGTCGATGGTGGTGCTGGCCGGCATCGTCCTGTTCACCGGCGAGCCCCTCACCTTCCGGTGGCTGCTGACCGTCCCGATGCTACTGCTCCAGACGGTGTTCAACGTCGGGCTGACCATGATCATGGCCCGGATCGGCGCAAAGGTCACCGACCTCAAGCAGGTCATGCCCTTCGTCATGCGGACCTGGCTGTACGCCTCCGGCGTGCTCTACCCGGTCGCGCTGTTCCGCCAGCACCTGCCCGGCTGGGCGGCGACCCTGCTGGAGGGCAACCCGGCACTCGTCTACATCGAGCTGGCCCGACACGCGCTGCTGGAGTCCAACCAGCAGAACCTGGTCTCGTCCCCGACCCAGCTGTGGCTGCTCGGCCTGGCCTGGGCCGTGCTGGTCGGCGTGGGCGGTTTCATCTACTTCTGGCGTGGCGAAGAGGAGTACGGCCGTGGCTGACCAGACCCAACCGGCGGGCACCACCGTCACCGCGGATCGGGGGCGCGTCCCGACCGTCGTGGTGGACGACGTGCACGTGATCTACCGGGTACACAAGGGGGCCACCGGCGGCAGCAGCCCGGTCTCCGCCCTCAAGCGCATCGTGTCCCGCACCAACGCCCCGAACATTACCGAGGTGCACGCGGTGAAGGGGGTCACCTTCACCGCGTACCAGGGTGAGGCGATCGGGCTGATCGGCAGCAACGGCTCCGGCAAGTCCACCCTGCTGCGAGCCATCGCCGGCCTGCTGCCGGTCAACCGGGGCGCGGTCTACACGCTGGGCCAGCCCTCGCTGCTCGGCGTGAACGCGGCGCTGCTCAACGACCTCTCCGGCGAGCGCAACGTGGTGCTCGGCTGCCTGGCCATGGGCATGCCGCCCGAGGAGGTCAAGCGGCTGACCCCCGAGATCATCGAGTTCTCCGGGATCAACGAGCGGGGCGACTTCGCCTCACTGCCGATGCGCACCTACTCCTCCGGCATGGGCGCCCGGCTGCGGTTCGCCATCGCCGCGGCGAAGAAGCACGACGTGCTGCTGATCGACGAGGCGTTGGCCACCGGCGACCGGAAGTTCCGCCGCCGCAGCGAGCAGCGGGTCCGGGAGTTGCGGGAGAGCGCCGGCACCGTGTTCCTGGTGAGCCACTCGCTCAGCTCGATCGTGGACACCTGCGAGCGGACGATCTGGCTGGAGGGGGGCATCCTGAAGATGGACGGCCCGACCGACGAGGTGATCGCGGCGTACGAGAGCCAGAAGTAGCTTGGTGGAGCGCACCGGCCGGACGTGCCCGGTCGGTGCGCTCCGTCGTACGCGTTAAGGTTTTCTGGTTGCCGGCGACAGTTCACCACCCGGTCATCCAGGCGAAAGCCCACCAACCCCCGCAGAAGTGAGGAACGGCAATGACGCAGGACCCCACCACCGCACCGGACGCCCCGCCGGCCAGCCCGGCACCCTGGCGCCCCTCGCGGACGGTGGCCGTGATCCTCGCCGGGGGGACCGGGACCCGCCTCGGGCTGGGCATCCCGAAGCAGCTGCTGAAGATCGCCGGCAAGCCGATCATCGAGCACACCCTGGCCGTCTTCGAGGCCGCGCCGGAGATCGACGAGATCATCGTGCTGATGGCCGCCGGCCACCTCGCCGACGCCCAGCGGATCGTCGCGGACGCCGGGTTCCGCAAGGTCAGCAAGGTGATCGAGGGCGGCGACACCCGAAACGCCACCACCCGGATCGCGCTGGACGCGATCGGCGAGGGCGACGTCAACATCCTCTTCCACGACGCGGTGCGGCCGCTGGTCAGCGCCCGCATCGTGCGCGAGTGCGTCAACGCGCTCTGGACCTACTCCGCGGTCGACGTGGCCATCCCCTCGGCCGACACGATCATCCAGGTCGACGAGCTCGACTGCATCACCGACATCCCGGTGCGCGCGACGCTGCGCCGCGGCCAGACCCCGCAGGCCTTCCGGTCCGGCACCATCCGGGAGGCGTACCGGCGGGCCGAGGGCGACCCCGACTTCGCCGCCACCGACGACTGCGGCGTGGTGCTGCGCTACCTGCCCGGCACGCCGATCAGGGTGATCGACGGCTCGGACGAGAACATCAAGGTCACCCACCCGGTCGATGTGCACCTGGCGGACAAGCTCTTCCAGCTCGCCGCCGCGCAGGCGCCCCGGCTCACCGACCACCGCAGCTACACCGAGGAGCTGACCGGCCGGACCATCGTGGTCTTCGGCGGCAGCTACGGCATCGGCCACGACCTCGCCGAGCTGGCCCGCCGCTACGGTGCCCAGGTCTTCCCGTTCAGCCGGTCCACCACCGGCACCCACGTCGAGCGGGCCGAGGACGTGGCGTCCGCACTGAAGACCGCCTTCGAGGCCACCGGCCGGATCGACCACGTGGTGGTCACCGCCGGGATCCTGGAGAAGGGCGCGCTGGCCGAAATGGACGAGGAGACCATGGACCGGCTCCTGCACGTCAACTTCGTCGGCCCGGTCACCGTCGCCCGGCAGTCGCTGCCCTATCTCCAGCAGACCAAGGGTCAGCTGCTGCTCTACACCTCCAGCTCGTACACCCGGGGCCGGGCCCGGTACGCCCTCTACTCGGCCACCAAGGCCGCCCTGGTCAACCTGACCCAGGCCCTCGCGGACGAGTGGGCCGAGTTCGGCGTACGGGTCAACTGCATCAACCCGGAGCGCACCGCCACGCCGATGCGGACCAAGGCGTTCGGCGAGGAGCCGGAGCACACCCTGCTCTCCGCCGAGGCGGTCGCCCAGGCGTCGCTGGACGTGCTGATCTCCGAGCTGACCGGCCAGGTCATCGACGTACGACGGACGCCGGGCGAGCAGGTCGCGGCGGTGCCCGCCCAGCCGGGCGCGCATTCGTCCGAGCAGCTCTCCGCCGGCATCGAGGCCTGATCCGACGGATCGGCGGGACGGGACGAGCGAGATGAGTGGTGACCTGGTCCGGAAGCTGCTGGCCCGGGCGCTGACCACCGGGCTGGCGGTGCTGGCCTTCCTCATCGTGGCGCTGACCGGGGCGACCGGCTGGGGGCTGGCGATCGCGGTCGCCGCCCTGGCCGCCGCCGCCGTGGAACGCCGGGTCCGCCCGGGCGCCGACGGCGTCGCCGAATCGGTGCTGGTCGCCGCGGGCATCCTGGTCGGGTACGCCCGCCGGCTCGACGACGGCTTCGACCCGGCGCTGGCCGCCACCGCGCTGGTCCTGCTCGGGCTGGTCCTGCTGGTCGGGCCGCTGCGCGACGCGGGTGCCCTGGAGATCCGCGCCGGCAACCTGCCGGTCCGCTCCTGGACGCCGCTGGTCGCCGCCCGGCTCGGTGACGCGCTGCTCGTGCTCCTCGGCGCGGTCGCCGTCGCCGCCGCGTTCGCCCTGCCGGCCTGGCTCGCGCTGGCCGCCAGCCTGCTGGTCGGGGCCGGCTGCGCCGCGGTCGGCCTCGACCTGGCCCGGCGGCGGTTCCGGCCGCCGGCCGGCGGTGGTCCGGTGGGTCGGGCGCTGCGCCGCCACCAGCCCGAGTTCCTGCTCTACTTCTCCGCCCCACCGGGGTCGGAGTACCAGGTCACCATGTGGCTGCCGTACCTGGAGCGGATCGGCCGGCCGTTCATGGTGATGCTGCGCGAGCCGGAGTTCCTGCCGACGATCGCGGCCGCCACCACCGCCCCGGTGGTCTTCTGCCCGACCCTGAAGACGATGGACGAGGCGCTGGTGCCGAGCCTGCGGGTGGCGTTCTACGTCAACCACGCGGCGAAGAACAGCCACTGCATCCGGTTCAACCAGCTCACCCACGTGCAGCTGCACCACGGCGACAGCGACAAGGCGCCGAGCGCGAACCCGGTCTCCGCCATCTTCGACCGGATCTTCGTGGCCGGGCCGGCCGCGATCGAGCGGTACGCCCGGGCCGGCGTGGAGATCCCGGCGGAGAAGTTCGTGGTGGTCGGCCGCCCGCAGGTGGAGGCGATCGAGGTACGCCGGGAGCCGGCGCTTGGACTGACCGACCCCACCGTCCTCTACACCCCGACCTGGACCGGGCACCACGCCGACACCAACTACTGCTCGCTGCCGGTGGCCGAGACGGTGATCCGCCGGCTGCTGGACCGGGGCGCCACGGTGATCCTGCGGGCCCACCCGTACACCTCGCAGAACCCGGCGTCGGCGCGGCAGCTCGCCCGGCTGACCGAGCTGCTCGCCGCGGACCAGGCCCGGACCGGCCGCCAGCACCGCTGGGGCGCCGCGGCGACCCGCGAGCTGAGCCTGACCGAGTGCGTCAACCGCTCCGACGCGCTGATCTCGGACGTCTCCGGGGTCATCTCGGACTACCTCTACTCCGGCAAGCCGTACGCGGTGACCGACATGGGCGACGAGGGGGACCGCTTCGCCGAGCGGTTCCCGTTGGCCGGCTCGGGTTACGTGCTGCGCCGGGACATGTCCAACGTGGACGAGGTGCTGAAGGAGCTGCTCGACACCGACCCGTTGGCATCGGCCCGGTGGGCCACCCGGAGCCGCTACCTCGGCGACTTCTCCGCCGAGTCGTACGCCGAGGCGTTCCTGGACGCGGCCCGCCGGGAGCTCGAGCCGGGCTGGAACCCACCGGCCCCCCGCCGCGCAGCCGACGCCCTCGTTCAGGACGGCTCACCGCTCTCCCCCACCGCCTGATCAACGGCGGGGACGGTCACCAGGGCGAGCCTCGCCCTCGGATGGCGACGTTGGTCCGAACCGGGATCAGTGATAGGGGTCCAGGAGGGAGAGGACGACCTCCGGGTCCTCCACATGGGCGTTGTGGCCGAGGCCGGGCAGGGTCGCCACCGGCACGCCCAGCTCCTTGAGCTGGGCGTCGGTGACCATCGGGTCGTGCTCGCCCCGGGCCAGCAGCACCGGCACGTCGGTCGCGGCGAGCAGCGCCGGCAGGCGCGGCTCGCCCACCGCGAAGGCGGCCGGGTCCATCGCCAGCCGCCACCGGCCGTCCTCTCGGCGCAGCCCGGCGTCCACCACCGGGTGGTCCGGTGCGAAGAGCCCGGCCAGGCCGGAGACCCGCAGGTAGCGGCGGGCGGCCTCGTCCCGGCTGGCGAACCAGGTGACGGGCCGCTCGGCCAACTCGCGGGCCTTGTCGAGCTCGGCGGGCGACCAGACGGCCTTGATGCCGAGCCCCACGACGGCATCCACCGGCAGGCCGACGCTCCGCGCGGCCAGCGCCAGCGCCACCACCCCGCCGAGCGAGTGCCCCAGCACCACGAGTCGGTCCCGCGGCCCGAGCCGCTCGGCGACCGGCCCCAGGCTCGCCACCACCCGCCGGGCCAGGCCCTCGAAGGAGTACGCCGGCAGCGGCGGCGACCAGCCGTGGCCGGCCAGGTCGGGGGCGAGCCACCGGCCCGGCCACCGGTGCTCCAGCAGCGGCGCCCAGGGCAGCCACACCTCGCCGGTGGCGCCCATGCCGTGCAGCAGCAACAGGTGGCGGGTACCCGTCTCATCGGCCATGGCCGCAGTCTGCCATCGGTCGGACATCATCCGCGAGAGCGCGGACGGCGTTGGGCCCGCAACGACGTCGGGCGCCGGCTCCCGATGGAGCCGGCGCCCGACGGTCAGTGCAGGTGATCAGGCGGAGTAGCCGCGGGTGGCCGCCCAGTTCGCCAGGTTGATGGTGGTGATCCAGTACGACGGGTACGACGGGTTGGCCGAGTCGGCGATCCGCACGGTCCGGCCGTCGTCCTTGTAGCCGACCACCGCGATGTAGTGGCCGCCCGGGAACGAGTGCCAGCCGCCGTCGGTGTCGGTGGCGGAGCCGGCGATGTTCACCACGACGCCGCGGCCGTCGGTGATCGCGTTGACGACGTCGGCCTGGAGCTGGTCCATCTGCGCCGGCGTCGCGGCCTGGCCCGGGATTTCGTGGGTCTTGTACGGACTCCCCTTGACCATCTGGTTGAGCCCCCGGGTGGTGTCCTCGGCCGAGTTGGTGCCGTTCACGGTGGCGCCCAGCGGGGCGACCATCGCGTCCTGGGTGGTCTCGACGCCGCTCGCGCTGAGCGCGTTGCGCACCGCGGCCGGGCCGCAGTTCCAGTAGGCGGTCTGCGCCTCGTAGTTGTAGTCGAGGACCTTGGTCGACGGCGGCTTCGGCGCGGCCTTGCGGGTCAGGTCCGGGTCGGGCTTGGCCGAGGTGGCGCTCGCCGACGGCGAGGCGCTCGACGGGGACGCGCCGATCCGGGCCTGGCCGCGGGTGGCGACGTCACCCAGCCGGGGGGCCAGCTCGGCCACGGCGGCGGCGCTCTCCTGGCGGACGGGTGCGTCGTCGGAATGGGCGAGCAGGGCGCCGGCGCCGGAGGCCAGCACGAGCGCGGCGGCGGAGCCGGCGACGATCTGGTAGGGGCGCTTGGCGGCGAGAGCGCGCAACTGCTGCTTACGGCGGTGCTTCACGTGATCCTCCACGAGCTGGAGCGGCACACGCCGGCCCGGCGCGCGGAGAAGCTCACGCGCGACGATGGTCGTGGGCGGGGGTGGGCCGCGGGGAACGGGGGCGCCCGGTCAGCCGGGCATCGGGGCGGGTGCCGGAATCAGCTCGCCGAGCGGGCGAGCGACGGCACCGCGGCGCCGTGGAGGCGGGGGGACGACCGAGGGGCGGGACCAGGCTGCACGAGATGGAACTCCTTCCGACACCGCCTACCGGGTTAGCTGACGGATTCGGGCGGGAAGTCGCCCTACCGCGGGCCGTGGCTCGCGGATTCACCCCGGACGTGCACTGGGTCCCCGGTTCGTGATGGTCACGATTGAGCGGGTCGGCGCGGCGTCGCCTGTTGCGATCGGAAACCGCACCGGACGCGCAGACACTACCGGCGGGCACGGCCCCAAACAAGCACCCCCACCTGCGTAAACCTCGAACATCATTACTCTGACCGGAACAGCCCGTCACTGACGTCACTCAATGGGACAAGCAGTTATGACGGGACCGCCGGGCGACAATCGGACATCCGGTGGCGACCGGCCCGCAATTGCGGGGGTCAATCACCCGACCTGATCCAGATGACCGTTTCGGTGTTTGCGTGACCGGGCTCACCAGATTCACATCACAATTCAGCCAACCCGCGCCGGACGCCAGCGGGCCGTCCGCGCCCCCGCCGGGGCGATCGGGGCCAGGGCCGGCGCCGCCGATCGGCGTACCGGGGCATGGCCGGGGCGCAGCCGCTGCGCCGCGGCGTACGCCTCGACGGCCAGTGCCCGGGCCGCCTCGGCGGCCAGGTCGGCGTCCCGCCAGGCCCGCCGCTCCCGTTCGGCCGCCGCCCGATAGCCGGCCAGCCTCCCGTCGCGTACCGCCCGGGCCAGGACGATCTCCTGCTCGGCCGGATGCCGGCGCGGGTCCCACCCGTTCCGGTGCGCGAAGACGTCGGCAAGTTGCCGCGCCGTCAACTCGCCCCGCCAGTGCGCCGCCATCGCGGCGTGGTGCAGCCACCGCTCCCGGGCCGCGTACTCGGCCGGGGTGCGCGGGGTACGTGGAGCGGGCAGCACGGCGGCGCCGGCGAGCCGCCGGACGGCATCCTCGGCCTCGTCGTACGCCTGCCAGGCCCGGTCGACGTCCGCCTGGACGGCCAGCCACTGCTCCCGCCGTCGACGGGCGGTCTGCGCGGCGCCGGCGGCGGCCACCGCCACCTCGTCGGCGTACCGGCGCAGGTCGGCGAGCTGTGCCTCCTCCGCCGCAGCCGGGGCGGGCTCAGCGTCGGGTGGAGCCTCCCGCTCCGGGCGGGCCACCAGCCCGGCGAGCACGGCCACGGCCAGCACGAGCAGGCCCGACCAGATGAGGGCGGCCCGCGGGACCTCGATCAGAAACTGGTAGAGAACGGTCTGCATGATCGGCACCTCACGGAAGCGGATGTGGTGGAGTGGTCCGCACGACCCGACGGGGTGGGCGCGACCGGGCGCCGCGGGGCCGCCGTCGGCCGGGTGCGGGGTGAGGTCGGTGGTGAGTTGCGGGCCGTCGCCGCGGGCAGCAGGGCCGGGACGCCGCCGACCGGCGGTGTCGGTCAGCTGGCCGGCGCGGGAGCCGAGGGTGGCCGCGGTGTCGGTCAGCCGGCCGGCGGGGCGCGGGAGCCGAGGGTGGCCGGGGCGAGACCGACGAGGGCGCGGTGCCGGGTGACCGGGACCACGACCGGGCGGGCGATCGCGGGGACGGAGCTGCCGGCCGGAGGGGCCGACGCGTCGGTGGTGGCGGCGACGTCGACGGAGGCGTCCGACCGCGGCGTGGGCGCGGCGAGCCGGGAGGCCGGCGACGCGTGGTCGGCCGGCGCGTCGGCGACGGCCGGCCTGGCAGCGGCGGCCCGCTCGGCGTGCCCGGACGCCGCCGGGCCGACGGGCAGCGCGGTGGCGCCGAGGGAACAGGCGACGGCCACAGCCAGGCTGGTGAGCATGCGGGCGGTCCAGCGCGCCATCCACCACAAGGGACAGCTGAGCGCGACCGGGAGCACGCGTCCACGCTACCCCCGATACCGCCCGCGCCGCACCGCCTCCGGGCGTGTCGCGACGAGGGGATCGGCGGAGACCGACCATCGTGGACGGTCATCGGCCGAGTCGTCTGCGGCACCGACGTCACGGGGGCGCCTCGTTCGTTGACGGGGGGTACGGGGCGGCCCAGGCTCGCTCAGGCCCGATCGCGCCGTCCGGCGTACTCGATCGGCCGGGCCGCGCCGTCGCGCTCACCGACCGGTCCGGACGGCGTCCGTTGCGACGGCAGGATCGGCGGTGTCCGCTCGCCGGCCCGGCGAGGCGGTCCCAGCCGGCGCATCATCGGCGTCTCGACGTACCGGTGCATGGCCGCGGCGAGCAGCAGGTTCACCAGCAGGAAGCCGAGCACGGCGAGCGGGCCCCACCAACCGGGCAGCCCGACGCCGCGGTGGCCGGTCAGCCGCAACACGGTGACCATCACGAAGACGTGCACCAGGTAGAACGCGAAGGAGACCTCACCGAGCCAGACCATCGGGCGCGACCGCCACGGCGTCCGCCGGCCACGCACGTCGGCGTCCGCCGCGGCCGTGATGACCAGGAGGTACGCCACCGCCAGCAGACCCGCCCAGAGCTCCGCCCGGATCCACTGCGCGGCCACCACCCAGGTGGCGACGAAGATCAGGCTGGCCGCGGTCAGGCCCGGCCCCCGCCAGCGGCCCCGACGCATGAGCTCGGCCGCGGCCACCCCCATCCAGAACTCCAGCGACCGCACGAGCGGGAAGATCTGGGTGAACCACCAGCGGCTCTCCTCGGGGACCAGGTGCTGGGCCGGCCAGAGCGCCACGATCAGCAGCGGCGCGGCGACCACCACCGTCCAGAGCGTGGCGGGCCGCAGCCGGCGCAGCACCGGCAGCGCGAAGGGCAGGCACAGGTAGAAGAACAGCTCACAGGAGAGCGACCAGCTCACCGTGTTGACGCTGTAGAAGTAGCCGGGAGTGGGGTTCCAGGCCTGGACCAGGAAGAGGTTGCCGAGCGCCGCCCAGAGGTTCACCGGGTCGGCGAACCAGAGCCCGACGAGCAGCACCACCGCCCACATCAGCAGGTGGTTCGGGTAGATCTTGGCCAGCCGTCGGCGCAGGAAGGTCCGTCGGCGCTCGCCCGACCGGTACGACCAGACCAGGACGAATCCACTGAGGATGAAGAAGAATTCCACGCCGGACAGGCCGAGGGCGAACAGCCGGTCCACGACCGCCTTGTAGTCGGGCTCGGCGACGATCCGCATGGTGGCGGCGTGGAAACCGAAGACCAGCAGGGCGGCGATCCAGCGCAGCCCGGTCAGCGAGGGCAGTCGGCTCGCCGGCACCGAGGTCCGGGCAGGGCGGGTGGTCGGGGCGCTCGTCATGCCGGGAACCCGACCGTCACCAGGGTCACCAGCATCTGCGTCTCCTCCTCGGCGGGTCGTCGACGGGCGGTCGCCGCGGCGGGCCCACGACGCGCCCCGATCACGCCGCCGCCGGGCACCCTACCGGTTGATATGCCCGGTCGCTCCCGAGCCGGAGTGGCGACCGGCAGGCGGGACCCGGGGCAAGGCAGGGTTGGCCCACGGGTGGACCTGGCTGGACCGACCATGACGTCCGCCGGACCGCGACGACGACGCTCGTACGCCTGTTCGAGGGAAAGGGTAGGATCGGTGTCGTGTCCGACGTCGCCTACCAGCCCTCGATGCTGGATTTCGCCGAGCAGGGCGCGACCCTGGGCCCGCTCGCCGGCCAGCTGCGCCGGCACGAGCTGAGCCGGGGCGCCTGGGTGGACCACCTGCCCGGCTGGGTGCGGGGCTCCGACACGGTGCTCGACACCCTGCTCCGCGACGTGCCCTGGCGGGCCGAGCGCCGCACGATGTACGACACCGAGGTCGACGTCCCGCGCCTGCTCTGCTGGTACGCCGGCGGCCGCCCGCTGCCCCACCCGGTGCTCACCGCGGCGCGCGAGGCGCTGACCCGGCACTACGCCGACGAGCTGGGCGAACCGTTCGTCACCGCCGGGATGTGCCTCTACCGGGACGGGCGGGACAGCGTCGCCTGGCACGGGGACACCCTCGGCCGCTCGGCGCACACCGACACCATGGTCGCCATCGTCTCGTTCGGCTCGCCGCGTCCGCTGCTGCTGCGCCCGCGCGGCGGCGGGGCGAGCCTGCGCTTCCCGCTCGGCCACGGCGACCTGGTGGTGATGGGCGGCTCCTGCCAGCGCACCTGGGAGCACGCCATCCCCAAGACCGCCCGGCCGGTCGGCCCCCGGGTCAGCGTCCAGTTCCGCCCCGCCGGTGTGGCCTGACCCCTCCCCCGGTCAGAGCAGGCCGGCGAGCTTGTAGAGCACCAGGGAGCCGGCGACCGCGACGTTGAGGCTGAGCCCGTGGCCGACCATCGGGATCTCCACCACCGCATGGAGAGCGTCCAGAGCCTCCGGCGGGATTCCGCTCGCCTCGTGACCGAGGACCATTACCGTCCGGCGCCGGGCGGCGGGCAGGTCACCGAGACGGATCGCCTCGTCGGCCAACTCCACGCCGAGAACCTGCGTGCCGGCCGCCCGCTCGGCAGCGAGCCAGCGCAGCGGGCTGCCGACCCGGTGCACGCAGCTTGGTCGGCGCAGCGTGTTGCCACGGGCGAGAGCCTCGTCGACCCAGCCGAACGGTGGGACGGCCAGGCAGGCGCCCACGGCGTCACAGGTACGCAGCAGGGTTCCGAGGTTGGCAGCGTGCATCGGCCAGAGCGGGGCGGCGATCAGGTGGCCCCAGCAGCGGTGAGCGCGGGTACGCCGGCTGGCGCGCAGCTCGCGACGCGGGCGCACCCGGATGGCGGGACTCACGCCGGTCCGGCGACTCCGCCGGAGAAGAGGAGGGACATGTGCGGGGGTGCTTCGCGGCGCACCCGGGCCATCGACGGTGACAAGCGGGTTGATTGTAGACCTGCCGGGGGCTCGATCGCCCCGGCCGGCGGCATGGTACAAACAACTCTCAGGGTCGATCACCGCCCCCGTCACCTGACGACGCGAAGGGCAGGCCATGACCCAGTCCCCCACCGAACCGCGTTCCCGCTGGTCGCCGTGGAGGGTGCACGGCGACGGCCGGTCGATCCGACCGGGCGACGTGGTCCACCCCGATGAGCGGCTCTCCTGGCCACGTACGGTCGGCGTCGGCGTGCAGCACGTCGTCGCGATGTTCGGCGCCACCTTCACCGTGCCGCTGATCACCGGCTTCCCGCCGGCCACCACGCTCTTCTTCTCCGGGCTGGGCACGCTGCTGTTCCTGCTGATCACCGGCAACCGGCTGCCGTCGTACCTCGGCTCGTCGTTCGCCTTCATCGCGCCGGTGCTGGCCGCGAAGGCCGGCGGCGACATCGGGCCCGCGCTCGGCGGCATCCTGGTGGCCGGCGCCGCGCTGGCGCTGGTCGGCGTGGTGGTGCAACTCGCCGGCGCCCGGTGGATCGACGCGCTGATGCCGCCGGTGGTCACCGGCGCGATCGTGGCGCTGATCGGTCTCAATCTCGCGCCGGTGGCCTGGGACGGTGGTGGCAACGGCGGGGTGCGGGCCCAGCCGCTGATCGCAGTGGTCACGCTGGTCGCGATCCTGCTCGCCACCGTGCTGTTCCGGGGCTTCCTGGCCCGGCTCTCCATCCTGCTCGGCGTCGTGGTCGGCTGGGTGCTCGCCGCCCTCCTCGGCCAGCTCGACCCCAAGGCGGTGACCGGGCTGAAGGAGGCGGACTGGTTCGGGCTGCCCGTGTTCCACACGCCCAGCTTCAGCTTCCGGGCGGTGGTGCTGGTGATCCCGGTGGTCCTGGTGCTGATCGCGGAGAACGCCGGGCACGTCAAGGCGGTGGCCGCGATGACCGGCCGCAACCTGGACAAGGACATGGGCCGGGCGTTCCTCGGCGACGGCATCGCGACCGTGCTGGCGGGCTCCGGCGGCGGCTCCGGCACCACCACGTACGCGGAGAACATCGGCGTGATGGCGGCGACCCGGGTCTACTCGACCGCGGCGTACTGGGTGGCCGGTGTGGCCGCGGTGCTGCTCGGGCTGAGCCCGAAGTTCGGCGCGCTCATCCTCACCGTGCCGGCCGGGGTGCTCGGCGGCGCGACCACGGCGCTCTACGGCCTGATCGCCGTCCTCGGCGCCCGGATCTGGATCGAGAACCGGGTCGACTTCCACGACCCGGTCAATCTGATGACCGCCGCCGTTGCAGTGATCATCGGCGCCGCCAACTACACGCTGACCGCCGGCGACCTCTCCTTCAACGGCATCGCCCTCGGCACCGGCGCAGCCCTGGTGATCTACCACGGCATGCGCCTGATCGCCCGCCTCCGCGGGACCACGCCGGAGACCCGCCGCGGCCCCGAACCCGAACTCTGACCCACCCCACCCCGAACCGCCCCGTTGATCATGAAGTTATTGCCCTGACACGCCGTGGAGGAGGGCAATAACTTCATGATCGACGCGCACGGCGCCCCGGACCGGTGGTCCGGGGCGCCGCGGGTGCGAGAGCGACCGGGGTCAGTCGCGTTGGACCAGGTGGCCGATGACCGTGGGGCCGAGCAGGACGGCGAAGCCGGAGCCGTCGCGGCGCGGATCCGCGGCCGGCAACTCCACCGGCTCGCCGTTGGCCGTGGCGCCCACCGGGCGGGGCCCCGCCCACGCGACCACCACGTCGGTCTCCCCCTTGAGGAACCGCTGCGCGCGCACCCCGCCGGTCGCCCGCCCCTTGGCCGGGTACGCGGCGAAGGGCGTCACCTTGACCGTGGCCCCGGTCGAGGTCACCACCATCGGCTCGCCGTGCCCCGGATCGTCGGTGCGGACCGCGCCGAAGAAGACCACGTGCGCCCCGGCCGGCAGGTTCATGCCGGCCATGCCGCCACCCTTGATGCCCTGCGGCCGGACCACGGACGCGGCGTAGCGCAGCAGGGACGCCTCCGAGGAGATGAAGGTCAGCGCCTCTGCGCCGTCGGTGAGCCAGGTCGCCCCGACCACCTCGTCCCCCTCGCGCAGGGAGATCACCTCGAACTCGTCGGAGCGGACCGGCCACTCGGGGGCGCAGACCTTGACCACGCCCTGCCGGGTGCCCAGCGCCAGGCCCGGGGAGCCCTCGGCGGACGGGCCGAGCGGCGCCAGGCCCACCACCGTCTCGCCCGGCTCCAGCGGCACCAGCTCGGCCGCCGACATCCCGCCGCGCAGCGAGACCGTGCCGGACTGTTCGGGCAGCACGGGCAGCGGCAGTACGTCGATCTTGAACGCCCGGCCGGCGCTGGTCACCAGAAGCACCCGGCCCCGGGCCGTCGAATGGACGACCGCGCGTACCGCGTCGTGCTTGACCCGGCCGCTGCGCCGACGCCCCTCGGCGGCCTCCTCGGACTCGGCCGCGGTCCGCGCGACCAGCCCGGTCGCGGAGAGGATCACCTGGCACGGGTCGTCGGCGACCTCCAGCGGCCCGGCCGGCGCGGAGGCGGCCAGCACCTCCTTGAGGTCGCCGTCGACCAGCGTGGTCCGGCGCGGGGTGGTGAACTGCTTGACCACGGCGGCCAGCTCGTCGGAGACCAGCTTCCGGAGCACCTTCTCGTCGTCGAGGATGGTGGAGAGTTCGGCGATCTCCTTGCGGAGCTTCTCCTGCTCGGCCTCCAACTCCAGCCGGTCGTACTTCGTCAGCCGACGCAGCGGGGTGTCCAGGATGTAGGTGGCCTGGATCTCGGAGAGCTTGAACCGCCGCATCAGGCCGTCCTTCGCGGCCTGGGCGTCCTCGCTGCCCCGGATCAGCTTGACCACCTTGTCGATGTCGAGCAGGGCGATCAGCAGGCCGTCGACCAGGTGCAGCCGCTCCTCGCGCTTGCGGCGGCGGTACGAGCTGCGCCGGGTCACCACCTCGTACCGGTGGGCGAGGAAGACCTCCAGCAGCGCCTTGAGCCCCAGGGTCTGCGGCTGGCCGTCGACCAGGACCAGGTTGTTGACGCCGAACGACTGCTCCAGCGGGGTGAGCCGGTAGAGGTCGGCCAGCAGCGCCTGCGGGTTGACCCCGACCTTGCACTCGATGACCAGCCGGGTGCCGTTCTCCCGGTCGGTCAGGTCCTTGACGTCGGCGATGCCGGTGAGCCGCTTGGTCTTGTTGACCTCGTTGGTGATCGCCGCGATCACCTTCTCCGCGCCGACGCCGTACGGCAGCTCGGTGACGGTGATGGCCTGCCGACCCCGGCTGCCCTCCAGCGGGCCGATCTCCACCCGGCCGCGCATCCGGACCACCCCGCGCCCGGTCTCGTACGCCCGGCGCACCTCGTCCAGGCCGAGCAGCAGCCCGCCGGTGGGCAGGTCCGGGCCGGGGACGAACTCCATCAGCTTGTCCAGCGTGGCGGTCGGGTGGTTGATCAGCCAGCGGGCGGCCTGGACGACCTCGCCGAGGTTGTGCGGGATCATGTTGGTCGCCATCCCGACCGCGATCCCGGACGCGCCGTTGACCAGCAGGTTGGGGAAGGCGGCCGGCAGCACGGTGGGCTGGGTCAGCGAGCCGTCGTAGTTGGGCTCGACGTCGACGGTCTCCTCGCCCAGCTCACCGACGAGCAGCATGGCCTCCCGGGACATCCGGGCCTCGGTGTAACGCGCGGCTGCCGGTCCATCGTCTGGGCTTCCAAAATTTCCATGCCCGTCGATGAGTGGCACGTTCAGCGAGAAGTCCTGAGCCATCCGGACCATCGCGTCGTAGATCGCGGCGTCGCCGTGCGGGTGGTAGCGACCCATCACGTCGCCGACCACGCGCGCCGACTTGACGTGCGACCGGTCGGGGCGGAAACCCGAGTCGTACATCGACCAGAGGATGCGCCGGTGCACCGGCTTGAGGCCGTCCCGGGCGTCGGGCAGGGCCCGGGAGTGGATGACCGAGAAGGCGTACTCCAGGTAGGAGTCGGAGACCTCGGCGACCAGCGAGTTGTCGATAACCCGAGCGCCGGCCTGGTCGAACGCGGAGTGGTCGACCTTCGTTTCCTTGCGGCGTGCCATCGCTCAGCGCTCCCCTCGAACGAACGTGTTCATGCGTCGATCGCCTCCCGGTCGACCAGGTCGGCCGAGTCGATCAGCCAGTTGCGGCGCGGCTCGACCTTCTCCCCCATCAGCAGGTCGAGGATCCGTTCCGCGGCATCGACATCGTCGAGGGTGATCCGGCGGACCGACCGGGTGGCCGGGTTCATCGTGGTCTCCCACAGCTCGTCGGCGTCCATCTCGCCGAGACCCTTGAATCGCGGGATCGGGGTGACGATCTGCTTGCCGGCCTTCTCCAGCTTGCGGACGGTCGCCGCCATCTCGGCCTGCGTGTAGGTGTAGAAGGTCTCCGGGTTGCGCCCCCTGGTGGTGATCTTGTGGAGGGGTGGCATCGCGGCGTAGAGCCGGCCGGCCTCGATCAGCGGCCGCATGTACCGGGCGAAGAGCGTGATCAGCAGCGTCCGGATGTGTGCGCCGTCCACGTCGGCGTCCGCCATGATGAGCACCCGGCCGTAGCGCATCGCCGACAGGTCGAAGGTGCGCCCCGAGCCGGCGCCGAGCACCTGCACGATCGCCGCGCACTCGGCGTTGTCCAGCACCTGCTGGAGGTTGGCTTTCTGCACGTTGAGGATCTTGCCCCGGATGGGCAGGAGCGCCTGGTACTCGGCGGACCGGGCCAGCCGCCCCGTGCCCAGGGCGCTGTCGCCCTCCACGATGAACAGCTCACTCCGGTCGATGCCGGCCGCGCGGCAGTCGACCAGCTTCGCCGGCATGGACGCCCCCTCCAGGGCGGTCTTGCGTCGGGCCGCGTCCTTCTGCTGCTTCTGGGTCAGCCGGACCCGGGCCGCGTCGACGATCTTCTGCAGCACCGTGCGGGCCTCGGCCCTGGTCTTCCGGTCCTCCAGCCAGCTCTTCAGGTGCTGCTCGACCAGACCCTGGATCACCTTGGTGATGCCGGCGGTGGAGAGCTCGTCCTTGGTCTGCGAGGTGAACTGCGGCTCCGGGATCCGCACGTGCACCACCGCGGTCATCCCCTCCAGGACGTCGTCCAGCGTGGGCGCGTCCTCCTTGGGCTTGAGCAGGCCGCGGGTGTTGCGGGCCGCCTCGGCCAGGGTGCGGACCAGGGCGCGCTCGAAGCCCTTGCGGTGGGTGCCGCCGTGCGCGTTGCGGATGGTGTTGGTGAAGCACTCCACGGTGCGCTCGTAGCCGGTGCCCCAGCGGAACGCGACCTCGACCTCGGCCCGGCGCTGCACGTTGGACTGCATCACACCGTTGGCGTCGGCGGCGTTCTCCCGGTAGGTGCCCTCGCCGGTGACCAGCAGGGTGCCGGAGACCGGTCGGTCGCCGGCCGGGGCGAGGAACTCCACCATGTCGGTGAGGCCGTTGGGGAAGTGGAAGGGCTCCTCGGTGGGCTCCTCCCCCGTCTCGTCGCGCAGCAGGTAGGCCACGCCG